>NZ_JBWLPW010000001.1:0-1141546 GCF_056521845.1 Pseudomonas sp. PF05 | reverse complement strand
CTGTGTAGGAGCTGTGTAGGAGCTGTCGAGTGCAACGAGGCTGCGATCTTTCCCCTGCCAATTGAGTCTTGAGCAAAAGATCAAGATCAAAAGATCGCAGGCTTCGCCAGCTCCTACAGAGGCCGACGGTATGAACTGTAGGAGCTGCGTAAGAGCTGTGTAGGAGCTGTCGAGTGCAACGAGGCTGCGATCTTTCCCCTGCCAATTGAGTCTTGAGCGAAAGATCAAGATCAAAAGATCGCAGGCTTCGCCAGCTCCTACAGAGGCCGACGGTATGAACTGAGCTGTGTAGGAGCTGTCGAGTGCAACGAGGCTGCGATCTTTCCCCTGCCTGTGTGCCTATAGACAACAACCAGGTCGAGAACCAGATCCGGCCGTGGGCCCTTGGGCGTTCGAATCGGTTGTTTTCCGGATCGCTACGCAGCGAAAAACGACGGCTGCGATCATGCGTTTGGTCCAGTCGGCGCGACTTAACGGACATGATCCATATGCCTACCTGAAGAATGTTCTCACGCGATTGCCAACGCAACGAGCGAATGGCGTTACCGAGCGGCTGACGCATGAATGGGCGTGCGTTCAACCTTGCGGGTTCAGGGGGCGCTTAGCTGGCGTAGCAACTTCCTGATTGGCCAAATCCTACGATTTACTGCTGCATTGGCATGCTGCGGTCTATGTCGTAACGGCCATGATTCAAGTCGTATTTGGATGCACCTCAATCTTACCGGTCAGTATAGTCAACTCCGTCCCGATGCCGGAGTGCCTTAAATTGGACAATACCCGTGAGCGCTTGATTGACTCAGCGCTGAAGCTGTTTCTTTCACAAGGTATATACATCACTGGTGTGATGGCCATCGCCGCGATGGCGGGTGTTACCAAGATGACGCTCTACAGCCATTTCCCTTCCAAGGATGCGCTGATAGTGGCTTGTCTTGAGGAGCGTGACCGACGCTGGCGTGAAGAGGTAGCGCGCACCTTGGCAGGGCATCCAGACCCGGTCAGTGGCATGCTGGCGTTTTTCGATTTGTATCAACGCTTTCTTTTGCAAGATAGCGGGCGCGGGTGCCTGTTCGTCAACAGTGCGGCTGAATTCCCACACTTTAGCCACCCTGTGCATTTGGCAGTGAGCAGGCATAAGCAAGGGATACGCGAAAATCTTACTGCGTTGGCCATGAGCGCCGGCATAAGCGACCCTGACGTAGTTGCTGATGGGTTGTTTATCTTGCTGGAAGGCAGTTTTGTCAGCGGCGCCATGGGCCAGGACGTGCGGGTATTCAACACTGCCCGGCATGTAGCTCAATGCTGGATCCGCAAGCAGGGCCAGCAAGAGCAGAGCGTATGACCCTAGGCTTATTAGCGGCCATTGCCGCCACTTTTTCCTGGTCGCTGCTCTACATCTTTCCCGGGTTGGTCGGCGATTACAGCCTTTTTGATCTGGCTGTGGTGAGCTATGCCTTTGCCGGTTTAGGTAGCCTGCTGGTGCTGTTTGTTTACCGTAGCGAAGTGCGGCAACTGCGACTGAGCGACTGGGCCTGTGCCGCACTGCTGGGCTTCTTGGGATACATCGGTTACTTCTTTCTGATTACCACCGCCGTCTTGGCAGCTGGGCCGGTGATCCCTCCGGTGATGATGGGGTCAGTACCGATCGTGCTCGCGATTGCCGGGAACATGCGAAGCTCCAGCGTGCCATGGCGCGCCATTGCCGGGCCACTGCTGGTGGCGGCATTGGGCATAAGTTTGGTCAACCTGAGCGTGTTTGATTTTAGCAGCGCAACGGTGGGGCTCCCGACCGATTCGATACTGCTGGGTCTGCTCGCATCATTAATGGCCATTGGATTTTGGACTGGTTTTGGGTTGTTAAATGAAAGTGCTTTGGCTCAGCGCCCAAGCCTATCTCCCATGTTGTGGTCAGCCATGCTGATTTTCATGTGCAGCGTCGAAATGCTCGCCTTCGTCCCTGTTGGGCTGTACTTCAAACTGTCCCACTTCGCTAGCCATCCGAGCGGGTTAGCAGGTACTCAGGCGCTAATAATCTGTGGGTTAATTCAGGGGTTAGGCGCCACCCTCGCAGGTGCCTGGGCATGGTCAGTCGCCACTCGGCGCCTACCCCTGGCTCTAAGCGGGCAATTGATCGCCAGCGAAACCATTTATGCAACTACGATGGGCTTGCTCATCAACCATCGCTGGCCTTCTTCTATGGAAGCGCTTGGGACAGGGTTTCTATTCATAGGGGTGGTGTGGGCTATTCACGCCTTTTATCGCAGGCAAACACGCCGCGAAACGCATGGTGGGATACCTGATCTCGGAAAGGCAGCGAGGCTGCGATCTTTCCCCTGCCGATTAAGTCTGAAGCGAAAGATCAAGATCGAGAGATCGCAGGCTTCGCCAGCTCCTACAGAATCTCACCCCTCTGCATAGATGTAATGCAGGTAGCTCACCTGCTCAGCCACCGGCAGGCGGTGCAGCTTGGGGCAGGATTCGCAGAGCACGGGCGGTTGGCCTTCGACCGGCTCGTGCAGCTGGTAATGCAGGCAGCAATGCCGACGCAGGGGCAAGCATGGGCAAATCTGCGGTGCCGGTGATTCGACCATGCGTTGCAGGCCCCGCAGCTTCAAGCGTCCGTTGTTCACCGTGACCTGCTCCAGCCATTGGTGCGCCTCGGCGAAGCCGTCCCTGGACAGGTCGGGGTCCATCCTGACGAACGCGCCGTCCCAGATGGCAACGAAGTTGCCCCACAATATCTTCGGAGCCAGGCCACCGGCGGCGGCCAAGGTGCTGAACAGCGGCGCCAGGTGCTCGTGGATCAATCGCGACCAGTACGCAGCACGATCCTCCGCGCCCAGGGCCGACAGCCCCGTGGCCAGGTCCAGCGCCGCAGGTTGACCGTCGTCGTGCAGCAGCAGCGCGTCCCCGCCCCAGAACTCGATGGCACAGTGACGCGTCAGCACGCAGGCCAGGGTGGCCGGCAGGACAATACTCATGTAGTTCATCGACCACTGCGATACCACGGCGGCGCGGTTCACCCCCGGGTAACGCAGGGCAAACCGGCTCAGCAAGGGTTGCAGTACGGCAGGGTCGGCAAGCTGGCTCAACGCGATGGCAGGCTGATCGCCAGGTGCCTGCCGAATAACCCGCTGTATCGGCGGCCAGGCCTGGTTAAGCCATTCTGGAAATTCGATAACGGGGCTCCCGTGGCTTTCCCTAATTAATGCAAACGATTAGCATTGGCTGATCCTATCCTCCCTCCCCTGCAAACTCAACGTCGTTAGCGACCAGGCTCACCAAGACCACATGCACACACTTCGCAATTTCTGGCGTCTCGCGCGGCCTTTCTGGGCCTCCGAGGAAAAGTACCCGGCCCTGTTGCTGCTGTTGGCCACCGTGCTGATGACCCTGTGCCTGGTTGGCGTCAATATCCTCACCAACTTCTGGAACCTGCATTTCTATAACGCCTTGCAGGCCCTGGACTACCACGGCTTCCTGGTGGGCAGCCTGCAGTTCATCCTGCTGCAGATAGGCATGGCCGCCTTTACCGTAGGCGCGTTCCACTTCCAGCAGAAGCTGACCATCCGCTGGCGGCGCTGGGCGACTCGCAACATGCTCGATCAATGGCTGGGCAGCCAGCGCTACCAGAAGCTGAAGCTGACCGAGACCGATGTCGACAACCCCGATCAGCGGATCGCCGAAGACATCGACCTGTTTATCGTCAAGTCACTCAAGTTGAGCCTGGGCCTGTTGACGTCGGTGGTGTCGCTGTTTTCCTTCCTGCATATCCTCTGGCAGGCCTCCAGCCTTGTCAGCGTGCCGTTCAACGATCAGTCGGTGGTCATTCCGGGGTTGCTGGTGTGGGTCGCCCTGGTGTACGCGCTGCTGGGCACCGGCCTCGCTTTCTGGCTGGGCCGCGCGCTGCCCAGCCTCAATTTCATGCAACAACGCCGTGAAGCGGATTTTCGTTTCTCGCTCATCCGCCTGCGGGAGAACGCTGACTCGGTGGCGCAATACCGGGGCGAGGTCGTGGAAAACGAACGCTTCAACCATCGCCTGGAGGCGGCGCTGGAGAACTTCTGGGCGCTGGTGAAGAAACAGAAGCTGATCATGGGCTACTCGACCTTCTACTTGCGCAGTGCAACGGTCATCCCGATGTTCATCATGGCGCCACAATTCTTTGCCGGCGCCTTTCCCCTCGGCCGCCTGACCCAGATAAGCGCGGCCTTCGGCGAAGTGCACGCGGCCATCGCCTACCTGGTGAGCGTGTTCCCGGAGCTGTCGGAATGGAAGTCGGTGATCGACCGACTGATCGGTTTCCAGGCGCGCCTGGATAACGTCGAGGTCACGTCCCAGGTCAGGCACGAACAACAGGCCAGCGGCCTCGACATCAAGGACCTGGACATCTGGCTGCCGAACGGCCGGCCCTTGTTCAAAGGCTTCAACCTTTCCCTCAAGCCCGGCGACAGCCTGATGATCAGCGCGCCGTCCGGCTACGGCAAATCGACGCTGATCCGCACGATTACCGGGCTTTGGCATCATGCTCGCGGCTCAAGTCGTTATGACCGTGAGCGCGCCCTGACACTGTCGCAAAAACCCTACCTGCCGCTGGGCAGCCTGCGCGAGGCGCTTTGGTACCCCAAACCACCCCGCCGCGAAGAAGATGCGGCGCTGCGCCAGATCATGGAGCAAGTCGGCCTGCAACACCTGGCCGATCAACTGGAGCAGGAACGGGACTGGGCGCAGACCCTCAGCGTCGGCGAACAGCAACGCTGTGCTTTCGTCAGGGCCCTGCTGGCCCGCCCTGCGGTGCTGTTTCTCGATGAGAGCAGCTCGGCGCTGGACGCGGCAAACGAAGCACGCTGCTATCAATTGCTCAAGCAAACGCTGCCGGACACGATCCTGATCAGTGTCGGGCACAGCGCCTCCCTGGAGCGCTTCCATTGGCAAGTCCTTGAATTGCAGGACGAGGCGCAGTGGGTGCATCGCAAGGTCAAACAAGCGGTGTAAGAGCGTAGAAGCGTAGGAGCTGTCGAGTGCAACGAGGCTGCGATCTTTCCAAGATCAATTGAGTCGAAAGCGAAAGATCAAGATCAAGATCAAGATCAAGATCAAGATCAAGAGATCGCAGGCTTCGCCAGCTCCTACAGAGTCCAGCGAAAACAAGCCCTCTCCTGCGCAACACAACATCCCTGTTCACATACCGGCATGCAGGTTTTGTGGTCTATAGTTCCTGACAGATTCAGGATTTAGCTCGGACCATCAGGAGCAACACCCCCCGAGCCGTTACCGTGTCGGATGCCCACCAGCCTTCGGTAGTGAACTATGCAGGGAGCACACCATGCCGATCCAGCGGCCTGAGACACTGAGGTTGGCCCCTGGCACTGCCCATCATGCAGAGGCCGATGGCATTACCGGGCCCGGTGTGTTTCGGTTCGGCCTCGACCAGGCCAAGGAAGCCTACATTCTGTTCCCGTTGCTGGCCGCGCTGCTGTTGCTGGTCATCTGGACCGCTACCCTGTACCTGATCAAGGTTGAACAGGCCCGCGCGCAGCAGAGCGCCGCGACGGCAAGCCTGGAGATGGGCGCCACTTATGAAGCGCAAATGTTGCGCGCCATTCACGAAATCGATCAAACCCTCAAGCTGGTCAAATACACCTACGAAGCTGAGGGTGAGCCCAATCCCCTGCGCCGACTCCAGGAGCGGGCCCTGTTGCCCCCGGCCCTGGTGTTTGACGTCAGTGTGGTCAACCCCGACGGCAGGCTCGTGGCAAGCACGCGGGTCAACAACCGGAAAAATATCGCGGACCCGGATGAACAGCAAACGCTGCGGCACAGCGACTCACTGTCCATCAGCCACCCGTGGAAAAGCCCTGTCACCGGGGAATGGCGCCTGCGCTTCAGCCGGCGACTCAACGCGGCGCACGGCGGGCTTTCCGGGATCGCCAGGGTCGAGGTCGATGCCGCCTACTTCGTCAGCAGCTACGATGCCTCGAAACTCGGCGACCAGGGTGCGCTCGGGCTCCTTGGCACCGACGGCATCTTCCGCGTACGGCGCACCGGGGAAACGGTACTGGCCGGCGATACGGTCGATTACAGTGCCGTGGTGCCGGACGCCGAAAACACCGAGGCCGTGCTCTCGGTCAATGGATGGGACGGGGTGCGGCGCTACACCAGCGCCCGTCAGCTCTACGATTTTCCATTGGCGGTGATTGTCGGGTTGTCCGAGCAAGAGCAACTGGCCGCAGTGAACCTGCAAGCGCGGACCTATCTCTGGCGCGCTGCGGGCGGCAGCCTGGTGCTGGTGTTGTTGGTGGGCCTGCTCGCCCGGATGAGCTGGCAATTGGCGCAAAGCCGTTTGCGCGCCGCCGAAGCCCAGACTCAACTGGCCGCGGCCGCCCGCCAGGCCGGCATGGCCGAAATCGCCACCAATGTCCTGCACAACGTGGGCAATGTGCTCAATAGCGTGAATATCTCCGCCGACCTGGTCACCCGCAAGCTACGCACCAGCAAGGCCTTGGGGCTTGGCAAGGCGGTGCAAATGATGAACGAGCATGCCGAGGACCTCGGTGACTTCATCTCCCGCGACGAGAAAGGCAAGCTGCTGCCCGGCTACCTGAACCAACTGGTGGATGCGCTTGCGGTCGAGCAACAGAGCATGACCGAAGAACTCGGCCAATTGAGCAAAAGCGTCGATCACATCAAGGAAATCGTCGCCGCCCAGCAATCCTATGCGGGCACCTCCAGCATTGCCGAAACCGTGCAGATAAAGGACCTGATCGAGGATGCCCTGCGCATGAATACCGGCATCATCGCGGCGCATCGGATCACCGTGGTGCGAAACCTGGCCGAAACACCCCTGCTGCTACTGGACAAGCACCGGGTGCTGCTGATCCTGGTCAACCTGATCAAAAACGCCAGCAGGGCGATGGATGACCGGCCGGAGCTTATCCCTCAAATCATCCTCCAGAGTGAGCTTGCCCAAGAGAACACCCTGGTGATCAAGGTCATCGACAATGGCGAAGGCATCGCGCCAGAAAACCTGACACGAATCTTTGCCCATGGCTTTACCACGCGCAAGGATGGCCATGGCTTTGGGCTGCACAGCTGCGTGCTGGCGGCCATGGAGATGGGCGGTTCGCTGGAGGCCCACAGCGAGGGCCCGGGAACGGGCGCGACCTTTACGCTCAAATTGGCGATCTAGACTACGCTTCGGTGCGTGCTAGCGCGCAGTGTCAGCCAACGTTACAAGGAACAGACGAATGGCGATCCATGCATCGAGGTCACGTTGACCCTATGGTGACAAGACCCAATACACTGGCCCTGGCCGTCGTGACGCTGTATGCCGGCGGGGCCAGCGCCGACACAGCCGATACGGCGATGTTCTCGTTGAGCAGCTTCGGCACCGTGGGGATCGTCCACTCCAGCCAGAAAAAAGCCGACTTCACCTCCAGTGTCTTCAAACCCAACGGCGCAGGTCATTCACGCAACTGGAGCGCCGACGTCGACAGCCTGATCGGTGCCCAACTGACCGCTACGTTCACCCCGCAGCTGTCGGCCGTGGTGCAGGTTATTTCAGAGCAGCGCTACGACAACAGCTACCGACCCTTTGTCGAGTGGGCCAACATCAAGTACCAGTTCACGCCGGACTTCAACGCCCGCATCGGCCGTACCGTATTGCCGACTTTCCTGGTCTCCGACACTCGAAAAGTGGGCTATACCCTGCCCTGGGTGCGGGCGCCCATGGAGGTCTACAGCCTGATGCCGATTTCCAGCAGCGACGGCATCGATGGCAGCTACCGGTTTCATATCGATGAAATCACCGATACCGTGCAGGCTCACTACGGTCAGACCGACAGCCGACTGCCTGACGGCGCTGGCAAAGCACTGGCGAGAAATTTCTGGGGGATCACCAACACCACTGAGTTCGGCGTCCTGACCACGCGCATCACCTTCATGAAAGCCGACCTGACCCTGGAGCAGTTCAACTCACTCTTCGATACGTTCAGGGAGTTTGGTGCAGAAGGCATCGCCATCGCCGATCGCTACGACTCCGATCACACGCCCGTCGAATTCTTTGGAGTAGGCGCCAGCTATGATCCGGGTGATTGGTTCGTCATGAGCGAATGGGGGCGTCTCGATAGCCGTTCCGGGCTAGGCAGGACCAGCGCCTGGTACATCAGCGGCGGATACCGCATTGAAGCGTTCACCCCCTATGTCACCTACGCTCGGTCCAAGACCGAAACAGAAGTCTCCAGCCCGGGCTTGTCAACATCGGCCTTGCCACCGGACCTGGCGGGTGCTGCCGCGCAGCTCAACGGTGCGCTCAACTCTGTCCTGGGCTCAAACGAAGGCCAGCAGACCCTCTCCCTGGGCGTGCGCTGGGATTTCACCAAGAACATGGACGCCAAGCTGCAATACGATCACACACGGTTCAAAGGCAACTCGGTCGGCCCGTTGATCAACCCCCAACCGGACTTCGAGCCGGGGGGCTCATTCAACGTCATCAGCCTAGCTGTCGATTTTGTATTCTGATGGAGCGGGCCATGTGGTTTGTGAGGCTCATCGGATTCGCCGTAGCGGGGCTCGCCATGTGCGCAGCCAGCACTGCCGTCCAGGCCGAGGTGGTCGTGGTCGTCGCCACGTCCAGCCCGGTGAAAACGCTCGCGCGCAATCAGGTGGCAGATATTTTCCTGGGCAAGACCAGTCGTTTCCCCGACGGCGGACAGGCAACTCCCATAGACCTGACGGAAGATTCACCGACCCGTGATGAGTTCTACACAACGTTCACAGGCAAGTCCGCCTCCCAGCTCAAGGCGCACTGGTCGAAAATCATCTTTACCGGCAGGGGCCAGCCGCCGCAGGCTGTTTCAAGCAGCGCGGAGCTCAAGAAGCGTGTTGCAGGAAACCCCGGCACCATTGGCTATATCGATGCTCGGGAGGTGGACGGCAGCGTCAGGGTGCTGCCGCTCGACCCACAATGAGTACAGTACATGCTGTTCACTTGAGAAAGCAGATGTATCTGTGGCGAGGGGATTTATCCCCGCTGGGCTGCGAAGCAGCCCTAAAATCTGAAATCCCAGTTTGCCTAGTAAATTGAATCGGCAGTGTTGGGGCCGCTTCGCGACCCAGCGGGGATAAATCCCCTCGCCACAATGAGTACGGGCCTTAGGTATCCAGATCCGTATCAGCCGCCTGGGCTTGCAGCAACACCTTGAACTGATCGGCGGGAACCGGTTTGTTGAAGTAGAAGCCCTGGAATTCGTCGCAGGCATTGTCCCGCAGGAAATCGGCCTGCGCCTTGGTTTCCACGCCTTGGGCCACCACGGTCAGGCTGAGCGTGCGACCCATGGCGATAATGGCCTCGGTCAAGGCTTTGTCTTCCGACACGCTGCTGGTATCGCAGATGCACGAGCGATCGATCTTGATGACGTCGAGCGGGAACTGCTCGAGGGCAGAAAGCGAAGAATAACCAATGCCGAAATCGTCGATGGCGATGCGGACCTTCAGGTGTTTAAGCCCCGTCAACACGCTCAACGCTCTCTTGACGTCCTGCATGAGCAGGCTCTCGGCGATTTCCAGTTCCAGCAGACGTGCATCCATACCGGTTTCGGCCAATATCTGCGCCAGGTCCGTGAGCAGGTTCTCATCGGAAAACTGCCGTGCCGTGAGGTTCACGGCGACCCCCAGGTGCGGCAACCCCTGTTGCTGCCAAGCCACGTTTTGCTGGCAGGCGGTCCTGAGTACCCACTTGCCGATCGGCACGATCAAACCGGTCTCTTCCGCGACCGGGATGAACTGCATCGGTGCCACGATACCCAGGTCTGGATGATTCCAGCGCAGGAGCGCTTCCATGCCGGTGATTCGGCCACTGCCGATATCTCGCTTGGCCTGGTAGTGAAGCTCGAACTCGTGGCGCTCCAGCGCGTGGCGCAAGCTCAGCTCCAGCGTCAACCGTTCCAGTGAGTCCGCGCTCAGCTTCGCGGAGTAGAACTGGAAGTTGTTCTTGCCGCATTGCTTGGCCTGGTACATCGCGATATCGGCGTTTTTCTTGAGTGTCTGCTCGTCCAGGCCATCCTGTGGAAAGACACTGATGCCGACACTGGCAGTCACCCGGAACTCCTGGCCCTGGAGGTTGAAGGGCCGGGCAATGGCGCCGAGGATTTTCTGGGCGGTGGCTGCCACGTCCTTGTCATCGGACAGCTCCGGCAGCAGGATCACGAATTCATCGCCGCCCAATCGGGCCACCGTATCGCTGGTGCGCAGACACCCCCTGAGTCGCAGCGCGACCTCCTCGAGCAATTGATCGCCGGCATCGTGCCCAAGCGTGTCGTTGACTTGCTTGAAGCGGTCGAGGTCAAGGAACAGCACCGCCAGTTGCCGGTGATAACGGCCTGCCTCGCTGATGCTCTGGCTCAACTGCTTGCTGAACAGGCTGCGATTGGGCAACGCCGTAAGGCCGTCGTGATAGGCCAGGTACTCGACACGTTCAGCGTAGGCAATTTTCGCCTCGGCCGCGCGCAGGCGGCTTTGCACCAGTTGCCAACTCATTCGGGCGAGCAGCCCCGCCATTAACATCAGCAACAGGCTGGCGCCTGTCGCACGCCAGAGGTAGGTGTGCGCTTGCCGGGCCACCGAGGCCAACTGTTCTTCTTCGGATAAACCGACGACCACCGCGAGCGGAAAATCGTAGAGCTGACGGGCGTTGGTGTAGCGCCGCACACCGTCCCATCCATTGATCGAGCGTACCGCTTCAGTGTTTTCAGTGTCCGGCACCACGGCGGCGTAATCGACCTCGTCGCCGGCCGAGATCGCATCCCCGCTGCGCCGTGCCCGAAAGATGCCGTCGATGCCCAGCAGGCCGAGCAAGCCATGATCGCCGAGTTTCGAGGGGTCATAACTGCTGACGAAATAGGCCGCGTCGACCTTGACCATGGCGATCCCGGCGAAGGCGCCATCCCCCGCGTCGAGCCGCCGGCTGAAACGCAACTTCCACTCCCCCGTCGCCGGGCTTTTCCACGGACGGCTGATCGACAGTGCAGTGTCACGCCCCACCGTTTGCAGCTCATCCTTGGCAATCCGGCTTCCGGCCTCGCTCGGCTGGGTGCTGGCGACGACCCGGCCAGTGGCGTCGACCACGCTGACGTCAAACAGATAAGGGGAAGGCAGCAAGGCGCGTGCCTTGAGCTGGGGCAGCGGGTTGGTCTCGCGCCCGGACTCGTAGGTGTACTTGACGAGCTTGAGGGTCTGATCGATTTCACGCACCGCCCGCAGGATCTGCGCTTCGTAGGTGGCGCCGATTTCCAGGCTCGCCTCGGCGATGCCCTGCTGCGCGCGGGCCTGCTCGACCTTGATCAGGTACAGGGTGCCCGCCCAGATGACCGACAGCAGTAAAACCGCCAGCAGCGGGAACAGAATGTAGGCTTCCTTGACCTGGTCGAAGCGGCGCCAAAACGGATGACTCGTCGCATCGGACAGGGCGTTTTCACGAGGAGCGACATCCTGGGCCGACGTCAGTACACTCGCCCGCTGGATCGCCATGGTGTGCTCCCTGCATTGTTCAATGCCGACGGCCTGCGGGTATCCGACCCGGCAAACGCCGCGAGGCGTTCGTGGCTCCTGATCGCCGACACTGAAGGACCGCGGACTTGCAGAAAACTATAGACCACAAACTGCGCCTGCCACTGCCAATCGGCACGCCGACCGTGGCTTTGCGGTGATTGTCATGACGAAGTGCAGTTGACTCCCCTGACTTATTGGTCCAGTTTTTAATACAACAGTGTCCTGCAGGTCTTTGATGCAGGACGTAATACCTGATAAATCCTGTTCGTTAAGCAAAGGGCCCCTGCCAGCCTATGAGTGATGTATGTAGGACCTTCCCAGCCATTGAACGCCAATGGACGTCCCTGTGTCGTTGATTCCCCTGGTTGTGTGTGACGACTCCAACATGGCGCGCAAACAGGTGTTGCGCGCGCTGCCCACAGACTGGCCGGTTTCGGTCACCGAGGCGGTCAACGGGCGCCAGGCCATGGACGCCATACGCCAGGGCCTGGGGCAAGTGGTGCTGCTCGACCTGACCATGCCGGAGATGGATGGCTACCAGGTGTTGAGCGCCTTGCGCGCCGAAGGCTTGAAGGCGCAAGTCATCGTGATTTCCGGTGACGTCCAGGACGAGGCGGTGCGCCGCGTGCTTGAGCTGGGCGCGCTGGCATTCCTGAAAAAACCTTTCGACGAAAACGAACTGCGCCAGACCCTCACCCGGTTGGGGCTACTGACCCCATCCGGCCAGGTGCCACTGCCGAACCGTTCGGCCCCGAATGCGGCCATCAGTTTTCACGATGTGTTCCGCGAGACGGTCAACGTTGCCATCGGCCGGGCGGCGGCCCTGATCGCCAAGGTATTGGGGGTCTTTGTGCAGTTGCCGGTGCCGAACGTGAACATCCTCGAGGTCGGTGAACTGCACATGGCGCTCAACGACGTCGGCAGCTCCCAGCAACTCACGGCCATCTGCCAGGGTTTCATCGGCAGCGGCATTGCCGGCGAAGCCCTGCTGATATTCCATGACTCGGAAATCGCCGACATCGCGCAATTGATGCAGCGCGAGAGCGCCGATTATTCGGACCTGGAAATGTTGCTGGACCTTTCCAGCGTCTTGATCGGTGCGTGCCTCAGCAGCATTGCCGAGCAGATCGATGTGGTGTTTTCCCAGGGCCATCCGCAGATTCTCGGCCAGCACGCGGCCATCGAGGAACTGATCCAGGTCAACCGCAAGCATTGGAAAAAGACCCTGGCGGTGGAGATCAGCTACAGCCTGGAAGGGCACGATATTCGCTTCGACCTCTTGCTGCTGTTCACGGAAGACTCCATCGAACGGTTGACCCACAAACTCGCCTACCTGATGAACTGAGCCATGAACGATTCCATCGATCTGAACGAGTTTCACTGGTTGCTGGCCATCGTTCAGAGCATCGACGTCGGTGTCGTGGTGCTCGACCGCGAGTACCGCGTGCAGGTCTGGAACACCTTCATGGAGAACCGCTCCGGGGTGCAGCCCAAGGATGCTCACAATCAGCATTTTTTCAGCCTGTTCCCTGAAATCGATCGCCAATGGTTCAGCCGCAAGGTGGAAAGTGTCGCGACCCTGGGCACGCCAGCGTTCACGGTCTGGGAACAGCGCCCGTACCTGATCCGGTTCAAGAGCTACCAGCCGATCACCGGCCAGGAAGCGTTCATGTACCAGAACACCACGCTGCTGCCGCTGCGCTCGCCCGACAACACCATCAAGCATATCTGCCTGGTGATCTATGACGTCACCGACGTCGCCACCAACCGGCATCAGCTCCAGGCCGCCAATGCACAACTGCAACGACTCTCCAGCACGGATCGACTGACGGGGTTGTATAACCGCGGTCACTGGGAAGGCGACCTGAAAGCCGCCTACGCCCGCCACCAGCGCTACGGCAACACGTTGAGCCTGGTGATGCTCGATATCGACCACTTCAAGCAGGTCAACGACACCTATGGTCACCAGGCCGGCGACAAGGTCATCGAGCACGTCGCCGAGCTACTGCGCGAGCATGTGCGCGACGCCGATGTCGCCGGGCGGTATGGCGGAGAAGAGTTCGGCGTGGTGCTGTCGGACACCGACAAGGCCGGCGCCCGGATTTTCGCCGAGCGCCTGCGCAAGGCAGCCGAGACGCTGCAAGTGCACTACAACGGCCAGGTCATCCGTTTCACCATCAGCCTGGGGGTAGCCGACCTGAGCCAACCTTCGAACGACCACGCCGACCTAATCGCCAGGGCGGACCAGGCGCTGTATACGTCGAAGAAGAGCGGGCGCAATCGGGTGACGGTGCATGAATAGCCAGCCCACAACGGCTCCCTGTGGCGAGGGGATTCAGCGAAACGTCGCACCGCCCCGCCGGGCTCTGTAGGAGCTGGCGAAGCCTGCGATCTTTTGATCTTGATCCTTCGCTCTCGACTCAATTGTCTGGGGCAAGATCGCAGCCCCGCTGGACTCTGTAGGAGCTGGCGAAGCCTGCGATCTTTTGATCTTGATCTTTCGCTCTCGACTCAATTGTCTGGGGCAAGATCGCAGCCTCGTTGCACTCGACAGCTCCTACACAGCGCTCGCTCCCACAGGGGCCTTTGGCATTTACTCACCCACAAGCCTTGGGGAAGCTTCGCCATATTTACCCAGCAGCTTTAGCGTCACCCCGTTTGTCCAGCCGAAGCCGTCCTGCAGTTCATATTCGCCGCCTCCCCCGCCGTCACCGCGACCGGACAGATCGTATTTCTCCACCAGCTTGTTCTCCTTGCGGTAGAGGTTTTCGACTTGCTGCAAGAAGCGGCTGCCAATTTGCTGCGCCAGGGCGGTATGCCGGTATCGGTCCAACCCCTCCACCGCCACCCATTGCAACGGTGCCCAGCCATTGGGCTCGTCCCACTGCTGGCCATTGCTGACCTGGGTGGTGGCGATGCCGCCGGGGCGCAACAGGCCATTGCGTACCGCATCGGCGGTGCGATCGGCATGCTCGACAGACGCCAGGCCCGTATACAGCGGGAACAGCGTCGCGGCCGTGAGCTGCTGGCGCTGCTGGTTGCGTTGCCAGTCGTAGTCCACGTAGAAGCCTTTGTCGGCATTCCACAAGTGCTTCTCGATGGCACGCTGGCGCAGTTCGGCGCGCCGGCCGTAAGCCTGGACGCAAGGGGTGTTCTGCACCGTCTCGCAGGCTTTGGCGATGGTGTTTTCCAGATGATAGATCAGGCTATTCAGATCCACGGGCACGATAGCGGTGGTACGAATGCTCGCCAGGTTCTGGCCATCGTCCAACCAGCGCGAGCTGAAGTCCCAGCCACTTTCGGCGCCGGCGCGCAGGTCACGCCAGAGCTCTTCCTTGGGCCGGTCCGGCGCCTGCTCGGCGGTGCTGACATCTTGCAACCAGGATTCCTGTCGAGGCGTCGCGCTGGCATCCCAATAGCGGTTGAGCACACTGCCATCGGCGAGCTTGACCACATGTCGCTCAGCCGCGCCGGGCTTGAGTGCCTGGGCGCCTTCCATCCAATAGGCATACTCCTTCTGCAACTGGGGCAGGTATCGACCATAGGCCTGGTCACCTTCGATACGCGCCTGCAACTGCACCATGTAAGCAAAGAATGGCGGCTGCGACCGGCTCAGGTAGTAGGTGCGATTGCCGTTGGGAATGTGGCCGTAGGTGTCGATCATGTAGGCAAAGTTGTCGGTCATCTGGCGGACCTGGGCCTTATCACCGCTCTGCTCAAGCCCCAGCATGGTGAAATACGAATCCCAGTAATACATCTCGCGAAAACGCCCGCCGGGCACCACATAGGGCTGCGGCAAGGGCAACAAGCTGCTATAGGCCGGCACCTGCTTGTAGGTTCGGCTCAGTATCGGCCAGAGACTGTCGATGTGCTCCTCGATCGGAGCGCCGGGCTTGGGTGCCGGGCTTTCAGCTGCGCCGGATTCGATGAAATTGTCTTTCACGAAGGCCTTGATATCGAAGGCATCGCTGTTACGTCGGGCCAGGTAATCGGCGCGGATCTGCGCTGGATCACGGTTGGGCAGCGCGTCCACGAAATGCTTCTGGTCGGGGAACACCTGCTCGCGTTGCACCGCTTCAAAGAGTTCGGGATAGGCTTGGTCGGGGGGAAGATTGGCTCGTGCCTGGGCGTCGGCGTAGCTCCATGTAGCGGGCGGTTGGCTTGAACAGGCCACGCACAGCAGCGCGGCAAGGGAGAGGCTGGTGAGATCGATAGGTCGCATCAGAGGGTCCGTCCTGTTTTCGTTTCTGACAAACGAGTGACATGACGGGACGGGCCCGGGTTCATTAAATGCGCTCCGATAGCCCCAGTTCCAGTGGGAGCGAGCTCGCTCGCGATGACGGCGGTACATCCAACACCTGTCCAGGCTGACCCACCGCTTTCGCGAGCAAGCCCGCTCCCACCGGTTTCAACTGGCTGGCATCAGAACCAGGTTTCCATCTGGATGCCGTACTGCCAGACACCGCCGGCGTTGAAGTCAGTCTTGCCGAAGGAGTCCGTGGTGCTGTACCGGTCCAGGTCCGACGACCAGTTCATGACGCTGGCGAACAGGCGTAGCTCAGGGCGCGTGAGCAGATCGCCCAGGTCAGGCTTGAAGGTCGGGGCGACCGTGAACTTCCAGAAGTTACCGTCGACCGCATTGCGTTGCAGGTAGCCCTTGGGGTCCAGCTGCATGGTTTGCCAGCTCATCTCGTAGGCCATCTCGAAATTGCTGTTGATTTCGTTGGCCAACCGCACGTTCAGGGTCATCCAGCGGTAGTCGTCACCCTTGACGTAGCGATCCTTGCTTTGTTCAGCCAGCAGGCTTGGGCCGATGCGCCAGCCGGACGCTATAGGGGTCTCGCCGTAGAGCGCCAGACGCAGGGCACGGGCGTCGTCGATCAGTTCGCCATCCGAGCCAACGTTCTTGACCTCTGCCCCTAACCCTTGGCCATAGAGCAGCGCTGTCTTGAAGAAGCCTTCGCGGCCGAAAAAGTTTTTCTGGTGATTGGCGACCATCGTGTGCAAGCCGGAATCGGCTGGCGTCAGCCCCGCTTCATTGGTGCGGGTAGCGAAGTCGTTTTTCTTCGAGCCGATGGCGTTGAACATCCACTGCCACTGGCCACCGTCGAAAAACTGGTTGGAGGTCAGGATGTAGCTCTCCACATCGGCATTGACGCCACCCTCGCTGAAATCCCCGTAGTTGCGACCGATCAGTGAGTAGTTCGAGCGCCAGTCCTTGGTCATCTGCACATCGTAGATGCCACCGCCGGTGCCGGCCAGATAGACCACGTCAGAGTCCAGCCAGTGGATGTCGAAATTGTCCCTGTCGAAGCGCTTGCCGGCCCACAGGGTGGAATTTTCGAACATCGAGTTGCCCTTGAAGGCCGCCAGGTGATCGAGCTCGGTAAACACCTGGCGCACGTTCAGGTTGCTTTCCTCGGCGGTCCAGTCGTTGGAGCTCTCCACACCATCGGCGATGGACACCGTGAACTTGGAGCGGGTGCCGTTCTGCGCGTACAGCTCTTTCGACAGGTCGATGCGCATGTAGGTGTCGTCCTCGTTACCGAGTCGCCCGACAGCGCCACCCACAGAACCGGCCGGGGTGGTGTACGGACCGCCACGACCACCGCCCAACCCATCATTGATCAGCAACCCCGAACGGGCGTAGCCCTTGAAGCTGAAGCCGTCGGTGAGGTGGGCGCCACTGCCCTGCTTCTCTGAGCTTTGCTGACTGGCTTCGAGTTTTGCCAGACGGGCATCGAGCGTGGGGACCGTAGCGGCGGACGCCACCGGTTGTGTGGCGGGCGTGGCGCGTTTGATTTGTTGCAGTTCCCTGGCGAGCGCCTGGGTTTGCTGTTCGGCGGCGGCGGCACGTTTTTCCGCTGCGCTGGCACGGGCCTCGAACGCGGCCATGCGTTCTTCCAGCGTTGCGGCCTGAGAAGCGGTCGCCGCGGCGCCGAGCACGCTTGCGAGTAGCCAGCTTGATGCTTTCTGCATGTGGAATTTCCCTGTTTTGTTTTTATTGTTCTGTTGCCGCGACCGGCCTTTTTCGCCCTGGCTCTGAATTGTCAAACCTGAGCAAAAAAAGGATGCCTGATCGCAAATACACTGCTACATTTGGCGATGTTAACGTTAACTTTTCTAAAAACAAAAATAAAGAGGGCTTTATGAAACAGCTCAAATCGCTCCTTCCAGCGGCATTGCTCGGCCTGTGCGTCGGGTTTCCATCCCTCTCCACAGCCGCCAGCCTGACGATTTCCTGCGGTGCCGTGGGCGCTGAATTGCAGCTTTGCAAGGAGGCCGTCGAAGCGTGGTCGAAGCAGACCGGCAACAGCGTCGAAGTGGTTTCCACGCCTAACTCGGCGACCGAGCGGTTGTCGTTCTACCAGCAGATCCTCAGTGCGCAATCCAGCGACATCGACATCATCCAGATCGACATGGTGTGGCCGGGGATGCTGGCCAAGCACTTGATGGACCTGCGCGAGGTGCTTCCTGCCAACGCGACCCAGGGTTATTTCCAGGCCCAGGTGGATAACGCCACGGTGAACGGGCGCCTGGTGACCATGCCGTGGTTCACCGACTCGGGGCTGCTGTATTACCGCAAGGACCTGCTCGAGAAGTACAACAAGCCCGTGCCCCAGACCTGGGAAGAAATGACCACGACTGCCAGGGCTGTCCAGCAGGCCGAACGCGATGCCGGAAACGCCAATGCCTGGGGTTATGTATTCCAGGGACGCGCCTACGAAGGCCTGACGTGTAACGCACTGGAGTGGATCAGCAGCCAGCCGCAAGGTGGGCTGGTCAACGCGCAAGGCGACATCGTGGTCAACAGCCAGGCCTCGAGGGCGGCGTTGACCCTGGCCAAAAGCTGGGTCGGAGACATCGCCCCCCGTGGCGTGCTCAATTACACCGAGGAAGAAGGACGCGGCGTGTTCCAGTCGGGCAATGCGCTGTTCATGCGTAACTGGCCTTATGTCTGGGCCCTGGTGCAAAGCCAGGACAGCATCGTAAAGGATAAGGTCGGCGTCGCTCCCCTGCCCCGCGGCGGCGCGACGGGCACCCACGCGTCCACCCTCGGTGGCTGGGGCCTGGCAGTGTCGCGCTACAGCGCCAACCCCAAGCTCGCCGCCGAACTGGTGAGCTACCTGAGCAGCGCCCAACAACAGAAACACCGCGCCTTGGTTGGCGCCTATAACCCGGTGATCGAGTCGCTCTACCAGGATCCCGAGTTGCTCGCGGCCATGCCGTACTACAGCCAACTGCGCAGCATCCTCAATGATGGGGTCATGCGCCCCGCTTCAATCACCGCCGACCGCTATCCACGCGTCTCCAATGCCTTCTTCGATCAAGTGCACGGCGTGCTGGCGGGCGAACGGCCGGTGGATCAGGCGCTGGCCGAACTGGAAAGCGAACTCACGCGCATCAAACGCCGGAACTGGTAAGCCACAAGGAAGGAAATCACCATGTCTGTCTCCACGACACTCGCCCCCGGCGACGACGAGTACCTGCTCACACGGGAAACGCCGGTACAACGCCGTCGCGTTCGCGCCGCCTGGCTGTTCCTGAGCCCGATGTTGCTGTGCCTGGCCCTGGTGGCGGCCTGGCCGCTGCTGCGCACATTCTGGTTCAGCCTGACCGACGCCAGCCTGGCCGACACAAGCGATGCAACCTTTGTCGGCTTGAGCAATTATCTATTCCACAGCAGCACCGGCTGGTCAGGCATCCTGGTCGATCCACAGTGGTGGAACGCGGTGCGCAACACCTTGCATTTCACCGTGGTGTCAGTGGGGTTGGAGATCGTACTGGGGCTGCTGGTGGCATTGCTGCTGAACGTCAAGTTCACCGGACGCGCCCTGGTGCGGGCGCTGATCCTGATCCCCTGGGCGATCCCGACCATCGTCTCGGCGAAAATCTGGTCATGGATGCTCAACGACCAGTTCGGCATCATCAATCACCTGATGCTCGGCCTCGGCCTGATCGATGCGCCCCTGGCCTGGACAGCGGACGCGGACCTGTCGATGTGGGCAGTGATCATCGTTGACGTCTGGAAGACCGTGCCTTTCGTCACGCTGCTGATGCTGGCGGCCTTGCAGATGTTGCCCAGCGACTGCTACGAAGCCGCCAGGGTCGATGGCATTCACCCGGTGAAAGTGTTCTGGTGGGTCACGCTGCCGCTGCTGATGCCGGCCTTGCTGGTGGCGGCGATCTTTCGCATTCTCGATTCCTTGCGGGTGTTCGACGTCATCTATGTGTTGACCTCGAACTCATCGAGCACCATGAGCATGTCGGTCTATGCCCGCCAGCACCTGGTGGAATTCCAGGACGTCGGTTACGGCAGCGCCGCTTCGACCTTGCTGTTCCTGGTCGTGGCGGTCATCGCCATGGCTTACCTGTACCTCGGACGCCGTCAGCTGGAGGTTCGCTCATGAGCCCGCGCCTGCTGAAAAAAGCCCTGCTGCGCGCCGGGTTCTGGTGCCTGATCGGGATCTTGCTGCTGTATGCGGTCTTCCCGTTCTACTACGCCATCGTGACGTCGCTGAAGCCGTCCAGCGCCTTGTTCCAGGTGAGCTACTGGATCGACAACCCCGACTTCTCCAACTATGCCGCCGTGCTCAACCAGGCCTCGTTCCTGCGGGCCATCGGCAACTCGCTGGCTGTGGCGCTGTGCGTGGTCGCACTGGCGTTGTTCCTCAGCCTGACCGCCGCCTATGCCCTGGGCCGAGTGAAGTTTCGCGGACGCGGCGTGGTGTTGATGATGGTCCTGGGCGTCTCGATGTTTCCACAAGTCGCAGTGCTGTCGGGATTGTTCGAGGTGATCCGTGCCCTGGGCCTGTACAACACGTCCTGGGCGTTGATCCTGAGCTACACGATTTTCACCCTGCCCTTCACCGTCTGGGTGCTGACCACCTTCATGGGGCAACTGCCTCATGAGCTGGAAGAGGCCGCGATCATGGACGGTGCGTCACCCTGGGTCACGCTGACGCGCGTGCTGTTGCCGCTACTCTGGCCGGCACTGGTCACCACGGGGCTTTTGGCCTTCATCGCCGCCTGGAACGAGTTCCTGTTCGCCCTGACCTTCACCCTCACCGACTCGCAACGCACGGTCCCGGTCGCCATCGCGCTGATTTCCGGCGGCAGCCCCCATGAATTGCCTTGGGGCTTGTTGATGGCGGCGTCGGTGCTGGTCACGGTGCCATTGGTGATTCTGGTGCTGATCTTCCAGCGCCGCATCGTTTCCGGCCTCACTGCCGGTGCGTTAAAGGGTTGAGGCCCAACACAGACAAGAAAGGAACAGCATCGTGATCAAGTTGAAGCTGGACAACGTGAACAAACAATTGGGCGGCGCACGCATTCTTCGCGACGTCAGCCTGGAGATCTCGGCGGGTGAATTCGTGGTTTTCGTCGGCCCTTCGGGCTGCGGAAAGTCGACCTTGCTGCGGCTGATCGCCGGACTGGATTCGATCTGTGGCGGCGACCTGCTGATCGACGGACGCCGAGTCAATGACCTGGAACCGCGCGAGCGTGGCGTCGGCATGGTGTTCCAGTCCTATGCGCTGTACCCGCACATGAACGTCTACGACAACATCAGCTTCGGCCTCAAACTGGCCAAGACCGAAAAGACCAGCCTGCGCGAGCGGGTGCTGAAAACCGCGCAGATCCTGCAGTTGGACAAACTGCTGCAACGCAAGCCACGGGAACTGTCGGGTGGGCAGCGCCAGCGGGTGGCCATGGGCCGGGCCATGGCGCGGGAACCGGACATACTGCTGTTCGACGAGCCGCTGTCCAACCTCGACGCCTCCCTGCGCGTGCAGATGCGCAACGAAATCGCCCGGCTGCATGGACGACTGGGCTCGACCATGATCTACGTTACCCACGACCAGGTTGAAGCGATGACCCTGGCCGACAAGATTGTCGTGCTCAATGGCGGCCGCATTGAGCAGGTCGGCTCGCCGCGCGAACTCTATGAGCGTCCGGCCAGCCGCTTTGTCGCCGGTTTCCTCGGCTCGCCCAAGATGAACTTTCTGCCGGCACGCCTGCACACCCCAGGCGAGACCAGCCAGATCGATAGCCCTTTATTGGGCATGACGCCCCTGCCCTTCGACAGCGCCCACCTGGCGGCGAACAGCTCGCTGACCCTGGGGATTCGCCCGGAACACGTGTCGCTCAAAGCGGCGCAAGGCAGCGCTGGGGTTGTCGTGGTCGGGGTCGAATACCTGGGCAGCGAAACCTACGTGCACCTGGAGTCCGGCGAGGATGAACCGTTGATCTGTCGCTGCGAGGTCAACGCCGGATGGCAAGTGGGCGATCGGGTTGAACTGCAGCTGGCGTTCGGCAGCCTGCACCTGTTCGATGCGGATGGCACTGCCTTGAGACGCCATCCTGCTGTTATTGAAGTCCTCCCGGAGGACGCCCCGCAGCGCTCGCCAAAAGCAGGCGCCCTATGACTGTGTCCGTGAATGCCATGAACGCCCCCATGCCCTCCCCCCTTGAACATGCGCAGCAGGCGCTGAGTGAAGGTCAGTCTCGCGTCATCGACGATTATCGACCTGACTATCATCTGGCGCCTGTCGCGGGCTGGATGAACGACCCTAACGGGGTGGTGTTTTTCCGTGGCGAATATCACGTGTTCTACCAACACCACCCTTTCGATGCCAAATGGGGTCCGATGTATTGGGGCCACGCCAAGAGCGTCGACCTGGTCCATTGGCAGCATCTGCCCCTTGCCCTGGCGCCGGGGGATGACTTCGACCGCCACGGCTGTTTTTCCGGTAGCGCGGTGGTGTGTGGCGATACCCTGGCGCTGATCTACACCGGGCACACCTGGCTGGGAGAAGTGGGTGACGAACGCTTTATCCGCCAGGTCCAGTGCCTGGCCACCAGTGACGACGGCATCCGGTTCGTCAAGCATGGCGCCGTCATCGAGAACGCGCCGCAAGAAACGATCATGCACTTTCGCGACCCCAAGGTCTGGCAGGAGGACGGCTATTGGTTCCTGATTGCCGGCGCGCGCCTGGGCGACAAACCGCTGCTGCCGCTGTACCGCTCCACCGACCTGCGCACCTGGGAGTTCCTCGACTACGTGTCCAGCGGCAATGAGGTCGATGGCTACATGTGGGAATGCCCGGACCTGTTTCGCCTCAACGGGCGCGACGTGCTGCTGTATTCCCCCCAGGGCATGCAACCTGAAGGTTACGAACGGCTCAACAAGTACCAGACCGGTTATCGCATCGGCCGGCTCGACAGCGAATGGCACTTCAGCGGCGGGCCGTTCATCGAACTGGATAACGGCCACGATTTCTATGCTGCGCAAACGTTGGAGGCCGCCGATGGTCGGCGCCTGATGTGGGCCTGGCTGGACATGTGGGAAAGCCCGATGCCGAGCCAGGCCCATCACTGGTGCGGCATGCTCGGCCTGCCCCGCGAGCTTGAACTGCAGGGCGATCGCCTTGGCGTGTTCCCGGCACGGGAACTGACCGCGCTGCGTCAGGCGCCACTGCCGAGCATCACGCCGTGGGGCGAGTCGGGCAGCCGCTGGGTGCCGCAAGTGAACGGCGACAGGCTGGAAATCCATGTGCATCTGGATCTGCTCGGTTGCACCGAAGGCCATCTGGGCATCGCCTTGCGCTGCAGTGCCGATGAGCAGGAACAAACCCTGCTTTATTACGACGCGTCACTGCAACGCCTGGTGCTCGATCGCAGCCGTTCGGGTGCGCAAGTGAGCGGTCAGCGCAGCGTCACGATAGACCCGGCGCAAACGCAACTGCAGCTGCGGGTATTTCTCGATCGCTCGTCCATCGAGGTGTTTGAGGAAAACGGCCGCTTCAGCTTCAGCAGCCGCGTCTATCCGCGGCCCGACAGCCTCGGGGTGAAACTGTTGGCGAACGGGACGGGCGGGCGCGTCGCCATCCCCAAGGCATGGCCGCTGGACTCGGGCTGGCTATGAGTACCTTCATTCGAGTCGCGAGAAGCCAGGACCCTGTGTCATGATTCTGCGTCAACCTGACTGGCCGCACTTCGCATGACTTCCGTGAAAGACGTTGCACAGCTGGCCGGCGTATCCCTGATGACGGTTTCGCGCGCGCTCAACACGCCGGAAAAACTGAGCCCCGAAACCCTTCAGCGGGTACGTCGCGCCATTGATGAACTGCAATTCGTACCGAGCCTGTCAGCGCGCAGGATGCGCGGCGACAACCTGCAGGCGCGCACCATCGGAGTGTTCGCACTGGACACCGCGACAACGCCGTTTGCCGTCGAGTTGCTGCTGTCCATCGAACAGACCGCGCAGCAGGCAGGCTGGAACGTCTTCATCCTCAATCTGTTGAGCAACCCGCCCACCGACCAGAACATCGACCTGATGCTGTCGCACCGTCCCGACGGGTTGATCTTCAGTGCCATGGGATTGCGCCAGGTGAGCATTCCCGAGCGACTCAAGAGCAAGCCGCTGGTGCTCGCCAATTGCCTGGCCGATGACAGCCACCTGGTCAGTTATGTGCCGGATGATGAAGCCGGGCAGCATCGAGCCATGCAGCATGCGTTGAGCCAAGGCTATCGGCGTCCGCTGTGTATCAATTTGCCGAGGAAGAGTCTGGCCTGGGGCCTGCGCCAACGGGGCCTGCAACGTGCCTGTCAGGCCGTCGGCCTGGCGCCTGAGGCACTCCTGCAATACGACCTTTCCGATCACGACGCCTATGGTGAAACCGCCGCCATTCTCGACCGGCACATCATCGACGGGCGTCCGCAATTCGACATCCTGGTCTGCGGCAACGACCGCATCGCCTTTTGCGCCTATCAGCTGTTGCTGGGCCGCGGCCTGAAAATTCCCGACGATGTTGCGGTGCTCGGCTATGACAACATGATCGGCATCGCCGAACTGTTCATCCCGCCACTGACCACCGTACAACTGCCGTACTACGAGATCGGTCGCCAGGCGGCCCGACACCTGATCGAGAACCTCGAGGTAACGGGCGCCCAGCCGGTGGATTGCCCCCTGGTGGTCAGGGCGTCGCTATAGGACCGGCGAGGGAGCTCCTGTAGGCGCTGTGTAGGAGCGCTGTGTAGGAGCGCTGTGTAGGAGCTGTCGAGTGCAACGAGGCTGCGATCTTTCCCCTGGCAATTGAATCGAAAGCGAAAGATCAAGATCAAAAGATCGCAGCCTTCGGCAGCTCCTACAGGGATCTGTGGAGCTGTCGAGTGCAACGAGGCTGCGATCTTTCCACTGGCAATTGAATCGAAAGCGAAAGATCAAGATCAAAAGATCGCAGCCTTCGGCAGCTCCTACAGGGATCTGTGTAGGAGCTGTCGAGTGCAACGAGGCTGCGATCTTTCCACTGGCAATTGAATCAAAAGCAAAAGATCAAGATCAAAAGATCGCAGCCTTCGGCAGCTCCTACAGGGATCTGTGTAGGAGCTGTCGAGTGCAACGAGGCTGCGATCTTTCCACTGGCAATTGAATCGAAAGCAAAAGATCAAGATCAAAAGATCGCAGCCTTCGGCAGCTCCTACACAAGTCCAGCGGAAGCACGTTCTCATGAAACAAATGATCACTAAGGCTGCGTCACGGGCGATGGCGGCAGTGATGCGATGATCTGGGCGCGGCAAACCTCGAGGATCTCATCGGCCAGCGCGCAATCGTCCGGGCAGGCCCGTGACAACATGATCGCGCCGACGGCATGGGCCAACATGTCGAGCATTTTGGCCCTGATCGCTTCCTGCGGCGCGTCTTGCTCGGTCTCGTACCGGCTTTCGAGCGCGGCCAGCGTGTTTTCGATGCCGCTGGCAAAGGTAGCCTTCAGTTCGGGCGATTGACGGGCAGCGTCGCCACACAGTGCCGCCAAGGTGCAACCGCCGCCCCGGCCGTCACGGTGGTCCCTGGACACGTAAAGATCGACGAAACCAGGCACGTCGATGCCCGCATTGTCGGTCAGCGACTGCGCAAGGCTGTTGGCTGCCGCTTCGGCCATCAGGTCGGCCTTGGAACCGAAATGCTTGTAGAACCCGCCATGGGTGAAGCCGGCGGCCGCCATCAAGTCCGCCACACCCACGCCGTCAAAACCTCGCTCGCGAAACAAGACAGACGCCGTCTCGACGATGTGCTCCCGATTTGCCTGGGCCTGGGCCTTGGTCACCCTCATTTTTCACTCCCTCGTGCTGCTCGAAAATCATGCGCACATCATACATAGATGTCGAGCATAATCAAATTAGTTGACAGTTTAGATTTCGATCATCATCCTAATAAAAAGCCGCGCTCACTTCGGCAGGCTGCACGCGCTCCCTTTATCCAAACCGACGGAAACAAGACGCCATGACCGACCAGAACCTGTTCACGCCCTACACATTGGGTGATCTCACGCTTTCCAACCGAGTGGTCCTGGCACCGCTGACACGTAACCGTGCGGGGCAAGGTTTTGTACCGAGCGAGTTCGCTGCCACTTACTACAGCCAAAGAGCGTCGGCAGGCCTGCTGATCTCCGAGGCTTCACAGGTTTCCCAGCAAGGACAGGGTTATCAGGACACACCTGGGATCTACACCCAGGCGCAGATCGACGGCTGGCGCACCGTCACCGAGGCCGTGCATGCCAAAGGTGGGCGAATTTTCCTGCAACTGTGGCATGTCGGCCGCGTTTCCCACGTCGACCTGCAAGCGAACGGCGTCGCACCAGTGGCCCCCTCCGCCTTGCGTCCGGCGACCAAGGTATTCGTCAACAATAGTTTCGAGGACGTTTCCGAACCGCGAGCGCTGGACATCAGCGAGTTACCCGGGATCATCAACGATTTTCGCCAGGCGGCGGCGAACGCCATCGCGGCAGGGTTTGACGGCGTGGAGATCCACGGCGCGAACGGCTATCTGCTGGACCAGTTCATCAAGGACGGTGCCAACGTGCGCACCGATGCCTACGGCGGCTCGATTGAAAATCGTGCTCGCCTGCTGCTGGAAGTGACCGCGGCAGTGGTGGAAGAAGTCGGCGCCAACCGCACCGGCCTGCGCATCTCGCCGGTCTCGCCGGCCAATGGTGTGTCCAGCAGCGCACCACAGGCCCAGTTCGACTACCTGGTCGAACAGCTCAACGCTCTCGACATCGTTTACCTGCACGTGGTCGAAGGCGCGACAGGTGGGCCGCGCGACGTTGCGCCCTTCGACTTTGCCGCCTTGCGCCAACGCTTCAAAAACACCTACATCGCCAACAACGGCTACGACCTGGACTTGGCCACCTCACGACTCGTCGAAGACAAGGCTGACCTGATCGCCTTCGGCCGGCCGTTCATCGGCAATCCGGACCTGGTGGAGCGGCTCAGAACCGGTTCGCCTTTGTCGGCATTCAACCCCGCTACCCTCTACGGTGGCGGTGCGACGGGCTACATCGACTATCCAACGCTCGCTGAATCCAGCGCGCGGTAACACTGGCAAGACCCGACTGCGCGCCTGAACAACAGCGCGCGACTCGCTCATCAATACCTTGAAGAAGAGAATCTCCCATGGACACTCGCACAACCGTTCTCATCACTGGCGCCTCCACCGGCATTGGCGCTGTCTATGCCCAGCGCTTTGCGCAACGTGGACACCCTCTCGTCCTGGTCGCCCGCGACAGCGCGCGCCTGGAAGCGCTGGCCGCCAAGCTGCGCAGCGAACATAACGTTGTCGTGGATATTCTCCAGGCCGACCTGACCCAGATCGGCGACCTGACCACCGTCGAAACCCGGCTGCGCGATGACGCCGACATCGGCATCCTGGTCAATAACGCCGGTGCTGCCCAATCCGGGACCTTCATCGAACAATCGACCGACAGCGTCGCGCACCTGGTGTCGCTCAATACCACCGCGCTGGTGCGGCTGGCCAGCGCCATCGCCCCACGCCTGGTCAAAGCGGGTGACGGCGCGATTATCAATATTGGCTCCGTCGTGGGCCTGGCACCGGAGTTCGGTATGTCGGTCTACGGCGCGACCAAGGCGTTCGTGCTGTTTCTCTCCCAGGGACTCAGCCTGGAACTCGCCCCAAAAGGCGTCTACGTTCAAGCTGTCCTGCCAGCGGCCACCCGTACCGAAATCTGGGAACGCGCGGGCATCGATATCAACACCCTGAATGAAGTCATGGAAGTCGCTGACCTGGTCGATGCCGCGCTGGTCGGTTTTGATCGTCGCGAGCCGGTGACCATCCCGCCCTTGCATGAAGAAGCACGCTGGGATGCCTTGCAGGCCGCGCGTCAAGGCCTGCTCGGGCAAATCCGGCAGTCCCATGTTGCCGAACGTTATCAAGACCCGGCGTGATCATCGTTTAGCGGGCGCCGGCGCGAAGGACAGCGCCGGTGTTTCTGGGTGCCGGGCCAGATGATCACTGCGCTGCATCCCTTAGAAGAGCAAAACACCATGAAGGCATTTTTAATCGACCGCTACGGCAAGAGCAGTGGCCGTATAGGCGATGTACCGGCCCCTGACGTGGGAGAGCACGACGTTCTGGTCCGCGTGCAGGCCGCCAGCGTCAACCTGCTGGATTCAAAGATCCGCAAAGGCGAATTCAAACTGATCCTGCCCTACTCATTTCCCTTGGTATTGGGTCATGACGTGGCCGGTGTCGTGGTTCGTGTGGGCTCCCGTGTCCAGCATTTCAAAGCGGGCGATGAAGTCTATGCCCGCGCCCCGGATGGGCACATCGGCACCTTCGCCGAGCAGATTTCAGTGAACGAAAACGCCCTGGCCATGAAACCGGCAAACATCAGCATGGAAGAAGCCGCCGCCCTGCCCTTGGTCGCCCTGACCGCCTGGCAGGTACTGGTTGAAACCGCACGACTGAAGAAAGGCCAAAAGGTCTTCATCCAGGCCGGTTCAGGTGGCGTCGGCACCCTCGCCATCCAGCTTGCCAAGCACTTGGGCGCCTTCGTTGCGACCAGCACCAGCACCGGCAATGTGCCGTGGGTCAAAGCCCTCGGCGCGGACATTGTCATCGATTACATGCAACAGGATTTCGCCAACGTCCTGCAGGACTATGACGTCGTGTTGAACAGCCTGGGCGCCGATGAGCTGGAGAAATCGCTGAAGATCCTCAAACCTGGCGGCCAGCTCATTTCCATCTCGGGACCACCCACCCCACAGTTCGCCCAGGCCCAGGGATTTTCCTGGGTGCTGAGACTGATCATGGGCCTGTTGAGCCGCGGTATACGCCGCAAGGCCCGCCGAAAAGGTGTGGGCTACGCCTTCGTGTTCATGCGTGCCAGCGGTCCTCAACTGCGTGAAATCACCACGCTCGTCGAGTCCGGCAGCATCAAGCCGGTGATTGATCGGTCCTTCTCCTTCGATGCGACGGCCGATGCCTTGAGCTACGTCGAGCAAGGACGCTCCAAAGGCAAGGTCGTCATCAACGTCCGCTCAGGAATGGCCGATGAGTGAAACCGTATCCACCCCAGACAGCGACCAGGATCCAGCAACAGAGGTGACCCCTTCGGCCCCGGCCCCCTTGGAGGAAGACAAGGAGGAGCAAGACTTCGGTGCGCCAGTGATCGTCTGGCGCACGTTGATGCTCGAGCAATGAAGCGTGACCTCATTCGCCTCATGGCCGAATGAACGACGCCTCCTGCGCTGCCATTGTCCGAAGCAGCGGAGCCACCCGCAGGCCTCGCTCAGGAAGTAAGGCCGCCCAGCCGGCAAGCGCCTCGACGATCCCAGGCAAGCCAACCCGGTCGGCGTGGTAAAGCAGCCCGCCCCGGTAACGGGGAAAGGCGTAGCCGTGAATCCAGACGAGGTCGATGTCATTGGGGCTGTCGACGATACCTTGTTCAAGCAAGTGCGCGGCCTCATTGATCATGGCGAACAGGCACCTGTCGAGAATTTCCTCATCGTCAATTGCACGCGGCTCGATACCACGGTTTTGTCGATGCGCCACGAGCATCCTGGCCACATACGGGTCCGGCAGGCCCCGACGCTGGCCTTCCTCGTATCGGTAGTAACCGGCCGCCGTTTTCTGTCCGAGACGCCCCGCCTCATGCAGCTGCTCGATCCAGTTGCAACGACGTTCCGATGCGTTCAGTTGATCGACCCGGCCCTGCCGGTTTCGCCAAGCGATGTCCACGCCCGCCAGGTCACGCAGTTCGAAGGGCCCCATGGGGAAACCGAACTGCCGGATGACCCGGTCCACGTCCTCCGGGGCCGCCCCCTCCTCCAGCAGGAAACCCGCCTCGCGCTCGCGCACGGCCAGCAAACGGTTGCCGACAAAACCATAGCAATTGCCCACGGCGACAGCAGTCTTGCCCAGTCGTCCGCCCAATTGCAGCACCGTTGCCAGGACATCAGGTTGCACCTGAGGCGTCCTGACCACCTCAAGCAGCTTCATGACATGTGCCGGGCTGAAGAAGTGCATGCCGATGACATCGCCCGGGCGGGTGGTCACGCCAGCAATGGCCTCGATATCGAGGTACGAGGTATTCGTCGCGAGGATCGCACCCGGCCTGGCGAAGCGGTCCAGTTGCCTGAACACGGCCTGCTTGACGGCGAGGTCTTCGAACACGGCTTCGATAATCAGGTCAGCGCTGGCAACACCCTCAATGCTTGAGTCGAACTCGATCAGCGTGGCACGTCGGGCGGCTTCGTCGGTATCTAGTCGACCTTTTTCCACGGCGCTGGTGAAGTAGCGGTCGATGGTCGTGCGACCGCGCTCCAGGGCTTCGGGTTGCGTATCGATCAGGCGTGTAGAAATGCCAGCGTTGGCCAGGCACAGCGCAATGCCGCTGCCCATGGTGCCCGCGCCAATCACGGCGACCACATCAATGGGGCGTGTGGGGGCTTGCCTGGCCAATGCACGACATCTGGAGGCCAGGTCCCGCTCGGCAAAGAACACGTGCCGCAACGCCTTGGCCTGCTCGCTATGGCGACGAGCGATGAAGCGTTCACGCTCGTTCGCCATTCCCTCGGCGAAGGGCAACTGCCAGGCGTCTTGCAGCGCTTGCAGGGCGATGGCAGGGGCCTCCTGGCCCGCTGCCTTGCGAATGATCGCCTGGGCGCGTTCGTTGAAAAGCTGTGGGTCGAATGGCACGACCGACAGGTCGCAGGACCGAGGGGTGGGCTTGCCCATGATCTCCCTGGCGAAGTCGCTGGCACACGCCAGTACCGACGCATCGCCCAATCTATCCAGCAAACCGATCGCCAGTGCTTGTGCCGCGCCGATACGTTCGCCCTCCAGCACCATCGCCAGTGCCACCTCCATGCCGCACAACCGTGGCAAGCGCTGCGTGCCCCCCGCTCCGGGTATCAGGCCCAGGCTGACTTCCGGCAAGGCGAACTGCGCATCCGGTGCGGCCACTCGGTAATGGCAGGCCAGGGCCAGTTCGAGCCCACCCCCGAACGCCGAGCCATGCAGCGCCGCAACGACGGGTTTCGACGCCTGTTCGATCGCGGCCAACACGTCAGGAAGATGAGGTGCCTGCAGGGGCAGGTCAAACTCCTTGATATCGGCCCCAGCGACGAATGTCCGCCCCTGGCACGCAATGACGATCGCCTTGATGGCGCTGTCGGCCAACGCTTCTTGCAGCCTTTCGAGCAACTGTTCCCGAACCTCCTGCGACAGGGCATTGACCGGTGGATTGTCGATGATGACCTGGCCGACATCACCTTCACGTTGGAGCACTACAGTGGCGTGCATCGGTTACCTCCCGTTGAATGGCTTGGATTACAGAAGCGACAGTGGGTAGCTGACGATCACGCGCACATCGTCAGCGTCCCGGGCGAAGTCCGCTCGATAGGTGGCGCTGCGCACCCGCATGCTCATGCCTTTCATCGAACCGTTCTGCACCACGTATTGCAGTTCGACGTCGAGCTCGCGTTCACCATCGGCGTCCGCGCCCGTCACGTCGGCCCGACTGCCGCGCAGGTAACGAGTCATGAAGCTCAGGCCTGGGACGCCGACCGTGGCGAGGTCGAAGTCATAGCGTGCCTGCCAGGAGCGTTCGTCCTTCTCGGCAAAGTCGCCCATCTGGACGAAGTTCACCAGGTAAGGATCGGTGCCGGCCACGTAGGGAAACGCTGAATTTCCGGACATCTTCTGGTAACCCAGCCCAAACGAATGGCCTTTGAGCTTGTAAGTGCCCAAGGCACTGAAGGCGCGGTTATCAATACGACCGCCACGCGCCTGGCCGTCGCTGTCACTGTCGAAAAAGCGCACATCGCTGGTGAAGCTGCCCCAGTCGCCTTTCCTGCGGTCGGTCAGGCCCAGGAAGCGCTGCTTGTAGACGTCTTCCAGGACGGCGTATTGGGCAATCAGGTCGGTCGTCGCACTTGCATGGAAGGTCCCACCGATGAGGTTGAAATCGCCGCCATCAAGGGGGCCGCTGAAGCGGCGGTTCTTGTTGTTCAGCTCAAGACCGGTGGAGCCCGACTGATCCCTGTACACCGTGCCCTGGATCCGTGCCGCGGTGAGTTCAAGGGGCTTCCATTCGTTGACCTGCACCTGGGTGCCTTCAAAGGTCTGCGGCAACAAACGACCGTTGTTGGCGGCCAGGGTCGGCCATTTCGGCAGCAAGGTCCCGACCCGTAACTGGCTCTGCGAGACCTTGACCTTGAGGGTGCCGCCGGCCTTGGAATAATTATCGGGTACATCACCGTCGTCCTGGACCGGCAGCAGGCCGGTGCCGGCACGCCCCGGCCCCGAATCAAGCTTGACGCCCAGCATGCCGATCGCATCGACACCGAACCCGACGACGCCAGGGGTGAAGCCGGACTCATAACGCAGGATAAAACCCTGGGCCCATTCCTGGCGTTTTGACTGGCCCGTGCCCTCGCGAAAATCCCGGCTCATATAGAAATTGCGCATTTCCAGGGAGGCCTTGCTGTCTTCGAAGAAGCCTTCGGCGCCTGCCATGGGCAAATACGCGGCAAAGCCCATCCCTGCCGCGCAGAGCGGCATTGTTTTTATTGATTTCATGACTGCTTACCGAGAAGAAGCCGAGCGCTGCCAATGTGTTCCTTGAAGCGCCGGCCGGGTGAAATTCAAACGCGCTTCAGCGCACCTGGGTCAGGTAGTCCTGGGCCTTGCCGGGGATTTTTTCGTTCTGGACCGCACCCAGGAACTTGATCGCGCGCTCCACGTCGGTATCCGTCAGGTACGGGGTCTTCGGGAACGACTTGCGATTGCTTTCCCAGGCGGCGGCATAGACCTTGTCGTTCACGCCGTCGAAGCGACTGCGCACGGCTTTCATGGCTTGCTGCGGCTGTTCGTTGATCATCTGAGTGGCATCGCCCAAGGCGGCCAGGAAGGCTTTTACGATGGCCGGGTTGTCTTCGGCCCATTGCCGACGAGCACTGAGGGCGATCGAGGGATAACCATCCAGCTCGGCGACCATGCCCTCGGACATGTCCAGCAAGGTGAAGCCGTTCTGGTCAATAACCGCGCTATCTGAGGCCGGCGATGACAGGGCAAAGCCATCGATCTTGCCTTGGGCGAACGCCGCCAGCATTGCCGCGCCGTTGTTGAGGTAAAGCAGCGTGAAATCCTTTTCCGATTCCAGATGGGCCTGTTGGCCAAGGAAGCGCACCAGGAAATCGGCGCTGCCACCGGCTCCGCTCACCGCCAGGCGCAGGCCCTTGAACGCGGCCAGCCGTTGCGCGACGGTGGAGCTGGCATTGAGGCCAAGCCGATCGGCCACTTCCTGGCGAATGACCACATTGCTGGCGTATTGGCCGACCATGCGCCCCAAGAGCGTGATGTCTGCGCCCTTGATCTTGGCATTGATCGCATTCTGGGTGGCGCATGAGCAGAACTGCACCGAACGGCTGGCCAGCCCCGACGCCGCCGCACCGCCGCCCTTGAACTTCACCAGTTCGATGTCCAGGCCGTGTTTTTCGAACAGGCCACCGTCGAGTGCGACGAACAGCGGCATGTGCACGAAACCTTCCGTGCCCAAGGCGACCTTGATGCTCTCGGCAGCTTGCGCCTGGAGCGAGACAGCACCGAGTACGACGCTGAGTCCTAAAGCAGAAATAAAACCTTTGATAGACATGATGCGACCCTCTGTTTTTGTTGTTGTGATGGTGTTGCTCAGACCGAGATTTCTCGCTCGTCCTGTTCTTTCTTCCACGGCATCAGGTACGTCTCCAACGCACGAACCGCCGCCTGGAGCAGCAGCGCCAGGGCGATGATGGCGATCAGCGCGGCGAATACGCCGGCCGTGTCCAGTTGCCCCGCCGCGTCCTGCAACAGGTAGCCCAGGCCACGGTTGGCAGCCATGATCTCGCCGACGATGGCACCGATCAGGGCATAGGGCACCGACAGCTTGAGGCCGGTGAACACCCACTGGATGGCCGACGGCAGCACGACCTTGGTGATCAGGTGGTGCTCTTTGGCGCCCATCAGGCGCAGGATCTCCAATTGCTCGCGCTCCACCGCGCGGACACCGCTGTAGGTGTTGAGGAACACCAGGAAGAACACGATGGTGGCGGTCAGGATGATCTTCATTTCGATGCCGATCCCGAACCACATGATGAACAGCGGCGCGAGGGCAACTTTCGGCAGGCTGTAGATGGAAGTCAGGATCGGGTCCAGCAGCTTGGCGAGCAGCGCGTTGCGCCCCAGGATCAAGCCCACCGTGATGCCTGCCAGGGCACCGAAGAAAAAGCCCGCCAGGGTTTCCACGACGGTGATCCAGCCGTGGGAGAACAGTCGGCCACTGGCGACCAGCTCAATGAAGCGCCGGCCGATTTCCAATGGCGAGCTGACGAAAAACGGATCCACCAAGGGACCGGAAGCGAACTGCCAGGACAAAAAAATCGCTGCGAAGATGGCGAGACGACCGAGAAAGATATTCATGTGCAAGGTTCTCCAGGGCTGGGACTTCAGGCGTCGTGATCCGGCGTGATGATTTCCCACAGGTCGCCACAAAGTTGGTGGTAACGCGGGTTCTTGCGCAGCTGGATGATGTTGCGATCGTCACCCAAGGGAATGGGCACATCGCGCACGATGGTGCCCGGGCGACCGGAGAACACCAGGCAGCGATCGCCCAGGGCCACGGCTTCGTCCAGGTCATGGGTGACGAACAACACGGTTTTCTTGAGCTGGCGACTGAGCTTGAACAGCTCCGTCTGCATGCGGATGCGCAGTTGCGCATCCAGTGCGGCAAACGGCTCGTCCATCAGCAGCGTTTCCGGGTCATAGGCCAGCAAGCGCGCCAGGGCGGCGCGCTTGCGCATGCCACCGGAAAGCTGGCTCGGGTAGGCCTTTTCGTGTCCATCGAGGCCGACAAGGGTCAACAACTCGCGGATTCGCGCTTCACGCTTGGCCTTGGGCACACCCTGGATTTCCAAGGGAACGGCGATGTTGCCGGCCACATCCCGCCACGGCAGGAGATGGTCGCTCTGGGTCATGTAACCGGTGCGACCGTTGATGCCTTGCACGGCCTCGCCTCGGTACAGTACCTCGCCAGTGGTGGGACAAAACAGACCGGCGACCATGTTGAGCAAGGTCGACTTGCCGCAGCCGGAAGGGCCGATGATGGTCACCAACTGGCCTTGCTGGATGTCGACATTGATGCTGTGGGATGCCTGCTTGGCGACGCCTTTGACCGTGAAGGACTTGGACACGTCACGGAAAGAAACCACCGTCGGGGCGGTCACCGTGGCGCTGATCGGGGCACTGCGCGACTGGATGGCAATATGGGGACTGTTCATAGAGACCTGCTTGTTTTTATGAGTCTTAAATGAGCGTTGTTTGATTATGCGAGCGTGATTTCCAGGGTAAAGGCAGCTGTTCCACAGAGTGGAACGGCCTCCTTACGCCATGATCGTCAAGCCGTCCAAGGCCATCACCCCGCTTCCGGCAGGACGAACCAGCAACGGATTGATCTCGGCTTCGATCAGGCGCTCGCCCAATTGCATGGCCATGTCCGAGAACGCGACGATGCAGTGCGCGGCGGCTTCGACGTCGGCCTTGGGCATGCCGCGATAGCCATCCAGCAACGGGTAAGTGCGCAGCTCGCGCAGCATCTGCCGGGCTTGCTCGAGGTTTACCGGAAGCAAGTGCAAGGTGGTGTCCTGGAACAACTCCGCTGTAACCCCGCCCATTCCCAGCAGGAGCGCCGAGCCCAGCTGCGGGTCGCGGTGGAAGCCGAGAATGAGCTCCTGCCCTTGCGTCACCATTTCCTGGACGAGAAAGGTCGGCGGCTCGAACCCCACGTGGCGGCTGACCTCGGCACGCATGCGATCCAGCCGCGCGCCGATGTTTCCGGCGTCCAGATGCAAGGCCACGCCGCCCACTTCGCTCTTGTGCGGGATCTGCTCGGAAAGCACCTTGAGCGCGACGTGACCGCCCAGTTCCTGCGCGGCCCGGGCGGCTTGCTCCCCATCACCAACCACCCGCTCCCGCGTCACCGGGATGCCGAAGCTGGCGTACAAGCGCTTGCTGCGCTCTTCATCGAGCGGGCCACTTGGCAGGTCCTGGAGAACCTCTGGCCCGGCCTGCGCTGTGCCAGACTCAGGGGATGGCTCGCTCCAGGTGGCCTGTGCCGCCAATGCCTTCAGTGCGCTGGCACAACTTTCCGGCGCGCTGAACGCCACGCCTCCAGCGCCATTGATACGCCGGGCCGCAGCCGGGGCATGGGGGCTGATGTACGCCAGCACCGGTTTATCGGAGCTGGCCAGGCTGTCGCCAATGGCATCGGCCATCAGGTGCGGCTGGGCAACACCGGAAGAGCCCACGACGCTGATCACTGCATCGAAATCCGCACTGTCGAGCAAGATGCCAATGGCCTCGCGCATCAACTCCGGCTGCAACCCCGCCAAGGTCAAGTCGATCGGGTTACGGTCCAGCACCGCCTGGTCGCCAATATCCAGGTCTCGCAGTTTCGCCGCGGTCTGCGCGCCGGGCGTGGGGGTTTCGAAACCGCTGACACCGAGGCTGTCGGCGATCAAGGTGCCCGCGCCGCCGGTGGAGGTCAGAATGGCGACCCGTCGGCCACGCATGACCCGGCCACTGGCCAAGGCGAAGGGAATGTCCAACAGGTCGGCAAACGTCTCGGCGCGAATCACCCCAAGCTGACGGAAATAGGCGGAGTACAGAGCATCGGAGCCGGCCATGGCCCCCGTGTGGGAGGCTGCCGCATGGGCACCTGCTTGGGAGCGTCCCACTTTGAAGACCACGACAGGCTTGCCGGCGTCGCGAGCCTTGCGCGCCGCACGGGAAAACTTTTCACTGTCGCGCAAGCCCTCCAGATAAAGGGCAATCACCGAGGTCGCGGGATCGTCGGCCAGGTAATCGACGAAGTCGGCGACATCCAGATCGACCTCGTTGCTGGTGGAGATCAGCTTGGAAAAACCGATACCGGCAGCGACGCCACGGGACAGCAGCGCGCCCAGAATCCCGCCACTTTGCGAGACGACGGCAACCCGGCCGGCCAGCAGTTCGTCCATGTCCAACGCGCCGCTGGCCGACAGCGTGATCCGCTCGGTCAGGTTGACCAGGCCGATGGTGTTCGGGCCCAGGATCCTCATCGACCCACGGGCCGCTTTCAGTTCGTCCTGGCGCGCGGCACCTTCAGAACCGGTTTCACCATAACCACCGGCCAATACAATGGCTGCGGGGCAACCCAATGCCGCCAGTTCGGCGACGGCCTGGTTGGCGCGCGCCGCCCCCAGCAGAATGATCGCCACGTCCGGCACTTCCGGCAGCTCGGCAATGCTGGGATAGCAGCGCAGCCCGTCGATTTGTTCATAACGAGGATTGACTGGGTACAGGCGCCCTTCGAAACCATGCTTGCGCAGGAAGGCAATGGGCCGGCCCGAGGTTTTGCGGGCATCGCCCGAGGCACCGATGACGGCAACGCTGGCGGGACTGAGAAGGCGTGCAATCTGATTCATGTTTCAGCTCCGCTCGGCCTTGCGCGCAAGGAAGGCGGCAACCGATTCCTGATGCTCGCTGGAGGTGTAGCAAATGCCTTGGGCCTGGCTGCCCATGGCGAAGATCTGGCTCTGGGTGAGCTCGAAGGTGTTGTTCAAGATCGACTTGCTCAGCGCCAGGGCCGTGGCGGATCCCCCCGCGAGTTGCAAGGCCCAATCGTGGGCCGCCGGGAGAAGATGATCGTGTTCGACGACACGATCGATCATGCCGATCCGCTGGGCTTCCACCGGCGCGACCGTGCGTCCGCTGAAGATCAGTTCCTTGGCCTTGGGCAGGCCGACACGACGGGGCAGGAAATACAAACCACCGCCATCCGGGATCAGGCCGCGAGCGATATAGCTCATCGCAAAGCTGGCCTGCTCGGAAGCCACGATAAAGTCGCAGCTCAACGCCATGTCGCAGCCCAGGCCCGTTGCGGCGCCATTCACCGCAGCGATGGTTGGCTTGGGCAGGTTGTGCAGCAGCGACACCGCATGATGAACCCGCTGCTGGCGCTTCCAACCATTGAACGCCACGGAACCGGCGGGAGCACTCATGCGCGCCTGCATGCCCTTGATGTCGCCACCGGCACAGAAGCCCTTGCCGGTGCCGGTCAGGATCAGCGCCTTGATCGAGTTGTCCGAGGCAATCTGCTCCAGGTATTCGATCAGCAACGAACGCATTTCATCACTGATTGCGTTGCGCGCTTCGGGGCGATTGAGGGTCAGGGTCGCGATGCCATCCACGACACACAGATCAATGGGGCCAGACAATTGCTGAGGGATCGTCATACGGTGCCTCTCTTATTATTCAGTTGATTGACCGCCCGGCGATGCGCCAAGCTTGGATTCAATCTGCGGGAGAGCGAACCTGATGACAACGCGACCGTTCCATCTGTTGGAACAGGGTGACACTGGCCTGGCTTCGGCAAATGTTCCCGGGCAAGGCAAGGCACCGCTCAACCGATCCCTTGAACGCGGCCTGGATTTGCTGAGGGCGTTCCGGCCGGGTACCGAATCCCTGACCAATGGTGACCTGAGCGAGATCGCCGGTTTGTCGAAATCCACCGTGAGTCGATTGACCCAGACCCTGGTTCACGCCGGGTTCCTGGATTACGACCCGACAGTGGGCACCTACCGACTGGCACCCTCCCTGCTTGGGCTGGCGCATTCGATGTACCACGCCAGTACGCTGTTGCAGATCGCCACGCCGTTGATGTTGCAAGTGGCTCGCGACCATCAGGTCAACGTCAGCCTCGCCGCCGCCGATGGCGACGAGATGATCTACCTGGAGTCGATTCGCTTGGGCAAGCGCAAGTCGCCGCGCAATGTACTCGCCGGGCAGCGCTTGCCCATGGACGTGACGTCCCTGGGCCGGGCTTATCTGTCGGGGCTGGAAGAAGGACAACGCCGGCCATTGCTGGAACTGTTCAGCTCGCGCCGCTGCGAGGCCCGCGCCAGCCAACTGATCGAAGAGATCGACGATGCGGTGAAGAACGTATGGGCAACCGGGTACTGCGTGGCCTCATGGCAGCCGGAGGTCATGGCGATTGCCACCCCGCTCGACCACCCGGCCTATCGGACCCATGCGCTGAACATCAGCCTGGCGACCGTTGAAACAGCGCAGGAAATTGAAGCACGTTATGCAACAGTGCTGCTGGATCTGGCGCAGGCGATCAGGCAGGCACTGGCAGACGCCCGTGCCGACTGATCGTCAGTGGCAACTGTTACCAAACAGCTATATGCGAATCCGCCCGCGGTTCGGTCCCGCCGCACAGCACACCACTGACCGGGTCGCGCAGGATGATCTGGCCGCGGCCATAGTCGGTCAGGTCGCTGGCGATCTGAACCTCATGCCCCCGTCGCACCAGGGCATTGGCCAGGTCCCGTGAGGCCCCGTGCTCGATACCGACCTTCATCGCCCCCAGCCATTGCCAGCGCGGTGCGTCCAGGGCCGCTTGCGGGTTCAGGCCGAAATCCACCAGGTTCATGACCATCTGCACATGCCCCTGGGGCTGCATGTAGCCGCCCATCACGCCGAAGGGGCCGAGGGCTTCGCCGTCGCGGGTGAGGAAACCGGGAATGATGGTATGGAAGGTCTTCTTGCCCGGGGCCAGGCAGTTGGCGTGGGACGGATCGAGGCTGAATTCCTGCCCACGATTCTGCAGGGCGATACCGCTGTCGGGCAGCACCACGCCTGAGCCAAACCCGTGGTAGTTGCTCTGGATGAACGAAACCATATTGCCCTCCCCATCCGCGGTCGCCAGGTACACCGTGCCGCTGGCGTGGGGGTCGCCGGGCGCGGGCGGTTGGGCCCGTTCGCCGATCTGCCGGCGACGGCGGGCACTGTAGTCATCACTGAGCAGGTCAGCCACCGCCACGCGCATGTGCACAGGATCGGTGATGTAGTGCAGGCCGTCGCTGTAGGCCAACTTCATCGCTTCCAGTTGGCGATGCCAGGTCTGTTGGCTGTCACGGTGATCGAAGTCGAAACCTTCCAGAATCTTCAACGCCATCAAGGCGACCAGGCCCTGCCCGCTTGGCGGGATTTCCCAGACATCCACGCCTCGGTAATTGACGTGGATGGGGTCCACCCACTGGGCACGATAATCCCTGAGGTCCGAGGCCCGCAGATAGCCGCCACTGGCCCGGGAATGGGCGTCCAGGCGTTCGGCCAACGCGCCGCGATACAGGCTTTCGCAGCGGGTATCGGCTAATTCCTGGAGGGTGCGCGCCTGGGCCGGGTTGCGAAAAATCTCCCCGGCCCGTGGCGCTCGGCCTTTGATCAGGAAGGTAGCGAACCAGGCCTCGAGGACGGCATCGCGATGGGGGGTGAACTCGTTCACCGCGACCTGCCATTGATGGGCGACCACCGGCGACAGCGCAAAGCCGTCCCGGGCCAGGCTGATGGCCGGTTGCAGCAGCTCGGCAAAGGGCAGCTTGCCAAAGCGTCGGGACAACTCGGCCCAGGCCGACGGGCAGCCCGGGACGGTCACCGGTGTCCAGCCATAGAGCGGCATCTGCCCGTGGCCGGCGGCCTTGACCGCCTCGATGCTCAAGGCCGCCGGCGCATGGCCATTGCCGTTGAGGCCGTGCAACTGGCCCTTGCACCAGACCAGCGCGAAGGCGTCACCGCCAATGCCACAACCGGTGGGTTCCACCACCGTCAGTGCGGCGGCCGTGGCGATGGCGGCGTCGATGGCATTGCCGCCCTTTTGCATGATTTCAATGCCCGCCTGGGCCGCCAGGGGCTGGGACGCGGCAACCATGCCCCGACGGGCGAAAACGCTCTGGCGTTGCGACGGATAAGGGTATTGGTGGGCAGAAAATTTCAGCATGGCGAAGGCTCTTCGATACAGGAATTCAGTGGCCGGGGAAGGTCATAACACGCGACTGAGAAAGGCCCGGGTACGAGGATGAATGGGGTGACAGAAAATCTGCTCCGGCGGCCCCTGCTCGATGAGCTCGCCCTGGTCCAGGACCACCACACGGTCGGCCACTTCCCGGGCAAAGCCCATTTCATGGGTCACCACGACCATGGTCATGCCCTCGTCGGCCAGCTCCTTCATCACTTGCAACACTTCGCCGACCGTCTCCGGGTCGAGGGCGCTGGTGGGTTCGTCGAAGAGCATGGCCTGGGGTTTCATGGCCAGGGCCCGGGCAATCGCCACCCGCTGTTGCTGGCCGCCAGAGAGCATCGACGGGTAGTGATCGGCCTTGTCCGCCAGGCCGACCCGCTCCAACAGGCCGCGGGCCTGCTCCAGCGCGGCGGTGCGAGTCACGCCAAGCACCTGGATCGGCGCCTCGATGATGTTTTCCAGGGCCGTCATGTGGGGGAACAGATTGAAGCGCTGGAAGACCATGCCGATGTCCCGCCGTTGACGGGCGATGTTGCGCTCCGACTCACGCACCAGGCTGCCGTCGGCCCGCTCGCGATAGCCCATCGCCCGGCCATTGACGCGGATGCGGCCGCCCTGGATGTCCTCCAGCAAGTTGATGCAGCGAATGAAAGTGGTCTTGCCGGAGCCGGAAGCGCCGATCAGCACCACCACTTCGCCGCGCCGCACTTGCAGGGAGATGCCCTTGAGAATCTGCAGCTCGCCGAAGGACTTGTGAACGTCCAGCGCCTCGATGATCAGCTCTTCGCTTTTATGCGCCATGGTTAACGTGCCCTCAACAGGTTCAGGGTGCTGCGACCGAACATCCGCGTCGACGCCGGCGGCGGTGACGAGGGGCGGTCCGACTGACCGAAACGGGCTTCCAGCCAGCGCTGGAAAAAGCCCCACAACGTGGTCAGCAACAGGAAGTAGATCGCCACCACCAGATACAGTTCGAACACCCGGAACGTCGCCGACGTGACCATCTGGGTACTGAGCAACAGTTCCTGTACGCCGATCACGCTGACCAGCGTGGTGTTCTTGAGCATCACGTTGAACTCGTTGCCCAGCGGCGGCACGATGACCCGGAACGCCTGGGGCAGGACAATGCGGCGCATCAGTTTGGCGAAGGTCATGCCCAGCGAGCGTCCGGCCTCATATTGGCCCTTGTCCACCGCACCGATGCCGGCGCGGATGATCTCGGCCATGTAGGCGCCCTCGTTGAGGCCCAGGGCAATGATCGCCGCCTGGATATTGCCGGGGATCACCAGGCCGAACAGGTCGATGTCTTCGAAGCGGAAAATCCCGCCAGCGGCCAGTGCGGTGTAGAGAAAGACGATCTGCACCAGCAACGGCGTACCGCGCATCAGCCACACGTAAAAACGCACCGGCAAATGCAGCAAGGGGTTGCTCGACAACCGCAGCAGAGCGGCGGCCAGCCCCAGGGCACAACCCAGCAACATCGCCAGCACACTGATCAGGCAGGTCAGCCAGAGCCCGGTGAGGTACACCCCGCTGGGCTGCAACAGGTACTGCCAGAACACATCCCAATTGAAATTCATCGATGGTTCACCTCAATCAAGCGTGTCACTGGCGACATGCCATTTGCCAAGCAGCTGGCTGTAGCTGCCATCGCTGCGCATATCGCCGATGACCTGCTGCACGGCGGCAGTCAGTTGCGGATCGTCCTTGCGAATACCCAGGCCAGTGAGAATCCGGCTGAAGGCTGGCACCCCTTCCTCGAACAGATCGGGGGCCATGGCGGCGTAGTAACCAGCGGTTTCCACGGTGGTGCCGTAGGCATCGACCTGGCTGATGCGCAGAGCCTGGAAGGCATCGGTGTCGCTGTTGTAGACCACCAGTTTCATAGACGGTTTGCCGGCCTTGGCCAGGGTCTCGTTCTCGGTGTCGAGCAGGGTCTTGATGGTGGAACCGTTAAGTACGGCGACCTTGTGTCCGGACAGATCCGGCAGCGTCTTGAGGCCCTTTGGATTGCCCTTGGGCACCACAACCGCCTGGCTGGAATACATGTAGTTGACGATGTCGATCACCTCGCGGCGCTCGGGCTTGTCAAACAGTTGGTCGACGATCATGTCGCACTGTCGGGCCAGCAACGCGGGGAGCAGTCCGGAAAAGGGAATGACCCGCCACTCCACCTTCTTGTCGCCCAGGCGCTTGGCGATCTCCAGCCCCAGGTCCACGGTCAGTCCCTTGGGTTTCTGCGCCTCATCGAAGGACACCAGCGGCGGCGAATCCATGCCCGAGCAGTAGACGAGTTTATCGACCTTGAGCAAACGCTCCGGGACAACGGGCGCGGCAACCGCCCACTGCGCACAGAAACCCAAGGATATAGCGGCAACCAACAGGCGAGGCTTATGCATGACCAGACACTCCAGTTCAGTAAGTAACGGGCAGTACTCAAAGTCAGAACACGGGCAGGCTCGGAGCCCGCTCTCGTTATTTTTTCGATTGCAGGAACTCGATCAATTCAGGGACGGTGCCTTCGATGTGCGCACGCACCACCGCCTCGGCCTTCTCGGCGTCGCCAGCGCGCAGGGCGTCGAGGATCAACATGTGCTCCTGGCGCGCACTCAGGGGCTTTTCCACATGCTGCAGCCACAAGCGCATGGGCGCTTCGATCAGGGCATAGAGCGCGCTGATCTGCTTGAGCAATCGCGGGCGACCGCTGAGGCTGCACAGGTATTCATGGAACGCGCGATGGCGGCTGACCCACTCGGCGCTTTCCTCGCGGTAATCGTCCATCTCGTCCAGCAGTCGCTCCAAGGCAGCCAACTGGCGCTCGCCAATTCTGGCTGTCGCGACACGGACTGCCAGGCCTTCCAGGGCGCTGCGCATCTCGAAGACTTCATGCAACTCATCGATGTCCAGACCGCTGACAATCGCCCCGCGATTGGGTCGCAGGGTCACCAGGCCCTGGGCATCCAGACGGCGAAAGGCTTCACGCACCGGCATCCGGCTCATGCCGATTTCGTTGGCGATGTCCTCGGCAATCAGCCGGTCGCCCTTGCGTAACCGACCGCCACAAATCGCATCGAGCAGGAAATTGTAGGCCTCCTCCTCGGCCGTTATCGGCGGGCGTTCAGCGTAAGTGGGAACAAATTGCATGGCAGCACCTTCTGAATTTTTGTATCCAATTATCCATGGATTCAAAAAAGCAGAATGCGTGCCAAGCTTACGCATAATCGTGCAAGCGATTGATTTAGAGGAATTTGCCGAGGAAAACGACTCCCCGCCTTAAACCATTAGCCGCACAGGTGTGCTACCAAACAGCTCAACGGCTGCCTTTTATGGGTGCAGGGGGATGATTCGGTAACACCGCAGGCGGCGGCCCATCAAGCCGGTGCCCTGGGCGTATCGGAGGGTGACTCGCCAAACAGCGCCCGGTAATGGGCCGCAAAATGACTCAGGTGGAAAAACCCCATCGCCATGGCGATTTCACTGACGTTCAGTGCCGCCGCATGGGTCGTGATCAAACGCCGGCGCACGGCATTGAGCCGCAGGTTGCGCAGGTACTCCACCGGACGCATCCCGGTGACCGCCTGGAAACTGTTCTGCAGGGTCCTGCGGCTGACCCGCAACTGCTCGCACAAGTCGAGGATGCTCAAGGGCACATCGGCGCTGGACACCACCAGCTCCTGGCAACGTTTGACCAGGTAGGCACTGACGGCAAAATTGCCGCGTCGGCCACGCACCTCGTCCGAGGCGTGACTGAACAGATCGAGAAAGGCGTTGAGCAGGACGTCCTCGAGGATTTTTTCCGAGGCGGGATTGACGGCGTCTGCCTGTTCCAAAAGGTGACGAAACAGTGGGTGGATCCTTTGCTGCACGCGGCGCAGCACCGCCTCGTCCACGCTGACCTGGGACACGCTTTGCAGGCGCTTGAGCTGTTCGCTCGACAGTTCGTAGGCCGCCAGTTTGGCGAACCGTACCGTGTCGACATTGGCCGCGAAGAAGTGCGTGCTTTCCGGCGCATGCAAGACGAAGTCTTCGCCATCGCGCAACAGCACGACGCTGTGGGCGCCCACTTGGTGCCCCTGGACCACCGGCGCACCGCCCAACGACATGGCAATGCACAAGCGCCCTTTTGGCGCGCAACCGCGCTGCACCACCCGTTTATCCAGCACCTCCTGGAAAATCTGGAAACGATCGGCGCACACCTGCCGCAGTTCACTGGAAAGGCAACCACGCCCGAGTTGGTCATAGACCTGTTGCCAACCCAGGATCGAACCGGCGTGTTGCTGAGGATCATTGAAGGTACGGACTTCGGCGAACATGATCATTGTTCCTCGGTGATGCTGTGCTTATTTACCCGATGCAGTTACTCAAGCCCTGCAGGAACCGTGTAGAAGCTGTGTAGGAGCTGTCGAGTGCAACGAGGCTGCGATCTCTCCCCAGACACTTGAATCCCAAGCGAAAGATCAAGATCAAAAGATCGCAGCCTTCGGCAGCTCCTACAGTGTGTAGCCAGCGTGAGCAGGCGTCCTCGCCCGACGTACGCTGTGTAGGAGCTGTCGAGTGCAACGAGGCTGCGATCTTTCCCCTGGCACTTGAGTCCCCAAGCGAAAAATCAAGATCAAAAGATCGCAGCCTTCGGCAGCTCCTACAGTGTGTAGCCAGCGGGAGCAGGCGTCCTCGCCCGACGTACGCTGTGTAGGAGCTGTCGAGTGCAACGAGGCTGCGATCTTTCCCCTGGCACTTGAGTCCCAAGCGAAAGATCAAGATCAAAAGATCGCAGCCTTCGGCAGCGCCTACAGTGTGTAGCCAGCGTGAGCAGGCGTCCTCGCCCGACGTACGCTGTGTAGGAGCTGTCGAGTGCAACGAGGCTGCGATCTTTCCCCAGACACTTGAGTCCCAAGCGAAAGATCAAGATCAAAAGATCGCAGCCTTCGGCAGCTCCTACAGTGTGTAGCCAGCGTGAGCAGGCGTCCTCGCCCGACGTACGCTGTGTAGGAGCTGTCGAGTGCAACGAGGCTGCGATCTTTCCCCAGACATTTGAGTCCCAAGCGAAAGATCAAAAGATCGCAGCCTTCGGCAACGCCTACCGGAAAACCAAAGCCAGTTCCGTGCCAAGCATGTGCAAACGATATTCGCCTGCCCTGACGTCCATCGGCGCCAACAACGCCCCGGACAGCACCACCTGCCCCGCTTCAACGCGCTGCCCGTCGGCCAGCAACCGCCGGACCAGCCAACACAGATTCGCCAGAGGTGTGTCCTCGCGCGCCAAGACGTTACCTTCACCACAGGACACGCCGTCATGCGCCAGGCGATAGTTCACTTCGGGCAGTCGGTCCGGATCGAACCCCACCCTCGCCCCGAGGCAATACAGCCCCGCGGCGGCATTGTCGGCAAGAAACGCCCCGACGCCGAAACGCCAGCCCTGCCAACGACAATCGGCGATTTCGAATGCCGGCGCGACCTCTAAGATGGCGGCGAGGATGTCCTCGTCGCTGTAGAAACCCGGCACCAATGTGCGCCCCAGGACAAACGCCAGCTCGATTTCCAGCTTTGGCTGGATCAGCCGCGCCAGGGGCACCGTGCTGGCGGGCTCTACCACCATGGCATCGGTCAGTGCGCCCAACACCGGTTCATCAATACCGAAACGGTCCTGGGCGGCACGGCCGGCGAAAGCCACTTTCCACCCGGTCAACCGCTCACCAGCGGCCTGGCGCCGGCGCAATGCCTCGCGCTGCAAGGTGTAGCCCTCCTGCAGGGCAACAGCTTGTGGCTCCAACGAAGGCAAGGCATGTACAGCCTGCTCGGCCTCGTGAAGCCGGACCAGGAAATCATCTTCGCGTCTCATGAGAGTTGCTCCGCCAGTTTGCGCAACACGCCTTCGAGCCGCTCAGGTGTGGTGATCGCGGCAACGAACCGATCCGGCCGCACCACCACGACGCAGTCACGCACCTTGGCAAACCATTCGCCCAGGCGGTTATCGACGTCCTCGACGCAAATGGCGCCGCTGGCGGACAAGGGTTGGTTACGCCCCACGCCACTGCGCGAGCGATTGATCTGGATGAAGCGCGTTTCCCAGCGCGCCCACCAGGCGGCGGTTTGCTCGCTGAGCTGTTCGCTCGGGTTGACCCGATACCCCAGCACCGCATAGGAATGTCCCAGCACCTCGTCCAGGCGTCGGCGCTGGCCCTGGGCATCTTCGATGGTCGGTTGGATGAACAACTGCCCGACCAGATCATCCTCATGCAGCTCGGCGCGCTCGTGATACACCAAGCCTTTGGTGATGGTCGCCTTGGGTTTGAACTTGAATTCCAGCAAGTGCGAGCGAAGGTTGTCGACGCTGTTGACGGCCTGGAACAACCAGTCCCGCACACCGGCCATCAACGGGTTGGTCAGCCCCAGCACTGCGCCCATGTTGTCGGCCAACGCGATGAGATCGGTCGCATGCCCACGGCGTTCCTGGTCGTAACTGGCAAGAATCGCCGGTGACGCCCGCCCTTGAAGAATCGCGGCGAGCTTCCAGGAGACGTTGGCGACATCACGCAGGCCCGAATTGAGCCCCTGCCCGGCCCAGGGCGGGGAAATATGCGCCGCATCCCCCACCAAGGCCACACGGCCCTGGACAAAGCGTGCCGCGACCCGAGAGTTATGGGTGTAGGCGCGGATCCGGATGATTTCCAGTTGGTCGGCCGCATCGCCGATATGCCCACGGATCAAGTCCCGGATCGTGGCCTCTTCGCACATCCGGGCCTCGTCTTCGCCCTCCAGGAGCATGAACTCCCAGCGCCGCTGCTGATACGGCAGGTAGATGCAGACGAAGGGCCGCTGCGGGTCAGCATGCAGGGCCGTATACGGTGCATCCAGGGAGTCGTTGGCCGTGTCGATCACCACCCATTTGCGTGGATGGGTCAACCCCAGCAACTCGATGCCGAGTTTCTTGCGCACGCTGGAACGTCCGCCGTCGGCGCCGATCACGTACTGCGCCTGCAATTGATAGAGCTCGCCCTGGGCATCGCGCACCTGCAAGGTCACACCCTCGGCATCCTGCTCCAGATCGAGCATTTCATGGCCCTGGCGCAACTCGACACTGGCGTGCTTGCCCAACTGCTCGCGCAATGTCGTTTCCAGCAACTGTTGCATGAAGATGTTGCGCATCGGCCAGCCATAGTGGGCCGTGCTCGGCTTGACCTCGGCAAAACAGACGCCTCGCGCATTGTAGTAACGCAGGGGCACGTTGCAGATCATGTCGCGCGCGGCCAGTTCGGCGATGCCGATGCCCTGCAACACACGCAGTGCCTCGTCATCCATGCCCACCGCGCGCGGATACGGCAGGACGCCGTCAGCCAACTCAAGGACGATGCAGTCGATGCCGTACAGCCCCATGTAATGAGCGGCTGTGATCCCATTCGGGCCGCCGCCCACGATGACAACCTGGGTTTTCTCCTGCTTCATCGCTATTCACCGCTTTGTTGTTGTGGTTGTAGACACTGGTCATACAAATAGTCGATGACGACAAGGTTGAACATTTCGCTCTGGTCATCATGGACGTAATGGCTGGCGTCGGCGATTTCCTCGGTGCGCACCCACTCATTGGCCAGCTTGATCGACTCAAGGGTCGCCAAGGGCAGGAAGTCGGAACGGCCGCCACGAATGAACAGCGTCGGGCAATCCAGCGCCCGTACCGCCGGCCACAGGTCAGTGGGGGTAATACTCAGGCGCGCCTGGGCAATACCCTGCTGGTCGTGACGCCACTCGATTCCAGCCAGCGTTTCCTTCATGGAATACATCAACCTGGAAGCCAGCCCCTCCGGCGACAAGCCAGGTCGCGCTTGCTGCCAGAACTGGGCGGCACTCTCCCAGTCAGGAAACAACAACGGTGTCTGGCTCATCTCGCGCCGAATCCGCTCGGCGCCGTCACCGCTGACCGAAGAACCAGGGCCGATGTCCTCGACCACCAAAGCTTGCAGTCGCCCCGGATTGAGCCGCGCATACTCCAGTGCATTGGTGCCACCGAGGGAATGCCCCACCAGGACGAAACGCTGCAGCCCCAGATGCGCCACCATATCTTCAAGATCGTTGACATAGGCCTCGGTCCGGTAACTGGAAGCATCCGCCCAGTCACTGTAGCCACGGCCGCGCTGGTCAAGGGCATAGCAGCAGTACCGCTCACCCAGCGCATTGGCCAGGCCATCCCAGGTCTGGGCATAGGAGCGCAGCCCGTGCAGCAACACCACTGCAATGCCCGACGGATTGCCCCAGGACAGATAATGCAAGCGCATCCCTGACCGATTGATGAAGAACTGGCTGTTTGCAGACATTCGTTGGCCTCCCACGATCAGCGCACCTCAATACAGGCCGTCATTGCCCTTGACGTCGGCAGCCTGAAGGCCACCCAGACGCGCATGCAAGCGCCCCCGCGTGGCGAAGGCCCAGATGATGATCAATTCGTCGGCCGCCGGACCGTCACCGAACGACAACGAAATGCTGTCGTAGTGCGAACGGACATACAGCGCGTCCTTGTGGGCCAGCGGCACATCGATGGTGACGCCAGGCCCGCCACGCTTGCCCGTGGAAGGCACCCAGGACTTGCCGCCGCCCAACGCGACGCGGATCGGATCCGCCGCCGGGTTGGTCAACAATGCATTGCCATGTTCGTACTCGCCCTGGCTGCCCACCAGGCACGCCTTGCCGTAGCTGACGATCTGATGCTGGCCCGCCAGTACCCGGATGCGCCGACCAAATTCCTGGCCCAGCAAGGGTGACGGCTCTATCAGCTCGGCCAGGCTTTCGCTGAAGCGTCCGGCATAAGGGTTGGCGATCACGGCGCCAATGGCGTATTTGAACAGCGGCTCACCGTCGGCCAACTGGCCCGTTTCGTTGGCCAGGGTTTCCTCGACGAAGCTGTACCATTTGCGGATGTGATAACTGGCGAAATTTGCGCTTTTCATCAAACGTGCCTCTTTCAAAGTGGGTCAAGATCGAAATGCCGGCTGGGCGCCCCAGCGGCCTTGAAGCGGGCCTTGCCTCGCTCGTCGTCATGTTCGGATTCGAGGAAGAATTCCAGGCGATTGCCGTCGGGGTCGTTGAAATACACACCGTTGCCAATCTCGTGGTCGGTGATCTTCACCACCTCGACGCCCTTGTTCAGCAACATGCCGTAGAGCTTGCGCAGGGTGGTCATGTCGCCGGCGATCTCCAGCCCGTAGTGCTGCAGCCCCAGGCCGCCCTGGTGGGCACCGGGTGCTGCGCGGAGCAACGCGATGTCGTGGTGCTTGGCACCGAAGGCCATCATGATCCAGCTTTCACCCCGGGCGCTTTCATGCATGCCCAGCACGTCGGCGTACCAGCGCGCCGACACTTCAGGGTCGCTCACGGACAGCGACAGGTGAGTACGAACGACTTCGACTTTCATCGCGCGATCCCTCAGTTCTTCTTGATGATGGATTGATGCCCGGACTTGATTTGCGCCACGGCAGGCGTCCAGAGCACATCAGCGATTTCACTGAATTCACGCCACTGCTTCTGCCAGCCGTCACCGCCGTTCTCGGAGGTGAACAGATGCCCGTACTTGGTGCCCGCGACGATCTGGCGAGGGTCGGCAGGGTTCAAGGCAATCGCCCAGACACAAGAGTTGGGCTGTTGCGGCAGTGGCAGCACTTCCCAACTGAGGGCGGCATCCCGTGAGACCAGCACCTTGCTGGTCGTGCCAGGGGTGCCGTCGGAAATGCTCAGGTAGAGCGTATCCTCGCTGCCCAGCGGTGCATTCATGGCGCGCACGTAGTACAGGCCGAAGGTTTCCCGCGCGACGATGCCGGTCCAGGTCTGCCCCTCGTCGAGGCTGCGATAAACGGCGTTGACGCACACCACCACGATGATTTTTTGCCCGTGGTTGGGCAGGACCACGATGTTGTGCACATCCGAGTTGAAGTCCCACAGCAGGCGGTCATCGACACGGGTCCAGCTATCGCCACCGTCACGGCTGTGGAACAACCCGCCCTCTTCCAGGCCGAACCAGAGCTGGTTGCGATCGGTCGGGTCGTAGGCGAAGGCCAGCAAGCGTGGACGACTGACGCCTTCGCAAAACTCCGGGATCTCCACCGGGGCACGTTCCCAGTTCTGGCCGCCATCGAGGGTGCGCCACAACACCGCGCGCGACGGCGCACCGGTGCCGACGAAAATGCGCTGCGCGTCCTGGGGATCCACGGCCACCTTCCAGACGGTCTGGCCGTTGAACGGCGAGTCCATCCGCTGCCAATGGCCGCCGGTATCACGGCTGATGCACAGGCCGACATCGGTGCCGGCATAGATCACCTCAGGCGTCCCCGGATGCAAGCTCAGGGAGCGGGTGATCGCGTCGAATTCCAGGTCCTGGCCCAGGCCCAGGCGATGCCAGGTACGGCCATCGTCGGCGCTGCGGATGACCGCCTGCCCTACGGTGGCGACCAAAAGGGTTCCGTTACTCATCACTGCTGCTCCTCAAATGAAGATGCCGCGGGTCAAGCCGCCGTCGATGCCGATGGATTCCCCGGTCACCGCACCGGCCTTGGGGGATGCGAGGAAGCCGATCAACCAGCCCATTTCAATCGGCGCCAGGGTGCGTCGGATCGGCGTTGCGTCGATGTAGCCCTGCTCCACCTGCTCGGGCGTCTTGCCCTGCTTGATCCCTTCGCGCTCGTACAGCTCCTGGATGTGCGGGGTGTCCACGACGCCGGGGTGGATCAGATTGACCGTGATGCCGGCTGGGCCCAGTTGGTCGGAAAGCGTCTTGGTCATGTGGGCGATGGCCAGGTTGCGCATGCCCGAGAGGACCTTGCTGCCACGCCCGGTCAGGCCACCGATATTGATGATGCGACCGAAGCCGCCGGCTTTCATGTGCGGAGTCACGGCCTTGGCGCAACGGAAATAACCGATCACCTTGGTGTTGAGGTCCGAGAGCAATTCGTCGTCGCCGGCATGTTCGATGTCGTTGCGCACCACACCGGACGGTGCCGCGGCGCCGTTGACCAGGATGTCGATGCGGCCAAAGTGCTTGTGGGCTGCCTCGACCATGTCGGACACCGCCGACATCTGGTTGGTGTCACAGAACAGCGGCAGCACCTCGTTGCCGGTCTGCGCGCTGATTTCCTCGGCGGCTTGCTGGAGGTATTCCATGCGCCGTGCGCAGATCACCACCTTGCAGCCTTCCTGGGACAGAAAGCGCGCGACTTCCTTGCCGATGCCCATGCCACCGCCGGTGACGATCGCCACGCGGCCTTGTAATTCCAGATCCATAGCAGTTCCTCTTGTGATTGTTCGGCTCAGGCGAGATCGACGAAGACACTTTTGGTTTCGGTGTAGGCATCGATCACGTTCTTGCTCATTTCCCGGCCCCAGCCGGATTGCTTGTAGCCGCCAAATGGCGAAGCCGGGTCGACGACGTTCCAGCAGTTGATCCACACCGAGCCGGCCTTCAACTGGGCGGCCACGCGATGGGCGGAACGCAAGTCGCGAGTCCAGAGCCCTGCGGCCAGGCCGTAAGGCGAGTCGTTGGCACGCAGCACCAGTTCATCGATCTCGGTCCAGCTCATGACGGTCAGCACCGGGCCAAAGATCTCTTCCCGGGCGACACAGGCGCGCTCGGCGCGGTCGAGGAACACGCTGGGGCGGATGAAATGACCACGCTCCAGATGGGTCGGCCGGTCGCCGCCGCAGATCAGCTCGGCGCCTTCTTCCTGGCCCCGTTGCAGGTAGCCACGCACCGTGCCCAATTGCCGGGCCGAGACCAGCGGACCCATGCTGCTGGCCGGATCCAGGCCCGGCCCCAACACATGGGCGGCCGCGTGGCGCTGGAGTTCTTCAAGCACCTGGTCGAGGACGCTGGCGTGCACATAGAGACGCGATCCGGCGGTGCAGACCTGCCCCTGGTTGTAGAAAATGCCGTCGGCGGCGCCTTTGGCGGCACGGACGATATCGGCGTCCGGCAGGATGATGTTGGGAGACTTGCCACCCAGCTCCAGCGAGACCTTCTTCATGTTGCCGGTGGCCGCCTGGGCGATCAGCCGCCCTACGTGGGTCGAACCGGTGAAGGCGATCTTGTCCACGTCCGGGTGCTGGGCCAGCGGTGCGCCGGTATGCACACCGAGGCCGGTGAGCAGGTTGACCACCCCAGCCGGGAAACCGGCGGCCTCGATCAACTGCACCAGGCGAATGGCAACCAGGGGCGTCTGCTCGGCGGGCTTGAGCACCGCGACGCAACCGGTCGCCAGCGCCGGACCAAGCTTCCACACGCACATGGTCAGCGGGAAGTTCCATGGCACGATCAAGGCACAGACGCCCACCGGCTCGCGCAACGTGTAGTTGAGCATCGGTGCGCCACTGGAGGGCGACACCGGCAGCGTGCTGCCTTCGATCTTGGTCGGCCAGCCCGCGAAATAACGAATGATATTCGCCGCACTAGCCGCTTCTCCCCGGGCCGCAGCGATTGGCTTGCCGTTTTCCAGGGTGATCAGTTGCGCCAGCTCTTCGCGATGCTGGTCGAGCAGTTCCGCCAGGCGAAACAGCAACAACCCGCGCTGGGCCGGTGACTGCTGCGCCCAGGGCCCGGTGAAGGCCGCGCGAGCGGCAGCGACGGCGGCATCCACGTCGCGTTCGCCGCCTTCGGCGACTTCCGCCAGGGTGTGCTCAGTGGCCGGGTTTTCCACGGCAAACCGGCGGCCGCTGGCAGCGTCCTGCCAGGTCCCGCCGATAAACAGGCGCCCGGGCTGCGACAGGAACTTCTCGACGGCAGGTAACAATTGAATCGGGTTCATATCCGCTCCTTCACAACGCCATTTCAATCAGGCAAGGACCGCCATCGGCCTTGGCGTTGGCCAGGGCGCGCTGCAACTCACCGTTGGTGTGCACGGTGCTGGCCGGCAAGCCGTAGCCCTTGGCCAAGGCCTTCCAATCGATGCGTGGACGGTCCAGTACCGTCAGGCTCAGGGCCTCGGGACCCAACTCGGTCATGCCGAAGCGGCGCAGTTCGTTCTGCAAAATGGCGTAGCGATGGTTGGCCGCGATCAGGATCACCACCGGCAGTTGCTCACGGGCGATGCTCCACAAGGTCTGGATGGTGTACTGGGCACTGCCGTCCGATTGCAGGCAGAACACACGGTTGCCGCGCTCGGCCATGGCGGCTCCAAAACCCACCGGGATGCCCTGGCCGATGGCCCCACCGGTGTTGGTCAAGACCCGATGCCGTGCGGCATGGGCCGAGGCGGTGAAGAACGGATAGCCGCACGTCCCGCCTTCCACCGAAACGATGCAGTCGTCCGGCAGCGATGCAGCCAGCACCTGACCCACGGACTGCGGTGTCAACGTGGCTTCGCTTGGCGGCAGCTCGATACCGGTTGGCGTTGGCACATAAGCCGGCGCTTCAAGCGCATCGGCAAGCGCAGTGAGCGCGCCGGCAACGTCGTCCCCCACCTCCGCCAGACACAGCAGGCGTTCACGCTCCGCCAGCCGGGAGGCAATGCCTTCGTAGCCGAAGTAGCTGATGGGCTCGGGGACGCCGGCACACACCACCGCGTCGTACTGGTCCAGGATCTCAATGGCCACTTCGGGGAAGTAAGGCAGGCGATCCAGGTCAGGCAAACCACCGCCGCGATAGCTCAGGCGCGGAAAGGTTTCGGCGAACAAACGTACGCCCGGCAACTGAGCCAGACGCCCCGCCGCTTCGAGTCCGGCGACGGACAGGCCTTGGTCGCCAACGATAAACACCAGGCGCCGAGCATCACGCAGGGCCTGGGCGACCGCCTCGACCCGGTCACCGGCAAAACGGCGGACCGGGGCCTGCAATGCCGTGAAGGCTTTCTCGTGCTGCACCGTATTGGCTTGCAGGTCCATCGGCAGAATCAGGCTCGCGATCTGCCCGTTGGCCTGCCAGGCGGCGCGCACCGCCTCCTGGAAATCTTCGCCGACACCCGATGCGGTGCGCGACGTGCGCACCCAACCGGAAACGCTCCCGGCCAGCGCCTGGATATCACTGGCCAGCGGCGGATCGTAATTGACGTGCCATGACGCGTGATCGCCGATGACGTTGACGATCGGAGTGTTGGCGCGACGTGCGTTGTGCAGGTTGGCAATGCCATTGGCAAAGCCTGGCCCCAGGTGAGTCAGGGTCATCGCCGGCTTGCCGGCAATCCGGCCGTAGCCGTCCGCAGCACCGGTGCACACCCCTTCGAACAAGGACAACACCGGCTTGAGGGCTGGCGCACTGGCCATGGCTGCCACCAAGGGAATTTCAGTCGTTCCGGGATTGGCGAAGCAGTATTCGATACCGCTCGCCACCGCCGCCTTCACTATCAGTTGTGCACCATTCATTTCCAGCCCTCTTGATCGAGCGTTTGCAGTGGCTGAGATTTATCACACAGAAAAACCCTCCACTCAAGTATTTTTTACACATAAAAGCTCTTATTTTGAGATTTATGCAAAATTATAGAGAGAATATAGCCTTCAATATGCTTGTTTTTCTCAAGCACTGGCGTATCGTGGCAACGCCCCGTTTGCCGAGCGAGCGGGCTTTCCATCACTGGCGCAGCTACCTATAGTGCTCATCCAAACGACCACCTACGCGCCATTCCCCCCTTTAGGAGCGAAATGAGCAGTCTGAGCAAAATGCTGAGTGTGCTGGACCTGTTCGGCCCGGCAACGCTGAAGATCGACCCCGACACCATCGCCGAGCGCATGGGCTTGTCGCGGGCGACCGTGTACCGCTACGTCAAGGATTTGTGTGATGCAGGCCTGCTGGTCCGAGTGGATGCCGGCAGCTACGGCCTGGGGCCACGCATCATCGAGCTTGACTGGATGATGCGCCAATACGACCCGATCCTCGTGGCGGGCCGCGAGTTGATGCACCAGCTGTCCGAAGCCACCGGCCTGGCGGTGTTCGCCAGCGTTTTCTATGACGGCCACATCATCAACACCTACATCGCCGAACCCAATGACACCTACCAGTTCGCATTCGGCCGCGGCCAGCCGCTACCGTTTTTTCGCGGTGCGCAATCCAAGGTGCTGATCGCCTTCCAAAAGGGACGCCGCCTGCAACGCCTGTTCGAAGAACACCTGGCCAACGACCCTGACAATACCTACGACTGGGCAAGCTTCTCCAAAGCGGCGAAAAAGATCCGCAAGGACGGCTATTGCCTGACCCACGATGAACTCAACCAAGGGCTCACCGGTATCGCGGCGCCGATCATCAACCCTGGGCTCGACGAGGTGGTGGGCAGCCTTTCAGCCGTCGGCAGCACCGACAGCTTCAAACTGCTGCGCCAGGAAACCGTGATTGAAATGGTGATGGACACCACCCGGCGGATTGCCGAGCGGATGCGCTGAACCTGTGGGAGGAAGCTGGGCACTGTAGGAGCTGTCGAGTGCAACGAGGCTGCGATCTTTCGCCCCCCATTGAGCCTCAAGCGAAAGATCAAGATCAAAAGATCGCAGCCTTCGGCAGCTCCTACAGGTCCCGGCGGGATCAAGCTCCCTCGCCACAAGGTTTACCGAACACCCCTGCCTCAGAACGGCACGGCCACCGTCACCTGGCTGTAGACGTTGGTGCCATTGCCCGCCACTTGATTGCCCCCCGTCGTTGCATCCCGGTCCGGCTTGTAGAGGCCTATCAGCGGGGTAATGATCAAATGCTCGTTGACGGCCCACTCGGCATACACATCCAGCTCGCGGGCATCCAGGTTCAGGGCGTTGTCTTTACGCACGGTGTTGTAATCGAAGTACAACGCACCGAGGGTCAGGTTCTCCAACGGCGAGGCTGTCAGGCCGACATGATGAATGCCCGTGTTGCTGTTGAAGGGCCCGGCATAGTTACCCGCGACTTCGCCCTGGAACCAGGTGCCATAGCCCGTGCTCTGCCCGGTGAACAGCGAGTCCCACTTCTGGGAATAGCGGCTGTAGCGGTACGTCAGCTTCGGGGCCCAGGCGAGATCGGCGAAGGTGTAGCCGGCCTCGGCGTACCAGGCGTTCTGCGGGCCGGCGTCCTTGTCCTGCCAGGCGTATTCGAATGCCAGGCTGGCGTTCTCGATGCCCGCGTCGCCTTCGCCACGAATGCTGTAGACGTCCATGCCCTTGCGCTGGCGCTGAAAATCGCTGGCCCAGCGGTCACTCACATCAAGGCCGTGGATCCAGGTCAAGCCCAATGTCCCGGCCTTGGTGGTGTAGTCCAGCGTGCCGGCAGCCAGTTCGGTTTCGGCCTGGGCGCGGTTATCGGACTTGAGCCACACCACACCGCCATGCAGCCCATCCTGCCCGCCCAGACGCAATACGGCGGTTTGATCGAACGCGTGCCGGGCAGCCAGGTAATAGGCGCCCCCTCGATTCAAGCGACCATCGGCAGGCCCTTTGCCCAGGTTCGGCCCGTCATCGTTGATCAGGAAGCCCCTGCCCAGCTTGACCACCTGGCGGCCGCCGGAGATATCGACACCGTCCTGCCCCAGCACCGGAAACAGATCGGCGGAGCGCCAGCCCAGGTAAGCGTCTTCGATCTTCGTCGTGCGCTCGCTGCCCAGCGAATTGCCGGCCGCGTCGCCATCGCCCCAGGTGGCGGAACTGACCAGGCTGAACGCCCCGTAGACGGTGCCATGGCCGGCCAGGCCCTGGTCGCCGCTGACGCCATACTTGATGAAGCCTTCGCGCCAGGTTGAACCACCTGGCCTGCCGTCGTAGTTCTTGCGGCTGTTGAAATGGCCGAACACCGCCAGCATGTCGGCGTTGAAATGAGTGTCGTCATCGGCATACAACTCATAGGCCTGGACCTGACTCGCGGCGCAGAGCGCCAGCGTACAGGCAAGGCCACTGCCGAAAAATTCCATACGCGATTGGTTCCGCATGGCTGAAGCTCCTTGTGGTGCGCCTTTGAAGGCTGTCTTTATATTCAGGAGCCGGCGCAGCACGCTGCGCCGGCTTACAGGCTAGCGGCAGTCGGCGAGCGCACTGTCCAACGCGCCGACCATCAGGGCGGCCTCGTCAGAGGTGAGGGTCAGCGGTGGCGACATCACGATTTTGTTGCCTATCGGACGCATCAGTACGCCGGCCCGGCGCGCCTGCTCGGCGATGCGCGAGGCCAGGCCCGTAGCAGGGTCAAGCGGCTCGCGCGTGGCCTTGTCCGCCACCAGGTCCACGGCGATCATCAAGCCCTTGCCGCGCACTTCGCCCACCACTGCATAACGTTCGGTCAGCGGTTGCAGTTGCTCCAGCAACTGGGCACCGACCTTCCCGGCGTTGCCCGGCAAATCCTCGGCCTCGACGATGTCCAGCACCGCCAGGGCCGCCGCGCAGGCAGTCGGATGCCCGCTGTAGGTGTAGCCGTGCATGATTACGTTGCTGAAACCCGGGCCGTTCTCGATGGCATCGACCATGCGCTGGTTGAAGACCGTGGCGCCCATGGGGATGTAACCGGCGGTGATGCCCTTGGCCAGGCACAGTACGTCAGGGGCGACACCCCAGCCACGACTGCCGAGCATGCAGCCGGTGCGGCCGAAACCCGTCACCACTTCATCGGCGATCAACAGGATGCCGTGGCGGTCGCAGACTTCGCGCAGCCCCTTCCAGTAGTACGCCGGCGGCACGATCACGCCGCCGGCGCCTTGCACCGGTTCGGCGATCAGCGCGGCAATGGTCTGCGGGCCGAGCAGTGCGATCTGGTCTTCCAACTGACGAATGCAGTGAGCGGTCAGTTCTTCCGGATCGCGGCAGTCCCAGGGGTTGCGGTACAGCCACGGCGTGTCGAGCAGATGACAGCCAGCCAGCAGCGGCCCGTGGTTGTAGTGATACACGCCGTTGCCGCCCACCGAGGTGCCGCCCACGTGCACGCCATGGTAGCCATTGCGCAATGACAGAAAGCGCGTGCGCCCTGGCTCGCCGCTGGCGATCCAGTATTGGCGGGCCATTTTCAGGGCCGTCTCGACCGCATCCGAACCGCCGGAACTGAACAACACCCGGGTCATGTTTTCCTGGGCGAACATCGACGTCAGCCGCTCGGCCAGGTCGAACACCCGCGGATGGGCGATGCCGTCGAAGGTCTGGTAATAAGCCAGTTCATCCAGCTGCGCGGCAATGGCCGCCTTCACTGAAGCCCGGTTATGGCCCACGTTCACGTTCCACAAGCCGCCGACACCATCGAGCATGCGATGGCCTTCGATATCGGTGATGTAGTTACCGTCGCCACGGGCGATGATCAACGTCTTGGAGCGGTTCGCCGGCGCCGAAGAACTCATCGGGTGCCAGAATTTTTTTGGTGCTGTCTTGTAGTGCTCGTACATGGTTGCATTCCTCACTCTGTTTCACGCTTGCGTACGTACAGCAGTTGCTGGCCGGTGAACTCCAGCAACCCTTCAAGGCCGAACTCGACGCCGAACCCGGACATCTTGCTGCCGCCAAACGGCGTATTCGGCTGGATCTGCGCATGGCAGTTGACCCAGGCCATGCCACATTCCAGGCGACTGGCCAGGGCCTGTGCCTGCTCGCTGTCGCGTCCCCAGACCGATCCACCCAGGCCCATGTCGCCAGCATTGGCGCGACGCAGGACATCCTCGACATCCTGGTAGGCAATCAGCGGCAACACCGGCCCGAACTGCTCCTCATCCACCAGGCGCTGCCCATCGGTCACATCGGCGACCAGCGTGGGCGGATAGAAAAAGCCCGGGCGGTCCAGACGAGCACCGCCGCACAACACACGCGCCCCCTGGGCACGGGCATCCGCCACCAGTTCCTCCACCAGCGCCAGCTGTTCGAGGTTCTGCACCGGGCCAAACGTGACCCCGGGCGCCAGGCCGTCACCTACCACCTGACGCCTGGCGATCTGGGTCAGGGCCTCGGCAAAGGCCTCGTACTGGGATTGGTGGATGTACAAGCGCTTGAGGGCGGCGCAGGTCTGCCCCATGTTCAGGAATGCGGCCTGGAAAATATCTTCGGCGACCGCCTCGACCGAGGTGCCTGGCAGTACGATGGCGGCATCGTTACCGCCCAGCTCCAGGGTCAGGCGCTTGAGGTTGCCGGCGGCGCCGCGCATCACGCTTTGGCCGGTGGCGGTGGAGCCGGTGAAGACTATCTTTTGGATACCGGCATGGGAGGTGATCGCACTGCCGAACCCTTGCTCACCGCTCACGCTATTGATCACGCCCCGAGGCACGTGGCGAGCGATGACTTCCACCAGGCGCAGGGTGCTCAAGGGGGTCAGGCTTGACGGTTTGCTGATCACGCAATTGCCGGCCCGCAAGGCCGGCATGATGTGCCAGACGGCGATCATCAACGGCCAATTCCAGGGCGTGATCGACGCGACCACGCCCAACGGCTTGCGGTGCAGTTCAATACGCTGGGTCGGGGTTTCTTCCACCAACTCCACGGGAATCTGCTGCTCGGCGGCATAGCGCGTCCAGGCCACCGCGCCCATCACTTCGCAGAACGCCAATTCCAGCGGCTTGCCCTGTTCCAGGACAATAAGCCGGGCCAACGCCTCGGCTTCCTGTTCGAGATCGGCAGCGATGCTCAGCAGGCGCTGGCGGCGATCTTCGTGGGTGCTGTGTCGCCATTCGACAAAGGCCGACTGCGCCGCTTCGACGGCCAGGTCCAGCTGGGCCAGGGAACCGGCCGCGCATCGAGCGAACACCGTACCGGTCGCCGGATTGAGCACATCAAAGTGCCCGTTCTCACCGTCGACCCGAGCCCCATTGATGAGCATTTGATAATCGTGCATAGAACCTTCCTTTCACGCGCTGACGAACCGTCCCGAACGACAGCGGACTTGTTTCTGGGTGGATTGACGTTGTGCGTGATGCCTTAGAGCTTGTGGCTTCCCAGCGCCATGAACCGCTCGGGCGAGGCCTTGCGCAATCGAACAGCGAGGAACACGCCGACGATCAGCGCGACGGGAATCACAGCGCAGAGGCCATAGGACAAGAGCTGGCTGGCGCCCGTCAGCACGTCGAAATGAATCACCGCAAGAGCCAGGACCACCAGCAATGCCAGGCACGAAAAGCCCGGAAGAATCCGACCGCGCCAGAACCCCACCTTCAGCTCCGGATGAGCTCGAAAATAGACAAACACCGCCGCTGAGGTCAGCGCCATGAGCAGGATCACGCACAGCGTGGCCAGGTTGGAAAACCAGGCGAACAGCTGAAGGATCGGATCGGCGTCCAGCGCGGCGAAGATCAACACCACCACCGCCGCGATCAGACTTTGCAGGACCGAGCCCATGTGCGGACTCTGGTGCACGCGATGGGTGGTGCCCAACCGGCTGTGCAGCAAACCATCACGGCCGATGGCATAGAAGTAACGGGCCGCGGCATTGTGGAACGCCAGCAGTCCGGCGTAGATGCTGACCATGAACAGCACACGGATGATCTGGGTCAGGTGCGGGCCGACAAAATGATCGGACATACCGTAGATGAATGTGGTCGGATCTTGCAGCGCCTGCAGGGCCGGCACGATCTTGTCCGCCCCGACGCCAATCACCATCGCCCAGACCGACAGGGCATAGAAACCACCGATCAACAGCACCGAACTGTAGGTGGCAATGGGAATCGTACGATGCGGATTCCTCGCCTCTTCGCCGTAGATGGTCGTGGCCTCGAAGCCGATGAACGCCGCGAAGCAGAACAGCAAGCCGATCGATGGCGTACCGCTGAATACATGGCTGGGCTCGAACGAAGCGAAATTGATGCCGCTGTCGCCACCGGTTTTAAGGATGGCGAAATCCAGTGTCAGGATCGCCAGATATTCGGCAATGACCACCACCGACAGCACTCGGGCCGATAGATCGATCTTGCGATAGCCAAGAATCGCGATGCTCGCCATCGCCAGGAGCGAATACGCCCACCACGGCAAGTCCAGGCCAAAGACGCTGGCCATCGTGCCGCTGACCACCCCGCCGAACATGCCGTACAGGCCGACCTGGAGAATGTTGTAGGCAAACATCGCCAACACCCCCGCCGCACCGCCGGCCAGGCCACCCAGGCCGCGGGAGGTGAAGGCATAAAAACCACCGGCGTTGGTCATGTGGCGGGACATGGCCGTGTAGCCCGCCGAAAACGCCAGTAACACCAGCAAGGCCAGGAGCAGCAATGCCGGTGTACCAGCGCCGTTGCCCAGCATGATGCCAATGGGGAAACCGCCGGCGATGACGCTCAAGGGACTCGCCGCCGAAATCACAAAGAAGATGATGAAACCGACACCCAAGGCGCCGCGCTTCAACTCCGTCGAGCTGCTGATCGGGAAAGATACACTCATTATTCTTGACCTTATTGTATGAGGCAGTGTTGCTGGATCGCAGACGCCAGCTTCGCCGACTTCCAGATGCTTATTGTTCTGCTTGCACGCTGGATTCGATGCTAGGCCCTTGCCAAAACCCTTCGCTATCCCAAAACGGCAGCATCCCAAGCTGTGCCCCAAAACAGGTCAGCCCAATGCGGTAACGCTGACAAACCCGTGGCGAGGGATTACTCCCGCTGGGGCTGGCTGGCGCTGGAGCTGTCGAGCGAAGCGAGGCTGCGATCTTTTCAGCCCCATTGAGTCTCAAGCGAAAGATCAAGATCAAAAGATCGCAGCCTTCGGCAGCTCCTACCGCAGGCCAGCGAGCGTTCTGTGGCACAGCTTCAGCGTTTTATTGAGTGAACCGCATTAGCCCAGTGCCGGAGCACAACGGCTGCCGATTCGGGATAACCGGTAGGCGCTTCCTGCCGCAAGATAACCTCGCCCACCGCTCAGACAGTGCTGGGCCCAAAACAATAAAGCCCCTAAGCGTAGGTAACTTCAGCATGTTCTTCGCTCGTCTCTCTATCCAATGGCGGATCACGCTCCTGAGTGGGCTGTGCCTGCTGGCCGTCGTCGGGGCATTGACCGGCGCCTCCCTGTATCAGAACCAGCAAGGCGCAACGCTGCTCAAGCAACAGAGCAGCCAACTGCTCGGCCGCTCGGCCTTGGAAGGTTTGCAGGCACAGGGTCTGGCCCACGGTCAGCGGGTGGAACGCTTTTTCAGCGAAACAGCGATCTATGGGGAAGGATTTGCCCAACAAGTCATGCAACTGCGCGCCCAAGCGTGGAACGGGCGACTGACGCCAGGGCAACTGCGCAGGGACCTGATCGCCGCGACCCGCCAAGCCCTTCAAAACCGCGAAAAAGTCCTCGGCTTCTACGTGGTGCTGCTTCCCGACGCACTGGTTGGTGAAGATGCTGGTTTCATTGGCCAACGCGATCTGGCCGGCAACGAAAAAGGTCGCTTTGCCCTGTATTGGTCGCAAAGCCAACCTGGGCAACTGGTGCAAGAGGTGCTCAGCGAAGCCCAGATCAGCGCCAACACCGCGCCACCGGGCAGCGAGCCAGCAAACGCCTGGTACCTCTGCCCACAGACCCAGGGGCGCACCTGCGTGACAGAGCCCTATGCGATTGAAGTCGAAGGCCAGAAGACGTTGATGAGCAGCATCTCCATACCGTTGCTGGACCAGGGCAAAGTCATCGGCGTAGTGGGTATGGACATCAGCCTCGATACCCTCCAGCAACTGGCCGCCAGCCTTGCCAACGACCTGTACCCCGGTCACAGCGAGATCAACATTCTTTCTCCGTCAGGGCAAGTTGCCGGCCATAGCGGCACGGTCGACGGCGCCTCCGTCGACGTTCAGCAAGCCGTGCAAACCGTTCCCGCCAATACCCCCTGGCAATTGCAGATACGCGTGCCTGAGTCGCTTGTGCAAGCGCCGGCCCTGCAAATGCAGGCCCAGTTGGACGACAAGCGTCGCCAGGCCAATTGGCTCAACCTCAGCCTGGGCTTGCTCGCCAGTTGCCTGGGCTTATTGCTTATCTGGCTGACGGCCTACGGCGTCACACGCCCCTTGCTCAGGGTGGCGCACATGCTCGACGCCATTGTCGAAGGCGACGGTGATCTCACCCAGCGCCTGCCCAACGACCGCCACGATGAATTGGGTCAACTGGCGAAGGGCTTCAACCGCTTCCTCGATAAATTGCAGCCCATCATCCGCGATATCCAGCAAGCGTCCCTGGACACCCGCGACACCGCCGATACATCGGCGCAGGTGGCCCGGGAAGTCAGCGCCGGCATGCACACGCAGTACCGGGAAGTCGAGCTGGCAGCGACCGCCCTGCATGAAATGAGCACCAACGCCCAGGAAGTCGCCCGTCACTCCCACCAGGCGGCCGATGCCGCCACCGTCGCCGAAAACGCCAGCCGATCGGGACGTGAATTGTTCGCCAACGCGGTCACCAGCATCGACAGCCTGGACCGGCGTCTGGAGACGACGCTTGAGCAAGTGCAGGCGCTGGCCGGCAACAGTCAACACATTGGCCAGGTGCTGGACGTGATCTGCGCCATTGCCCAGCAGACCAACCTGCTGGCCTTGAATGCCGCCATCGAAGCGGCCAGGGCCGGTGAACAGGGACGCGGCTTCGCGGTGGTGGCGGATGAAGTTCGCCATCTGGCCAGCAACACCCAGAACTCGGTCGAGCAGATACGCACCGTGATCGAAGCGTTACAACAGTTGAGCCAGGAAGTGGTGCACAGCACCCAATTGAGCCGCGAACAGGCCAGAGACAGCGTCGCTCAAGTCGAAAAGACCCAGGCGGCGCTGCAGCACATCAGCGATGCCGTGGAAGTGATCGAGCACATGAACCAGCAGATCGCCAGCGCGGCCCTGGAGCAAAGCGCCGTGGTGGAAGACATCAGCCATCGCGTCAGTGACATTCGAGGGATCAGCGAAACCTTGACCGGCCAGATGGAACAAGCATCGCAGGCGAGCCACTCGCTGCATGCCATGGCCAACCGTCAACAGCAGTTGGTGGGGCATTTTCGGATCTAGTGGCCCCTGAAACAGACCACTAGCGTGATTACACAATTTCACACACCCCCTACAAAGCTTCACCCCTGCCATTGGCATCGCTCCCTACCATGGGCGGTTCAATATTGGGGAAGCACCATGTCCAAGATTCCTTTCGTCACACTGGGCCTGTTGGTCGGGGCACTGTTGCTCAGTGGCTGTGATAGCGCCTCGCCCCCGCAAGCATCCGCCCCGCTGGCAAGCGTGCGTGTCGAAACCGTCCAGGCCCGGCCACTGTCGATCAGCAACGAACTGAGCGGCCGCATCGCCGCACCGCGGGTGGCCGAAGTCCGGGCCCGGGTGGCCGGTGTGGTCTTGCAGCAGGTGTTTCGTGAAGGCCGCGACGTCAAACAGGGCGAGGTGCTATTTCGCATCGATCCGGCGCCCTTCAAGGCCGACCTGGACAGTGCCCAGGCCGCGTTGCGCAAGGCCGAGGCCAATGCATTCCAGGCCCGCTTGCAGGCGCAGCGCTACGCCCAATTGATCGATGACAAGGCGATCAGTGGCCAGGATTACGACAACGCCCGGGCCAGCGTGCGCCAGACCGCCGCCGACGTCGCTGCCAACAAGGCCGCGGTGGAACGGGCGAAGCTGAACCTGGGGTACGCCACGGTGACCGCGCCGATTTCCGGGCGTATCGGTCGCGCCCTGGTAACGGAAGGCGCCCTGGTGGGGCAGAACGAAAGCACGCCGTTGGCGCTGATCCAGCAACTGGACCCGATCTACGCCGACCTCACCCAATCGACCCGCGAACTCAATAACCTGCGCCGCGCCTTTCGCACAGGGCTTTTGCAAGCGGTCGGCCAGGGCCAGGCCAAGGCCACGTTGATTCAGGACGATGGCAGCCCCTATCCGCTGCCCGGCAAATTGCTGTTCACCGACCTCAGCGTCGACCCGAGCACCGGCCAGATCACCCTGCGCAGCGAATTCCCCAACCCCGACCTGGACCTGCTGCCCGGCAGCTTCATTCGCGTGCGCCTGGAACAGGCGGTCAACAGCCAGGGCATCACCGTGCCGCAACGGGCGATCCTGCGCGACAGCGCCGGAGTTGCCCAGGTATTGCTGCTGGACGCCGAGCAGAAGGTCAGCCAACAACCGGTGCAACTGGGCGCCGTGCAAGACGATCGCTGGGTCGTCACGCAGGGTTTGAAACCCGGCGACCGCATCGTCATCGAAGGCCTGCAACACGCCCGCCCCGGCGAGCAAGTCCGGATCGACGATTCCCCACTTCCCCTCGCCCAGGTTCCCGGGCCACAGGCAGGACATTAAGCCATGCCGCAATTCTTCATCGACCGTCCGGTATTCGCCTGGGTCGTCGCGCTGTTCATCCTGTTGGCCGGGATCCTTGCCATCCCGCAACTGCCGGTGGCGCAATACCCGGTCGTGGCCCCGCCACAAATCGAGATCTACACCGTCTACCCGGGCGCTTCGGCGCAAACCGTGGACGAAAGCGTGGTCAGCCTGATCGAAGAAGAACTCAACGGCGCCGACAACCTGCTGTATTTCGAATCCCAGAGCAGCCTGGGCAGCGCCACCATCACCGCGACTTTCCAACCCGGTACCAACCCGGAACTGGCCCAGGTCGACGTGCAGAACCGCCTCAAGGCCGTGGAGTCGCGCCTGCCGCAGGCGGTGACCCAGCAAGGCTTGCAAGTGGACAAAGTCTCTGCCGGTTTCCTGTTGCTGATCACCCTCACCTCCAGCGACGGCAAGCTCGACGACGTGGCCCTCAGCGACTACCTGGCGCGCAACGTGATGAACGAGATCAAGCGCCTGGACGGTGTCGGCAAGGCCCAGTTGTACGGGGCCGAACGGGCCATGCGGATCTGGATCGACCCGCAGAAACTCGTCGGTTTCAACCTGACCCCGGCCGACGTCAACGCCGCCATCGTGGCGCAGAACGCCCAGGTGTCGGCCGGCAGCCTGGGGGATCTGCCGAGCCGCAGCACCCAGGAAATCACCGCGACCATCGTCGTCAAAGGCCAGCTCAATACCCCGCAAGAGTTCGCCGACATTGTGCTCAAGGCCAACCCCGACGGCTCGACGGCGCGCATCGCCGACGTGGCCCGGGTGGAAATCGGCAGCCAGGAATACCAGTTTTCCACGCGTCTGAACGGCAAGCCCTCCACGGCCGTGGCCGTGCAACTGTCGCCAGGCGCCAATGCCTTGAACACCGCGACCCTGGTGCGCAAGAAAATGGACGAACTGTCGCGCTACTTCCCGGCCGGCGTGGAATACAAGATCCCCTACGACACGTCGCCGTTCGTCAAGGTCTCGATTACCAAGGTGATCTATACCCTCGGCGAGGCGATGTTGCTGGTGTTCGCGGTGATGTTCCTGTTCCTGCAGAACATCCGCTACACCCTGATCCCGACATTGGTGGTGCCGGTGGCGCTGATGGGCACCTTCGCGACGATGCTCGCGCTGGGGTTCTCGATCAACGTGCTGACGATGTTCGGCATGGTGCTGGCCATCGGCATCCTGGTGGACGATGCCATCGTGGTGGTGGAGAACGTCGAGCGGATCATGGCCCAGGAAGGGTTGTCGCCCAAAGAGGCCACGCGCAAGGCCATGGGGCAGATCACCGGGGCAATCATCGGCATCACCCTGGTGCTGGTGGCCGTGTTCATTCCGATGGCGTTCATGCAGGGCTCGGTCGGGGTGATTTACCAGCAGTTCTCACTGTCGATGGCGACCTCGATCCTGTTCTCGGCCTTTCTCGCCCTGACCTTGACCCCGGCGCTTTGCGCGACCTTGCTCAAACCCGTCGCCCAAGGTGACCACCACGCCAAGACCGGTTTCTTCGGCCTGTTCAACCGTGGATTCGAGCGCTTCGGCGACCGTTATCAAGGTTGGGTGGCCTACGCGGTAAAACGCAGCGGTCGTTATCTGCTGATCTACGGCGTGTTGCTGGTGGGCATGGGCCTGCTGTTCAGTCGCCTGCCCTCCTCGTTCCTGCCGGTGGAAGACCAGGGCTACACCATCACCGACATCCAGCTGCCACCGGGCGCCAGCAAAAACCGTACGGTGCAGGTGGTGGAGCAGATCGAAGCCCATAACGCCGGCGAACCAGGGGTCGGTGACAGTACGATCATTCTCGGTTTCAGCTTTTCCGGCAGCGGGCAGAACGCGGCCCTGGCCTTCACCACCCTCAAGGACTGGTCGCAACGCGGCGCCGATGATTCGGCGGCATCCATCGCCGACCGCGCCAATCTGGCGCTGAGCCAGATCAAGGACGCCTTGGTGTTCTCGGTGCTGCCACCGCCGGTGGATGGCCTGGGCACCTCCAGCGGTTTCGAGTTCCGTTTGCAGGACCGTGGCGGCCTCGGCCATGCCACCTTGATGCAGGCCCGCAGCGAATTGCTCGCCGCCGCCGAAAAAAGCCCGGTGCTGATAAATGTGCGTGAGAGCGCCCTGGCGGAGGCGCCGCAGGTGCAATTGGAGGTCGACCGCAAGCAGGCCAATGCCCTGGGCATTTCCTTTGCCGACGTCGGCAGTGTGTTGTCCACGGCAGTGGGGTCGGCCTACATCAACGACTTTCCCAACCAGGGGCGCATGCAACGGGTGGTGGTCCAGGCCGAAGGTGACCAGCGCAGCCAGGTCGAGGACCTGTTGAAAATTCACGTGCGCAACAACAGCGGGAAAATGGTCCCGTTGTCAGCCTTCGTCCAGGCCCGCTGGACCCAGGGACCGGCGCAACTGACCCGTTACAACGGCTATCCGGCGGTGAGCATTTCCGGCGAACCGGCACCGGGCTACAGCACCGGGCAAGCCATGGCCGAAATCGAACGGCTGGTGGCCCTGGGGCCGACGGGCCTGGGCCAGGAATGGACCGGGTTGTCCTTGCAGGAACGCTTGTCCGGCAGCCAGGCGCCGTTCCTGCTGGGCCTGTCGCTGCTGGTGGTATTCCTGTGCCTGGCGGCGCTGTACGAGAGCTGGTCGATCCCGACCTCGGTGTTGCTGGTGGTACCGTTGGGTGTGCTCGGCTCGGTATTGGCCGTGTCGTTGCGCGGCATGCCTAACGATGTGTTCTTCAAGATCGGGCTGATCACCATCATCGGCCTGTCAGCGAAAAACGCGATCCTGATCATCGAGTTCGCCAAGAGCCTGTACGACGAAGGCCACGACCTGATCGACGCCACGCTCCAGGCGGCACGCCTGCGCCTGCGGCCGATCATCATGACCTCGCTGGCCTTCATCCTCGGGGTGGTGCCGCTGGCGATCGCCACGGGCGCCAGTTCGGCGAGCCAGCAGGCCATCGGTACCGGGGTGATCGGCGGGATGATCAGCGCCACGCTGGCGGTGGTGTTCGTACCGGTGTTTTTCGTGGTGGTGATGAAGCGTGTCAGGCGTGTTGATCCCAAGTGAGGCTAGCCGGGCCAGCGCTATCGCGAGCAAGCTCCCACATTGGATCTTCAGCGGACACAATATCCGCGTGCATCCGGAGTCCTTCTGTGGGAGCGGGCTCAGCCCTCAGTCCGCCTGCACCGTGACCTGGCGCTGTTCGCCCAAGCCCTGGATTCCCAGGCGCATGGTCTGGCCCGGCCGCAGGAACACCGGGTTGGGCTTGATGCCCAAGCCGACGCCGGGCGGCGTGCCGGTGGAGATCACATCCCCGGCTTGCAGGCTCATGCACCGGCTCAGATAGGCAATCAGTTGCGGCACGCTGAAGATCAGCGTTCGGGTATTGCCGTTCTGATAGCGGTGTCCGTCGACCTCCAGCCACAGGTCCAGCGTATGCGGGTCGGCGATTTCATCCCGGGTCACCAGCCACGGTCCAAGGGGGCCGAAGGTGTCGAAACCTTTGCCCTTGTCCCAGGTGCCGCCACGCTCCAGTTGCCACTCGCGCTCGGACACATCGTTGATGACGCAGTAGCCGGCGACATGCTCCATGGCGTTCGCTTCGTCGATGTAGCGCCCGCCTTTACCGATGACCACACCCAGTTCAACTTCCCAGTCGGTCTTGAGCGAGCCGCGCGGGATCTGGATGTTGTCGTTCGGCCCGCAAATGGCACTGGTCCACTTGTTGAAGATGATCGGTTCTTTCGGCACTTCCATATTCGACTCGGCCGCATGGTCGGCGTAGTTCAGGCCGATGCAGATGAATTTGCCGACCTGCCCGACGCAAGCACCGATCCGTGGCTGGCCGACCACGATCGGCAGGCTGCGCGGGTCAAGGGCGGCGAGCGCTGCCAGGCTGTCCGGGCCGAGGGCTTGCCCGGCGATGTCCGGCACATGGCCCGACAGGTCGCGGATCTGGTTGTCGGCATCCAACAGCCCGGGTTTTTCCGAACCTTTTTCGCCGTAGCGCAATAGTTTCATGTCGTGCTCCTGCTCAAGTGAAGACCGGGGTTCAGAGGCTCATGCCACCGTCGATGATGTGGATGGCTCCCGTGGTGTAGGCGGACACATCGCTGCCCAGGTACAACGCCAACTGCGCGATCTCTTCAGTCTGGCCGATACGGCCCATGGGCTGGCGGTCGAGAAATTGCCGGTAGACCTGCGCCTCATCGACGCCCTGCTGCGCGGCCTGGTCGGCGATGCGCTGTCGCAACGAGGGTGAATCCACGGTGCCCGGGCAGATCGCGTTGCAGCGAATGCCCTGGCTGACGAAGTCGATGGCGACGGCCTTGGTCAGGCCCACCACCGCGGCCTTGCTGGTGGCATAGGCGAAGCGATTGGGCACGCCCTTGACGCTGGAGGCCACCGACGACATGTTGATGATCGAACCGCCGCCACGGGCCAACATGCCCGGCAGGAACGCATGGATCAACCGGTACATGGCCGTGACATTGAGGTCCATCGAACGAGCCCAGGCGGCTTCGTCGCAGTCGAGGATGTTGCCGCTGTGCACAAAGCCTGCGCAGTTGAACAGCACATCGAGCCCACCGACGCGTTCGCAAGCGGCGCTGATGGCCGCAGGCGACGTGACGTCCAAGGGCATGGCGGTGATGCCTTCGATTCCCGCCAGTGCCTGGGTATCGATGTCAGTGGCGAACACCTCGGCCCCGGCCCGGGCGAAGGCCATGGCGCTGGCCAAGCCAATGCCCTGCGCCGCTGCCGTGACCAGTACGCGCTTGTTTTGTAGATTCATGCGGTCTCCAGTTGTGCTGCCGTGGCGGCGTGCTTGGGAGCCCTGCCGAGCATCGAGGCGGGAATGGCCAGGATCAGTCCACCACTGACCAAAAGACACAAGGCCAGCACATAGGTACCGTTATTGATGTTGCCGGTGAGGGTTTCGGCCACAGCGGTGATCATCGAACCGGTGAAGCCCGACAGGTTGCCGATGGCGTTGATCATGCCAATCCCGGCTGCGGCGGCGACGCCCGACAGCACGGTGCCCGGCAGGGTCCAGAATATCGGCATCAGGCTGAGGATCCCCGAAGCGGAAACACTGAGAAAGAGCACGGACAACACGAGGTTGTCGGCGAAGAAGGCACTGAGGATCAAGCCGACGCCGCCAAAGAACGCCGGAATCGCCGCATGCAAGCGCCGCTCACCGGTGCGGTTGGAGTGCCGGGCGTTGAGCAGCATCGCCACCACTGCCACCGAATAAGGAATGGCGGTCAGCAAACCGATGTGCAAACTGTTGGTAACGCCGGTGCTCTTGATGATCGACGGCATCCAGAACGCCAGGCCATAGAAGCCGGTGTTGAAGGTCAGCAGGATCAACACCAGCAACCACACCCGAGGATTGAAGAACACTTCACTCAAGCGGGTGGCCTTGCCCTGGTTGTCGGTTTGCAGATTGGCCTTGAGCAGGGCTTTTTGCGCCGCAGACAGCCATTTGGCTTTGTCGATGTTGTCGGCCAGGCAGACGATCACCACGACCGCCATGATGATCGAAGGAATGCCTTCGATGAGCAGCATCCATTGCCAGCCAGACAAGCCATGCACCCCTTGCATGCTGTTCATCAGCCAACCGGAGAGTATCCCGCCCAGGGTCAGGCTGACCGGCAACGCCAGCAGGAATCCGGACATCACCCGGCTCTGCCGATGGGTCGGGAACCAGTAGTTGAGGTACAGGATCACGCCGGGGAAAAAGCCCGCTTCACAGATGCCCAACAGGAAACGCAGCACATAGAACATCGTGCTCGATTCGAGGTGGAAGAAAGCCGCCAGCGGCACGGTGTAGGCCACGGCCATGGACACCACTGCCCAGGTCAGCATGATCCGGGCAATCCAGAACCGCGCGCCAAAGCGATGCAGCAACAGGTTGCTGGGGACTTCGAAGAGAAAATAGCCCCAGAAAAACATACTGGCGCCCAAGGCATAGACGGTGTTGCTGAACTGCAGCTCGTTGAGCATGTCGAGCTTGGCGAACCCGATGTTCACTCGATCCAGGTAGGCCGCCATGTAACATAGGAGCAGGACGGGAAGGATGCGCCAGATGACCTTGCGGTAGGTTCGGTCTTCGAAATCCAGTTCGCCAGCTTGCGCCTGGGCCGGCAACTGCTCGGAGATGGTTTGCATGAGGTAACCCCTGATTGTTTTTATTGGGTCACGTCGAATGAGCGAATCATCCGGCGATTGAACGAGGACTCTACTGTCGGAAATCGATTCTTTCCCAATGGCATTTTTGGATTAGTTGATAACGATGCGTTATCGAATGATCTTCAGACCCATGGAACCTGTGACGAGTCATCTGTGGGAGCAAGGCTTGCCCGCGATGAAGACGACGCGGTCTGAGGGGAAACGAGGCGCCTGCATCGCGGGCAAGCCTTGCTCCCACAGATTCATACTGCCCTTAAGCAGGCTGCATGGCGGCCAGGCGGGCGTTGTCCTTGAGGATCTCGGCGAACTCCAGCGCCGCACCCACCAAGGGCTCATCCTTGCGCGTGAGGATGCCGTAGTCCTGCGGCACCAGGCGCAGCGGGGTGTCGAGGGTCTTGAGTTGACCGCTTTCGAGCAGCGGATCGACCATCGCATTGGGCAGCATGCCGATCATGGGCCCGCGTTGCAGCACCTGGAGGAAGGTCTGCATGGAAATGGTGTCGATGGTGTTGCGCGGCATTCCCACCCCGGCCTCGGCGAAGGCCAGCTCCATGCGTGCGCGAATCGGCGTGCCGACCGGATAGAGAATCCACGGCAAGTCCACCAGTTGCTGCAAGGAGACCGGGCCCGCGCCGGCCAATGGATGGCAATGGTTGACCACGATGCAGAACGGTTCCGGGGCCAACGGTTGGAAATCATAGCGCTGCTGCTGGCTTTGATCGGTAAAACGGGCCACCGCCAGGTCGAGCGTCTTCTCTTCAAGCATCTCCATCAGGTGGTTGCTGGTCTGCTCCACCACTTCAATCGACAGCAACGGCCAGCGCTGCTTGATCTGCAGGATCGCCTCAGGCAAGGCCACTGCAGTGGCGGCGAAGATCCCACCGACCTTGAGAAAGCCGTGGCCCCCTTCGCGCAAGCTGCTGATTTGTTCGACGAACGAGCGCGCATCATTCAAGGCAATCTGCGCGTACCGCAGTACGTGCTCGCCCAAGGCCGTGGGCGGCATGCTCCGTGGCAGCCGTTCGAACAGGGCAAAGCCGAGCAGGCTTTCGATTTCCTTGAGCATCTTGCTGATGGCCGGCTGGCTGAGGTTCATCTGCTGCGCCGCCAAGTGCATGTTGCGGGTGCGCCCCAAGGTGTCGATCAGCAGCAAATGGCGGAATTTGAGCCAGCCACAGAAGCTGGAGAAGGACAGATCTGACATGGCAATTCCTCAGGCCGGCGATAACCCGACGTTATCAAATACTGAATATATCTCATTGGAGTTTATCGAGCGGCCACCCTAGCGTGAAGGCTTTACCAACAGGAAGACTTGCCATGTCGCTACCGCTTACTCCCGAGAACACCCTGCCCGTCGATGGCGTGGCCGGCACCCTGATTGGTCGTGCCTGGGTGCCAGGCCGAATCGCCGGGCCTTCGCCCATTGCGTTGCGCAGCGACGGTGTGTTCGATCTCTCGGATCGTTTTGCGACATTGAGCGATTTACTGGAAACCGAATCGCCGCTGGCCGCCGTGCGACAGACGCCCGGCACCTTCATCGCCAGTGTCCAAACCCTGCTGGCCAACACCGGCCCTGATGCCGACCCGAGCAAACCGTCGCTGTTGCCGCCACTGGACCTGCAAGTAATCAAGGCCGCCGGCGTGACCTTCGCCGCCAGCATGATCGAACGTGTGATCGAGGAACAAACCGGCGGCGATGCAGCGAAGGCCGAAGCCGTACGCGCCACGGTGCACAGCGTGATCGGCGACAACCTGCGCGCGATCGTGCCGGGTTCCGAGCAAGCCATGCGCCTGAAGGCCTTGCTCATCGAACAAGGCATGTGGTCGCAGTACTTGGAAGTGGGCATCGGCCCGGATGCAGAAATCTTCACCAAGGCACCGGTCCTGGCCGCCGTGGGCAGCGGCAGCCGCATCGGCATTCATCCAGGCTCGCAATGGAACAACCCGGAGCCCGAAGTGGTGCTGGCCGTGAACAGCCGCGGCCAGATCCTCGGCGCCACGCTGGGCAACGACGTCAACCTGCGGGATTTCGAAGGTCGCAGCGCGCTGCTGCTGAGCAAGGCCAAGGACAATAACGCCTCCTGCGCCATCGGGCCGTTCATTCGCCTGTTTGACGAACACTTCAGCCTGGATGATGTACGCGCCTGCGTGGTCGACCTCCAGGTAGATGGCGAAGATGGCTACCGCCTGCACGGTTCCAGCTCCATGAACCAGATCAGCCGCGACCCGCAGGACCTGGCGGGCCAGACGCTCAACGCCAATCACCAATACCCGGATGGTTTTGTGCTGTTTCTCGGTACCCTGTTCGCCCCCACCGAAGACCGTGACCATGCCGGCAGCGGTTTCACCCACAAACACGGTGACGTGGTCAGCATCAGCAGCCCGTTGCTCGGCAGCCTGCATAACCAGGTGACCCACAGCTGCGATGCCGCCCCCTGGACCTTTGGGGTCAGCGCCTTGCTGCGTAACCTAGCCGCCCGAGGACTGCTGGACCGCTAAAACACCACGACCGTGACCGATTCATCCAATTACAAGAGAGAAATGAATCATGAGTGACACGCCAAAACGCCGCCTGCGCAGCGAGCAATGGTTCAATGACCCTGCCCACGCGGACATGACCGCCCTGTATGTCGAACGCTACATGAACTACGGGATGACCCGCGAAGAGCTGCAATCGGGACGCCCGATCATCGGCATCGCCCAGACCGGCAGCGACCTGACCCCCTGCAACCGTCATCACCTGGAACTGGCACAGCGGGTCAAGGCCGGCATCCGTGATGCCGGTGGCATTCCCATGGAATTCCCGGTGCACCCGATCGCCGAACAGTCGCGCCGTCCCACTGCCGCCCTGGACCGCAACCTGGCATACCTGGGGCTGGTGGAGATTCTTCACGGTTACCCATTGGACGGCGTGGTGCTCACCACCGGCTGCGACAAGACCACCCCGGCCTGCCTGATGGCTGCGGCGACCACCGATCTGCCGGCCATTGTCCTGTCCGGCGGGCCGATGCTCGACGGCCACCACAAGGGCGAACTGATCGGCTCGGGCACTGTGCTCTGGCATGCGCGCAACCTGATGGCCGCCGGCGAGATCGACTACGAGGGCTTCATGGAAATGACCACCGCGGCATCGCCATCGGTGGGTCACTGCAACACCATGGGCACCGCCTTGTCGATGAACGCCCTGGCCGAAGCCCTGGGCATGTCGCTGCCCGGTTGCGCGAGCATTCCGGCCCCCTATCGCGAGCGCGGGCAAATGGCTTATGCCACCGGCAAGCGCATCTGCGAGCTGGTGCTGCAAGACATACGCCCATCACAAATCATGACCCGCCAGGCCTTCGAGAACGCCATCGCCGTCGCCTCGGCCTTGGGCGCCTCAAGCAACTGCCCGCCGCACCTGATCGCCATCGCCCGGCACATGGGCGTCGAGATGAGCCTGGAGGATTGGCAACGGATTGGCGAGGATGTGCCGCTGCTGGTCAATTGCATGCCGGCGGGCAAGTACCTGGGCGAAGGTTTCCATCGGGCCGGAGGCGTGCCCTCGCTCATGCATGAACTGCAAAAAGCCGGGCGCCTGCATGAAGACTGCGCCACGGTCAGCGGCAAGACCATCGGCGAAATCGTCAGCAACAGCCTGACCAGCAACACCGACGTGATCCATCCCTTCGACACCCCGCTCAAGCACCGGGCTGGCTTCATCGTGCTCAGCGGCAACTTCTTCGACAGCGCGATCATGAAGATGTCGGTGGTGGGCGAAGCGTTTCGCAAGACCTACCTGTCCGAGCCCGGCGCCGAAAATAGCTTTGAGGCCCGAGCCATCGTGTTCGAAGGACCGGAGGACTACCACGCGCGGATCGACGACCCGGCGCTGGACATCGACGAGCGCTGCATCCTGGTGATCCGTGGCGTTGGCACCGTGGGCTACCCCGGCAGCGCCGAAGTGGTGAACATGGCCCCTCCGGCCGCGCTGATCAAACAAGGCATCGACTCCCTGCCCTGCCTGGGCGACGGGCGCCAGAGCGGCACATCAGCGAGCCCATCGATCCTCAACATGTCCCCGGAAGCGGCGGTGGGCGGCGGCCTGGCGTTGCTGAAAACCAACGACCGGCTGAAAGTGGACCTGAACACCCGCACCGTGAACCTGCTGATCGACGACGCCGAGATGGCCCAGCGCCGACACGAATGGACGCCGAACATCCCGCCTTCGCAAACACCCTGGCAGGAGCTGTACCGGCAACTGGTGGGGCAACTGTCCACGGGGGGCTGCCTGGAGCCGGCGACGTTACATTTGCGCGTGATCGCCCGCAGCGGTGAGCCGCGTCACTCGCACTGAGTCCAGGCCGCCGATTGTTCGCGCGTGTTGAATGCTGATGACAATCCAGAGGGATTTATTCCATGGGCCTAAAGGGCAAAGATGCGCGCCAGGGGTCATTTTCCCTACCGCATCTTTCTCACACCCACGGAGTAGATCCATGCCATTTGCCAACTACAAATTCCCCGAAGGAATCCTGGACCACGCCCGCAAGGAAGAGATCATCCATCGCACCACGGAAATGTTCGTCGAGTACTTTGGCGAGGGGGTCCGTCCGTTCACTATGGTCCTGGTCGAAGAGGTTGCAGACGGCGGCTGGGGGCGCGCCGATGAAACGTTGACACTGGCGAAGATGGGGCTGCCCGCCAAAGGACAATAGTGCCTTTGGAGCATTCAGAGGTGTATCGACCTCGTACCGTGTCGGGGTCGCTATCGACGTCATGCATCAGCGCTTCACGCAACCCTGCCAGGGATTTCCCATGACAACTCAAGATCTACCATCACTGCGCTGCGCGGTGGCCACGGTGACTGCACGAGTCGCCCGCTTGGAACCTTACCTGTACGCCATGCTGCGGATCGTCTTCGCCGGGGTCCTGTTTACCCACGGCTTGCCGAAGGTTCTGCGCACCGCCCATGGATCGATGGCTGATCCAATGACCGCGTCGATCAACCTCATCCAGAACGTGATGGGGCTGCCTTTGGCTGCGCAGCTTGCCTTCCTGGTCATGCTCCTGGAGACAGTCGGTGCGCTCATGCTGGCGATGGGGCTTGGCACGCGACTCGTCGCACTGCTGATTGCCATTGAGATGGTCGCAATCAGCTACGCACTGGGACCGACCTGGCCCTGGATAGATCGAGGCATCGAGTTTCCTGTGCTGATGGGATTTCTTGCCCTCTACATCGTCGCGCGCGGCGGCGGTGCCTACTCATTGGACACGCGCCAGCGGTAAACCCTGATAACAGTGGATTGCGCGTCAGTTCGTAGCATCGTGCGCAGTCGCCGCCACGGCCTGGAGCCCACCAAGGGCATAACTCATCATGTGATCTATCAAACCCTGCGGCTCGAGATTCAAGCCTTGCAGTACATGCTGTTTTAACGGCTGATGGGCTATCAGCAAAAAAAGACAGGGGGCGAAAACGCTGATGGCGCTGCGCAACGTTGTCGGGTGATCCGCAGGCAAATTCATGATTTGTCCAAGCAACCCACGCAGGATGTGCGCCTTGGGAAACGACTGCTCCTTGAGCACCACCTCAAACTCGGGAGAAGGCGAAAGCACTTCGCGCGTGAGCACTTTCAGCGCCCAGCCATCCGGATGGTCGTGCAGGCGTTCGACCAACACGGTGATGAGCGCACGCAATTTGTCTTGCGGTGTACCTGGCCGCTCGTTAAGCGAAACCAGTGTTTCCATCCGCACCAACCGAGCGTGGGCTTCGAGCAATACCGCGCGGTACAGGCCCTCTTTGTTTACGAAGTGGTAATTCACCGCCGCACTGTTGGCTTGCGAACGTTCGCAAATCTGCTTGCTGGTGGTGTTGGCCAAGCCCTGTTCGGCAAACAGCTCACCCGCTTTTTCCAGAATCTGCAACCGCGTTGCCTGCCCATCGAGCCGCGAAGCGCGAGGCAGGGAAGGCTTGCCAATGGCATTGTCCATGAGCTCATCTCTTTATAGTTCTAATTCAAATTTGACTTTTTATTTCAGCCTACCTATTTTGGTCCCGTCATTGTCCCCTTTACAACACCACGTGAGGACTTTGCAGCCGATGCTGCGGGCTTTTCACGCACTACCAAGGAAATACCGTCATGGAAGCGCGCGTAATGACACCTTTCACCTACTTCTCATTGCCAATGCAGAAGCAGTTCCTGGCCAATCAGCGGGCCATCCAAGGCAAACCCTACGCCGACTTTTTCCGCTCCAAGATCAGCGTGCCGCTCAGTGCCGTCGAAAAAATACAGCAAGGCCCCATGCCCCTGGCTGACACCTTGACGCCCAGCATTGAAGACCTTAACCGCATGCTCGCCGCCGATTTCATTAGCGAAGAGGCCGGTTACGCCCTGCTGCCAGGGCCGATGGCCTACGTGCAAAGTCGCAAGTTTTTCCCCAACTGCACAGCCGAGATGCTCAAGTGGTGGTTCATGTGGCACCCACTGGAGGCTGAACGCTACACCCTGTGGTTTCCTTATGCCCATGTGGAAAATCCCTGCGTTCATCACGAACGCCTTCTCGACAATACCCTGAGCTTCGAGGAGCGTTTATATGGCAATACCTTTTGCGCCTCTGAGTACGTCGGTGACCGCCTCATGCACCTGCACATCGATTTCAGGGACCCCTGCGAGCTGGGCTTCTGTCCGGACCTGTACCGCGAATCCAACATAGACGGCAGCGTCAGCGCCTTGATGAGCCTGGCCCACGAACCGCAAGTGCCAGTGTCATTGATGGCGCACTTGTTCAAGGAATGCCCGGAGGGTTTGTACCTGACGAGCCGTTACTGGGTCGGCAGCCACCCTGCCATGCAGCGTTTTCCAGGCGCCGAGCGAGCCGCTCAGCTACTGGAAGAAAACGGTCTGGGGGAAGTGGAGCTGGAAACCCTGGCTTATGAATTTGCAGTGCATGACTTGTGTGAGTTCAACCACCTGGCCAGCATCCTGCCGAGCCTTCATGCACAATTCAGTGGCGCAAAGTAAGGACAACCCCACCCGATAATCAGGCTTCGGCGGCGCCCTGAACCGCTGCCGAATTCGTGCGCAGTACCCCGTTCATCAGAAGTGTCGTGAATTCATTGATATCCGCTTCCACCTCCAACTGCTCGGTCAACAGCCGGTACCAGCAAAACCCGAAGATCATGTCCAGGAGCAATTCACGCGACGTATCCTTGGGCAACTCGCCTTGCTGAATGGCATTTTCCACCAGCTTGCGAGGCAACTCCCTACGTCGTTCCATGAATTCGTCTTTCAGTTTGGGCAGCGTGCTGGGATCGAGTTGGGCCTCAGCAATGACACACCGAAAAGCCTCCCCGCAAATCGTTTCTCGCCAGACCTTCCAGAGATTGAGCAGCAAGAAATTGAGGTTCTCCTTGAAGGAGCCTTTATCAGGCTCTTTTCGAATCTGCTCGCTTTCGCTCTCGTAGACCTCGGCGATCAAGGCTGCCTTGTTACCCCACCATCGGTAGATTGTCGGTTTACTGGCGCCAGCACGGCGGGCCACAGCCTCGATGCTCAACCCCGAATAACCGCACTCCTTGAGTGTTTCTATGGCAGAAATAATGATCGCTTTGTGCGTGTGAGGGCTCCTCAATGAGCCAATGGAGCTCCGAGATGGTTTACGGGCCATAAATCAAAATCTCCAATATGGCGCTTGACAAAAGAGACTCAAGGTATAGGATTCTCTCGAAAAGCAATGAAACGGATCGTTTCGTTTTGTATGTTTATTAGATCTCAGCTTCTGCTTAGCAGCGGGTCTCTTGAGCGCTTATTGCCTCCATGTAGGGAAATCGGAGAAGGAAATTCATAAATTTTTAACGCGACCTTAACGATACGGCACGTTTCGTATCATACATAATGATTGGACGGAAATAAACCTATTGTTCACAGGTTAACCGGCAGGTTCTGCCTCTTGAACCCGCCGATTTACGGGGCATAGGACCGCCAGTATCACTTTGCGAGCACCAATAGATAGTTTCTAAATATTTCATGCACCTGTCACGGCTTTCCGCCAGCGGGTGAAAGAACGGAATCTGGAGGAAGTACACATGAATAAAGTAGGAATTGTGAGTTACGGCGCGGGCATCCCGGTCTGCCGGCTCAAGGTGGACGACGTGATCCAGGTGTGGAAAAACACCGATCTGAGCTTGGTAAAGGGTCAATTGGGCGTTCTTGAAAGGGCTGTGCTGCAACCTGACGAAGACGTCATCACCTTGGGCGTGCTCGCCGCCCAACGCGCGCTGGACAAAGCGCCGCCTTGTCCCCTTGAAGCGCTTTATCTTGGCACCTGCACCAATCCTTATGACTCCCGGGCCTCGGCCGCGATCATCCTGGAAATGCTCGGCTGCGGCTACGACGCCTTTTGCGCAGACGTGCAGTTTGCCGGCAAATCAGGCACCAGCGCCCTGCAGATTGCATACGCCCTGGTGGCATCGGGCATGGTGGGCAACGCTTTGGCGGTGGGCGCCGATACGATCAACCGCAACACCGCCCCCGGTGATTTGACAGAATCCTATGCCGGAGCGGGGGCCGCTGCCCTGCTGTTGGGTACAGAAAATGTGATCGCGCATTTTGACGCAAGTTTTTCTTGCGCAGCAGATGTCGCTGACAACATCAGGCCTCAGGGGGATCGCTATATCCGGTCAGGAATGGGACTGGGCTCGGACAAGAACAGCATCGGCCTTGAAGACCAGACTCGTCGTGCCGCCTCGGGATTGATGGCCAAGATCCATGCGCAGGCCGGTGATTTCGATTATGTCGTCTTCCAGCAAAACCTGGTGTCGACCCCCTACTCTCTTGGCAAGCACCTGGGATTCACAACGGCGCAAATCGAACCTGGCATCTATGCCCAGAGTGTCGGTGATGCTGGGGCAGCGAGCCCTTTGCTGGGCTTGGTCAACGTCCTCGATCAAGCGCGTCCCGGTGAAAGAATCCTGGTGGTTTCCTATGGGTTTGGTGCGGGCAGCGATGCCATTGCCTTGACCGTCACCGACGCCATCGAAGCCTATCAAAAGACCAACGTTCCGCTGCGCACGCTGCTGGAGGATAAGTACTACGTGGATTACGGGACGTCGATCAAGTACGAGTTCAAATACTTGCGGCCTGACTATGCCCTGACGGCCTATCTCTGATTCCAATCCATCTAGCAAGGAGCACCTTCTTATGTGCGCACGACGCGTCGCTATCGTTTCGGCTGCCTATACCCCTAAACCGGGCAGTTCCAGGGTTCGTCAGACTTTCAAGGAGATGATCGTCGAGTCCGCCTACCAAGCACTCAACGCCATCAAGATGCATCCGCGCGAACTCCAGGCAGTTGCCTATGGTTACCACGGTGAAGGCATTTCCGAATACGGAGGCCTGGGCCCGACCATTTCCGATGCCTTGGGTATCAGCCCTGCCCCCACGTTCATGAGTACGGCCAACTGCACCAGCAGTTCGGTGTCTTTCCAGATGGCTCATCAAATGGTCGCCTCCGGTGAATACGACATCGTCCTGTGCGGCGGCTTTGAAAAAATGACCGACCACATCAACTATGCCGAATACATTGGCTCCAGCACTGAATGTGAATACGATTATTTTCTAGGCATCTCACACACAGACGCCTTCGCCCTGGCGACCGCCGAATATTTTGAAAAGTTCGGTTATGCAGGACGCGAAGCGGATGTATTGGCGACTTTTGGGCGGCAGATGCGTATCTATGCCCATAACACCCCCACGGCTACCCGTTATGGCGTGCCGATTCCGTCCCTCGAAACACTCAAGAGCAGCGAAGCATGCGGCTCGATGTTGGCCTGGGGTGAAGCCAGCGGCTGCGCCATCCTGGTCGCCGAACACCTTGTGCACCGTTACACGACCCAACCGGTATTTATCCGTGGCTGTGCCTACACCGGCGTATCGCACTATTTCGGCACGCGCTACCACAACCCGACGTTGCAATTTCCGGGGCTGCCAAAAGATGTAGGCATGGCGGTTTCCGCCAACTCGATGGCCTGCGCCGAAATCGCCTACAAAAAAGCCGGTATCACCGCAAAGGATATCGACGTGGCGCAAGTCTATGACTTGCTGGGCGCCGGGTTGATTCAAATGGAGTCCATGGGCGTATGTGGTCCAGGCCAGGCAGGCGACTTTGTATTGGAAGGCGGTATCGCCCTTGATGGGCAACTTCCCCTGAACACTGACGGCGGCAATATCGGACGCGGCCACGCCTCCGGTTGCGATGGGATTTTGCACATTACTGAATTGTTCCGACAGCTTCGCGGCGAGTCCAACAACCAAGTCAAAGGCGCCCGTATCGGTGTCTCGCAAAACCTGGGCGGTTACGCCGCGCACAACAGTGTCATTGTGCTTTCCAACGATTAAGGAGCCGACCATGTCCCTTTACCCTGAACAGATTCACCGCATGACCACCGCCAGCATGTTGCGCGAATGGCGCGAGCATGGCGGCAAATACCGTCTCGAAGGCAGTCGCTGCCAGGATTGCGAAGAAATTTTCTTCCCACGGCGCACCGTCTGCGGCGCGTGCAATTCGTTGAATGTAGAACCGTATCGCTGCGCACGCACCGGCACCATCCAAGTCAGCGCCCATGCCGAGAATCCGATACTGGCAGCCATGGGCTATGGCGAAACCGTGCCCCGCTTCATGGCGATGGTGCGTCTGGATGATGGCCTGGTGATTGCCTCGGAAATCGTTGATGTCATCGATCCCCGGCAAGTCGTCAGCGGTGCGCCCGTGCGCATGGTTATTCGCAAACATGTCCGGGAAAGCAACTTGGCCTGGCAATATGCCTATAAGTTTGTATTGGTGAAATAACAAACAGGCGTGCGCTACACCCCGCTCTTTCGATAACAACAGTCAAGTTTTTTGGCTCTCCAGCCCGCTGCTTTGATTCTGCCTTTCAGAGTCCTGCTTTGCAGTCATTGCCTTAAATGTGCTTCTAACTTTATTGGCTTCTAGCCGAGGACTTGTCATGTCTACTCTTTGCAAACCCAGTCTGTTGTTTCCGCAATACAAGATCACCCAGCAACAAATGATCGAGCATCTAGAGCAGTTGCATGATGATCACCCACGAATGGCACTTGCCAAACGAATGATTCAAAACACACAGGTGAACGAACGGCACCTGGTCCTGCCTATCGATGAACTGGCGGTGCATACCGGCTTCACCCACCGCAGCATCGTTTATGAGCGCGAAGCCCGCCGCATGTCATCCATCGCGGCGCGCCAAGCCATTGAGAACGCCGGGCTGACTATCGACGACATTCGCATGGTCGCCGTGACATCGTGCACGGGTTTCATGATGCCTTCGCTGACGGCCCACTTGATCAATGACCTGGGCCTGCGAACGTCGACCGTACAACTGCCCATCGCGCAATTGGGCTGTGTAGCAGGCGCTGCGGCGATCAATCGTGCCAATGATTTTGCCAGCCGGGCGCCGGACAACCATGTTCTTATCGTCTCCCTGGAGTTTTCGTCGCTCTGCTATCAACCCCAGGACACCAAGTTGCACGCGTTCATATCGGCGGCGTTATTCGGCGATGCCGTATCGGCCTGCGTCATGCGCGCCGATGACCAGGCGCCTGGTTTCAAGATCGCCAAGACCGGGTCTTACTTCCTGCCAGACAGCGAGCACTACATTAAATACGACGTTAAAGACAGTGGCTTTCACTTTACCCTGGACAAGGCTGTGATGAACTCCATTAAAGATGTCGCACCGATGATGGAGGAATTGAACTACGAGACCTTCAATCAACATTGCGCTCAAAATGACTTTTTCATCTTCCATACCGGCGGACGGAAAATTCTTGATGAACTGGTCCTGCAACTGGACCTGGAAGCGGGCCGGGTCGCGCAGTCTCGCGACAGTTTGAGTGAAGCCGGGAACATCGCCAGCGTGGTGGTCTTCGATGTGCTCAAGCGCCAGTTTGACAGCGGGCTTGTCGATGGCGCGACGGGCATGCTGGCGGCCTTCGGCCCCGGTTTCACCGCTGAAATGGCCGCGGGCACTTGGGTCGCCTGACAAACCCGATAAAACACCGGCACCCAGCCAGGGGCACACCCGCCCCTGGCTGCCGGAGTATGGATCGCAGGCGTTCACCTCGTTCGAGAGGGCTTCGAAAGCGCTAGGGAAAGAAGGGGAAGGAACATGGAGATGAAGTATCTGGTCGCTCGACCTTGGGGCGGCTATGAAAGACGCATGATCACGCTTCTATCGCTGAGCTTCGGGCTGGTAGGACTGGACAGGTTCATTATCATGCCACTGTTCCCGGTGATCATGCATGACTTGGCCCTGGACTATCAGGACTTGAGCATGTTGTCGGCCATCCTGGCATTTGCATGGGGAGGCTCAGCTTTGTTCATGGGCGCCGCCATCAAGGTACTGGGCCCCAAGAAGTTGCTGGTGCTGTCGATCACCTTGCTATCCCTGCTGGCCGGTGCGTCGGCATTGATCACCAGCCTGGTGGGCCTGGTGCTCTTGCGTGCCTTGATGGGCGTCTGTGAAGGTGCCTTCACTCCCGTCAGTATCATTGTCACCGATGAAGTCTCGCAGCCTTGCCGGCGCGGACTCAATCTAGGTATTCAACAGGCCTTGTTCCCCATCATCGGCCTGTGCCTCGGACCGCTGCTGGCAGGTGTCCTGCTTGAAGTGTTCGGATCCTGGCGCGCCGTATTCGCCATCATTTCGTTACCCGGCCTGTTAGTGGCCTGGTACCTGTATAGAACCTATCAACCGACCCAGATGCCCGGCACGGCGTCGATTGCACATACCTCCAAAAGCCAGTGGAGGACGGCCCTGTCCAGCGGGAATGTGCGGCTCAATATTGCCTTGATGCTTTGCATACTGACGTGCCAGTTCGTTCTGTGTGCCCTGCTCCCCAGCTACCTGACAGACATTCTGCACCTGAGCAACTTCTCCATGGCCATGATCATTTCTGCCATTGGCCTGGGCGGTTTTTTTGGCCAGTTGGTCATTCCCGGCCTGTCCGACCAACTGGGTCGCAAGCCCGTGGTTTCCACCTGCTTCATGATCAGCGCGCTGTTGGTGGGTTTATTGATCATCAGCCCACCGCTGCCCTGGCTACTGTTCCTTCAATTATTTTTCTTGTCCTTTATCAACTTCAGCCTGATCTGCATAACGGTCGGCCCACTGACCAGCGAGTCAGTGCCGCCCAGTTTATTGGCCACCGCGACGGGCCTGGTGGTGGGCTGTGGAGAGATTCTCGGAGGGGGCGTCGCGCCTGTCTTCGCCGGCTACATCGCCATGACGTGGGGACTCACCGCAATACTGTTCCTGGCACTGGCCGGAAGTGTCACGGGGGGCTTGCTGTCCTTATGGCTCAAAGAGGCAAACCCGGCTTTCAGCCGACTCAAGGACTACGCCCCCCTGTCCGCACGCTTGACCCTGGAGGATAAGTGATGACCCATTATGTAATGTTGCTGGACTCTCCAGTGCCACGAGGAGGCCTTGGCGTATTTGACTTCAAGTCCGGCCAAAGCCGTGAAGTGCGTCCACCCCAGGGAAATCTTTATGAAGCCCTGGCCCATTGCGCTGATCGGAATATGGACTGGGAGTCCTATCTCAAGGACCTGCCGTCCACGCCCTACCCGCTTACGCCCACGGCGATGAAATACCGGCCGCCGCTCAAGCCCGATAGCAATCTATTGGTCCAGATCAGCGAAATCACGCTCTGTACCGCCAAGACAGAACAAGCCTGGTATTACAAAGGTAACGGCCGGTTGCTCAAGACCGACGGCGACCCTTTGCAGGTGCCTTATCATTCACAAAGCATCAGTAGCGAGCCGTGCATTGTCTGCCTCTATTGGGTCGACCCGTTTGGCGCGCTGCGCTTCATTGGTTTTACCCTGGGCAACGATATTCACGATCATGTATTGCACAGCCGTGATGCCATTTCTGCAACGCATGCGCACTTGCGCACCTGTGCGATTGCCCCGGCATTGATCGTGGGGGAATTGCAGGCTGACTTGGCCATCAATGTCCAGATAGAGCGCGACGGCCAGCCGTTGACGGCAAGTCACCATCGGATGAGTTTGCATCGCTGGCAGAGTTTGCGCCGATATTCGCAAGAGTTCCTGGAGAAACATGAGCAGTTTCTCGAGCCTGGGCTGGTTCACTACGTGTTTCACAGCTTGAGCCATCGCACCGCGAACGTGCCGCTCCAGCACGGTGACTGGCTCAGCATTGACTGCCCCGAGCTGGAATTGGCCATGAGCAATCAAATCGTCGAAGAGGAATTGGTTTCGCTGGTCCCCCTACCCGCACGACGCGCGCCTGAGCATGGTTGTATCGACCGGCCCTTGCCCGTGCCGAAAAAGTTCTGATCCCCAAACGTATGGAACAAATCCGGGCCATTTCGTTAAAGGCCCGGACTATGTTGACTGAAGCATTGCAATTGCCACTTGCGCCGTGGCATTGCCGATTTCCTGCATGCCCCCGCCGATCTCTTGAGCCATGCGGTTGAGGTTGGGAACCCGACTCACATCGCGCACCACCGAATCTTGGTCGCGCAGGGCTGCGCCTGCATTAGCTGCCGAGTGCAACGAGGCTGCGATCTTGTCCAGGACTGTTGAGTCGCAAGCGAAACGATCAAGATCAAAAGATCGCAGGCTTCGCCAGCGCCTACAGTGCCGAGCGGGAGCAATCCCTGGCCAAAGGTCCATCTTTTTTACTGGACGGCTCTACCTACCAGAGGGCGATGTCGTAGGTGAAGTAGATCCGGTTGCTGTCACGGCCACGGGAAAAGTCCGAGCGATAGACGTAGTTGCGCAGCTTCACCCCCAGCCCCTTGAACGTGCCCTGCTGCACCACGTAGGCGATCTCTGCGTCACGCTCCCACTCTTTGACGGCGGTATTGGACTTGCCGTCGTTGCCGCTCAGGTAGCGGGTGGAAAATGTCAGGCCAGGTACGCCTAGGCGAGCGAAGTCGTAGCCGTAACCGAGCATCCAGGTTTTCTCGTCTTCCTCGATGAACTTGCCGATCCCGACGTTGCTGAAGGTGTACACCGTGGCACCGCTGACATAAGGCAGGCCCGCCTCGCCGCTGAGGGTTTGGTAGCCGGCGCTCAACGTGTGGCCGACAACCGCGTAGGACAGCGACCCGCTGAGCATGTCGTTGTCGATCTTGCCGCCGTAGGCCGACCCCGAATCGACGCTGTTGAAGTAGCGCAGGTCGCTGGTCAATACCCCAGCGCCCAAGGGCAAATCATGTTGGATGCCAGCAAAATTCTGTCGATAGAAATTCTCCAGCTCGCCGTAGAAGTAGCTCAGGCGGATGTGCTTGCCCAGCTTGTAGTCGGCGCCGGCATAGCTGAAGTCACCGGACTTATCGCCGCCGTAGCCATCGGGCACGATGGGCATGCTGTCGCTCGAATCCCGCAGCTTGAAACGCTCCAGATGGCCGCCGGTGACGGTGAGGTTGTCGACATCATTGCTGCTGATCTGGGTGCCTTGGTATGTCTGGGGCGACAGCCGCGAATCGTTGTAGACCAGCACCGGGCTCTTGGGCAGCAAGGTACCGTATTTGATCGTGGTCTTGGCCACTCTGGCCTTGGCGGTCAACCCTGCGCTGGCAAACTCGTCGGCGGCGCGACCGTCGTCATGCACCGGTAGCAGGCCGGTGCCGCTGCGACCACGCCCGGAGTCGAGCTTGACCCCGAGCAGGCCCAGGGCATCAACCCCGAACCCAACGGTGCCCGGCGTAAAACCTGACTGGTAATCCAGCAGCAAGCCCTGGGCCCATTCGGTGCGCTCACTCTTGGCGGTCCTCGCAGCCCGTGGGCTCATACCGTGCTCGTCGCGGAAATTTTCGTTGAAATAGACGTTGCGCAACTGCAGCTTGAGCTTGCTGTCGTCGATGAAACCTTCGGCGCTGGCCGAGGCCAGGGGCAGCAAGCCCAGGATTGGAAACAAAGCCCTGCGGATAAGCAAAGTGGTCATGTCTAATCTCATTGTTGTTATTTAACGTGCAGGCCAGCGCACGCCCGCTTGCGGGGGCGTGTCAGGCAGGAAACCAAGGCGTGTCGGGTGAATCAGGAAAACAGCGTCAGCGCCCCGGTCAGCAGGGCCAGTGCGGTAATCACCACGGACGTGAGCACCGCCCATTTGACGGTGGCTTTCTGGAAGTCGCCAAGGTCGCGGTCGACCATGCCCACCAGCAACAAGGTCGAGGCCACCAGCGGGCTCATCAGGTGCACCGGCTGGCCAAGAATGGACGCCCGGGCAATTTCGATCGGATCAATACCGTAGGCGGCAGCGGCATTGGCCAGGATCGGCACGACACCGAAGTAGTAGGCATCGTTGGACAATACGAAGGTCAGCGGCATGCTGGTAATCGCCACCACCAGCGGGAACAGATGCCCCCAGGACGGCGGAATCCAGTCCACCAGGGTCTGTGCCAACGCATCGACCATTTTTGTCCCGGAGAAAATCCCGGCGAAGATGCCCGCGGCAAACACCAGCAGGACCACGGCCATGGCGTTGCCCGAGTGGGCGAGAATGCGTTCCTTCTGAATGTCCAGCTGCGGATAGTTGATCATCAGCGCCAGGACGAAACCGATCAGGAACAGGATCGCCGAGTGCATGAGCCCCATCACCAGCGCGACCATCACCGCGACCACCAGCAGCAGGTTGACGTAGGCCAGTTTCGGACGTTTGTGTGGGGTGTCTTCCATGATCGCGTTGATGTAGCAATTACCACCACCGCTTTGCAGCTGGACGTTGCCGATGCGCTTGCGCTCGGCACGGCCCAACAGGAACGCCGTGAACACCACCCACATCGCACCACCAATCATGGTTGGCAGCAACGGCACGAAATACTCACCGGCATCCAGGCCCAGCGCTGCGATCGCACGGGTCGCCGGACCACCCCAAGGGGTCATGCCGCTCATGATGCTCAAGGAGAGCATGGAAACAGTCGCCAGGATCATCGGGTTCATGCCGATGCGTTTATACAGCGGCAACATCGCGGCACAAGTGATCATGTAAGTCGTCGTGCCGTCACCGTCCAGCGCCACCAACAACGACAGCAGCGCAGTGCCCACGGCGATCTTCATCGGGTCTCCATTGACCCGCTTGAGGATCTTGCGGATCAGCGGGTCGAACAGACCGGCGTCGATCATCAGGCCGAAAAACAGGATCGCGAACAACAGCAATGCCGCCGACGGCGCGACCATTTTCAGGCCGTCCAACATCATCTTGCCGGTGGTCCCGCCAAAACCGCCGAGCACGGCAAAGACGATGGGCACCACCGTCAGGGCGACGATCGGTGACAACCTTTTGGTCATTATCAGGAAGGTGAAGACCACCACCATGGCCAAGCCAAGTAAAGCGAGCATAAGTCAGATCTCTTGTTGTTATGAGTAGCTTGGCTGACATCCAGGCACACGTCCTCCAACCCGCCAGGCTACACGCAACAATATGCCTGGCGCAGGTAGTGAGTGAGCTGATGCGCTGCTGTCGAGTCAGCTGTGAGCGGCTAGATGTGGTTGCCGACCTTCGTGCCGTCCCAGGCGGGGTCCGTTGCCTGGGTCTGCGTCAGGGCGGGCTTGCCATCCAGGGTCTGTAGCAGGACTTCGCGGTCGCAGGCATTCTCCGACAGGGAGATCACCACGGTCGCGACGGCGTTGCTCGCCAGGCTGGTCAACGCCCGCGCTTCGGACATGAACCGGTCGATCCCGATCAACAGGGCCAGACCCGCCAGGGGAATGTCGTGGATGACCGTCAGGGTCGAGGCCAAGGCGACAAACCCGCTGCCGGTCACACCCGCGGCCCCCTTTGACGACAGCAGCATGATCGCCAGCATGGTAATGACCTGGGTCAGCGTCAGGTCGATGTTGCAGGCCTGGGCAATGAAGATCGCCGCCAGCGACAGATAGATCGCCGTGCCGTCGAGGTTGAACGAGTAACCTGTGGGCAGCACCAGCCCCACTACCCCTTTCTTGCACCCCAGGGCCTGGAGTTTCTCCAGCATCCGCGGCATCACCGGTTCGGTCGAGGACGTTCCCAGCACCACCAGGAATTCTTCACGCAGATACCGCAACAGCTTCCACAGGCTGAAACCATGTGCGCGGCAAATGCTGCCCAGCACTACGAAGACGAAGAAGGCGCAGGCGATATACAAAGTCATGATCAGCTTGGCCAGTGAGCCCAACGACGTGATGCCGTACTGCCCCACCGTGAAGGCCAAGGCCCCGAAAGCGCCGATCGGAGCGAAACGCATCAGGTAGGAGAAAATCTTGAAGACCATGTGCGAAGCTGATTCCAAGACCTCCAGCACCGGCTTGCCGCGCTCGCCCAAGGACGACAGGGCAAAACCGCAGAGCACCGCGATAAACAGCACCGGCAACACCTCGCCTTTATTGAAGGCGCCGATGAAGGTGTCGGGAATGATGTGCATGAAGAAGTCCACCACGCTCAGTTTCGCGGCGGAGTCGGTGTACTGCGACAATCCTTGGGTGCTCAACTGGGTCGGGTCGATGTTCATGCCGGCACCGGGCTTGAACAGGTAGACCGACACCAGGCCGATGACCAGGCTGATCATCGTCAGCGCCAGGAACAGCAACATGGTCTTGCTCAACAAGCGCCCCAGCGAGCGCTTGTCGCTCATGCCGGCGATGCCGGTGACAATGGTGCAGAACACCACCGGCGCGATCATCATCTTGATCAACTTGATGAAGGCATCACCCAGTGGCTTCAAGGCAATCGCCTGTTGCGACCAGAAGTGCCCAACGATAACGCCCAGCAGTACGGCGCAGATGATCTGGAAGTAGAGCGATTTAACAACTTTCATGGCATCACCCATTTTTAGAATTGTTCTGATGCAAACGACCCTGACTATCCGGCCAGCCGGTGGGGCGCCGTGGCGTAGACGAAACCTGAGAAAAGCCGGCGCGCGGTACGCACCACCGAGGCGCGAATGGTCTCACCCTTCTCGCCGGTGTAAGACAACACGACATCGATGCCGCCGCTGGGGTGCTCGATACGAACCTGCTGCAAGCGCGGCTCGCCGATGGTGCCGAACAACTGCGCAACGACGCTGCCCTCGGTCACGCACGCGGTGGCCAAGCCGATGGAGCCGGTGATCGCCAGGGCACGGTGACAGTTGTGCGGCATGAAATAACGCACCTGGACCGTCCCGCCAGACTTGGCTGGAGATACCAGTACCGGCTTGGGAATGACCTTGTCACTGACATCACCCAAGCCCATGGCCAGGCCGGCTTTCAGCCGCAGGGACTCCAGGCGCTGCAGGAAGGCCTTATCGGCGTCCAGTTCAGCGGGGCTTTCATCGCCACGCTTGCCAAGCTGACTGGCCTGGATGATCACCATCGGCATCGCCATGTCGATACAGGTCACCGGGATGCCATCGATCAAGTCCTGGACTTGTCCGGTCGGGAAGAGCTTCCCCGTCTTGCTGCCCGCTGCATCGAGAAAGGTCAGTTGCACCGGAGCGGCTGTGCCGGGCACGCCGTCGATGGCGGTGTCGCCTTCATAGCTGACCTTGCCTTCCGGCGTTTGCACGTCGGAATTCACGAAGGTCCCGGTATTGAGGTTGCGAATACGCACCCGGGTCAGGTCACCGGACGGCTTGACCAATCCCTGCTCGATGGCGAATGGGCCGACGGCGCAAAGCATGTTGCCGCAGTTGGGGGCGGTATCGACCCGACGCTGGGAAACCATGACCTGGACGAACAAATAATCGACATCAGCGTCAGGGTGCAGCGATGGACTGACGATCGCCACTTTGCTGGTTTGCGGACTGCCGCCACCGATGCCGTCGATTTCCAGCTCATGGCCGGAGCCCATCAGGTTGAGCAGCAGCTCATCACGTTCGGCGATGGCGACCGGCAGATCCCAGGCGAGAAATACCGGGCCTTTGGACGTACCACCGCGCATTAGCACACAAGGAATTCGCTGCATGTTCACTAACTCTTGTTGATCAATCTGGATAATTGATGCTCTGGACACAAGAGTGGCAGGGTTTGAAAAGTGTTTCCAATGCAAAGATCAGAGCGATTATTGCGTTTCACAAATGAATTACTTTACGATGATTGCCATCGCGCACTGCCTTTCTTCCAGTGAGATAGCACATGGAATATGAGCTTCAAGACATACGATCTTTCGTGAAAATCGCCGAACTGGGCAGTTTCCACGAAGCCGCCGATGCGCTGCACCTGTCGCAACCGGCGTTGAGCCGGCGGATGAAAAAACTTGAGGAAGGCCTGGGAACCGCATTGCTCGATCGCACGACCCGCAAGGTCAGCCTGACAAGCGTCGGGCGTGATTTCCTGCCCAAGGCGCGGCGCCTGCTGGATGATTTCGATGACTCGATTCTCAACATCCGCGAGCTGGCGGAGCGCCAGATCGGCCGGGTGACCTTGGCGTGCATCCCCACGGCGGCCTTCTATTTCCTGCCTTCGGTGATTCGCCTCTATAACGAGCGCTACCCGAAAATCCGCATCCGTCTGCTCGACCTCAGTGCCAACGAAGGGCTCGAAGCTGTATTGCGCGGCGAAGCCGACTTCGGCATCAACATGATGAGCGGCCAGCACCCGGACATCGAGTTCGTGCCCCTGGTCAACGAACCCTTTGTGCTGGCCTGCCGGCGCGATCATGAACTGGCTGAACGCAGCGCGGTTACCTGGTCGGAACTCAGTGATTATCGGCTGATCGGCGTTGGTCGCCTGAGCGGCAACCGCATGCTGCTGGACCACGCACTGTCGGGCCTGAGCTGGCGCCCGCAATGGTTTTACGAAGTGCAGCACTTGTCGACGTCGTTGGGGCTGGTCGAGGCTGGCCTTGGCGTGTCGGCGATGCCCAGCCTGGCAATGCCGGCCGGGGATCATCCAACGTTGGTCAGCGTGCCGCTGATCGAGCCGGTGGTAAACCGCTCGCTGGGCCTGGTCTACCGCCGGGGCGCCTCGCTCTCCCCTGCTGCGGAGAAGTTCGTCTCGATCCTGCTTGAGCAGTGGCCGCAATGAAGCGAAAGCCTCCACACCGCCAACGCGGCGAGGCTGATCAGCGCGCCTAGCAGGCAGACCGCCATCCACCCCCACAGCGCATAAACCTGGGTCGCGGTCGCCGCGCCCAGCGCGCTGCCCGCCGAGTAGAAACACATGTACGCGCCGACCATGCGACTTTGCGCGTCGGGCCGTGCAGCGAAGATCAAGCTCTGGTTGGTGACATGCACGGCTTGCACCGCAAAGTCGAGCAACACCACGCCGCACACCAGTGCGATCAGCGAGGTCTCGGTAAATGCGATGGGCAGCCAGGAGAGCGTCAGGAGCCCCAGCGACCAGCCCGTAACGCGTTGTCCAAAGCCTTGATCGGCCCAACGACCGGCCCTTCTGGCTGCCAGGGCCCCAGCGACGCCGGCCAGGCCAAACAGGCCGATGGCCGTGTGTGAAAGCGACAGCGGCGCGGCGCTCAATGGCAGCACCATGGCGGTCCATAACACCGAAAACGCGGCAAAGATCAGCAAGGCCAGCAGCCCCCGGGTCCATAGCACCGGCTCGGTCATGAACAGCTTGAACAGCGACCGGATAAGTGCCAGGTAAGGCTGCCGGTCAGGGGACGACACAGCGGCAGGCACCACTGCCCAGAACACTGCCGCGATGCCCAGCATCAATCCCGCGGAAACGAAATAAACCCCGCGCCAGCCCGCCAGATCGGCGATCACTCCAGAGGTAAACCGCGCCAGGAGAATACCCAGGACAACGCCGCTGGTGACGGTTCCCACGGCCCGCCCCCGTTGGGAAGGCGTGGACAGCACGGCGGCATAGGCCACCAGCACTTGGACAACCACCGCCAGCAACCCCATCACGATCATCGCACCCAGCAACACCAACCAATGCTGGGCTGCGCCGACGGCCGCCAGCGCAATCGCAGACAGCACCAATTGGGCGAAAACCAGTCGTTTACGATTGACCCTGTCGCCCAGCGGGACGATGAACAGCAACCCCAGCGCGTACCCCACCTGGGTGGCCGTCACCACCACCCCGATCAATCCTGACGCGACGCCCAGGCTCTCGGCCATCGAGGCGAGCAAGGGCTGGGCGAAGTAGACATTGGCGACGGCCAGCGCGCAGGTCACAGAAAACAATAATGTGAGCGCCGGCGAAAGCCCTGGGTAATGCTGTTCATTCAAGGAACACGTTGCCCCCCTGTAGGAGCTGCCGAAGGCTGCGATCTTTTGATCTTTCCCTTGGGATTCATCTGCCTGGGGAAAGATCGCAGCCTCGCTTCGCTCGACAGCTCCTACAGGGGAGCACGCGAACCCACCAGGGTGATTTCTCGAAGGCTGCGGGGTGAAACAATCGACATCTGCTGTCATGCACGTCTCCTTTGGCGCTAAACTGGTTTCAATTGAAAACCTGGGCGGATTGTTGCCTGATCAGGTTTCAATTTGCAACCACAGACATCGACCGGACTTGCGATCCTTATTCAGAAGGTCAACAAAATGGAAAACGCTTCACCGCAAAACAGCGAATGCCCGGTAGCCAGGACACTGGACGTGATTGGTGATCGCTGGTCGCTCATGATCATTCGCGACGCATTCGACGACATTCGCCGCTTCAGCGAATTTCAAAAGAGCCTGGGCGTGGCCAAGAACATTCTGGCTTCGCGGCTCAAAGCGTTGGTCGAGGTCGGTGTGTTCGACGTTCGACCCGCATCAGATGGAAGCGCCTACAAGGAGTACGTCCTGACGGACAAAGGCCGGGAGATCTTTCCGGTCGTGGTCAGCCTGCGACAGTGGGGCGAACGCTTCCTGTTCGAGCCGGGAGAAACGCGTTCCGTGCTGGTGGACAACACGTCCGGGCAGCCCCTCATGTCGATGGATGTTCGCTCCTCGAGCGGCCAGAAACTCGGACCGGCCGATTGCCACAGGGTGAGGCTCGTTGCCGACAATTTGACGTGAGATTGACCGTCTCTATCCCTTCAGCACCAGGGACATGTCCGAGTACCTGGCGCACATGAACTCGACAAATGCGCGTACCTTCGGCGCAGCAAGACGCCGGGATGTGTGCAAGACCCAGAGTTCGGCTTCCTTCCCCGATACCGTGCCCCACTGGACCAACTCGCCACTGGCCAACGGGTTCCAGGCCATCGACTGCGGGATGAGGGCAGCCCCACCACCGGCGATGGCCGCATCGCGGACCATCAGGAACGAAGAGAACCGCAGCCTGGGGATCGGCTCCAGAATCAGGTTACCGCCATCGAGTGTCCAATGGGTGGGCTCGAAACTGGACATCACAATGCCGGGAACTGAACGGATGGCGCCGGGTGCAGGCATCGGCAGTTCAGGCGCGGCCACCACCACCAGCCGGTCCTTGGCGAAGCAGCGACCGACTAAATCACTGTCCGGGCTGGGGTTGATCCGGATGGCGACATCAAATTGTTCCTCGACCAGATCAACCACGCGATCTTCCGCAATGACCTCGATCGTGACGTCAGGATAAGCCGCACAAAATGCTGCACCGATGCCGCCCATCGCAAGCTGCGAGAACAGGACCGGGGCAGCGACACGCAAGCGTCCGCGAGGCGTCGATACGCCCTCTTTCGCCGCCGCCATGGCTTCGGCCACCTCGGCCAATGGCCCTTCGGCCCTGCTCAACAACAGCTCTCCAGCCTCGGTGAGCTTCAGACCACGCGCACTGCGCTCGATCAGCCTGACGCCCAGTTGCTCCTCAAGGTCGGCAATGCGGCGCGACAAGGTTGCCTTGGATATTCCGCTCGCACGGCTTGCCTTTCCCAAGCCCTCGTTCGTCGCGACAAGGGTGAAATCGATCAGCGCGTTCAGGTTCATGGTGTTCCACTTTTGCAACGGTGTGTCTATATCCTGGCGTCTTCGTTTTACTCCTGCAACACAATATCGTTTGTCCATCGCAACCGGCCGACAAGGCCATAGCGGACTTTTCTGACTCACCCACCCTTTTGCAGGAGATTCACCATGAGCATTCTCGTTACCGGCGCCACAGGCACCATCGGTTCACTCATCATCCAGCGCCTCGCCAACGCAGGCGCCGAGGTCAAAGCCCTCGTGCGCCAGCCTGGCAAAGGCACATTCCCGGCGGGCGTCACTGAAGTCGTTGCCGACCTCACCGACGTCCCTTCGCTGCGCGAGGCGCTGGCGTCGGTGCGTACGCTGTTCCTGCTCAACGCCGTGACGCCCGACGAGGTGACACAAGCCCTCATCACCTTGAACCTCGCTCGCGAGGCCGGCATCGAGCGCATCGTCTACCTGTCGGTGATTCACGCTGACAAGTTCACCCACGTTCCGCACTTCACCGGCAAGCACACGGTCGAGCGCATGATCGAAAGCCTCAACATGCCTGCAACCATCCTGCGCCCGGCGTACTTCATGCAAAACGAATTGATGGTCCAGCAGACGATCCAGAACTACTCGGTGTACCCGATGCCGATCGGCTCGGCGGGCGTGTCGATGATCGATGCCCGCGACATCGCCGATATCGCCACGGCCGAGTTGCTGCGACGCGACAGGGCACCTTCGGCCCTGGATCGGGTAACGCTGGAGCTGGTCGGCCCACAAGCCCTGACCGGTGCCGCCGCAGCGAAGATCTGGAGTTCCGTACTGGGTCGCGAGATCGCCTACGGCGGTGACGATGTGGCCGCCTTCGAAGCACAACTGGCCGCGTACGGTCCCGCCTGGCTGGCTTATGACATGCGCTTGATGATGTCCGGTATCCAGACGTTTGGCATGCAGGCTTCTGAAGGAACCGTGGAACGGCTGCAGGCGATCCTGGGGCGTCCGTTGCGCACTTACGAAGACTTCGTCCGTGAGGCCACCGCAGGGGTTTGAACAGCTGCGCAGTAAGCGCCAGGTCGGTCAGCGGATGACCGACCTGGCGTGCAATGAGGAAGGCTTGCTCCAGCAACGGCTACTCGCTAAACCAGCTGGCGAACCCCCAGAGACAAAATCAAACCACCACACAGTCGATCAATTGTTTTTTTCCTACCTTGATAGACGCAAGCAATTCTGGGCTGCGAAAGCGCAATTGCGACCATTGCATACCAGGCCATTGAAACCACCACGACAACTGCCAGCATCGACAAAAACGTGCCTGGTGAAACGTGGGCGGGAGCCGCGGCTGAAAAAACAGCGGCATAAAAAGCCATGGACTTGGGATTGCCAATGTTGGTGACCACCCCCTGAATAAAGGACTGGCGGCAACTACCGGCGACGGCATCATTCAGCGGGCCTGGCGCATTCCTCCCCGCGTTGATCAGCAGTCGGAATCCGAACCACATCAGGTAGGCTGCGCCCAGAACCTTTACAACCAGCGCAGCCCAAGGGAGCGCAGCAAATACAACCCCGAGACCGGCAATCGCACAGGTGGACCAGAACAGGTTGACCAGTACGATTCCCGCCACCAAGGCCAGCGCTTCAGAGCGCGTAGCAGCCACCGCCTTATGGACCACTGCGACGAAATTCGGTCCAGGAATCACGACACCAGCCAGGTAGACCAAAAAAACTGTCAAGACAGCGGAACCGTCGATCATGTGCGTCCCTCGCGAGATCTGTAGGCGGTGATGGTCACCAAAAATGCCGCATTGCTGCCCCTAGGATTCAACCCGTTGAGGCAATACCACTACTCTTCGGCAGGCCTCATATGAAAAATCGTATAAGGCAGGATCAGCGTATCGGCGACGATGCTGAAAGGAAGTCTACGACCGCAAACGGTGCCAGCGCGCGTGAATACACGTCGTTGTCATTCGTCGAGGCCTTGATGATCTCGATATCGGTCGCCGCACCGCAGTAAGGATGGAGGCCGCAGAGCTGTCCCATGCCAAAGGTTTCGTTGGCCGTGGCGCATCCGCCCAGCAGCGCCATCGTCAAAGCCATTACTACGATCCGCATGACCCGCCCTTCCCCAGGAAAGGCCGGACTGTAGCATTAAAAAAGCAGCCATTCTGGCGATGCGTCGGCCCACCGCTTAGGAAATACTTTCACGTACCCTGCACCAGGTATTCCGTGAGGGTCGCCGCACACGCAACGATTCCTTCATGGAGCACCATTTCAAACCCATGGGTATTCTCCGTTGGAATGGCGATGCACCCCGCTCGCGCCGCCACTCCAGCGCTCATGATGGCACTGGCGTCGGAGGCGAAATCCACCAGAAGGGCAACTTGTGGGTCATATCCCGAGCGCTGTGCTGCCTTGATCAGGGCGTCCACGACAGAGCGGGTGTAATAGCCTTTCTGGTCCCCGGTATTGATAATCGGGTCTGCCGATAAAACCGTTCCGTACTCTTCCAGTACTGGCCCCACCTCTACAGCAATGGTGGTGTCCCCCGGCACGCGGGCAGCGGCATAGAGCGCACCGGCGTTGGATTCCTCCTCAAGCGTCGTGCAGACGAACCAGACGTCTTGCTTGAGCTCATGCCGGCGGTTTTTCAAGTGCTGTGCTGTTGTGATCAGTGCCGCCAAGGGCGCCCTGTCATCCAGGAAGTGGGCGGCGACTGAGTCTTTCACTAAGAACGGCTGACGCCAGTGCCGGCTAAGCACCACGCGTACGCCGGGTCGGACACCGGCTTGGGCCAGTTCCTGCGGCGAACATCGGGTGATGACATGGACATCGCTCCACTTCACTGCCCCCGAAAGGACATCGCGCCCCTGCGCCGAACCACCACTGTTGTGCATGGAGCCATAAGACAGTACGCCGGGCAGGTATTGGGTATCGCCAAGTATGTCTACCGGACAAACGCCGAAGCAAATGGGCTGGGCACCGCCCAGTGCCACGACCTCCAGATTACCGTCGTGCCTTACTTTCTTCACGATCATGGCAATTTCATCAAGGTGAGCCATGACCCTGATGGGCGGTGCTTGCGAAGAATCACCCATAGCCTTGATCAGGCCCCTGACATTGCCTGCCTCGTCGACAGATATCTCATCGCAGTGCTTGCCCAGCTCCCTGAGGCATATTTCCCGAACCTCGTCTTCCTGCCCGCCGGGACCGCGGGCCAGGAGCAATTCTTCGAGCAAGGGCTGAATGTCCATTGAAGGCATCGGTTCTTTTCCTGTCACGACGCTTGAAAAGCGTAGACCGCCTCCTCTGTTCATCCGTTCAAATTCGGCAGACGCCCAGGCACGAGGGGCAGATCCAATTCAGTACACAGGCCAGGTTTCAACAATCTTCCCGCCGCGCACGGCCAGCAAATCGCCAAATTGCAGCAGCACGGATTCCGTCTGGATCGGTCGTAAAAACACCTGGTCTTCAACATTCAGCCCTACGGTGGGTGAGCCGTTGACCATTTCCTGATTGGGGCTGCGACCATAGAGCGTGACGGATTGCTTGACCACATTGATATTGTGATCGAGCCGGTCGAGGTCAATCAGCATCACGGGGCACATCGGCCCACGGATTTTCAGCGCCTGGTTCAGCGCGCGGAAGTATTCGTCGTAAGGCTGCCCCGATCACTCGGACGTTGCAATGAACCGTGTGATGGCTGCCACTACATCAGCGCCTCGTTCAAGGTAGGGCACATGCCCGGAGTCCTCGATGAACTCGCCGCGCGCATCGGGCAGTTGCTGGAGCAGGTTCTCCAGGGTCGCCGGCAGGAATACCTGGTCATGCCGCCCCCAGATCACGAGCGTCTTCGAAGCAATTTGTGGCAGCCGCTCGAGCAGCACGTCCAGGCCCTCCCGGCGCAAATCCTCGACGACCCGCTGCACCGCGGCAAACCTCGACCTGCCGCTGGCCGCCATGGCCTTGGCCAAGCGCCCTCCTACCTCGGGCGGCGCCTTGAACACCAGGTTCCAGAAGTGCTTCATCTCTTCGACCGTACGATAGCCAAACACCGTCCCCGCCCCTTGCAGGCTGGCCTTTAATGTGGGACCTAGCGCTTGCTCGCCCAGACCGGCAGGCGCCAGCAAGACCAGGTGGCTGACACGCTGCGGATGTTTGGCGGCATACAGGCCGGCCACGCACCCACCCAAAGAGCTGCCGACCAGCACGAAGGGGCCCTCGACGAGCGTTTCCAGCAAGCCTTCGAGCTCCGCCAGCATTGCTTGTGGTCCAAAGCCTGCACCCGCCTCGTACACGGATTGGCCATGCCCCGGCAAGTCGACGAAAACGCAATGGTGATGGCGCGCCATGCCCAGCATCGCAGGGCCCCACTGATCCTTGCTCGCGCCCAGGCCATGGAGCATGACCAGCGTCGTCCGCGGGTGCCGTGCAGGGCTTTGCAGATAAGCCAGGCGCCCATTCGTACCGGTGTGCCAGCGCAGCTTCAAACCGAACTGCCAGCGGTGGACCAGGCGCAAGGTGCCGAGCAGCAGTCGATCAACGCGGTTCATCCGCCACTCCTTGTCCTTTGCTACCGGTCTTGAGGAAGAATCTTGCCGGCAGGCGCAGTTGGCATAGCGCCACACCTGACAGCGTCAACACGGCGCCGATCACCAGGCGCTGGCTGAAACCTTCGGCGAGCATGACCTGGCTGACAGCAATCGCGAACACCGGCACCAGGAGCAGGTACGGGCTCAGTTGCTGCATCGAGTTGCGGCCGAGCAACCAGAACCACAGGCCGAACCCCAACAGACCGCCACTGAGCGCGGTGTAGAGCACCGCCCACCACGCTTGGGCGCTGGCCGTGTAGACGCGTGCCCATTGCTCGCCTTCCTGGACAAAGGACCACAGCAACAGTTGCGGTGCGGCGATGACCGCCGTCCAGGCACTCAAGGCCAGCGGATCCAGGGGCCCGAGACGCTTGGTCAACACTGACCCGGCAGCGAATGCCAAGGCCGCCAGCGCCACCAGCAACATACCGATGAAGGTCCCACCAGCCGATGGCGTGGCCAGTAGCACCAGGACACCGGCGAACGCCAGTAGGATGCCCGCCAGGAGCCGCAGTTTCAGGACTTCGCCCAATAACGCGAATGCCAGGACGAGGGTAAACGGTGCCGCCAGTTGATAGATGATCGCCGAGGTAGAGGCGTCTACCCGGGCGATACCGCAATACAGCAAACCGAAATGCAAGGTCCCGGTAATCGTGGCGATCAGGGCCACGGACGCGAACTGTTCACGCTTGACGCGCTTGAGCAGCGGCAGCAGAAACAGCGCCATGATCGCGTAGCGCATGGCGACCATGAGGATAGGCGGCAACTCGGCGCCGCCGATTTTCACTGCGGTAACCTGCGCGCCCCAGAGAAACGCGACCAGTAACGCGAGCAATGAATCTTTCAATGGCATGACAGTTATCCCTTCTGAAATTGAATGGGCCGCAGGATTCTTTCCGGCTTGCCCGTCGCAAGTGCCGGGGGGTTAAGTCGACAGTGATGCTCGCAGAGCCGATCGAGTGTCTCGCGCAGGGCCTGTTCCGCTTCGGGATCGTGGGCCAGTTGGGTCTGGAAGCACGGCGGAAATCCCGAGCCGACCAGAATCATTTTGTTGAGCAGCACGTTCAGCGCGACCTGGGAGAAAACCGCCGTGTGTCCATAGCGTCGGCCGACGACCGCAATCGCCGCGAGCTTGTCGCGCAGCGGACGCTCCCGTGGCCGCAGGAAGCCATAGCCGACTCGTTCCAGAAACGCCTGGAAGCGGCTGTTGGTGCCGTAGGCGTGCATGACGGGGAGATAGAGCACCGCATCGGCGCGATCCAGCCGCGCCACCAACTGCCCGACATCGTCCTGCACTTGGCAGTCCTGGTCGGAACAGGCGTTGTCGGCGTCGCAGTAGTCGATCCGGTAATCCTTGAGCCAGATGTCATCGACCGCGACCTCCTCGCCCAGGTGGCGGCGCACCAGCGCCACCACCCGTGCACTGACACCACAAGGTCGGCTTGACCCGACAATGATGGTCAGATTCATGATTCAGGACGCCTCCCGCAACCCTTCTTCGCCAGCCAGGTAGGCACGCAAAGCCTCTTCCATCAACTGCCCGGTCAGCCACAACGTGACGCGGGCCACTTCCTTGATCTGGCGACGATCCTCCTCGGTCTTCACCGCACGCTGCATCGCCATACGCACTTCCTCGGCGTGCTTCTCGTCGATGGTCGAGTGGGCGACGAAGAAGGTCATCTGCTCATCCTTCAAGCCCAGGTCGGCACGGAACCGCTCCAGGATCGGTTGGATGTGCTCGTAGACGTCCTCGGCCCAGTAGCTGTAGCCCAGGCGAGCGATCGGCCCCTTGCGGATAGCCACATCGTTGAGAAAGGCGATCAGTGCCTGGGTCGGCGCCAGGGGCGCCGGCATGGCCTGCGGCAGCAGCCCGACCGACTCCAGGTCACGCAGCACCATGCGCTCGTGGCCCAACTCTTCCAAGGCGTGCTTGTAGACGAAGCGCAACAGCGTCGTGTCCTCTGGATCGGCACTGTAGGCACAGGCGGCCTGGTTCACCGAGTTGTAGCGGGTGTAGTGGTAGACCTGCAGCATGAGCTGTTGGTAGAGGGCTGGCGGCGTCGGGTTGTCCAGGCTGAATTTCCAGTAGGCGCCCTGCTTGATCTGGGCCCAGCCCGCTTCGACGATAGCGTCGAGTTCCTTGAAGAATGCTTGCATTTCAATTGGCTCCTTTAACATTGAGGTAAACACTTTCGAGTTCCAGATACACGAGGCTGTAGCGCCGCTCGACCTGTTCCCCGGTCCAGGTAACGTCATCCACCAGCACGCGCCCGCCCAGGCCGACATAGAGCGCAGCCAATTGGCCGCGGCACAGTGCCGAGATGAATCGCAGGTGGGTGTTGGCTTTCAGCCAAATGGCCGCTTGCAGGAGAAACAGGCGCAGGTGCCGCCCGCCCCGGTATCGCTCGTCCAGCACCAGGCGATTGGCATCGAAGGCATCCGTCGATTGTTCGAAATAGGCCTGCACGTCGACCGCTCGCTCGACGAAGCTCAGGCCATGCCCCAGCGGGGTGACGCGCAACGTCCCGACCACTTCGTCCTTGTCCAGGTAGACCAGGTGATAGGACAAGGCATCACGCACCTGCTCCCTTCGCTCGAAGTCATCCTCCCGTGCCGGGTTGGTCCCCAGGTAGCGACTCCTGAGGTGCCTGACGGACTCGAACAGCTCATTGGCGTGGTCGATCACGCGAACAGACAGGCTCATCGCTGACCTCACTGGCCTTGACGCTGGTCGACGATGCGCGCTTCTTTCCAGCTGAACCAACTGCCAAGGTTCACGTGCTCGGCCAGATCGCCCACCACCATGACCGTGGCATCGACCCCCAGCCGTTCGCGCAGGCGCTCCTTGATCAGCAGCACCAGGCGCCCACGATCCCCCTCGAAGAAGCGCGACATTTCCAGCTTGGCGATGACGGTGTCGCGATCATTGGCGCGACTGAGGATGATCTGGTAGCCAAGGCATTGTTCGACGCCTTCAAGCAGCGCCTGCTCGATCTGTGCGGCCGAGAAGGCTCGATCGTTCAGTTGCACGGCATCCTTCACCCGACCGACGACCTTGACGGTCTGACGCATCGATTGCCCATAGCCGGGGCGCGACTGGATCGAGACCAGGTCGCCCGTGCGGTAGCGAATCAACGGCTTGCTGCCAGGGATCAGCATGGTCACGCACAACTCACCGTCGCCGGTGTCGCCCAGGCTTTCCCCGGACTTGGGATCGAGCACCTCGATGATGTAGTTGAGGCGATGCGGCACCAACTGGTCGTTGGCGTTGCAGGCCGCGATGATCATCGCCTCCTGGGAGCCATACAGGCTGTTGTAGGCCTGCGCGCCCCACAGGCTGTAGAGGTTGTTCTTCAACGCAGGCGTGCACAGCTCGCCGCTCATCATGAACGCACGCAGGGCGAAGTCCTCGCGTGGGTTCAAGCCTTGGCGCTCGGCTTCCTTGGCCATGGCCAGCAACAGCCCCGGCGCCGATGCGAGCACGCCGATCCGCAGGTCCTTGAGCAGTTGCAGTGCCTTGGGCCAACCGATCACCGGCGAGTGCGGCCAGATCTTGGCATTGCACAGGTCGAGCTGGGTGCAGACATCGCCCAGGGTGTCACCAAAGGAATGGACCTCGGTTGGCCCCATGATGCCGACCACGGTCTTTTCACCCGGAAAATGCTTTTCGATCACGGCCTGGTAGGCCATCGCCAGCTGGCGATTGCTCGCATAGCTTTCCTTGCGGTCCCGCGGGCATGGCGTGGCGGGCCCGGTGGTCCCCGTGGTCTCGTAATAGAAGATGCTGTCTTCCAGCGGGCCGGACAAGATGTCGAAGCCTGCCTCGCGCAGATCATCCTTGGTCGTGAATGGCAAGGTGGCGAGCTCATCCAAGGTCAGCGAACGCTCGTCGACCTGGGCAAGGTGCCTGGAATAGAACGGCGAAGACCGCTTCACGTGGCCGATCACTTCCCGTAACTGTTCCTGGTGCCAGGCCGCCAGCGCCGTGTCGCTGAGGACGTCGGTCCAATAGGCCTGATGAATCGGATCGTACCGCTTCTTGAATGTCTCTAAATGCTCTTTCATTTCAGCCGCTCAGGTTTGATGGGTTACTGGAACTCAACGGCCGCTACGTTAGTAACAGAACTTACAAATACCCAGCTGCGCTATTGCACAGTTGTGCGCGCACCCGTTTCTTGTTAAAAGCACGCGCGGTTACATACGCGTAGGGATAGCGCTTCGCCCCGTCGCTATTCAGAAATGAATGAAAGATTAATATTCCCTCAGCAGTTGACAGCCCCAGGGCACGCTGGTAATTTCGCCGCACTGCCAATTATTCCCGCAGTGCTTAGCCAAGACTGGGATGTCTAAAAATGTACTATCACCTTTCTGCTATCAGTTCCTCCCACAGCTATCCCGACAGCTGTTCCCGGGCCATTCTGGCCATCTTCAAAAGCAATATCTGGCGTCGCTAATCCAGCGAAGACCGGAGCCTGTCTGCTGCTTGCCAGCAACGTCCTGATCTTTCCCCACTGAATCGAAGGCGCTCGCGCCTTGTGCCCTGCGCATCGCCTGGCTGCAATCCATTGCACGCCTCGTAGTGCGCACGACATGAAAAGCGTCCGCCCCGTCTATTCAGGATATCCGTCAACACGTATTTAAAGTGCCTGCGCGCTTTATATTCCCGTGGCGCTCTCTTAATGGAGTGCCTGAATCGTTGCACCTTGAAAATGGTATTAACCGTGAATAAAAATTTAATTGGCGTAAATGTTCTTCGTCGCGAAGAACGTCGACCTACGGACGCACTTGCGATATATGCAAATGCATTGGAACAACTGGGTCGCGAGTCTGTTTTCATTCTTGAATCACTGTCCGGCCCAAGCCGTGATCGCCGGGCGACGATCATCGGCCTCGAACCGCTTTTCGAAGTGTGTATCGATGAGGGCCAGGCCCAACTGCGAGGCTGCGCCGCCCTGTGTGAACATCTGTCTGCCAGCCTGCGGCAAGCGGGCATGCAGGTCGACCAGGAACACAAGATCCACCTACCCGACAGCGAGGCGGCGTGGAACCTGCTCCGGGCGATCCAGGCAACGTTCCAGCCTGCGTCCAATGCCCCTGCCAGCCTGGCCTTCTTCGGCTATTTCTCCTACGACTGCGTTCGCCTGATCGAGCGACTTCCCGATCTGGCCAAACAGACCTACGACTACCCGCTCATTGCCCTGTCGGTCTATCAGACCCTGGTTTATTTCCACAGCAACGGCATCGTCGAAACCCTGATCAACAACCACGATCTGTGGTCACCCCGTACGTTGGAGGACTACCCTTTCCTGAGCACAACCCCGGCATCCGAGGCGCTGGCTCCACTACCGTACCCTGAGGCCTTCGAGGAAGAGCGCACGGTGACGCCGGAGCAATTCGTCGAGCGTGTCGAAGTGGCGATGGAGCACATCCGCGCCGGCGACGTCTACCAGATCCAGCTCGGCCATGAGCTTCGCATCCGCTCGCAGGTTTCGCCGTTCGATGTGTACCAGAACCTGCGCCTGCGCAACCCTTCCCCCTATATGTACCTGGCCCACGTGGGCGGCATCGACCTGATCGGCGCCAGTCCCGAGCTGTTCGTCAGGATCAAGGACGACTTGATCGAGATGCGCCCGATCGCCGGCACCGTGGGCAAGAAGCCTGGCGTCGATCCGACTGAATTGGTCCTGGAGCTAACCCGCTCCGAGAAGGAGCGCGCCGAACACCTGATGCTCATCGACCTGTGTCGCAACGATATCGGTCGCGTGTGCCAGGCCGGCTCGCTGGAAGTCGATGAGTTCATGCTGGTAGAAGAGTACTCGCACCTCTACCACATGGTGTCGAACGTTCGCGGCTTGCTGCGCCCGGGCCTGGATGCCTACGACGTGATCAAGGCATCGTTCCCCGCGGGCACCATGTCTGGCGCGCCCAAGGTCAGGGCGATGGAGCTGATCGAGGGGATGGAGAGCAACCGCCGCGGCATTTATGCCGGGGCCCTTGGCCTGGTCGGCTTCGATGGCAGCGTCAACACCGCCTTGTGCATTCGCTCCACGGTCTTCGACGAGGGTACGTACCACTTGCGTGCATCCGCCGGCGTGGTGGCCGATTCGGTGCCTGAACTTGAGTGGAAAGAGACGCTGTACAAGATGGGTTCCGTCTACCGGGCGGTGACCGGCCAGGAGATCGCACTGTGAAAGTATTCTTGATCGACGCCTATGACAGCTTCGTCTTCATCATCAGCCAGTACCTGGAACAACTGGGGCTGGAAACCCACGTCGAGCGTCACGACGTACCGGACCTCATCCAGCGCATTGAAGCGTTCTCGCCGGACTTCTGCGTGCTGGGCCCTGGGCCTGGGCATCCGGCCGACGTGGGCTACATCGAAGTGATCAGGCATTTTCAGGGGCGCCTGCCGCTGTTGGGTGTGTGCCTGGGTCACCAGGCCATCGGCCTGGCCTTCGGTGCCCAGGTTTGCCGGGCTCCGCACGTGATGCACGGCAAGGTGAGCACGATCGAGAACGATGGCAAGGGCGTCTATGACCACACCCAGGCACAGGCGATTCGGGCGACCCGCTACCACTCGTTGATGATCAGCGAGCAGCCGTTACCCGACTGCCTGGAGATCACCTCCAGGTCCACGGACGACGGCTATGTCATGGGCGTGCGCCATCGCCACCTGCCGGTGGAGGGCGTGCAGTTCCACCCTGAAAGCATCCTCACCGAAAACGGCCTGGACCTGTTCCGCAGTTTCATCCGGTGTTACGTGCACAAGTAATCCACTCGGAAGGGGCATGCGCCCCTTCTTTCCCGTGCTCCGACTGCTTCATTCCTGCCAGAACTAGAGCGATCCGTTTATGGACAAACACCACTCCCCCGCCTGCGGCCGGACCCAGGCCGAGCGTGCCGCTACGCTGACCGCCTTCACGAGCCTCGCCAAGGATGCCAACCGTTGCGATTGGGAGCGCCTGTTGAACAAAGTGCTGCGCCAACTCGGCTTCGGCAGCTACCTCATCAGCCTGGGGCCGACAGCGCCCAGGGATACCGACCCTCTCGCCGGCCTCATCACCACCTTCCCCAAACACTGGCTGGAACACTACCGCTGTGACGGGCTGATCGAGATAGACCCGATCCTCAGGCACTGTCGACGCGAACTGGTGCCGCTTTTCTGGGACAGCGAACGACGGCGCGCTCGGGGACGCTCCCGGCACTTCTGGGAGCAACGCGAGCAACACGGCCTGCGAAGCGGCGTGAGTATCCCGCTGCGCTACGAAATGCTCAGGGGAACCCTGAGCGTGGCCTTCGACGACACACAGATCACCGAACAGAAGGGATTTTCCAACCCCGCCGTTTATCAACTGTTCATGCTCATTCCCTACCTGCTCGCCGGGATACGACATCAGTTGCACCGGCCTGCCCAACCGCGCCAGGACCTGACGCCCAAGGAAATGGACTGCCTGTACTGGGCCAGCGAAGGCAAGACCACCTGGGAAATCAGCCACATCCTGACCTGTTCCGAACGCACCATCGATTTCCACCTGCTCAATGCGCGACGCAAGCTGGGTTCGGTAAGCCGCCAACAGGCCGTCAGTGCTGCGGTGGCCTGTGGGTTGGTCATGCCGACCGCTGGAAGCGTGCGCGATAGCGACCGGGGCTTTCGCCGGTCCATTTCTTGAAAGCACGATGGAAGGCGCTGGGCTCCTGAAAGCCAGTCCGCTCGGCGATGTCACTGATGCTGCTGCCGGTCTGGCGCAGCAGCTCGACGGCCAGCCCACGGCGGACCTCGTCCTTGATTTCCTGGAACGAACTCCCTTCGCGCTCCAAGCGTCGACGCAAGGTGCTGGGACTCATCCGCAGGTCACTGGCGAAGGCTTCCAGGGTGGGCCACTGGCTGTAATGGCTGTGGCGCAGGCACTGATGAAGCCGGGTAGCCAGGCCATGCTGATTGCGAAAACGGATCACCAGCCATTGAGGCGCACTGCGCAGAAATACCTTGAGGGAGGCCAGGTCCTGAACAACTGGCAAGCGCAGGTAGCGGCTGGCGAATTCGATTTCCGTGCGCTCGGCGCCAAAGCTCAGGTTGGGGCCCCAGAGCAACGCATCGTCACTGAGGGACAGGCGCGACTGACGAAAGTCCGCGCGATCGATGGGAATGCGCCGCCCGCCCAACCAGCACAGCAGGCTGATCATCAGCACAAGGAACGTTTCCTCACCAAAACGACGGGCATCGGGATCCGCCGAGCACGTTTGTAGACTGATCACCGCCCTTTTGCCGCGCACGCTGAGGCTGCCGCGAAAATCCCGCAGGAACAATCCGAAGTTGCCCAGGCACTGGCGCAGGGCCTTGCCCAGGTCGGGCTCCTGAATCAACCCCCGGCAAATCAGGGCAAAACTGCCGACCGGCATGCCGTGGGAATCCAGCTGGAAGAACTCGTCCTGCAGTTCGCGAATCTGAATCAGCCACAACGCGGCAAATGCACTCGCTGAAACCCTGGCCTCAGGCTGCCCCAGCAACGCCGGGTCGATGCCGGCCTCGGCCAGTATCGCCGCCAGCCGTTGAGGCTGGTCCCGCAGCGCATGGATCATGGTGTGCACGAAGTAGACCGCGACCGAATCCTTTTCCCGCATAAACCCAGTTTCCCCCACTTCCCCGATGGCAAAAAACGCCAGCATCGCTGAACAGTTATGGCATAGGCCCACCCAACGGCGACCTCTAGACTGGCGGCATTAAGGGGGCACGGCGCACCATCTGTCGAGCCCCTCCGGCGGACCGCGTCCAGGGCCGGCCAGTGGCTGCACGCTGGGGCGCGCTTGAAAAAGGAAACACCCCACATGCATCTGCACACAATCGGCGTGATCGGCGCCGGCACCATGGGCAACGGCATTGCACAGGTCTGCGCCCTGGCCGGCTTCGAAGTGACCTTGCTGGACATTTCCACCAGCGCCCTGGAAAAAGCCCTCGCCACCGTGGCCAAGAACCTCGACCGGCAAATCGCCAAGCAGACCCTGAGCCAAGCGCAGAAGAACCTCGCCCTGGACAAGATTCGCACCAGCACCGACTACGCCAGCCTGGCCGGCGCACAAATGGTGATCGAGGCCGCCACCGAGAACCTCGACCTGAAACTGCGACTGCTGCAACAGGTCGCATCTCAAGTCGGCAGCGACTGCGTGATCGCGTCCAACACCTCCTCCCTCTCGATCACCCAACTGGCCGCCGGCGTCAGTCATCCAGAGCGTTTTATCGGCCTGCACTTCTTCAACCCGGTGCCGGTGATGGGCCTGATCGAAGTGATTCGTGGCCTGCAGACCCACGACGCGACCCACGCCCTGGCCCTGGAAATGGCCCGGCGACTGGGCAAGACCGCGATCACTGCCGGCAACCGCCCAGGCTTCGTGGTCAACCGGATCCTGGTGCCGATGATCAACGAAGCCATCCTGGTCTTCCAGGAAGGCCTGGCCAGCGCCGAAGATATCGACGCGGGCATGCGCCTGGGCTGCAACCAGCCCATCGGGCCGCTGGCACTGGCGGACCTGATCGGCCTGGACACCTTGCTGGCCATCCTGGAGGCCTTCTACGAAGGCTTCAACGACAGCAAATATCGCCCCGCTCCATTGCTCAAGGAAATGGTCGCCGCCGGCTACCTGGGACGCAAGTCCGGGCGGGGTTTCCATGCCTATGGCTGAGCGTTGCTCACGCTTCGCCGAAAGCCGGGACAAGGCCCTGGAACTGTTCGCCAGCAAGGGCTTCGGCCAGGTCGGCATGCGGGAGCTGGCGAGCCACCTGGGGCTGACACCCGGCTCGCTGTATCACCATTACCCAAGCAAGCAGCACCTGCTGGCCGATCTGATCGAGGAGTTTTTCGAAGAGCTGCTGGCCACGCTCGGACGCATTGAACAGCAACCCCGGGACAAGCGCGGCAACCTGCAACGGTTGATCCGCATTCACCTCAAGCTGCACCGGGAGATGCCCTGGCATTTTCGCCTGGTGGAGCGCGACAGCGGGTGCCTCAACCTCGAGCAACAACAGCGGGTGCAGCATTTACGCGAGCAATACGAACGGCAGCTGTTGCTGATGCTGGGTGCTCCTCGGCGCCTCCCCTCCCGGGCAATAGCCGCGGCCGGCCACGCCATTGCCAGCCTGCTCAACAGCGCGCCCAGTTGGCTGGCGCACCAACCCCTGGAGCAGCACGAACATGATGAGTTGCTGGAGAACCTGCTCGCTGGCGCCATAGAACGGGTGCTGGCGTCCAAGATCGCCGCCGAACCGACATTGCGCGTCACCGCGGCCTGAGCCAAGCCATCAGCGCAGCTGCAACGGATCGACCAGGCCTGCGACAATCGCCATGCCCACCAGTTGCGGCAGGTTCTCGGCGCCCATGCGCTTCATGACCCGGGAACGATAGAGGTCGATGGTCCTGACATTGACCCCAAGCTGATCGGCGATTTCCCGGTTGGTGTAGCCCTGGACCAGAGGCAGCAACACGTCGTTTTCCCTCGGGGTCAAGCTCTGTAGCCGCGCCTGCACTCGCGCCTGGCCCGCGCTGACGGTCTGGCTGTCGTCGGCCAGGCTCAAGGCCTGTTGCACGCTGTCGAGCAGCAACTGTTCGTTGTAGGGCTTTTCGATGAAATCATGGGCCCCGGCCTTGAACGCCCGCACCACAATCGGCACATCGGCATGCCCACTGACGAAGATCACCGGCAGGCGCAGCCCGCGGTTGCGCATCTCTTCCTGTACGTTGAGCCCCCCCATGCCTGGCATGCGCACATCCAGCAGCACGCACCCATTGAGCGGGTTGTCGCAAGCCTCGAGAAACTCCCGGCCACTGGTGAACGAGAGGGCCTTGAGGCCCACGGACTCCAGCAGCCAGACTGTCGAGTCGAGCATGCCTTGGTCATCGTCGACCACATACACCACCTGCTGCGCCACACTCACCATTGTTTTACTCCTCTTGTTGTCGGGCCAAGCCGGCCAGGGTCGGCGCCGGCAAGTTGCAGCGCATCTGCAAGCCCACGGCCAAAGGCCGGGCCTGCAACTCGCCACCAAAACCTTCGATGATGCTGCGACTCATGGACAGCCCCAACCCCAAGCCGTTGACCTTGCTGGAATAGAACGGGGTGAAAATCTGCTCCAGTTGCGCCGTCGGCACGCCGTGTCCCTGGTCGCTGACGCTGACCTGCATCCCGCCGTCAGCCCCAGGCTCGACCGCCAGGACGATCTGTGACGGCTGGCCGGGATGAGCCTCGCGATTGGCCTCGATGGCGTTGCGCAGCAGGTTGAGCAGCACCTGCTCCAGCAACACCCGGTCGGCGTAGACCAGCGGCAGATTATCCGGCAACCGCTCCACGATCTCCACCTGGCAACTGTTCGCTTCCCAGAGGCACAGGCGCGTGGTTGCCCGGGCAACGTCACTGAGGTCCAAGGCCTCCATGCGGCGGCGGCCTTTACGCAGGAAGGCGCGCAGACGCTTGATCACCTCCGATGCGTGATTGGCGTGCACGGCGATTCGCTCCAGCCCCTGGGCCACCTTTTCGGCGGCCTCGGAATGACTGCCCAGGGTCTGCAAATAGCGCTGGCTGGCGTTGGCATAATTGACCACCGCCGCCAGTGGCTGATTCATCTCATGGGCAATGCCCGAGGCCAGTTCACCAAGGGTCACCAGGCGCGCCGTGTGGGCCAGTTCGTCTTGATGATGACGCTGCTGGGCTTCACGCAACTCCCGTTCGGACTGGTCATGGGCCACCAGCGAATAGAAACGCTCGCCACTGGCCGCGCGATGGGCCAGAAGCATCAGCGACACCGGCACCGAAGCACCTCCGGCCGACGGTTGCAGGCGAGCCTCGATGCTCCAGCGGCCGCTGCGCTCGGCATAATCCCAGCCCTCCTGTTCCAGGCTGTCCAGCACCTCGGCGCTGAGAAAGGCATCCAGCATTGGCAGGCTGTGTTGCGCATCCAGTCCAAGGGTGCGGCGCGCCGCCGGGTTGAGGTAGGTCACCGCGCCATCGGGCTGGATGAACAGCACCGGGTCGGTGTTGGCTTCCACCACCTCTGCCAGACGACGCTTGTTTTCTTCGGCCTGGACCCGCGCGGTAATGTCCCGGGACACGCTGACCACTTCAACCACCGCGCCGGTGTAGGTTTCGCGAATGGCTCGGCACGCGGTCTCGAACCACAGGTAGTGGCCGTCGCGATGGCGAATGCGGTAGGTCATGGTGTGATAGCCGTCCTGCTCCAGGGCATCGCGGGTGCGTTGCATCAGGCCGGCCTGGTCCTGCCGGTGAAACAGCGTGTGGGCCTGGCGCCCATGCAGCTCCTGCGGCCAATAGCCGAGCAAGGTCCAAGAGGCCAGTGACGCATCGAGGAAGCAGCCGTCCGGGGTATGGCGGGAAATCAGGTCGGTGGTGTTTTCGGTGATCAGCCGGTACAGGCGTCGCGCCTTGGCCGACTCGCGCTCAGCGAGGATCTGTGCGGTGGCCTGGCGACAGCGGGCCAGCACACGATTGGCCTTGGGGTCGGGAATGAACGTCCAGATCAGGATCTGCTCGGCAACCTGCACCTCCACGTTCTCGATGGCTCGCTGCTGGGTCAGACAGGCCTGGACCAGGTGCGAGTGGCTGACCGGCAACAGGCTCGAGGCATCGGCCAACGACAGCTGTTCGAGCAGCGCCATCAGCGCCTCATTGAGCTCTAGCGGTCGGCCTCGCGAATCAAGCAATGCACTTGGCTGCGGGTCATGGCCGAGCAGCGGCGAATCGCGCAACTGGCCGCTGACACTGGCCAATAGCAGACTCAGTAATTCGTGCACCGCCACCAGCCAGTCCTGACCCACTTCGGGCTGTAGCTCAACCAGCAGCAAGCCTTGCTGCCCCGGCTGCAGGGCCAACGCCAGGACCTGACCATGCTCGAGGGCCGCGCGGCGCAGACGACCGGCCAGCCAGCAATCGAGCTGACGCACCTGCGCCAGTTCCAGCCGCTCCTCGTCCTGCAAGCGCTGGAAAAGTGCCCGGTCACTGCTTTGCAAAGCTTCACCAAAGCCCGGCGGCAAATGCCGGGCACGGCCTTCATGCCGATAGATGCCACTTGGCGCATGCCAGCTCAGGTAGACCGCCCGGCGGATTTGCGCACAATCCTGCAAGGCCCGGCACAGGACATCGGCACAAGCCGCCAGGGCCATGCCTTCACGTTGCAGGCGCAACCAGCCGTGCAAGCGAACGGAGGTGGAAATCATCAGAAAACCTGTCGTGAAAATAGGGCGGGCGACATATGGTACATATACTATACAACTCAGGTAGTACTTCCATATCAATCGGCAAACAGTATATAAATTCCCCCGGATAAGTCACCGAGCTTTTCCGTGGTGAACGCGCCTGTCGACAATCGCACTGCGATTGAGCTAGCACCGGCAGCCCGTGACCCCGAGAACCTCGGCCAATAGAGCTAATAATCAGCCACCGGGTACCCCAGCCATGTCCATCTACGAACAAGGTCTTGCGCCAACTGGCGTCAACCACATCGCCCTTACACCCCTGAGCTTCATCGAGCGCACCGCAAGCGTCTATCCCGATTATCCAGCCGTGATCCACGGCTCGATCCGGCGCACCTGGGCCGACACTTACAGTCGCTGCCGGCGCCTCGCCTCAGCCCTGGCCGGTCGCGGCATCGGCAAAAACGACACGGTGGCGGTCATGCTGCCGAACATTCCGGCCATGCTTGAAGCGCACTTCGGTGTGCCGATGATCGGAGCGGTGCTCAATGCCCTCAACGTACGCCTGGATGCCGAAGCCATCGCATTCATGCTGGCCCATGGCGAAGCCAAGGTGTTGATCGCCGACCGTGAGTTCCATGACGTGGTGCAAGCGGCCATCGGCATGCTCGACCACCCGCCCCTGGTGATCGACCTCGACGATCCGGAATATGGCGAAGGCCTGGCGGTCAGTGAACTGGACTACGAGGCGTTTCTTGCCGAGGGCGACCCGGACTTCACCTGGCAGTGGCCAGACGATGAATGGCAGGCCATTTCCCTGAACTACACCTCCGGCACCACCGGCAACCCCAAAGGCGTGGTGTATCACCACCGCGGCGCCTACCTCAATTCCCTCGGCAACCAGATGACGTGGGCCATGGGCAATCACCCGGTGTACCTCTGGACCTTGCCGATGTTCCACTGCAACGGCTGGTGCTATCCCTGGACCGTGACCGCCCTGGCCGGCGTCCATGTGTTCCTGCGCCGGGTCGATCCGCAAAAAATCCTCAACCTGATTCGCGAACATCAGATCACCCACCTTTGCGGTGCGCCCATTGTGCTCAATGCCCTGGTGAACATGCCCGACTCGGCCAAGGCCGCGATCGACCATCCGGTCAGTGCCATGGTTGCAGGAGCGGCACCGCCGGCCAAGGTGATTGGCGCCGTCGAGGAAATGGGCATCAAGGTCACCCACGTCTATGGCCTGACCGAAGTCTACGGGCCGGTGACCCTATGCGCCTGGCACGCGGCCTGGGATGAGTTGCCACTGGAACAGCGAGCCCAGATCAAGGCTCGCCAAGGCGTACGCTACCCGACCCTGGAAGGGTTGATGGTGGCCGATCCAAGGACCCTCGAACCAACCCCGCATGACGGCCAGACCATCGGTGAGATTTTCATGCGCGGCAACACCGTGATGAAGGGCTACCTGAAGAACCCCAGCGCCACCGCCGAAGCCTTTGAAGGGGGCTGGTTCCACACCGGCGACTTGGCCGTGACCCATGCCGATGGCTACGTGGAAATCCGCGACCGGCTCAAGGACATCATCATTTCCGGTGGCGAGAACATCTCCACCATCGAACTCGAAGGCGTGCTCTATCGACATCCGGCGGTGCTGGAAGCCGCCGTGGTGGCCCGTCCTGACGAAAAATGGGGTGAAACACCCTGCGCCTTCATCACCCTGAAATCCGACCATACAGACGTGCGCGAAGCCGAGATCATCAGCTTCTGTCGCGAGCACCTGGCAGGTTTCAAGGTGCCACGCACGGTGGTCTTCACCCAGTTGCCCAAGACTTCCACCGGCAAGATCCAGAAGTTCGTACTGCGCGACATGGCGAAGAATCTCTAGCCCGACCGCCGAAAAACCCCAGGCATCGTTGACAGACCCGGCCTCTCACCGGCCGTCTCGTGGGCAAGCGAGCACCCGCACGTCAGCGGTGCCTGAAATCGTGATCCGTGAACCGCGCGACTGCGCCATACCCCCTCCTTTCCTTGCATGAGGTTCATTGCAATGCCCGAATTCAACGCCCCGTTGCGCGACATGCGCTTTGTCCTGCACGAAGTCTTCAACGCACCGAACCTGTGGGCCCGCCTGCCCGCGCTGGCGCATACCGTCGACGCCGCCACCGCCGATGCGATTCTCGAAGAAGCCGCCAAGGTCACCCATAGCCTGATCTTTCCACTCAACCGCAGCGGCGACGAGGAAGGTGCCCTGTGGCACGACGGCCAGGTCAGCACGCCGAGCGGTTTCAAGGCGGCGTACTCGACCTACATCGACGGCGGCTGGGTCGGTCTGAGCGGCAACCCGGCCTACGGCGGCATGGGGATGCCAAAGATGCTCGCCGTACAGTTCGAAGAAATGCTCTACGCCGCCAACTCCAGCTTCGCCCTGTACTCGGCGCTGAGCTCCGGCGCCTGCCTGGCCATCGACGCCCACGCCAGCGAAGCACTCAAGGCCCTGTACCTGCCACCGATGTACGAGGGGCGCTGGGCCGGCTCGATGTGCCTGACCGAAGCCCATGCCGGCACCGACCTGGGCATCATTCGCACCCGTGCCGAACCCCAGGCGGATGGCAGTTACCAGATCACCGGCAGCAAGATCTTCATCACCGGCGGCGAGCAGGACCTGACGGAAAACATCATTCACCTGGTCCTGGCCAAGCTGCCGGATGCGCCCGCCGGGCCCAAGGGCATCTCGCTGTTCCTGGTACCGAAAATCTGCGTTGATGCGCAGGGCACGCTCGGGAAAGCCAACGCCGTCATCTGCGGTTCGATCGAACACAAGATGGGCATCAAGGCCTCAGCCACTTGCGTGATGAATTTCGACGGTGCCAGTGGTTGGCTGATCGGTGAGGCCAACAAGGGGTTGGCGGCGATGTTCACCATGATGAACTACGAGCGGCTGTCCATTGGTATCCAAGGCATTGGCTGCGCCGAAGCCTCGTACCAGAACGCCCGCCGCTATGCCCAGGAACGTATCCAGAGCCGCTCCCCCGCAGGCGCCCAGGCCAAGGACAAGATCGCCGACCCGATCATCGTCCATCCCGACGTACGACGCATGCTGCTCAGCATGAAGGCCATGACCGAAGGCGGCCGGGCCTTCGCCTGCTACGTCGGCCAGCAACTGGACCTGGCCAAGTTCTGCGACCATCCCCAGGAGCGGCTTGATGCAGAAGCCCTGGTGGCCCTGCTGACGCCAGTGGCCAAGGCCTTCTTCACCGACACCGGCCTGGACAGTTGCATCCATGGCCAACAGGTATTCGGCGGCCACGGCTACATCCGCGAATGGGGCCAGGAACAACTGGTACGCGACGTGCGCATCGCTCAAATCTATGAAGGTACCAACGGCATCCAGGCCCTCGACCTGCTGGGACGCAAAGTAGTGGGCAACGGCGGCGTGGCCCTGCGTTTGTTCACCGCTCAGATCCGTGACTTCGCTTATCTGCCCGGCGCCGCCTATGCCGCCGAGCTACTGGACGCCGTGCAACGCCTGGAAAGCCTCAGCGACTGGCTGCAGCAACAGGCCAGCCTCGATCCCCACGCCATCGGCAGCGCCTGCGTCGAGTACCTGCACATGTTCGGCTACGTCGCTTACGCGTACATGTGGGCACGCATGGCCCAGACAGCCGACCACAAACACGCCACAGACCCTACGTTCTATGGCGCCAAGCTGGGCACCGCGCGCTTCTACTTCAGCCGTCTGCTGCCGCGCATCCTCAGCCTGGAACAAAGCATCCGCGCCGGCAGCCCGTCACTGTTGCAACTGCAACCCGAACAGTTCTGAGGCCGGATAACGCCGAACACCTGCACACCCGTCGAGCCCCTGCACAACCTGGTCGACACAGACTTCCCGCCGCGCGGTCAGAATATGCGACGACTTAAACACTGTTGCGCACGGCTCGACCGTCCGGACCGTACAGTTTGTTGCCGACGAGGTTGTTGAGGAAGCTGACGATGCGCTGGTTGTACGTCATGCGCAGGCTGAGGGTCGCGCCATTGGAAGTATTTATTTCTCGGGCGCGCAACGCCAACGCCTGCATTTGCCGCCAGGCAGCCAGACAGTCGGCCTCTTGAGCCGCCCTGAACGCGCCTTTTCGGCCAGGCCCATAGCCGAGTTTCAGTTGCGCCCCATAACGACTGGCCTCCAACTGCTCCAGTTTCTGCAGCGCCACCTGTTTGCTTGCCGTCAGCTCTCTCAGTTTTTCGCCATCGACCCTGGCTTGAGCCAAGGCGCGGCGTTCCTGCTCCAGCAGTTCGACCAACTCCACGATGGCCTGCTGCTGCAACTCCAAATGTTTAGCCAGACTCATAGGTACCTGAAACTCATCGGTGTCGGTTTTTCGTATCGCTCAGGCCATATCGCTATCGAGCGTCTCTCTGGCACTCGCCGCCAAGCCTTCATAGATCGACTCCGAGCTGATTTGCAGGGTGCCGCTCTCGATGGCCTGGCGCAGGGCCGCGACTTTTTCCATATCGACATCCGACGCACTTTGAACATCGGCAATGGCACTGATACTGGAGACCTGCACGCCGTCATCGAGCGGCGCGTCCAGCGTCTGGAGCTCGGTTCGTTGCGAGCTGGTGCCGGGCACTTTGCTGTCGGTCGGCGCAAGGGTATTGGTCAGGTTAGCGCTTATGATTTTCACGTTAGAGGCTTCGTTGGCTGTTGTTGGGTCACTATCGGCAATCGAGAAGGCAAACTTTGACCGGTGATCGGGATTTGGCAAACATTTTAATAACGCAGTAACAACTCACTCTGGCCAACAACCTGCGCATTGAGCAGCTTGCCGTCGCTGCTCAGTACCCTGACGCTGCTACCCAGTCGGCCATTGTCCAGTGCCTTGCCATTACGCCGGATAGTGAACCCGGCGCCTTTGGCTTGCAGCACCACACGTTGATTGCGCTCCACCAGCCAGCGCGGGCGAAAATTGTTCAGTGCCAGGGCGGCACCGCGGTTGAAGCTGCGACTGGCCTGAAGGCCAATGATCTGCTCTGGCATAAGCACGCTACCTTTGGGCAAGCGCTCCAGCGCGCCACGCCGGATTTCCAGCATATTGGCCTTGACGACATCACCCACCGCGATCCTTTGCCGGCTGACCACATAATCGCCGACCGCACTCACACTGACCTGAAGATAGCCGGTTACGCCTTCGTTTCCTTCACAACCCACGGCAACCGCCACGCGACCCAACACGCTTTGCTCAGGATGCACCAGATACGGCAAAGGTCTTTCGCACGCCGATATCCGTGCGGCCGGCTGCCCGATGTCGATCTGCACCTGCTGGCTGCGAGGCGGCAGGCGCGGCTCAATCAAGTGACGCACCTGCTCTTGCAGCTCACTCGGTTGAGCCATGGCGATGCCGTTCTGTAGCAGTGCAATCAAAACCCATTGGCGCAGGCAGACGTGGCTGAGCAGCGCACGAGGCCGGAAAAACCCTGTCATCAAGCCAACCCTCAAGGTAGCGAGTGGAGAATTTTAGGCTCCCTGGCGACAAGGCAAGGCCTGAATTGGTCGTCAAATAGCGGCCTGTTTCAGCCTTTGCATCGACGACCTTGGGACTAACCTGCGAGCCGTTCAATTATTTGAAGCACAGGTTCGCCGACATGATCGACAAGCTCGACAACGAGCTGCGCTTCCAGCAGAACGCAATGAGTTTGCGCGCTGAGCGCCAGCAGGTATTGGCCAACAACATTGCCAACGCCGACACCCCCAACTTCCGGGCGCGAGATTTTGATTTCAGTACCGAGTTGGCCAACTCGCTGCAAAAGGGTCGCGCCAATGAGCGTGGCATGACGCTGACGACCACCTCGGACCGCCACCTGCATGCAGCCTGCAACAGCCTCTCGAGCCGCACCCTGCTCTATCGCGTGCCTGACCAGCCAAGCCTTGACGGCAACACCGTGGACATGGACCGCGAGCGTGCGCAGTTCACCGATAACGCCGTCAGGTACCAGGCAAGCCTGACATTTCTGAGCAGCCGGTTGCAGGCACTCAAGACAGCCATGCAATCCGAATAAAGCGGGGAAAACACTATGTCGATGTTCAGCATTTTCGATATCGCCGGTTCCGCGCTCAGCGCCCAGTCCCAGCGCATGAACGTAACGGCCAGCAACCTGGCCAACGCCGACACCACCAGCGGCCCCGACAACGAGGCCTATCGCGCCCGCCAGGTGGTCTTCGAATCGCAATACCAGGCCGGCAACCGCATTGGTGGCGTACGGGTGAGCCAGGTGGTCGAAGACGGCTCCCCCATGCGCCAGGAGTACCGTCCCGGCGACCCACTGGCCAACGATGAGGGCTACGTGACCATGCCCAACGTCGAGCCCGTGGGCGAAATGGTCAACATGATCTCCGCTTCGCGCTCCTACCAGGCCAACGTCGAAGTCATGTCTACCAGCAAGGAAATGATGCTGAAAACTTTGACTCTAGGTGAGGCGTAAACCATGGCTAGCACGATTTCCAGTTCTGTCCTCTCGACCATGAACAGCAGCAGTACGACCGCTGAAAGCACGGCTTCGGCCTCGGATGAATTGCAAGATCAGTTTCTGACGCTGCTGACGACTGAATTGCAGAACCAGGATCCGACCGACCCGATGGACAACAGCGAAATGGTCACCCAGCTGGCACAGATCAGCACCATCAGCAGCATCGAGGAGGTGACCACCACGCTGGAGGGCATCTCCAGCCAGATCAGCGCCAGCGAGACCCTGCAAGCCTCGGCGTTGGTGGGCAACGGCGTGTTGATCGACGGCAACACCATCCAGGTCGCCAGTGGCGTCGCCACCACCTTCGGCGTGACCCTGGACAGTGACGCCGACAGCGTCACTGTCACCATCAAAGACAGCAGCGGCACGGTGGTTCGTACCCTGGATGAAGGCGACATGAGCGCCGGCACCCAAGCCATGACCTGGGACGGGTTACAGGACGACGGCACGACCGCAGCCGACGGGGCCTACACCTTCTCCATCAGCGCTACTGCCGACGACACCGCCGTGACCACCACCGCGCTGAAATACGCCCTGGTGACAGGCGTGACCACCGACAGCAGCAACGAAGTGGCGCTCGATCTGGGTGGCGTCAATGAAAACGTCGCGCTGAGCGACATCAGCCTGGTGCTTTGATCAATTTGCCTCACTCATAACCGGCCATTGTCCGCAGTTGCCAAGACTGGTCAGTCATCGTTCGCATTTCAGGAGAAATACCATGGCTTTTTCCCAAGCGCTTAGTGGTCTGACGGCTGCTTCCACTGACCTCAACGTCGTCAGCAACAACATTTCAAACTCCCAGACCGTCGGTTTCAAAAGCTCCACGACTCAGTTCGCCGACGTCTATTCCGGCGCCGATGTCGGCCTGGGGACCTCGGTTTCAGGTGTGGTCCAGAACTTCGCCTCCGGTAGCCTGACAACCACCGATAACGAGCTGGATCTGGCGATCAACGGTGAGGGATTCCTCACCTTCACCGACGGCACGCAAACCGTGTACTCACGCAACGGTCAATTGACCCTGACCGCCGATGGCTACCTGGAAAACGCCGCCGGCGATCAATTGCTGGGCGTCAACGGCGTCATTCAGATCCCGACGGCCGGCATGCAGGCCAGCGCCAGTACCGAAGTGGACGCCGAACTGAACCTGGACGCCAGTGAAGACATCATCACCGACACCTTCGACCTGACCGACTCGTCGACCTACTCCTATTCAACGAGTACGACCCTCTACGATTCCCTGGGCGTCAGCCACACCAGCACGCTTTACTTCAGCAAAACCGCCGAGAACACCTGGGAAGTCCATACCGCAATCGACGGCAACCTGCTGACCGAGACACAAACCGTGGAGTTCAGCTCCAGCGGCCTGATCACCAGCGGCGAAACCGGCACCTACACCTATGACCCGGACAATGGCGCCGCGGCCATGACCATCGCGCTGGACCTGACCGGCACGACGCAGTTCGGCAACGATTCCGAAGTGTCCGACATCTCTCAAAACGGCTACACCTCCGGCAGCCTGGTGAGCTTTACCATCGATGACACCGGCATGGTCGTTGCCACCTACTCCAACGACCAGACCCAAGACATCGACCAGATTCAACTGGCCACGTTCAGCAATGAAAACGGCTTGCAGTCCAACGGCGACAATACCTGGCTTGCCACCGCCGAATCCGGCCAGGCTTTGCTGGGCGTTGCCAGCAGCGGCTCCCTGGGTTCGATCCTCAGTGGTGCGACCGAGGACTCCAACGTCGACCTGACCGCAGAGCTGGTGAACCTGATCATCGCCCAGCGCAACTTCCAGGCCAATGCCAAGTCGGTCACGGCACAAAGCGAAGTGCTCCAGCAAGCCGTGAACATCGGGTCCTGACGCATGGATCGCATGCTCTTCACGGCCATGAGCGGGGCCAATCAGGCCCTCGAACAGCAAGCCGTCGTGGCCAACAACCTGGCCAATATCGTGACGCCGGGCTTTCGCTCTCAGTTGGTCGAAATGCAGTCCTCGCCTGTCGCAGGCGAGGGTTTGCCCACACGCGTCTCCGTCGTTGCAAACGGGTTGGGCGTCGATTGGACCGAAGGGCCAATCACCCATACCGACAGGGCGTTGGATGTCGCGCTCGGTGAAAACGGCATGCTGGCGGTGCAAACCGCCGACGGCAAAGAGGCCTACACGCGCCGAGGTGACTTGCAGGTCGATGGCACCGGTGCCATGACCGTGGGTGGCCGCCCGGTCATCGGTGACGGTGGTCCGATCACCGTGCCGCTGGGCAGCGAAATCACCCTGGGCAGCGATGGCACGATCAGTGTTCGTGAGCTCGGCATGGAGCCCCGGGGCTTGAGTCCAGTGGGTCGACTGAAGTTGGTATCGGCCTTGCCCGGCACCCTGCAGGCCGGTACCGACGGTCTGTTCCGAGCGTTGCCGGATGCCAGCGGCGCCGTGCAACCACTGCCAGCCGACGAAACCATGCACGTGACTCCCGGCGCGCTGGAAGGCAGCAATGTCAGCCCTACCAGCGCCATGGTCGCCATGATCGACAACTCGCGACGCTACGAAATGCAGATGAAAGCCATCAGTACTGCCGACGAAAACGCCAAGACCGCCAATAGCCTGCTTTCCCTGCAGGGCTGACCTCACGGTTGAATGACTAAGGAACCGATCGATGATCAGATCACTGTGGACGGCCAAAACCGGCCTGGAAGCCCAGCAGGGGCAAATGGACGTGATTGCCAACAACCTGGCCAACGTCAGCACCAATGGCTTCAAGCGGTCACGAGCGGTATTTGAAGACCTGGTGTACCAGAACGTACGCCAACCAGGTGCACAAAGCAGTACCGACACCCGGTTGCCTTCCGGTTTGCAGGTAGGTACCGGGGTGCGTGAAGTCGCCACCGAACGCCTGCATACCCAAGGCAATCTCGAAGAGACCAGCAACTCCAAAGACCTGGCCATCAATGGCTTGGGTTTTTTCCAGGTCGACATGCCGGATGGAACCACCGCCTACACCCGTGACGGCAGCTTCCAGCTCGACTCGAACGGCGAAATGGTCACGTCCAACGGCTACAAGCTCTCGGCGGGGGTCACCATTCCGGCCAACGCCACAGCCATCTCGATCAGTACTGACGGGATCGTCTCGGTGACCCAACCCAGCAGTTCCACCTCGACCCAGGTCGGGCAACTGAATCTGGCGCTGTTCATCAACCCGGCAGGCTTACAGAGCATCGGCCAGAACCTGTATCTGGAGACAGACGCCTCGGGGTCCCCGACCGAAACCACACCCGGGCTCAATGGCGGTGGAACCCTGTCCCAGGGTTACGTCGAGACCTCCAACGTCAACGTCGTGGAGGAAATGGTAGGCATGATCCAGACCCAGCGCGCCTACGAAATCAACAGTAAGGCCGTCGAGAGTTCGGACGAGATGCTACAGCGTCTGACTCAACTCTGACCGCCATGTTCGAGACACAGAAAATGGCGCATAAGCCCTTATCGGGATGGCCTCTATCGATGGTACTGGCCGCTTTGTTGGCAACCGCAGGTTGCGAACAATTGCCCCGCAAGCCCGTCGTACCGGACGAGCAAATGCAGGTACCAGAGGCGCCCGCCCGGCTGGCCAACGGTTCGATCTACCAGGGCAGCCGCGGGCCGCAACCCTTGTTCGAGGACCGGCGTCCGCGGATGATCGGCGACACGCTGACCATCGAACTGGAAGAACAAGTCAGCGCCAGCAAGACCTCCTCATCCAATGCCAACCGCGCCGGTTCCATGGGCTTGAGCCTGGCGACCACCTCCAGCCGCGCCTCCCAGGTCGGCGATTTCGGGCTCGACGCCTCGACAACCCACGACTTCAGCGGTGGCGGCGGCTCCCAGGCCAACAACTCCTTCACTGGCACGATTTCCGTGACGGTCATGCAGGTGATGCCCAATGGCAACTTGCGGGTGCGGGGCGACAAACAGATTGCAATCAACCAGGGCACCGAATTCATCCGGTTCTCCGGCGTGGTCAATCCCCGGACCATTACCGGAGAAAACACGGTGTCGTCGACCCAGGTTTCCCAGGCCCGGATCGAATACGTCGGTGATGGCTACATCAACGAAGCGCAGCGTATGGGCTGGCTCCATCGCGTCCTCCTTAACATCTCTCCATTTTGAGTACGGGAACCATGGCTGACACTGTATTCATTCAATCACTGCTGCGCGCCGCCCGATCTGGATGCCGAATCCTGCGCATCCTATTGTGTGCCGGCGCGTTGCTGGCAGGCGGCACGGTACAGGCCGAGCAGATTCGCGACATCGCCGATTTTGCCGGGATACGGCCCAATAGCCTGGTGGGCTATGGCCTGGTGGTGGGCCTGGACGGCAGCGGCGACCAGACCACCCAGAGCCCGTTCACCGAACAAGGCCTGACCAACATGCTGTCGCAGCTGGGCGTCACCTTGCCGGCGGATGCCAACATGCAGATGCGCAACATCGCCGCGGTGATCGTCACCGCCAACCTGCCAGCACTGTCTCGCCCAGGACTGCAGATTGACGTGGTTGTGTCTTCGATCGGTAATGCCCGCAGCTTGCGCGGCGGCACCTTGCTGATGACCCCCATGAAGGGCGCTGACGGCGAGGTTTATGCCGTGGCACAAGGCAACCTGCTGGTCGGCGGTGCGGGCGCCTCGGCCAACGGCAGCAGCGTGCAAGTCAATCAACTGGCTGGAGGACGCATCAGCCGGGGCGCCATTGTCGAGCGTGCGGTTCCACTGCACCTGAGTACCGACAATGGCTTGCTCAACCTCAACCTGCATGAGCCAGACTCCGCCACCGCCCAGCGTTTGGTCTATGCCATCAACACCGAGTTGCGCAACACCGTGGCGTCGGCCATGGACGGCGGCATGATCCAGATCCAGGGACCGCGCTCACCCAATGAGCGGGTTAACTTCATGGCGCGCATCGAAAGCATCGAGGTATTGCCGGCCCCGATGCGCCCCAAGGTGATTCTCGATTCGCGCACCGGCTCGGTGGTGCTCAACAGCTCGGTGAAGCTCTACCGCGCAGCAGTCGCTCACGGCAACCTCTCGGTGATCATCGACACCACCAATACCGTCAGCCAACCCGGTGCCTTCAGTGGCGGGCAGACCGCCGTGACGTCTAAAAGCGATATCTCCATCGAGTCCCAGGGAGGCTCGCTGCATTTGCTCGAAGGCACGGCGAACTTGATGGACGTGGTCAAGGGCTTGAACGCCTTGGGGGCCACCCCGCAAGACCTGATGGTCATCCTGCAAGCCCTCAAGGCAGCCGGTTCCCTGCGGGCAGAGCTGGAGATCATCTGATGAGCATGATGGGCAGCACCGACGGATTTGCCCTTGATGTCCAGGGCCTGGAGCAACTCAAACGGCGTTCGCAGCAGGACCCGGGGGCAAGCCTGAAAGAGGCCAGCAAGCAGTTTGAAGCTTTATTCCTGCAGATGATGCTCAAGAGCATGCGGGCGGCGATTCCAAAATCGGAGATGTCCAGCGACTCGCAAACCGAGCTGTACACTGAGATGCTCGACCAGCAATGGGCCCAGAGCTTGTCGGGAAAGGGCATCGGCCTGGCCGAGCAATTGACTCGACAACTGGGTGGCCACTTCACAAAGCCCAGTGACGTCAGCGCCGACGTTGAGAGCGAGGCAGCCCTGTTCTTCGACGTGCCATCGGCGCGCAGCACCGCAGCGGCCTCGCCCTTTGCGAATGCGGCCCAGACCCAGGCGTTCGAAGCGTGGAAGCGCCGTGAAGTCAGCGGAACGGACAACGAACGTCCCGAGCATGTGCAGGCGTTCGTTTCACGGCTGAACGAGTCGGCGCAAAAAGCCGCGAACAGCAGTGGCGTGCCGGCCGAACTGATCCTTGCCCAGGCCGCGCTGGAAACCGATTGGGGACGCCGCCAGATCACCACCGCCCATGGCGCCGACAGCCACAACCTGTTCGGGATCAAGGCCGGCAGCCAGTGGCAAGGCCCGACCGCGCAGGTCATGACCACTGAATACGCCGCGGGCGAGGCGCAAAAGCAGGTCGAGAGCTTCCGCGTCTACTCATCTTATGAGGCCGCCTTCAACGATTACGCCCGTTTGATCAGCACCCGCCCCGGCTATGCCGCCGTACGCAATGCCACGGATGCGCCCCAGGCCGCCCTCGCCTTGCAACAAGGCGGCTACGCCACCGACCCGCAGTACGCGCAAAAGCTGATCTCGGTAATGGCGACTATCGGTCCGCTACGCCCCAGCGTACCGCCCGTGGCACACCGGCAACAGTGATTGAACACGCAGCGCCGACGGCCCGGATCGTCAGTCATTGCGCCGCTCACGGGAACATCGCCGAAAAGTTTTTGAAAAGAATCGAGCTCACCGGTCAAGTTGCACTTTCACGGGGCCGATAGTGCGCAATACGTAGCTTAGGAGCTTCTCAATGAGCATTATTTCCATTGGCGTCAGCGGCCTTAGCGCCGCACAGATTGCCCTCAGTACCAGTAGCAACAACACCACCAACGCTTATACCGAAGGCTATACCCTGCAGGTCGCCACTTTCTCCGAGTCCACTTCGGGCAGTGGCGTGCAAATCTCCAGTGTCGACCGCCAGTACAACCAGTTCGTCACCACCCAGCTCAATAGTTCGATCAGCGCTGAAAGCGCGCTCTCGACCTACCAGACCGAAGTCGATCAGATCGACAGTCTGTTGGCCGATGGCGATGCCAGCCTCGATACCCTGCTGCAAAGCTTCTTCTCGGCCATCCAGACGCTGACCTCGGACGCCAGCGACACCGCAGCACGAGAAGAAGTCATCGGTGCAGCTGAAACACTGGCGTCCCAGTTCACCCAATTGGGCAGTTACCTGGACGACATGGCGGACGATGTGAACAGCCAGATCGACGACCAAGTCACACAGATCAATGACCTCACCGAGCAGATCGCCGACCTCAACAAAAAAATCGGCCTTGCCGACGCCCTGGGCACCACCTCCAACGACCTGCTCGATCAACGGGACCTGCTGGTCAGCCAGCTCAGTGAGTTGGTGGACGTCGATATCACCACTCAGGACAACGGCAGTTACAGCGTATCGCTGAGCAACGGCCTGGCGCTGGTCGCCGGTAATGACAGTTTCGAACTGCAAACCAGCGTTTCGGCCAGCGACCCGACCCAAACAGTGGTCGCCTACGTGGACGCCGCCGGCAATACCACGGTGCTGGATGACGCAACGTTCGAAGGGGGTTCCCTGGGCGGGCTGATGGATTTTCGCGACACCACGCTGACCGACACGCAAAACCAGTTGGGGCTGCTGGCAGTCTCGTTGACACAAGCCTTCAACACCTTGCAGCAAGCCGGTATCGACCTCAATGGCGACACCGGCACAGCGCTGTTTTCGGTCGACGATCCGAGCATCTACGGCAATACCAGCAATACCGGTGACGCCACTCTGACCGCGACCTTCACCGATGATGTGAGTGCGTTGAGTGCCAGCGACTACACCGTCAGCTATTCCGACACCGACGGCTACACCGTGACCCGTAACGACACTGGCGCCAGCGTCGACGCCACCTACGACAGCAGTTCCGGCACCCTGGCGTTCGCCGGCATGAGCGTGACCATCAGTGGCACCGCCGATAACGGCGACAGTTTCCTGGTGCTGCCCACACGCACCGCCGCCAGCAGTTTCAGCACCCTGATCAGCGATGGGAGCCTGCTTGCGGCTGGCACCTCGACCGGCAGCAGCGATAACACCAACGCCCTGGCGATGCTGGATTTGCAAACAGACAACATTGTGGGCGGCACCTCTACCCTCAGCCAAACCTACTCGGCACTGGTCAGTGACGTGGGCAGCACCGCCAGCAAAGTCGCGGGCCAACTGGAAACCCAATCGAGCCTGACCGAGCAATTGACGACGCTGCAGCAATCGGAATCGGGGGTCAACCTTGATGAAGAGGCGGCCAACCTTATTGTCTATCAACAGTATTACCAGGCGTGTGCGAAGGTCGTCGAGGTGGGCACCAGCCTCCTCGATACCATTCTGGACATCAGCTGATAACGTCTGAAAGGAGCGTCACGCCATGCGTCTGAGCAGTGCGACAATTTACAACCAAAGCTTGAATTCCATGCTCGCCCAGGAAAGCGCCTACCAGGACGCCGCCCAGCAAGTGGCCAGCGGCACGCGAGTGGAAACCCCTTCCGACGACTCCCTGGCCGCCGCCCAGGCCGTCAACGTCCGCCAGGCGATCGCGGCCAACGAGCAATACGCCGACTCACGTAGTGCCATCACGACCTCGCTGTCCCAGGAAGAAAGTACGCTCGATAGCATCAACGATGCCATCAGCAGTGCCATGGCCCTGGTCGTCCAGGCCAACAACGGCACCTTGAGCGATGCCGACCGCGAATCACTCGCCACCTCATTGCAAGGCGTCTACGACACGCTGGTGACCTTGGCCAATGCCACGGACAGCAACGGCAACTACCTGTTTTCCGGCTATCAGAGCCAGAGCCCGGCCTTCGCCGAAAATGCCGATGGCGAGCTGGTCTACCAGGGCGATGACAACGTTGTCACGCAACAGGTCAGCTCCACCCAGACCATGACCAGCGGCGACAACGGCGCGTCGATTTTCCTGTCGGTCAGCAGCTCCGCAGGTTTTATTGCCGAAGCCGGCGACAACACCGGCAGCGTGACCTTCGACGGCCCCGACATCACTGACACCGAGGACGCCGCCTACGGTACGGGCTTTACCGTGACTTTCAGCACAGCCGCCGACGGCACAGCTCAATACAGCATCGATGGCGCAGACCCGGTTGCGTATACCTCCGGCGACACCCTTGAAGTCAACGGGCTCTCCCTGACCCTCAGTGGGACCCCGGCCGACGGCGACACCATCACTGTCAGCGCCGCGGCCGATGCCGACCCGGACCTGTTCGCAACCTTGAAAAACCTGATCACAGCGTTGCAGACGCCGGTGGAGACCGAAGCGGATCAAGCCAGCCTGAACAACACCCTGTCCACGGTCAGTCGCGAACTGAGCAATGCCCAGGACAATGTCCTGACCGTACTGACCTCAGTGGGTTCACGGTTGAATCAGTTGGAAGTGCTCGACACCATCGGTGATGACCTGGCGCTCAGCTACACCGAACGCCTGTCCGGTCTGGTGGATGCCGACTACACCGAATCCGTCACCGAGTACACCTCGCTGCAAGTCGCGCTGCAGGCTGCCCAGCAGACCTTCGTCAGTATTCAGAAAATGTCGTTGTTCGAGTACATCTGAAACCGCACAATCGCCACGAACAACCTGTGGGAACAAGCCTTGCCCGCGAAGAGTGCGCCGCGGTTTTCAGGTATTGCGCGTCATTGTTTTTCGCAGGCAAGCCAGGCTCCCGCAGGGTTGCCCGGGTGGGTTTATGGCCGCGCCATGTGTTCGATCAGGTACTGCATGAATTGCAGCGTGTTGGTCATCAGCCTGGCGAGAAACTGCCCCAGATCGCCCATCACCACCATCAGCAACACCAACCCCACGCACAATGTCGCCGGGAAGCCCACGGAAAACACCGTCAATTGCGGCGAGACGCGGTTCAGAATGCCCATGGCCAGGTTGATGATCAGCAACGTGCCGACCATAGGCAGCGCCAACAAAAGTCCGGTGAGGAAAATCGTGCTGCCATAGCGAGCGAGCAGGTTCCAGGCATTGGGGTCGAAGTGCAGGTTACCGATCGGCAAACTCTTGAAGGTTGCCGCCAGCAACTCGAGCACCATCAGATGCCCCTCCAGCGCCAGAAACATCAGGATCGTGATCATGCTCAGAAAGCGAGACAGTACCAGGCTGTTGGTACTGGTATCGGCGGAAAAGAACGTGGCGAAGGCCAGTCCCATCTGCATGCCGCAAATATCGCCCGCCATCTCGACCACCGCCAGCGTGACGCGCATGACCATGCCCAGGGACATCCCGATCAACACCTGCTCCACAATCACCCCCAAACCGGCCCATGAAAACAGGGCGACATCCGGCATGGGCGGCAGATTGGGCGCGAGCAGGAAAGCCAGGAGCATCGCCAGGCCGACCTTGACCTGGCTCGAAACGTTTTTATGACCCAGGATCGGGTCGCTCATCAGGAATGCCAACACCCGACAGAACGGCCAGAAGAAGCTGCTCACCCAGAGTTGCAACTGCGCAGAACTGACCTCGATCACCGACGTCAGCCGATCAGCGTAGGCAAACTGCTAAACAGCGCGCGGGTATAGTCGACCAACATTTCCATGATCAGCGGACCCGCCAGCACCAGCACCACGCACACCCCGATAATTTTTGGGATGAACGACAGCGTGGATTCGTTGATCTGCGTCGCGGCCTGGAAAAGGCTCACCAGCAAACCGATAAACAGGGTCACGAACAACACGGGGCCCGCCACGACCATACTCATGCGCATCCCTTTGTAAGCCAGGTCCATGACCATTTCCGGTGTCATTGTCCACGTCCTCCAAGCCACATCATCAGGTGAAAAAACTTTGCGCCAGTGAGCCGAGCAGCAACTGCCAGCCATCGACCAGCACAAACAGCATCAGCTTGAACGGCAGCGAAATCGTCGACGGCGGCACCATCATCATGCCCAGCGCCATGAGCACGCTGGCGACCACCAGATCAATGATCAAGAACGGAATGAAGATCGTGAAACCGGCCTGGAACGCCGTCTTCAGTTCGCTGGTGACAAAGGACGGCAGCAACACCCGCATCGGCACGTCTTCAGGGCCTTGCAAGTCTTCGATCTGAGCCAGGCGCGCAAACAGCGCGAGATCGCCCTGGCGCGTCTGGGCCAGCATGAACGTGCGAAACGGCTGACTCGCCTGGTCGAGAAACTGTTCAACCGTGATCTCGTCCTTGGAAAAGGGCAGCCAGGCTTTTTCATAGGCCTGATCGAGGGTCGGGGACATGACGAAAAACGTCAGGAATAACGACAGCCCCAGCAACACCTGGTTCGGTGGCGCCGATGTGGTGCCAATGGCGGTACGCAGCAAACCCAGGACGATGATAATGCGGGTAAAGCCGGTCATCATCAGCAGCACTGCCGGCAGGAACGCCATGGCACTGAGCAGCAACAGGGTTTGCAGGCTCAGTGACCATTGCTGACCGCCAGCCTGCCCGGTGAAAGCGGCCAACTCCTGAAGCGCCGGTTCAGCCTGGGCATTGGCCATCAGCGAAACCAGCAACAAGGCCGACAGCGCCGCCCGTTTCAAGCCCCGCGCAAAAGCAACCGACCTGCTCATGACGGACTCCCCGGCTGATCGTCGCTGCGCGGGCTACTGCGCCGCAGCGCAGCGGCCAGGCGCTCGGCAAAACCATCGCCGGTCGCGGTGGCGCCCTCGGCGTCGGCTGGCGGCGCATCCATCTGCGATAACGCACTGACCTGTTGCGCAGTCACCCCCAGCACCAGCCACTTGCCCTGAACTTCGACGATCACCACTTTCTCACGCTGCCCCAGGCTTGTGCTGCTGACCACGCGCATCACGTTACCGGGCTTCAAGGTGCGCACTCCGACACGACGGGCGAGCCAGCCGCAGAGCAAGACGCAGGCGACCACCAGCCCCAGCGCCAACGCGGTCTTGCCGAGTAATGCCAGGTTCATCAGGCTGTCCGAGGGGACGCCAAGGGGCACCGGGGGTGTCTGGTTGAACTGACTCATCGGTTGAGCTTTTGTACGCGTTCGGAAGGGGTGATGATCTCCGTGATCCGGATGCCGTACTTCTCATCCACGACCACCACTTCCCCCTGGGCAATCAGGTAGCTGTTGATCAAGATGTCCATGGGTTCACCCGCCAGGCCGTCGAGGGCCAGCACCGAACCCTGGGCCAGCTCGAGCAACTGCTTGATGGTGATCCGCGTGCGGCCAAGCTCGACGCTCAACTTGACCGGAATGTCCATGATCATCTCCAGCTCCCGCGCGGCGGCCACGGGTGGTGGAACCGGCAGTGGCTTGAAGACGCTGGTGCCGACGCCTGCGGCAGCCTGTTCAGCGGTTTCCTGCGCCTCGCCCTGTTCGGCAAGGGCCGTGGCCCAAGGGTCATCGGTCTGGGGCTCGGCGCCCTGCTCGGCCATGGCGCTGGCCCAGTCATCGACCTCCTGTGGCTCGATTTGGCTTGAATCAGTCATGGTCAGACTCCTTGGCGGTGGACACATGGCCCTTGATGAACTTGCTGGTTGAAGTGGAAGAGGCAAGGCCCAGGGAGTGATCGACCAACTCCTTCACGAGCAAGGCACGCACGCCGTTCTGGCTACCGAATTCGCACTTCATGACAGGCACCCCGTCGACACGAGCGCTGACAATGTCAGGCAGTTCGATAGGCAGGACGTCACCGACTTTCAGCGCCATGACTTGCCCGACCCGCGCATCCATCTCGACAAAGTCGGCGATCAGCTCGATCTCTGAATGGGTAATTTCGCCAGCCATGCGCTTGTTCCATTGCCGCTCCTCTTCGGGATTGACATCGGTCAGAGGGCCGTTAAGCAGCTGACGCATCGGTTCGATCATCAGGTAGGGGATCACGATGTTGAAATCACTGGAGAGGTTGCCGACCTCCAAATGAAACGTGGCATTGACTACGATTTCATTCGGTGAACTGGTGATGTTGGCGAACTTGGCCTGCATCTCCGAACGCAGGTATTCGATTTCCAGGGGATAGACAGACTTCCACGCGTCTTTGTAGGCGTCCACCGTCAAGCCCAGTAAACGCCGGATGATGCGCTGCTCGGTGTGGGTGAATTCCCGGCCTTCGGACTTGGTCAAGAAACGGCCATCTCCACCGAACAGGTTGTCCACGACCATGAACACCACACTGGGCGGAAATACCACCAACGCGGTACCGCGCAGCGGCTTCATCGCCAACAGATTGATGTTGGTGGGCATCGGCATGTGCAGGGAAAAGTCGCTGTAGCTTTGGTAGCGCACGCTGGTGACGGTGATATCGATGCTGCGCCTGATCAGGTTGAACAGGCTCATGCGCAAGTAGCGGGCGAAACGCTCGTTGATGATATCCAGAGCGTGTAAGCGCTCATGGATCACCCGATGCTGAGTCGCCGGATCGTATGGACGAACATCGGCATCCTTGAGCGTAGCGGCATCATCCGGGGCGTCGTCGTCGACACCGCCGCGAATCAACATGTCGATCTCGTCCTGGGAGAGCAAATCGTCTATAGCCATGGGTCACTGCACAATAAAGTCGGTGTACAGAACATTGAGCACCGAGAGCTCCGACGGCTGTGCCGTCGAGGAGTGCTTGAGCATTTCGAGTATGTTGGCAACGAGGCGCTCCTTGCCCTGCGGATTGGCCAGTTGCGTACTGTCCTGCCCACTCAACAGTGTCAAAAGCTGGCTGCGAATCTGCGGCATGTACTGCTGCAGGAATACCTGCGTCGCTTCATTTCCCACCTCTAGCACGAACCCCACATACAGCAGGCTTTGCTCATTGCGCTCGTTCTGAAGATTGACCGTCATCGGCGCAATCGTGACCAGCCGCGGCGCCTGGGGCTTGTTCTCCACGGCTGCAACTTTCGCCGTCTCGTCGACAGCGGTCCTGTTGTGGCTCATAAAGACATACATGCCGCCGGAGCTGGCTGCAGCGGCGACCATCGCCAGCAACAGAATCAAGAGCCAGGGGGTTTTGCGGGTGGTGGTCATCGGTTGGAACCCTGGAAAGAAGGAGAACGGTGGGCAGGGCTCAAGTATGACCAACCACCCGGTCTCCCCATGGGGCAATAAGACCAGGGTAACGGCGGTATCTTGCTGTTTTGATTTGCTATTCAGACGTACAAGTCGACGCCCGAACTGCGCACAACGATGCTTTGTACCGCCGCGTCATCTTCGCTCGGCGCCAAGGCGAGACTGTTCACGCCACTGCGGCTGCCTTGGGCGTCGTGCCGAGCCTGATCGCCTGACGCCTGACGCGAGGACTCATCGCTGACCGAAGCCTGGCCCAATGAAATGCCTTGGGAAGCCAGGGCTTCTCGCAGCTGCGGCAATGCCTGCTCTACCGCGGTACGCACCGAGGCATGCGCCGACTGGAACTGCGCTTGAGTGTTGCCATCACTGAGGTTGAGACTAATGGACAGCGGACCAAGCCCGGCCGGGTTCAACTTCAGGTCGACCTGTTGCTCGCCGCGCGTGATCATGTCGATCACCTGTTGCCCCAAGCCGTCCTGCCAGTCGGTTGTGCCAATGGCGGCAGAGAGCGTCAGGCCATTGGCCACGACTTTGTCGGCACTGCTCAAGCCGACACTGTTCAAGGCCGGCAATACCAAGTTGAAAGCGCCTGGTACATCGCCACTGACAGTGCCTTCGACCTGACCGGAGACCGGCATATTATCGCTCTGCTTTCGTACGTCTTGCAGCGCATCGGCAACCGCACCGCCCAATGCCGGCACAGCCCCCTGCACCTCCATCCGCACGGACGTATCCACAGGGGCCTCTGACTCGCTGTTCTCAAGCACAGGATTCGACGTCGGCAGGTTTGTGTTGGGGCTGACCAACGTGTCGGGGTCCGCCGACACAACTTCCTGGCTGGCGACAGCGAGTGCCACGACCGGTTGAGGCCCCATGGGCGCCACGACCAACAAAGCCGGATCAAGCTGGCCGGCACTTTGAATCAGATCCATGCGCTGACGAATATCCTCCAGCTTGCTGTCATGGGCATCCGTACCGTCCATGGCATCCTGTTCAACGTTTTCACCCAGGTCTCCTGCCGTGGCGTAGATATCCAGATCGGGATCGTCGTCCGTGGGTAGGGCGTCCTGCTCTGCCCGGGCGGCCGCCACTTGCTGGCCCGGTTGAACAGCAGGAGACGGCAAGCGCGTCGGTTCCGGTTGCTGGACGGGCTCGAGAACGGCCTCCTGCGCCACCGCACCCGGCAACATCGTTGACAGCTCAGTCTCTTGGACCGCAGCAGCGTCATGGCTCGCGGGCGCCAACGCCTGGTTGATCGTCGAAGACGTGGGAGTCGGCGCAGGGGGCTCGGTGGCCGGCACCGTCGTTCCCGCCAGAGCCCTGCTGTCATCGGTCGAAACCGTCGACCCGGTCGGATCATTGCTCGCCGCAGCCTCGCCCAGCTGGCTCAGTACCGATGCAAATGACTCGGCAGCCCTGCCCTGGGGCGAGCTTGATGCATCAGCTTGAGGCAAGGCCGCCGACGATGAGGCGAACGAAGCGATGATATCCATGGTGTCCTCTAGAAACGGTTGTCGATGGAGGTCAGGAAACGGTCGAGACGCTGATGCATCTGGCTGGCCATCTCATCGGTTTGCCGTTGCTCGACACGCCCGGCCAGCAGCCGTTCCTGCTGCGCCCGACGACTGACCAATGCTTCAAAGGCATTGACCTTGTGCCACTGCGCCATCCAGGTCAGTTGATGCTGGGCCACCTGTTTTCGGTGACGCTCCAGGCTCTTTTGTGCCCGATCGACGGCCTCTTCCAGCGAATGCAGAAAGCCACGGTAATTCGTCAGGGCCGAGGGGCTCATGCCCTCCTTGAGCAGTTCGCGTTGCAAGTTCTGCCGGTACTCCTGCTGATACTCATCCAGTGTGCGCAACTGATTGATCACCTGCTGCTCGGCCTGGCGACTCTGCGCCAATGCACGCGCCGCCACATCCCGCGCCTTGGCGGACAGTTCGATAAGCAGGTCGAGGGACTGATTAACCATCATTGATTACTCGCCAGGAAGGATCATTTACCAGGGAACAAGAGGTTGAGCCCGGATACGGTCTCTTCCAGGCTTGCACGGTCATTGATGCGTTGTTGCAGGAATCGCTCGATGTGCGGATACATGCCAACGGCGCGATCGAGCTGGGCATCGTGCCCTGGCGCATAGGCGCCGACGCTGATCAAGTCGCGATTGCGCTGGTAGCGTGAGAGCATTTGCTTGAGCTGTTGTGCCTTGCGCTGCTGCGACTCACTGGCGATGGCTGTCATCGCCCGGCTGATCGACGCTTCGATATCGATGGCCGGGTAATGCCCGCATTCGGCCAGGTGACGAGACAGAACGATGTGCCCATCCAGAATCGCCCGTGCCGCGTCGGCAATCGGATCCTGCTGATCGTCGCCCTCGCTGAGCACCGTATAAAACGCGGTGATTGATCCCCCTCCCAGAGGGCCATTGCCAGTGCGCTCAACGAGTTTCGGCAATTTGGCGAACACCGAGGGTGGATAGCCCTTGGTCGCCGGAGGCTCACCCACGGCCAGGGCGATTTCACGCTGGGCCATGGCATAGCGGGTCAACGAATCCATGATCAACAGGACATCCTTGCCCTGGTCGCGAAAATCCTCGGCCAGGCGCGTCGCATACACCGCCCCCTGCAACCGTTGCAGCGGCGACGTGTCGGCCGGCGCGGCGACGACCACGGAACGGCGCAACCCGTCTTCGCCCAGGATGTTATCGATGAAGTCCTGGACTTCCCTGCCCCGCTCGCCGATCAGACCGACCACGATGACATCGGCCTGGGTGTAGCGCGCCATCATGCCAAGCAATACCGATTTGCCGACGCCGGATCCGGCGAACAGGCCCAGGCGCTGGCCGCGACCGACACACAGCAAGGCATTGATGGCACGAATACCGACATCGATCTGACGGTCGATCGGGGCACGCTTGAGTGGGTTGAGCGGCTGCGTGTGCAGACTGGCGTAATGGGCGCCCAGCAGCGGCCCCCGGCCATCCAGCGGCTGTCCACTGCTGTCCAGCACCCGCCCGAGCAGCGACATGCCCAGCGGAAAATGGCGTGCTCCCGCCTCGCCCTCCAGACAATCCAGCGACGCAAGCACCCGCGCGCCCGGTTGCAACCCCTGGATTTCCTCCAAGGGCATCAGGTACAGGATTTCACCGGCAAAACCGACCACTTGCGCCTCGGCATAAACCGATTGCAGGCAGGCCTGACTTTGCGCGGCCAACTCAATGAGACAGGCGCCCCCCAAGGGCAGGCGCAGCCCCACCGCCTCAAGCACCATGCCGGTGGCGCGGACAATCCGTCCGCTGCGCAGGTAATCGGCGACACGCAATGGCGCCCCTTCAAAAGTATCCAGGACGCCACTCCAGCGTTCGATATGCAGGTTGCCGTGGGTCATGGCTGCTCGCCGAGGATCGCCACCGCATTGTCGAGTGCCCGCTCAGTACTGCGACTCAACATCCCCAGGCGTGACTGGCGCGTGGCATCCAACTCACCGCTGGCGCTGACTACTCGGCAACCGCCGGGCAAAATCGCCGTATCGGCGTGCAAGGCCCACCCGGCAGCGGCAATCTGTTCGCCAAGGCTGCTGTGAACCAATAGCAAGTCATCCGGGTTCAACCACAGGCGCGGTTTTCCGGTCAGCTCGGGGTCGCTATGGAGCATCCTCTGCACAATGGCGATGACCTGCTCCGGCTGCGCGGTCAGGGCCTCCCCGGCCAGTTGTTGCGCGGCATCAAGGGCAATCCGGGTCAACTGGCGAGCAATATGCGCATCCATCTGCTTGAGCGCCTGATCAAAGTTCTGGCACAGCTCAAGCAACGGCTGCAACGTCTGTAGCACCTGTTGTTGCAACTCCAGCGCAGCGGCCTGGCGACCTTCGCTCAGCCCCTGCGCATACCCTTGCTCCATCCCTTGGGCATGCCCGATCTGCTGCGCCTCGCTGACGGTTTTCTCGCGTAGCGCCTGCATTTCCAGCCTGTGCTGAAAAGCTTGCTTGCGCCGCAACTCCCGATGACTCATCTCCGGATCCGGGGCAGGCACCTCATTGCTGCCCAGCGGGTCCATTTGCCAGGTTTGCCAACGCTCGTTGTCCGGCGCGTGCGGGTACTCAGACATAAGCGTCATTCCCGCGCGCAGTCACGATTTCGCCGCTGTCGGACAAGCGTCGGACCACCTGCAGAATGGCCTTCTGCTCGGCCTCGATCTGGGACATGCGGATCGGCCCGCGTGCCTCCATGTCTTCACGGAACAATTGCGCGGCACGTTGCGACATATTGTTGAGGAAGCGTTCGAGCAAGGCCGGCGGCGCGCCTTTGAGAGCAACCGCCAACGAGTTGTTCTCGACCTGCTGAAGCAACAACTGGATGCCGCGATCGTCCACCTCGATGAGGTTCTCGAACAGGAACATCTCGTCGAGGATCTTCTGGGCCAGGTCTTCGTTGTGCAGGCGTACGGTTTCGATGGCCAGTTCTTCGTGCGAGGAACTCATCAGGTTGAGGATTTCCGCCGCCGTTCTTACCCCGCCCATTTTGCTGCGCTTGAGGCTTTGCCCATCGAGCATGACGCCCAGCACTTCCGTCAGTTCCTGCAACGCTACCGGTTGCACACCGCTGAAGGTCGCGATCCGCAAAATAATGTCGTTGCGCAGGCGGTCGGGCAGCAGTTGGAGAATATCGGATGCCTGAGGGCGCTCCAGATGCACGAGGATGGTCGCGATAATCTGTGGATGCTCGTCACGAATCATCTCGGCAACCATCGAGGCTTCCATCAGGTTCAGCTTGTCGATGCCGGAACCGGTGTTGGTGCTCTCCAGGATATCGTCGATCAGGCTGGCCGCACGCTCACTGCCCAGGGCCTTGGTCAATACCGCGCGAATATGGTCGCTGGTCTGGATGTTGATGGCCGCATATTGATCGGTCTCGTCCATGAACTCTTCCAGGACCTGACGCATTTCATCATGGGACACCTGGCTCAGACGTGCCATTTCCATACTGATGGCTTCGACGTCCGAGCTCGGCAGGAACTTGAACACTTCGGCGGCGCTGTCGGCATCGAGCGACAACAGCAAAATTGCACTGCGGCGAGACCCGCTCATCTTGTTAGTCATTTTTTTTCATCCACCCGCGCACGATCATGGCGACCAGTCTTGGGTCTTCGGCAGCGATCTGCTGCAAGCTCTGCATGTTCTGCTCGTACACGGCCGATTTGCGCGGCAGGGTTTGCGGCGCATGGTTCTGATTGGCGACCATGAGACCGGTGCCCATGGTGGTTGGCACGAGGGCGGCCCCCGGCTCAGCCAGGGCCCCTGGGACGCGCCGGTTCATCTCGGCATTGCGCCGCTGCATCGGCCTGAGCACCAGCCACCACAGGGTCAACGCGGCAAAACCGACCAGCAAGTAGCGCAAAGCGCTCATCAACAGGTTGTAGGCCTCGGGGGTTTTCCACCATGCCGGCTCGGTCACCGCCGTATCGGTCTCGACAAATGGGCTGTTGATCACTTGCAAGGCATCGCCCCGACTTTCCGTGAAGCCCATGGCCTGGCGCACCAGGTTGTTGATGTTCTCCAGCTCTTCCTTGCTCAACGGCTCCGGCGTTGGCGTACCGTCCTTGAGCACCGTGCGGTAGTTGACCACCACCGCCGTCGTCAGGCGCTGAATGTTGCCCTGGCCCGATTTGACGTGCTCGACGTTACGGTCGACTTCGTAGTTGATCATGCGCTCGCTTTGCAGCGACTTGCCGCCCTGCGTCTCGGCTGCGTTTGCAGTGCCAGCGGCCGCGGCCGGCGCGGTGCCGGGCGCAGGTGCAGGTGCCGTGGCGCGAGTCGGTGCCGGGGTATTGGGTGGTGTGTTGGTCAGCGCGCCAGGAACACCTCGCCCCGCGCCATCCTCTTCCAACACATGCTCAGAGGTCTGTTTACTGCGCACTGCCGCCTCGTTGGGGTCCTGATTGGGCGCGTAACGTTCAGCGGTGCTTTCGCGGCTGGAAAAGTCGATCTGGGCGACCACTTGGGCGTGAACATTCTGATTGCCCAGCAAGGGGGTGAGGATGTCCTCGATACGGCGCTGGTAGGAACGCTCTACTTCACGCACATAGCTGAGTTGCGACCCATCAAGGCCGCTGTTGTCGCTGTGCGTCTGGGACAACAGGCGACCATTCTGGTCCACCACGGTGACAGCATCCACGTTCAGTTCCGGCACACTGGAGGTAACCAGATGCACAATGGCACTGGTCTGGCTCGGCCCCAACTCGCGGCCGGGCTGCAAGGTCAGCACCACAGACGCCCGCGCCGCCTCTCGATCGCGAACAAAGACCGACTGCTTGGCCATGACCAGATGAACACGCGCCTTCGCCACCGGCCCCAGAGACTCGATGGTCCGTGACAGTTCACCTTCCAGGCCGCGCTGATAATTCAGATGCTCGGCAAACTGGCTGACACCGAACGCCTGCCTGTCCAACAATTCGAAACCGATGCTGCCGCCCTTGGGCAAGCCTTGTTCGGCCAATTGCAGGCGCAATGCGTTCATCTTGTCGCTGGGCACCATGATGGTGTTGCCCCCTTCGCCCAAACGATACGCAATCCCGCGCTTGTCCAGTTCACCGATGATTTGCCCGCCGTCCGCTTCGCTGAGGCTGGAAAAAAGCACGCGATACTCCGGCTCTCGCGCCCACAGCAACAACGCCACGATGGTTGCAATGACCGCCGCGCCCGCCAACAACAGGGGCAGTAACGGCTGACTGCGAAACAGGCTCGACAACGCCGCCAACGGCTTGGCTGGAACACTGACCGGAATGTTCTTAGGCGCGCCCTTGGCCAGAACTGCGGTACTCATGAGCACCTCGATAGCGAGGATAGGGCTGGTACGAAAGACATTGCAGAGTCCGGTAGCAGTAGTAGTCGAACAGCCTCCCGCTGCGGCAACACCCATGGGCGTCGCAGGAATCGGGACGGCTGGCAGAGCTTCATTCTGGCGAAAATGCCGAAAGCTAAAGGCCGGAAAAGCCATCGCTTTTGTCGTCATTTGAACGAATGTACGGGCCTGCGGGCTTGGTAATCTGCTGGCCTAATCGCTACATACGGGTCTTGCGTCATGAATTCGTCCGCCCTTACCAATGCCTTGCAACAACTGACGAGCCTTGCCGAGCAGGCCGAAGGGGCAAGCCCCCGTAACCTCACCAGCGTGTCGAGCAGTGGGTTCGCCGGAGAACTTCAGGCATCGCTACAGCGCATCAATCAACTTCAGCAAACCGCTACCAGCCAATCCAACGCCTTCCAGGCGGGCAGTGCTGCGGTGTCGCTCAGTGATGTGATGGCCGACTCGCAGAAAGCCAGCATTGCCTTCCAGATGGGTGTGCAAGTGCGTAACCGATTGCTCACGGCTTATAAGGACGTGATGAGCATGCAGGTCTGAAAGGCTGTTAGGCAGGGTCGCGGCACGCCGCCCGACACCCTTATTGATGAAACGGTTGAAAAGGTGAGCGAGCCCTAAAGATGGGTTTACCGATTGCCGATGTTGCGTTCAAGCGCCCTCCTTGAGGGCGAACACAACGTCTTGCCCAAACGAGCAAGGTCAGGCACAAACCAGGACAGACACCTATGGCGACGACCACCTCCACCAGCAGCTCCACCGCAACCATCACCTCCCTGGGCGTCGGCTCCGGACTGGATCTGGACAGCATCCTGGAAAGCCTGGAAGAGTCGAAAGAGACTAGCCTGCTGGACCCGATCACCGCCCAGGAAGAATCGGTGACCGCCGAAATATCCGCCTATGGGACACTGACCAGTGCCCTGAGCACCTTGCAAACGGCGGTCGAAGCCCTGGCCGATGAGAGCCTTTACGAGTCCTTGACCACTACGCTGTCGGGCAGCGGAGTGACGGCCGCAACCACCAGCGAAGCCGAGGCCGGTACCTATTCGCTGGAAGTGACACAACTGGCCCAGGCCCAAAGCCTCACCACTGCCGGCATCGCAGACACGACCACGGCCCTGGGCACCGGCACGCTGACCCTGCAAGTCGGGACGCAAGAGGCGGTCTCGATCACCCTCGACAGCAGCAACAACACCCTGCAAGGCATTCGCGATGCAATCAACGCGGCCGATGCCGGCGTCACCGCCTCCATCGTCAATGACGGCAGCGACACCCCCTATCGCCTGGTGCTGACGTCAGACAGCACCGGAACCGAATCTGAAATGACCGTGACCTACACGGGCACGGACAGCACCGATCAAGCATCGAGCCTGTTCGGCTACGACGGCACCACGGGCAACATGACCGAAACGGTCGAAGCGCTGGACGCCGAACTCACGATCAACGGCATCGCCATCAGCAGCCAAAGCAACACCGTCGAAGATGCCTTGCAAGGGGTCACCCTGAGCCTGTCCGCCACCGGTAGCTCTCAAACCCTGACGATTGCTCAGGATACCGATGCGATCCTCGATGCCATTACCGCCTTCGTCGATGCCTATAACGATTACGTCACAACAGTGGACGAGTTGACCTCCTATGACGCGGATACGGATACGGCCGGCGAGCTGCTGGGAGACTCGACCACCCGGCGAATCAGCAGTGAACTGAGCAGCGATCTGTACAGCGCGATTGGCAGCGGGACTTACAGCTACCTGTCACAACTGGGTATTTCCCTGGAAGTCGACGGTACCCTGCTGATTGATGAAGATGCACTGACAAGTGCGCTGGAAGATGACATGGAAGCTGTTTCCCAATTTTTTATCGGCACCGATGACAGCACAGGATTCATTACCCAATTGTCGAGCGACCTGGACAACTACCTGGATGAAGATAACGGTTTGATTGTCGCCAAGACCGACAGCCTGGAATCCAAACTTGAGCAACTTGAAGAGCGCTATGAAGAGAAACAAGCACTCATCGACTCGGAAATGGCTCGCTGGACAGAAGAGTTCACCCAGCTCGACACCTTGATATCGGAACTGAACTCGACTTCCGACTACCTGACCACCCAATTTGACGCACTTAATAGCGATGATTGATGACACTACTGCGGAGCAAATTAGATGAGTTCCATTCGAGACGCTAATGCTTACGCCAAGGTGGGCGTGGAAAGCGGCATTTTGGCGGCCTCCCCCCACCAAAGAATTGTGATGCTGTTCGACAGCTACCAGACGTCGATTCGCATCGCACGCCTGCACCTGCAGGCTGGCCACATAGCCGAAAAGGGCATTGCCATTACCAAGGCAATCAATATTGTCAGCCAGGGGCTGCGCGCGTCACTGGACCTTGAGCAAGGCGGCGATATTGCCGTGCAACTTGATCAACTCTATGACTACGTCATTCGTGTCCTGCTTCGAGCAAACCTCGAGAATGACGAGACAGCCCTCACCACGGCCGCCGACTTGCTGAACAATGTCGCCGCCGCCTGGCTAGCCATCGGTTCGCAAATCGAGGAAGAGCGGTAGACATGATACAGACACAATTGATCGCCGCTTATGAACAACTGCTCGAACAATCCCGACGCATTCTCGAATGTGCAGAAAGGGCCGACTGGGATGGCATCTTCACGTTAAAGTCCCAGGGCCTGATCGACGCGGCCTACTTACGCCGCGCCGAAGCTCAAGCCAAACTTGACGATGCCGGCCAGCAGCGCAAATTTGAGCTCATGAGGCAAATAATGGAGCTGGATGGACAAGTCAGTTCCTTTCTGCACGCGCGTCAAAATGACTTGGGTCAACTCATGCAAATCAATCGTCGAAAGAGTGACTTGAACACTGCGTATCGAGTCCCGTCGAACAGCGTAATACCAATAAGCCACTATTTGTACCATAAAAAATAAGAAGCGCGTACAAGCCACATCAAGTCACGACACATTGCTATGGAACTATCCGGGGCGTACGAAAAAAATCGTGTAAACAGACAACAAATAGTCTGCCCCGATCTGTTATCGTGCATTCAAGCTGATACTTTAGAAAAAATAAAATGGTTTCCATGACCTTTGGGCAAGGTCAAACACGTGGATAACCAAAAGAAAACAACACACAACACTTTTTTGCCCTCGCGGCAACGCAGTGCATCTTAGTCATTGTCGTTTTTGACATTTATCTGCCGGAGGTCACACCGTCGAAGTGTGGCCAAACTGTAGTATCCATGGGGAGGGGTAGAAATTGCCAAATACCAATACAGAGCTTGAAGATATCCAGGATCTGAATCTTTCATATTTGCTACTGGCCCAAAACCTGTTGCGCAAAGACCGAGAGGTGGCCATTTTCCGCCTGAAACTCAGCGAAAAAATGGCGGATCTACTGACCAAACTGAGCAGCAAGCAGATGACTCAGCTAGCCCGGGTCAACCAACTGATTTGCCGCCCCGTTTTCGAAGAGACAGACCGACTATCCAAAGTCCTGGGCAACGCTCGCGAACTGGGCATGGTGGAAATTCATTCAGCCTTGCTGATGGCAGCCGCCGATCGCTCAGGGGATATACGGTTCGGGGAAGGCTGATCCATGTCAGAAAAAAGCCTGGTCACCGAAATGCAGCAAGTGCAGCTGGCAATCGAACTGATTGAACTGGGCGCACGCCTGCAGGTGCTGGAAACCGAGACGTCGCTTAGCCGTGGACGCCTCATCCGGCTGTACAAAGAGGTTCGAGGAGCCTCTCCGCCCAAGGGCATGCTGCCCTTCTCCACCGACTGGTTCGTCACATGGCTACCGAATATCCACTCATCGCTGTTCTACGGCATGTACCGAAGCATGATCGAAATTGGCGGATACCGGATCGATGCGTTCGTCAAAGCCTATCGCCTCTACCTGGAGCAGGTCGGCGACCAGGAGGGTGAGCTGGTGCTCGGCCTGACACGCGCCTGGACGCTCGTACGTTTTTTTGAAAGCGACATGCTCGAGCTGATCCGCTGCTCATGCTGTTCAGGCGAGTTCGTTGCGCACTCTCACGCACCGGTACAGAACTACGTCTGCGGGATCTGCCAGCCGCCGTCACGCGCAGGAAAAACCTTGAAACGCCGGGACATCGAAGCCCAGTTGCTCGATCGCCTGCCTCCGGTACGCAAGGTGTAAAACAAAAAGCCTCGCCAAAAAAACCGCGATTGAAAGGAGCAGGTAAATCCAGATGGGTTTATCCCTTGCCACCGGGCGCTTGCGCGCACCGGTGGAATTTTGCCTGCACCACCTGCCGCCCCCCCGCCGCGCCCGCGCCGCAAAGCGAAGAAAATAATTCAAGTTCTGGACACCCCTGCCGATATTCCGCAGGTCATCTATTTCTTGAAATTAAGGAACGACCACGTGCTCATCGCAATAGGGCTTACCGTTGTACTTTTGTCGGTGTTCGGTGGCTTCGTCCTGTCCGGTGGCAGCCTGGGCCCACTGTATCAGCCCACTGAACTGCTGATGATTGGAGGGGCCGGTATCGGAGCGTTCATCGCCGCGAACAACGGCAAGGCCATCAGGGCCACGCTCAACGCCGTCTCACGCTTCAAACGTAGCGCCAAGTACGACAAAGCGTTGTACATGGAGCTGATGGCGCTGATGTATATCCTGCTGAGCAAGGCTCGGCGCGAAGGCATGCTCGCCCTGGAGCGGGATATCGACGAGCCCGGTCAGAGCCCGATTTTCAGCCTGTACCCGCGACTGGCCAGCGATCCGATGATCATCAATTTCATCACCGATTACCTGCGCCTGTTGATCAGCAGCGCCATGCAGACCCACGAGCTCGACGAACTGATGCTGCACGAAATCGAAGAGTTCGAACACGAAGCCCATTTGCCCTCCGACGCCCTGTACAAAGTCAGCGACGCATTACCGGCCTTCGGCATCGTTGCGGCGGTCATGGGGGTGGTCAAAGCCTTGAGCTCGGTCGACGTGGGTCCGGACTTGATGGGCCAGATGATTGCCCATGCACTGGTCGGCACCTTCCTCGGCATCTACCTGGCCTACGGCGTGGTTGCACCATTGGCCAGCCGGATTGATCGACAAGCCGCCGAGTCCGCCAAGATGCTGCAGTGCATTCGTGTCACGCTGCTGGCGAGCCTGCAAGGACTGCCACCGCAACTGGCCGTTGAGTTCGGTCGAAAGGCCCTGCACACCAGCGAAAGACCCAGCGCGCTGGAGCTGGAAAGCTACGTGCGTGGCAGCGGTGGCAACGCCCCACTTGGCCTGGAAAAAGTATGAGCGAGCAGCCGATCATCATCCGGCGCAAGAAAAAGGCCGCGCACGGACATCATGGCGGGGCCTGGAAAATTGCCTTCGCCGACTTCATGACCGCGCTCATGGCGCTGTTTCTGGTGTTATGGGTATTGTCCAACGCCAGCAAAAGCGACAAGGATGCCATTGCCGAATATTTCAGTACCCCCTTGCTGGTCGCCATGAGCAAAGGCGATCGCAATTCGGCGAGCACCCGTGCAATTCCCGGCGGAGGCCCGGACCCACGCTTCTCCCAGGGCGAGCAGGCACGCCTGAATCAGCGCCCCGAACACTTGTCCGGCGAGGAACGCCGCCGCCTGGAGTCACTCAAGCAACGATTGGAAAGTGCCGTGGAGCGCGATCCGCAACTCAGGGAGCTCAAGCAGCAGATTTCGATAGAGCTGAGCCCGGAAGGTTTACGCGTGCAGTTGCTCGACACGGACAAACGCCCCATGTTCGAACTGGGCAGCGCCAATGTCGCGCCGTACTTACGCAAGCTCCTGCGGACCTTCGCCCCCGTACTCAATGAGCTGCCCAATCGCATTCAAATCAGCGGGCATACCGACAGTCACCCGTATCCCGGCGGTGAGGCCGGCTACAACAACTGGGACTTGTCCGCCGACCGCGCCAAAGCCTCTCGCCAGGAGCTGGTCGCCGGCGGCCTGGATTCGGACAAGTTGCTGCGTGTCTCCGGCATGTCCGATCGCATCCGCTTCCACGGTGCCGGCCCTTATGATGCGTCCAATCGACGAATCGAAATCATCGTGCTGGACAGCCGCGCTGCGCAGCGGATTTTGTCCCAGGACGAATACGGTCCGTTGGACATACCTGAACCAACCCCCTCGGAGCCCTCCACAAGCAAACCTGCGGAACAAACCGGACATTAGCGCTCGATTGTGTGTGGTGTTTCCACGATCGGGTCTCTGGGCGGCTGCGCACAATAGCGACCTTTGACATGTCGCGCGGGTCGCCGCAGGCGCTTGGAGAGCCATGGCCGAGACCAGCAGAGAGGACAAGACCGAAGCGGCGTCGCCGCGACGCATAGAGAAGGCCCGTGAACAGGGCCAGGTCGTACGCTCTCGAGAACTGAACACCTTCGTCATGCTGCTGGCCGGCATCGGCGGGCTGTGGATGATGGGCGGCAAACTGTATGACAACCTCGGTCAGGTCATGGAGCAGGCGCTGCTGTTCGAACGCGCACAACTGTTCGACACCGCACGCATGCTCAGTGTGCTCTGGTCATTGAGCCAGATCGCGCTGTTCGCCTTGGTCCCGTTCTTCGCCCTGATGACCTTCACAGCCATGGCCGCACCGGCGCTACTGGGAGGACTGGTGATTACCCTGGCCGCAGTACGGCCGCAGTTTTCGAGGGTCAATCCGATGAGTGGGCTGGCACGGCTGTTTTCCGTGCAGGTGTTGGTCGAACTGGCAAAAGCCATCGCGAAGGCGACGTTGATCGGCACGGTGCTCTACTTCTTCCTCAAGGCGCACATAGGGCAATTGCTGGCCTTGCCACAAATGCCCGCACAGCAAGCCCTGGCAGCGGTCATGGAGTTGACGGCCAAGTCCTGTGCGATGTGTGTGACGGCATTGATCATCGTCGTTGGCATGGACACGCCTTATCAGTTGTGGACGTACGCGAAAAACCTGCGCATGTCCAAGGAGGAACAACGCCAGGAACACAAGAACGCCGACGGCGACCCCCACATCAAGGCGCGAATCCGTCAGTTGCAGCAGGCACGTGCGCGGCGACGGATGATGAGCAAGGTGCCCAAGGCCGACGTCATCGTCACTAACCCCAGCCATTTCGCCGTGGCCCTGTCTTATCGAAAAGACGAGCACGGCGCCCCCAGGGTGGTTGCCAAGGGTGCCGACGATGTGGCCCTGCGCATTCGCGAAATCGCCCAGGAACATGACTTGCCCGTGCTGCAAGCGCCCCCACTGGCTCGCGCCCTTTACTTCCACGTCGATCTGGATCGTGAAATCCCCATTGAGCTTTACACCGTTGTCGCCGAAGTCGTCGCCTGGGCCATACGCCTCAAGCGCGTCAATGAGCATGGCGGTGACGTTCCACCGACCCCGGTCAATCTGTCCGTACCACCGGGTATGGACCAGCGTGGCCCGCGTAACGCGAAACCTGAGGATGAGCAGAACGAATGAAAGGCATGACCGACTTACTCGGACCTGATTCCTGGCTGGCCAAAACTGACCTGAAGATCATGACCGGGCCCGTGTTGATCGTCCTCATCCTGTCGATGATGATCCTCCCCCTGCCGACGTTTATTCTGGACCTGCTCTTCACCTTCAACATTGCCCTGGCAATCATGGTCTTGATGGTGAGCATGCTCACGGAGAAGCCGCTGGATTTCTCTGCGTTTCCCTCTGTGTTGCTGTTCACCACCTTGCTGCGCCTGTCGCTCAACGTCGCCTCGACCCGAGTGATTCTAATGGAGGGGCATACAGGCCCCGATGCCGCCGGAAAGGTTATCGAGGCCTTTGGCGAGTTCCTGGTGGGCGGGAACTTCGCCGTGGGCCTGGCGTTGTTCCTGATTCTGGTCACCATCAACTTCATGGTGATCACCAAAGGTGCCGGACGGATCGCAGAGGTCGGCGCGCGCTTTACCCTGGACTCGATGCCCGGCAAGCAGATGGCAATCGACGCCGATTTGAACGCCGGCCTGATCGGCGAACCGCAAGCCCGCCAACGACGCAAGGAGGTCGCCCAGGAAGCCGACTTCTTCGGGTCCATGGACGGTGCGAGCAAATTCGTGCGGGGCGACGCGGTAGCGGGCCTGGTCATCATGGCGGTCTGCATCATCGGCGGCCTGGCCATCGGCATCCTGCAACACGACATGGTCTTCAGCGACGCCGCTCACACCTACACCATGCTGACCATCGGCGACGGTCTGGTGGCTCAGATCCCTGGCCTGGTGATTTCCATCGCCGCGGGTGTCACGGTCTCGCGGGTCAATACCGAACAGGACGTGGGCCAACAGATGATGGGCCAACTGTTCAGTCGGCCCAAAGTGCTGATGATGACCGCAGGCGTGATGGGGTTGCTCGGGCTGGTCCCGGGCATGCCCAACCTGGTGTTCCTGATCCTCACCGGATTGCTCGGCGGCCTGGGCTGGTGGTTCTCCAAACAGGAGGAGGCGCCCGTGGAAAACTCGATCCAGACCCTGTTGCCCAAATCGGCGTCACAAAGTACCGAAGCCACATGGGATGACGTGCAGCTGGTCGATACCTTGAGCTTGCGCGTGGGCCACCGACTGATTCCATTGGTGGATGTACGCCAGCAAGGCGAGCTGGTCACACGTATCAAAAGCCTGCGCAAAAAGTTCGCCCAGGACGTCGGCTTTCTCCCCCCAGTGGTGCATGTGCGCGACAAGCTTGAGCTGTCACCCAACACCTACATCATCAGCCTGAAAGGCGTTGAGATCGGGCGCGGCGAAATCTTTCCCGGCAAGTGGCTGGCCATCAATCCTGGCAAGGTCACCCACGAGTTGGCAGGCACAGAGGCCGTGGACCCGGCGTTTGGTTTGCCGGCCATCTGGATCGAGCCGAATTTGCGTGAACACGGACAGATTTATGGCTACACCGTGGTCGACGCCAGCACCGTGACGGCCACCCACCTCAACCATTTGCTGCACCAACACGCCAAAGACATGCTCGGCCGCGGCGAAGTGCAAAAGCTCCTGGACAAACTCGGTCCAGACAGCAAAGGGTTGATCGACGAAGTCGTGCCCAAGCTGGTGACGCTGACCGTCTTGCAACGCGTGCTGCAGAACCTGCTGGAAGAAAACGTCTCGATCCGTGACATGCGCACCATTCTCGATGCCCTGGCCGAACATGGCGGCGCGCAGCAACCGCCGGATGTGCAAGAGCTGACCGCCGTGGTGCGCATCGCCCTGGGCCGCTCGATCGTCAATCAGTTGTTTGCCAACAAACCCGAACTGAAAGTCATCGGACTGGACTTCAACCTTGAACAGGTATTGATGCAGGCCGTGGGCAATGGTGGGTCGCTGGAGCCTAGCCTGGCGGACAACCTGATGCACCAGACGTCGCTGGCCCTCAAGCGCCAGGAAGTCAGCAGCGAACCGCCCGTGCTGGTCGTGCCGAACAAGCTGCGCCCAGTGCTGTCGCGCTTCTTGCGGCGACGCTTGCGTCAATTGACGGTGATCTCCCTGAGCGAAGTGCCGGATGACCGCACGCTTCGTATGATTAACGTGATAGGAGCAACGCCCAAGTGAGTGCCCAACGTTTTATCGGCGCCAACAGCCGCGAGGCGATGAATCAGGTTCGTCTTGTCTTGGGTGACGAAGCCCTGATCCTGTCGAGTCGCATGACCGAAGACGGTGTCGAGATCATGGCACTGGCACCAGAAGCACAGCCGCCGGCCGGTGCAGCGTCAACGCTTGCCACACTCGCCGAACCGGACGACATCGTGCAGGTCAGCGCGCGCCAAGCCGCTGCCGCATACGCCAACCAGCTCAGCAGGCCATCTCCCCCGCCTGTTGAACGGCCCGTGGCGGCGAGCGCCACATCAGCAACCGTCATGGATTTCGCCGCGCTGAGTGAGCGCCTGTTGAACGAAATCCAGGACATGCGCCAGCTCATCGATCGCCAGACACAACGTTCGGGCACCGACCTGGGCTGCCGGTCCCAATTGCTCAACCGGCTGCTTGATGCAGGTTTCAGTGCTCAGTTGAGCGAGGAAATACTCGGCACGACGCCTACCCCGCTGCTGGGCCCTGACGCCACCCCAGCCAGGCTGCAAAGCTGGTTGGCGCTAAAGCTGGACAGCCAACTGAATCAACTTGTCGATGAGGCTGAACTGTTCGACAACACACGTCTCATCGCCCTGGTGGGGCCGACCGGCGTGGGTAAAACCACCACGACCGCCAAACTGGCGGCCCGATATGTGATGCGCCATGGCGCCAGTCAGGTCGCCTTGATCACCACTGATCACTTTCGTATCGGCGCCCACGAACAACTGCGTATCTACGCTCAATTACTGGGTGTCGAACTGCACACTCCGGGGCCTGCGGCGGAACTTGATCCGCTGCTGGCCGAACTGGCCGACAAGCGACTGGTGATTATCGACACCGTAGGCATGAGCCAACGCGATCAACGCTTGCTCAAGCAAATCACCCAACTGGGCTCAAGCCGCCAGGCCCTGCGACTGATACTGGTGATCAATGCGACCAGCCACGGCGACACCCTCGAAGAAGTGGTGCAAATCTATCGCAGTGCCGCGCTGGCTGCCGGTTGCCGACTGGATGATTGCATCCTCAGCAAATGCGATGAGGCCGCACGGCTGGGGCCGGCGCTGGATATCATTATCCGCCACGGCCTGTGCCTGAATTACTTGTCCGTCGGCCAGCAAGTACCTGAGGACTTGCAGCTACCCGCCGCGTCGACATTCCTGCAACAAGCATTGGATCTCTCTCACCCGTCGCTGTTCGCTGCAAAACCGGACGTCTCGACGCCTCGGCAACTGGACGCGCTCGTGCGCGGTTTATTGAGCCAGAGCCGGATTATTTCGTCGTTGCGCAACAGCTTGAGCCAACAGATTGCAGGGTTTGCGCAACTGCTCGATACCTGGACGCTGATGGTGCTGCCCCAAGCGGTGCAGCACCAGCGTTGGGCGGCCTTCCTGAGCACGCAGGAGCGTTGGACGCCTGCCGAACCCAATGGCCTGCTGCTGTGGGGAACGCCTCGCCCCATGCCCGGAGCCACGTGGAACATGCCTCTGTTAACGGTGGACAACGCTGCTCATTTGGAGGCCCGGCCATGGCTGACACACCGAATGCCGATCGGTCCGCAACCACGCTTGGACTGGTGCCAGCCGCGCTGGCCGGCCCATCGTCATGTGTGGTCCGCCTGCCCGAGCCCACAAGTACTTGAAGTATTGCGTCATAACGGGCAGACGTGGTTAAGCCCCGTCAAAGGTCGCCAGCGGGTCGTCTATCAAGGTGAGCATAAGCCCCTTGGCACGTTGCTCAGCTGCTGCGACGAGGTGACTGTTCATGAGCTCAGGTACCGCGGCCGCAACGTGCGCCTGAACCTGAGCCATCTGCCGGTCACGCTCAAGGGCGCGCCTCACGCCCCCTTGCGCGCTTGGTTCGGCACGCTGCATGACAGCCATGGCGGCCAGTGCCTGGGGCAACGTTGGTGGTTGGCCAGTGGCGACATACAAGAAGCTTTGCAGGGTCAGATGGCCGATCTCATCTTGCAATTGAAGCATGATGAACTGGCCAGGCTCACCGGGCGTGGCTGGACGCTATTGACCGGCATTCAGCCGCACCTGAATGCCGAAATTCGCTTGTACCTGGCGGCCGGACTGGCAGCAACCGCCGTGCGGCTGAGCAACGACAGCGAGGACTGGGCCTTTCAGGCACGCGCCCAACTGGTGGGCCTGCTGCCTGGAAAGCGCACCGACAACGCATCGAGGCTCCTTGAAAGCTTGCTGCATTTACTGACGCTCAACGATGCTTTCACCCGCATGCACAACCCTCCCACCCGTATTTGCACATGACTGGCCCCCAGTTCCTATCTGCGGTGGACACCCTGGATCAGGCCGCCGGCCTGCGGCGCTGGGCCAGGCAAAACCAGGCCGCCCCCACTGCGACGGTCCGAGAGGTCGAACGGTTATCGCCAACGCCGCCAGATCGAACCTTGATGTTGTTCGGCTCGGCGCAGATGGCAGGCCAGGTTTATCAAACCCTGGAACGCTGGCACCACCAGGGTCACCCCTGGGTCGGTCACCCCAACCGCTGGCACGTGCTACCGGTGTGCAACAGTCGCCAGGACCTGCAAGCACTGGCCCAGCGGCAACCGTGCTGGGGCCTGTGGGTCGACAGCGACCTGGATGCTTTCCGCCGGACGTTCCAGACCTTGCGCCAGCTCGGCGAGCAAGGTGGCCCCAACCAGGTACTGGCGCTGCACCCCGGATTTTCCCGACAGGGCCTGCTCGGCAACTTGCAGGATGCGGCCCGACGTTATCTCGGCATTCGATTGTTGCTCGTCGATGAAGCAGGCCACTGAGTCATTCGCCATTGGCTGGCACACCTAAGCGGGGAACATGTCGTGTAGCGCATGGCTGTTCCACGCTTAAGGGGCTCGGGGGAGCGGTAATAATCCTGATATTACGACTCCAGGCATCACACGGCTTCCAACTGTGCGGATGCTCATTGCCATTTTTTTGTCTTTCGCAGGCGCGCACGATGTATACGGCACAGGGCAAGATGAACCAGCAGGAATTGCTCCAGCAGTATTTACCCTTGGTCCGACGGCAAGCATTAGGTTTGAAAACGCGGTTGCCAGCCAATATCGAGCTGGATGATTTGATTCAAGCCGGCAGCATTGGCCTGCTTGATGCGATGACTCGCTATGACTTGAACGTGGGGGCGACGTTCGGAACCTACGCCTCGCAGCGTATCCGCGGCGCCATGATCGACGAACTGCGTACCCGTGACTGGGTGCCTCGCAGCGTGCGCCGCAACGCGCGCGCGCTCGAAAATGCCATGCATCGCGTGGAGCAAAGCCTGGGGCGGCCGGCCAAAGAGCGTGAAATCGCGGACGCAATGGGTTTGACACTTGCCCAGTATCATCAGGTACTCAGCGACACCAACGGCAGCCAGATGCTGCCCATCGACGATGTGAACGAAGAGCACATCGATGAGACGTGCTCCCGGCATATCACCCCCTTTGCCGAACTCGTCAACGATCGCAACCGTACCCACCTCATGCGCGCCATTGACGCCCTGCCCGAGCGGGAAAGACTGCTGCTCGCGCTGTGCCACCACGAAAAACTCAACCTGCGGGAGATTGGCCTGGTGCTAGGTGTCAGCGAGTCCCGTGTCTGTCAGTTGCACAGCCAGGCCATTGCCCGCCTACGCGCAAGCATGGCGGAGTAGAGAACCATGAAGATCAGCGTATTCGGCTCAGGTTATGTGGGGCTCGTGGCAAGTGCCTGCCTTGCCGATGTCGGCCATGAGGTGATGTGCATGGACATCGACCCCCAACGCATCGAGCTGCTGCGCAACGGCGAAGTACCGATCCATGAGCCCGGTCTGAGCGCACTGATCCATACCAATGTCCAGGCTCGGCGCCTGTTGTTCTCCACTGATGCCGCACAAACCGTTGCCTTCGCCGATCTGCTGTTCATTGCCGTGGGTACTCCGGGCGACGAGGACGGCAGCGCCGATCTGCAATATGTGCTGGCCGTAGCACGAAACATTGGTCAGCACATGCAGGGCTATAAGGTCATCGTCGACAAATCCACCGTCCCGGTTGGCACCGGGGAAAAGGTCCAGGCGAGCATTCGCGCTGCGCTGGCCGATCGCGGTGTGCAACTGCCGTTCGAGGTCTGTTCCAACCCGGAATTCATGAAAGAAGGCGCCGCCATCGACGACTTCACCCGCGGCGCACGCATCATCGTCGGCACCGGGTCGGACGCGGTCAAAGCCCTCATGCGCGAGTGCTACGCCCCCTATAACCGCAATCACGACAAGCTGATGTTCATGAGCCTGCGCGCCGCCGAGCTGACCAAGTACGCCGCCAACGCCATGCTGGCGACAAAAATCAGTTTCATGAATGAAATGGCCAACCTCGCCGAGTGCCTTGGGGTGGACATAGAAGAAGTTCGCCATGGCATCGGCAGCGATCCGCGGATCGGCTATGACTTTATCTACCCCGGTTGCGGCTATGGCGGTTCGTGTTTCCCCAAGGACATACAAGCCCTCAGTCGCACGGCCCAGGATGTCGGCTACGACCCGCAATTGCTCAGAGCGGTCGAAGCGATCAACCAGCGACAGAAAAACTCCCTGTTCAAAAAGCTCGAACGGGCCCTGGACGGTCAGTTGCGGTATAAAACCATTGCCGTGTGGGGACTGGCGTTCAAACCCAACACCGACGACATGCGCGCCGCCCCCAGCAGAGACTTGATGGAGTCCTTGTGGAACGCTGGCGCCAAGGTACAGGCCTACGACCCGCAAGCGATGCTGGAGTGTCGGCGCATCTATGGCGAACGCGACGATTTGCTGTTGGCCGCAGACCGTATACAAGCCGTCAAGGGTGCCGATGCCTTGGTGATCTGCACGGAGTGGAAAGCCTTTCGCAGCGTCGATTTCACCTGGCTCAAACAGCAACTCAAGCTTGCCGTGGTGATCGATGGGCGCAACTTGTACGAACCAAAGGCTCTGCTGGACGCCGGATTGACCTATTCGGCAATCGGCAGGTGAGCGTGGCGTCATCACCGCCTCCCCGGCTCCTCAGCGACAACGTTCCCATGTCCCCATGGGAACGTTCCATCCGTCACTCGGCGTAGGCCACCTCATTATAGCTCCCCACCAGCCAGGTCAACTCCGACCGGGGTACTTCAGTCAGAGGACGCAAGTCAAACCTGGCCATCCGACCGACAAACTCGGTCGGCGCCAGCAATCGCTCGACCACGTGATAGTGAGGGCGGTCGAGGTAGTCATCGAACAGCACGATCATCGGCTTGTTCGCCCGCAGATAGGCAGTCACGAAGCAGGCAATCCGAAAGCGTCCATCGATCAGAATGACATCGGGCTCCTGGAAAAACGGCTCGTCCCAGACCTTCAGTGGGTAAGTGTGGAATCGTTTCCAGGCCCGGGCGTTTTTTGGCCGCGCCCACTTTCCGGTTTCGCCGACATCGACGGGATAGATCACCGGCCGCGATGGCAGCTCAGCACTGGCGATCCAGTCCTGCATGTTCTTGGCCCAATGCGCGTCGTTTTCTACCGAAATGACCGATTTGCCTGGCATCCTGGCGGCAATGATGGTCGAGCCACCACTGCCGTATTCCAGAATCACCGACGCCTGCGAATAAATGCGCCTGAGATAAACCGCGACCTCCTCGGGGAACGTCACCTGGGGTTCCTGTATCAGTGCCTGCGCGGCACTTGGGGTGGGGGCATCGTTGCCTGTGGCGCCTGCTTCACCCCGCTGCGCCGCAGCGGCCGGGCGGGACGGCGATGAACCCTGGCAATGCTGGCGATACTGCTGCGCCAAATCACTGTCCATTGCCGCGATAAGTTGCGTCGCCACATCATGCACGCCATATACCGTGTGCAGGATGAACGCCAGCTTCAAACGCTGGTTGTCCGACAGTGACGCCAGTCGCGCCGCGTCAGGTAGGAACAATGCGTCTGCACAGACCAGATGAGACGCGCGCAGTTGCACGCAATGCTCGTCCTGCGGCAGATGGCTGGCGTGCTGGAGTTTGTTCAATCGATAGAAACTGAAACCCAGTCGCGCAAGACTTTTGCTGATAAGCCCCATATCGGGTTGTTGACGATGGGTCGGTGTGAAGTTGATGCGCGCCTGCACCAGCAGCGTATCGGCCAGCCGCCGCGTACCATGTTCAATGACGGCCACGCTGTTGCTCAGGTTGTCCAGCAACAGCCAGTCAACGGACTGCAAACCCTTGATGCTGTCGAGCTTCAGTGTCGGCAGTGCAAGCTTGGCCAGGACTTTGGAACCGGAATCCGGATGGGCCGCGCCCAGAGGTTCCAGCGTGGCGCTCATGGCCGGATCAAGGCACGCATAGAGGGTCGTCGCCCGACCATCACCCAATGCCGCATGGGGGTAATGATGCAGTTCGCCCATCTGCCCCAATTGCTTGGCATTGGCTACGCGACTGGCCGGATCGAATGCAATCGTCGAAAAAGCGCCCAGCCTTTGCAACTCGACAAACTGCGCCGAGGCCACCAGTGTCGCGCCATGATCCAGCGTAACGATCTTGCCCTGAAACTTGAAACTGAACCCCTGCTCTTCAAGCGGCGCAATCGGGTGCTGGAGCTCCACGCTATCGGGCTCATCGCCAAACCTGGCCTGCCCCTGCGTGTCCAACGTCAAGGCCGCCGGGGGCTTGCCCTCGCAGTATCGCTGCCAGATGGCCCGCATGGCATTACTGAAGTGGCTCGCAAAACGACGACTGTCACAGACCGGTGAGCGCATCAGCACATCACGCAAGTGAACGCGGATCGTGGAAAGGCTTTTCACGTCCCCGGCCAGGCCGATCACCCGCTGGCGGTACTCATCCCAACTGTTGACCACCAATTCTGGAAAACCGGCATTGACCAGGTGGGTGGCCGAATGGCGCCCGGCGAAGGTCGGCCCCGGCAAGGTGACCACCGGCACGCCCATCAATAAAGCCTCGCAGGTTGTCAAGCCGCCGGAATAAGGCCAGGGATCGAGCGCAATATCGATACGGTTGTAAGCCTCCAGCAGCGCCTTGTGACCGACCGGCCCCTCCACGAGCACATGCTCAGGGTCGATGCCCTGGCGGGCCATGAAACCATGCACATGTTCGCGCAGCTCACTGTTGCCGAATGCCCCGCCCTTGAGCAACAAGCGCGATGCAGGCGTCGCCAGCATCAATTTCGCCCATTGCGCCAACAGGACATCATTGACCTTGGTTGGATTATTGAAGCATCCGTAAGTGATGAATCCGTTCTCCAGCGCCGGCAACGGCTTGATGTCCGGTGTGTAGGGCGGTGGGTCGTAGCAGATGTAATCGTCGGGCAGGCGAATGAGTTTTTCGGTGTAGTACGCATCCTCGCCTTCAGGCGACTCGATGCGGTCGCTGAGCAGGTAGTCGATCGCGTCCAGCCCCGTGGTATTGATCAACCCGCCCACCCACTTGACCAGCAATGGTGCCGGTTGCAAGGCCATGGTGCCCATCCGGTTGCCGGCGTTGTGACCGCACAAGTCGATCAGGATATCGATCCGGTCGTCACGAATGCGCTGGGCCAGGGTGTGCTCATCCATATGCTTGATCGCGAGCCATTGCTGAACCGTCGCGCGAATGCGTCGCGTCAAGTGATCACATACCTGGCTGGTGCTGTAGGCGAACAATTCAAACTGATGCCGTGGCAGCTTCTCCAGCACCCCCACGATCATGTTGCCCACCGGATGTTGGCGCAAGCCATCGGACACCAGACCGATACGCAGGCATCGGTCCGGGGCTCGATCCTGTGCCTCGGGCCGTGGCGGAACGGGTTTCGGCCCGAAGCGCGACTGCCATTGCTTGCAGACCTCGAAGATGTAGTCGCGACTGCGCTCAGGATCGTAATGCAGCGACGTCAGGCGATTGGAGTACGGCAGTACATCCTTGCGCCGGGCCAGCGACACTGCCTTTTGATAGTACTCGTCGGCCTTGGCCAACCGACCGATGTCCTTGTACAGATTGGCCGCATTGTTCCAGTGACTGTAGTCACCCGGTTCTCGCACGATCAGCTTGTCGAACACGGCGATGGCCTCGCTGTAGCGCTCAAGCCGATTGAGGACCAAGCCTTTCCTGGACTGCATGCGACAGTCATCGGGGGAAATCTCCAGTGCCCGCTCGATGTGCTGCAAGGCTTTGGCGAACTGGCCTTTTTCAAAATAAAGCGTGGCCAAGCGATGATGGCCTGCTGCGAAATCGGGTTCTATTCCCAGGGCCTGGAGGGCAAGCGCCTGGGCCCGATCGGCCTGACCCAGCTTTTGCGCCGCCTTGGCCACCAACTCCAACGTCTGTGGGTCGTCGGGCAGCAGGCTCAGTGCTCGCTCGAAACTGGCCAGTGCTCGCTCAGGCTCGGCCTTGAACTCCAGATTGCCCAAGTCTTTCCATACCTGTGGGTCACGCGGACGCTGCTGGCTCAGCCGTCGCGCCTGGGCGAGGTCTCGCGTATCCGCGGCACGATTTGAGGTCGCAGAGGTGGTTTTTTTGTGCAATCGGCCGCGTAAGGGCTTGGGCATGAAGGACAGCCTCGCAAAGGAAAAGTCTGCCGCAATGCTATCGCGCCACTTGCTGCGGCAAAGCCCGGATAAACCCACGCCAGCCCCGCGATAACGCGGTATTGCGTGGTGACCAGACAACGAAAAAAAGGGGCTCAGCTGGCGCTGGCCCCTTCCTGACGCGTGCGACGAATGCCTGATGTTTACTGCAGCAGAGACAGCATTTGCTCCGGCATGGAGTTGGCTTGGGCCAATACCGAGGTACCTGCTTGCTGAAGAATCTGGGCACTGGTCATCGCCGACACTTCAGTGGCGTAGTCCACGTCCTGGATACCCGAACGGGCGGATGTCAGGTTGGTGGTGGTGGTCGAAATGTTGGTGATCGCCGAGTCGAAGCGGTTCTGCACCGCACCAAGGTCCGAACGCATGGAGTCGACGGTATTGAGCGCACTGTCGAGCGTGGTCAGGGTGTTTGTCGACTTCTTGGTAACCGCGTTCTCCGTGTCGATGCTGATGCTCGCCGTGGTGGTGGTGCCACTGGTCGTCAGCGTGACTTCGGCCGCGTAGGTTTTACCGTCCACGGTCAGGAAGTAGTCACCATCGGCGTCTGTGGACAAGGTGCCGCCACTGATGGTGGTGCCAGACTTGTCGACGTAGCTGGTGTTGGTCGAAGTGATCGCGGTGCCCGATTCGTCCGACAAGGTCGCCGCGGTCAGCGTCGTGTCATAGCCGTTGACGTTGAAGTCCCCCAGCCCCAGCGTTTCGGCGTTGATTTCGCTCAGTTTGATATCGATGGTCTCACCATCGTTCGCCCCCACCTGGATGGTAATCGTCTGGTCGGACGCCAATACATCCACGCCGTTGAACGCGGTTTGTTCGGAGATACGGTCGATCTCGTCCAGACGCTGGGTGATCTCGTCCTGGATCGACTGCAAGTCGGACTGGGAGTTGGTGCCGTTCGCGGCCTGAACGGCCAACTCACGAATACGCTGCAGGTTGTCGTTGACCTGATCCAGGGCGCCTTCGGTGGTCTGCGCCAGGGAGATGCCGTCGCTGGCGTTGCTGCTCGCCTGCTCCAGACCAGTGATCTGCGAGCTCATGCGGTTGGCGATCGCCTGGCCAGCGGCGTCATCGGAGGCGCTGTTGATTTTCAGACCGGACGACAAACGTTCGATCGAAGTACTCAGGCTGTTTTCCGAAGCGTTCAGGTTTTGTTGAGCGATCAGCGAGGTGATGTTGGTATTGATAACTGACATTTTGCAGTTCCTTCTCGTGGGGAGGTGCTAGTGACACATTCAGAATCCGACGCCCGTTGCTTTCAGCGCCGTTGCCGTACAGACATTGCGAACATCGGCGATCCGATCACTCACCTTTAGCCAACCCTGAAAAAAATTTCGAACGCGATGTTCTCTCCCCTTGCAGACTCGACAGCCATTTTCCGTAGCGCAGATTTCGCCAGGAAAAGTGGCTGTATTAGCGGGTTTGAAACAGCACCGGCCACGGTATAAAGCCAGCCTTGCCTTAATCGCACCCACGCCACGTCGAAGGTGCCGAGCGTTGTCCCCAGGAGTGCCGCATGAACCCCTCAACCCTGATCGGTATGCTCGCCAGTCTCTTGCTGCTGGCCGTTCTATTGGTGTTTTCCGCGCAGCAACCCGGGCTGTTCATTGATATACCGAGCCTGGGCATTGTGGTGGTCGGCACGTTTGCCGCGACCTTCATCAGCTATCCGCTGAGCGAAGTGCTGCGAATCTTCAGCCTCATCAAAACGGTGATCCGCAACGAGCGCGAGTACACCCAGGAAGACATCAATGAACTGGTCAGCCTGTCGCGCCTGTGGATCGACGGCGACTTGCGAGCCGTTGAAGGAGCACTGGATCAGGTCAAGAATCCTTTCCTGCGTTGCGGCGTACAACTGGTCATAGACAAGACACCGGAAGACGACATCCTTGAACTGCTGCAATGGCGCATTTCAAGACTGCGCGCCAAGGAACAGGCCGAGGCGCAACTGTTTCGGGTCATGGCCAGCTACGCCCCGGCCTTCGGCATGCTGGGCACACTGGTGGGATTGGTGAACCTCATGTTTGTGCTCGGCGACGGCGACATGATCACCATTGGCAGGCAAATGGCCGTCGGCCTCATGACCACCCTTTACGGCGTGCTGCTGGCCAACCTGGTGTTCAAACCGGTCGCGGTCAAACTCGAGCGCCGCACTGAACAGCGGGTGGTGCTGATGAACATGATCCTGCAGGGCATTTCCATGATGTCCAATAAGCGCAGCCCGGGCCTGATGCGTGAAACGCTGAAATCCTTCGTCGCCCAACATCAGAACGAACTGCGTGACGCCCCTCCTCGCCTGAGCCGCAAGCGAATGCCCATCAAGTGGAACCTGCGAACATGAGTGCGTTCAATGGCTACGCTTCGGGAAACGTTGTGACCGATCATCAGCACTGGCTGGCTCGTCACCGGGCCCTTGAAATAGAGCTTATGCAGGCTCGGCAGAGTCATCGTGGCCTGAAACGGCAAACCGCAGCAGCGGCAGCGATTGCCAATGCCTCGGAGGACACCGAGAGCGACGCCTGGATGATGACCTACCTGGACATGATGACGCTGTTGCTGGTAGTCACCATGGCCATGCTGGCCATGGCCGGCAGGGGTCATGACCACCCACACCAAGGCGACTTCAACCTGAGCCAGATTTTCAACGCAAAAGAACTGACCCGACTGGATCCGCCCGGGGCATTGTTGCTCGCGCCGCAGGCCAAGACAGCGGTCGAACCAAAACCGGAACCCACGCCAGAACCCATAACCGCGACTGAAGCCGTAGCCCCGGACCTGGTCGCCTCAGTCGCCACGACGATCGAGGTGCCAGCCCCTGAGCCCGCCACTGTAATCCCTGCGCCCCCGGCTCCGGTCAAACCCAGTGTTGAGGATCTGCTCAATGAACTGCCGCTGGACAAGCTGGGCAGCGATATTGAAGTGGTCGCCAGCGAAAGCGCCGTCAGCTTCCGGATCAGCAGTGAGATCATCTTTCCCTCCGGCCAGTCTGACCTGAACCTCGGCGGTCTGAGAGTCCTGCAACAGCTGATACCGATACTCGAAAGCGTCCCACACAAAGTCATCGTCGCCGGCCACACCGACACACAGGACATCCGCAGCTCACGCTTCCCCTCCAACTGGGAACTCTCCAGCGCCCGCGCCGGCAGCGTCGTGCGCTACCTGCAGAGCAACGGCATCAGCAGCGACCGCCTTACCGCAGTCGGCTATGCAGACACCCGTCCCTTAGGCGACAACTCAACAACCCAAGGTCGCGCGCGCAACCGTCGAGTGGAGTTCATTCTGGAGCGCTAGGATGATGTCCTCGTTGCGGTAACCGGCGAGCAGGCAATATATCGATTGCCAGATATGCACTTGGCCTGGCACAGCAGCGCTACAGCACGCTGCGTCATCAATTCCCAGACATTGGACCGCTCGGGCGTTTTACATCGCGTTTGTTTTGCCTGGGCGAACCAGGGCTCGCCAGGCGGCTCGCTTGAGGTACCCGGTGGGTACGCAGCAACAAACCGATTTCCTGCGCGCTGACCGCTTTGCTGAAAAAGTACCCCTGGATTTCATCGCAGCCGTTATCACGCAAGAAGCTTTGCTGTTCCTGGGTTTCGACACCTTCGGCAATGACCTTGAGGTTCAGCTTGTGCCCCAACGAAATCACGGCGGTGGCGATGGCTTTGTCGTTCTCGTTGTCGGGCAGATCGCGCACGAACGACTGGTCGATCTTGAGTCTGGCGATCGGGAAACTTTTCAGTGCGGCGAGGCTGGAATAGCCAGTGCCGAAGTCGTCGATCGAGAGGCTGATCCCCATGGCTTGCAGGGCCTTCATTTTGCTGATGGCTTGCTGAAGGTCTTGCATGATCAGGCTTTCGGTCAGTTCCAGCTCGAGGTACATCGGGTCCAGGCCGGTTTCCTGCAAGGCATGCATCACCCGGTCGATCAGGTCCCTTTCGATGAACTGTCGGGCGGAAATGTTCACCGACATGGTGATCGGCGGCCAACCGGCATCCTGCCACGCCTTGTTCTGTCTGCAGGCGGTATGAATCACCCAGTCGCCGATGGGCACGATCAACCCGGTCTCTTCGGCCTGGGGAATGAATTTGATGGGAGAGACCATGCCCAGCTCGGGATGCTGCCAGCGGATCAATGCCTCCACGCCGATGATCTGGCCTGACTGCAAATCCACTTGTGGCTGGTACAGCAGCAGGAACTCGTCGTTATTGAGTGCGCTTCGCAGCCCGTCCTGCATGGCGAGCTTGCCCTGGACCTTGTTATTCATCTCGCTCGTGTAGAACTGGAAGCTGTTGCGCCCCAGCTCCTTGGCCCGATACATGGCGGCGTCAGCATTGCTGAGCAGCGTGTCGGTATCCGTGCCGTCGGCCGGGTAAGTGGACAACCCCATGCTGCAGGTGACATGGAGCGTATGGCCGCTGAGTTGAATCGGCCGCAGGATGGCTTCCTGGATTTTGTGCAGCACTGGCGTCACGCCGTCCAGGTCCGAGGGCTGGTCGAACAGGATGATCACAAACTCGTCGCCGCCCAGTCGCACGACCGTGTCGATACGCCGTACACACCCCAACATGCGCTGGGCGACGGTTTTCAGCAGTTCGTCCCCGGCACTGTGCCCAAGGCTGTCATTCACCAGTTTGAATTTGTCCAGGTCGAGAAACACCACGGTCACCAACCGGTTGTAGCGCTGGGCATATAGCATCGCCTGCTTGAGACGGTCTTCGAGCAGCGTGCGATTGGGCAGCCCGGTCAGGGCGTCATGATCGCCCATGAAGCGAATGCGCTTTTCGGTCAGTTGGCGTTCTATCGCAATGCCAGCAAGCGGTGTCGCCATGTCGATCAGTTGCGTCTCGGCCGCGCTGGGGCTGCGTACGGTGTTGGCATACAAGGCAAACGTACCCAGGACCTTGCGCTCATGGGACAGGATCGGCGTCGACCAGCAGGCGCGAAACCCATAGGGCGCAACGAGTGAACGGTACGCTTGCCACAGTGGATCCTGGTCGATGTCCGTGACGATGACCGGCTCTCGGCGATAGGCCGAGGTACCGCAGGAGCCGACGCTCGGACCGATCTCGATCCCGTCGATGAGTTCGCTATAGGCTTTCGGCAAACTGGGTGCAGCCCCGTGCAGCAGGTGCTTGCCCTCCTCGTCCAGCACCAGGATGGACACCTTCATGCCCTCCAGTTGGGACTCGACCAGGTGCGCCAGGCTGTCGAGCACCTCTGCAAGCTCGGTGCTCCTGGCGATCAGTTCCAGGACATGACCTTGTCCGGCCCGAACGATGGCCTCCTGCTCCAATCGGTCGTTTTGCACGGCGAGCCGCTCTGTGGCGATACTCAGTTGGGCCGTTCTTTTCTCCAGCTGAAGCCGGTCTTTGAGAAATTGATTCACCGCCCGCGCCATGTTGCCGATCTCGTCCTTCCCATGGTCGGCCATCAACAGATGCGTTTTGTCCGTGTGTTCCTGACGCAATTGCCGGCTTATTTCATTCAGGCGCACGAGCACATGGCGGCCCATGAAAACCCGGGTCACGAACCAGGCGAACACCAGGCTGGCGCCCAACATGATCAGCACCCATTGCTGGCTGCGATTGGAGGCCTCGACCAGGCGCTGCACCGCATCGCGATAGTCTTGGGTGTAGGCGTCCGATTGCGTACGGGCCAGCGCGACGAGGACCCCGGCCTCCTCATTGAGTTGCTCATTGAAGCGCTGCAGGACGTCCTGCTGATTGATGAGCGTCTGGCGCAGGGAAAAGAGATCCGGCGTCTGCACATCAGCGTCGGGTAAGATGCCTGCGGTGCGTGACAGGTGCTCGTAGCGGGTCCGCAGCCGTTGCACGGCCTCACTGTCGACCGCCTGCGGCAGATCGAAAAGCAGCACCGCCAGTTCGAGGCTGGCCCGGGTCTGGGTCGCCGTTAATCGGGCGGTTTGATCCTCCAGGGCCTGCTCGAAGCTGACTTCGGTTTGCAGTAGGCTTTCTCGTAACTGCGCAACGATGTTAGCGGTATTGCGGAACATCTGACTCGACTGATGCATGTCGAGTATCGCCACGCCACTGTTCGCGGCAGTCAGTTGCTGCACCCGTTGATCGAGGGCTTCAAGCTGTTCGACGGTCGCCGCATAGCTTGAACGCAGGATGTCTGGGGAACGGGTTGTCAGCAGCTGGTCGGTCTGGCGTTCGATCAGCAAGGTGCGCTGCACCATGTCTTGCCCATTTTGCATGCGGACCAGTCGTTCATCCGTCAGCTGACCAGTGGCGCTGTTTGAGGTGCGCAACGCGTAGACCGCCGTGGCGCCCGCTGCCAGGATCAGCAGCGCCAGCGTCAGGAACGCCAGGGTGAATTGTGCGCGCAGCGATTGTGGCAATAGCTGGCGTCCAAGCCGGGAAGTCATGTCCAACATCAGGGATTCCATTGGTGGCGATAGATGTCTCGATAGCCATTGTCAGGATCGTACTGGAATTTTTTCCCGCCATCGAAGGCGATATTGTCGGCATTGACCAAGTGAATCGGCGCGACGAAGCCGCTCACTGGTTGACCTGCAAACAATCGGTTCAATTCATCCATCACTTGCCAGCCATGCTGGTTGAGCGGCTCGGCCACAGTAACGGTCTGGTAGGTTTTTGCCTGTATGCGCAAGAAAGCCGAAGCGCTGCCGTCACCGGCAGACAACAGACTGATGCCGTCACTGGGTATGGCGGCGCTGGTCAGCGAGGCAATCGAGTAGTCGAAATAGATGTCGTTGATGGCCAACGTATGGGTCCAGCGCTTGCCATAGCGCTGAAGCAATTCTTTGGTGATCGCCGGCATCTTCTCGCCACTTTCGGAGATCGCCACATCGCGCACCTCCAGCAACGTACATTCACGACAGGCCCGAATGACGTCTTCCATGGCCTTGGCTTTCGCCATGGCAATGCTGTACTTGGAGTCGGTCAGGATGACCACGCCGGCGCGTCCGTCTGACTGCGCCACTGCCGCCATGGCCGTGAGGCGCGCCACTTCAAGCGGGTCGGTCGTGACGTTCATGGCCACCGGAGTGCCTTCAATCGGCCCGGGGCGCACCCCGGCGTGCCAGCCAACCACCGGCACCTCCTTGTTGGCGAAGAGCAGCAGCGCCGCCTTGTTCTCAAGGGCATCGGAGCCGCACAGGATGAGGCCGTCAGGCTTCGCGGCCAGGGCATCGGAAAAGGCTTTTGCGCGCCCGGCCGATGAGCCGGCACCATCGAATATCTTCAGCGTCCAGCCCAACGCGCTGGCGGCCTCACGGGCCCCCTGCGCGACGCCGACAATGCCTCCGTTACGCAAATCTTCTGCAACCAGCGCGATGCTCTTGCCCCGCTGGGCTTGCGGGCCGGATACCGGGCCGCTCCAGCGCACGGCGCCAAGGGAGGCCCTGGCAACGACTTCCTGCGCTTGAACCACTGTGACGGTGGCGTTTTCGAGACCCGCTGCGGTTGGCAGGTCCTGGCCGTACCCGGACGTTGCCGTGAAAAGACAGGAAATCGTTATTGAAGCCATTTGCAGCCGCCAGGACCTTCGTACCCTGGGCCCAATCGAACAGATTCGATCACCGCATGTGGTGCCGTGTCTGGGGCCGGTGGTGCGATCGAAGTCGGGCATGGCTTCCCTTTTTGCCAAGAATGCGGTGTTCCAAAAGGATAGCCGGTTCTGCTGACGTCCATGTAGCCCGGGTGACGCCAAGTTATTGGCGAAGTTAACGACGAGATAAAAATAAATTAATACAGTGACGGTTTCCCGACGCGCGGTATCCATGTGCCATTGCTGGGGCATTAAATCCAAGCTCATCATCGGTAGGCAACCCCGCTAAACGTTTGGGCCGCCGACCTGGACTACAGGATGTAATCAACCGCATCACTCAATGGAGCGACACCGAGATGATGACTGTCTATTTTGTTGTGATGACGATCTGCAGTGGCTTCGAAGGCTGTGTCGAGCAGCGACAACCAGGGCCAACCTTTGCTTCCAAGGCAATGTGCATGGAGACAACCAGAGTCATGGCGCCGCGCAAAGGGGTGAAGTTCAAGTGTCGCAAAGAACGTGTATTGGTGGTCAATGAGGCATCGCCAGTAGAAGGTTACGGCAAAATCGTCTCCACCAAGCCCACAGGCCAGCCTTAGTAATTAGAGCGGGCACGGCGCACCTAGAAGCAAGCTAAACAGCCCTGGACGCGGGCTGAAAAACTTCAGCTGAACGTGAGGGCGGCGTGCAACATCCGAACTTTGATCGTTGTACGCTCCTCACCCATTCCCAAGCATCTGCCACAACGACGCCCCCACCCCGGTAATGCTCTCCCCGGCAATCAACCCCGCCGCCGCGGTGATGGCGAAGCGTTCCGTGAGGCTCGGCCAGCGACAGTTCACCAGCCACGTCAGCACCGCACCGAGGGCCATCATCAGTGACACCGAGGCCGGCAGGACGAAGGCCAGGCCCAAGGCCGCCGTGCTTGGCAGGTAGCGAGCCCGATGCCCCGGTAGCAGGCTGTCGAGGACTCCCAACAACAAGCCGACCAGGCCACCGATGAAAATCGCCCAGCGAATGCTCGCTGACAAGGAATCCAGGCCCAGGGTCAAAGTTTGTGCCACGGCCTTCCAGGTGGCGACTGCCGGGGCTGGCCACTCTTCGGTGAGCAGCATGGTTTGCGGGTCGGGGATCAGGGCCAGGTAAGCCAACACACCGACGATGCTACCGACGAAAATCCCCAGGGTCTGGGCGATCAACTGCTTGCGCGGCGTAGCGCCAATCGCCCGGCCGACCTTGAAGTCGTTCATCAAGTCGGTGCACTGCCCGGCCGAACCGCCGGCGGTGTTGGCGCTCATCAGGTTGATCGGCACCTGCCCCGGCGCGACGATGCCAAAGCTCAACTGGGACAATTGCCCGATGGCCCCGATCGGTGGAATGCCCGTGGCGCCGACCACCCGGGCGGCCACCGCCGCCAGGCAGATCGCCAAGGGAATGGTCAACAGGGCCATCCATGGGTTGATGCCAAACAACAGCACTTGCAAGCTCACCACCAGGAAAATAGCCAGTACGAAACCAGCAGCAGGCCCAGGCTTGGGTATCGTCCAGATCGCCCCGCCGCCCGTCTTGGTGGACCTGTGCAATGCCCACAAGCGAATCGCCAACGAGACCAGGGTCGAGCAGACCATCAGGCTCACCCCCGGCCAGAGCAACCACTCCACCAGCGCCGCGAATTGCGGGCCGCTGCTGCCATCCGGCAACTGCACCAGGCCTTGCGCCAGCAGCCACGGCGCCAACCCGCCCCACGCCAGCAGGGCACCGAGCAGCAGGGTCAGGCCCACGCGAATACCGATGATCCCGCCGAACCCCACTAACAACAGCGAAGGGTCGGCGGTAAACGTCAGGCGCTCCAGTTGGGCGCTCGGAGACCAGCGCGGGATGGCCCACATGAAGGTGTCGAGCGCCTTGACCAGCCCGGACAGCAACGCGGCGCTGAGCAGCACCTTCAAGCGCGTCGCGGCTTCGTGACCATGGTTGTAGATGTGCAGCAATGTTTCCAGGGTCGCCATGCCCTCGGGAAATTTCAGTGCCTTGTCATTGAGCAGTGAGGGGCGCAGGTACCAGGCAATCCAGACCCCCAGGAAGCTCACCGAAAAGACCCAGGCCACCATGGGAATGGCGTCCAACTGCTGGCCGGTCAGCAAGGTATAGGCCGGGATGGGCGCGACCAGCCCACCGGAAATGATCGACGCAGCGGCAGAGGCCACGGTCTGGTTGATGTTGCTTTCGTGCAGCGTCCAGGGCAATCGACCCACCGACCGACTCGCCAGGCCTTGCCAGATGCCATAACCGATCAGCAAGGCAATGATCGACATATTGAACGACCAACCGATCTTCAACCCGGCATAGACATTGGAGGGTGTCAGCAGGATACCGAGGACGATGCCCGTACTGACCGCACGCGGGCTGAGCTCGCGTTCGACGGTGGCGTTCAAGGGGAATGTGGACGAGATTGGGTGCATGCGAATTCCTTATCGGCACTGAGACAGCGGCCAAATTCAGACTGACCCCTGTGGGAGCGAGCAAGCTCGCTCCCACAGGACCACTTAAAACGGCAACTTAATAAGTGAAAGCAGTATTGGCGCAAGGTTCACCTGACAGAGGCAAAACCGTGGAGCGTGCTCACCCGAGTCGTCCATCCATGGGCTGCGCTCGACTTATTTTTCCCCCTCGCAATTAACCATCCAGGCAATCCCGAAGCGGTCTTCAAACATGGCAAAGCGTTGCGCCCAAAAGGTCTTCTCCAAGGGCATGTAAACGCTGCCACCTGCACTCAAGCCATTGAACAGCCGCTCGGCCTCCTCCACGCTGTCGACATTGAGCGAGACCGACACGCCTTGCGGCTTGCGAAACGGCTGGCCTGGCGGGCAGTCGGAGGCCATGAGACTGAAAGCGCCGACGGTCAGGCAGGTGTGCAGGATCAGATTGGGATCCTTGGGCATCCCGGTTTCTTCAGGTGCCTCGGCAAAAGACATGGAAAACAGCTCGCCACCGAGTACCTCCTGATACAAGGCGAAGGCTTGCTTGCAGTGACCGTTGAAGGTCAGGTAAGGGATGATTCTCATGGTGGGGTCTCCTGTAATTGGCTTCACGATTGGCCGGACATCTGCGTCCGCAGGCGTTCTTCCTGCTCGCGCAATTCGGGAGTAAAGGACTCGCCGAACTCCTCGAGCTCGAAGATCTGGCGGATCTCGATTTCACTGTCGCTGACCATCGGGTTCGGGCAGCGCTTGACCCAATCGATGGCCTCCTGCAGTGACTGGACCTTGAAGATCCAGAAACCGGCGATCAGCTCCTTGGTTTCAGCAAAGGGCCCGTCGATCACCGTCCGGTCCTTGCCGGAAAACTGCACGCGTACGCCCTCGGCACTGGGGTGCAGGCCTTCACCGGCGAGCATCACCCCGGCCTTGACCAACGCTTCGTTGTAGGCGCCCATGGCGGCCAGCAATTGCTCGCTGGGCATTTCTCCGGCTTCCGATTCCGGACTGGCTTTGACGATCACCATAAATCGCATGCTCTGATCTCCTGAGAGTGGATGGATTAGGCCGTCCGTGTGGCGGCTCTATGGGTTAATCGAATGGCAATGGTCGAAATCGACAAGTCGACGCGATTATTTTTCGAGACGCCGTTGGCGGCCTGGGAGAGCTTAGCCTCCTCGCCATGAAGTCAAGAGCAGGTCGAAACTGCGGCATGACTATGCTCTTGGAACAGACACGTAACGGAGAATCCGTCCCCATGACCTCGAATCTTGCCGACATTTATAACCACTACCTTGCCTGCCTGAATGCACAGGATTGGCAAAACCTGGGCCTTTTTGTGCACCAGGAAGTGGTTCACAACGCGAGACGATTAGGGTTGCATGGCTATCAAAGCATGCTGGAAGCGAACTATCGGGACATTCCCGACTTGCGATTTGAAGTCGAATTCCTGGTGATCGACCCACCCAAGTTGGCGGCTCGCCTGGCATTCAATTGCACGCCGGCTGGGGAGTTCCTGGGGCTTGCGGTCAATGGCGCACGGATCGCCTTCACGGAAAACGTCTTCTACGCGTTCGAGGACGGCAGGATCCGCGAGGTCTGGTCGATTATCGACAAGCAAGCGATCGAAGCTCAGCTCCAATCAACGTAGCGGATGCTCCAGGCCGCGAATTGCAACGACCTGTGCATCGTGACTGCAGGCAGCAGCGTCACGGAGTTCTACCGGAAAACCAAATCCAACAAGCAATCATGCTCGACATCCATTGTTCGACGCAGCTCGAAGTGAGGAACCTGCCGAGCGCATAGTCTGTGAGCCACCTTGGAGGAGATGGCGATGACTCACACGCGCTTTTTTGGCAAGACCGTACTGACCTGCACGTTCGTCCTGGCGATGATCGGTTGGGGGATCGGCTTCTATGGGCCGCCGATCTATATGCAAGCGGTCATGGAGCGCACGGGTTGGCCGATTGCCCAGGTCTCGACTGCCGTGACCGTGCACTTTCTCAGCGGCACGATTGTCATCGCCAACCTGCCACGCCTTTACGCACGCTTCGGGATACCCGCCATCACCCTGCTGGGCTGCATCGTCCTGGGCATCGGCGTGAACATCTGGGCGCAAGCCAACCAGCTCTGGGTGTTGTATGCCGGCGCTGTCTGCTCGGGCATCGGTTGGGTGACATTGGGGGCTGCGGCCGTCAACAGTCTGATCGCCCCGTGGTATATCAAGGAAAGACCCAAGGCCCTGGGCAAGGCCTACAACGGCGCCAGCCTGGGTGGCGTGATCTTTTCACCGCTGTGGGTGTTGCTGATCGAGCGTTTCGGCTTTGCCACGGCCGCGCTGCTGATCAGCGTCGTCGCAGTGCTGCTCATAGGCGCGTTCGCCTTTCTGGTCTTCAACAAAAGCCCACAAAACCTGGGACAGCATCCCGACAATGCAGCCCCGCCGGAACCCGAGCGGGCCAACACCAGCGCCACGCCGTGGACCGCCATGCAGACGCTCAGGTCAGCCAGTTTCCGCAGCCTGGCAGCCGGCATGTCCTTGGGGCTGTTCGCCCAGATCGGCTTGATCGCGCACCTGTACTCGATCCTGGTGGGACGCATGGGGGCGCATGACGCCTCCTTCGCCATGGGTCTGGCCACTGCCAGTGCGATGGGCGGGCGATACGGCGCCGCACGCCTGATGATCCAAGGCATGAACCGCCGGCACCTGGCCTGCCTCGGGTATGCCATCCAGATGCTGGGCACGCTGATGCTTCTGGGCCTGGACCTTCACCCGACGATGGCCTGGGTAGCCGTGGTACTGATCGGTTCGGGCATTGGCAATGCCACCTCCTTGCCGCCACTGATTGCACAGAGCGAGTTCAGCCGAGAACAAACCGCCAAGGTGATCGCCCTGATGATCGCGATCAGCCAAGCCACCTACGCCTTCGCCCCGGCCTTTTTCGGCCTGGTCCGCACCCTCTTCACCGATCCGAATCACGCCATCGTCGCCGTCGTGACAGCAGCGGTCGTCGTGCAGGGGCTCGCTATTTGGTCGTTCTATCGGGGCGTGTCCGTTCGCAGCTTCAAGAAAACCGCTTGCTGGCAACGCGTCCCATAAAACACGCCTGGTCACTGCCCCACCCTGGCCCAGAAGGCTTCGGCAGATTGACTGAGTGGCGCCGATGGACGGGTCAGATGAATTTCCAGCGGTATATCCCAGCTTTCGTCGAGCGCTCTGACTAAGCGGCCATCCAGCATTTCCTGCTCGGTGAGGCTCTTGGGCAACCAGGCCACGCCTTTGCTTTCCAAGGCCATGGACATCAGCACCGCGGCAAGGTGGCTGCTGAAAAGTGGCTTGAGGTGAAGGTAATCTTCTTTGCCACGCAGCCTGTGGGCGACGATACGCCCCAATCCAGACTCATGGGTGTAAGCCAGGTATGGCAGTGCCGCAGGCGAGGTGCCGAAGTTGGCAGAAGCACTCGCCAGAGGAACGAGAACGTCTTCACCCACCTTCTTGCCGATGAACTGATCTGGGGCGAGCAAAGGTGGAACATCGGGATGGCGATGGCAGAGCAGAAACTGCACCTGGCCATGTATCAGCATCTGCTCACAGACAGCCATGCTATCGGAGTGCAGTTGCACAGCCTCGATGGGGGCACCGCTCTCCGAGCTTCGAAGCCACCTGGGAAAAAATGTGAACGACAGGGAATGCGTTGCCGCAAATTGAAGCGACCTGGCAGCCATCCCCGCAACCTCTTGAGCCTCGTTGCGCATTCTGTACAAGCGCCTGGCAGCCTCCTGAGCACTAGGCAAAATTTGCCTCCCGGCTTCAGTAAGCGTCGCGCCTTGAGGCGTTCGAACGAACAATTGCACCCCCATCCAACTCTCCAGCGAGCGCACTCTGCGACTGAATGCCGGCTGGGTAACGTGCCGCGCTTCAGCCGCCCGAACGAAGCTGCCGTACTCCGCAAGCGCTGAAAAATCCTCAAGCCAGACGAGTTCCAAGGGCCATGCCTCCTGTGCATAGGGTGCGGCATTAATAGCATTGGGCGGGTGACATCGCAAAGCATAACGTGGGGCTACAAACAACAAGAGGACCCCGTCATGCGCATCGTAGACATTCGTGAAAAAACTGTTTCCATTGCCTCCCCAATCGCTAACGCCTACATCGATTTTTCGAAAATGACCTGCTCGGTTGTCGCTGTCATCACGGATGTGATTCGCGACGGGAAGCCTGTCATCGGCTACGGATTCAATTCCAATGGCCGCTATGGCCAGGGCGCACTGATGCGTGATCGTTTCCTGGCGCGTATTACGGAAGCTGATCCAGACACACTCATCGACCATGCCAACAACAACCTGGACCCGTTCGCCATCTGGAAAACCCTGATGACCAACGAAAAGCCAGGCGGCCATGGCGAGCGCTCGGTTGCCGTCGGTACCATCGACATGGCTGTGTGGGATGCCGTCGCCAAGATTGAAGGCAAACCGTTGTATCGCCTGCTGGCCGACCGTTACCGTAACGGCGTGGCAGATGACAAGGTCTGGGTCTATGCAGCGGGCGGCTACTACTACCCTGGCAAAGACCAGACCAAGCTCAAAGCAGAAATGCAGAGCTATCTGGATCGTGGCTACGACGTCGTCAAGATGAAGATTGGTGCAGTGCCACTGGATGAAGATATCCGTCGCATCGAGGCGGTGCTTGAAGTGGTTGGCGACGGTCGTCGACTGGCGGTCGATGCGAATGGTCGTTTCGATCTTCAAACCGGTATTGCGTACGCTGAAGCTATCAAGAAATACAACCTCTTCTGGTACGAAGAGGTCGGCGATCCGCTGGATTACACACTCCAGGCTGAGCTTGCCAATCACTACGAACTGCCCATGGCCACCGGTGAAAACCTGTTCTCCCACCAGGATGCCCGCAACCTGCTGCGCCACGGCGGCATGCGCCCTGATCGCGACTACCTCCAGTTCGACTGCGCGCTGTCCTACGGGCTCGTGGAGTACATGCGCACCCTCAAGGTGATGGAAGACATGGGTTGGTCTTCTCGCCGCGTAGTGCCTCACGGTGGTCATCAGATGTCCCTGAACATCGCCGCGGGCCTGCACCTGGGCGGCAACGAATCGTACCCCGATGTGTTCCAGCCTTTTGGCGGCTTCGCCGACGGTATCCGCGTCGAAAATGGCTATGTCGGCCTGCCGGATATTCCAGGTGTCGGCTTCGAAGCCAAGTCCGCTCTGTATGCCGTCATGCGTGAGTTGGGCGAAGGCTGATCACCCTCTATCTGCGGTCTCTGTCAAAGAGGCCGCAACACCCGGTGTCCCCTCTCGACGCCAAGCCACAGCCCATCACAAAAATAAAATGAGGTGCTCCCGTGGAAATCTCCAAATCCCGCTGGTATGGCCAGTTGTATGTGCAAGTACTCATCGGCATCGTGATCGGTGCAGCAATCGGTTACTTCGTGCCTGATATCGGCGCCAAGCTCCAGCCCTTTGCCGATGGCTTCATCAAACTGATCAAAATGCTGTTGGCGCCGATTATTTTCGGTACGGTCGTTGTCGGTATCGCCAAGATGGGCAGCATCAAGGAAGTCGGACGGATTGGCGTAAAAGCGCTGATCTATTTCGAGATTCTTTCAACCATCGCCCTGGTCGTCGGCCTTATTGTGGTCAACATCGTCAAGCCTGGCGTCGGTATGAACATCAACGCCAGCACACTTGATGGAAGTGCCATCAGCAAATACAGCCAAGCTGCCAGTGAACAAGGCGGCACCATTGATTTCTTTCTCAATATCATCCCGCAAACCTTCATCGGCGCATTCTCCAACGGCGTCATGCTCCAGGTCATCCTGCTTTCGGTATTGATGGGCGTTGCCCTGGTTCAAATGGGCGAAACCAGCAAGCCACTGATCAACACCCTTGATCTGTTCCTGCAAGGCCTGTTCAAGATCGTTGCGATGGTCATGCGCCTGGCGCCGATTGGTGCCGGTGCCGGCATGGCGTTCACGATCGGCAAATACGGGATCGGTACCTTGCTGTCGCTCGGCCAGTTGCTGGTCGCGCTCTACATCACGACCTTGATTTTCATCGTGGTCGTGCTCGGTACGGTCGCTCGATGGACGGGCATGCCGCTGATGCAGTTTCTTCGTTATTTCAAAGATGAAATTCTCATCACCCTTGGCACTTGCTCAACCGAAGCCGTGCTACCGCGAATGATGGTGAAGCTTGAAAAGCTTGGCTGCAAAAAATCCGTCGTGGGCATGGTGTTGCCAACTGGCTACACCTTCAATGCGGACGGCACCTGCATCTATCTCACCATGGCCGCCATCTTTATCGCCCAGGCGACCAATACGCCACTGACTTTTGTGGATCAGATGATTCTGCTGGGCGTATTCCTGCTGACCTCAAAAGGCTCGGCCGGCGTGGCGGGTGCGGGGTTCGTAACGCTGGCTGCTACGCTCACAACCATCCACTCCATTCCTCTGGTCGGCCTCGTTTTGCTCTTGGGGATTGACCGGTTCCTGAACGAAGCGCGGGCGGTAACCAACTTGATCGGTAACGGCATCGGCACCCTCGCCATTGCCAAGTGGGACAACTCGTTCGATGTCGAGGCCTGCGAGCGTGAAATCGCCGCCATGAAACACGAAAAGGCAGCAAGAAAGGCATTGCTGGCGCAAAAGTAATCCGCAAGGCGCTCCGGTCATGCCGCTTCGAACATGGCATGACCGGTCGTGGTTTCCAGGTAATGCTTGCGGGATACAAGCCACCTCAGCCATCGACGCGTTTTGACTGACAGCACTCGGCTGCGGACTCAATCGATCGACGCAACAGATTGGCCCAATAGTACGGCGTTAGTATTGTTGTAAATGCTGGGGTTCTAAGCTTCGTCAATCGTTCGCGCTCGCCACCGGTGTCCGTGAGTGTTTAACGCGGCAAACAATCAAACCGAGGCTTTTAAGTCCACGCCCAATGCCTGAGCAAATGCCTTGACCAGGGGGCTGCGCACACTGTTATGACGCAGTATCAGGCTGAACGGCGTGACGATGTTGAAAAGGTCCGGACGCACCGCGCGAAACTCGCCCCGCGCTACCATCGGCGCGGCGTAATGCTGGGGCAGGAAGCCCAGGAAACGCCCCGTCTTGATCAGCAATGCAACGGCCTCCACCTGGGTTGCCGAGGCGGAAAAGCTGTCGTAGTGGGCAAATTTCAGTTTGTCGCGATGAATCGCGTAGCGATGGTTGATGCACTCGTAATCCTTGAGCACATTTTCCCCCATGTCCGCGTCCGCCATGGAGAACAGTGGATGGTCGAGCGCGCAGTAAACCTCCGAGTGCTCTTCGTATAGCGCGTAGTAATCAAACTCTTCGCGCTTTTGATAAATCGGCACAATTCCCGCCACCAATCGCCCCTCGACGACGCCTCTTTCAACCTCATCAAGTTGCGTGGCCTGAAGTTGAAACCTGACCTTGGGAGACTGTTCATTTATACGTTTAAGTGCGGCAACTAACGGTGAATTATCATCGGAGATTGTATTATCAATGACCCCCACGCCAAGATCACCGACAAGTTCGTTTTGCGCGGAACTAAGGCGGTCACGAAAGTTATCGACCGAGGCAAATAAATCTATTGACGCCTGATACACCAGACGCCCTTCTTCTGTCAGGTGAAAGCCTTCCCGCCCCCGCGTGCAAAGGCGCATGCCGATACGAATCTCCAGGTCGGAAATCTGTTTGCTGATGGCTGCCAGCCCCACATTCAGCTCATTTTGCGCAGCACTGAAGCCGCCTGCCTCGACCACGGCCTTGAACACCTTGAGCAGTTTGAAGTCCAGCCCACTGAGGGCTAACGGTGCCCGTTGCAGAGGTTTCGGCGGCGGGTTTCCGGAATTGGAAAGTGGGGTTTCCATAATGCTTATTTACCTCTGGTGCCCTATCCAACAATCTGTGCCCAACAACAAAAAATATAGCTGGCCTAATAATAATGAACACAGAAAACCAGGCTTGGCAACCGCCAATAAATCCCAGACATCAGTGCCGAACCACTGATCTCGAAACATCAAAAGCTGACACTTCGATCAGCTCTCGCTCCGTTGCAACTGCCCCCTTGAAAACTGCTCTGGCCTGATTTCGCTCGCTTATTTTTCAGCGACGTTACGGCCCGGACTACCCCTTTCAGTTCGCGTTACCGACGAGGAAAACAACAATGTCTCAAACCACCGACCGACTCTGGGGTGCTCGCTTCAAAAGCGGCCCTTGCGAAGCCCTGGCGGCCCTCTCCCGTTGCCCTGAGCGTTACTTCCGGCTCACCCCGTACGACCTCGCCGGCTCCAAGGCTCATGCTCGGGAATTGCAGCGCGCCGGGCTGTTGAGCGAGCAGGAAACCCTGACCATGCTCGACGCCCTGGAGCGTATCGGTGCGGACTACCACGCTGGCAGCATCGCCCCGACCCTGGATGACGAAGACGTCCACACCTTCATCGAGCGGCTGCTGACCGAACGCCTCGGCGCCCTGGGTGGCAAGCTGCGTGCCGGTCGTTCGCGCAACGACCAGACCGCCAACGACCTGCGGCTGTTCCTGCGTGACCACGTACGAACCCTGGCCGTTGAAGTGCTGGGCTTGCAGCACGCGCTGGTGGACCAGGCCGAGCAACACATCGAGAGCATCTGCCCCGGCTTCACCCACCTGCAACAGGCCCAACCGATCGTGTTTGCTCATCACCTGCTGGCCCACGCCCAGTCGATGCTGCGCGACGTGCAACGCCTGGTGGACTGGGACGTGCGTACGTCGCTGTCGCCACTGGGTGCGGCGGCCATGGCTGGCTCAGCTATCGCGCGCCTGCCTCAGCAATCGGCAAAAGAAATGGGCTACAGCGGTGTTTGCGAAAACTCCATCGACGCCGTGGCCAGCCGCGATCACGTCGCCGAGTTCCTGTTCATCGCCAGCATGCTCGGCATCAACATCTCGCGCCTGGCCGAAGAGTTTTGCCTGTGGTCGTCGCGACAGTTCCGCTGGGTCGCGCTGGATGACGCCTACGCCACCGGCAGTTCGATCATGCCGCAGAAAAAGAACCCGGACATCGCCGAACTGGCACGGGGCAAGGCGGGGCGCCTGATCGGCAACCTGACCGGCCTGCTGTCCACCCTCAAATCCTTGCCACTGTCCTACAACCGCGATTTGAGCGAAGACAAGCACGGCGTGCTCGACAGCGTCGACACCCTGCTGCTGGTGCTGCCGGCCATGGCCGGGATGGTTGCGACCATGAAGGTCAACGTCGAAGAACTGCGTCGCCAGGCACCGCTGGGCTTCACCCTCGCCACCGAAGTCGCCGACTGGCTGGCAGTGCGCGGCGTGCCGTTCAAGGAAGCTCACGAGATCACCGGTGCGTTGGTCCAGGCTTGTGAGAAACACGACATCGAATTGTGGGAAGCCTCCCCCGCACTGCTGGCGGAAATCGATCCGCGCCTCACACCGCAAGTACGCGAAAGCCTGACCCTCGAAGCCGCCATCGCTGCCCGTAGCGGCTGGGGCGGGACCGCGCCACAACAGGTGCGCGAACAGATCGGCCGGCTGAAAACCGCCCTCGCCGCCCAGCAGCAGTGGACCGAGGACTATCAGGGCTTGCGCCTCTGATGCAACACACAAAACCTGTGGGAGCGAGCTTGCTCGCGATTACGGTTTCACCTTCAACATCAACGTGGACTGACCCACCGCTATCGCGAGCAAGCTCGCTCCCACAGCGATAGCGCCGAAACCGAGTACGGAGAACCACCATGAGCCAGACACAGGCAGAACGACTCCAGGCGGAGCGCAAGCTGGCGGAAAACCAGTTCGACATCACCCAGTACGATCATGTGCCCCGGCGCTACTACGGGCGGATCTTCTTCGCCACGGTGATCGTCATCGCACTCATCGGCCTGGTGCGCGCCTTCGCCGAAGGCAAGATCGAATGGTCGTACATCGGCCAGTTCCTGACCTCCCAGGCGATCATGTGGGGCTTGCTCAACACCATCGTCATGGCAGTGCTGGCCATGGCGCTGGGTATCGTGTTCGGCGTGATCACCGCGATCATGCGCATGTCGGCCAATCCGATCCTGCGCTATGTGGCGCTGACCTACACCTGGCTGTTTCGCGGCACGCCGCTGATCCTGCAACTGCTGTTGTGGTTCAACCTGGCGCTGATCTTCCCCACCCTCGGCATCCCCGGCCTGTTCGAAATCGACACCGTGAGCCTGATGACCCCCTTCGTGGCGGCCCTGCTTGGCTTGAGCATCAACCAGGGTGCCTACACCGCCGAAGTGGTGCGTGCCGGCCTGCTCTCGGTGGACACCGGGCAGTATGAAGCCGCCAAGTCGATCGGCATGCCGCGCCTGCAGGCACTGCGTCGAATCATCCTGCCCCAGGCCATGCGCATCATCATTCCACCGGTGGGCAACGAGTTCATCGGCATGGTGAAAATGACCTCGCTGGCGAGTGTCATCCAGTACTCGGAACTGCTCTACAACGCCCAGAACATCTACTACGCCAACGCCCGCGTGATGGAGCTGCTGATCGTCGCCGGTATCTGGTACCTGGCCACCGTCACCGTCCTGTCCTTTGGTCAAAGCCGCCTGGAGCGTCGTTTCGCCCGCGGCGCCGGCAAGCGTTCCTGAGGAGCCCCCCATGAGAAGCATCGTCAAGGCCGTGAGCCTGAACAAATACTACGACCAATTCCACGCGCTCAAGGACATCAACATCGAAGTCGAGCAAGGCGAAGTGCTGTGCATCATCGGCCCGTCCGGCTCAGGCAAGAGCACCCTGCTGCGCTGCGTCAACCAGCTGGAAAAAATCGATAAAGGCGGCCTGTGGGTCGACGGTGAACTGGTGGGCTACCGGATCGCCGGCAACAGGCTGCATGAACTCAACGAAACGCAGATCGCCCGCCAACGCCTGTCCACCGGCATGGTGTTCCAGCGTTTCAACCTGTTCCCGCACATGACCGTGCTGCAGAACATCATCGAAGGACCGTGCCAGGTGCTCAAGCGTTCGCCCAAGGAGGCGAACGAAGAAGCCCTGGAGCTGCTCGCCCGCGTCGGCCTGACCGACAAGCGCAACAGCTACCCGATCGAGCTTTCGGGTGGCCAGCAGCAGCGCGTCGCCATTGCGCGTGCATTGGCCATGCGCCCCAAGCTGATGCTGTTCGATGAACCCACTTCGGCACTCGACCCGGAACTGGTCGGTGAGGTGCTGTCGGTGATGCGCGATCTGGCGCAGACCGGCATGACCATGATCGTCGTCACCCATGAACTGGGCTTCGCTCGCGAGGTTTCCAACCGCATGGTGTTCATGGACGGCGGCCAGATCGTGGAGGCTGGAAGCCCCGAAGAAATACTAATAAGTCCGCAAAACCCTCGCACCCAAAGCTTCATTTCTGCCGTTCGAACCTAAGCGCCCGTTGGCGCTCACAACACTCATAAGAGAACGACCATGAAGAACTTCGTTATTCCAGCAGTACTCGCAGGCCTTATGGCATCCGGCTTCACCTTCGCCGCACAATTGCCGGCCAGCATCAAGGCCAAGGGCGAGATCGTCGTCGCGATCATGCCAAACTACCCGCCGATGGATTTCAAGGACCCGGCCACCAACACCCTCACCGGCCTGGACTATGACCTGGGCAATGCCCTGGCCGAACGTCTGGGCGTGAAGATCAAATGGCAGGAAACCGGTTTCGAACAAATGATCAATGCCCTGACCACCGACCGCGTGGACATGGTGCTGTCGGGCATGACCGATACCGCCGAACGTCAGGCCAGCGTGACCTTCATCGACTACTTCACCAGTGGTCCGCAGTTCTACACCCTGCAGAAAAACAAGGACACCAACGACATCGTCGACCTGTGTGGCAAGAAAGTCGGCACCAGCCGCCGCACCACCTTCCCGTCGGAAATCGCCGCCTGGAGCAAGGCCAACTGTGAAGCCGCCGGCAAACCTGCGATCAACGTGATCGGCACCGAAGGCTCGGCCGATGCCCGTGCGCAACTGCGCCAGAGCCGCATCGATGCGGCCATGCAGGGCAGCGAAACCCTGCCCTACCTCAAGACCCAGGAAAAGGACATGTACAAGACCGTGGGCCTGCCGATCTCCAAGCAGTTCAGCGGGATGGGGGTGAGCAAGAACAAACCCGAGCTCAGCGAAGCGGTGAAGGTGGCGCTGCAGAGCATGATCGATGACGGCAGCTACCAGGCGATCCTGAAGAAGTGGGACTTGGAACTGGGGGCGATCAAGACCGCGACCATCAACGCCGGGAAGTAACCGCGCAGCCTCCCCTAATCCAATGTGGGAGCGAGCTTGCTCGCGAAGGCGGTGGATCAGCCGGCGCAGATGTTGAATGTACCGGCTTCATCGCGAGCAAGCTCGCTCCCACAGGGATGTGGTTGTGTATCTGAAAGATTATTGGAGCACTACAGATGTCCTCCTCGCCTCAACCCACCTGGCCTGACAACTACAAAGCCTGCCTGGCCCTGGCCTTCGACCTCGATGGTCCGACCGGTGACGCCATGCTCAACGGCTCGATCTGGCGCAAGCCCGAGTACTTCGGGTTCGGTGGCTATGGCCCTTACCGGGCGCTACCCCGCCTGCTCGATTTGCTCGACGAGTTCCGTATCCCGACGACATTCTTCGTCCCGGCCTGGGTCGTGGAGAACTGGCCGAGACAGTGCCAGGCAATTGTCGAACGCGGACATGAGGTGGCTTATCACGGCTACAAACACGAATCGTTCTACGCCCTGACGCTGGATCAGCAAAAAGAGGTGATGAACACCTCCCGCGAGGTGTTCTGGAAACACCTGGGTATCCACGCCGAAGGCTTTCGTACGCCGTCCGGCGACTGGCGTGCCGAAACCCCGGCAATGCTGGTGCAAGCTGGCGTGACCTACTCCAGCAGCATGCGCGGTGATGATCGACCGTACCTGGTGAACGTGCCGGGGTTCGATACGCCGCTGGTGGAAATCCCTGGCCGCTGGGAAATGGACGACTACGCCTCCCTCGCCTACACCCGTGCGCCGAACTTCCCGTCCGGGCTGGACCGCACGGCCAGCTACGCGCTGACCCTGGATAACTGGTGCCGCGAATACGGCGGCGCGATGGACGAAGGCTTATGCCTGACCACCCTGTTCCACCCCAAGATTACCGGTAAGCCGGGACGCATCCTGCTGCTGGAAAAACTCTTCGAACACATGCGCCAGCGCGACGACGTGTGGTTCGCCACCTGCCGCGACGTCGCCCAGTGGTGGCTGAAGGAGCATCACCATGGCTGATTCCACTCCCTGGCCCAAAGGCTATCGCTGCGCCGTGGTACTGACCGTCGATTACAACGACATCCACGGCATCCTCACCCAAGCCCCGGAAGTCGCCGGGCGTGACAAGACCTTGTCGGTATGGCGCTACGGCAGCCAACGCGGCGTGGAGCGGTTGCTCCGCCTGTTCAAGGAACTGGGGGTCTCCAGCAGTTGGTTTGTCCCCGGTATCGTTGCCGAGGAAAACCCCGGACACATTCAGGCGATCCAGGCCGACGGCCATGAAATCGCCTGCGCCGGTTATCGTCATCAGGACTACGACACCCTGGGCCTGGCCGCGCAAAGCGATGACATCGCCAAGGGCTGTGAGGCCCTGGCCGGGCTGACCGGCCAGCGCCCGGTCGGCTTTCGAATCCCGGCGGGCAATGGTGCGCCGGGGTTCATCGAGGCCTTGAAAGCCCAGGGCATTCACTGGTCCTCGTCATGGCGCGGCGATGACTTGCCATTCGCTCACCCGACTGCCCCCAGCGTCATTGAACTCCCCCTGCATTATGAGCTGGAAGACGAGCCGTACTTCGCCTTCAACTTGAGCCCGGCGGTGCCGCCGGGGCAATCGCGGATCGCGTCCTACAGCCACACCTTGGGCAACCTGCAAATGGACTTCGCCGGGTTCCATCGTTTTGGCCTTTGCTACGTGCTTCGCCTGCACCCGGAAATCATCGCCACGCCGGGACGGATAGGCCTGTTGCGCGAGTTGATCGAGGGCATTCAACAGCACGATGACGTGTGGATCGCCACGGGCGCCGAGGTCGCGCAGTGGTGGGCAGACACCGCAGCGCCAGTCGCTGAGGATCATCCGGCGTCAGTTTACGAGCGACATTATCGGGATTACGTCTTATGAGCGAACGTCTGCAACGTCTGGCGCAATTGTGTGTTGACCTGCGCTTTGAAGATTTACCGCCTGCCTTGGTGGCGCAAGCCAAGCGGCACATCCTCGATACATTCGGCGCAACGCTGGCCGGCGCCGATAGCGATGTCGCGCAACAGGCGCGCAAGGTGTTTGCCGGTGAAACCGGTGAGGTGTCGGTTTGGGGCACTGACTTGCAGGTGGGCGCGGCTCAGGCAGCGATGCTCAACGGTATTGCCGCCCATGCCCTGGAGCTGGACGACACCGGTGGCTGCGATCATTCCGGTGCCGTTGTGCTGCCGGCGGTGATGGCGGCCGTTTCACTGCTCCCACGGCCGGTGAGTGGTCGTGAGCTCATCAGCGCCGTCGTGATCGGCTACGAAGTGGGCCGGCGGGTACTCGAAGCATGCGGTGGCTATTCAGCCCACAACGGCGCCGGTTGGCATTCCACCGCGACCTGTGGGGTGTTCGGCGCAGCAGCAGCCAGTGCGCGGATCCTGGGCCTGGATGCGCGGCAAACCCTTGCGGCGCTGGGCATCGCCGGCAGCTTCAGTGGTGGCCTGTGGGCCTTCATCCACGACGGCTCGCAAAGCAAGAAACTGCACAGCGGACGCGCCGCAGAAGGTGGACTTCTGGCAGCGCGGTTTGCCCAACAGGGCATCAGCGGGCCGACGCAGTTGTTCGATGAGGTTTGGGGTGGTTTTCTGAAAACCCTCGCCCCAACGACCTCAATGCCCGAAGCGCTGGATGCTGACCTCGGTGCGGTCTGGAAGCTCGCCCGGTGCTCAATCAAGCCTTATGCCTCCTGCCGCGGCACCCATTCAGCCATCGACGCCCTCGGCTTGCTGCTGGATCAACTGAATGTACGGCTCGACCAGGTCGAAGACGTGCAGGTGCGGTTGAGCGGGTTTCTTCACACCATGTGTGGCGGCCGGGACGTCAGTACCCTTGCAGCCGCGCAAATGAGCCTGCCGTATGCCTTGGCCGCGCGGCTGGTGCAGGGGCATTGCCGATTGCAGGCCTATGACGACCTGCAACGCAACGATCCGCACATGAGCCAATGGTTGTCGCGTATTCACCTCGAAGTCGATCCGCGTCTGTCCGAAGATGGCGAGCCCGTGGTAACACTGCGGACCGTGGACGGTCGGCAGGCAAGCGTGTGCGTAGACGTGCCATTGGGCGCGCCAGGCAATCCGCTGACTGATGTGGCTCTGCAGGAGAAGTTTTTCAGCTTGGCGATGCGGGTGATGCCGCAGGAACAAGCTGAAGGATTACTGGGGCAACTGTGGCGCATCGAAGAACTGCAATCGGTACGCACGCTGGATCGGTGGCTTGTTCGCAGTAGCAGCGACGTGGTATTGCGGCGAACGCCAAACATCTGAATAAGGATATTTGCACCACCGTGGCCACTTACTCGCTCGTTATCCGACGCTTGATGATCGTTTCACTGACCATCGTGGTCAGTCGTGCCATCACCAGCCCTTTGCTTACGCTGTTCTTGAGCAACAAGTTGGGTCTCAACCAACAGGACGTCGGCCTGCTGCTTGGCATTGCGGTGTTCATCGCCACCCTGTTGGCGCTGTATGGCGGCTATGTCATCGATCGCCTGGAAAAGCGCCGGCTGCTCATCGTGGCGATGCTTTCCAGCGCCATCGGTTTCGTGCTGCTGACCTTTGCCCAGAACCTCTACCTGACCACCCTGACCGTGGTGATCACCGAGACCGCGTCCGCGCTGTTCCTGATCGGCTCCAAAGCGATCCTCAGCGAAAACCTGCCCATCGGCCAACGCGCCAAGGCGTTTTCCCTGCGCTACACCCTGACCAACATCGGCTATGCCACCGGTCCCATGCTCGGCGTGGTGATTGCCGGTGTCTATCCGATCGCGCCGTTCCTGATCGCCGGTGGTATCGCGTTTTTCAGCATCTTCCTGATGACCGGCATCCCCAAAGATCCGGCATCGACACCGGCCATTGGCCCACCACCCAGTTTTCTCAAGACGCTCAAGACCCTCAAGAATGACCGTACCCTGATCATGTTCACCTGCGGCTGTCTGCTCAGCACCGTGGTACACGGACGCTTCACCCTCTATTTGTCGCAATACCTGCTGGTGACCCACGACTCCAAACGCGCGCTGGACATCATGGCCGCCCTGCTCGCCTGCAACGCCATCACCGTGATCCTGCTGCAGTACCAAATCGGCCGGTTCCTCGATCGCGAGAAGCTGCGCTACTGGATTGCCGCGGGCACCAGCCTGTTCATGCTTGGCCTGATCGGCTTCAGCCTGGCAGACAACATGGTGAGCTGGTGCGTGGCGATGTTCATTTTCACCCTCGGTGAAATGATCATTTACCCGGCCGAGTTCCTTTTCGTCGATACCCTGGCCCCGGAAGAACTGCGCGGCAGCTACTACGGTGCCCAAAACCTGGCAGCGCTCGGCGGCGCCCTGAGCCCGGTAATCTGCGGGTACTTGTTGATGCATACTCCGGCACCGACGATGTTCTATGTGTTAGGCGCACTGACCGCGATGGGAGGCCTGCTGTGCTTCATGAGTGGTCGCAGAATGGCTATTGTGAAAAAGTAACGTGCGGTCCCCGACCGCCATTACCTGACGCCCATGTCGGAGCAAGGTCTGCCCCACCGAAGCCTCACAGAGTGCCTCTTTTTCAGCGACGCTTCGCTTTCGCCAGATCCGCAATCAGAAAATCCCTGAAGGCACAAACCGCTGCCGGTAAATTGCGACCTGCCATGCTTTGCAGTTCGATGCGCCGTGCCTGCATGCCTTCGTCAAGGATCGGCACGCATTGCAGGACCCCGTCCGCCACCTGCTTTTGCAAGGTCATTTCGCTGGCCAGGCTGATAACGCCTTCTTCGCGGACGAAGCTATAGAGCGCGGCAACGTAGTTAGTGGTCAACACCGGGTCGAACAACAGCCCCTGTACACCGCAACAGATGTCGAACAGTTGCCGTATCGTGGTGTCGGCCTTGGGCAACGCAATGGGCCAGGGCTGCAGCTCAGCGAGGCTGACCGCTTCACGCCCGGCCAAGGGATGGGAATTGGCGACCACGGCAAAAATCGCCCCGCTCAGGACATGTTCGACCTTGATTTCCTTTTGCGGCGTCAGGCTGAAGGTCATCGCCAGGTCGGCTTCGCCGGAACGCACCTTCTCGGTCGCTTCGGCAGGCGCACAGACCTCCAAGGTGAAATGAATGCCCTGATACTCACGCCTGAACGCGCTGATGCTCCTGGGCATGTATTCCAGTGCAAACCCTTCCGAGCAGGCAACATGCACATGGCCGCGCTGCAAGCCATGCAGTTCGGTAATCTCCAGCACCACCTGCTCAGCCTCAAGCTGGGACTTGCGCGCATAGGCCGCCAGTCGGGCCCCCGCCTCGCTGAGCACCATGCCTCGGGCACGACGCTCAAACAGGCTGGCATCCAGGGCCAACTCAAGCTTGGAAATCTGGCGGCTTACCGCTGACGCTGCAACATTGAGCCGCACCGACGCTTCGCTGATCGATCCGCACCGCGCGACTTCCAGAAAATAGCGCAACGCCGTGGATTGCACGCCATACAGCTGCATCGGAGCCCCCGAGGATTGCCTTTTCGGCAAAGCAAGTATCGAAAGATTGTGCTTGTGGCATTGATAGCCTTTCCCTACATTCGTGTCCAGACCAAAAAAAACTACGCCTGAGCTTCTCCTCCTCGTTTACCGCATTTGCGATTCGCTGCCCTTTGATTCAACCACTCTCGCCAACGGAGACGACGGCATGGGCATCAAAGGTTTCGCCTGCAGTTTTGCGCTGATGGGCCTCATCAGCAGTTTTCCGGCTCATGCCGGTAAAGCCAACGACACCCTGGTTTACGCTTCCGACAGCGAGCCCGAAAACGTCAGCCCCTATCACAACGATTTACGCGAAGGGGTGATTCTCGGCCGGCTGATCTGGGACAACCTGATCTACCGCGATCCCAAAAGCGGCGAATACAAACCCATGCTGGCCACCCATTGGAAACAGGTCGACGACACCACCATCGACTTTGAGCTGCGCAAAGGCGTCAAATTTCACAACGGCGACGCCTTCACCGCCGACGACGTGGTGTTCACCCTCAACTACGTGGTGTCGCCCGAAGCGAAAGTCGTTACCGTGCAAAACGTCGACTGGATCAAAAGCGCGGAAAAAACCGGTGACTACGGCGTCCGTCTTCATCTGAAAAAAGCTTTTCCCGCGGCACTGGAATACCTGTCCAACGCCGTACCGATGTTTCCCAAAACGTATTTCGAGAAAGTCGGCCTGGCTGAATTCAGTCGTAAACCGATTGGCACCGGTCCCTATAAAGCTGTGTCAGTAGTGGCAGGCGAAGGCGTGACCATGGCGCTCAATAAGGACTACTTCAAGGACAGCCCACAAGGCCAACCGCATATCGGCCACCTCAAGTTCCGGGTGATCCCTGATGCGGAAACCCGTCTGGCCGAGCTGATGACCGGCGGTGTCGACTGGACCTGGCGCGTCGCACCGGACCAGGCAGTCAACCTCAAGAGCATGCCGAACCTGACCGTGGCCAGCGGCGAAACCATGCGCATCGGTTTCCTGATCCTCGATGCTCGTGGCACCTCGACTGAAAACTCACCGATGAAAAACCTTAAGGTGCGTCAGGCCATCAACCACGCCATCAACCGCGATGCACTGGCCTCACAACTGGTGGGCGGCGAAGCCAAACCCTTGCAAGTCGCATGCTATCCGGGGCAGTTCGGTTGCGACACCACGGCAGCCACGGTCTACAACTATGACCCGGCCAAGGCCAAGGCGCTGCTCGCTGAAGCCGGTTATCCGAATGGCTTTGAGACAGAAATCTTCGCCTACCGCGACCGTGATTACGTCGAAGCGATCATCGGCAACCTGCGTGCCGTGGGTATCAACGCCAAGCTGCGCTACTTGAAGTACGCCGCCCTGCGCGATCAACAACGGGGCGGCAAAGTGCCGATATCGTTCCAGGCCTGGGGTTCGTTCTCGATTCTCGACACATCGGCGTCGGCTGGGACCTGGTTCAAAGGCAACCCGGACGACAACATCAAGGATCCTCAAGTCCAGGGCTGGTTGCAGACCGCCGACAACGCCCTCGACCCGCAAGTGCGCAAGGACAACTACCGCAAGGCGTTGCAGCGCATCAGCGAGCAAGCCTATTGGGCGCCGCTGTTCAATTACTCGATGAACTACGCCTATACCGCCGACCTGGCGTTCACGCCCTACCCGGATGAGCTACCGCGTTTCGTTCAGTCCAGCTGGAAGTAATCGACAGGTGCCGTGACGCGCGGTTTTAACCACGCTACGGCCCCCCCACACCTATCAGCCAATGGATACGAGGAAACTTGCCATGCTTGGATTCCTTCTACGCCGTCTGGGTATCGCATTTTGCGTTGCAATTACCGTGTCGGTGATCAGTTTTTCTCTTTTGCATCTGTCCGGCGACCTGGCCACTGCCATTGGCGGACCGGAAGCCAGCAGCGAACAGATCGAACAGATCCGCGTGCAGTACGGTTTGGACAAACCGCTGCCGACCCAGTACTTCAACTGGCTGGGCGATTTGCTGCGGTTGGATCTGGGCAACTCTTTTTTCTTTCAGGAATCGGTCTACAACCTGATCGTCAACCGCCTGCCGATCACCCTCGGCCTGGGAGCGATGGCATTGGGCATTGCACTGCTGGTGGCGATTCCGCTCGGGGTGCTGGCCGCAGTCAAACGCGACACCTGGATTGACCGCCTGGCGTTGAGCATTGCCGTACTGGGTCAGGCAATGCCAAGTTTCTGGTTTGCGCTGATGCTGATCGTGGTGTTCGCGGTGACGCTCAAGTGGCTGCCGGTGTCCGGCAACTCGACCCTGCTGCACTTCGTCATGCCGGCCATTGCCTTGGGCTATTACGCGACTCCGGCAATCATGCGTCTGACCCGTGCAGGCATGCTTGATGTGCTCAGTTCCGATTATATCCGCACCGCCCGCGCCAAGGGCCTGCGCCCTGCCCGCGTGTTGTTCAAGCATGCACTGCGCAACGCCTTGATTCCAGTCGTCGCCCTGGCGGCGGTGGAGTTCGGCTTCATGCTCGGCGGGTCGGTAGTGATCGAAACCGTGTTCTCCCTGCAAGGTATCGGACAGCTCGCCTGGGACGCCATCGCCCGTGATGACTTTCCGGTCGTACAGGCCGTGGTCCTGCTCATCGCAGTGATCTACATCATCCTCACCTTGCTGGCCGATGTGCTCAACGCACTGCTCGACCCGCGCATTCGCGTGCGCTAGGAGGCTTACATGAGCACCCCCACTACCCTCGCGATCAATGACTACCTGCCACCGCCCAGCAGCCTGAGCCGAGTCCTTGGCAAGAGCTTTCGTCATCGTGGTTTCGCCATCGGCACGGTGTTGTTGCTGATCATCTTCACGGGGGCACTCTTCGCGCCGTGGCTGGCACCTTATGACCCTTATGCGCAAGACGTGATGTTGCGTATGAAACCGCCGGTATGGATGGCCAACGGCACCTGGGAATACGTCCTGGGAACCGACAAGCTGGGCCGTGATTACCTGTCACGACTGCTCTACGGCGCTCGTATTTCATTGTTCATCGGCATTGCGGCGGCGCTTATTTCCGGCTTTATCGGCACCGTCATGGGGCTGTTGGCGGGTTACTACGGCGGCAAGGTCGATGCGTTTATCAGCTACTTGATCACCACCCGGCTGGCGATGCCGGTGGTGATGGTCGCGCTGGCCTCGGCCTCGCTGATGGGCGGCTCGCTGAAAGTGGTGATTGTGCTGCTCGGCTGCCTGCTCTGGGATCGCTTCGCGGTGGTGGTCAGGGCTTCGGTGCAACAGATTCGCGATGCTGAATATGTGGCCTCGGCCCAGGCTCTGGGCTGCTCGACCCTGCGCATTCTGGTCAGTGAAATTCTGCCCAATCTGGTCGGTGCGCTGATCGTCGTCGCGACGCTGGAAATGGCCCACGCGATCCTGCTGGAGTCGGCACTGTCATTCCTCGGGGTGGGTGTGCAGCCGCCGACGCCGTCCTGGGGGTTGATGATCGCTGAAGGCAAACCCTACATGTTCTTTTCCCCATGGGTCATCGCCATTCCCGGTGTCGCCCTGATGATTCTGGTGCTGGGCATCAACCTGGTCGGCGATGGCCTGCGCGATCTGATCCTGCCCGATGGCCGTAACTGATAGACGGCCGTAACTCATAGAGGGTACCGAACATGGCATTACTCCATGTAGAAAACCTGCGCGTGGATATCCCCATGGGCAACAGCCCAACGCCGGATGACACGCTGCATGCAGTGCGTGGCCTGAACTTTGAAGTCGAGCGCGGTGAAATGCTGTGCATCGTCGGCGAATCCGGCTGCGGTAAATCCTTGACGTCGCTGGCGCTGATGGACCTGTTGCCACGCAAGGCCAAACGTACTGCGTCACGGCTGACGCTGGACGGCATCGACATGATCGGCCAGAGCGAACGGCACATGTGCGACCTGCGCGGCAACCGTCTGGCGATGATCTTCCAGGAACCGATGACCTCGCTGAACCCGGCCTACAGCATTGGCGATCAACTCAGCGAAGTGCTGACCCGGCATCGCAAGGTGTCGCGCAAGGATGCCCTGGTTCGCGCCGGGCAGATGCTGGAGAAAGTCGGCATCAGCAATGCCACCGAGCGCTTGCGGCAGTATCCACATCAACTGTCTGGCGGTTTGCGCCAGCGGGTGATCATCGCCATGGCGTTGATGTGCGAACCGGACCTGATCATCGCCGATGAACCCACCACTGCATTGGACGTGACTATTCAAGCGCAGATCCTGCGCCTGATTCGCGATATTCAGAAAGAACTCGGCCTGGCGGTGATCTTCATCACCCACGACCTTGGGCTGGTGGCGCGGATCGCCGATCGGGTCGCGGTGATGTATGCCGGGGAAATCGTCGAAACCGCCCCTGCCCTGCAACTGTTCGAGAACCCGCAGCATCCGTACACCCGTGGTCTGCTGGCCAGTATTCCAATCCCTGGCCAGACCAAACCGGGTGAGGCACTGGGTTCGATTCCAGGCCTGGTGCCGAGCCTGGTGGGCGAGCAGCAAGGTTGTGCGTTCCGCAATCGTTGCGCTCAGGCGATACCGACCTGCGCGCAGAACATCCCCGAAGTCGAACAGGACGGACACATGGCGCGCTGCCTGTTCGCCGCACCGGCCCCGGCACCGATTCGCCTTCAGGAGCGTGCAAGGTCATGAAAAAAGACATTACGTTGGAGCTGTGTGACATCCGTCGCGAGTTTCGGATCAACCAGGGCTTTTTCAAACCCGCCGCCATCCTGAAAGCCGTAGATGGCGTTACCCTGCGTCTGATGCGTGGCGAGACCCTCGGTCTGGTAGGTGAGTCCGGTTGCGGAAAAAGTACCCTGGCAAAGCTGCTGCTCGGTCTGCTGCCGCCTACCAGCGGCGATGTGCTGGTCAATGGCAAGCATCTGGCGGCGACTGATCGCAAGGCAATGTCCCGGCATATTCAGCCGATATTCCAGGACCCGTATTCCTCGCTGAACCCACGCAAGACACTGCGCGAAATCATTACCCTGCCGCTGATCGTGCATGACATCGGCAGCCCCGCCGAGCGGCGCAAGAAGACCGAAGCGATGCTTGATGTGGTCGGCCTGCCCAAGCGGGTGATCGACAGCTACCCGAGCCAGCTGTCCGGCGGACAACGCCAGCGAGTCGCGATCGCACGAGCGTTGATCATGCGCCCCGATGTGTTGATCTGCGACGAGCCCACCTCAGCACTGGATGTGTCGGTGCAAGCGCAGATTCTCAACCTGCTGCAAGACCTCAAGCGCGAGTTCGGCCTGACCTATCTGCTGATCAGCCACAACCTCGCGGTCATCGAACACCTCGCCGACCGGGTCGCGGTGATGTACCTGGGGCGCATCGTCGAAGAACGTACGCGCGAATCGTTGTTTGCTGAACCCGGCCACCCTTATACCCGTGCCTTGCTGGATTCGGTGCTCACGCCCGATCCGCACCTGGGCATTCCCGAGATCGGCCTGCACGGCACCTTTCCCAATCCGATGTCACCGCCGTCCGGTTGCGCTTTCCACCCGCGCTGCCCGAGCTGCTTCGCACCGTGCAAAACGGCCTACCCGGCCAATGATTCCATTATCGGGGGCAACGTGCGTTGCCACCTTCACGACAATCCTGCCCAAACACTGGAGCTTGTCCACTCATGAGTCGTTCATTGGCCATCAGCAACACCACAGAGCAATTCGACAACGGCGCCTTTTTCAATCTGCTCGAACGTAGCGTCGCCTTGTCCACCGAAAGCCAGGCAACGGACAGCCAGCCCGAGTTGTATCGCTATCTCAATGACTTCATCACCCCGCATGTCAAGGCCATGGGCTTCAGCGTCAAGATTTATGACAACCCGGTGGCAGAGCGTGGGCCCTTCATGATCGCCACACGCATTGAGCATCCAGAACTGCCGACCGTACTGAGCTACGGCCACGGTGATGTGGTGCGCGGCTATGAAGCGCAATGGCGTGAAGGGCTGTCGCCGTGGCAAGTCACGGTCGAAGGCGATCGCTGGTACGGCCGCGGTACGGCGGACAACAAAGGCCAGCACCTGATCAACCTGACCGCGCTGGAACAAACGCTCAAGGCTCGCGACGGCAAGCTGGGCTTTAACGTCAAATTGCTGCTGGAAATGGGCGAAGAAGAAGGCTCCCCGGGCTTGAATGCGTTCTGTGCCGCCCACAGCGAAGAGCTCGCGGCGGATGTTTTCATCGCCTCGGACGGCCCGCGCCTGGCGGCATCACGACCGACCATTTTTCTCGGCTCACGCGGGGTGTTCAACTTCGAGCTGGTGGTCAATTTGCGCGAAGGCGCCCATCACTCTGGCAACTGGGGCGGCTTGCTGGCCAACCCTGGCATCATTCTGGCCAATGCCATCGCAAGCATGATCGATGAACAGGGCCGGGTGAAAGTGGCAGGCCTGCAGCCCGAGACGCTGCCGGAGCCGGTTCGCCTGGCACTGGCCGACATTGACGTGGGTGGCGGGCCGGGCGATCCGGACATCGACGCCAACTGGGGTAACCCGCAGCTCTCGCTGAGCGAAAAGGTGTTCGGCTGGAACACCCTCGACGTCATCGCCTTCAAGACCGGCAACCCGGACGCCCCCGTGCATGCGATCCCTGGTAAAGCCAATGCCCACTGCCATATCCGCTTCGTGGTGAACAGCGACTACACGACCTTCATCCCAGCTGTTCGTGCCCACCTGGATGCTCATGGCTTCAGCAATGTCGAGGTCAAGCAAAGCCGCATAGATGTGATGCACGCCACTCGGCTGGACCCGCAAAGCCCGTGGGTCAATTGGGCACTCAGCTCCCTGACACAGACCACCGGCAAAAAACCTGCGCTGCTGCCAAACCTCGGGGGTTCGCTGCCCAACGACGTGTTCGCGGACGTGCTCGGCCTGCCAACATTGTGGGTGCCGCACTCGTACCCGGCCTGCTCGCAACATGCGCCGAACGAGCATTTGCTGGCACCGGTGGTCAAAGAAAGCCTGCAAATCATGGCCGGTCTGTTCTGGGACCTGGGCAACGACGCGGCACGCCTGACTCAGGAGCATCAGTTGCGGGAGCAAGCGCAATGAGTGCCACGCCACAACAGGCGCTGGACTGGCTTGCCGACCAGCGCCACGCCATGGAAGCGCTGCTGCAGCGTATCGTCGACACCGACTCCAACAGTTACGACAAGGCGGGCGTCGACGCGGTGGGCGCGCTGCTCGCGGCTGAACTGGAAGCCGACGGCATCCTGCTCAAGCGCATGCCGGTCGATGATTTTGGCGACGTGATGCTCGCCGAAGTGCCAGGCGCCTCTGGAAAGCCGGTGCTGTTGCTGGGCCATCGCGACACGGTGTTCCCCAAAGGCACCACCACGACTCGCGGCTACAGCCGCGACGCCAACCTCGCCTATGGTCCCGGCGTCGCCGACATGAAAGGCGGCCTGGTGCTCAATTGCTTTGCGCTCAAGGCTCTCAAGCGCGCCGGTCAGTTGCCCTATCCGGTGCAGGTTCTGTACACCGGAGACGAAGAAATCGGCTCCGGCAGCGCCAGAACCCATATCGAAAAAGCCGCCCGTGGCGCGCGTGCCGTGCTCAATACCGAACCCGGCCGGGCCAGCGGCAACGTGGTCAGCGCACGCAAAGGCGGCGCCACGCTGATCATCGAAGTCAGCGGCCGCGCGGCGCATGCCGGGGTCAACCATGCCGACGGAGCCAGTGCCATCGAAGCCCTGGCACGCAAGATCGTCAAGCTCCATGCCTTGACCGATTACGCGGCAGGCATCACCACCAATGTTGGACTGATAGCCGGTGGCACCTCCAGCAACACCGTCGCGCCTGACGCCTCTGCCCGGCTGGATGTGCGCTTCATCGAACTCGAGCACTGGGATCAGATTTTTACCGCGATCCTGGGCATCGTCGCAGAAGAAGAGTTGATCGGCACCCGCGCTATCCTCAAGGAGGCGACAACCTTTCTGCCGATGGAAGCCTGTCATAGCGAACGGCTGCTGCAGATCTACCAACAAAAGGCCTTGGCGCTGGGTTTCAGCGTCGAAGGCGAATTCACTGGCGGTTGTGCTGACTCTGGATTCACTGCCAGCCTGGGCATTCCGACGCTGTGTGGCCTCGGGCCGGTGGGTGGCAAAGTCCATACCGAGCGTGAGTATCTGGAACTGGATACGCTGGTGCCTCGCGCTCTGGCGTTGGTGGCGACTATTCTGGCTGTTGGCTAGGGCAGTTGAGGCTTTTTTTGGGGGGATCTATTCGCGTTTTTCTGGACGGGGGGTGTGTATATCCGTTTTTTTGGTAACGGCGGCTGGCGGTTACAAAAAGAACGGATATACATACCACACCTGAAGTCCCGCAAATCCGATTCTATCTGAAGCCGGCCTCAAGCTTCCCAAGGGGCCACCGCATCAACATCAATGGCGTACCGCTCAATGGCCTCGGCACACACATTGGCATCGAGGCGCCCTTTGTGCACCAGGGCAGTCAGCGCACTCAAGACGATCTGGTGGCGGTCCACTTCGAAGAACCTGCGCAACTGACCGCGGGTATCGCTACGGCCAAAGCCGTCGGTGCCCAGTACGGTGTAACGGGCATCGAGATAACTGGCGATCAGCTGCGGCAAGGCGCGAACGTAGTCCGTGCAGGCAATGATCGGCGCCGAGTCGTTGAGCAACGCCTGGACATGACTGCTGCGCGAAGGCTGTCCAGGATGCAGTCGATTCCAACGTTCCACTTCACGGGCATCACGTGCCAACTCGGTAAAGCTGGTAACGCTCCAGACCTGACTGTCGATCCCCCAATCGCTGGCCAGCAACTCGGCGGCGGCAATCACTTCGCGCAGGATGGCGCCGGAACCCAACAACTGGACACGTCCACGCGCACCCTCGACTTCATGCCGGGCAAACCGATACATGCCCTTGATAATCGCCTGTTCGACACCTTCGGGAAGGTTCGGCTGCGGGTAGTTCTCGTTCATCAAGGTGACGTAATAAAACTCGTCCACCTGGCGCTCCAGCATCTGGCGCATGCCGTGATCCAGGATCACCGCGAGCTCGCCGGCGAATGCCGGATCGTAGGCACGACAATTGGGCACCATCGCCGCCATCAGATGACTGTTGCCGTCCTGATGCTGCAGGCCTTCGCCACCCAACGTCGTGCGACCTGCGGTGGCCCCGAGCAGAAAGCCGCGGGCCCGTTGATCCGCCGCCGCCCAGATCAGGTCGCCGATGCGCTGGAAGCCGAACATCGAGTAATAGATGTAGAACGGCAGCATCGGCAAGCCATGCACCGAATAGCTGGTCGCCGCCGCTACCCAGGAACTGATCGCCCCGGCCTCGCTGATGCCCTCTTCGAGAATCTGGCCGTCCAGGGCTTCTCGATAGCTCAGGATCGAACCGATATCTTCCGGCTCATATCGCTGCCCCACGCTGGAATAAATACCGATCTGTTTGAACAGGCTGGCCATGCCGAACGTACGCGCTTCATCCGCCACGATCGGTACGATTCGCGGCCCCAGTTGTTTGTCCCGCAGCAGACCACTGAGCATTCGAACGAAAGCCATGGTGGTGGACATTTCCTTGCCTTCGGCAGCAATGGCAAACGCGCCATAGCGGCTGACGTCAGGCACCGCCAATGATTCGGCAGTCGAAGGACGCGACGGCATGTAGCCGCCCAATGCATGGCGACGCTCGTGCAGATAGCGCATTTCAGCACTGTCTTCATCGGGTTTGAAGAAGCTCAACGAGGCGGCCTGTTCATCGGTCAACGGCAGGTTGAAACGATTGCGAAACGCGATCAGCGCCTCCCTGTCGAGCTTCTTCTGCTGGTGCACGGTCATCTTGCCCTGCCCGGCATCGCCCATGCCGAAGCCCTTTTTGGTCTGCGCCAGAATCACGGTGGGTTTGTTGCCTTCGAGCAGTGCGCTTTGATAGGCGGCGAAGATCTTCACCATGTCGTGACCGCCACGTTTCAGGCGATCGATCTGTTCATCGGTCAGGCCTTGTGCCAGCTGCGCCAATGCCTCGTTCTGGCCAAAGAAATGATCACGGTTAAAGCGCCCGTCTTTTGCCGCGAACGTCTGGAACTGGCCATCGACGGTGTTGGATAACGCCTTGACCAGCGCGCCATCCGCATCGCGCGCAAACAAGCCGTCCCAGTCGGCGCCCCACACCAGTTTGATGACGTTCCAGCCGGCACCACCAAATAGCGCCTCCAACTCGTCGATGATGCGACCATTGCCACGCACCGGCCCGTCCAGCCGTTGCAGGTTGCAATTGACCACCCAGACCAGATTATCCAGCCCTTCGCGCGCGGCCAGCGTCAATGCCGACATGCTTTCCGGCTCATCCATTTCCCCATCGCCAAACACGCCCCAGACGGTTCGCCCGGCGCTGTCTTGCAGGCCTCGATGCTCCAGGTAACGCATGAAACGCGCCTGGTAGATCGAGCTGATCGGACCAATGCCCATGGAGCCCGTCGGAAACTGCCAGAAGTCCGGCATCAACCAAGGATGCGGGTAACTCGACAGACCCCGGACACCCTTGGCGCGCGCGCTGATCTCTTGCCGATAATGCAGCAGATCCTTTTCTTCCAGGCGTCCCTCGAGGAACGCCCGGGCATAGACCCCTGGCGCCGAGTGCGGCTGATAGAACACCAGATCGCCACCGCTCCCTTCGGTTCGCGCTTTGAAAAAATGGTTGAAGCCCACTTCAAACAAATCCGCCGCGCTGGCATAACTGGCGATATGGCCGCCCAATTCGCCATAGGCGTAGTTGGCCCTGGCAACCATGGCCAACGCATTCCAGCGCATGATCGAGGCCAGCCGTTCTTCGATGGCCAGGTCCCCTGGAAATACCGGCTGGCACTCAACACTGATGGTATTGATGTAAGGCGTGCCATGGCCGGGCCGCCAACCGATGTCCGAGGCGCTTGCCACAGCCACCAGCATGTCGAGAATCTGTTTGGCCTGTGCCGTGCCGCTATGGGCGATAACTGACAGCAAGGCGTCCCGCCATTCAGCAACTTCTTGAGCATCGTCAGTGGTCTGGCCCGACCATTGGGCATCAATATCGGACAGGTTCATCGACAGCTCCTGCAAATGTCGGGCAACGCTTCAAGGTGGCGCAAATAGCTCAATCGGGCGAGTTTTTTGACTTGCTCTACCGCGTCAATGACGGAGCGCTCGGCCCAGCTGTCTCGCCCTATCTGGTAGATGCACGGGTTGCCAATGGAAAGATTGTTCAGCAGATACTCTTCAAGTTCACCGCAAACGAGAAAGCTGTAAGCACACCCTGCTACGTGTACTGCAACGCACCTGTCAGCCCCTGTATCCGAAGGTTCAACCTGTACAAGCGCGATATTGTCAAAACAGCTGAACCCATGATGCATCAGGTCAATATGGTCACTGTCAATTGCGGACACTATGACAACGATGCGGGTACGGCTCGAAGGTTCACGCATCCACTTCATGGTTTTAGAACGACAGTCGGCAGATCGGCTCATGAGTGTGGCCTCTCCATTGGGTAATCAATTCAGGCGTGTGTGGCGATGACTTTCGCTAGATGAAACAACGCTCTTGCAACCCGCTTTTCACCAGTGTCCGGGTCACCGATAAAATCTCTTCCACCTGTTTATCGATCGCTGCATGAGAGGCTGCGTCTTCCAGTTTGAGGACACGCAGTGGGTGACCGCAGACTGATCCCAGCCAGGTGAGACGGGGTATCGGGCTGACTTCGACATCCAGTAAAAAGCAGCCTTTGGACAGGCCGCGCAGCAGTTGGCTGGCCCGGCAGGTGGTCGCCGCCGCTGCATCTATCGGGTTGGACCCAAACTGCAACCAGTCGAGCATAAACGCCCTGGATTGCTGGACCACCAGATAAGCAACCTGGTCCCAGTCGTCGATCGCCATGTGCAACTTGTCAATCATGTATTTGGGCAACGCGGCGCTGGTCACGATGACGACTCCGGTATCCGCCAGCGGTTCTTTCACCCAGATTGCAGACTGCGATATCGCATGCATGGTGGTACTCCCGGCGTGGTTTGAACGCGAGCGTTTACTGCATGAGTATTGAGCCCGTGCGAACGGGCAAGCCCGCTCCCACAGTGAACTTCAACAGGCCTGCGCTCAGCCGTTACGAAACAGGAAGCTGTAGGCGTTCAGCGCCGGCGCCCCACCCAAGTGCGCGTAAAGCACTTTGGAACCTTCGGGAAATTCACCCCGACGGACCATTTCAATCATGCCGTGCATCGATTTACCTTCGTACACCGGATCTGTCAGTACCCCTTCAAGGCTGCCGCACAGTCGGATTGCTTCCAACGTGCCTTCGTTGGGCAAGCCATATTCCGGGTAGGCGAAACGCGTATCGAGCACTACATCCTCTTCCGTAATCTCGCGCCCCAGCTCCACCAACTCAGCGGTGTGTCGGGCGATGCGCAGGATCTGTGCCTTGGTCTGTTCCGGCTTGGCCGAAGCATCGACACCAATCACATTCTTCGAACGACCGTCAGCGGCGAAACCGACAACCATGCCCGCCTGCGTACTGCCGGTCACCGAGCAGACCACGATGTAGTCGAACTTGAAGCCCAGTTCTTTTTCCTGCTGCCGCACTTCTTCGGCAAAGCCGACGAAACCGAGGCCGCCATAGGGATGCTCGGAGCAACCCGCCGGAATCGGAAACGGTTTGCCTCCCTGCTCCACGACATCGCTCATGGCCTTTTCCCAACTTGGCCGAATGCCAATATCGAAGCCTGCTGCGTCAAGCCGCACGTCAGCGCCCATGATCCGCGACATCTCGATGTTGCCGACGCGGTCATACACTGCGTCGGAATAGTTCACCCAGTTTTCCTGCACCAACACGCACTTCATGCCCAAGTGGGCAGCGACGGCAGCGACCTGGCGGGTCTGGTTCGACTGAATGCCACCGATGGAGACCAGCGTATCGCAGCCTTGCTCGATCGCTTCGGGAATGAGGTATTCGAGCTTGCGCGTCTTGTTCCCACCAAAGGCCAGGCCACTGTTGCAGTCTTCACGTTTGGCATACAGCTCGACCTTGCCACCCAGGTGTTGACTGAGGCGCTTCAAGGGCGTGATGGGCGAAGGACCGAAGGTCAATGGGTAACGTTTAAAACGATTCAGGTTCATGACTCTGCTCCTTGATATTGAATATCCAAGCGCCAGACCGAAAGGAAAAAGGGCCGCATTCCAGGCTCTTTCAGGAGGGCTTCGATGAGTTCAATATTAAGAAGATTCCAAAAAATATGTGTTGCAAGTTTCCATCACTTCAAGAAACATAACTTCCATAAAGTCACACAAAACATACTTTCATTGCGTAGAAACCGATATGAAAGCAACAAATACTCACAAGAAGCCGGGCACCGCAGACCCCGTGCCGCATCCACTGGATCGAACCGATCGCGCCATTCTCAAGACCCTGCAACGAGATGCCTCCATCTCCAACGTGGCGCTTGCAGAGAAGGTGAAATTGAGTGCCCCTGCTTGCCTCAGGCGCGTTGAACGGCTCAAGCAGGTCGGCCTGATCAAGGACATCGTCGCGCTGCTGGACAATGAAGCGCTGGATGCGGGGATGGTGGTCTTGATCGGCGTAGTGCTGGATCGCTCCACGCCGGAATCCTTCGCCGCATTCGAGGCCGCCGCGCAAAAAGTGTCCGGCTGCATGGAGTGCCATGTGGTGACGGGGGAGTTCGACTACTTCATGTTGCTGCGCACCAAGGACAGCAACAGTTTCAACCGGCTCCACGCGGAGCAGTTGCTTTACCTGCCCGGGGTTCGCCAGATTCGCTCGTTCATGGGATTGCGCCAGGTCCTGTCGACAACCCACATCCCTCTTTGAGGCTCCGGTCAGCCCGGCATATCATCGACCCGTAGAATGTGCCGGTTCGGCGGTCATCGCTTACTCAGCGGCGCATCAAGGGGAATATCGAGGGTAAAGGTAGCGCCCTGTCCGACCCCGTCGCTGCGCACGCTCAAGCTGCCACCCATTTCCTGCGCGGCCAGCGCGCAACTATGCAGGCCAAAACCGTGACCGTCTTTGCGCGTCGTGAAACCATGGGAAAAGATAAGCGTCAGGTGCTCAGGCGCAATCCCATTGCCGTTGTCGGCCACCGTGATACGCAATACTGCCCCGTCAGCGAGGGACGCGCCGAACGTGACGCATCGGCTGCGATCGATCACGCCGTCCAACGCCTGCTTGGCATTGTTGATCAGGTTCACCAGAATCAGCAGCATCCGGTGCCGGTCCAAGGGCAGCAGGGGCAAGTCGTCAATCTCCTTGACCACCGTCACCTCCTCGCGCGCCAGTAATCCAGCACTCATGCGCAAGGCATCGTCGATTAACTCTGCGACCGGCACTGTCTCGACAATACTGACGGCGACGGCATAGGACTGCTGGGCAGCGACAATGGTTTTGATGTGGTCAATGCCCTTGGTGAGTTGCCCGAGTTCTTCGATGATGCCCTGTTGCTCCGCCGTCACCATTTTCGCCAGCTTGAGCAGGTAGTCAGGCAGCATCTTTCCTTTGTGGTCTCTAGTGAGAAAATCGCTCAGGTCATGGACGTGTTCGCTCAACAGTTGAGCCACCTTGCCCAATCCCTGGGCCTTGGAGGTGCGCATCTGGCTGCTGACCAGTTCTGCCGATACATTCACGCTGTTGAGGACGTTGCCGACGTTGTGCAGCACAGTCGTGGCGATTTCGGCCATGCCCGCCTGACGGGATTTTGCATGCAGTTCGGTTTGCACCTGGCTCATGCGTAGCGCCGCGCGTACGCGAGCCTTGAGCTCCAGCGGCGAGAAGGGTTTGGCGATATAGTCATCGGCGCCACTCTCCAGCCCGGAGACGCAGGCCTCGCTACCGCCGCGGGCGGTCACCAGGATCACGGGCAAATGGGCAAAACCGGCACTGGCCTTGATTCTGGCAGTCAGGCCGAAGCCGTCGAGCTTCGGCATCATCACATCCGAGACGACGACATCGATGGGGCGACGCTGCAGGACTGCCCAGGCCTGCTCTCCATCCACTGCGGTAGCGACGCTGTAGTCGTCGTGCAACAGTTCGCTGAGATAACCAAGCATTTCCGGGCTGTCGTCTACCACGAGCACTTTGGATCGCAGGGCGTGTTCCGGGTGCTGCTCGTCCGCTTCTTCCATCGGCGCCCGGTCATTGCGAATGCCAAGGCGACCGTCGTCGAAACGCAGGTGGCGCTGCTCGGTTGTGCTTGTAGTGCTCGGTGACGTTAGCTCGTGCATGTTGCTGGCTTCGGTCGGTACAGTGCTTTGCTCAGTCCCCAGCGGAAGTCGAACAAAGAAGCACGAACCCTGACCGGGCTCGCTGTTGACGCCGACTTCGCCCCCCATCAGTTCGACCAGATCCTTGACCAGGGCGAGACCGATGCCCGTGCCGCTGTAGTGGCGCGTAGCGGAATTATCGATCTGAGAAAAACGCTGGAACAGCAGCGGCAGTTTGTCAGGCGCAATGCCAATACCTGAGTCGTGCACCGCGAGTTCAAATCGCTCGCCATCAAGCGCAGTGACTGCCAGGTGCACGGTACCGCCCGCGGGCGTGAACTTGATCGCGTTGCTGACCAGGTTGAGAAGAATCTTCTCGAAGTGCCGGGGGTCCAGGAACACCGTGCCGAGCGCGGGATCAATGCTGCAGGTCAAGGTGCAGCCTTTGCCCTCGGCCACCATGGCGGCATCCTCGGCCAGCACACCCACCAACTTGTTCAAGTCAATTGGCGTTGGGCACAACTCGAACTTGCCCGCTTCGGCCTTGGAAAAATCGAGGATGTCGTTCACCCGGTTCATCAAGCGCAGCGCGTTGCGTTGGGCGCGGTCGACTTGCACATGCCAGTCCGCCGGCGGGATGGTCGCCGCCGAGAGCTGCTCCAGGGGGGCGAGAATGAGGGTCAGGGGGGTGCGCAGTTCGTGACTGACCGTGGCCACGAAATCGCTCTTTGCCTGGTTAGCCGCCTCGGCCTGGTTGCGCGCCTGAATGAGTTCGACAGCCTGCGCCTCCAGCACCTCGGTCTGCTGGTGCAGCGTGTCAGTCCGTTCGGCGACCATTCTTTCCAAAGAGGCCTGGACTTGCTGTCGTTCGGCCTCGGCCTCGGCCTCCAGCACCCGGATGCGCAAGGCATTCTCCTGGAACACTCGCACGGCGCGGGTCATGATTCCAATCTCGTCGCCGCGTCCGGCGCTGGCGATCTCGGCGTTCAGGTCGCCGGCCGCAAGTCGGCGCATGACCGAGGCCAGGGCCACGATGGGCTGTGCGACAAATCGCGACGTGCTCCAGGCGATGGCGCCGGCTAGCAGGATGGCGACGGTACCCGCAACGATCGTCGCAAACATGCCGCGATCATTGTGGATCAAGGCGCCGGAGCGCGCTTGGCCAGCGAAGCGCGCCACCAACAGGCCGGCGCTCCGTGCCTCGTTGCGAACCTGGTCGCGCGCGCCGCTCAAGGCGTTGCTCGCCTGATGGAACCTGGCGAATGCCGCCCGGTAGCCGGCAATCTGATCGCTGACAGTCAGGGGGATAGCCTTGGCTTGCAGCCCCACCGACGAAGGGAGAACGCGAGAGAGACGGGAGAGCTCGTCCAGGATCTCGCCGATCGAGCCGGCGACCTCAGCCGACGGCGACAGGCGAAACGACAAGGTCTGCGCCTCCAGGGTGGCAACACGCTCGGCAAAACGCTTGGACAACGCGGCGGCATTGTGCAGCAAACCGGTTGCTGCCTGAATGTCATTTGCGTCACGGGAAACATCCTCGTCCACTTCACCCAACATGGCATCGAGGCGCTCGACCACATCCTCGACGGCGGCCAGATGCCGCAAAGCCTCGTCTCCCCAAAGCTTGGGCGCCTCGCCAAAATGCTCGACCGCCTGGCTGACCGCAGCGACCGCCGTCGCCAACTGGTCCAAAGTCTCTCGCTCCTGCGGCGCCTCCATCAGCTCGCGCAATTGCTCGATCACCGGCGGGAGTGCCGCGCAAGTGTTGCGCGCCGCGGTGAAGGCCGCCCCATCACCGGACACCAGCATCTTGGCCACATTGGCGATGATGATCCGTTCACCGTCGCGCAGGATATCCAGAATGCGATGAGCAGTTTCGATGCGGCTCACCCGCGCCTCGTGCTCGGCGGCGCGCGAATCAATCCCCTTCAGCCCATCGGCAATGCCCTGTTCGACGAGGATCGTCGCCTCCCGCATCCGCCCGTAGTGGGCTGTCATGTTCTCTGTTTCGCCATCCATGGTCAGGGTCGCCGCCCGCAAGGCGGCGATTGCCGCGGCGAGCCTTTCCAGACTGCCTTTGAGCGACTGCGCCTCTTCCACCGCAATGGCGGTGAGGCCGGCGATAGCCGTCGCCACCATGCCTTCGGCCTGAGACAGGCTTTCCTGGTCGCGGGTGGCGATGAAGTTTTCCACCCGCCCGGTGGCCCCGTTGACCGAAGCCAGAATTTCCGCGGAATGGCTGGCGGAATCCACCGCGCGAACCATGCCTCGCAGGCCATAGAGGTTCACCAGCGATACCACCAGCATCAGGAACACCAGCGCGGCGACCGCCAGGCCAATCCTGACGGCAATGGGCCTGTCCGTGGAGGATTTGAATGTCAACATGGCGCCTCGCCTCCTCGCTCCACGCCTGCCACTACTGCTTCGTCACCTCCGGCAAAGGCGCTGGCGGCGCCGTATTGTTGATGGCCGCGTCGATCATCGCCGCAACGGAAGCCTGACTGTAGGGAGGATTAGCCGCGCCACCCACCGGCATCGTTGCGAGCCAGCCGTCCAGGTCTTTCGCATCGATGCGTACCAGCGGCACCTCGACGAACTTCGGCACCTGCTTGCCCGCCAGAATCTGCTGGGCCACCCAGAACCCCACCTGGGAAACGCTCGGAGAAGCGGAGACAGAAACGGTTTCATAGCCATTGGCATCGCGCTCCTGTTTCCACAGGGCGAGTTCATCCTGACGGTTTCCCATCACGATGATCGGCAAAGGACGTCCCGCCGCCTTGAACGCCATGGCCGCGCCATAACCGTCGCCCCCTTGAGTCGCGACGGCATCGATGTTGGGCAGTGACGGCAGCGCCAGCGCCACCTCCTTGCGTGCGACGGAAGCGGTCCAGTTCCCGTAGACGGTCTTGGCGAACTTCAGGCCCGGATAGTCGCTGGCGGCCGTGCGAATGCCGTCGCTGATGTTTTTATCGGTGGCATCGCCGGCAATGCCACGAATCTCCAGCAGCGTCCCGTTCCCCTTGAGGCGCTTGGCGATGTAATCCATTTCCACGCGGCCCATGGCGGCCCAGTTGTAGTCCACGGTATAGACGCAGCGTTCGGTAACCAGGCTGGCCATGACGACCACCACGATGCCGGCGTTGCAAGCATCGCGGATTACCCCGTTGAGGGCCGTGTCGGACGCGGCCAGGATGACGATGGCATTGACGCCCTTGACGATCATGTCCTGGACATGGGCCGCCTGTTCCGATGCCGAGTTATTGGCGCTGACCACCGGCGCCTCGCGGATCAAGCCATCCTTTTGCGCCTGGTCCGCAATCTCCTGCCAGTTGCGCACCATCACCTTGCGAAAATCGCTGCCCGCGTAGGAGTTGCTGAAGCCAATGCTATAGCTTGCGGTAGGGCCGCCGGCGATGCCCGCGTCGGCAGCTTGGACTGGAGGGGTGACAACCATCGCCAGCCCGGTCACGCAGCCGGTGAAGCACCACAAGATTTTGTGGGTGATCGAAGTATGCCGACGGACCGGCGTTACCAGACTGCGCATTCGACCGTGCAAATAATGGAACCGGGCATGAAGAACCAGCCACATACAGACTCCTTTCCTTGGGGGGGCGACAAGTGAAACCAGTACATTGCCTGCAGTGGCAATGAGCATAGTCTCAACGTGCCCGCTTCGCGCGGCCATGGAAGGATTTCAGCCAACTGAGCGCCCCTGGTCGCGCACCGACACTGTCACCCGGGGGTGATCAATACTAGCGTGGCCTACGGAATCGACCCGGTACTGACACCACTACACGCCCCTACTTCACCTGTGCTTCCTTCAAAAGCCAATGCGCAAATGCCTGGATGGGCACGCGGCTCAGCTCAAGGGGCTCGGGTAACACGAGGCAAAAAGTCTTGGCAACATTCGTCTCCTGCGGCCATGGCGCAACCAGCCGGCCTTGCGCCAGCTCTGCTTCCACGTACAAGCGCGGTACAAGTGCCACGCCGAGACCAGCCAGTGCGGCTTCGATCAACATCGCATGCAAATCGTAGCGTGCTCCCATCGCTGCGTTGCTCAGGACAATCCCGGTTTCCTGGGCATAGCGCTGCCAGGCATCCGGGTTCTGCCGGCGGTGCAATCGCGGCAGTGAATCCAGAGCCGTTGCCTGCTTGCCAGGGTTCAGGAGGTCAGGATGACAGACCGGAATTAACACTTCGTTCAACAGGCGGTGCGTATGCATGCCTGTCCAAGCTGGGTGCTCAAAATGGATAGCGGCATCGAAGCCGCTGCCGGCAAGTACGAACGGTTCCATACGTTCCGAGAGGTGCACGCAGATATTCGGGTGTTGCTCGCCAAAGCCGGACAACCGAGGAATTAGCCAACGCAGGGCAAAAGTTGGGCTGACGGCGATATCCAGGCTTGCGCCATCGTTGGGCTGGCCCATCAAATACTGGCTGTCCCTGTCGAGCCGGTCGAGTAGTTCGCGCACTTGGGCAGCGTAGCGCTCACCGTTAGGCAAAAGCCGCACGCGGTTGCCAACGCGCTCGAATAGCGTAACGCCCAGAAAGGCTTCCAGGCGCCCTATCTGCCGACTGATGGCGCCTTCGGTCAAGGCCAATTCGTTTGCGGCACGGGCGAAACTGCCATGACGGGCGGCTGTTTCAAAGGCTATCAAGGCGGCGTTACTAGGGAGTTTTCGACGCATGGGTTTTCCTGAGGCAAGTCTAGGCATCCACCTTGATGTTTAGTCACTGAATGGTGCGATAAAGTCGTTTTATAAGCGATTACCGTGTCACTAGCATGATAAAACATCAACCCATGAAGTGACATTTATGATTTACACAGTCGAATGCAACTACGCTGAACCCGCCAGCGAAGCCGAGTGGAATGCGTTTTACAGCCTGGAAAAACTGCCAGCGCTGATCTCGGTGAGCGGATTTAGCTCTTCACAGCGTTTCAAAGCCTTGAGCGGCAATTGCCCGGCCTACCTGGCCCTGCATTCAGTCGACACGCCAGCCGTATTACAGAGCGACGAGTACCGCCAAAAAGGGGGTGGCAATTTTTCCCGTTGGCAGTCGCACATCACTGATTGGAGGCGCAACCTCTATGCCGGGCTGGACCGAGCCGTTGCCGTGGGCGCGAACGAATTCCTGTTGCTCAGTGAACAAGGCCCTCAAATACTGATTGAATTAGGTCTTACACCTTTAGCGCTACACGCAGTTGCTTTGGACAAGAGACCTGCACACCGTTGGCTGGCCAAACTGGATTGCACTCAGGCAAAGGCCAGCGATCTGCAGGGGCTGGATGTCTATTGCGCAATGACCGTGCAGTTACAGTCATGAGTAACGTGGACATAAATCACCGGAGACTCCCCAGCCAGCAAATCGGCGAGTTTTCAATCACAGCCATCAGCGATGGCTACTTGGGTGCGAGCCTGGATTTTCTCGCTAATATCGCGCCAACGGAGGCGGCCCGACTTCAGTTAGCCGCCGGGATCAGCGAGCCAGCGTCGATCCATATCAATTGCTATCTGGTACGTGGGCGTGGCCGCACGATTCTGATCGACGCCGGCGCCGGCGGTTTCAATCAATGGGGCGGCGAGTTGCTGGCCAATCTTGTATTGGCTGGCGTGCAACCCGGCGAAATAGATACGATTCTGCTGACGCACGCGCACCCCGACCACATCGGTGGCTTGTTGAACGCAGCGGGAGAAATGGCCTTCACCAATGCTGAATTGGTTGTGCACCAGCGAGAGCTAGCGTTCTGGGAGGACGATGGCCACCTTGGTCAAGCCAGTGAACGCGCGCGTGGAAACTTTCTGTTTGCACGAAGGGTGTTCGAGCGGTACCGGCAAAATCTGCGCCCGTTCACCGCCAATGACGTACTGCCTGGAATCAGCGCGATGCCGTTGCCTGGGCATACCGTCGGGCATTGCGGCTACCGCTTCGAGTCCGCGGCGAGCAGCCTGCTAGTGTGGGGCGATATCGTTCATTTTCCTCAGATTCAGATCGCGCGCCCCGATGTCACGATTGCCTTCGACCAGGACCCATTGCTATCGGCGGCCACGCGAACGAGGCTGCTGGATGTTGCCAGTTCAGACAACTTGATGGTCGCTGGCATGCACTTGGCCGCGCTCGGCTTTGCTCATATCAAGCGTTCCGGTAACAGCTACACCATTGCTTACGAGACGTAAGCCAGGTACAGGCAGCAAGTCGTCTTACGACAGTTTTTCTTCGCGCCTGAAAACCTGCTTGGGGCGCTAAAGGGGCACATTTATTTTCGCTGCTGACGCTGGTCATGAGACCAGCGCCAACAGGACCTGTGGGTATCACCATTGATGTCAGCACGGTCCGCCATTCCCCGGTCTGCGGGAGCTTTTCGCCCCCGCCCGTAAAATATCGCCCCAGCGACGCACCAGATAGTTGTGCTCATCCATCACCGAGTTCCACACAGCGATATGCCCCATGCGCTGCTCATAGGAACCGCCATCGCGCACATCACCGATGTCTATCAGCGGCAAACCATCACTGCCCAGCAACTCTTCCCGCGCAGGTTGACCGGCGTACCAGTAATCCCACTCGGCACTGCTCAGATGGTCGCGACTGCGCGCCGGGTTGCCGATGTAGTAACCCTGGCGCGCCATCACGGCGCCGGGCCAGCCGGACAACCACCAATTGAGGTATGCATAGGCCGCATCCAGCACCGGGCCTTGGGCGTGGCGCGACAATGACAAACCGCCGAACCAGGCACGGTAGCCCTCGCGAGGTACCGCCAGACGGTATTTCACCCCGGCGCGATGCAGGCGCATCAACGTCGGCGACCACAAGCTCTGGATGTCGATGCTCGGGCTGAGCATCAATTGCGCGGCCTCCTCGTCATCGGACCAGAACGCCGCAAAGTGACCTTCCTTCTGTTTGCGCACCAGAATATCGGCCAGCACATCGATCTCTTCGATACTCATATTGCCGATGTCCTTGAAGCGCGCCAGTCCCGCACCCTGCACCGCCAGCGCGGCGTCCAGGGCACCGATGGCCGCATCGCTTTGCAGCGCAGTGCGCGCGCGCCACGCGGGGTCGAGCAACCACCCCCAACTTTCGTTGTCATGGCGAAACCCCTCGGGCAAGCGCTCGGGGCGGTAGGCGAAGCTGTCGGCGTTATGGGTCAAGGGCAGCATGCTGATCCGCTCAGTGACGGTGCTGCCGAGGCTGCCATCGTGCTGCACGAATAAACGCTCGCTAGGCACGCTGCCGCTGCCCAACCGATCATTGGCGGACAGGCGACCGCGCTTGGGCAGGTCGTTGATCTCATGCCACAACGCAATGCGCCGCGTATCGATGGGTTGGATCGCCCGGGCCGGCCACACGAAGTCAACGTTGTGGAACCACTGGTCGTACAGGTCGTAGCTGTCGGGCTGCATCACCGCGATGCGCTGGGCCTGTTCGACGTCGTGTACTTGGTAAACCAAGCGGATACCCAGTTCCTGTTCTGCCCGCACACGCAGGCATTCGAGCAAAGTCACCGAGGTGCCAAGGACGCGGAGTGTGATCATGCGGCGAACCGCTGGGAGAACACGTCAAAGGAGCGCCGCAGCAGCGCGGGGTCGAGGCCACGCAGGATAAACACCAGTCGCGATTGCCGATCAGTGCCCGGCCAGGCAGGCAAGTGCACCGGGGCGTGCAGGCAGTGCTGCACACCATGGATGACGATGGGGGCGTTACTGGTGTTCACGTTGAGCAGTCCTTTGACACGAAGGATTCGTTCGCCGTGGCATCTTAACAGCATCGACAACCAAACCCCGAAACCGACCCAATCCAGCGGCCGGTCGAAGGTCAGGCTGCATACTTGCGCGGCACCATGGGTGGCGCTGATACTGCGATGCAGTTGCCAGCGACTGACTTCCTCTGTCGGTTCGGCGCTGCGCAAACCTTCACCCAGCAACAGTTGATCGCCGCAGCGGACGTCGCTGGTATTGAGGATCGGCGTTCCGGCATTGAGCGCTTGCAGGTGCGCGCGCAGTGTGGCGCAGTCCTCCACCAAGTCGGTCTTGCTCAACAACAAGCGATCCGCGGCGGCGACCTGGGCGAGCCATTCCGGATGCAGGCGCTCTTGCAGCGCGGCATGGCTGGCGTCGACCAAGGTGACCACTAGGCCGATATGCAAGCGCCCGCGCAATTGCACATCGTTGTTCAACGTGGCGAGGATCGGCGCCGGGTCGGCCAGGCCGGTAGTCTCCAGGATCACCCGTTTGAACGCCGGGATTTCGCCACGCTCACGGCGTTGCAACAGGGCGAGCAATGCGTCTTTGAGTTCGCCACGAATCGAGCAACACACACAGCCACTGGGCAGCAGCACGGTATCCGGGGCGACTTCTTCCACCAGCAGATGGTCGATGCCGACGTCGCCGAATTCATTGATCAGCAAAGCCGTATCACCGAGGCTTTCGCCTTGCAGCAGGCGCTTGAGCAAGGTGGTTTTGCCGCTGCCCAGGAAACCGGTGATGACGTTGAGAGCGATGCTCATACGGCTGACTCCAAGTGATCCAACAGGTGCGGGTCCAGGGGGTCCAACGGGCGACCGAGCATGGTTTCGGCCGCTCGCCAGAGTTGATCCAGGCCACTCGCCAGTTCTTGCTTGCCGGTCGCGCCGAGCAGCAGATAAGAGGCGCCCTGAAAGTCCTCGACCTTGAGCCGGAACACCGCCAGTACCTGATTGATCGCGGCGATGCGGCGCAGGCGTTCGCGGCGCCTGGGCAGCTCATCGCCCAGGGGGTCGCTCCAGTGCAAGTCTTCGCCGAGCAAACCGCAGAGTCCGCACATGGCTACACCTCGCTCATGGCATGACATCGCCGGAGTTCGGGCCGAGGGTCTGGCCAACGAACAGGTTGCCACCCGGCTCGCTGGCCAGCAGCACGGCGGTGGGCGCCACTTCATTCGCCAGGCCGAACCGGCCGAGGGGCAACTCGGCGGCTTTGGCGCGCTTCCAGTCGTCGCTGATCCCGACGACCAATGGCGTTTCAATCGGCCCTGGAGCGATGGCATTGACCAACACGTTGTCCTTGGCGACTTCCAGCGCCAGGGACTTGGTGAAGCCGATCACCCCGGCCTTGGCCGCGGCATAGTGGGTGAGTTCGGCGCCGCCCTTGATGCCCAGTTGCGAGGCCACGTTGATGATCCGCCCCCAACGCTGGGCGAGCATATGCGGCAAGGCGCGCTGGCTGGCTACGAATACGCTGGTGAGGTCGACGCGCAGCATGTCGTTCCACATTTCGATAGTGAGGTCGACGCAGCGTGCCTGGGTGAGCATGCCGGCGTTATTGACCAGGATGTCGATGCCGCCGAAATGTTCGACGCAGCGGTCGATACTGGCCTGGGCGCCTTCGACAGTGCCTACATCGGCGAGGCACTCCAGCACTTCGGCGCCGAGGTTGCGGCAGGTGATAGCGGTTTCGGCGAGGCTGACGGCGTTACGATCGGCCAGCAACAGGCGCGCGCCTTCAGCTGCATAGGCATGGGCGATGGCGGCACCGATACCGCTGCCGGCACCGGTGATGACGGCGCGGCGATTAGTCAGTTGGGGCATGTAAACAATCTCCCGAAAAAACACAGTTCCAATGTGGGGCTTGCTCGCGCCCACATTTTTGATCCAGTACAGTCAGTCAGGCCAGCGCACGGTCAGGCCGCCATCAATCACGATGCTCTGCCCGGTCAGGTAACTCGACGCATCACTGGTCAAGAACTGCACCAATGAAGCCACTTCATCCGCGCGCCCTACCCGCCCCAACGGAATCGACCTTGCAGCTTTCGCCAAGCCTTCCGGCCCGAGGGAGTTCTTCGCATCCAACGACTGCGGCGTCTCGATCAACCCCGGTATCACCGCATTGCAACGAATGCCCTGTGCTGCCAACTCCACCGCCAGGGAACGGCACAACCCCGGCACACCGGCCTTGGCCGCTGCGTAATGGCTGTGCTCTTGCCAGCCATACACGCCGCCGGCAATCGACGAAATCGCCACCAACGCCCCGCCCTCGCTCATATGCCGAGTCGCCGCGCGAAAGGTTCGCATCACCCCCGTCAGGTCGACGCTGAGCATCTCGTCCCACAGTTCATCGGTCATTTCCAGCAACGGCGCACGGCGCAGCAAACCGGCGTTGGCAACGGCGTAATCCAGGCGGCCGAAGTGCTGCACCGCTTGTTCGGCCAGTGCATCCACCGACGCGGTATCGCTCACGTCCAGCGCCAGCATCAGGCATTCGCCACCGGCTTCTTCCACCATGGCCTCCGTGGTCTGCGGGTCATGGGGATCGGCCGGGTAATACCCGCCGACGACCGCCACACCGCTGCCCGCATAGGCTACGGCGAGGGCTTGACCGATGCCGCTGGCGGCACCGGTAATCAAGGCAACTTTACGGTTCATCAAAAACTCCTTACTGAACGGTTTCCGGGCGCACGTGGCGTGCGGCAAACATCAGGGCACCGGACAAGAAGCACGGCACCGCACCGAACCACAGTGCAGCGGTCTGCCAATCACTGCCGGCGGACAGCACCTGGGTGGCGCCAAACCCTGCGACCACCGCGCCAATCGGACCCATGGCATGAATGATCGCGCCACCGGTGGCGCGGATGCTGGTAGGGAAACTTTCACTGATAAAGAACAGCGCCGCCGAGTACGGCCCAATCAGGAAGAACAGGCCCAAACTGTACAGCCCGACCACCATCGGCATGTTGCTCGGGCCGAACAGCATCCCGGCAAACGACAGGCCGCCGAGCATCCAGCCCAGGCCGATCACGTTGCGGCGGCCAATCTTGTCGCCCATCCAGCCGTGACTGAGGTAGCCGCAGTAACCCACCAGGTTCGACAGCACCAGGATGATCAAAGAGTTCTCGAACGAGATGTGGTGCACGCTGACGATTACCGAGGTGCCCAACACGCTGAACACCTGGATCGCCGCCCAGTTGAGCAACAGCGCGGCGCCGATCACCAAGGTAGCGCGACGGGCTGGGCCACGGAACGCGGCTTTGAGGCCGGCCTTGCTGTGTTCGTCGTAGTCGACGCCGTAGGTCACGGCCACGTTCTGCGCTTCGATCACAGCGCCGCTTTTACGCAGTGCGCTGATGCGCTGGTGGATCTGGAACTGCGGGCTCTCCTTGAGCTTGCGTGCCATGATCGCAATCACCACCGCCGGAATCGCGGCGAAGATGAAGCAGCCCTGCCAACCGATGATCGGGAGCAACAGCGCGGTCAACCCCGCCGCGATCAACGCACCGACCGGCCAACCGCCCTGCACCAGGCTGTAGATGAAACCACGACGTTTGGTCAGTCGCGGGTCTTGCGAGGCGCCATACAATTCGGTCAGATAGGTGGCGTTGACAGTTTCTTCGGCATAGCCCAGGCCGCCCAACGAACGGATCAGAATCAGCGGCGACTTGCCCCACGCCCCGCCAATCGCGGTGAGCGCCGAGCACAATGCGGATCCGGCCACCGTGAAGATAATCCCTTTGCGTCGCCCCAACTTGTCGACGATCGGCCCGATGGCCAACGCGACAACAGCGGTACCCACCGCCACCCAGGTCGCGATTTCAGCTTGCTCCACTTCGCCCCAGCCAAAGTGCCGGCCGATCTCGGGCAGCAAGGTGCCGAACAGGATGAAGTCATACACCGCAAACACCCAGGCGAAGAAGGCGATCCAGGTGGCGAAGCGTACTTCCTGGGACGTCAACTGCCGGGGTTTCCAGCCAGTCAGGTCAAGCTTGTTGTAGATAGACATGAATCGCGCCTCGGAGGGTGGGTGTCAGGTACGGGGTTGGCGACGGACAAAGTCGTCGGCGATTTCGTCGAAAGTGACGAAGCGCACGCCGGCATGGCTCTGGATATGTTCGATCAGACGTTCAAGCATCAGCAGCACTTGCGGGCGACCGGATACATCGGGGTGGATAGTCATGGTGAACACCGCGTAGTCGTGTTCGCGGTAGACCCAGTCGAACTGGTCGCGCCACATTTCCTCGAGGTGACGTGGGTTGACGAAACCGTGACTGTTGGGGGCCTTTTTGATGAACATCATCGGCGGCAAATCGTCGAGGTACCAGTTGGCCGGAATCTCCACCAGATCGGTTTCTTCACCGCGCACCAAGGGTTTCATCCAGGTGTCGGGATGCTGGCTGTAGTCGATCTTGGTCCAGCTGTCGCCCTTGCGTACGTAGTAGGGGTGGAAGTCGTTGTGCATCAGGCTATGGTCGTATTTGATGCCTTTTTTCAGCAGCAGCTCGTTGGTGACTTTGCTGAACTCCCACCACGGCGCGACATAGCCAGTGGGGCGTTTGCCGGTGACCTGGGTGATCAGCTCGATGGATTTATCGAGCACGATTTCTTCCTGCTCGGCGGTCATGGCAATCGGGTTTTCGTGGCTGTAGCCGTGCACGCCGATTTCGTGGCCGGCGTCGGCCACGGCCTTCATCTGCTCGGGGAAGGTTTCCATCGAGTGCCCGGGAATAAACCAAGTGGTGCGCAGGCCGTAACGCTCGAACAGCTTGAGCAAGCGCGGGGCGCCAATTTCGCCGGCGAACAGGCCGCGGGAAATATCGTCAGGCGAATCCTCACCACCATACGAGCCCAGCCAGCCTGCCACGGCGTCTACGTCGACGCCGAAGGCGCACAGAATTTCTTTAGCCATCATTGTTCTCCTGCGGTTTTATCAAATCAGTCGTGGGTTTCAGGGCTGGCGCAACGCGGCTTCCACTGCCAGCGCCGCGCGCAACAATCGAAAGTCTTCACCCGCAGGCGCACTAATCAACATGCCGGTGGGCAAACCGAGCGCATCGCGGCCGCTGGGCAGTGACACTCCCGGCAGATCCAGCAAGCTGCCGGGCATGGTCAGGCGCAACGTCGCGAGATTGGTGCGCACGAACAGCTCGTCATCGGCTTCCAGTGGCGACAGAGGTGGCGCCACATGGGCTACGCTCGGTGTAATCAAAAACGCGCCATCCAGCTCATCGGTCATTTGTTGCTGCAGCCGGTTGCGCGCGCTGTGGAGGTTGATCAACTGGCTGGCGGGAAATGCACGTGCGGCTTCCAGACGGCGTCGCACGCGGGGGTCGAGTCGGGTGGCGGCATCGCTGTCGAGCAGAGGCTGATGCAGAGCGAAAGCCTCAGGGGCGCCAAGCCAGCCTTGCGCCTCGATAAGCTGAAGCGTCGCTTGAAAGGCTGGCGAAGGCCGCAGGTCAATCAGCGCACCGTGATCTTTCAATACGCTCAAGCAGTTCAGCAGGTTGTCACGCACCGCAGGTTCTACACGTGCATCCTCAAGGGCCGACTGGTCGACCCAAAAACGCTGCCCTGCCAGACCGCGGGGGATGAGTGATGTCGACTTGGTGCGCCCGCACAGGATGTCATCGATAGCCAAGGCATCACGCACGCTACGTGTCAGAGGCCCGACACTGTCGAGGGTATGCGCGAGCGGAAAGACGCCTTCGCGACTGTAACGCCTGCAACTGCTGCGAAATCCCACCAGCCCATTGAAGGCCGCTGGAATTCGGATTGACCCTGCGGTGTCCGTGCCCATGGCAATCGGTACGATTCCCGCCGCGACCGCGACCGCTGAGCCTGAGGACGAGCCGCCCGGAATGCGTGGCTGGTCCAGCCCGACTGGATTGTGCGGCGTTCCAAAATGGGGATTGAGTCCAAGGCCTGAGTAAGCGAACTCGCTAAGGTTTGTTTTCCCCACACTGACCATTCCGGCTTTAGCCAGTTGACCTACGACATTCGCGTCAAGCAGCGCTGGCGTAATGTCGCGGCGCACGGCTGCGCCTGCGGTGGTTGGGCTGCCTGCGACGTCGAACATGTCTTTCCAGGCAATGGGTACGCCGTCCAGTGCGCTTGCCGGCTGTCCGGCCTTCCAGCGTGCGGCTGATGAGTGGGCTTCGCGAAAGGCACGCGCCGAACAGAGAGAGATGAACACGTCATCGACTTGCGCCACCCTGGCCAGCGTTTCTTCCAATGCCTTGACCGGGTCGCTGCTGCCCGAGGCGAATGCGTCCGCCATCGCCAATGCATCGGACTCAAGCGGTAATTGAGGACTGGTATGGGCCATCTGATCCACCAACAAACGTATTCATTATTAAAATGTACGTTTTATAGAGCAGATAGCGTGCCAAACTGAATACGGAAGGAACGTCTGAGCGGTAACCTATAGCCATCAGCCTACGCCCAGCACTCGAACTAGACACCTTGCCAATCGGGTTGGTACTCCTTTGCGCAAAGCATTCTGCGCAGAATTAGCTAAGGCACCCTGATAATGTACTTATTAGAAAATATCCGTTTTGGTGCAAAATCGTAACAACGGCCCTACGAACGCGCACAAATGACGTGGTCCACGGTGACAACAGACTTGTGCGAGAATCTTCCCCCGCCTTTCGAGAAGCGTATGAGATCGATGACCGCCGAGGATTACCGCACTGCATCGCGCTACGCCATGATCCGCCAGGTCCTGCGTGACGCCATCGTGAATGGAGAGGTGGCTCAAGGGCTCGTCCTGCTCGAAGCACCTCTGGCCGAGCTGTTCGGAACCAGCCGCGTCCCGGTGCGCAAAGCATTGGACCTGCTGCATAAGGAAGGCTTGATCAGTCGATTCGATGGCCGCGGTTATCTGGTCAATCCGAAGGGGGTTGAAGTGGAGCCACTGCGGTTGGCCGTTACCCACAAGCAACTTGGCCTTGATAGCAGCGAAGAACTGGTCGATACCCGCCCATTGGGCGAGCGGATGTTCGACGAGATTGGCTCGGCTTTATCGACCTGTATTGCCTTCGGGCACTATCGACTCGACGAGCAAAAGGCGGCCGAGCATTACGGCGTCAGTCGGGCGGTGATACGCGAGGCATTGATGCGTCTGCGTGACCGCGGCCTGGTGGAAAAGGAACCCTACTCCCAGTGGCTGGCCGGCCCGCTCACCGCCAGGGAGGTCACCGAAGACTACGAGTTGCGCGCCTGCCTTGAACCTGAGGCGTTACGCCAGAGCGCACCAGGGCTTAGCCGGCAAGCCCTTGAAGCGATGCTGGCTCGGGTTAAAGAGGCACAGAGCAACCCACATTGCAGCCTGGCTTGCATCGAACGACTTGAAGAAGACCTGCACTACCACTGCCTCGCCGGAATAAACAATCGCAAGATCGCTACGCTGATCCGGCAGGCCCAGAGCCCCAGGATCATCAGTCGGATTTTTTACAGTCAGTTGGGCCTCGGTCCCGACGAAGCCATGCTGGCCGAGCACCGTCTGATTCTAGAGCTGCTATTGCATGGCGCATTCGACGCAGCAGCGCTGAACCTCAAGGAACACCTTCACCGCGCCCGCCAACGCATGTTGCAGCGGTTGAAAGTTCTGTCAGTGCTCCCTGAGCAACAAGTGCCGGAGTATCTGACCAGGCTGAGCTGAAAGCAGGTTCGGCGCGTACCGTTTCATTTCCATGGCCGTTGCCACCTGCCACCTGCCACCTGCCACCTGCCACACCATCGGCAATAGCGGCAGCAATACAAGCACCTAATTAACACCCGGAGCCGGCAAGCGCTGTGCGGCGTGGAGGATGAACCTGTACACCCAGTTCGTCAGTTTGGGATGAGTTGTTTTTATCAGCATCATCAAGCGCTCCGGATCGGTCCGCCCTGCGCCCTTCCAAGTTCAGCGCCTTGTCGCCATCTCTACGTTAGCGTCAGGACATTGGCAGGTGCCTTACGGCATTTGCGCGTTGCGTCATGCGGCTTCAGATGGCCCCTTTTGCTCCGTTCCTTAGCCAAGTCCAGGTTGAAGAATGCTGGCAATGATCTTCGCGTAGGAAGTAGCACTGGAAGAACATCGATAGTCAACTGACTGCTTGTTAATAAAAGAGCTAGCCTTTTCGATTGTAACAATGGTTTTTTAATCAAAACCAAACCTATACTCAAGAGCGATCCGGATCAAAAAACAACTCAAGCGCATTAATATAACTCGTTGTTATAAAAGAATTTTTTGAAGCGCGCCGCTAATTTTTTTCAATTACTGGCCGATGACCTTTCACGGAATCAAGGAACAGTCGGAATGAGAAATAATCAGCCAGTTACGCAGCGTGAAATTTCACTCGCCCCCCACCAGAAACTCATCTCGACGACCAATGATCGAGGCGTTATCACGTACTGCAACGACGCCTTCGTCGAGATCAGTGGTTTTGATAGAACCGATCTAATTGGCGCCCCGCAAAATATCGTCCGCCATCCTGACGTCCCGCCTGCCGTATTTGCCCATATGTGGGGGGCTCTCAAGCAAGGCCGCCCGTGGATGGGTATCGTCAAGAACCGCTCCAGAAATGGCGATCACTACTGGGTCAACGCCTACGTCACACCGATATTTGAAGGCAGCCAAGTGGTGGGCTTTGAGTCGGTCAGAGTCAAACCGACGACTGATCAGATTCGTCGAGCTGAATCCCTGTATAAGCGCATCAGCCAGGGAAAACCAGCTGTCCCCCGCCAAGATGCTTGGCAAGCGTCCCTGCTGGATTGCTTGCCGTTCTTAGCCATGGGGCTGGCAGGCACCCTGGGCGGCTTGTTCTTCAGCACGCCTGTTGCAATTGCCGTGGCCGTAGGCATCGCCGTGCCGATCGGCTTGCTCTCGTCACGCTGGCAGATGCGAGGAACTTTGCGCCTGCTGCAGATGGCAGAGCCCTCTACCTCCGATTTACTGATCGCTCAGATGTACAGCGATGCGCGCGGACCACAAGCACGCCTGGAAACCGCCTTCGTCAGCCAGACTTCGCGCCTGAAGACTTGCCTGACGCGCCTGCAAGACACCGCCGAGCAACTCAGCAAACTGGCGGAACAATCCGATGTACTTGCCACGGACAGCTCCAAAGGGCTGGATCGTCAGCGCGTCGAAACCGAACAGGTGTCTGCCGCGGTCAACCAGATGGCCGCGACCACCCAGGAAGTCGCCAGCCACGTCCAGCGCACGGCTGACGCTACTCAACAAGCCAACCTGCTGACCAATCGCGGCCGCGATGTGGCCCGAGACACCCGAGAGGCTATCGAGCGCCTCTCCGCCGCGGTCGGCGAGACAGGCCTGACCGTTGCACAGCTGGCCAAGGACAGCAATGAAATAGGCACAGTCGTTGACGTGATCAAAGGAATCGCCGACCAGACCAATCTGCTGGCATTAAATGCCGCCATCGAAGCAGCGCGCGCCGGCGACATGGGCAGGGGTTTCGCCGTCGTGGCCGATGAGGTTCGTCAACTGGCCCAACGCACCTCGCAATCCACCACCCAGATCCATGACCTGATCACCAAGCTCCAGGCGTCGTCCAACAACGCCGTGCAGACCATGGAGAGCGGGCATCGTCAGGCCCAGGAAGGCGTGACCTGGGTACTGGAGGCAGACAAGGCATTGGTGGGCATCAGCGAAGCGGTCTCCCACATCACCGAGATGACCACCCAGATTGCCGCGGCCACTGAAGAGCAAACTGCCGTCGCCGAGGAAATCAGCCGAAACATTACAACCATCGCCCACTTGGCCGATAAAACCTCGGAACAGGCGCACCAATCGGCAGATCTGAATAAGGAACTGACCAGGACCGCGTCCACGCAGTACTCATTGGTCGAGCGGTTTAACCGATAACCGATCTCTCTTCATGGAGAGGCCCGCCTTACGCGGGCCTTTGCCCGGGATTTTGTTTGCGCCCTGTCTTGCTATCGACAAAAAATCCGACCAAATGCCGGTTATTTCGCTCCCGCAGCATGCTTTTCACGAAATATTTACAGTACGAAGCCTAGATTGAACAGACAAAAGGATTTGACCCCATACAGAGAGCCCGTCATGCGCGGGCTTTTTGTTGTCTGAAATTCCCGCTGCCCAGCTCGCCACTTCTCGGATGGCGTCGATGAACATGCATGCAAGGTGATCCCGATTTTCAGCGCCCTTTTTAAATTCAATGGCCTGCGGCGGGATGATACCAATCTGCCTGTAGATTTTTTGAGCACCCGTTAAAACGCCCTGCCTACCTGGCTTCAGCGCAGTTATCCACAGACATACTCACGGATTTCTTGGATAACTGGATGGGATCGTGAAGCACTCCTGCCGTAGAACCTATGGATTCGATGCGGTGAGGGACTTTCGCAGTGTCAGCCAGGCTGCGCAGCCAATGACGATCTGCTGGGGTGTTGGCAGGAAAATCGAGAACCACGGGAGTCCCCGTCGAGAGCATGTCGATAACCAGCGGCCCCAGGACATCCCGGATCCGGCGCGCATGCAGGACGTAGTCCGCTACCGATTTGATCTGATCAGGGTAGAGCTTTGAAAGCCAGTGATCTTCGCTCAACAAAATGGCTGAATGTTCAGCCTTTAACGATCGGGCCAGCGTGGATTTTCCCGAAGCAATTTTACCGCACAACAGGTGGAGTACAGGCGTGGGCATGGGACGTGTCCTTATGTCGAGGCCCGATAATGGCCCATCGAATATCATGGACACAATGCGGTGAATGACGAATGGGCAACGGACTAGCAGTGTTCACACCCATCAGGAAACACGAATAAAGAGCTTGGACACATCAACCCAAGTCAAAGCATCCTGCCGGAAGATGACCGACCTCGGGCCTTGCATACAAATATCCCTGCATCAGCTCGATTCCCATGCCTAGAAGCGTCGAGCTTTCTTCACGGGTCTCGACACCTTCGGCGATGATCAGGATATCCAAGCGCCTGGCGACCAGGATGATACCTTCGACGATCGCTTGTTTGACCGGGTCTCGATCGATGCCTCGGGTCAGTGCCATGTCAATCTTCAGCACCTGCGGCTGGAACATGGCCAGCAGGTTCAGGCCCGAATAGCCCGCGCCAAAATCGTCGATGGCGGTAATGAAACCCTGGCGCTGGTACTCCACGAAAATCGATTTGAGGTGCCCAGGGTCGACCACCTTCTCGCCTTCGGTCACTTCGAACATGAGCCTTTCTGGCGGGAAATGCGTCAGGCGCGCCGCTTCCAGGGTGGCCCGGATGCACGTCTCTGGCCGGTATACGGCGTTGGGCAGGAAATTAATGCTCAGCAAGCAATCGGGAATGTCCAGCAGGCCCAGCCTCGCGGATTCCTCGATGGCTTTCACCCGGCAAGCCTGGTCGAATCGGTAGCGGTTGCTGTCGTTCACGAGCCCCAGGATGTAGCCAGCCGATTCGCCATTGACGCCTCTGACCAACGCCTCATAAGCAAACGCAGCGTGTGTCCGGACGTTGAAAATAGGCTGGAAGGCCATGGTGAAATCAAACCCCAACGCCTCGCGGTTGCGGCATTCAGCGCAGCCGAGCGATTGGAGCGGAGGGTGTTTCGTCATGATCAATATTCCGTGGCGGTCGTGATACATTCCTACGGCTACAAGGAACTGTAGCCGACACTACCTGAGTCGGCGCGGGCCGAAGTTTCTGAAATACTATCGGCCGCCCCCCACCGCTCACCTAGATCGGTGCGACATGTATCAGGCACTGCTGATCTCAAATGCTCAATGCAGCTTAACGGTAAGGACACAGACACATGAGCGCGCGAAAAATTTTAGTCACAGGAGCGGCGGGTCGGATTGGCACTGCTTTTTGGACAGCGCAAGCCGATAGATTGGATTTGCGTCTTGCTGATATAGATGTACAGAAATTTCCGAAATCCGCACAAAGTTTCTCTCTTGATGTCAGGGATCAGTCAAGCTGCCTTGAGGCCTGCGAAGGCATCGACACCGTGATTCATCTAGCTGCTGACCCGAGTCCAGACGCTAACTTCATGACTTCCCTCCTGCCTGTAAATATTGTTGGCACCTACAACATGCTGTTCGCCGCGAAGGCACAAGGTTGCAGGCGGTTCATATTTGCGAGCAGTGCCCAGGCCATTGAGGGTTACCCCAAAGACGTCCAGGTACATGAATATATGTCGCCCAGGCCAGGAAATCTTTATGGGGTCAGCAAAGCATTTGGGGAGGCTCTCGCATCGATGTATGCAAACGATGGTCAAATGACAACCATTGCAGTCCGCATTGCAAACGTAGCCGAGTTTCAGCATGGAGAGACCCACAGCCACAGAGATGTAGCTGCATTTATCAGCGAGAGGGATGTCGTAGCTTTACTTAGAAGTTGCGTGGATGCAGAGCTGAACGGGTTCCATGTGATTCATGGCGTATCAGACAATAGATACAAGCGCCTTTCCATTGATAAGACCCGAGAAGTTGTTGGTTACGCCCCCATTGACGACGGATTCGAGATTTTAGAGGGGCATGCCCTGCCCTGATTGATTGGCTGGCTGGCTGGCTGAAAAGCACAACGCCTCAAAGCGGGATGATCTCAACACTCGCGGTCATGCCTGCGACCAACTCAACGCCCGGTGGCACCCTATCGATATGGATACGAACCGGGATCCGCTGCGCGAGACGCACCCAGGTAAATGTCGCCGCCACATTTGGCAGGCCGAGATGACCTGGCGAATCGTTACTGTTCTCGATGCCGCGACCGATGCTTTCGACATGCCCCGATACAGGCTGATCAAAGCCCATCAGCATGATCTGCGCCGGGTTGCCGACGCGGATCTGCCGGATTTTCGTCTCCTCAAAATAACCAGTGATCCAGAAGCTCGCCGCGTCGAGGATAGCAACCGTTGTCGAACCGGCCGTCGCATAGTCACCAGGGCGCAACCTCAGGTTAGTGACATAGCCATCGACCGGCGAGCGGATAGTCGAGCGGGCGAGATTGAGTTTGGCGAGGTCCAGAGCCGCCAGCGCTGCTTGATAGGTGGCGCCCGCCACTGCAGCCGCGCCTCCTGTTTTCTGAATATCTTCTTGAGACACGATATCGCGGAGTTGGCCACGCCGCCGCGCCGCCGCCTGGCGAACGAGCCTATCCTGGCGCTTGGCTTCGACGTCGGCTTCGGCCGACGCCAATGCGAGCCGGTACCGCTGCGGGTCGATCACATAAAGAATGTCACCCCGATGGACATACTGGTTATCAACGATCGGGACGGCACTGACAGTGCCGGAGACTTCCGGTGCAATTTGCACGACATCGGCGCTCACTCGCCCGTCGCGAGTCCAGGGCGTTCGCTCGTGATGGTTCCACGCCCCCAGCGCAATGAGCGTGGCGCCAGCAACGAGGCAAAGAGTCAGGGCATAGCGGCTGAGCAAGGATAGAACAGGCTTCAAGATAAGTGTCCGATTGAGGGCAGGTGCTGCACGAGCAAACCGTAGATGAGCGCGAAAATGGCGAGTTCGACGAGCGGCCAGTGAACGAACAGGCGGTAGATGCCCACGACGCAGAGGACGCGGATTATCGCGATGGTGGCAAAAATGGCGACGAATACCAGCGCCAGTAACCCGGGGATGAGGACGCCACCGACGTCGAGATCAACGATCATGAGGCGCACTCGCCGTATGACTGAGACCTAGGGCAAACCTAAGGTCCATGAGCAGCTCGGCGATCCGCGAGCGGTCGTTGATCGAGCTGTCAGCGATCATCGCCTGCAAGGTCTCGATACGCTGGTCAAAACCGGTCGGATCAACATGATCCTTAAGGTCTCTGGCGCTGAAGCGTGCGGCGATCGCGAAAAGCAGCTCACCCAGTTTTTCGGCGATGTCGCCGTCGACCTGCGGGATGATCTTGCGAAGCGATTTAACAGCGTGGCCGACGCGCAGATGGTGCAAGGTATCGTCGAGAACATCTGAATAACCTTTGTTGGACACCCGTAACCTGGGTAGCAGCAGCGCCGTCCGATCGATCATAAGGTTCGTCCAATGCCGGTCATCGGGTACCTCACCCAGCGCTCGACGGCTGACGCCCCTGCGACTCAATCGAAGCAGCCGGCTGATCGCTGCGTCGACCGGGACGGTCTGGAACAAGGTCATACTGACCGCCCCGAATCCGACCGCCGCGAAGAGCGCAACAACGGTATTGAGGGATGCAGCGAAGTCGCCGGCGTAGGTGGCGCGCAACCCTGAAAGAATCGGAATGGTCAGGGTGATACCGAGCGCCATGAACGTTGTCGGCGGACGCGCTTGCAGTGAACCCGCGAACAGGAACGCCGGTGCCAGCACCGCAACAAGAAGAGCGAAGTCCGTGACCTGGGGAAGAATGACGAAGCTATAGGCAAAGCTGATGACCACTCCATAGATCGAGCCGAGCATATATTTGATGACGTTAGGGGCTGGCGCATCGACATTTCCGAACAGCGTGCAACATACGCCGAAAATCGATACGGCCGTCCCGCCCTCAGGCCAGGCCGACCAGATCCAGAAAGCGCAGCTGATCAGGATGCCGACGATGGCACCCAACGCGGCCCGGCCCGCCATCCAGCGATCGCGGTGATAGATGTAGCCCTTCGCGGGCTTGGGCCAATGAAGCATTGTCGTCTCGCGTGATTGCTCGGCAGTCACGATGTGGCGCCCCAGGTTGTCGCAGTCCTGGAGCAGGCCGATCATTTCGCCAAGATAACCGGCGAGATTAGCGGCGAGCCTGACGCCTGGCGTTGCGTCACCTACGCCGAGACGGTTGTTGATCGCCCGCGCGCGCGCGATTAGACATTTCGCGACGCGCTCCCGGTCGGTCGCCTCGACAGCGCAGGTCCACGTCGCGAGATCATCAAGCAAAGCGACCAGTTCATCGGGTGAGTTGTAGCCGCCCACCCCCAGGGAATGGATCCGGTCTTCGATCTCCGCAGCGAGCGCAAGCAATCGCGCGAGCCGGTCATGGATCAGTTGTACCGACTCGTGCCGCAGCGCAGGGGCCGGATCATAGGGCAGGTGCGAAGCAAGCCCCTGAAGGCCAAGAAGATCCACTGCAAGCTGGGTCCGATCGCGACGATTCTCACTCGGCGTTCCCCTCAAGGCATCGGCTGCCAATTGACGGGCGTCCCGCAGCGCTGCCAACAGCTTGCCAATGAACTGACCCGTCATACGTTTGGGCAGGATGTAGCGATGCACTAGAACGGCACACAGTATCCCGATGGAGATTTCCTGGACCCGCACGGAGGCCGTATCAAACACGGCGCCTGGATCAACGACGCTGGGAAATCCGATCAGGCTCGCGGTATAACCGGCAAGAACGAAAGCATAGGCTCTTGGCGTGCGATCAAGCAGCGAGAAATAAAGACACAAGCCGATCCAGCAGGCGAGCACCACGCTGCATACGATAGGGTCGTTCACGAAATTCGGAATGATTGCCACCGTCGCCGCCGCCCCGACAAGGGTCCCCACGAAGCGATAGACACCGCGACTGAGCGACGCACCCGCCGAGGTCTGCGAGACGATGTAGACGGTCACTATTGCCCAGTAAGGATTGGCAAGTCCTATACGCAGCGAAACATAGTAGGCCAACATCGCTGCGGCAAAGCTCTTCGCCGAAAACAGCACCGCATCCACATCTGCCCTCATGGCAGGAGTTTGCAGGAGAGACACTACCGCGTGCGCTATGCCGACGGCGGCGCGCCCAGGTGGTTTGTTCACAGCAGATAGGATGTTCATGCGAACCATTATTGCTGCGTTGCAAACGCAAATAAATTCAGTATTCTTCCAAAATATCCCTAAAAGCTGCCAACTTGATGCCGCCCACGCAATCAGCCGTTTCCGTCTTCGACCCCGACCTCACGGATCGGCCAGCGGTGGCCCGGCAGCTCGACTTTGCAGATCACCAGGCGGAAGTGCCAACGCATGTGCATCGCAAGGGCCAACTGATCCTTGCATTGCACGGGGCGGTCACTTGTACTGCCGACAACGAGATCTGGATCGTACCGCCCAACTGCGGTGTCTGGATTCCGGGCGGCGTGCCCCATAGCGCACGGGCGACAGCGAATGCCCGGCTCAATTATCTTTTCGTGAACCCCGGAGCGGCGAACCTACCCGAGGATTGCTGCACGCTGTCCATCTCCCCAATGATCCGGGAAATGGTTGATCGGCTGGCACAGGAGCCTGCCGATTATCCTTCGGTTGGCCATGCCGCCAGGCTTGCGAGAGTGATCCTCGACGAACTGGTCGAAATGCCGCGTGAGCGCTTCAACCTCCCCATCTCCAGCCATCCAAAAATTCGTGCGATAGCACATGCACTGACGCTCTCCCCTTCCGACCGCAGTACGTCAGCCGAGTGGGCCAAACGCGTGGCGATGAGCGACAGGTCGCTGTCTCGATTGATGATTCGTGAGACGGGCCTTACGTTTGGACGCTGGCGGCAACAGTTGCACCTTGTCGTGGCACTGCGAGAATTGGCCAGTGGTGCGAAGGTGCAGAACGTTGCAACCGAGCTGGGCTATAACTCGGTCAACGCCTTTATCACCATGTTCAAAAAGGCCCTGGGGAGCACGCCCGCACAGTATTTTGCACAACGCGGGGCGCTGCCGCCGTCGGCTCCAAAACGAAGCATGGCTTCAAGCATGGACGGGCAGAACCAACCCGAAAAGAACAAAAAAACCACCACAAACTTTATTGAATCGCCGCCCGGTTCGGGCTAACCATGGCCTGACCTGGTGTGCAGCGCTGGCCACTAGATACTCAACAACGAACTCCACCACGGCGTAAGTCAATGCGATGACGAACGTCTGCGCGATGATGCTTCTGTGAGGATCCAGGAATGGCGGGATAAATGCGGTGAATAGCAGCAGCGCCTTGGGATTTGAAATGGCCGATACCAACCCCTGGCGGAACAGAGACCGGCCTCGGAAGTTCTTGGTACCCGTCGCATCAAGACTGACGGGTGGGGAACGCCAAAGCCCGAAGCCCAACCAGATCAGATAAAGCCCGCCGATTATCTTCAACGCGGTGAACCAGGTGGCCGACGCCTGGATCAGCGCCCCCAATCCCAATGCGCAAAGTGAAAGCACGACGGCAAAGCCGAGAACGCCACCCGTGATAGTGAACAACGTTTTTCGGCTCCCATGAATGGCTCCATGGGTAAGCACTAAGAGCGCATTGGGTCCTGGCACTATCGCTATGCCGCAGCAGGTAAACAGATAGAGCAACCAAGTCTCAAATGGCATGATCCGATCCCAGTGTGTCGATTCTGATCAGCATCCTGCGAGTGAACAACCGCCATGAAAAGCGCATAATTTACGTCGTAGCCATTCGATTAACGAATAGAGGTGACAGCGATGCCTGCCAGCGATTTGCAGACCGATTGGCTCAAGTGTTTCGTGGCAGTGGTGGATGCAGGTTCGCTATCGGGTGCAGCCCACGAGGTCAATAGATCGCAATCAGCTGTCAGCATGCAGATGAAGAAGCTGGAGGCAGCCCTTGGACGGCCGCTATTGAGTCGTGGCCCGAGGCACCTACACCTGACCGCTGGCGGCCAGACGCTGCTGGGCTACGCCCGTCGCATACTTGCGCTCCACGCAGAAGCCCAAGCGGCATTTCACGGTGAAGAGTTAACCGGACGAATCCGCCTTGGCGTCGCGGAGGACTACGCGGCAAAGTATCTCACGCCCGTTCTGAAGCGCTTTTCGCCGCGCTACGCAGGCGTGGAAATAGAGTTGACCTGTGAACAGTCGACCACGCTGATACCACGTGTGCGAAGCGGCGATCTTGATCTTGCGCTGGTGTCCAGAGACACGCCTCAAAGCGGCACATTCCTCTTCAAAGAACCCATGGTCTGGGTGGGTTCACCCCAATTCGAACTATGGAGGCGAGACCCGGTGCCCATTGCAGTCTACGAAAGAGAGAGCCTGGCTCGACGCTATGCAGTGAACTCACTGACCCAGCAGGGACGTGAATTCAAGGTGGTATACAACAGCTCCAGTCTTGCTGGCCAGGTGGCCGCAGTCGAGGGAGGACTCGCTATCGCCGCGATCACTCAGTGCAGCGTGCAGCCATCGCTTCACGTCTTAAGCAACGAGCACGGCTTAGGAAACATTGAACCTATGGAAGTGTCGATTCTACGTAGCCGAACCTCTCGCGGGTCTAAAGCAGTCAATAGCCTTCATGCTTTTATCATCAGCGCGCTAAGACTTCAGGCGTAGTCAACCGGCTCTGGGGAGGTAATCAGGTGGAAAACCGGATCGCCACCATGCCGGTACCCTACAGCAAGGTGGTCCTGAAATAGGTTCACACCTGTTTCACCCCAACGTCCGCTGGAACGAATGGTCAGGCGTCTACAACAGTACGGTTTCAATTGGGCGCCTCAAGGATCTGGGCATCTGGGGTCCACGACCGAATCGAATGACAAGATCAGGCCTTTGACCCAAGATACCGATTGATTTGGCGAACTGCGGCCTGAGTGACGCGACTTCCACCGGCTGATTAAGGTGAGCGGTTCGAATATCCATCGCCGTTGCCTGCAAAGCAAACCGTTGAAAGGCACGCCCCACCTCGATCCAGTGATGCTTGTCCTCAAGCGCTGAAACAAATACCGCAATGCCGGAGGAGCTCCGAACATGTCGCGCGTACTTGTCATTCTCGGACTCTTCGGAAAAAAAGAAATCAAACATCAGGCCACCAAGCCAACTGGGGACCGTTGGGTTGCCGGAAGAACCTGTAAACAGTCCGTCGCCCTGCCTCGCGGCCTGTCCTCCGTTGAAACGCAACCATTCTTTGAGTTCGCGCACAAATGCCGGATCACGCATCTGTGCGGTGTTTCCCTGAACCACGAAGTCAAGGACATTCTCCATGTCCTGTTTATCCGTGAGCAACTGAACCCGAACGCCATTTCCCGAGCCGGCTATTTCCAGAAGCCGCAGTTCGTCGTTTGAAAGAGGCTTGGCATCAAATTCAGCCCTGGTCGACTGCCGACGCGGGATTGCCTCGAAAAGCGGAGTTCGGACCTGCGCTGCGCGCTCCAAGGAGATGTTCCATGATTCGTTTTTCCCGGTATTGAAAACGGCATCACCCCTAAAGCCCATCGCTGCCGCTGCCTGCACAAGGTTCTCGGCGGCGCAGCCGAGGCTGACAAAAAGGTGGTGATCGTCTGGATCGACAATCGGACATCTGCGTTGATAGTCAGGCCGGATTGAAATCGACTGATCGTCCAGCCCGAACTTCCAGCACTGGGTGTTGTGACTGGATGGCGCTAGGGTTGCGTAGCGCACAAGTTCGCGCAGTACTGCCGGAACGTTACTCGAATCGAGTTCGCTGTGACGCCATATCTGCTTCACGGCATGCTCATATTCCACACTGCCCTTGCTCGAGGTGTGGAACGCAAGGGCCCCTGCGGCACCCACCCCCGTTACTGCTGCAGTAGCGATGAACTTTCTTCTCGTCAACACTGAACTACGCCTCCCATCTTTGAACGCCTAACGTTTGGTTAATGGGCGGGCGTTAGCCCTGAGTGCCGTAGCGCTCTTGAGCTTCTTTATAACTCAACTCGTGTTTTTCGACAGGCACAAAAAAGCCACTCATCTGAGTGGCTTTTTTCTGAATCTTGGAGCGGGGAACGAGACTCGTATCTGGTGTCCGCCCCATTGAATTCTAAGGCTATGATAATACTCGGAACTCACCGAACCAAACACGCATGTGCGGTCTTGGATGAACTGCCTGGCCGGATATTCAATGACCAAGGCTGGGCGCGTCAGAGTGTCTCAGAAGCCATGACTACATAAACCCACCTGACACTTACTTCCAAGCGCCTCGTCGACAGGGCTTACCGTACCTGGTACAGCACCGCAGCCCCTGGCTTGGGTTCGAAAGCCGGCACAGTGCGCTGCTCAAGTGGCATACCCTTGGCATCCCAAACCAAAGTGTCCGAGGGGTACTCGTCCTTGCGGGTCATGGCGTCGATCTGCTTGGCGATCACCTCCGAACTTGCAGGCACTTCGGGGTTCCATCCAAACACGCCAACTCTACCGTAGAACACAGCCGGCGCGCCGACATCGAGGCGCCGATCGGGACACATGACCAAGCCGCGGTCAAGCATAACCCGCAACGCGCCGACAGGCACCGCCTTCACCGTGGGCGTGGTGCGCTCGGTGCTATGGCCTGGGCAGACATTGGCCGAGCGAGTAACCATGTCCTCGACCACTTGACGATCGGATTGGGCCTGCGCCGAAAAGGCAACGGCAGACAGGGCGAGCACTACAAGATTTGACTTCCAGGGCACGCGAAACCTCCTATGGAAAAAATACTCCAGCGTTGCGGACCGCCCCCATGTAAGAACCGTCCGTTGCCAGGGGCACATTTGAAGACTACCACGACATTAGTTTGTTCCACTTGCTGATAGTTGGGTCACCGCTCGGGACGTGCATCTATTGGATCGACTAGTACGTGACCCTGGAGACACCACACGAGCTGCCGATACGCTGACTCCTTCGATATTGATCAATACCCAACTTCCCAATTCTCGAACAAGCAACTCACTGGCTGGAAAGCCGGCTCGCCCAACGCCTGACATGTTCCTGTCAGCCTCCGGTCACTCTGACGTCAGATCCTTCCCCCTAAAGTACCCCCAATGACCGCCCCTACGGTGCCAGCGTTACAGGCACCAAGGACACATCGCTTTAGCTGGACCTCTTGCCATCAACCGGAAGGAGAAATGCAATGAGCCATCCTGATGCGCACGTCAGTGCTCTTGATCCATTCACTTGGCAATCGACCCTCGACAACAATCTGGACAGAAAAGGCCTGTTGCTCCGCCTGTTCGCCGAACAGCGACTCATGGCTGCGCAGGTGCGAGCCTGCAAGCTGGATCACAGGGACTATCTGCTTTCGCTGATTGATCCGGCATCGACAGTGGACGACGGCACTCGGCACTCGGCACTCGGCACTCGGCACTCGGCACTCATCAAGCATCGAGGGCCATCGAATGCGGAACGTCATCACCGAAGCGGCAAAGAAAGCTCATTGGGGCAAACTGCCAAGACATGGTCGGGCGCAAGGCATCGCTGCCCACTATGACGCGCAGACCTGCATGGCGGTCGTTCTCGATATCGAGGTGAGCGACGAAGGCCGCTTGATCATTCATGACGCGGTCGTTGTCGCGGACTTGGGCTTCTTGAAAAATCCTGGCCGCGTGCGCTCGCAGCTCGAAGGCGCTTGCCTGATAGGGATAGCGGTTGTGACATCCTGCGATTTTGATCCGACCACCGCAGATACCCAGCCCAAACCTGCCTATCGCACCCGTTGGCCACTCGTCTCATGGCTGCCAGGACAGATCGCGGTACACCTGATCAATCCCACCGGGGCTCCCGAAGCCGGCCAGCCCAGCCAGACCAGTTACGCACCTGTCGCCCGGGCCCTGTGCAATGCGATTGCCGCACGACAGTCGCGGGCATGCCGAACTGTCACTTCTGAGAGTGCAATCGCGAGTTCCTGAACAGAGTTAGGCCTAGATACTCATCTCGCGGTGCAAACTGCTCCAGCAACAAGCCGATTCAGTGCACGTCCGCATCCTGGACTCGATCCTGGACCTGAATGCACCGGATGGCGCCGAGTTTCGGTGCTTTCCGCCGGAAACGAAAAAAGGACCCGGAGGTCCTTTTTTCGTTCGCTGCATGATTCAGTTGAACTATGCAGCGCTATGTTTGGAGCGGGAAACGAGACTCGCATTTAGCGTCCGACCCTTTGAAATCTAAGGGGTTTATTTTCTTGCCAGAGCAGGAAAAGACTTAATTCTGGACTTGTTTTTAGGGTGTATCAAGAGCAAAAAAAGGGCATCGCGGCTTTGCTCCTTCTGCATGAATTAGGCCCCTTGAGAAGGACACGTGGCCGTTACCGCCCCTTCATCGAGTTCAACCTAATATTTCTGGGTCGCTTCGTCGGTTGGCTCAAGCCGATGCTCGCTTGCAGCAAGACCAACCTCTCAATCACGGTGTCAACCTGCTCCGTTCCGCGCTCATCCCGCTCCTCACTTACCAACGACCCCTTCCGGTAAATTGTTCAGTAAACGGCCGCGAAATAGAACAACCGCAAAGCGTCGGCGATCACGCCAAAAACGTATGGCCCCCGATGTAACTCATGATGGCCAGAACAAAAAACAAAAAGGCTATCGTCACGTAGTTGCTCAGCGCACCAAGAAATTTTGAAGGTGTGACTCTTCACTTCTGAGGTGCTGGATGTTCAGCGAAACTTAAGCTGCGCGACGAAGATGATGATGATGATCCAGGTCGTCATGTTCCCGGTAGCTGCAACTGCCGTTAGCCAGATGAACATCTTAGTGGGTGCCAGATAATTGAGGACCAGCCCAACAACGAGAATCGCTCTCGAACGTGTTCACGAAAGGGGCTAGTCGTCTACGTCGGCGAGCCCCAAGAGCAGGGTCAACCAACTGCCGTTGCGATGACCAAGCCTGTCACCATGACAACGAGCACAACCATGATACAAATCAGTTTACCGGCTGTCTCAGAACTAAGCCCCACAGCCTTGCCGCAGGCCCGCTCCGAGAAACGTCCCGAGGTACGAGCCAGGCCATTCACTGGTCCATAAAGATTGTCTGATCGGTCAGGGTCCTCCTTCTCGTCAGTGAGCTGACCATCCCACGCCCGTTTGGCCATGACCCGGTCAAGCAGACCGGGAAATAACATGCCGCCCAGAATTGCCTCGAATACTGCTTTGCCGAGCCAGAGTTCACGTGGAGCGTCGATGGCTGCGCGCAAAATCGACAGGGCGGCAACCTCCGGCGAGTAGATCGGGGGCACAGGCTTTGGCCGTTTTCCTAGAGTATTGCGGGCCCAGTCAAACTGCGGAGTGTTGTGTCCTGGTAACTGGACCATAGTCAGACGGATGCGGCTTTTATCGTGGATAAGTTCACTGCGCAGAGAGTCGGTGAACCCGCGGATGGCAAACTTGGCGCCGCAATAGGCTGCCTGCATAGGAATCGCGCGATAGGACAGTGCTGAGCCGACCTGGACAATGGTACCGCGGTCGCGTCCACGCATATAACGTAGTGCGGCGAGGGTTCCGTGAACGAACCCTAGATAGGTGACATTAGTCACTTGACCGATATCAGCCGCCTGGAGGGTCGATACGGGTCCAAAAAGCGTAACCATGGCGTTATTGACCCAGACCTCTATAGGCCCCAACTCTTGTTCGACGCGCTCGGCGGCACGATCCACCGCGGTGAAATCGGCCATGTCGCATTGGATCGTGAGTACCTTGGCGCCCATGTCCATCAGTTCATCTCGCGTGGCAGCAAGCCCCTGGCTTCCGCGTGCAAGCACTGCCACGCGATACCCGGCTCGGGCAAAAGCCACTGCGGTAGCGCGACCGACGCCAGCGGTCCCGCCGGTAATGACTGCCGTTGGCTCCTTCATGCAATCAACTCCTGCTTCATGACTCTGGTAAGGCTCAGCGGATGATCCGGTTCCAGCCACCAAAGCGGTGTCGAATCGGCCCCTTTGGTAGACTGAGGCCAATTACGAGTACGCCGACGATTAAACTCCCGACTGTCGAGGCCGTCGAACCGCCATCGAGAAACCAGGGCGCTGCCACAAGCCACAGTCCGATAGGCAGGTTCAGAAAGCGCAGCGACCTGGCTACCTCGGCCATAGCCAATACAGTGACGGTGAGCAGCAGCGAGCCCATCAGGTGATCACTGTTGGCCATAGCGCCTGCTGTGCCAAAAGTCAGCCGAGTGAACATCAGCCAGACGCTGAGTAAACAAAGCAGTAGCAGGTTCCATGGCACGTTGACACCGCGCAATCCCTGCTGCGCCATGTGCGATAGGCTACCGGTGAACTCGGGCGTGTCGTCTTGCCGGCAACCCTCCATCGCATCGCCTTTGAAGAAAGTCCGCCACATTGGCTTACCGCGGCGCTTGGCATCCTTGAGAAACTGCCCCATGGCAACCAGCTCATCGAGCGCATAGGGCATCATGACCAGCATCGCTAAGGCCTGGATAAGACACAGGGTGCACCACGTGCCAATAACGATCGGCTGAACGATGATGAAGAAGATGCTCACCGCGCCCAATGGCACCACCACTATACCGAATGCAGCGACCATCCACGGCATCGTGCGCCAGCGCCGGGCGTCACCCATCACCGCCATGGTCAACTCAATCATGTAGGCAAGCACGCCGACGCCAGCATCGGACACCGGCCAGGCACGCGACATGGGGGATGTAATGATGATCTCGGTGCCATTAGCCTTTACCGTAGGATCAGTGGAGGGCCCCCCAAAAAAAGGATCCCAGGCACTATTGGTATGACCGATCTGGTAGGCAGCGAGATAATGCGCAAGGAGAACCCCGATAAATGCCAGCAGGGCTATTGGCAGGCGTTGCAGCCAAGTCGAGGGATTGTAGTCCCAGCCCGGGGGCACGGAGCCTTTTTGCATCATCCCGCTCATGCTCATACCGGGCATCATTGGCACCAGCACAGAAAAAGCAATAATCAATCCGCCTACCAACAAAGCGTTCCCGTAGCTGGCGGGGGAAGGTGTCCAAAATACCAACGGCGCGCTGATCAACCAAAGCCCCATAACAGTATTGGCCCAATTGGCCCAGCCGACTCGCTTGAGTGAGAACAATGCGAACGTCACGATCAATATGCCACTAACGATATCATTCCAAGTCATCATCCAAGCGCGGGTGGCAACATCCGCAAGTTCTCGCTCGACAGCCAGACGAGGCAGATCAAGGGCGTCCGGCGCAATATTCAGGTAGCCGAAGGTGAAAGGTGCGCTGATTACCCAGAAGCCCAGCAACGCATTGAGGAGATGACACCACAACGTGGCTAAATGCCGACGCTCCATCATTTGCATGTGTTCGTCCATACTCTGGTCGGACTGCATCGCCCCCTGGCGCAAATATTTTCCTTGGTTTTCCATTGATCGAACCTCACTGGAATACGAAAGAAGACGGGCTGGCAGTGCAACAAGCCTACCCACAAATCGACCAAGTAAGCCGCTCGAGCCCAAATCCAAGCCGCTCATGGGCAGTTCTTATGGTCAGCTACTTAGGCCTGAGCGGCGTCCGCTACGGCCTGCTTACGCTGATAGCTGCCCTTATCAAGCCTACATGTGAGTACGCCTGCGGCAGGTTGCCACGCTGATCGCGGGTTGACGGGGCGATCACTTCGGCGAATAGGCCGAACTTACCCTGCAGGATGTGTAATCGCTCAAACAGGGCTTGGGCTTCAGCAAATGCGCCCAGCGCCGCAAGTGCCTCGACCAGCCAGCAACTACAGATAAAAAAGGCCCCCTCTCGGCCCTCCAACCCGTCCGGATCGCACAAGCGGTAGCGACGCAGAAGCCAAGGTTGACCTTCGATTGTCAAGGTCTTGCAGATGGCATGTACAGTGCCGCGATACAGCGCATGGTCGTATTTAATGAAACCGCTACGTGCGATCAAAAGCAGCGCCGCATCCAATTCCCGTTCGCCGTAAGCGCGAACGAAATGACGACCGTCCGCGCTGACGCCTTCTTGCAGCACCTGCTTGTGAATCGTCTCGGCCTCACGCTGCCAAGTCCGTACGTCGGCATTGAGTTGGTGTCGACGCTGCAACCATAGCGCACGCTGCAACCCGGTCCAGGCCATGACCTTCGAGTGCACGAACTGACGTGGCTCGCTCCGTATTTCCCAGATGCCTTGCCCAGGTTCGCGCCAGTGCGCAGCAATGAAATCAGCCACCGTGCGCATGTACGGCCAATGCGCGCGCAGTGCCGGCGCGTTCATTTCGTCACAAATGTACACACATTCGAGCAGCTCGCCGTAAATATCCAGCTGACGTTGCGTATCGGCGGCATTGCCGACCCGCACCGGTGCGGAGCCGCCATAGCCCTCGGCTTCTACGATGATCCGCTCCGTCGGCACAGGCTCGCCATCCACCGTGTAGAAGATCTTCAAGGGCATGCCCTGTCGCTCAACGGTGTCTTGCAGCCATTGCGCCCAGCGGTGTGCCTCTTCATGACAGCCAAGGGTAAATAATGCACCCAGCGTCTGCCCTGCATCGCGGAACCATGTGTAGCGATAGTCCCAGTTGCGCGTCCCCCCGAGTGCCTCGGGCAATGAAGTGGTGCCAGCGGCGATCACCGCCCCGGTCGGCTCGTAGATCAGCAGCTTAAGGGCTATGGCGCTACGCACGATTAACTCGCGATGAAGGACGGGACACTGCAGCCTGGCGCACCAAGCCCGCCAGGCATCAATTGTGGCATCCCGGCGCGCCCAGCATTGTTCCTGCGACAACGGCGTGGGCTGTGCTGAATCGAGCCCCGCGTACAGCGCCACTATAAAACGCTCTCCGACCTTGACCGAGCGCCGGCCGCGCCAGCCCTTGTCGGTGCGCTCCATCTGGAGCTTGGTGTCGAGTCGCAGCGGCGGGCTTTCAGTCTGCAACTGCCCCGACTCATTTGGTTCCCATGTTGCTAGCGACTGCCCGAAGCCTGACGCAGGCTCAAACACCAATTCGAAGTTCAGCTCCCCGGATACGCCTTCTACACACCAGAGCAGGCTCTGTTGCATGTTTTCTGCCGGCCATACCATAAACTGCGTGACGCGCGCCTCGCCTTCGGAATTTTCCCACCGCTGTTCAAGGACTGCGGTATTTTCCAAGTAGCGCATTCGCGGCTTGGCACCGCCGGTCGCTGAAAGATGCATCCGGCCGCCACGGGACCGGTCCAACAACCGCCAGATCACGGGATCAGCGTCAAAGCGGCACGGGCAGAACCATTGCAGCTCTCCATCCTGGCCGACCAGCGCTATCGAACGGCCGTCACCCAGAGCCGCCAACGAGTTGATAGAAGGATATCCATCGTACGCGCCATCGGTCATGGTTACAGTTCTCCGCGACTTGCCAACTGTTTGATTCGGTCAGCCGTACGGCAAGCAATGGCCTGAATAGTCAACGAAGGATTGACGCCCCCCACGGTGGGGAATACCGAGCCATCACAGATCCAAAGATTGGGGATATCCCAGCTGCGACAATCGGCATTGACCACGCTCTCTTCGCGACAGGATCCCATGCGCGCGGTGCCGTTGAGATGACAGGTGTCGTCCGTTTCTCGCCAGATGTCACGGCCTCCTGCCGCTTGCAATCCTTGCTCCATGAAATCCAACGAGTGGCGCACCAGACGCCTGTCGTTATCGCACAACGAAAAATCCAGCTTGGCGACGGGCAGGGACAAGCCATCCAGCCGATCGCTTAACGTTACCTGATTGCTCAATTGAGGCAGGGTTTCGCCAACGATTTTGAGTCCTGCAATGTGGTTGTAGCGCTGCATCTCACGGAGCAACGCTTCCCCCCAAAGCCCTCGTCCCGCTTGCACTGCAGCCCATGCCATCGGCAACGGTCCCTGACTCATGAAGCAGTAGCCACCATGGAAATCCTTGCCGCGATCCTCGTAATTCCAATGTTCGCAGAGGGCGAGAGAGGGTGGCCCCTTGTACGAGCGGACCTCTTCCGGCATCTCCCCCCACACCGCCTGGTTGAGTTGCACCATGAGGTATTTACCCACTAGGCCGGAACTGTTGGCCAAACCATCCGCAAACTTTGAATTGGCCGAGTTCAATAGCAGACGGGGCGTTTCAATTGCGCAACCTGCCACCACCACGTTGCGCGCCCGCTGGAAATGCCATCCCCCCTGACGATGGAAATGCACGCCCGAGGCCAGTCCGCGTGAGTCGGTTTCGATGCGCCCGACCATGGCCAGATCACGAATTTCGGCCCCGGCGTTGAGCGCTTTTGGAATCCAGGTATTGAGCACGCTCTGCTTGGCGTTGGTCGAACAGCCACTGACACAAAAACCGCGATAGACACACGGTGGCGCGTTTTCACGCGGTGCTGACAAAGTTGCCAATGGCGTCGGTGCCCAGGCGACCCCCATCGCTTCGCACGCCCGCGCCAAAACCAGCCCTGCTGCATTCACCTCATGATGACGATAGGGATACCGGGGACGCCGAGGCCCCCACGGGTAACGCACCGGCCCGGAAATTTTCAGCATCCGCTCGACTTCACCGTAGTAATGCCACATCTGCTGCCAGTCGATAGGCCAATCCGCTCCGTAACCTAGCAGCGATCGCGACTTAAACCACTCAGGGCGAAACCTGAGCGAAACCATCGCAAAATGCACCGTGCTGCCCCCGACCGCTCGCCCGCTGTTGTTCGAGCCCAGTTTCAAGGGATTGTTACCCGAGCAAAGGCGATCATCCAGCCAGAACAGTTTCTGTTGGTGCAGTTCATCCGATGCAAACTCTTCCAGCGGTCTCCACCAAGCTCCTGCATCGAACGCCACCACCGAAAAGCCCGCCTGGGCCAACCGACAGGCCAGGGTGCCGCCGCCAGCGCCTGTGCCGACAATGGCGAAGTCCACGGGCTGGTCCTGCGGATATTCGCGCATGGGCACCCATCCGCCCGCCCGGAATACATTCGGCGCCAGGCCATTCAATCCGCGCGGTGTGCGCAGCGCATCGAGCATATCGTTATCTAACATGGCGATTGACCTCAACGATCTGAAGTGCCTGGTCTTCCTTAGCCTCGGCGGGCTCCCAAGGGTCACGTCGATCAGGCCCCAGCCGCACGTAGCCGCGTGGACTGGCCGGGCCACCAAAGCCAATTTCGCTCCAAGCACTGGGATGGCTGTAATACGCTACGACCAGGTCATGCATCAGGCGTGATCGAAAAAGCAGTTGGCTTGGCAGATGGTCCCAACGAGGCGAAGTGACCGTGCCCTGCTCCACCGCGATAATCAATGCATGCTGTTGTTCGCAAGACAATTCATGGAAGGCCACGCCATGACATGACATGGCCTCCTCATCGATGGCGACCAATCCCTGACACCATGCCTCTGGCGCAGGTGGCAGGCGGGTATCGATATAGCCCTCGCGAATCGCATTGTGCAATTTGTGGTCGACCATGGCCGCCACAGGAATAGCAGGACGGTCAGCGGGTTGCGGCAAGACACAGGCGCAGAATGCCAGCAGGGTTCGCCATTGTGTGTCGTTGAAAAATCGAGGCAAGAGCGGCACCGCCAGACGTTGCTCGATAACAGTGCGGGTGGCTTCATTCCACGAGGGGCCACTTCGTTTATCCATTACGTCATAACCGGGATAACGCGTTTTCATGATCGATCTCGACGCAACTTGATATGCGTTTCGGCGTCGAGCAAGCGATGCGCTGCGAGCCCAGCCAGCGCCAGCCCCGTAAAGCCTGGTGGCGCGGGAATCGGGGGGCCGACCTGCAGATTCTGACGCCAGTTCTTCCACCCACCGAAATTGCGGCTCACGCCAAAGCCGTGGAAGCAGCTGCCCATCAGCCCCATGATCGCTGTCATGCGCAGCCCTAATCGAGACATCCAGCGCAGACGCGGTTGCGTTTCGCCTCCCAGTACGGTGGCTACCAGCAGACCAGCGGCCATCGGCGGCAAGCTGACCGGCAGGTACATGACGGGATTCTGAAACGCCCCCCTGAAATGTAACAGCCCAGCCTCCGCCACTGTTCCCAGCAAACCTGCTGCGGTCATCCAGGCGACCGCTTCACCGGCAGGCAGGCCGAATACTTTGGGCAACGTATCCTGGGCGGTATCACGAACCCGCTCACCGTAGACGCCGAGCAAGCCTGACAAAATCAGCGCTGCGGGAGCCCCGAGTGGTGCGGCATAAAACAGATTATCGGCATTGAAGCCACCGGGTTTACGGCTGATGTTGTAGAAGTGAAAAGCCGTGCCTACAAACCCCGTAATCACAGCACCGGTGTAGACGTAATCGCGCAGACGATGCGCTGCCGGCGACTGATCCTGCAAACCATGAGCGCTGGCCACCAGTGCCAGCGTGGAAGTCACCAGCGGCATGTACATGGCTCGATTATGAAAGGCTCCACGATAATGCTCCAGGGCGCTGTCCGCAGCGACGGATAGAGCGAGAATTCCCGCACCACGATTGAGGCGTCGAGCGGCGCAGATATGAGGCGAAGAAGCAGTGTGTGGCCCTTCGCAAGTGTCGTGACGCCGGCCACACTCAAGTTTCTGCCAGGCATACGCGCCCCCCCCAAGTACGCCCAGCGCACCGGCGGCCAGCAGTTTCAGCAAACGGCTTGAGGCCATGTCAACCCTCCCAGACTGCGCAGCATTCAACGTCCCTGTGTTTCAACTCCAGCCCAAGGCCCGGCCGATCCGTTCTCACGCGAATCTCACCTTGCTGAATAACCGGTGCTCCATCGAAAAACATCGATTCGATACGGGCGTGGTCGGCGAACCATTCAATGTGTTCAAGCCCTGTGGTCGTACATCCCAGATGCAGGTGCAGCGCGGGCGCGCAATGGGCCGAACAGACGCGGTGGGCGGCTTGTGTCAAGGCTGCGATACGGCGCCACCCCGTGACACCGCCACAGCGTGTGGCGTCAATTTGCAGCACGTCCACAGCCTCGGCTTGGAGCATCCGCATCGCGTCCTCAGGACACCAGATGTATTCCCCCGCCGCGATGTCGATGGGCAGTCCCGCCGCGCTCATCGCCTGACGCACCTGCGAGAGACCGGCAATATCATCAGAAGTGACCGGCTCTTCGAACCAACCCACGCCTTCATCTGCGACGGCATGGGCGAAGGTGATCGCCGTACGCACCGTATGCGCACCGTTGGCATCGATCATCAACTCAGCGACACCCACGGCCCTCCTTGCTTCCCGCACCCGCTCCAGATCCCGTGCGTGCTGGTTGCCGATCTTGATCTTGATCCGGCAACACCCGTCCCTCTGAGTCCAACCTTCCAGTTGCTCAATCAGCTCGGGCGTGTCGAACGAGGTAAAGCCGCCACTGCCATAGACCGGCACGCCATCACGCACCTTGCCCAGCAGGGTCGCAAGCGGCACGCCAATGGCGCGCGCCTTGAGATCCCAAAGTGCGATATCCACGGCTGAGAGCGCCATTGCCGCCAGCCCCGTACGACCAAGGTTGCGAACTTGCGCCTGAAGGCGATCGAACAGTGCCTCGACAGACCAGGCGTCGGCGCCCAACAGTCGCGGTTTGAGGGTCTCGATCACGAACCGGGCCATCAGCGGATCGGTATAGCTGTAGCCCAGCCCTTCGTGGCCACCTGCCTTTATCTGTACCACCACCATGCCGGTAGAGGACCAGCCAAGCGTGCCATCGGTCTCCGGCTCGTCAGTGGGGATTCTATAAGCCTTGGCAAGGACCGAAGTGATCGGTAGCGTTGGCGAAGCCTGAATACTCATGCGTCTTTCCCCAGGCCGGGCAGGAGTCTGCCGACGACCTGCCTGGCAGTCTGTTTGAGGATAGCTGCCTCGTCCGGATCGCCTTCGATCAGGATGCTGGCAAACTTTTTCGCCTGAACCCCGTTGATATCGTCCCAGGGGTAGCCAAAGATACGTGTCACGCTCCATTGACTGAGTCGCTCGATAAGAAAATCACTCACCGTCGCCATACGCTTTCTCCTTTGCGCCAAGCGTTTGAAAACGAAATTTCGCGAATGAAATTACGACTCGGCATCCGAAGAGGCGTTCAGAGAAATTCCATGAAACATTCAATGGAAAGCAACGAAGGGCTTGGCTCGGTCCCGGCCAGATAGCAGGTTTCGCTCAGGCATTTCGAGCACTGATCGCTGCGAAGCCATGCGCAAGAAAGGAGTGACTTACTGGGCGACTATTCGTCCCGCCATCACCTTTCATCGGGGTTCGAACCGGGTCCCGATCGACCGTAGGGTGGGAGCATCAAAGGGACCACCCTGCGTAAGCTGGCCTAACGAGTCATTATGTCAATGACGGGGCCGGCGAAAAGCAGCAATAGCCAGAACCCGCCCCCCAGCGCAAAAAGACGAACAAGAGCACTTTGGCTCTTGAGCTCGACGAAATACATCAGTATCAGGCACGCCTCGCCCAAGGCACATGTCAAGACGAGAGCGCCCCGATATGGAAAAGACGTCAGGGAACCGAGGATCGCAATGCCTAGCAAGACCAGTGCGCCCAGATAAACAGCGAACAATCGAGACGCAGTCATACGGGCCTCCCGATGAGATAGAGCGAAGGGTATAAAAAGATCCAGATGACATCCACGGTATGCCAGTAGAACGCAAACGTCTCGATTACAGTCACCCGCCCGGGCATCGGCAGGCGTCCCAGGCAAAGCCGCAGCCAAATGCCCAATCCCAGGACACTCGCGACCAGGATATGCAGCGCATGCAGCGCGGTGCTGATCAGATAAAGCCCCATGAACAAGCGTGCCGGCGGTTCTTCGAGGGGAGCCTGGGACGTGAGGACCGGCAATAGGCCTTCTGTGTATTCCCAGTGGTATTCGTAGCCCTTGAGCGCCAGGAAACCAATCGCCAATCCTACCGATACCAACAGCATCACTTTCAGGCGTGCCATTCTCGCCTCACGCGCCGCCAGGATGGCCAGGCTCATGGTAAAACTACTGGTCAGTAACAACGCGCTATTGACCCCACCCAACCCGTAATGCAAATGTTCGACCGCCTGACTGATCTGCGCCTCATAGGCGAAGCGGTAGTATCCGATGATGAACAGCAGGCCGCCGAACATCATGATCTCAGTACTCAGAAACAACCACATCCCCAGATACGCCCCCTCCCGCCGTTGCGCAGCGGTCTGGAACTGGTCGGTGATGGGGCTTCTAAGTCCGGCCATGGGTTGCCTCGGGGGGATAGTCATAGGCCTCGAAATCCACGACCGGAGTTTCCACGAAGTTATGCTTGGGCGGCGGTGAAGGCACGCTCCATTCGAGGCCTGCGGCAAGCCATGGATTGGCAACTGCCCGGGGGCCTTTGAACAGCGACCAGGTCAAATAGATGAACGGCAGCGTATACGCAACGCCGAGTACCGCCGCGCCGGCAGAAGACATGTCATTGAGAAATTGGTATTCGGGGCTGTAGCTATGATAACGGCGCGGCATACCCAGATAACCGAGAATGAACTGTGGAAAGAACGTCAGGTTAAAACCCGCGAACATCATGACCGCCGCCACGCGCGCCCAGAGTTCGGGATACAGCTTGCCAGTGATCTTGGGCCACCAGAAATGCAGCCCGCCGAAGTAGGCCGAGACCGCCGCCCCCACCATGATGTAATGAAAATGCGCCACGACGAAATAGGTGTCATGGACATGGACATCCGCAGCCAATAACGCGACGAACAATCCCGAAGTCCCGCCGAACAGGAACAGCGTCATGAATGTAAGGGTGTAGAGGAATATCGCGTTAATGGTCAGGCGGCTTTTGAAGTAAGTAGCCGTCCAGTTGTATGACTTGATCGCGGACGGGATGGCGATCAGAAAGCTCAACAGTGAGAACAGCATGCTGGCATACATCGACTGGCCCGCGACGAACATATGGTGCCCCCAGACCATGAAACCGAGGATCGCAATTGCCACGCTGGAAAATGCGACGAAGCTATAGCCGAAAATCCGCTTATGCGCCGAAGCGGTGACCAGTTCACTGATCACACCCATGCCCGGCAACAACATGATGTAAACCGCCGGATGGCTGTAGAACCAGAATAAGTGCTGAAACAGCAACGGATCCCCCCCCAGACGGGGGTCGAACACGCCGATGCCGAAAAAGCGCTCAGCAGCCAGCAGCACCAATGTGATTGCCAGCACCGGTGTAGCCAATACCAGGATCACCGAGGTGGCATAGAGAGACCACACGAACAATGGCAAGCGGAACCAGGTCATGCCGGGGGCCCGCAAGGTGTGGACCGTCACGATGATGTTGATGCCGGTGAATATCGACGAAAAACCGGTCACGAAGATGCCTATGATCACAGCAACCACATGACCGTGACTGAACATCGTCGACAATGGGGTATAGAAGGTCCAACCGGTGTCCACCCCGCCAGCAATCAGGGAACTCATGGTGAACAGACCTCCGCCGACCAGCAAATACCAGCTCGCGAGGTTCATGCGGGGCAAAGCCATGTCCTTGGCGCCAATCATCAAGGGGATCAGGAAGTTACCAAGCACCGACGGAATAGACGGAATCAGGAAAAACCAGACCATGATCACCCCGTGCAGCGTGAAGCTGCGGTTGTAGCCATCCGGCGTGAGGAAGTCGCCGGACGGCGTGATCAATTCGATGCGGATAGCGCCCGCCGCCAGGCTGCCCACGAAGAAGAAAAAGGTCACTGCGATCATGAAAAGAACCGCAATACGCTTGTGGTCGGTGGTCAAGAACCATGATTTCAGACCGTGTTCGATGTCCAGGTAACTTGGCTCGGTACTGGACACGTGGCGGATTCGAGAAATCATTGCGCGTCTCCGTTTTGCTGCGGCGTCGCCAGCGACTTGATATAGGCCACCAGGCGAAGCACAGCCTCTTCGTCCAGGACATTGGAAAAGGTCGGCATGATCGGCTCGTACCCGGCGGTGATCTGTTTTTGCGGCAACAGGATGGAGTCCCGAATGTAGCCGCTGTCCGCAATCACTTTGCCACCGTCGGCCAGCGCCACGGCGCGCCCATAAAGCCCCGACAGGGGGGGCGCGTGCACCAGGGCACCGTCGGGACGGTCAACGTGGCAACCGCTGCAACCAAACTGACGAAACAGCCCTTCCCCCTGTCGCGCCAGGCTTTTCGAAGTACCGGACTCCTCCAGCCAGCGCTCGTACTCCTCAGGTTTGAGCACCACCAGTTTGACCCGCATTGTCGAATGATCGGTGCCGCAATATTCCGCACATTTGCCCTCGAAGGTGCCGGGCTTATTGGCCTCGAACCACATGTGCGTATAAGTGCCTGGCAATGCGTCCTGTTTGTTGCGCATGACCGGGAAATAGAGGCTGTGGATCGCATCTTGAGAAATCAGGTTGAGTTTCACCGGCCGCCCCACAGGCACGTGCAGCGCATTGATTTCACGCTGGCCACCCGGGTGTTGGAACTTCCACATCCATTGCTTGGCCACCACATGGATTTCCATCGCGTCCGCCGGTGGTGTACGAGAGACGTAGTAAAGCCGGGAAGACAGGACGAAAAGCACCATGGCCCCCAGGAACGGCAGAGCTATCCAAGTGATCTCGATCTTATGGTTGCCGATGGAGCGATGGTCCCGGGGAACTTTTGTACCCTGGCGGTAGCGAAAGGAAAAGACCAGCAAACAGACAAATACAGGCAACACGAATAACAACATCATCCCGGTAAACGTTGCCACCAGCCAATCCACTTGCCCGGCGTAATGGGAGGCCTGTTCGGGCCAGAACTTGATGAACGTATTCTCGTTCATGGCGTTCTCCCCTTGCGTAGCCAATCGCGACGCAGCGCCCAGCCAATAAAACCGATCAGTAGCAATACCGTCATGACGCCTGCGATTTTCAGCGCGAGCATCACCACGCTGTCATATCCTCCGACTCGGGGGTTGTAGTGGTAGCAAAGCAAAAGCAATTGATCGCCCAACGACCCGACATTGCCCTGGCCCGCCTCGGTGATCGCCAGTCGCATGTCATTGGGTTGATAACCGAGGCCATAGAGCCAGCGAGCCAAGCGCCCTTGCGCCGTCAGCACGGCGATGGCCGACACATGAGCATACTGTTGCACCTTGGGATCGTAGCGATACCGGAAGCCGACCGCGTCGGACAGCGCTTTGGTCGCGACATCATCACCCACCAGGAAATACACACCCTTGGCATCAACCTGTTGTGGCCAACGCTGGCGCAGTTTGTTCATCTCTTTTTGCGCGTCAGCCACTGTTTCAGTTGGGTTGAAGCTATAGGCAATCAGATCGAAATCCTGGCCGACACGGTAATCCAGCGCCTCAAGAACGTTGAACAGACTCGCCAGTTGCGCTCCGCAGACATTCGCACAGGTGTAATACACCGGGGCCAGCACGACCGGCCGCTTGCCCAGCAGATCGCCCAACCGAACGGAACGTCCTCGTTGATCCGTCAATCGCGTCGCCAAAGGAACCGAGGCGCCTGGCTTTTGATCGATGCCGGCCGATCCAAAGGGGTCGAACAGCTCTGCCGCCTGGACATTCAGGCACCCGATGAACAGCACCGCACAGCCAAGCCACCATCGCGCCAGCCGTTTTGTAACGTTTGAGTCGATCACGGTGCACGCTCCTGCTGGCCCTGGCGCAACAGCGGGTAGCGCCGCTCCCCTGGCCGCCATTGCGCCCGGGTCGTCCAGCCTGTTCGCACCAACTCAGCCTTGGCCTGGGCAATCGGAATATGCGCGATGCCACGACGCGGATCGACCCAACCGCTGCCGGCCAGGCGCTCCCGGGCTTGCTGGATAATCCGCGCGCCGTGACTGGATGGATCGGATTCCAAATGGGGTTCAGGCACTGGCTCGCGCTGTGTTTCCAGAGGGGTCAGGGGCGGTTGACGGACCGACGCCCCATAAACGAAAAGGGTCAGCTTGACCACCGTCACACAGAGTGCCAATGCCACCACTAAGCCAATGCCTGTATAAACAATGGCTGCTACGTGAACGTCCCGTTGCTCGAAGCCCTTTTCTTTCGACAATTGTTCGGTATCAATGTCCATCGACCCTCCTTGGAGCCAGAATCGTCCCCACCAGGCCGCCAAACCCCAACCAAGCGGCCAACGCGAACACAAGCGCAATGACCGGGACCAAGCCTTCCAGCGCAGGCAACACCAGCCAAGCGCTTTCAAGCAGGCCCAAGGCCAGCGTGATAAGGCTCAGCGTGGCCAAGACGCCAGGCCGCTCACTCCACGGAAACAACAACGCTAGCGCGACTAACGCACCTTGCCCGAGGGCTATCACCCAAAGCATGTATGCCCAAACGCCAACCGCACGGACCTCATACCAATTGATTTCACGGGGCAAGTCGGCCGACCAGATCAACAGATATTGCATGAAGTGCAGGTACAACCAGGCGTGAACGGCGGCTGCCAACAAACCGCGCAGCACGCCAGGACGTGGTGCGTGCCGTGACAAGGCAAACAGAATCGCCAGCGCAATGCCCGAGAGCATGGACCGTCCAAGGTACAAGAGGCCAAAGATCGAAGAATGGAAATGCCGATCAAGTGTCATGATCCAGTCAATTCCGGCAGCCGAAACGGTCAGGACCATCAGGATGGCACCCACTGCTGCCAGTTCCGGCCGCAGGCGGACAAGAGGCAAGATCCACCGGGCCAGGGCAATCCAGGCCGATGCATACAGGACAGCCCTGAAAATGAAGGACCCAGGGGATAGCCAGGCACCTCGGAACCCTTCGAATTGCTCATGGCTCCAGGCAAAAAGTTGATCGAGCCCCACGAGCATCGGCAGCAACATCACAACGATCATCGGCACGGTTCGCGCGATCGCGGCGGCACCCGGCCAGAGCATGTCTCGCCAACTGCCCGAGACGAGGGCCAGGAGCATGGCCAACGTCAGGCCGCCTAGGGGTAAGGCCGCCACGCCGACCAATCCCACCAGGCAGCCGGCCAGGACTTCGCGATCAGCGAAAAAACTCCCCACAAGCAGGAGGAGTCCGCCCAATAGCACGGCTGAAACAGCCCAACGGCGGACTGTCATGGATGAGCCTGCGTGGCATGCCGCTGGTGAACCGTCAAACGATCCGCCTCGGCATGTCGGCTCAATTGAAGCGCACGAATATAGGCGACGATTGCCCAACGATCAGCCGGCTCCACCCGTGCCGCATAGCTGTACATCTGTCCGTAACCGTAGGTCATTACGTCGACCAAATGCCGGTCTGGCGCCTCGCGCAGCCGCTGCTCGGTAAAGTCCGGCGGTTTGGGAAACCCTCGGGCCACCACGGTCCCATTGCCATCACCCGCCAATCCGTGGCAAGGCGAACAGTAGATATCGAAGCGCTCCTGGCCTCGATCCAGCAACGCCTGGCTCATCGGTGGCCGTTTTTGCAGCACAGCCGCCCGTTCAAGGGCTCCACGGGCAATGGTTCCGGCCGGTGGGCTCTGGTTGACTTTACCGTCGGAAAAAAATTCGCTGCCCCCCTGGTCTTTGGCCTTGCGTTGGCGAGACATATCATCGCAGCCCCCCAGTGCCAGAAGCGCTGCGGCGAGCACCAAGCAACGCCACCTCGGGATCACATCGCCACCCGCGTCACGGAGACTGCGCGGTCGGCAAGCCAAAGTGCCGTCTCGACCCCATCGAAGCGGGGGTCATCGCTGCGTATGCAGAGGAGGAATCGATCATCCATCGCCCGTCTGAACACGTCGGCTTCAAACAGTGGATGGTGCAACCGTGGTAGTCGGCACAGCCAGTACAAACCGAACACCGAAAAAATCGCCCCGAACAGCACCGCCATCAGGAAGGTCACGATCATGAACGCCGGCAGGGCAATCAAGGGGCGCCCGCCGATGTCGATCGGGTAATCCAGACTGGCGTAGACCTGCAGGCCGAAGCCACACAGAGCCCCCAGCAAGGCGCCACCGATGCCGAACCACAGCACGCGACGGTCCTCGAGCCGAAACGGTTTTTCCAGCGCTGCGATGGGGAATGGGCTGTACGCCTCGAGCCGGGAATACCCCGCCGAACGCGCCGCCCTGGAGGCATCGACCAATGCCTGGGGTGTGGCAAAATCGGCCAGCAAGCCGTAGAGGCGTGTCTCATTCATGCTTGTCTCCTCGCGCGTGGAACAACGCTTCCTTTACTTCGAAACAAGACACCATTGGCACGAACCGGATGAACAGCGCGAACGGCATGAGAAACAAGCCAAAGGTCCCGATGAACAACGCCCATTCCCAAAAAGTCGGCCCGTAGGCATTGCTCCACATCGACGGCATGAAATCCCGCGTGACCGGGGTAATGACCAGCATGAATCGTTCAGCCCACATGCCGACCAGCACCGCCATGCTGGTAATGACCAGCAATGACGGACTGCAGCGCACCCGACGCCACCACAGAGCTTGCAGCATGACGACGTTGCAGAAGATCGCCAGCCAAAAGCTCCAGGCGTTCGGCCCGCAGAGTCGGGTCATGGTCACGTGCAGCTCCTGTGGCTCGCCGCTATAGAACGCCGTGAACAGATCGGCTATGTAACCGTACGAAGTGAGCCAGCCGGTTGCCAGAATCAGCCGGCCCAACTGGTCCAGATGCCGCAGGGTGATCAGACGCTCATACCCCAGGAACCTACGCAAGCCACAGGCAATCACTGCCACCAGGGCGAAACCGGAGAACACCGCCCCGGCCACGAAATACGGTGGAAAAACCGTCGAGTGCCAGCCCGGTTCAAGCGCCAGATCCAGCAAAAAGGAGTAACCGCTGGAAACCGAAAACACCAGGGGCACCGCGAGCAACGCGATGAGCCGATAAGCCCGGCGCCAATGCGCCCAATGCGACGCAGCTCCGCGCCAACCAAGCGCCAGGACGCCATAGAACAACTGCTGGCGGCGTGTCCTGGCCCGATCCCGGGCCGTGGCGAAATCCGGTACCGCACCGATATAGACGAACAACAAGGACACCACCAGGTAGGTGACTACTGCAAAAAAGTCCCAGGCGGTAGGGCTTTTGAACTGCGGCCACAGGCCCAGTGTGCTTGGGTACGGCGCGGTGTAGAAAAACAACCAGGGACGCCCCAGGTGCAAGATGGGATAGATGCCGGCACAGACAACTGCCATGACGGTCATCAGTTCCGCCAGCCGGTTCAACGAATTGCGCCAGGGACGGTCCAGCAACAACAGCAGCGCGGAGATGAACGTGCCGGCGTGGCCGATCCCCAGCCACCACATATAGTTGAGGATCGCGAAGGCCCAACTCACCGGAATATTGTTGCCCCATACCCCAACACCTTTGTAGAACAGAACGATGACCGAGACGCCGAACAACAAGAGCAAAGCCATACCGGCACCGAACAAAACCCACCATTGCTGCCGGTGACCAAACACCAGCGGCGTATCGATTATCTGCTCGGACACCCTGCCATAGGCCAGGTTCTTGGGCAGAAAATGCGGAGTGGCGGCCATCAGTGGCGCTCCATGGCCAAACGGCCAGCACGCTCGGTTCCAGGCAAAGATGTCATGTCTGCTCCTCGATATCGCTGTCCCGGATCGCGGCGAGGTAAGTGGTTTTGGGGCCGGTGTTGAGTTCTTGCAGCAACGCGTAGTGGCGAATGCTGTCTCGCGCCTTGTTGACGGCACTGTTCTGTTGGCTCAGGTCACCGAACAGGATGGCTTGCGTCGGACAGGTTTGCTGGCAGGCCGTGAGTACTTCTCCGTCGGCGATTTCACGGTGTTGTTTCTTGGCCTCGATACGTGCCTCGCTGATACGCTGTACGCAGTACGTGCATTTTTCCATGACCCCGCGCGCGCGCACCGTCACGTTGGGGTTGCGTTGGGCCTGGATGGAAGGTTCGTCCTCGGCTGTCCAGTCGTACCAATTGAAACGCCGTACCTTATAAGGGCAGTACGAGGCGCAGGTACGCGTTCCAATGCAGCGGTTGTAGATCATTTCGTTGAGTCCGTCGGGGCCATGGACAGTGGCATTGACCGGACAGCCGACCTCGCAGGGCGCCCGTTCACAATGCATGCAAGGCACCGGTAAGAAGGTCGATTTGGGCGACAGTGGCGAGCCTTCGTAATAATGGTCGACCCTGAGCCAATGCATGATGCGCCCTTTGGCTACCTGTTCCTTGCCAACGACCGCCACATTGTTTTCCGCTTGGCAGGCCACGACACAGGCGTTACAACCAATGCATTGATCGGTGTCTATCAACATGCCCCAGGAAGGATTATGGGTGGCATGTGGCGGATAAAGCGTAGGCTGCGCCTCCTGAAAAACCGCAGGGCCGATAGCCTCCGCGCGCGGCAGGTGCCGGATCAACTCGTGCCCGATCTGGTTGTGCTGCATTTGTGTAAAGGCCAGGTTGGCTTTTTCACCGGTCGGAGCCAGGCTTGCTCCGGTCAGCAGCCACGGTGAATCCCCCCGGCGCAGGGCAGCGTAGTCATAACCCAGGCCGGTGCCGACCCGCCCGTCGCGCTCACGCCCGTAGCCGGCAAACAACGTGATTACCGTCTGCGCCTGGCCCGGCATGACATAGGCCGGTCCTTCCACCCAGCGGTCATTGGCGGTCACCCGGACGATGTCGCCATTGCTCAGCCCTTGCTGCTCGGCGACAAATAATGGCACACCTATGACATTGTCCCAGGTCAGCTTAGTGATCGGCTTGGGCAGTTCCTGCAGCCAACCCAGATTGGAAAAACGTCCGTCCCAGACACAGGGATCCGGTCGAAACTGAACCTCCAGTCCCGTCTGGCCAGAAACCTGCCGGCTCGGTTCGTCAAACCAAACCGGACCGGCCTTTACCTGGACGCAAGGCAGCGCGCTGCCGTCGATGAAGCCCAGGGAAACCGCCTCGCGCCATTGCTGCGTTGATATCATTGACCAGGTTTCCCGGACTTGGCCTTGCGCATCAAGCACAGGATGGGCGGTGAGCATCGCCACAATCTCGCCAGACGAGCGAGTGCTGTAGAACGGCTGTACCAGAGGTTGTGCAATACAGACACTGCCGTCAGCAGCCCGGGCATCACTCCAATTGTCGAGGCGGTGGCTTAAAGGCAAATGCCAATGACTTCGAGCGCCGGTTTCGTCATAGTACAAACCGGCATGAATGCGCAGCGGAACACCTTCCATGGCCTCGCGAAAAGAGAGATCGCCTGGCGCGCTATAGGCTGGGTTGGCATCCAGCACAAGCAATGTCCTGACCTCGCCGGACTGCATCGCCCGGGTCAATGTACGAACGTCCCCCAGCGATTGCTCGCCAACGTCTGTCAGTAAAATTGGATCGGTGTACATCACGGTTCGTCCGACATTACCCAACCGTTCGTTCAGGCGATGCACCGCCGCCTGCAAATCCATGGGCAACTGCGCGCCGGCCATGATCAGGCAATCGCCTCGACGCGCTTGCAGGGCCTGAGCGAGCGAATCGATCCAGCGCTGCTCTTGCTCTGGCAAAGGCAGGGCACTGCCCTCACCCAGCGCGGCGGCCAGCGCTCGGACATATCCACGTAACTGCGAGGGCGCGATGGGGCGGGTTTGCGTGGCTTTGGCGCCGGTCAACGTGGGAGACGCCTGCACCATGACCAGACGAGACTCACCCTCACCCTTGGCTGCGGCCGATCGGCGCCCGGCCCAAGATAGGGCGTGAGCCGTCTGCTTGGGACCGGCCCCGAGGAAATCGTCTTCAAAGCTGAGGATCAACTGCGCCTTATCGAGCACATAGTGGGTCTCCACCGCGCGACCAAACGCACGTTGAGCGGCGCCGTAGCGCTGCCCTTCGAATGGCTCGAATTGATAAAACGCCGTATCGGGCCAGCGCCGTTGCATGAGCTTTAATTGCCGATGCAGCGTGGGCGAGCTGTTGGCACCCATCAGCACATGCATGCCCTTGCCCTTGGAGCGGTCAAGCTGCGGCTGCAGCTCGCTGACCATCCGCTCCACGGCGCTCCAGGTGCTGTTGCTCCCTTTGAAGCGAGGTCCTTTTGAGCGGTCCGGATCGTAGAGTTGCAAAATGGCAGCCTGGGTAAAAGCATCGCAACGCCCGCCGCTGGCCGGGTGTTGAGGGTTGCCCTCCAGCTTGGTCGGTCGTCCCACGTGGGTACGCCCCAGCACGGGTTGAGCGTACCCGGCGAACTCGACGGCCGTGGCGTAGTACAGCGACTTGCCAGGCACGATGATCTCCGGTTGCGCAACGTACGGCACAGCCGTTCCCGGTGTCGGCCCGCAAGCCGCTAATCCGCCCAGTGCCAACGAGGCGCCCATCAGTTGCAGAAAGCGACGCCGGTCCATCGGCTCCGCGCCGGCGGGAAATTCCGCGTCAAGCAAGGCCTGGAAGGTTGGGTCATTAGTCAGTTCTTCCAGGCTGTGCCAGTAATGCGCTCCCCGTTGTTCCTTGAGGTGACGGCGAATGGCGACATAATCGAGCGTTGGACGATCCATTGGCTCACCTATGGCAAATGTAGCAAGAGGTGAGGTCTGAAACGCCAATGTGCTGCTCTCGCATCAGGCGCTCCCCCAACTCTCGACGATTCAACGTTGTGGTCCAGGTCATGTCGGTGACGAACTGTCGGGGCCGCAATCGAGGCGCCGGATCGCGGTGACACTCCAGGCACCATCTCATCTGGAAAGGCTTGTCGCGGCGCATCAAAGCCATGGTTTGCACGGGGCCGTGGCACTCAACGCATCCGACTCCCGCCTGGACGTGGATGTCATGATGGAAATAAACGTAGTCCGGCAAACTGGCAACACGGTTCCACCGGATCGGCGAACGGTTGAGCAGACTCTGGCGGATAGGCTCCAGCACTTGGGCATCGGTCCATATCTGCGAATGGCACGTCATGCAGGTATGGGTAGGCGGAATCGATGCCAGGGCGCTGGTTTCGACTGAGTCGTGACAATAACGGCAATCGATCTTCAATCCGCCCACATGATGTTCGTGAGAGAAGGGGACGGGCTGATTGACTGTCCAGTTAACGCCCGTGACGTAATCGGAGCGCGCCAGCGCAAAGCATACGGCTACCAGCATTGTCGAGCCGCCAAAGATCGCCAGCAACGCCAGGCGAAACCAGGTATCAGCTGATCGCGGGAATATCTGGGGCATCGTAGGGTCGCCCTGGTGACTTTGACTTCACCTTTCGTCCTCATGGCCATTGATGATGACGACACAAGCGTCAGGCATTGCTTGGCTTGCCGCTGAACTCGGAGATGGGCTTGTCCACCTTCTTCCCCAAACCGTCTGCAAACACCTTGAGGACCTCGATCACAGGCATGACTGCCTGCCATAACGCTTCGTCATGAAGCATCTTGTAGGCGCCACTGAGGCCCGGGGCGTCGTTGCTGTCAGGCTGCGGCTCGTAGGCCCCGGCATGAACAAGCGCATCCTTCAAGGCGAACGCTACCTTGTAGAAATGCTCCGGTGGGATACGCGACAAGGCCATCGTAAGTATCGAAAGGTTTTGCAGCGTATTTAAAGTACCTTCCTTATTCAGCCCATCCACAAGCACCTTGGTGACAGGTATGTTGGCGGCGATCAAGTCGTTGGCGAAACGCAAGACTCCGTGTGCGTGCATCGTCTGGAGCAGGCGCTCCAATTCCTCATGGGCATCAGGACCGATCTTGGGTGGTTTGACCTCGTGCTGGATGCGTTCTGCCATTAGAATTTCTCCGGGTTAGGGGCTTGTTCGAGAGGCGGAACATAATCCTCCCTCGCCCACTTGACCTGAACGATCTGAGCGGGCACGCCGTCGATCGGGGTGCGCTTGCCGTGGCGGAAATTGCCGGGCGGTATCGGCTGGTAAAACGGTTCTCTGGACAATACTTCCAGCTTGACCGCCGTCTCCTTGTAAGCCGGTGTGTTGACATCCGGGTCGTGGTGCTCTCCGGTTAGCTTATTGAGACCCGGTTTACCTTGGTGAATAGGCATGAACAACACGTGGCCTTGCACCCGGTCGGTGATCACTACTGGAACCTCCAGCGAGCCACGGCGTGAAGAAAGACGTACCCACGTACCCTCCTCCAGCCCTCTTCGAGCGGCCAGCTCAGGGCTGACCTCAACGAACCCGTTCGGCGAAAGCGAGGTCGTGCGCTTGCCCTTGTCTGTCTGGTTCATGCTTTGGAAATGTTCGAGCATGCGGCCGTTGTCGAGCATCAGATCGAATTCTTCGTCGGTCTCTTCGACAGGCGTTTTCCAGGTCAACGGATACAACACGGCGTTGCCGTCGGGTGTGTGAAAACCATTGGTATAGAGCAAAGGCGTATCGGTGCCATCAGGGTTCATCGGCCAATGCAACGACTGCCACCCTTGCAGCCGCTCATAGCTGACGCCATTGAAGATCGTCGCGATGCTTGCCACTTCATCCATGATCTGTCCGGGATGGGTATACCCCCAGTCATGACCCATCCGGGCGGCAAGATCCGTCAGGATACGCCAGTCTGGACGGCTGTCCCCCAAGGGCGGCATCACCTCATAAAAGCGCTGGATGCGCCGTTCGGTATTGACGAAGGTGCCCTCTTTTTCAACGCTTGGGCATCCAGGCAAAACAACATCGGCAAACTCTGCCGTGCGGCTAAAAAAAATATCCTGGACTACCAGGAAATCCAGCTTGGTAAAGGCCTCATGAACGTTCTTTGAATCGGCATCTGAAAATGCTGTCTCCTCCCCAATGACATACATTGACTTGATCTTGCCCTCGTCGGCTTCCTTGACCATCAGGAAATTGTCCTGTCCAACTTTGTCGCTGAGATGCTGCGGCGGCACCCCCCATGCGTTGGCCCACTTGGCGCGGACCTGCAAGTCCGTCACTTTTTCGTAACCTGGATACATATTCTTCAAGCAACCGAAATCGCTGGCCCCCTGCACATTGTTATGACCACGCATGGGATAACCACCGGTTCCTGGCTTGCCATAGTTACCGGTCACCAGCAATAAATTGGAGAGTGCGGTACTCGTGTCGGCGCCATGGCTGTGCTGGGTAATGCCCATGGCCCAGCAAATGCTGACGGAGTTGGCATCGGCAATCATGTGCGCCGCCTCGACCAACTGCGCCTGGGCAATGCCCGTCATTTGCTCGGCAAACGCCAAGGTAAATGGCTCGAGTGAAAGACGATATTGCTCAACCTGGTTGACCTGACTGGCTAGGAAGGCATCGTCAACACGACCTTGCTCGAACAGGTAGCGAGCTATGGCAGAGGCCCAGATCAGATCGGTTCCAGGCTTTATTCTCAAAAACAGATCGGCGCGCTGGGCCATCTCATGGCATCGTGGATCGACCACCATCAATTTTTGCCCATGGTGTTTTTGAGCGGCTTTGAGCCTGGAAGCGATGACGGGGTGATTCTCAGCCATATTGCTGCCCACGAGGATCACCAGTTCGGCTTTTTGCAGGTCTTCAATGGTCCCTGAATCCCCACCATACCCTACCGTTCGGAACAAACCCTTGGTGGCCGGGTTCTGGCAATAACGAGAAGAGTTATCCACGTTGTTGGTACCGATAATGAGCCGGGCAATTTTCTGCGTCAGGTAGGCCTCTTCATTGCTGGCCTTACTGGAGCCGATAAATCCAATGCTGTCGGGACCATGAGTATCGCGAATGGCCAAAAGTCGACGGGCAATCAAATCCATGGCCTCGTCCCAACCGGCTTCACGGAAGCGTCCGTCTTCGCGGATAAGCGGCATCGTCAGCCGCTGGGGATCATTGACGAAATCCCAAGCGAACTTACCTTTAACGCATGTGGAGATACCGTTGACCGGTGCGTCGACCATCGGCTGGACCTTGAGAATCTGACGGTCACGTGTCCACATCTCAAAAGCACACCCTACCCCGCAATAAGTGCAGACCGTCTTGGTGCGCTTGATTTCTGGTTGGCGCCACTGAATATCCATGACTGAAATAGCGGAGATAGGCGTCGCGCCGATTGTATTCTCCAGGGTTTTGACGGCATTGATCAGGGGCCGCTTAAGCCCTTGCGCCATAGAAGTGAAGGGCCCGGCGTCCGGTTGCATGGTTTTTTCCAGCAGCGCGTTGCATGGACAAACCGTGACGCAATGCCCACAACTCACACAACTGGAACCCGAGATTACCTGCGCGCCATCCCACAGCACCCGCGGATGTTCAGCAGAAAAGTCAATGGACAACGTTTCGTTGACTTCAACGTTCTGACACGCTTCCACACAACGTCCACACAAGATGCACTGGTCCGGATCGTAGGTGTAAAACGGATTGGAGTGATCCTTAGCAAAAGGCTTGGGTCTATATTCATAGCGCTGGATGGGCAGATGCATGTCCACTACGGTGTTGTGCAACGTGCAATCGCCAGTATTGTGCTCGCACACCGTGCAATACAGTTCATGCTTGGCAAGGATGCGATCCACCCCCTCATGCCGCGCCTTGCGCGCCTGGCCCTGGCTGGTCAAGTTCATCGCGTCGGCGGTGCGCAGCGTACATCCACGCACCAGTTGGCCATTGTTTTCAACCCAGCATACGTCACACGTTTGCAAGGCGCCCAAGGAGGGGTGATAGCAGATATGGGGCAGTTGAATGCCATGCGCGGCGAGAAATTCAATCAGTGGGATATCAGCGCTGCCTGACAGTGACTGACCATCAAAGATAATTGTGCATTTGTTCACATGACTCATCAGCAATACCCCGTCATTGAAACGGTAGGACCCCGCCTGGCCTTCGACCATCGCTCTCCATGAGCAAATCCCCGGCCGCAACTTCGGGCACATAACCCGGTAGCGATTGTCAGGGCGCTACCCCCAGGCTGCCGTTATAGTTTTTTTACTGACGTACATCCCCAGCCAATCGTTCCAACAAATTCGCATTGGCTGACTAAAGGCATTCACCTGGCAGCTCAATACAAGCAGGTCGCAGTATTCCAGGCAGTTTCTCTACCTAGGGTTGAGGTAGGAGTTTCGGGCACTTGAGGCCATCCTGCACTCATGTTGGAGGAGTCCGATCTTATGTTCATCGGCTTGCTGGAACTCTGAGAACTCCGTTAAGCAGTGACCAGTTGGCTGGCCATAGCGGGCAAGATTTTGAGCCCGCCTTACCTGGTCCTACGCAGGGGATGAAGCATACGAGCTTAATCATCAGCCAAAGCGCCCCGAGAGAGCCGCCCCAAGGAACGACGGACGGTCGTTTGCTCATCTCCGCGAGCACGGTATTACTCGCTTTACCAAGTTTCCGATCGACATTCCTTGGATGAGGATAGAGAAAATCACGATCATATAAGTGAGTGAAACAACGACATCACGCGCATCACCCGCAGGTAACGACAATGCCAAAGCTACTGATATCCCGCCTCGAAGGCCTCCCCAGGTCAGAACAGCCCACGATCCACTTGGCAAACGAAAGCGTTTTCCAAGTACGGCAACCGGAACCCCGACAGTTAAGGATCGCGACAGCAAAGTCAAAACGATAACAACGAGCCCTGAGACAACCAGAATGCTCGAAAATTCGATCAAGATGACCTCCAGTCCGATAAGCACGAATAATACGGCATTGAGAATCTCGTCTATCAACTCCCAAAACATATTTATTTTTTTCTCCGTTCGCTCAGACATCGCGTACGAGCGACCTTGATTACCTACAATTAACCCCATAACCACCATGGCTAACGGACCGGATATATGCGCATGTATCGCAAGTGCATAGCCGCCAAGCACGGCCGCCAAAGTAATCAATACCTCCTCTTGGTAACTGTCGATGCTTTTTAGCATGAGATATATGAAGCCGCCGACAGCTGCTCCGAGAGCTATCCCTCCTCCTGCCTCTATGAGAAGAAGCTTTGACGCTTCCATGAAGGAAGGTGTTTCACCACTCGCTATCATCGCCAGAATCAAGGAAAACAAGACGACACTCACACCGTCATTGAAAAGTGACTCGCCGGAGATCACCAATTCAACGCTTCGAGGCGCTCCTGCTGACTTGAGGATACCCATCACGGCAATAGGGTCAGTTGGGGAAATCAACGCCCCAAATACCAAACAGTATGCCAGTGGTAGCTTTAGGGATGTCAAAGACAGAAGAGCCCACAATCCATAGCCAATAATCAACGTCGACGCTGTCGTTCCAATCACGGCTAGAGATGCTACCTGCCATCGGTAAGTTCGAAGCTCAAATAAATTGACATGCAAAGCGCCTGCAAATAACAGCAGAGACAGCATCCCCTGCATAAGCAATTCGGAAAAATCGATGGACTCGATCAACGATTGCTCAAGCGTATGCAGGGCATGTAGCCCCATTGCATCAAGCGCCATATTGAACAAAGACATGGTCAACGCGATTCCCATCACGCCTATAGCGGACGGCAACCCTACGAACTTGCGGTTGAGAAAAGCGAGAACTGCTGTGATACAAAGAAATACGGCAACAATATCGAGCATCAACCGAGTCACTCCAGCTGGGGGCATCTGATCTCTGGCAATGGGTCGCAACAGGCAGAAGGTGATCATGCTGCAAGACGGATGATCAGGCTGCAGCCGTTTCTTCATCGACTTACAAAAAGCTTAAAAGGTGCCAAATTTTTTTCGTGACGGGTAAATGGATGTTCGAATCACCACCTAAAAATCGGGTCTCAGTAGCAAAGCCTAGCTTGGCCATCACCTTAAGTGAGCCATCAGAAGGTATGTTGCCCCGGATGCTTAGTGCGCCAATTAAAGCTGGCGCAGGATAGTCGATGAGAGTTCGATACAGTAAGAAATGGCGAATCAACCAGCCCCGGAGTCATGCATGTTGCACCGTGAGGTGCAGGATGAGGCGTTGACAGGGCAAACCGATGGGCTAGCCATTGAGCCGCGAAATCAGAAATCCGGAATGCCGACGCTGTTAAGCGAAGCAGAAGGCATTACCGAGCATGGCGTTATACGCCTGTCATGCTCTGATCCCGCGCGGTCGGAGATCCGAGCCCTGCGGAGACGGTGGAGGAAAGGGGCGTAGCCAAGGGAAACACCGCTCCCCCCGGTACCCCGGACACTGAGCCGGGTCAGTTGCATGTCGATCGGACTTGAAGCTGCACGTGAAGCAGCCCAAAGAAACAAGGGTTCGCTGTTCACCGCTCTGCTATACCACATCACACCGCAGTTTTGGCGCAGAGTTCTATGCCCTGCGCCGCAGTGCCGCAGTGCCGCAGTGCCGCAGTGCCGCAGTGGGGCATAGACGGCATCATGTGGTGGAGAGAATATGACGAAGATCGAATGTTCAACCACTCGTCAAATCGAACAAACCTTAGCGGGGTTTCACGTCTCAACTGAAAGTGTACAGGTTCGCTGGATTTAGCCGGGTGGTATCGAAACATTCTGCCCCAAACACCTTTTCAGCTATATTTCGTCGTTCCGTCATTCTTTTTTTCCTCATCTTCGCTCGCAATCGTGCTTCATTCGTCTTGAGAAGTTAACCAAGGTTAGTGTTTATGAAATCTGCACCTCAGCGGTCCCCCAATGTTCCGCAACGCAAAGATCTGATCCCCAGCCACCTCGCTTTTCCGGTGGTCGGCATTGGTGCATCAGCGGGCGGGCTGCAGGCGGTGAGGTCGTTTTTCGAACACACGCCCCAAGACAGCGGCATGGCTTTTGTGGTGATACTGCACCTGTCGCCCGATCACGAGAGCGTGGCGGACAAGATCATCCAGCAGTCGACTCGCATGCCGGTGCTCCAGGTCAACGCCACCACGTCCATCGAAAAGAATCGGGTCTATGTAATCTCACCCGCCCAGCACTTGACGATGAATGATGGCTATCTGTCCGTCTCACCCTCCGTACGCCAAGGCGGCTCGCATATCGCCATTGATCTATTTTTCCGGGACCTGGCGGACACCCACAAAGATCGCGCGTTCTGCCTAATTTTATCTGGTACAGGCACCGACGGTGCGGTAGGGCTGTCGCGCATCAAGGAGCAAGGCGGCATCACTCTGGTACAAACGCCGGAAGATGCCGAGTTCGATGGCATGCCGCTCGCTGCGATCGAAACTCAGATGGTCGATCTGGTGCTGCCGGTGGTGGAGATGCCACAGAAGCTTTTAGATCTGTGGCGCAACGCTCAGTCGATTATCCTGCCCACGGCTAATGACCCCGAAATCAAAACCCTTTCCCCCGCCACCGAACGCGATGCGGCCGTGGCGGAACAACTACTGCTTGATATTCTGACCCAACTGCGTGCCACTACTGGGCACGACTTCAAGCATTACAAACGCGCCACCGTATTACGCCGCATTGAGCGACGCCTGCAAGTCACCGCCCAGCCGGACCTCACGGCCTACTACAATTACCTTCAAGACCACCCGGAAGAAACCAAGGCCTTGCTCGGCGATATGCTGATCGGGGTGACTAACTTCTTCCGCGACCGAGAGGCCTTCGAAGCGCTTGAGCGTGACGTTATTCCAAACTTGATAAAGTCACTGGAAGACGCAGTTCCACATCGCGAAGAGGTACGCGTATGGTCGGCTGGTTGCTCCACCGGTGAGGAGGCCTATAGCCTCGCAATGCTGGTGACGGATCAATTGGCACAGGATGCCAGCAGCGCAAAGATGCAGGTGTTTGCCACTGACATCGATGAACGCGCGATCTCCCACGGCCGCAACGGCGTATATCCTGAAGCGATCATCACAGACGTGCCACCGACTCGCTTGCGTCAGTACTTCGCTAAGGAAAAAAATCAACACTATCGGGTGCGCAAGGAGATTCGCGAAAAAGTTCTGTTCGCTAAACACAGTTTGTTGGCCGACCCGCCATTCTCGCAAATCGATCTGATCGTGTGCCGGAACCTGTTGATCTATCTGGATCGCGACGTGCAGCGCGATATCCTGCAGATGTTCCATTTTGCGTTGCGACCTGGTGGCTATTTGTTTCTGGGGTCATCGGAATCAGCGGACGGCTGCCTGGATTTATTTGTGCCGGTGGACAAGCGCAACCGCATTTTTCGTGTACGGGCCGGTTCGAGTGCCATGCGCCGAGCGCCCTCCATGCCCCGTAGCGGCTACGTTCGATCTAACGCCCTAACCGTTGCAGCTGAAACCAAGACACCAAACAAGATTTCGTTCGCGGATATTCATCTTCGTGCCTTGGAAAAAGCCGCGCCGCCCAGCGTGATTGTCGATGGCCATGGTGACATTTTGCACATAAGCGAAGGCGCGGGCTTCTTCCTGCGCTATGCGGCAGGGGAAATGACTCGAAGCTTGTTGGCCCTGGCGCACCCCGACTTGCGCCTCGATATCCGCACCACACTATTTCAGGCCCAGCAGTCGGGGGCTGCCGTGACGTCGCGAAAAGTGCGCATCACGCGCGAAGAAAGCCATTACCTGGTTGATATCACGGCCCTTCCTTACCACGATGAAGCGACCGAAAGCGACTATGCACTGATCATCTTCAAAGAGCGGCATATCGACCCGCAACCGCTTGATGACGAAAACACCAGCCATGCCGAAGTCCAAATAATGAGCCATCTGGAGCGCGAACTGCACCGCACCAAGCAGCACCTCCAGGAAACCATCGAGCAATCGGAACTCTCCAGCGAAGAACTCAAAGCCTCGAACGAGGAAATGCAAGCGGTCAACGAAGAGCTTCGCTCCGCTACTGAAGAGCTAGAGACCAGCAAGGAAGAGTTGCAGTCAATCAACGAAGAACTGCTGACAGTCAATTTCGAACTCAAAACCAAGGTTGAAGAGACCGACCAGATCAACGACTATCTGACTAACCTGATAGCCTCCACCGACATCGCCACCGTATTCGTCGATCGCAATATGCGCATTCGCTGGTTTACCCCGCGCGCCACGGACATCTTCAGCATGTTGCCGGTTGATACCGGGCGCTCGCTGATGGACATCACGCACCGTCTCAATTACTTGGAAATGGCCGAAGACGCCACGACGGTATTTGAATCGCTCAGCATGATCGAACGTGAAATCAGCAGCAAGGATGATCGCTGGTACATCGCACGCTTGCTGCCCTATCGCTCGAGCGAAGACCACATTGACGGCACCGTGCTGACATTTATCGACATCACCAAGCGACGCCAAGCCGAAGAAGAGTTGCGCCTGGGTGAAGAACGCATGCGTCTGGTCGCCGAGAGCACCCATGACTTTGCGATTATTATCCTAGATGAGCATGGTGTAATCACCGATTGGAACACCGGGGCCGAACTGATATTTGGCTACACCAAGCAAGAAGTGCTCGGCGCTTACTACGATTTGATTTTCTCTCCGGAAGACCGCGCCGGTGGGGTTCCTGAAAACGAGTTGCGCGCAGCCCGTGAGCATGGACGTGGCGAGGACGAACGTTGGCACGTACGCAAGGATGGAAGCCAGTTTTACTGCAGTGGTGAAGTCACCCAACTCAAGAGCAATAGTTTGCAAGGCTACGTCAAGATTGCCCGCGACCTCACTGGCCATAAGCGCACCCAGGATGAGCAGAACCAGCGGCTGATGGAAACCCAAACCAACAGCCATCTCAAGGATGAGTTTTTCGCGGTGATGTCGCACGAACTCAAACACCCGTTGAACCTGATCCAACTGAACGCTGAATTGCTGCGTCGCTTGCCAGCAACCAAGGCTACAGTCCCAGCGATCAAGGCCGTGAATACCATCTGCGACGCGGTTTCCAGCCAGGCGCGTATCATTGACGACCTGCTCGATGTGGCGCGTATGCGTACCGGCAAGCTCAAGCTGAAAAAACAGCCAGTCGACCTGACCAGCGCACTGCAGGAGATTTACAACGTTGTGCTTACAGCCGGTCACCATTGTCAGGTGACGCTGGAAATTCCAAAGCGCGTGCCGGTCATGGTGGATGCCGACCCCACACGCTTGGAACAGGTAATCTGGAACCTCGTTAACAACGCGCTAAAATTCACCCCTGCCGGAGGGTGCGTGCAATTGGTTGTCAGCCGTGTGGACGGGTATGCCCAATTTGACGTAATCGACAGCGGCACGGGCCTGACTGAAGAAAACATGGAGAAAATTTTCGATCTGTTCGGGCAGGCCGAAAACCAGCACCAGCCCCATCAACGTGAAGGCTTAGGTATCGGATTGTCCCTAGTTCGCCAGTTGGTGGAGGCGCACGGTGGTTCGGTCAGTGTCCGCTCCAAGGGCTTGGGTTATGGATGTACGTTTTCGGTGTTGCTGCCGCTCTGTGAATCCCAAAAACAAAATGAGACCGACAACTCGACAACGACCGCAGATGAGCGCTTGAACGGACTGAAGTTATTACTGGTGGATGACTCCAAAGATGTGCTTGAAGTGTTGCACATGCTGCTGGAGATGGAGGGCGCCGAGGTGAACGCCTTCGGCGATCCACGAGAAGCGCTCAATGCCGCCCGTACTAATGCCTATAACCTGATCATCTCGGACATAGGCATGCCCATTATGAATGGCCATCAATTGATGAAAAAAATTCGTGAGATGGATCATTTACAACAAACCCCGGCCATTGCGCTGACGGGTTATGGGGCCGAAAATCATCGTAATGAAACGGCCGAGTCAGGTTTCAATCACCATGTAAGCAAGCCCGTTTCTCATGATGCCCTGATTGAACTGATTGAGCGGCTATGCCGCTCGAGCGCATGACGCATTGGTGAAAATTCTAGGACGCCGAAAATCAGAATAATCGTCGACGCATTCGAGGTTTGAGACATGATCGATTCGTTCGTCGATCAAGGATCTCAGCGGCAAGGATAGGACGTTCGCTGTGACGCAAATTGCTTTGATAGGTGGACGCCTGCTCAAGCACACGTGCCCTTGGCGCCAGGGGATACGGCGGGCCTCCGCGACAATTTGGTGAGCAGACCGTCCAAGGCCATACCATCGAAGGGAAGAGTCTGAACCTTGCTTTGCAAAGCCGCATCCTCATGCACTGGCTGAACACGATTGTGCGCGTCACTATACTTTAGCTCTGCATATCCATTGTCCTTCCTCCTTGGCTATGTTCCGGCGATAACGGGCCTTGGGCTACACCGCGCGGGCCGTCGCCATTTACATATTGCCAGACTGACAAACGGCAAAAAGCCAACCAGTAGTTTTTTTGAAAGCTGAAACGACTCACCACTTCATGTCCGAGCGCCCATCTAAGAAAGAGATAATTTGCAGCCCTCGCGCTTCGAAAATTATCGATATTTCAAAGATAACAAGTTTGATACCCGTGCCGAGAGTAAGAGTCCCACCTTTATCGGGCTCGTTCCCGTTGCTGGTATCAGGTACAGCTCCCCTGCTGCCCTTGTTAATCCAAAGGAGCTACTCGATAAGGAAGGCCGTGATGCAATTCAAAAACACAGCTGAAAAATTGATGGCCTGCCGTCGCTTGGCGCTTGAGCAGAATGAAAGACTTTTTGATGAGGCGAACGCATACAGCCGACGCGCGTTCGATCTCTTGGAGCATCCCGACTTTGACTGCGAAATGTTTGAAGAGTACCTGCACATACGTCACAAGGCCGAGTCACTGTTTCGTGACGCAATTGAGCATCTCAGCGCCCTCAATGAACATTTCCCCCCACCTTCCTCGCGTTCCGCAACTGGGGTATCGAATAGCACAACAGTTGATAAGGAGATGGCGTGGTGACTAATTCACAGCGAGCCTGGGAACTGGCGATGGTTCTTGTCGCCAGCGGAAAAATCCCTTTCGATCCTGCGAACATAAGCGGCTCAATAAAAATCCTGGAGAGGCATCTAGAGGCCCTTGAAGAGGCGCTTCAGAGTGAGCCAAATCTATCCGAGCACGCGCAGCGCATCAGTAGCTTGCAGCGCCCTAGCAAGCCTCCCGAAGTTGCATAGACCTAATCGTTTTGTGGTCTGGTAGCGCCCGGCCCAAGCACGCAGTCCTTCCCGTTTGTTTTTCTAAGCTTTACTACCGGATGCGCAGGTCGCACCGAATTATTGGAGATCGATTCGCCACGTTCATAGTCACTTCTAGCATGGTCGCACTACTGGGCATGGCGGCTGGGCAAGCCTATGCTAAATCACCTTAATCAGCTGTCGAACATTGTCCATCCAGGTCGCCGACATCCGCTCGACTGAATGACACATTTCCCGCTTAGCGCCAAACTTCGCGGAGATCGAGGGCACCTTGAGTGCCTTCGATCATCTACAACAAATAATGTCGGCACCATTTGCAGGCCTGGCAATGCAGATTGTTCCGCAGGCGGCCCCTTACATACTGGCGCCTGATTCAGTACAGCCGTGTCGGCGAGGACAGTTCTACGGCATCGACCTACCGAATCCTCACCGATGCCTTCAAAGAGGACGGCATCTCTCCAAGGTCCGCAACGTTAGTTCCCGCAGAAGCAAAGCCCCAGCGTACACAACTCATAAATGAGCACCTAGATCTTGTTAAGCTGACGTGGCTGAAAGCTGCCATTTTGTCCCATAGGGCCTCGGCATGGTCTTTGAGTTTCTCGTAGTCCAAGCAGTCATCAGGATTTAGACAGCTGTATGGAGAAGCTAAAGATGACAGCCTCCCACAAATGTGCGGTGCCCCACCGCATGGCCTTGTCAGTGAGCGAACTGCGCGCCATATTTTGTCCGGGCGGAACCGGCCGCTGGACGTCATCCGCCGTTAGCCTTGCAGGAATGGTTGACGCTGAGTCTTATCTTGACCTCAATCCCATCCGACGTGCGAAGTCCATTTGCTTCCTGTGGAAACCCTCCGCGACTGGCACGACAGTAATGTTCAGGTGACGACCGTCGAGATGTCCCATTGCGTGCCGAGCCCCGGTCACGTGTTCATCGAATCGACCCTGCCCTCCGCCAGAATGAGCAACACCTGGTGGACGAAGGCATCGAACGCGGAGCACTCCGGGGCACCTTTCACAAATCATGAAGTCTCACAGGCCGGCCGATTGTTGCGTCGGCGCAAGTCCTTCGATCAAGGACGTTCACAGCGAAGCAGCAGCGCTTTGTCACGGTCGGTTGGCGCTTGCGCGAGATCTAAAACGCTATCATCTTGACCAGTTCAGCCGTTTGCAACCGGTGGCCACTGATCGCAAACAGCTTGATAAGACCCGCGCTTGAGAAAAAGTAGCGTCCGATCACTTGGCGAACGGACGCGCATTGATAGTTATTTCTTGGCTTCTTTGTCTGGGTCTGCCGAACGTGCAAGAAACGCTTCGGTGAGCTGCGGCAAGTGCTTGAGCAGCCAGTCGGCCATGGCGACTTCTTGCGGCAGGATCTTTTCGCAGGCCTGTCGGGTCTGCGTGTCACCGGCCGCTTCCGCCGCCGCGATCAGCACGGTGTAGCTGGCGATTTCCATGTTCTCGAACACATAACCTGCCATCGCGCCTTTGATCACCTCGTCACTCATCAATGACCCGCCGACGGCTTGACCGAACGCCATGAGCTTGCCGCCCAGATCTTTGAGGGTCGACGAATCGCCGCCCAGACGTCGCACACACTCATCGATAAGCTTCTGCTGGCCCAATGTCTCTTCAATGTGCTGATCGATGCGCGCTTTGAGCTGCGGATAATGCTCCAGGCGCTTGGATTGTGCCTTGAGCATCTGCTCGGCCTGTTGCTCCATGGCGTGGGCGTCACGCAGCCAGTCGAGCAGATTTTCCTGTGGAGTAGCCATTGTCGAATCCTCTTCTTGATGATTTCCAGTGATGGGCAAGGCGCGCCGACTACGCGTCGGCGCGTGCGGCTGTGCTTCGTCACGGACCAAGCTTGGCTTGCGCACCGGAGCCAAGGTCGGCACCGGTGACTGGCTCGCTGTTGGGGTCTGACATTGTGCGCATTTTCATGTTTTCCAGCCGCGCTTTGTCGGCGTTGTCCAGTTGCACCGTGGCCAGCCCATCGCCACCGTCGACGGCCGGCGATGGGCTTTCAACGAACTCCCAGTCGTCGCCCTGGTTCCAGGACCCGCGCATGCTTTCCGTGCCCTGCGACATGTTGAAGTAGACGTTGGTGAATTCAGGCATGCCGGGCAGCTTGCCTTGTGGAAAGTTTGGCTGAATCGCGTGCAGGGCTTTTTCGAAGGACAATTGGTGGGCGATTTCACGGGTCATCAGGAAGCCCAACGCTTCTTTTACGCCAGGATCATCTGTCACGTTCATGAGACGTTCGTAAACGATCTTCGCCCGCGCTTCTGCAGCGATGTTCGAGCGCATGTCGGCCGTGGGCTCACCGATGGTGTCGATGTACGCCGCAGTCCAGGGTACACCTGCCGAATTGGTCAGCGGCGAGCCAGCGCCATACAACAAGCTGGTGATGTGCGAATCATTGCCCGCGCCATTCAGCGAGCGGTAAAGCTCACCTTCCTGCTCGACGCCTTCGGCCATCTGTCCCTTTGCGCCTTTATTGAGCATGACGATGATCGAACCGACGATTTCCAGATGGCTGAGTTCTTCGGTGGCGATGTCCATCAACAAATCTTTGCGACCTGGATCGTCCTCGGAAAGAGCCTGAGTGAAGTAGCGCGACGCCGCCGCCAGCTCGCCTTGCGCACCGCCGAATTGCTCCAGTAAAAGGTTGGCTAGACCAGGGTTAGGTTGGGCAACACGCACGGTATATTGAAGTCGCTTGTTATGTAGAAACATCACCAATCTCCTCAGTCTCGATAAGCGCGGCGGCGTTCACGGGTTAAACACTGCCTACTCTTTTGGGAAAGACCGGCGGTGCAGAAATTTCAAAAAAAAATCGACTTTCAGGACAAATGGTTAAAATCGTTAAACAAGCGAAACGGCCAACAAATATTGGCGTGGAGGCTGACTTGCAAAGGCCCGCTTCGCCGACTCGATATTACGGCTTCAGATCCGGATCACGGTTCAAATGTCTCTGATCTATGGCGTCGATATCGGTCGACCGATTCGCCGCTTTCCAGCGGATGCTGCCAATCGGTCGTCGCGTTCGAGGCTTCGTCACGGCCGGCAGTGCGGGACATGGAACTGCCATCATTCGGCCCCAGATCGTTTTCGAGCAATTCGTCCGGGCAGGATGGCTTATTCATGTCTGGCCCAATTAGCGCAAATCGAACTTTTGGAATGGTGCTGAATTCCCGTGTGCGACGATAGAGCGAACGGCGTGCACATCATCTCGTCACTTCGTTTGAACCGCTTTCGACATACACGGCTCCCAGTGAAAACATACGTGGAAGCCAGATGCCATGGATGCTTTCAAGAACCTGCTGACCGTTGCAGAAGAAACCAGACTGCGCGCGCTCGATGTCTGGCACCAAACCTTCGAAAATCAGACGCTTCGCATGGAATGCCCCGACCGTTATCACGAAGAGCTGCTGCGCCAGTGCGATGAGATGGATCGCCGAGGGATCATCACTTGGAACGAATGGCGCGACTTGCGCATCAAGGCCGATCAGGCCTACCTGAACGCCGTAGCCGGCCACGATTATCACCGACACTGACTCCGTCAGCCTGCCTTGCGGGTCCAGTTATGACCCATCCTATGTGGGGTGGCGCGAACTGTGGATCCATGGGTCATAGCCAGGCGGCGTGCGACGAACCATCCATGGGCATGCCGCCGCTGTTCGTTGGCCGACTCGTAAGGATGAACACATCGCTTTGCTTATGCGCATCGTCGCGAACAGCCACGCTGCCGATGCTGGCGGGGCGTCCGGCTGTGGTGCGTTATCCGACTGGAGTTGCGCACGCCCGACGTCTGCCCGCGCATCAAGATGAGCTGACCTTGGCGGCGTGGTTCTGCGTCCTCGTTGCATACGCTCAATAACAATGACTGGCGCACACCGAGCAGCGCCGGCGAAACGGATCACAAGCTGCACATGCCAAAGGTGCTTGCGCGCGCCCGAAAATAATAACCAGCGGTCCCCGCGCCGACCGGCCAGCCTATAACCAAGCGCTGAACCAAAACCAGCGCACCTATTCGGGCTTCGTCTCTGGTGGCGTATATGTCGCTGCCGCAAACCCGCTTCAGCCCTCCTTGCCGGTGCGGGTTCCGCCATGACTGTGCTGTCCTCCCACCCGCGCCTTTTCCGCTCGATCGAGTTTGACGTCGACGGCATTACTGCCCTTCTTACCCGCACCCTTGATTTTCTGTGGATCGTCGGCAAAGGAATGCTCGCTTCGATGTTTCCCGGTCATAGTTCTACTCTCCACTATTGTGAGGTTTATCTTAATAGAGATGCCCAATAAGCTGCAGACACTCCCGAATAAACACTAGCAGTTAAAGTTCTACACACACTTCCCTGGGTGACAAAAGGGCAACTAAGCGAAGCGATTCGCGCGGCTATGGCAATCCAATTCGCCATCATAAACTTATACGAAGCGGCGCTCAATCCGGCCACCTGTATAACTTTTCGGGGGGTCGATGCCGTTCATCGGGTACGCAAAAAATTCTCCAAGCATTTTCCAACTGCGCGATATCGGAGTAAGTGTCCGTGGTGAAAATGGGCAACTAACGAAACTTAAAATGAATTGGAGACCTATCATGACTACAGGTAGTAAAAACCCGGGTAATTTTTCCAACGATCGCGAGAAAGCATCCGAGGCCGGACGAAAAGGTGGGCAGGCATCGGGTGGAAACTTTGCCAACGACCGCGAAAAAGCCTCGGAAGCAGGACGCAAAGGAGGCCAAAACAGCCATGGTGGCGGGCGTAAATCCTAACGATCACTAAGGCAGCCCTGCGGCTCTAAGTATTCGCCAGAGGCAATAGGCGGGATGCGATCATTGAAGGCCTACACCGATGATCCATGAAAGCGTCTCGCAGTTGCAAAACGGCGAGTGTTACTTGGCTGACAAGTGAACAGTAGGTGAAGAAGCAAATCGATACTAGATGAATTCATAGCTATTGCGAGGCTTGAGCATATTCAATATACGAATATGTTTGCCTGCGTGATCGCCTGTGTAAACACGAGGTAAATTGAAATGGCACAAGACAAACAAGGCGGCATGTCTGTAAACGAGGCGGGTAAAAAAGGTGGTGAAGCCACATCGGCTTCCCATGACAAAGAGTTCTATCAAGAGATTGGCAGCAAAGGTGGCCAAAACAGTAGTGGCAACTTTAAAAACGATCCCGAACGTGCAGCAGAGGCCGGAAGCAAGGGCGGCCAGAACAGCGGTGGCAACTTCAAAAACGATCCGCAAAGAGCCGCTGACGCCGGTAGCAAAGGTGGCCAGAACAGTGGCGGTAACTTTGCCAACGATCGGGAAAAGGCCTCTGAGGCTGGTCGCAAGGGTGGCGAAAGCAGCCACGGTGGTGGGCGTGATAGCAACAGCTGATGCGCCAGAGGCAGGGGAGCCTTGCTCCCCTGCCGTTTGTGCACCCGCGGCGACAAACTCTTTTTAACCTGACGTTTGTTTAACGCGATCTGATCACCCCTTAGAAACGACGCTTCCGAATGGAGGACGTCTTTTCCGGAGACATCCATGACGAACGCCAAACCGAACTTCCCGTGCGCATGCCCGGATTGCACCTGCAGTTTAGCCGCCGACAAGGAGGTCGAGCGCGACGGCAAACAGTATTGCAGCGACGCTTGCGCAGACCTTCACCCGAACGGAACACCCTGCCCTTCCTCCGATTGTCACTGCGAACGCAGCATGACGCTGGGAGACCGAAGCGTCAGTGATTCGAAACTGGACGAAGCGGTCGAAGAGACGTTCCCCGCCAGCGATCCGATATCACCCTGAGCGCCGCTTCGACAGGGGCATGCTGTCGTCTTTCTTCAGATGGAAACCCGGTATGCGCGCTGTTTTCTACCCAGAACCAACCGCGGAGGACTTCACCATGATCAACCCAGCAACCGGCATGAAACCGGGTGAGCGCTACGTCATTGAAAGCGTCGAGCGAGCCCCGCAGTTCCTTGGCTTTTTTCTGGATGGTAAATATTACCTGGGCCCCGAATTGCAGACTGCTGTGGGCTGGCTCGAGGAGCAAGATTTCATTTACGACCAGCTCGACCCGTCTGGCGAACCGACTTACCCCAATCGACGTGTCGGCAAAATTGAAAACCTGAAATTGATCCTCGACGACGGCTTGCGCCTCGAACTGACCGAGGTGCCCTTCTTGCCTGATAACGCCACGCCCAAGTCAATGGCCAGCGAGGCGAACTCAACGTCCTCCTCATCCGCCTCTTCATTCGCGCAGCGTCAGACGCGGTCATCGATAGCCGGCAAACTCGTTGTGATTACCGGTGCCTCCAGCGGCATCGGTCGGGCGACAGCACAAGCGTTCGCCAGTGAGGGTGCGCGGCTAGTGCTGGCTGCGCGCGATGACGTTGCGCTGGCCGAGGTCGTCGACGAATGCACTGATCGCGGTGCGGCTGCCGTGGCGGTGCGCACCGACGTCACCGACAGTGAGCAGATGCAAGCGCTGGCCGAGCAGGCCGCCAGCTTCGGTAACGGACGCATCGACGTCTGGATCAATAATGCCGGCGTCGGCGCAGTAGGCAGTTTTGAAGACACACCGCTCGAGATCCATGAGCAAGTGCTGCAAACGGATTTGCTCGGTTACCTGCGCGGCGCCTATGTCGTATGGCCATACTTTAAGGCGCAACGCAGTGGTATTTTGATTAATACACTGTCCCTCGGCAGTTGGGTGGCACAGCCCTATGCCGCAGCTTATTCGGCGAGCAAATATGGTTTACGCGGTTTGACCGAAGCACTGCGCGGCGAACTCGCAGGGTCGCCGAATATTCATGTCTGCGATATTTACCCGGCCGTCATCGACACCCCCGGGTTTCGCGACGGCGCCAATTTCACCGGGCACGCGCTTAAGCCACCGGCCCCCACGTATGATCCGCGCCGTGTTGCCAAGGCTATGGTCGCGTGCGCCATCAATCCCAAACCGACCACGAGCGTGGGGAGTGCCGCTACTGTCGCACGTGTGGCGCATTTTCTCATACCTGGTTTCCCGCAATTGTCTGGCTGGTTGACGCGTTTGGCACTCAAGCGCAGCCCCACGGCGCCAACATCCAGCGGCAATCTGTTCGCGCCACCCGATGGCGAGCGCCTGGTTGAAGGTGGCTGGCGCAAACCTGGGCCGAAATTCCCCGCATTGCTAGTGGCCGGCGCTGCGTTGCTGGTAGGTGGTTGCTTGCTAGCCGTCAATCGCTCGCGGGGAAGCCACTGATCGGCGCCCGAAGTTCGCCAGGAGAAACGACAATGGACAGGTTGATCGAGATTTTGAAGGAACATGCCGAGGCGTTTTCTGACCTCGACAGCACCGGATTTGCCACTCTGTTTGACCGCTATGGCGATGCGCAGGTCGTGTTGATCGGCGAGGCCAGCCACGGAACTCACGAGTTCTATCAGGCGCGTGCAGCGATCACGCGGCAACTGATCGCCCATCACGGTTTTACCGTGGTTGCGGTCGAGGCGGACTGGCCGGACGCCGACCAGATCGACCGTTGCGTCCGCGGGCGCGACAAAGGTCATTGGCATGAGGCTGCGTTCTCCCGGTTTCCGACTTGGATGTGGCGCAACACCGACGTACAGGCGTTCGCGCGCTGGCTGTTGGACTTCAACCAAACCCGGGCAGCCAATCAGCGTGTGGAGTTTCGCGGCCTCGACGTGTACAGCCTGCGTAATTCGATCCGCGAGGTGCTCGGCTATTTACAAGACACCGATCCGGCGATGGCCCGAGAAGCGCGTGAACGGTATGCCTGCCTGATGCCCTGGCACGATGAGCCGGCGCTGTACGGACATTTCACCGAAGTCGGCGGCATGACCACCTGTGAAAGTGCTGTGCTTGAGCAACTGCAGGCCATGCTCAACCGACGCCTGGGCCTCATAGAAAATGACGGTGAGGCATTGTTCAATGCTACCCAGAATGCGCGGGTGGTGCATGCCGCCGAGCAGTATTACCGAGCGATGTATCGCGGCAATCGCGAATCCTGGAACCTGCGCGACCAGCACATGTTCGAAACGCTGCAAGCGCTGCGCTCGCGACAGGAGCGCAACGCGAAAGTGATCGTCTGGGCGCACAACTCTCACGTCGGCGATGCCCGCGCGACCGAGATGGGTGACAGCGGTCAATTGACGCTGGGCCAGTTATGCCGCGAGGCGTTCGGTTCAGACGCGGTACTGATCGGCATGGGGACCGACCACGGCACGGTCGCGGCGGCCGACGGCTGGGATCAACCAATGCGCATCAAAGACGTCACCCCGGCGCTGCCACGCAGTTGGGAGCGCGCCTTTATCGAAGCAGGTATCCCGTGCACCTTTTATGACTGGCGTGATGCCAAGCGCGTCGTGCTGCGTGAGGCGCTGTCCCAGCGCCTGCAGGAGCGCGCCATCGGCGTCATTTACCAACCGCAGACCGAGCGCCAAAGTCATTACTTCGCCGCTACCCTGGGCGAACAATTTGACGCGTGGCTTTGGTTCGCCAATACCCATGCCATCACGGCGCTGAGCACGGTGCCGTCGACCAGCCACGAGGAAGACACCTTCCCCTTCGGCCTGTGACGACGCTGACGGGAAGCCCATCGCTGAACCGCATAACTGATCTTTCCTACAGTCTTGGAGGCACCTGCTGGTTGACATCAAGCTGTTTGTGATCACCACGCCTGTGGCGGTTTCAGCTGAAAATCCGGTGGCGCTCGGACTCATGGGCAATGATGCATTAAGCCGTCTGCCACAGGTCACCAGCCGTTTGCCCAATGGCAGCATCCGTTTCACATAAGGAGTTCCATGTCCACTGAACACCGCTACATCGTCAGTTTCATCGTAAACAATCAGCCGCAGAGCCGCACGCTCCTGCATGACCGGGAGACGCTGGAAACGGCGCTTGCGGCAACCCTGGTCAAGACGACATTTCCTGAACTCAACGATGCCGAGCTCAGCGATATCCAGGTGCAAAAACGCACCAAACCCGAGGAGGAAGACAACATTCCGGGACACTATCAGCAGCCGTGAACCGTCCTAACTGCGCATGGAGGTGCCGACCGAGAGCCGAGCGGCTCAGCCAGTCAAGACTCGGACGGGGCGACTGCCGACAGCGCCCCGTCGCCACTTTGTAGTTTTCGCTTCAGTTGAGCGCTGCCGCATCGCAACGAAAACCGGTGCCAGACCGCCTATCGGGCGACTGTCAAACAATCAAAACGATGTAAGTTTTTAGATTATCCGAGTAAGTGTCTGCTGTATTTAAGGGTATCAGTGAACCTTTATTAAGTGGTGGAGAGTTCTCATGACTAACAGTAATAAAATCACGGGACCTGATAAGGGTTCGTCTAGCGGGCCGCGGCCATGGCAGCGATTTCGCTAATGACCGCGAGAACGTTTGGAAGCCGGTCGCAACGGCGGGCAGTCAGGCCCTAGCGGTGGACGCAAATCTGAGATCCCTAGAGGGCGGCATCGCGGCCCTTCTCCAGGCGCCAGAGGTCGAACATGAAAAACATTGTCGAACACCAGTGCTGCGCGATGCACCCGGAAAAAGCTGAAGAACCAGCCCACGAAACCGAGTCGACGTCCCTACCAGGTGCTGCACTCAACGAGCGCCCAGTCGAGCACAGCATTCGTGCCCCCGAGCTGGGCCGCCACGAGTCCGTCGCCACCTCCAGCCGTTGCTACGAACACCGACAAGGCGTCGCTCAGACGGAGCGCAGTTCAGGAGCGTCGCATACTCGCCCGGTCTGTGAGCGTGGCGGATGACGAATTCGCGCCCCTCTTACATTCAGCTAGCCTTACCAAATCGCAACTCCATTCCATCCTAAGTGAGGCCCCATCCAATTTACGAGGTGACCCATGCCTATCCACGTCATCAATTTCACCGCCCCGATCACGTCGGCTACCTGCGCTCAACTAATCGAAAAAGCGTCGACTGCAGTGCAACAAGGTGCCAGCAGATTGATCGTCAATATCGCGACCATGGGTGGTGAATGCAGTTACGGTTTTACCATGTACAACTTTCTACTGTCCCTGCCTATTCCGGTGCACACCCATAATCTAGGTACTGTCGAATCGATGGGCAATATCGTGTTCTTAGCCGGCGAGCATCGCTCGGCCTGCATTCACAGCAAGTTCCTTTTCCATCCGTTTCACTGGCAGGTACAAGGTTCGGTCGATCATTCGCGCATGTCGGAATACGCCATGAGCCTGGATTACGATCTCATCCTATACGCGCGCATCGTCGCCGAACGCACGGTGGATGCTAGGGAAACACTGGAAACGGAAAAATATCTGACCGCCGCCTCGCGCATTCTCAACCCCCAACAAGCACTTGAGTGCGGGCTGATACAGGCCGTCAAACCGCCGCGAATCGATGCGCAGTCAGTGAGCTCGATCATTCATTCATGAATGGGCCTTCAAGTCATCAGCAGAGCCTCGCTCATTTCTATCGATGGGATTTGCCACCCCCATGCGCTGGATTTCCAGCCAATGACGGGTTCTGTTGATGTCAAAAATCTCACCTTCATAGACAATATCAACTCATCTGAGATCCGACAGCGCCCGCAGTCTGGGCAGTCGCGCTCCTCCCATGGCCCGGAGCATTGAATACGCTGCGCCGCGCGCACACAAATCAGACAATTCATTGCGATCTCTCTGTTCTTGTAATAAGCCTCGACCGCTTTGCACGGCCACTTTGTGTTCATCATACCGATGGTGACACTGCCAATTGGCCCTCGCACAGCCTGTTAAAAAAGGACGGCCGCGGCTTCGCGCATGAAGATTTCCACAGTCTTTGGCCCAATTCCATCAAACGTCTCAAGGCGCGTTTCGAACTCAGTACGATCATTGCTTGCCCGCGCGATGTTGCCGACCTTTCCCGCGTATTCGCCATTTAGCTTGCGCGCCAGAGCAAAAAGGCGTTCGGCGGTCGATTCGTCATAACGCACGTAATGCGCCTCGCCAAGCATGGCGACCAGTTCACGATGGCTGCATTGTGCAAGTTTGACTGGCGTATCGCACCCGTGTTTATCGACGATTACCCGATAGGCATTTGCAGCAATGTCGGCCTGGATGCGTTTGCCCATCAGGTAACTGGCGAGCAACCATTTGAACAACGCAGCCTCATCGCCGAGGCCGAACTCGATCCGCAGGTCTCGCGCGGTGATGGTTCTGGCCATTGTTCAATTTCCCGAGCGCGCAGTGGCCCAGCCGCTGGCGCCCGGTTCAAGCTTAACCTTGATCCAGCCAGCCTGATGTTTGTCGAACGCCTTGAACGCTGAAATGGCATCGATCAGCGGTTCTTGCTGAGTCAGGACTCGCGAGGGATCGACTCGCCCGGCGAGCGTCATTTCAATCAGCTTGGGTATGTATTTGCGATGGTGACAGTTGCCCATATTGAGACGAACGTTCTTGTTCATCGCGGCGCCAATCGGGAAGCTGTCAAAGCCAGCCGGATAGACGCCAATAATGGAAATCGTGCCGGCCTTGGCGACGCACTCGACCGCCCATCGCAAAGCTTGTGAAGGCTCATCACCGGGTTGCCATTGCGCGCGCTCGTGCCCACCGTGATGCGCATGGTCGGCATCGATACCGACCGCATCGATTGCGCAGTCGGTGCCGATGTCTGACGTCAACCGGGCGATCGTTTCGACCGGGTCTTCCTTCTCGAAGTTTATACATTCGGCGCCCAGCTCTCGAGCCCGGGCGAGCCGGTCTTCGAGGCTATCGATGGCAAAGACTCTGCCGGCACCCATCAATCGAGCGCTGTAAATTGCGAACAGCCCGACCGGGCCGCAACCGAATACCGCCACCGTGTCGCCATCTTTGATCTGCGCCATTTCGGCGCCGAACCACGCGGTTGGGAAAATATCCGACATGGCGATGGCCTGGTCGTCGGTGATTTCCTGCGGCAGTTTGACCAGGCCGATGTGAGCAAAAGGGATGCGCGCTTTCTCAGCCTGCAAACCATCGAAGGGGCCGGTGGATTTCGGCCCGCCAAAAAAAGAAGTGCCAGCGGTTTTACCGTTGGGATTGGCAACGTCGCACTGAGCGAAATAACCGGCACGGCAGTATGAGCAATTGCCGCAGGCGATGGTCGATGGTATCAGCACGCGGTCACCAATCTGCAAATTGCGCACGTCCTCGCCAAGCGCTTCGACAATGCCTACGGCCTCATGGCCTAAAATCGTCCCAGGCAGCATGTCTGGCGCACTGCCACGGATGAAGTGCAGGTCTGTTCCACAAATTGCCGACGCAGTCACCCGCACGATTGCATCGGTCGGTTCCTGCAAGATCGGGTCCGGCACTTCGTCCAAGCGGATATCGCCAACGCCGTGAAATACGATTGCTTTCATGGTTCACCTCTGCGCATTGAGTCAAGGGCTCTAACAGAGTTGAAAAGTGAGTGCGGCCCAAGGTTTCATCGAAGACTGTCACGCCGGATAAATGGTCAAACTCAACCGAAGTCTGGGGACTATGCGCTCAGCGACCATCTAACCACTCGTGAAATGCTTTGGATCTTTCTTGGTACCTTGCCCCCGTATCTATTCGGTACGAAGGCCCCTACGACCCCAAGTCAGATACGAACCTTGTCCCCCGGCGTGCTGCAATATCAGATTCCTGCGCGGTGCCCGGCGACACGGTGAGCGCTTATAATGCCAGCCACGGCATCTCGCCCTTTGACTCTCATCTCCAACGGGCTGGATTCGTACCCAACAAGCGCAAACAACTTCGAAGAAGAAGTGCCAATGTAGCACCGGCCTTCTTGTATCCACCTGGCCTGCCCCCTAGCATTAATTTGCCACCATTGGCACCGCACAAGATTGTTCTAGTCTTATCCCCTTTCAGCGAGGAGAAGGAGCAATGTGCCATGGATACGATGAGTAAAAGTGAACTCGAAGCAGTACTTTCGAGCCGCCTACCTCAGTGCTCTATCATTTGCTCGATAAACGCTGATAGTAGCTTATCGGTCGAAGTGACCGGTCCGGACGAGCAACAATTCATGATTGCTAACATCGACCGAACCCAATACCACGGTGAATCCGGGACTAACCGACTAGTGCGCGAGATTTTGGAGGAGATGGTTATGTCTCGCCAGTCGTCGAACTTGACCTGAAGGTATGTGACTAGGCCTAGTTCCGTAAGCGTCCATTTGCAAAATTTTTGCCCGTGAAAAGGTCAGGATCTTGGGTCAGCGTATGACGCTATGTACGTTGTCCAAGGTCCTCTACCGCTTGCCTGTAGTTCACTGTGGCTTTTTCTATCATCCCTTTGCGATCTTCCCGAGTTATAAACCCCTCTTCGAAGTACTCCTCAGCAAGGCGCAGCAATTCATCATACTGCTCGGGAGCGCTCATTCCGCTCGCTGGATGCTCAAGAAGGCGGTGCCAAGTTGTGATTGCATGCACTTTCCTATCTTCGTACACGACAACAATCTCCACAAAGTTAGAATAATAGAGGCGTCGTTAAGCGTGTGTGTTCAAGCATTGCGACGAGTGGAGCCCACGACGCATCTATGAAAGCAGCTATCAGGAATTTTATCTGGAGCGACCCTCAGCTAAGGGTCGTCGATCCAACTGGTCGATGCAACTCGCCGCCGCGGCCTCGCTAGAATTGGCACGCCTCAGATACTGTAGATCCTGACAGATCAGCAAACGACTCCCTCCATGAATTTTGAACAAGCCAAAGCGCCTAGAATCCAGCAATGGCGCGATACGCTGGACGATCACGACTACCGAATTCAAAACGCCGGAGGCGTATGGATCCTGTCTGCTTTCGGCAAGAGCCAGGCCGGCAGTCAATCTTGAGTTTGCCTGCATGGTGGGCATAGCTGAAGGTCAGCGGCTACTCGACCTCCCAGTTACGCCCGGTGCTGTAGTCGGTGTTGTCTAGGGTCAACGCCACAAGCAAGCCTCCCGAGAGGCCCACGATCAGCAGCAACAGTCCCACGTGCAGCCAAGTATCGGCCGAGCGCCTGAAAATCTGCGTCATCGCCGGATTCTCATATCCATGTCCTTACAGCTTTGGCTACGCGGTTGCGCAGGTGTTCGTTATTTTTTTGTGCCTCCCGGCAGTACGTTGGCCAGCACCTGCTTGGCGGTCTGCACAATCACCCCGGCCTCATCCGGGTCGCCCTTGAGCAAGGTGGAGGCGAATTTCTTGGCCTGTTCCAGCTTGATATGCGGTGGTAATGGCGGCACGTTGGGGTCGGTCTTGAACTCGAGCAGCACCGGCACATCCGACGCCAACGCTTGCTCCCAGGCCGCAGCGACATCCTCCTCGCGCTCGACGAAAATCCCCTTGAGCCCCAGCGAAATCGCAAACAGGTGATACGGCACGTCAGGAATGGTTTGCGACGCCTCAAACTTGGGATCGCCTTCCATCACGCGCTGTTCCCAGGTGACCTGGTTCAGGTCTTCGTTGTTGAACACCGCGCAAATCCATTTAGGGCTTTGCCACTGTCGCCAGTATTTGGCGACAGTAATCAGCTCAGCCATGTTGTTCATTTGCATCGCACCGTCGCCCACCAGCGCGATCACCGTGTTCTGCGGATGGGCGAACTTGGCGCCAATCGCATAGGGGACAGCCGCCCCCATGGAAGCCAGACCGCCGGATAATGAACACTGCATACCACGGCGAATCTTCAAGTCGCGGGCATACCAATTGGCACAGGAGCCAGAATCACTGGTAATGATGGCGCCGTCGGGCAAGCGTGGCGACAGCTCGTACACCACCCGCTGTGGGTTGATCGGCTTGGCCTTGGCCAGGGCGCGTTTCTCCAGAGTTTTCTCCCAAGTCGCGCGCCAACCTTCAACCTGCTTGCGCCACTTACGTTGCGTTTTGTGGGTCAGCAACGGCATGAGCGCCGACAGCGTTTCGGCAGCATCGCCCACCAGGTTCACCTCCATGGGATAACGCAGGCTCAACATGTCAGGTTGCAGGTCGATCTGCACGCCACGGGCATCGCCCTCCTTGGGCAGGAACTCGGAATAGGGAAACCCCGAACCGATCATCAACAAGGTGTCGCATTCAGTCATCAGCTTGTAGCTGGGCTCGGTGCCCAATAGGCCAATGCTGCCGGTGACCCAGGGCAAATCGTCGGGGACTGCGGCCTTGCCGAGTAACGCCTTGGCAACACCAGCGCCCAACGCGTCGGCGACAGCGATGACTTCATCGGTGGCCGCCAACGCCCCTGCGCCGACGAGAATCGCGACTTTCTCACCCGCATTCAACACAACTGCGGCGCGCTGTAGATCAGCCGCATAAGGCACCACCCGAGGCTTCGAATAACCAACCCCTGAATGGACAGTGCCATGCGCTCTGGCCGGCGGCTCATAGGCCGCCTCCTGCAAGTCGTTGGGCAGGATGATCGCCGTCACTCGGCGCTCACCCACCGCCGTGCGTACGGCCCTATCCACCAGGTGACGCACCTGGGACGGCACCGAAGCCTCTTGCACGAATACCCCCGCCACATCCTTGAACATCGAGACCAGGTCCAGCTCCTGCTGATAATGGCCACCGAGTGCCGCCCGCGCTTGCTGCCCGACAATCGCCAGCACCGGCATATGGTCCATGCGTGCGTCATACAGCCCAGTGATCAGGTGCGAGGCCCCGGGCCCTGAAGTAGCGATGCACACACCCAGCCCGCCAGTGAATTTGGCATGCGCCGAGGCCATGAACGCGGCCATTTCTTCATGACGGGCCTGGATGAATTCGATCTTGCCCTGCGCCCGGCTCAACGCGCCGAATACGCCGTTGATACCGTCGCCCGGGTAACCAAAGATTCGGGTCACGCCCCATTGGCTGAGCCGCTCAACCAGAAAGTCGCCTACTGTCATCGTCATCAGACTCCTCCCTTAATTCAGAGAATGGGTTTGCCACCCGTCACGCCGTAGCGTTCACCGGAGATATAGCTGCCCTCCTCCGATGCCAGCAGCACATAGATCGGCGCCACTTCAACCGGCTGGCCGGGGCGCCCCAGCGGCGTATTACCACCGAAATCTTTCACCGAGTCCTCGGTCATCGTCGAGACGATCAACGGCGTCCAGATTGGCCCTGGGGCAACGCTGTTGACACGAATACCGCGCTTGCCGAGCATCTGCGCCAGGCCCGCGGTGAAGTTGGCTATCGCGCCTTTGGTCGCCGCATATGGCAACAAGGTGGGGTTGGGCGCGTCGGAATTGACCGAACTGGTATTGATGATTGAACTGCCTTCAACCATGTGCGGCAACGCGGCCTTGCAGATGCGGAACATCGCGGTCACATTGACGTTGAAGGTCTTCAGCCAGTCCTCGTCAGGGATGTCGTCCAGCGTTTCGTAGGTCATCTGGAACGCCGCGTTATTGACCAGCACATCGATGCGTCCAAACTTCTCCACGGTGTCGTTGACGATCGTAGTGCACTGATCCGCGCTGCCCAGGTCGCCGGGCAACAAGAGGCATTGACGACCCGCCGCCTCGACCCACCGTGCGGTTTCCTTGGCGTCTTCATGCTCATCCAGATAGGAGACCGCCACATCCGCGCCTTCACGGGCGAAGGCTATGGCCACCGCACGGCCAATACCGCTGTCGGCGCCGGTGACTAAGGCTATTTTATTGGCGAGGCGGCCCGACCCCTTATAAGTCTGCTCACCACAATCGGGCAGCGGGTCCATCTTGCGCTGTTCACCGGGCACGGGCTGCTGTTGTGTCTTGAAGGGTGGTTTCGGATAACTGTTCATCGGATTTCCTCCTGGCTGTGATTACTTTTGCGAGGCTTGGCGGAGAGGGTAAGTTCAGACGGATTGTGAAAAATCGGATAACCCTCCCGACACAGCGTTTCCATTCGTCAGCCTGAATAAACCCTCTGTATAATGCGCACCTCAACCGAGGTAGAACTTCGCAGAACTAGCGAGGGGACACTGATGTTGGATGGCAGCAGCGCGAAGGCGCAGGTGTTCGCCACCGATCAATGAGCGCGCCATTACCCATGGCCGCAACGGCGTGTATCCGGAAGCGATCATCACTGACGCGCCGCCGTCATCCTTGCGCCAGTACTTCGCCGAAGGAGAAAAACCAGCACTACCGGGTACGTAAGCAGATTCGCGAAAATGTGTAGTCCGCTAAATACAAGTTTGATACCTGATCCGCCGTTTCACAGCTGGACCTGATCGTGTGCCGAAACTTGTTGATCTACCTGGACCGTGAGGTGCAGCGCGATATCTTTTGCAACTGTTGCGTTGCGCCCCGGTGGCTATCTGTTTCTCGGATCTTTAGCATCAGTCGACGGCTGCCTGAAGCTGTTGCGCCGCTGGACAAGCGCAACCGGATCTTTCGCGTGCGAGCCGGCTCCTCCGCGGTGCGCCGTCCGCCCACAACATGCCGCGAAGTGGGTTACGCCCGAACACCACGATCATGACCCTCGCTACGCCTGCCTCAACAAGGCTTCGTTCGTCGATATCCATCTGTGCGCCTTGGCGCAAGATCTGCTATCCGCAGCAGGTTCCGGCCAACGCCCTGCCCGGATACGGCACCAGCAAGGATCAGAAAAAAGACCGCCGAGTCGGGCTTTGACACCCATGTCAGTGAGCCCGTGGCCCATGATTTGTTGATCAACCTAATCGAAATAAACTGTGCCGCTCACAGCGTTAGGCTGGGCTTATTCATAGGGGATAACCGAGATTTTTCGGTTGCGCTCAAGGATCGCGAACTTGATCTGATGGATCTCCAAGATGCCTTGAGCAGAGCGGGCCGCTTCGAGAATATCGCTCTCATCCAGCCGCGCATGCTTGACGCGCTCAGCGAGTATTTTGCCGTCTTCGACCACAATCGTCGGCCCGCCATCCAACACCCGGGAAAACCAGTGTGAGCGCTGCTTGACCAATGAAAAACCAATGTCGATGGCGATCAACGTGACAATGACTAAGATGGCGTTGATCAATGAAAAATCATCGCCCAGCAACGCCTGCTGAGTGGCCTCGCCGATCACCATCAATAGCACCAGATCGAAAGGTAGTGAGCTCCGCCAGGGAGCGCCTCCCGGCGATCTTGAACAGAATCATCAACACCAGATAAATGGCGACTGCGCGCAATACCGAGTCCATGAGCGCCCCTACGGATAAATAAATTGTGAGAAGCGCACGGACGCGCCGGTGGCGAGTGCCACCTGGGTGTCGAAGCGGCCCACACCGTCGCTGCGCAAAGTCAGATACAGCACCGCCTGACCGTTCTTGTCGCTGAGCAGCCAAAGCTTCACACCCTCGCCGGCGGTGCTGGCCATAAGAGGTTGCGGCTGCAGCATTTCAACATTGAAGCCGCGCAACAACTCGCCATTGAGGGTTACCTCCAGGGGCTCGCGCGCTTTGCCCTGCAGACGGATGACCAGCACATCAGAAGATCCATTGCGCAGGAAACGCTGGTGTTCAATGCGCAATAGCCCATCTGCGCTGCGTACTTCTGCAGTGCTGAACGGCCCCTTGGAGAACAGTCCGGCCAATGTCAGCGCAATTAACACACCCAACCCATACCAGCCCCATCGCTCGAAGCGCCAGACCTTGCGCTGCAGGGCCATGTCTTCGTTGACCGGGTAGCGTCGGCTGTGCAGGTCGCCATGGGGTTTCATACGGTGCCTCGGGCTCAGCCTTTGCTATGTTCGGGCGAGGACGGGCCTTTGGTTAGGCCGCGCGGCCCCGTAATACTCCAGATAGCCAGCCCTATAAACGGCAGCAATACGACCAAAGCCGTCCAACCCGCTTTACTGCCCGATGAATTGTCGCTTCGCCAGACACTGTTGATGACCCACAGGTCGAGCAATAACAAGATGAATGCCAGGAAAATTCAGAAATAAGTGAATTGCATGGTGCACCTCCGTTGATATACATTTGATTTTGTAAGGGGGCCGGGGGTTCATTATTTTTTCGATATTTTCAGACAAACGTGTTAACTAAGCGAAGCGGAGAAGTGCTTTCATTCCAACCTCATCAGCCTTATAAACTTAGACGAAGCGGCAGAATTTTGCGCGAGCTATATAAGTTTTTTATTAACCGATATTTAATCGCCCTTTTGCAAACTGTTAAAACGTCTTCGAGACATAGGAGTAAATGCTCGCGGACTCATGGGTAACTAGCTAAACGACAGCCAACTATCCAGGTATGGAAAGAGACTATGACCACAAGTAATAAGAATCTCGGGAATTACGCCAACGATCCCAAAAAAGCGTCTGAGGCCGGCAAAAAGGCGGTCAAGCGTCGGATGGCAACTCTCCCAATGATAGGGAAAAGATCTTCGGGGCTGGACGCAAAGGCGATCAACACAGCCACCGTGGCGGCCGCAAGTCGTAAGTGAGCGAACTGTCGCCCGCGCCTTAGGAAATCCGCCCTCCCTGCTGCTACGCTTTTGACTTCTCAATTGGAGCCAAAACAATGCCCACTGAATATTCACTTTCTGATGTTCTTGAGCGACTGTACCAAAACCAACTCGCCTTAGAGGCGGCCGTGATGGAGTTGACCTTGAGGATTGAGCGCCAGGGTGCGACGGACACTGGAGACAATGTCCGCGGTGCGCTTCAAACGATCGGAGAGAACGCCGGACACATCAAACAGGGCTTGGCTAAGCTGAGATCCCACGGCCAATGATTTAACGCCCCAATGCGGCGGCGAGCTTGTCGGCAACCTCCCCCTGCGCAGCACAAAAACTGACATGCCAAAATGGACAGATTGTTCGCATTGCACGGCGACATCGCCAAGATACGGGCGCGCTCAACCTCTTGTTATGAAAGGCGACGCACCTTGATAGTCCTGTCCGAAGCTACCTTATGCTTGGGCTTGGCCACTCGAATAACCTTGTGCTGACCATCCGCCGTTGTTTCAACGAGCATGCCATTCCTGACCTCCATCACACTAAGTCCGGCCGCCAGCATGTTGATATAAGCAGTTTTGATCGCGCCTTTCGCCATGGCTGGAATTTTCTCTTCCAGCCGGCTCACCAGTTCATCACTTAACATCTGGTTGACCTTCATAACGAGCTCCGCATTCTAGGCCATCACGGAACCAGCCATCGTTGTTGCTGCGCTCTCTGGCAGGCACCGCCCCTTCCTTAGGATGTACGCGAGACGTGTCTGGCCGTCGACACATACAAATTTGTACCAAAATTACCATTAATGCCCCCATCAACGCCCGCCGTCTTCAGCAAGATCTCATGACTGAGGAATGGCAATTCCAGACTCAGAGAGCGGATTCCAGGGGCCACTGTTCGGTCATTTTGACTCAGCTTTTTCCCGCGATGATAACGACCCCAAGCCGCTCTGCCAGATTGAGCACCGTGTCGAACACATTCGAGTCGCCGGTCAAGCTGCGTGACGCCCCCTGCGGGTGGAACGCACCGTCAGGAATCCGGTCACCGAAGAGCACCACCGCACGTGCCGAATCATCTTGTCGCGACACCCAAGACAGTCCTTGGGCATCTGGACACTGACGGTGGATTACCTCGGCCCATTTGCGCGTCGCAGGATATTGATCTTTCTCAGTGTCGATCAGTTGTTTGCGCGTGATGCCCAGTTTCCGCAGGGGCACGCTGGACAGATCAACCAGGTGCAGCGGTTGGCTAACCTGGACGGCAGAATGCACCTGTCCAGTCAGCTTGCCTTTGTCGAAGCTCTTGAAGCCAGCCGTATGGGGAACGTCGTGAAAGACAGTCTCCATCAAGGCGCACTCAACCGTCGTGCCGCCATACAAGGTAGGAATCGCCCGCCCCTGATCATCCTGGATCGGGCTGAAGCGTGCGTTGCCGTGCACACCGGGATTGAATTGATCAGGCTGATACTTATCCTGATGCACACGATGAAGCACATCGCCTTGGGCGATCACGGTAAAAGTGACGTGCAACGTAGCCGCAGGCGCTGGGGTGACGGACGCCGTCAAATCGGTGACAGGCGTCGCCCTATCCTCACTGGACTCGGTACGCTGCTTAGCCATGGACAATGCCCTGGATTTCATCCTGTGCGGCAGCAATCACCCGATCAGGCGCCGATGCCAGCAAGTCCTGGGGCCTTTTGCCGCCCAGAAAACTGTTATCTGAACGGAACCAGTAAGCCATACCCCAGCCGTCCTTGTGGCCAGCGAACGCCTCAATGACTTTGGCTAATGCCTTGAACGGCCGATAGCCCGCGTCCGGGTCCAAGCCGTAGCCAGGGAAATAGTCGACCCCACCGTGGCTGATGGCAAAGATCTGCCCCTGCTTTTTCCATTTGTTGGGCTGGGCACTCGGGTTTCTAGTACTCAACTGGGCCACCTGGGCGATGTCTGCGGCGGTCAGCCAGTCACCGCTTTCCAACACCGCTTTGCGGGCCTGTACCAGCATTGCCGCTTCCTTGAGCAAGCGAGGCGAAGGCGGCTTACGCGTCACAAACACCTCGGCCAGTCGTTCCAGCGACTTCGGGTCCTGACGCTCCTGCAGCACCTCGTACATCGAAGAAGCCACATTGGCGAAGTTTTCCGCCAACACCTCAAATACGCTGAGGTTGATCTGATCAAAAGACACGACCAGCACTCGGTCCGCATGCGAGCGGCTTAAGCTCGCCCGAGCCTCCTTAGGCGTACCGACCAAAGTGGAGACGCCCGACTGCTCTGTAACGCTCATGGAAATCTCCTCACCAGTTATCTGCACTATCAAATACTAGCATATCTTTGATAACCCCAGCCCTGGCCTAGCCTCCATTCATCCGGATGCATAGATAGGTTTGAGGGAGCTCGCCGTGCTGTCGCTCAGCGCATGGCGTTGAGGCGAGAAGCCAAGGACACAACCTTGACATTCAGGTGCTGCGAGCGAACTCGTTCAAGACATGCGTTGGAAACCGCAAGGAGCGGCATAGCAATGTGGCGCCGTCAGCAGACTACAATCTCATCACTGCAAACAAGTCAGCGCACCACGAGCTTGAAAATTTGCATGATGTCAATGTCTAAGGCTGCCCCGGATGCGCTTTTGACTCGATACTCATCACGCCCTACCGTGCACGAGCTACTCCGAAGCCAAGAGCTTTTTAACTTCTGCAATGATGACATCTATGTCGAATGGCTTTGGCAGCACCACATCAAACAAATCGGATCTCTGCATACCGATGTGTGCCTGAGCACCGCTCATTAAGATGATTGGCAAATGGTTGCCGGAAGGAAGAGCTCGCACAGCCGTGGCGAATTCTTGGCCGTCCATAACCGGCATCATGAAGTCGGTAAGAATCAACGCTGGCCGTTCCCTTTCGAGCACCTCGAGTCCTTTTCTACCATTGCTGGCTTTTACGACCATGAAGCCCTCATCCTCCAGCGCGAAGCTGAGAATGTCAGCGATCAGATACTCGTCGTCGACGACCAGGATGGTGGTCATGTTTTCAACCTGCTCAAAGACTTATGAAATTGAACCAGGCAAGGGCTCAGTCGCGACTGAAGGTTCATTTCTCCAAGCCTTTTTCAGGAAAACATCTTGATCACGAATGACCACCTCAAATCGCGAGGGGTCATAGGAACTATCTCGTACTTTAAGAATGGAAAGCGTCCTGCTTAGTTCAGAGCGATTCTCAAAGAAACGCATGAGCATCAAATTATCGACGATGCTTGATAGGTCAGAGTTGGGTGAGCTGATCTCGGAACCGAAAAGGTCACGCATTTCCCAAGAAGCGAATACCGTAACGCCTCTGGAGCGCAGCTCGTTCATTAGGGCGCTGTAGAAGTCTGTAATCCGTCCCGGATTTGTCGAAACGCGCGTCATACCGCTTAGGCTGTCGATGAACAGGCGCTTGATGCCCTTTTCTTTAACGATGCTCAACAGTCTTGAACCGAGTCCATCCAACAAACCTTCAGTGGTGGGCTGCCAGACGATACTCAGCGCACCGCTTTCTTCCATGGCTTCGATGTCGATGCCCAGCGAGAGCCCTTTCAGACGTAACCGCTGTGGACTTTCATAGAATCCAAAATGTAGGCCTGGGGCATCTGCCGTCGACTTAGCCAAAAATTTGAGACCCAGCGTCGTTTTACCGATCCCGGAAGGCCCCATGACCAGAGACACACTAGAGCTGTGTAGGCCCCCGCCCAATATGTCATCCAGTGAATCAATCCCACTGGCTATACGCGTCATGTCTGCACTGTCGGACGACGAAGGACGACTGTACAGGCTTTCCAGACGAGGGTAGACAACTAAGCCGTCATCATTGATTTCGCACTCGTGGAGGCCGGTCAATGCGCTGCTGCCTCGCGTCTTGCGCAGTTGAATACGACGTACCGAACGAGTACCGAATAGCTCCTCTCCCATTTCGATCACACCATCGACCATCGTGTGCTCTGGACTACCATCGTCAAGCCGCGAACTGGTGAGGAACAATACGGTACAACCGGCGAACGCTGCATGTCCCTGCAGCTCTAAGATGAATTTCTTGGTATCGATAGGCGAGTCGGCCTTCGAACGCGCATTGAGCAAACCATCGACGATCATGACGGTCGCCTTCTGCCGACTGATCTCACGCCGAAGCAGTTTTACTACCTCATCCAAGCCTTCATTTTCCAACGTATCAAATGCGCTGACAAATTGGATTTCAGCCCCAACTTTGGATGAGTCGAAAAAGCTCAAAGTAGAGAGAAACTGAAACAGACGGTCATGTGACTCGGCCAGCAGCGTGGCGACTAGAACGCGGCCGCCATTGCGCACGTGATGGAAGCCAAGCTGGTTGGCAAGGATAGTTTTGCCTGAACCTGGGCGGCCTTGGACTATGTATGAAGCGCCCGCGACCAGCCCTCCATTAAGCAGAGCGTCGAGCCCTTCGATTCCGCTTTGAAGGCGTTTGAGCTTTTCCACGATGTGACCCTGATCTGAAAAACAGGCTTTTAAGCCGGATGGATGAAATGCTAACGCCATTTCTAATTCGAGGCTATTCAGGTTGAGTAGAAAGTAGATGAGGAAGATCGTTCGCTTTGGGCGCTAAGTAACCATCCAAAAGCGAATGCTTCTGGACAAAGCTGCCGGATGCAACTCGCCTCCACATCCCCTCCCCCGGAATATGCATGGAGACACGACCGCTGGCCGATGATCGAGCGGATTCCCGGCGGCATAAGCTGACCTCAGAGAGGCATCGGGCCACCGTATTACCAGCTGTATTTCTGACTTACCCTCTGACTCCTACGAACCCGAGACTGCATCATGGATAGACTAAGTAGGGCCGAAATAGAGGCCGCCTTGGGATGCTTACTGCCAGGTTGCACGGTCAAATGTGTCCTTTGCGCCGACGGTACTGCCTCACTCTCGGTGACCGGTGAGACCGGCGAATCATTCGCGGTGGTGGGATTGGTAAGAAGCGACTATCGAGGGGAAGCTGGATTAAAAAGCCTCGCCAAACATATCTTTGGAGACATCCAGCTAGCCCGACAGGGCTTGAAAACTCACAGAGCGCAACCACCTGGCAATCTCAGCAATCAATCCAGCATGACCATTCCACCGCAACATAGAGCCCGCCACTAGACGGGTTTCTGCTTGATATTTGTCGCTAAACTCGTGTACGAAACTTCCGCGATGGATCGGGCGTAGAACGCTACAGCTTCCTCAGCAAGCCCTCGCCATTCAGCGTTATTGATGATTCCCTGCTGCCTATATTCGTCAGCAATTGGTAGGAGAAGGTCATACTGTCTTTCAGCGTCTGCTCGGCCCTTCGGCCTTCGAAGCAGTTCTCTCCATACATTAAGCGCTTGGTCCTTATTCAGTTCAGCCATCTTCCTTTCCCCCAAATATCGTCCTGCGGTGGAGCCTAGCATCACCGGTATGTTCCATACTGAGGATGGATGGAGGATCGTTCAGAACGGATGCGATACCGTGATAGCCTTCGGTTCGTCTAGAATGGCTCTCTCCAGCATATCGACGCTCAAAGAGGCAGGCTCGAATCAGGAACGTGTTTATGTCGCTCAAAAATGCTTTTGCTGCTGTGCTTAAAGCGATGCGCGCCGGCAGAGGATTGACTCAGAGAAATCTCGCCGAAGTCAGCAGTCGAACATACGTCTCAAAATTAGAGCGAGCCCAGTCAAGCCCAACGCTAGAGATGATCACGGCTTTGAGTGGCTCACTCAGTGTGAATCCTCTGACTCTGGTGGCTATTACTCTTTGCGCCGAGTCAGGTCAGTCCGTAAACGCTTTGCTGCGTCGTACCCAAGAGGAACTGGCGGATCTAGCCCACGAGGGTGTTCTTGAGAATCTGGCGATTTCGTCGGGGGCTGAGTCACTAACTCCACGCCCCTCTACTAAGCCCTCAATTCGTCGCTCAGTGATGAAGTCCCAGCAAGTCGAATTCTGCTTCGCTGAATAAACGTTTTTCATTGCCGTGCGATCAGATGGCAGACAGGGTTGCGATTGTGGCACTCATTCGAAAATCAAGAGGTCGAGTAATGCGTAATTTCGATCTTGACCTGAATAGGGTCGCTGTCCCGTCCTGAATAAGATTTACACCTAGAAGGGTCGCGAATTGTGTACCCATGATTTTGGGTACTGCTTTAACCAACCTTTAGGTTTTTGACGTTAACGAGGTGCAAGGCAGACGGAGTGGTTGCGCACCCGCCACGAGCAGTGCAGCGCAAGTCTGGGTGCATCATGGCCCCGATCTTGACCGTCTGCTCCACCAAGTCGTCAAAGGAGATCACTGCGTCAAAACCACCCAAGGCTGCGGTGGAAGCGCTCCAAGCGTGGCCGACACCGGCGATGTTTCGCGCATGGCAGGGAATTTCGACCTCCCCTCCAACCGGGTCACATATCAGTCCCAACGTATTCATCAGGCAAATTGAGGCGGCTGCGATAATTTGTGCAGGCGCACCTCCGAAATAGTGAGTGATGCCCGCCGCCGCCATCGCTGACGACGTACCGGTCTCAACCGAACAGCCGCCGGTTTCGGCCGCGTAAGAACCTCTTACCGCAAAAAGTGCGCCGATCAAAGCCATCACTTTCAAGCTATTGCTCAACTCGACGTCTGATGCTCCCAACTCTCGCAGAGCGTGCAAACAGCCAGGGACAATGCCGGCACTCCCAGCAGTAGGTGCGGCACAAACAACGCCGCGGCTGGTGGTTTCTTCCATGGCCGCAAGTGCCCCGGCAATCGCCGACTTAAGGAAGCTGTTATCGAGCGGCTCTGGAAGCTTTGCCTGGGAAAATCTACGCGCGGTAGGACGCAGGTATTTCATACCGACGCTGTTTTCTTTTGACAGGCCTGCGGCGACCGACGCGGCCATCAAACGAACGCGTTCGATAAAGCGATTATCAATTTCCGCCGGACTCTGATTGAGCCGGTGGCATTCATATTCAAGGGCATAGACCGCGAGGTCGGCGTCGTCCGCTACGAGCTGAAGGAGGTGGCTGGCCCCTTGCAACGTCCGCTCACGATTGCAGACGACTTCCTGCGTTGGCTGCGCGGTACGAACCAATCGTGTGCCCGGCAGGCCACGCAAATCGGCCAACATCTGCGAGGAAGGCGGCGTTGCGATCGAATATAAAGCCGCTCCGTCAAGTCGACGCTGGTCAAACACCCGGACGCCTTCAAGGCATGCATTGATAGAGGCCAGGTCCGGATCGTCCTGCTCCACAATCAACGTGTGCGCACAGCCGTCGACGTTGATGTGTCGCCCATTGAGATGGGTAACGAGGAAGGTCCCGCCTCCGAGTGAAACACCTTCGAAGACATCGCTGCGGGCCCCCTGCGCACCTTCCACACACACATGGAGATCAACCCGGTTCGGATGATCATTACGTTCCAAGGGACAAATCTCGATATTGAATTGAAACGCCTCGCCCCGCTCCAAACGAACCAGCGCCTGAGTGTAAGCTTCAGATGCGATCTCCACACCCGCCAAGCCGGCTGCAAACCCCTCATCGCTGCCTTGGTTGCTGTAGACCTGGGCGAAAGAGCCTGAAGGGTCGAAGCAGATCAGCACCGATTTCAAGCGTTCGCCAGTTGTCAGAGCCAACTCCCTCACGGTTTTGCCGATCATGTAGGGCGCAGCGGAATGCGAGCTTGACGGGCCGCGCATGACGGGGCCGATTACGGTGTTGAGCAGGCTGATGTCTTGGGTCATGGTCGCTTCCACTTCAGTGGTTCGAATTTATGTAAAGGCTCAGGCTTGCAATTCGCCCGAATGATTCGCGCGGCCATCCCGTAGTGAACGGCAGACCATAATCCGCACAAGGCCATGCCTGCCAGCATGATGCGCAGTGACTGAAGGGCATCCACACCTAAAGCCTGCATTACGTCCGAGCCTGCTCCGATGAGCATAGGGGCCGCCGCCAGGCATGCGATATTCGAATTGAACATATAAATGGCGGAACCCTTGGCCCTCATCTCAGGCGGAAGATAATTCTGAATAAGTGCCGTTGTCGGCCCTAGATAAACGTAGATGGCTGGGACGAACACCCAGAGAAAGGCCAGGTAGTTTTCCCGAGTGGCGATAGTGAAGAGCAACACACCAGGAATGGTGGCCAACACCGCCACACTCCCCACGTACACGGATTGCCAGTGGACAGGCTTGGACCTTAGATACGTCATGACGGCAATAGTGATGAACATCAACAAACTACCGCCGATAGCGTGGACGGGGCCCATGGCTTGTCCAGCAGCGCCGGTGGACAACCCATAGGCCCGGTAGAGGTATGCCGGTATCCACCAAACGATCCCCCACCCCCAGAACGAATAGAGTGTGGCACCTTTCATAATGTGCGAAAGCGCAGGGTGTGAGCGTATGTAGCGGACAGTATCCACCAAGCTCGCCTGCGTCGGCGCAATCTGATGCTGATCCAGGTTCCCGCGTACAGGCTCCTGCAGCATTAGCCCAAGCAGGGCAATTGGCAGCCCTGCCAGCCCAAAAAAGATCAGGGTGCTGCGCCATCCAAACTGGTCGTTAAGCAAGCCTGCCCCAGATGATCCAAGCCATGCGCCGCCTGTCGCGCCCAACGCGAATATGGACAAAGCTACTGCGCGAGCGCGCGGGGGAAAATTGTCGGAAATGAGTGCATGACTGGCGGGGGTAGAGCCCGCTTGTCCTAGGCCAACACCGACGCGCGCAGCGAGGATCTGCCAGAATCCTGCGGCAAAGCCACAGGCTACCGTCATCGTGGACCAAAACAGCAGAGATGCGCAGATGACGGTCTTGCGACTGGACCTGTCTGCCAAGGTCGCGAGAGGTAAGCCCGCAACTGTGAATACCAGGGCGAGGGATACGCCGGTTGCGAATCCTACTGCCGAATCACCCCAGCCAAATTCGGTTTTGATGGGTTCCAGCAAAGTGGACATGACATAGCGATCCGCAATGTTCACCGCAAAGATAAGCGTAACAACGCACAATGTGACAACGGGGACAAATGCCTGGGGAAAGGGACGGATATTTCTCCAGGAGCGTATCGCATGCTCACTCAATGAAAGCTCTGATTTCATTCACGAGGCCTGAATATTCTGGATCACCGCATCCATTGCTGAGAGCTGCAAGGGCCGCGTTGCCGCGAGCCTTGCAGAGGGACATCTCAGAGGGCAGCAGTAATCGACATTTCCACCAGAACATCTGGTGAATACAGGGCCGCTTGAACGGTTGCCCGTGCGGGGATCGCTTCGTGGTCAAGCCAGGCATCCCAGGCTTCATTCATGCCGGCGAAATCAGCGTTGATGTCTTTCAGGTAAACCGTAACCGAGAGAATTTTGGATTTATCGGTTCCGGCCTCGGTCAACTTGCGGTCAACATTGGCGAGCGTTTGCCTGGTTTGCTCACGGACGTCGCCAACGAAGTCATCGGCCAGTTGACCAGCCAAATAAACGGTACCGTTGTGGATTACGATTTCGGTCAAGCGCTTTCCGACGTGCTTACGGACAATCGACATATTTTTATATCCCTCGTTTTCGATTACTCGACTCCCCGGCTATCGTCGGGGAGGAAGTGACACCCAGCAACCTCGAACACCGACGTGGTGCTCAAGCATGGCCGGGGCGACTTCTTTGATGTTGGTACGCGGACAGTCCGCTCAGGCGGTCTTCTGATGAACCGAAGGGATGGCGCAACGATCAGGTTGCGCCATCCACGCTCAGTGACTAATCAGGCTGCATTGACATCCATAGTGCCCGGCTCGGCAGGCGAGAAGACTTCCAGCAGTTCCATGTCTTCGGAGTAATCCATGAGGTCGTGTGCAGCCTTTGGAGGGTGATAAACGAAATCCCCCGCATGAAAGGTGAACTCGCCTTCCCCCTCGTACCAGAACTTCACCCAACCCTTGAGCACGTAGACCATCTGGAAGCTCATTGGGTGCCAGTGCCGGCCTGTGGTGTGGCCGAGCTCCCGGGCACGTGTGATCTGGCCACCGTATGCACCATTGGTAGCTTCTGCCAGGCCGAAATCACGCTTGACCAGCCAATCGCGGAAGCCGTCGTCGGTGAAGGGGGCGTTTGCACGGGAAACGCAGAACTTGCCGTCTTGGGAATCACTCATTTGAAAATCTCCGATGTTTTTTTGTAATTCAAGGCCAGTCAAGGCATGGAAGATTGAAATGGCCAGCAGCTAACGCACGCTGGTGCACCAAAGCCCACTAAGAGTGACGAGACCCCCATCTGAACCCAACCCCATTGCACGAAAAGGGTATCAAGCCATTTATAAAGTTCCACCATGTGGACCTTGGAGCTCACATATTGAAACATCGCCTATTTTTTCCGTCAAGCTTCTGCGGACGAAATGCGATGCCTGGCTGGACTGAATTGCTGAACGAGGAAAGTCTTATTCGCTGGCGATTCCTTCGCAGACTCGCTGTAGCGGTCTAATGAAGCTCATGCCTGAAGGCGCTTGGCCTGGAGCGGGCTTAGCGCCTTGTTTTTGCTTGCGAACCACCTCACACTGGCCGGATAAACAGACCAGTTACGGAGTAGGTGTGGCCAGTTCAGAGTCGATTCCAGGGACCCTTGCGCTGACAAAGGGGATTCAGGTTCTTCGCGCAATTTCGGAAGGGGGACGCAACGCTCGCTTTGCGGACCTGATGGCCCAGACAGGGTTTCCCAAACCGACCCTGTATCGAATTATCAAAGCGCTGATGGTTGAAGGGCTCGTTCGCCATGACCCTAAGAGCGGCAGCTACCATCTGGGTGTAGGCTTCCTTAGGCTCGCCTTCCAGGTGCTTGAACAACTTGATATCCGAGAAGTCGCACACGAAGAGCTGAAGCGGCTGAGCCACCACACCAGCGAAGCTGTGCACCTGGCGGTCCTGGATGGACGCGATACGGTTTACATCGATATTGCTGAAAGCAGCCAAGCGATAGGCGCCGTAGGCAAACTCGGTTCAACCTCAGCAACCTATGCAGCTGCCAGCGGCAAGGTGATCGTCGCATTTCTGCCCAATGATGCCCTTCGCCGGCTTGTCGATGGCCTTGAGCTGTCGCCGCTCACAGCCCATACCGTCACGTCCAAGAATAAGTTGCTCGAAGAACTCGCAGCGATTCGAGAGCGCGGCTACGCCCTGAATGAAGAAGAAGAAACACCTGGGATTCATGGCGTAGCGGCCCCCATATTCAACCTCTCTGGGGAGGTCATCGCCTCGATCGGAATCTCGATCCCTAGCTTCCGCTACGATGCAGCCCGCTTGCAGTTCTATGTAGACGGCGCGGTATCGGCGGCACGCGACATTTCAGCAAAGCTGGGCAACATGGCAGCCAAGACCTGATCGTCAACCAATCCTCCGCAGATCCGCACATGCAAGAAAGGCCCGGCGTAAGCCGGGCCTTTCTTTATTGCCGATCATCCAACGGGACGCTTCAGAAACGGAAACCTCAGCAACCTCTCCAGACAATCAGCCGGCAGCAACCACCTTTGGCGAACCTACAATGGTTGTATCCGGTTTGGAGGACGCTCCCGGCTTCATCAGCCGACCCGCCGCCCAGTAGTGATAGGCTGCCCATACACCCGTGAACGAGGTGGCCAGCAGAGCCCAACGCAGCGACTCTTGAGGGGCCGCCAAGTAAGGCTGCATGATGTCAGAACTGAATCCGATCATCAGTGGCGCTAGTGCAAGGCACGGGATGTTCGACATGAACATATAGATCGCCGCACCCTTGGCTCGCATCTGAGGAGGCAGCAAATTCTGCACCAAGGCCGCAGTTGGACCAATGAAGACATAGATGGCGGGAATAAACGCCCACATCATCCATTTGGCAACCTGCAGGTCATGAGTGAGAAACAGCGCGACCGATGGAACCGTCCCGATCAGCGTAAAAATTGCGGTGAAATACGACGGCCAGCTTGTGGGCCGATTCTTGAGCACTGCCATGGCGATGACAGTGACAATCATCAAAGCCGTGCCGCCTATCCCGTAGATCGGGCCGAGCATCGCACCGGCTTCACCAGTGGTCAGACCGAACGAGCGCGAAAGAAACGCAGGAACCCACCAGACAAGCCCCCACCCCCAAAAAGACACCACGCCTGAACCCAGCATCACGTGAAATAGCGCACGGTTCTTCTTGTCGACGATGTAGCGCAGCGTATCGACAAGGCCAGCGCTGGTTGACGCATCTTTAACCTGAACATCACTTTGGCCACGCTTGGGCTCTTTGATCATCAGCGTAATCAATGCGACCGGAAAACCGCACACACCGAAGATGATCAGGGTCTCGCGCCAGCCATAAGCATCATTCAACATGCCTGCGCCTGACGCTCCCAGCCACGCTCCGATACTCGCGCCCAATCCCATGATGGAAAGCGCCAACGGACGGGCTTTATCCTTGAACTTGTCCGCCAACAGCGCATGACTGGATGGAGTCGCACCCGCTTCTCCGATACCCGTGCCAACACGTCCAAGGAGCATGTGCCAGAAGTTTGTGGCTAATCCACAGACAACCGTCATGCTGGACCAGGCAACAATTGAAATCGCAATTAGTTTTTTGCGATTGGTTCTGTCGGCCAGGGCGGCAATTGGAAGGCCGGCCAGGGTATAAACGATGGCAAGCGAGACGCCAGTGAGAATACCCGTGGCTCCGTCACTCAGCTGGAAATCAGCCTTGATCGGCTCCAGCAAGGTGGAGAGGACGTAGCGGTCAGCAATGTTTACTGCATATACCAATGTGAGGATCGCGACTGCGAGCCACGCGCCGGCAACATATTGGTCGGATCCGCTATCTGAAGAACCTGCGGACAGGTCCTCTTTAGGTTGATAGGTCTTCTTGGTCATGAAACGCCTCCTGTTATTTTTTTACTAGGCAGGTCATTTAATTGGGGTGTCGTTATCTATAACGACTGCACCTCAGAATCCACGGTTATGGCTTCTGTAGCATTCCTTCATGGTTGGGTTGCTAAGCATCCCTACAAGCCATGCACGCAATGACATCTGTTTTTATTGGGTGAACCAGAACTTCTTTCGATAAGCGTGGCGCCGGTGTCCGGGCCCAACTGCTTCAGCCGGGCCGGGACATTCGCTGTCAGGCGGCCTTTTCGGTGTCGACCGTGCCAGGGTTGGCAGGAGAGAACACCTCCAGCAACTCCATGTCTTCAGAGTATTCCAGCAAGTCGTGAGCAGCCTTTGGTGGGTGATAAACGAAGTCCCCCGCGTAGAAGGTGAACTCGCCCTCCCCTTCGTACCAGAACTTCACCCAGCCTTTGAGCACGTAAACCATCTGGAAGCTCATCGGATGCCAATGAGCACCCGTGGTGTGGCCAAGTTCACGAGCCCGGGTGATCTGTCCACCGTAAGCACCGTTGGTGGCCTGTTCCAAGCCCAGATCGCGCTTGATCAACCAGTCGCGGAAGCCATCATCAGTGAAGGGTTCATCGGCGCGTGAAATACAGAATTTTCCGTCATTGGAATCGGTCATTTTTCGGGTCTCCACTTTTTTATGGTTATTCAGGCTGTGTAGAGAGCTGGCTGGTACGCGATGAAGCCTCGATTACCAGACGCTACTATATCCTCATCAAGTATCACATTGTGAACCCTTGAGTCCGTATAGTGAAACACCGGTGTTTAAAGGCGTCAAGAGGCCGCTGGTCGCAAAGCACAATGACGATTGGGTGATTTGTTTGGTCAGGGGAGCAACGTCACCGGCGAAGACCGGAACACTCCGGCACAGCTTCTAAACGCTACGGCGGTTCACGAGGAGAGACAGAGGGACGGTACTCGCGACGAACGTCGATCAATAATCGGATGGATCAGCGCGGTTTAAACGCGGACATGTCCTGAAGCAACATGGTGAGTAAGCGACTCGAGCCGACACTCAGTTGCCTTCCCAAGCGGCTGATCAAATGCACTCGCGGGCTGGCAAAAATCTCATTGTGCAGAGCCAAGGTGCAAAGACCACCGGCCTCCACTTCTTCATCCACTACGAACGTGGGCAGGAGCGTCACGCCGCCTTGCATGGAGTAACGCTTGAGCATGGCGATGGTGTTGCAGGTCAAGGTCGGATTTAGCATGACACCTAACTGATGCTCAGCGAGCGTGAGAATCTGCCTGATACCAAAGGAGACACCTGGCAACGCCAATCGATACGAATCCAACCCTTCAAGCGGAATCGGACTTTTGGTTTGGGCCAAGGGGTGCTGTGGATTTACAATTACGCGGACCGGCTGCGGTTGCGAGGCGTGGGAACGTATTTTCGGATCAGCCGCCGGGTTGAAGACCAAGCCTAGATGCGCTTCATCCTCTACAACCTGCCGTATGACCTCGTTACTGCCGCAGACATTCACCTGAATCTCGACCTTTGGATAGAGCGTTGAGAAGTTGCTCAATGGGCCTGCCAACCCATCGATGAATCCTTCTCCCACCGCGAGCACCACGGACCCGCTCTGAAGCCCTCTCAATGCCTGCAGGGAGTCGAGCAACAGTTCTTGATGCGTCAGACGCTGGCGGTAATAACCCAGCACACGATCACCGGCCTCGGTAGGTTTTACCCCTCGCCTATGCCGCTCCAGCAATGGCGCACCGAGTTCCTGCTCGAGCTGGCTTATTTGCCGGCTTACGGCGGACGGCGCAACGTTCAGGAAATCAGCCGCAGCTCGCACGCTGCCGAGCCTCACCGCCTCGAAAAAATAAAGGATTCGACGATCCTGCACCAAGCTCATACCTCTCCTGTGTTGCGCTAAAGGCAACAAAGTTTTGAATTTGTGAATATTGCTGGAGCTTCTGCAGCGTGTCCATACTCGATCCATCAGCAACAGGAGATGGATATGAGCCCCCTTTGGCAGCGCCTTCGCGATCAAGCCCACCAACTGGCCGAGCGCAACCCGGCACTACGCGACTATGCGACAAGCCACCTGCTGGCCTATTCCACCTTCGAGGCTGCGCTCGCCGCGAACCTTGCACGCCAGTTGCAAGCTCAAGCCAGCAACGTGGCATTGGAAAGCTGGTTCAAGTCAATCATTGACGCCTCCCCGTCCATCGCACTGGCCGCCGCTGCCGATATCAATCATTTGGAAGTCGTCAATCCTGCCTGCCTGGACCACCTCACGGCGTTCCTCACGTTCCGTGGCATCCAGGCTGTGCAGGCTTATCGCATTGCCCATGTGCTGTGGACTGAAGGTGACGTGCAAAGCGCCGTGCTTGTGCAGAACTGGGCGGCAAACACCTGGGCTATCGATATCCATCCGGCGGCACGCCTGGGCAAATCGCTATTTGTCGATCACGGCATGGGGCTTGTCATTGGCGAGACCGCTGTAGTCGAGGATGAGGTCAGTCTGTGGCACGGGGTGACGTTGGGCAGCACGCTCAATGAGGCCGGCGACCGACACCCGAAGATCCGCCGAGGCGCACTGATTTGCGCGGGGGCGACCGTGCTCGGAAACATTGAAGTGGGCGCCAACGCGATCGTGGCGGCCAACTCAGTAGTGCTCAAACACGTGGTGGCAGGAACGGTTGTCGCCGGGGCTCCGGCAAAAGTTGTCGGTAATACCCCAGCATCTCTCGCCACCTTCACAACAAAATCCCAAGGCTAACCAGGAGCCACCACCATGACAGCCGTTGCTCAATTCCCGCAGGGTATCGATCACCCCCTGGTCACTGTGCGAAATCACGCCGAGGCTTTGGAGCTTTATCGCAGGATGGGATTCGCTCCTTCTCCAGTCAGCTATCACCCGTGGGGAAGCGTTACTTCTTTGATGATGTTCCCTAGTAATTTCATTGAGTTGATTGGTGTCGATGATCCGTCCCAGTTCGGTACCAACTCGGTGAACGGCTTCTGCTTCGGACGTCAGCTGGGTCAATTCCTTGACCGCGGCGAGGAAGGTGTTTCGTTGGTGGCGCTGCACAGCAAGGACGCCGATGCCGATCATGGGCGGATGGTCGAGGCTGGACTCGAAAGCCAGGGACGTATTGATTTCCGCCGCCGAATGACGCTTCCCGATGGACGCCACGATGAAGCGGTGGTGTCGCTGGCGCTCTTTATCGATCCAGCACTACCCGATGCCTCCAACTTTATCTGCCATCAACATCGTCCTGAGCTGATCTGGGTTCCAGGCTGGCAGAACCATCCAAATGGCGCGGACGGGATTCTCGCCATTACCTATCTGGCAGACCCCAAGCTGCTTGAACCTCGCTGGCGCGCCATCTACGGCGATGCGGTGAAATATAAGGACGCCGTTCTGGAAGCAGATACCCAATGCGGCGTGTTGCGTGCCATCGACGCTGCGACGGCGACCCAAGAGTTTCCAGGCATGGACCTGCCCCAGAGGGCTCAGCAATCCCCTCACGCTGTTGCCATTCGCCTGCACACAAAAAGCCTCATGACATTGCGATCGATCCTCGAACACAACGAGGTCCCCCATCGTGACCTCCCCGGCCGGGTCGTCGTTGAGCCGCAAGCGGCCGGCAACGTCATCCTCGAATTCGTACAGAATAATTAACTGAGACTGTTCAAATGACTATGAAAGTTGGCGTCATTGGTTTGGGCAACATGGGCGGTGGCATGGCCGCGACGCTCGCTGGCAAAGGATTTGATGTGAGTGGCTTCGATCTTTCTGAAGCGGCACTCGCCCAGGCTAAAGAGAAAGGCGTCAAACCGATCACCGACCGTAAGCAGCTGATCAATGAATCGGATGTTTTGATCCTGTCTCTGCCTAAAGCTGAACATGTGGAAGCGGTGTGCCTGGGCCAGGGTGGAATTATCGAATTCGGCCGTGAAGGCCTGATCGTGGTGGATACCACCACCTCCACCCCTGAAACCAGCCGCAAGGTCGCCACAGCACTGGCAAGAATGGGTATCGCCTTCATCGATGCACCGGTCTCCGGCGGACCTAAGGGTGCCGCTACCGGGACCATGTCGATGGTCATCGGCGCAGAGGATGCGGATCTGGCTCGCGCCATGCCGGTGCTGGAAGGCATGAGCGGTACGCGCGTTCACGTGGGTAAATGCGGGGCCGGCAATGTGGCAAAAATCGCCAACAACATGCTCGCCGCGTGTCACTTGATCAGCACCGCGGAAGCCGTCTCGATGGCCGCTAAAGCGGGTGTGGAACCTGAAAAGCTGTTGCAAGGGTTGAACGCAGGTTCGGGCCGCAGCGGTGCGACCCAAATCATGTTCCCGACGTGGGTACTGAACAAAGCGTATGACTCTGGTTTCACCATGGGCTTGATGCGCAAAGACGTAGGCCTTGCCAGTGACCTGGCCGACAGCCTGGATCTCGACCTTCCCCTGTCCAGGATCGTCGCCCTGCTTTGGAAAGCCAGCAGCGAAACGCTGCCAGATAACGAAGACTTTTGCGCGATTGTCCAGCGCACCGATGCCAAGCTTTATGGCCGTGAGAATAATCAATGAGCACTCAAAAAATCCTCGAATTGATGCGCCCATTCTGGGGTGATCGCAGTGTTGTCGGCAGCTTCGTCGGTGGTGAGTTCATCGATGGTCACGGTTCCCCGGTAGAAGTACGAAACGCTCACGATGACAGTGTGTTGCTCACCTTCCCCGACGCTGATGAGACGTTGATTGCGCATACCGACAAAGTGGCAAAGGCAGCACAAGCCCAATGGTGGGCGCTCACTGCGCAAGCGCGTGGTCGCGCGATGTATCAAATTGGCGCACTTATTCGCGAACACACCGACTGCCTTGCACAGATCGAATCGCTGACAGCCAATAAGCCCATCCGTGACGCCAAGGTCGAGGTGTCCAAGGTCGCGGAAATGTTCGAATACTACGCGGGTTGGGCAGACAAACTGCACGGCGAAGTCATCCCTGTCCCGACCTCTCATTTGAACTACGTCACCTATGAGCCCCTGGGCACCGTTCTGCAGATCACGCCCTGGAATGCGCCTATTTTCACCTGCGGCTGGCAGATTGCACCGGCCATCGCCGCTGGCAATGCAGTTATCCTCAAACCCTCTGAGCTGACCGCCCTGTCGTCACTCGTAGTCGGTGTATTAATCGAACGTGCTGGCGTATCTAGAGGGCTGGTCAATATCATCGCGGGCTTTGGCCACACCATCGGCCAAGGCTTTATCGCCAAGGCGGACATCCGTAAGGTTGTCTTCGTGGGCTCGCCAGCAACAGGACAACACATCGCCGTCGCAGCCGCGCAGCGCTGCATCCCTGCGGTGCTGGAGTTGGGTGGCAAATCGGCAAACATCGTGTTCGAGGACGCCGACCTGGACATCGCATTGCGCGGCGCCCAGGCAGCGATTTTCTCGGGCGCCGGCCAGAGTTGCGTATCAGGATCTCGCTTGTTGGTTCAGGCATCGATCTTTGAAAAGTTCACCCAGGCGCTTGCTCAGGCAGCCACGAATTTCAAGGTCGGCGATCCGAGCGATCCCGAAACTCAGATCGGTCCGATCAACAATGCCAAGCAGTACACCCATGTAAAAACCATGGTCGAAGGTGCGTTGAAAGACGGCGCCAGACTGGTCGGCCAGGATGCGGACCCCATTCCGAACAAGCCTGGCTATTACATCAACCCAACCGTGCTGGCAGGTACCAACGACCTGTACTGTGCCCAAGAAGAAATCTTCGGGCCGGTGGTTATCGCAATCCCGTTCAACGACGAAGCCGATGCGATCCGTATTGCCAACGACAGCCGTTTCGGCCTGGCCGGCGGTGTATGGACGAGAGATGTCGGTCGTGCACACCGAGTGGCCAAGCAAGTTCGCGCCGGTACCTTCTGGATCAACGGCTACAAGACTATTCACGTCAGCTCCCCCTTCGGCGGCTACGGCGAGAGCGGCTACGGTCGTTCCTCCGGGCTGGACGCTCTTCGCGAATACAGCGAAGTGAAAAGCGTTTGGGTTGAAACCGCTGCCAAACCTGCCGCCAGCTTCGGCTACGGCGCGAGCCTGGAGTAAGCACCATGTCGATCTCCAAAGCCTTGATAGAAGATGCCATTACCTGGCGCCGCGGATTTCACGCGGCCCCCGAACTCGGCTACGCCGAGCTGCAGACCTCTGACCGTGTCGCACAGCTTCTTGAAAGCTTTGGAATCGAAGTCCATCGCGGATTGGGCGGTACCGGCGTGATCGGCACCTTGAGCAATGGCCAAGGTCCTACGATCGGCATTCGAGCCGACATGGATGCCCTGCCCATCCAAGAGCTGGGACACTGTAGCCACAAATCGACTCATCAAGGCTGCATGCACGCCTGTGGGCATGATGGGCATACGGCAATCCTGTTGGCTACCGCTAGCCATCTAAGTGAAACCCGGCATTTCAGCGGAACCGTCCATTTTGTCTTTCAACCCGCCGAGGAAAGTCTTGCGGGGGCGAAGAAAATGATTGAAGACGGACTGTTCAAGCACTTTCCCATGGATGCCATCTACGGGCTGCACAACTGGCCCGGCGCCCCGGCCGGGCACGTGGTAATCAACCCCGGTCCCATGATGGCGTCTCTGGACACCTTTGAAATCACCCTGACCGGCAAAGGCTGTCATGCCGCTATGCCGGACAAAGGGGCGGACCCCATCATCGCCGCCGCGGAGCTGATTCTCGCGTTGCAGACAATCCCCTCTCGACGGCTATCCCCGCTCGACAGTGCAGTGATCAGTGTCACCCAAATCAACGCAGGCGAAGCGATCAACGTCATTCCTGAAACGGCGGTGATCAAGGGAACAGTACGCTGCTTGCAGTCTCCGGTTCGCGACAAGGTCCAAGCGCTGATAGGTCAGTTCGTAGAACAGTTACCGGGAGCATTCAACATCAAGGGCCAGTTGACGTATCACGTTGGCTATCCCGTCACGGAAAACCATGTGGAAGCAGCCTCAATGGTTCGCCGGGCGGCGGTTGCGGCTGTGGGCGAGTCAAAAGTCCAGTGGGGATGTAACCCTTCAATGGCATCGGAAGACTTCTCTTTCATGCTCCAGGCCTGCCCCGGTGCTTATTTGTGGATGGGGGTTGATGGGGAGAAACCGTCAGCTGCGTTGCACAACCCTTACTACGACTTTAACGACCAGGTTATCGAGCCTGGGGTAGCTGTTTGGACCCAATTGGTAGAGCAGTCGCTACCAATAACTTGATGATCGCTGACGTCCAAATCACTTGAACCCGGTATTCCAGCCGGAATAACAATAAGAAGACGACCATGCCAAATAATAAAAAGAAATACAGTCCTTGCTGGGCGCCCTGACGCCCTGCTCTTGTTTCTGCCCTCCATATTTTGATGTTGAACACTACGCCAGAACCAGGCCGACGGCCTGGCTGCGCGCGGATTTAGCAACTTACCCTTCCCAAACACGAGAGCATCATAATGAAACAAGAAAAAAAGCTATTGAAATTGGCTTCAACCGTAGCGTGCCTGACCCTCGGCACTGTGTTTGCAATCAATGCCCATGCGGGCGCTACGCTTGATAACGTCAAAAAGAAAGGGTTCGTACAATGCGGTATCAGTGACGGCCTTCCTGGCTTTTCGTACGTGGACGCCAAGGGAGAATTTCATGGCTTCGACGTCGATGTCTGTCGTGCTGTTGCCGCCGCCGTATTGGGTGACGCGAAGAAAGTCAAATACACCCAATTGACCGCCAAGGAGCGTTTTACCGCACTTCAATCGGGCGAAGTCGACATGTTGTCTCGAAGCACAACGTGGACCTCGTCTCGAGACGGAGCGATGGGCATCCAGTTCACGAATGTTGCCTACTACGACGGCCAGGGTTTCCTGGTAAACAAAAAGCTGGGTGTTAAGAGTGCCAAGGAGTTGGACGGCGCCACCTTTTGCATTCAGGCGGGTACGGTGACCGAGCTGAACCTGTCGGATTATTTCCGTAGCAACGGCATGAAGTACACCCCCATCACGTTTGATACCTCTGATGAGAGTTTCAAGGCGCTGGAGTCGGGGCGCTGTGATGTGCTGACCTCGGACCAGTCGCAGCTTTACGGCCAGCGCTTGAAGCTCGCTACCCCTGATGACTTCGCGGTTCTCCCCGACGTGATTTCAAAAGAGCCATTGACCCCTGCGGTACGCAGAGGTGATGAAGACTGGTTCACCGTGGTGCGCTGGTCACTCGCTGCGATGCTCAACGCCGAGGAACTGGGCATCACCTCAAAAAACGTCGCTGACATGGTCAAATCGTCCAAGAATCCCGAGATCGCGCGCTTGCTCGGAACCGAAGGTGCACTCGGCAAGGATCTCAATCTGCCCAACGACTGGGCGGCGAAGATTATTGCCCAGGTTGGCAACTACGGTGAGTCCTTTGAACACAATCTGGGGACGGGTAGCGACATGAAAATAAAACGCGGGCTGAACGCGTTGTGGAGCCAAGGCGGCCTCCAATACGCTCCGCCTGTACGCTGACATTCACTGGCCCGGCAGTTAGCTAACTGCCGGGCATTGCCCCTTCGATCGCTTACCTACGCCGACGGTGGGCTCAATCAGTAACTTGTCAGAGCTAGGACCCGGCGGCGTTTATTGAACTGATTCATCCGGCAACGCTATAGCTCTCCCGTGCGCATAGTTACGTTCCCCGCCAGTTTGCAAACACATCCTCAAGCCGACTCGTTCTGCTGGTATGCAGCGGAGCGAGCGTCTGAATGTCGCGATTCAGCTTTTTTCTCTTCCCACTTGGCAATCACCAGCGGTGCCAGTGCATTGCCCAGAACGTTCAGCGCAGTGGTAGGCATGTCCATCAGGCGGTACACACCCGCGATAAATGCGATTCCCTCCAACGGTAACCCCGCGCTCGCCAACGTGGCGGACAGAATGACAAACATGAACCCTGGGACGCCAGCTGCCCCTTTCGAGGTCAAAACCATCGTAACCACCAGCAAGGCCTGGGTGGAAAGGCTCAGGTCAATGCCATAAAGCTGCGCAACGAACAAAGTACCTATACCCAGGAACAGCGACGCCCCGTCCAGATTGAAAGAGTATCCAATCGGCACAACGAAACTGACCAACGACCGCGGTGCGCCAAAGGTTTCCAATTTGGCCATGAGCTGCGGCATGACCGCTGCCGAGCTGGCGCTCGAAAACGCCAGGATCAGTTCATCTTTGAGATGTTTGATCAGACCGATGAAATCAATGCCGGCAAATTTGGCGATCGAACCCAATACGGCGAAAGCGAAGAAAATGATGGCGGCGTAACTGACGAGAATCAGCTTGACCAGCGGAAGGAGTGATCCGAACCCGAAGTTCGCGACGGTCACTGCGATCATGCCGAAAACACCTATGGGTGAATACGCCATGATCATCGACGTTATCTTGAACATCGCCTCGGAAACCCCACGCAGACTGTCGATCAGGGGCTGCTTGCGCTCCTTTGGCAGCTTCGATACGCCAAGCCCGAACATAACGGCAAAGAACAGCACCGGGAGCAGGTTCCCCTTTGCCATTGCATCGACGATGTTATCAGGGATGATATTCACGATTATCTGCGCGAAACCGTGATTGGCGGTACTGGCCGCTGCGATGTTGATATCCGCAGCTTTGAGGCTGGCCAGATCCGTACCTGTTCCCGGCTGCAGTAGATTACCAATGACCAGCCCCACGATAATAGCTGTGGTCGTGACGGCAAAAAAATAGCCCAGGGTTTTCGCACCCACGCGCCCCAAGGATTTGCCGTCACCGCTGCCTGCAATGCCAACAACCATGCAGGCGAAGACAATCGGGACGACGATCATCTTCATCAACCGAATAAAAATATCGCCGGCAGGTTGGAGAACATTACTGATCATCCATGGACGCGACTCTGGGAATTGATGAAGGATCGCGCCAACTACAATACCAGCAGCCAGCCCCAACATTATTTGAATAACTAGGGGTATGCGTGGCTTATTCATGGCTATTCGCCTTTTATTTTAGTAAATGATCTTTCATGCGCGCCTGGAGAGGCGCGCGTGGAGGGGTTAGCTTCAGGACAATTTTTCGCAGGCCATTTGGAACCGTTTACAGCCCTCTTCAATGACGTCCATCGAACTCGCGAAGCTCAGTCGAACATAGGGCGAAAGCCCATATGCTGCTCCGGCCACGGTGGCCACGCCCCCTTCTTCCAACAGGAATTTGACCAGTTCGGTGTCCGATTGGATGCTTACTCCCGCTGGAGTTTTCTTACCTATAAGTCCAGCGACATTGGCATAGATGTAGAAAGCACCGTCGGGCAAAGTGAAAGTCACGCCTCCAACGGGACGCAGCAGATCAGCCATACGCTCCCTGCGCGCCGTGTAGATTTCGCGCATGGACTGGATAGGCGCTTGATCACCGGCAAAGGCTGCGACTGCCGCGGCCTGGCTGATCGAGCTAGGACACGTGGTCGTTTGGGACAACAGTTTGCCGATCGCAGCGATCAGGAATTTGGGACCGGCCCCAAAGCCCAGACGCCAGCCCGTCATCGCGTAGCCTTTCGAGGCGCCATTGAGTATCAGCGTCCGCTCTTTTAGATCGGGCGCCAGCTTGACGAGTGACAGATGAGCGGTTTCTCCGTAAACGAAATGCTCGTAGATTTCGTCGGACATGATCAGCACGTGCGGGTGCTTTCTCAATACCTTGGCCAGGCCTTCCAGCTCTGCCTCACTGTAGACTGCACCACTGGGATTGTTCGGAGTATTGAGGATCACCCACTTCGTTTTCGGGGTGATTGCTGCGTCAAGCTCCGCGGGTTGGAGCTTGAATCCATTCGACTCGCAGCCAGGAATAATGACCGGAGTGGCATCGTTCAGTTTGGCGATATCCGGGTAGGACACCCAGTACGGCGTGTGAACGATCACCTCATCATAACGATTCAGCGTCGCCGCCAGGGCGTGATAAATAATGTGCTTGCCGCCACAACCCGCAACGACTTCGTCCAGGCCATACGAGACACCGTTGTCACGCTGCAATTTCAAGATAATGGCTTCGCGTAAAGCGAGTGTACCTGTGGTGCTCGTGTAATGGGTTTCCCCATGCTCCATCGCATATTGTGCGGCTTTCAGAATGTGCCCCGGGGTATCCAGATCAGGTTCGCCAATGGTAAAGTTGACGATGTCCTTGCCTTCAGCCCTGAGCTTGCCTACTAAAGCGTTAGCTTCGACGCTGGGGGACGGCGCAATACCCAATACGCGTTCGGATAAAAACTGCTGACTCATGGACCTGCCCCCTTATCCAGCCAAACCGTTGTTTTTCAGCACTTTATCAAGCCACGCCTGATAAACCTCACCGCTGGCGATTTCGGCTTTAACTTCTTCTTCATGGGCCTCGTGCTGTTTCGCCTTGCGCAGCACTTCAGGTGCGTCTGCCTGGGAAAAAGCAACGAAGCCATCTTCGTCTCCCACAACGATGTCACCTGGGTTTACGATCATGCCGCCAATAGAAACAGGCACGTTAATCTCACCTGGACCGCTCTTGTACGGACCGCAATGCACGACGCTGCGGGCGTATAGCGGCGTGTTTTCGAAAGCGGCTACATCACGGATCGCCCCGTCTACGATAAAGCCTACGCAGCCCCGTTGTGCTGCGTAGAGCTTGATCAGTTCACCGATGACTGCGTTGGTCTCGTCGCCTTGCGCGTCGATAACTAACACGTGGCCCGGTTCGATCATCGTGAGCGCTTTATAAATGTAAAGGTTGTCGCCCGGTCGGGTTTTAACTGTCAGCGCGGTTCCCACCAGCTTGCCCGTCCGGTTGTATCGATTGAGCCCGCGGGCACCAATGTGACGACCCAGGTTGTCACTGATATGAGGCGTTACAACGCTGCGAAAGGATTCGATCGTTTCTGAAGAAGCGAGCGCAGGAGAAGGAAGAATACGAGTACCTGGCAATGACATGAGAAACCTCCGGATAAGGTGGGAGCCCTAGGGCTGCCCATTAATCTTATGGAAGGCAAACAAATACTTTTAGCGATATTTAGCGATCAAAAAACATCGCTTATAGTGATGAAACATTGCGCCAGTTTGGAAAGAAAATCTCGTTGCGTCGCGCATGGCGAGTCGAAGGACAGGCAGCGCACGCGCTGCTATCAACCCACGACTGAGTGACGCCCCTGCAGAAGCATTGTCCCGAAATCGCAGGTTTGCGCGGCCAGTCGCGCCACCTCCACGCTTAGTCCCAGCAATCGGTCGGCACGGTGCAACGCCGCGTAACGCACTTGCGGCAGCCCTGGCCGTGTCTCGATCACCCTGAGCAGGCCTTGCTCCAATAATGGGGCCAAGCATTCCTTGGGGAGATAGCTGATACCAAGTCCTGACAGCGTGAGCCCCACCTGGGCGACCAGATAGTTACTGGTGATAGCGCGATTGAAGCGCACATTATGCTGGGCAAACCATCGGTCATAGATCAGCCCCGTTCCAGAACTCCCTCCCTGCGTCAGCACAGTGAATGAGGCCAACTCCTGTAAATCGACTGGGCAGGGACGATCGAAGAGGTGTGGAGCACTCATCCAGGCATTTTCTACCGTTTTGAGCGGTGTCGACACAAATCTCGCATCGCTGAAGACGTCCGGGATGATGATGAGGTCGAGTTGATCCGCCTCCAATTTCTTGAACAGTTCCGAGCTAAGTTCGACAGATGGCTCCAGGGCGACCATGGGATATGCATCTCGAATACTCTCGATCAGCGCCGGCAGCCAGGTCAGTGCCGTAAGTTCCGTTACGCCAAGCCTGAAACGCCTGACCAGAACCTGTTTGGAGCTGATGCGCTCCAAAAGATAGTCACGTTGACGGAGCATTTCGGCCGCGTACTCGAAAAGCTCCGTTCCCTTTTCGGTCAGTCGAGCACTGCGTTTCGTTCGGTCAAAAATGGGGGTATCAAAGGCCTCCTCCATCTCCTGTATTCGTTTGGAAATTGCCGACTGAGACATGTTCAGCTTCGTCGACGCAGATTCGAAGCTACCTAACTCAACAATCCAGTAAATGGCCTCGAGCTGCTTGAACGTGATCACTGAAAAACCTCATGAATAAAAGTGAAGATACGAACCTCGAAACTATCTCTAAAGTTCCGTTCCCGCAATGCCGGGTCCTTCTGAATGAGCAAAACGCTTGCTCGCTACCGAACAGCACCGCAACTCCGATGGCAACAGCGCAGCCGCTTTAAAACATGAAAAAAAGTGAATTGGAGCGATCACTAAATATCGCTTAAATGACTCACGACCCCATCGTACTATCCACAAAACAACAAACACTGGCAGGGCAAAAATGCACCACCAGCACCGAACACCGCTCGTTGAGACCCGCGCCGCTGCGACCAACTCAACACATCAAAACTGAATTTTCTGCCGCAACCGGGCGATCGTAAGCAAAGCCCAACCACTCATTGACGAGTAAGCGCATGAAGCATTCCGAGCTCAGTATTGCCAGCAGACTGGATCGACTCCCGGTCGGGCGTTTTCACTACCGGCTGATTTTCATGATCGGCGCGGGCTTGTTTCTCGACTCCTTTGAACTCGCCTTGGCGGGCAGCGTGCTGGGAGCACTTCTGGCGGAACAGTGGAGCACCACGCAGCTGAATGCTTGGTTTATTTCAGCGACCTTCATGGGATTCATTATTGGTGCTTGGACCTCCGGAATCCTTGGCGATCGGATTGGCCGGCGCTATTGCTACCAGATCAACCTGGCGATTTTCGGCCTTGCATCCTTAGCCGCCGCGCTCTCTCCAAACATGTACGTCTTGATCGGCTTGCGTTTTCTGATGGGCATAGGCTTGGGGGGCGAACTGGTTCTGGGGTTTGCCACATTGAGCGAGTTCGTTCCACCCGCGAAGCGCGGCCGGCTCGTTGCATTCTTGTCTTTTATTGCCCAGTCCGCCTTGTTCGTCGCTGGTGCCTGTGCGCTGTGGGTCATACCAAACCTGGGTTGGCGGTGGATGTTTGGCATAGCGGGCGTCGCAGCGCTGATCATCTGGGGACTGCGAAAGTCCATGCCGGAGTCTCCACGCTGGCTCGCATCCAAAGGCAGATTTGACGAAGCGGATGCAATTGTCTCCTCGGTGGAAAAATCGATGAACGTTGCCCCTCTCGCTCCTTCACATCCCACCGGGCCGGCGGCAGCCATCGAGACGGCAACCATCGGGGATCTCTTCCAAAGAGGTCAACGCTCCAAGATGGTGGTGGGCATATCCATCATGATCACTATCCAGATTTGCCTGTACGGTCTCGTCAGTTGGTTGCCTTCGTTCTTTGTTCAGCAGGGGCTTGGCATCGTGAAGTCGCTGCAGTGGAACACAATCATGAGTTTTGGCGGGCCTGTAGGAGGCCTGATCGCTCTACTTTTGGTCGACCGGGTGGGTAGAAAACCCATCCTCGTCTGCGCGGCCATTTGCGCGGCTGTTTTAGCTGCCGTCTACGTATCTTTGACGGATGAAGCCACTCTGATCGGCGTAGGTTTCCTTCTCATATCGTCGATTTATACCGTCGTTGTCGTAGGGCAAGCCATCTACTTGTCCGAACTTTTCCCAACCCGGCTTCGGATGCGAGGAACCGGCACGTGCAGTGCCGTCGCAAGGCTAGTGGCGACAATGATCCCCTTTGCGATCCCCGCGATATTCGCGGCGGGAGGCATTAGGCTGGTGATTGGAATAGTGGGCGCGGTGCTTTTGGCTTTCGCTTTAATCATCGCGTTTGTCGGGAAAGAAACTCGCAAACAACCGCTGGAACATATCAGTTCATGAGCAAGCCGCTTGGCAAGCCTCGGCCAGCGCCATGGGTTTGAATCTCGGTCATGAAATCAACTACCGCTTCTCTCTAAAACAAGTCGCCAGACCGCATCGCCGATGAGGCAATCAAGTGATTGCTCAGCTCAGATCTGGCGCTCAACGCGAGGCACGATGAACGCTCCAAAATATCACCGCATGGGCACGCGAGGGATTCTGATCGAGTCCCAACAAGGTCAGGCTTCTATCGGGATGCAGAGGATCTACTGGTCTTTGGACACAGCCTGCCGCTGCCTCTCAGGCTTGGTCGAAACCGTGTCAGGTATGAACAACCTGCTGCTGATCCTTGACTCCGTAGGCGCAAGGGAAAACGCCCTTCCACTGCTATCAGAGCTTTGGGACCAATGCGCTGAGCAAAACCAGGCACGAATCACCTCTACCGTTACTATCGGTGTCCATTATGGCGGTGACGGCGGAGCTGATCTCGCTCAAGCAGCACATTATGCGGGCCTGCCGATCGACGCATTCGTGAAGCGCCACGCAATGGCCGAGTACACCGTCTTTTGCCTGGGGGCTCATCCAGGTTTTGCTTATCTGGGCGGGCTAGATCCGCAACTGCATATACCCCGTCGCGCGGAGTCAAGAGCCAGTGTCAGCAAGGGCACTGTGGCCATAGGTGGCAGCCAGACCGGGGTCACTGCGGCCACCTTGCCTAGCGGTTGGAATTTGATAGGCACGACCGATACGGTGTTCTTCGATCACCGTATCACGCCTCCGGCGCTGCTTGCTCCGGGCGATACGGTGAGGTTTGAAATCCTGGGTATCACAGCATGATCGAAATTTTGAAGTGCATGCCTGGGTGTAGCGTGCAAGATCTAGGACGATTTGGTCATCGGAAACTGGGGGTGGGTTCTTCAGGTGCGCTTGACGCCCTCGCCTTTCAGGTAGGGAATACGCTGCTGGGAAACGAGGCCAACACGCCGGCCATTGAGATACTGATATTCCCTATCGAGATACGTTTTCTGACGACTCAGGCATTTGCCGTGACGGGCACAACTAGCAAGGCCCTGCTGGATGGCAAAGAACTTCCTCCGTGGTGGAGAACGACTGGTCACGCGGGACAAATACTGCGAATTGAATCTGGGCCTGAAGGTGGTATCGGATACCTCACTTTCGCTGGGAGGCTCGATGTCGAAACAGTATTGAAATCCGCCAGCACTGATCTGAAAGGCGGATTCGGTGGGCATCACGGCCGGACACTTGTAGCCGGTGACCGGCTCGCCATACGGCGCGACCGATCATCTGAGACACACTACAGTTTTGGCGCCTCACCACCGGGGCTGCCTGACAGTAATGTCATCCGGTTTGTACCGGGATTTGAAATGGACCAGTTACCCCAGGCGCATGTGCGTTCCTTTTGCGAGGCAGCCTGGACCATATCCAGACAAAGCAGCAGGATTGGTTTCCGGCTGGAGGGACCGCTGATTCAGTTTGTCAGTCATATCGAACTGCTTTCCTATGGTGTCTTGCCAGGTTTGATCCAGCTACCACCGAGTGGACAACCCATCGTACTGCTTGCTGATGCCCAGACAACTGGTGGATATCCCCGGTTAGGCTCGGTGATATCAAGCGATCTGAGGCTTGTCGCGCAATCCGCGCCCGGCAGAACCATAAAGTTTCGGCATTGCTCCATTGATGAGGCTGCCGAAGCGGAAGCGGATGAACAGGATTACCTGGATCGGCTTTCAATGCTTCGAGGAGCCATGTGCCCATGAGTTTTACGAAGATCAGAGGTCTGTGCCGAACGTTTGCCGCCAGTCACATGAACGAACTCGAACTGCATAGCACGAGGCTCAGCGTTCGGCTTGTCAAAAAGGCAATTCTCCCTCAACAACCATTGCCGGTAACCGCGGCCACACCATCGTCACGGCCACCGCCACCGCAGCTCTCAGAAGCAGCCCCCTCCCCTGTGATTGACAGTCCAGGAATCGGAAGCTTTCTACCCTTTCATCCGGCAAGGCGCTATGACAAATACGGTCAAGGCCGCACTGTGACGGCAGGGGAAACGGTCGGTTTCATTCAAATTGGATTCCTGCTTTTCCCCGTCATCAGCCGTTTTGAGGGGATTATTCAAGAGGTGCTGGTGGAACCAGGCACGACCGTTGATTACGGCGCAGCCTTATTCAAACTGCGTTGCCAAGGAGCGAATGAATGAAATTCATCGATTTAAATTCGGACATGGGGGAAAGCTACGGCCCGTACACCATGGGAAACGACGCCGCGCTTCTAGAGATCGTGACATCAGCCAATGTGGCATGCGGTTTTCACGCGGGTGATCCTCTCGTGATGAGAGATACCGTCACCCAGGCTTTAAAGGAAAACGTCGGCATCGGCGCGCATCCAGGCTTTATGGACTTATGGGGCTTTGGCCGCCGCCAGATCCCTGGGCAATTGCCCGCAGACATCGAGCAGATCATCGCCTACCAAATAGGGGCTCTGCAGGCTGTCACCAAGCTTCATGGGGGCCGGGTGACACACTTCAAAGCGCATGGAGCGCTTGGAAACATGGCGGCGGTGGACGAAGGACTCTCTCAAGCGATTGTTAATGCTGTACAGGCAGTGGATCCTGACATGATCTTCGTCATCCCGCCCTATAGCCTCACGGAGCGTGTGGCCGAACGAGCAGGCCTGAGGGTGGCGCGGGAAATCTTTGCGGATCGTGCTTATGACGAAAGTGGGTACCTTCTGTCTCGCAAGCTGCCTGGGGCGGTAATTCATGATCCGGAGATCGCGGCGCGGCGGGTACTGGAGATGATCGAGACGAATCATATCACCACGGTAACCGGGACCCGCCTGCCGGTAAAAATCGATAGCATTTGTGTGCACGGCGACTCGCCAGAGGCCGTAGAGATGGCCGCTGCGGTCAAGCATTGCCTGCAGGCGAATGGTTGGACACTCCAGCCGCTCACCGAACGAAAAGGCCTGCAGCACAACTAGCACAGTGCAAGGAGCGCTTTATCCTTCAAAGCGCTTTGCGGCGAAGAGCATTAATGGTCAAACCGCGGTGACCGCTATCTCAACCAGCATATCCTCATACCGTAAGTTCGCTTCAACCGTTGCCCGTGCAGGTACGTGTCCCTGTGGTACCCATGCCGCCCAAACCGCGTTCATTGCGTCAAAGTCGCGAGCTATATCCTTCACCCATACCTGAGCCGATACGATCCGGGTCTTATCCAGCCCTACTGATTCAAGATAATGGTCGATCTTTTTCAGCACTTGGACCGTTTGGCCCGCGATATCCTGGGCGAGATCGTCTGGAGTCTGACCGCCAACAAAAACAAAGCCGTTGGCGCGCACGACACGCGCATTAATAGAGTTCTGCTCGAAACGCTCGATAGTAGGCATTTATCAATATCCTAGAAAGCCGAATGGCCGAAGCGGTTATAGTCGAAAGGCCTGAGATCAACAGGCGACTGCTGCCTCAGCACTAGAGACGCTACGCATTGCGCAGTGACGGCGGATGTCGTCAGCCCGTTGTGTGCGTGCCCAAAGGCGTAGAACAGACCCGGCTGCCCAGCCACTTGGCCTATCGCTGGCAGGCCATCCGGCAGCGAGGGCCGTACCCCCATCCACGGTTGCCCCGCGGTACTGGTAAGACTGGGGAGGTATTGCTTCGCCAACTGTTGAAGCATGTATGATCGCTGCATGTCCGGCGGTGCATCCGGACGGCAGAATTCAGCTGTACCCGCGAACCGAAGCCCTCGGTCCATCGGCGTAGCGGCAAAATACGCCTCTCCAAATACGATCGGGCGACTCAGGCTCACGCCTGGATCAGCCAACATCAGATGATATCCGCGCTCAGCAACCAGAGCGGATTTGTAACCAAACCCCTGCAGCAGTTTGTCAGCGGCATGTCCGGTAGAAATAATCACCTTGGCAGCCGTCAGTCGCTGACCCGACAGCACAACCTCAAGCATGCCATTCATGTCCCTTTCCACTCCGAGGTTGGTGGACCGCAGGAACTTCGCGCCCTTCTCGATCAAATACCTGAAATAGTGAAGTCCAAGCTCCTTGGGATCGCTGCACCGACCCGATCGAGGAAAATAAAGGCCGCCGATGACATTGCTCGCAAGAGCGGGCTCCAAGGCGCGCACCTGTGGACCATCCAGAACTTCGACCGGAATACCCTGTTTTTCCCAATTGGGCAGCGCCTTGAGCTTTGCCTTGAGTGCTTCCTCAGAGCGGTATACATGCAGTCCGCCGTTACGGGTAATGAGATGAGCAGCACCCGTAGCACTGGCGAGCTCGTTGATACTGTCCTGAGACCGGGTGATCAAGCTCGAAAGCGCGTTCATCACCTTCGCATAGGGACCGGGTTTCAACACGCTCACCGCGCGCATTGACCAAGGGATCATGCGCCCCAGATAAGCCGGCTTGATCACGAGAGGCCCTTCTTTCGAGAACAGCAGCCGGGGCAATTGAAGAAGGAGATCCGGCGTTGCCGGCGGAAATATATTCGCTTCTGAAAAGTAACCGGCATTCCCCGCAGAACAGCCGGTCATGGGTTCGTTATGGTCAACTATCGTCACCCTACAACCCTCTAGTTGAAGTCTAAGGGCGATGGACAATCCAACAATCCCCGCGCCTACAACCACGACATCTCGCCCGTCTGAATCACATGTGACGCTCATTGGATGACTCTCAGTGGTTGCGCAAATCCGAAATGAAAGCCTGCGCACGCGGGTGTTCAGGCGCTGAGAAGAACACGGCAGGCTTCGCCTCCTCCAAAATCGCTCCCTTGTCCATGAACCAGATTCGGTCTGCAACCTCACGGGCGAAATTCATCTCGTGGGTTACGCACACCATGGTCATCCCATCCCTGGCCAACTCCTTCATCACGGCCAATACCTCCCCTACCATTTCCGGATCGAGCGCACTGGTAGGCTCATCGAACAACATCACAGGGGGATCCATTGCCAGCGCCCTGGCAATGGCGACACGTTGTTGTTGTCCACCAGAAAGTTGTTGTGGGTAAGCCTCAGCCTTATGAGCCAAGCCCACACGCTCCAAAAGCGACATGGCTTTCGATTTAGCCTCTGCTTTGCTTTGATGACGCACCGTTAATGGGGCCAGGCAAATATTCTCCACGACCGATAAGTGCGGAAACAGATTGAATTGCTGGAACACAAAGCCGACTTGGGTTCGAAAGGTATTAAGGTCCAGGCCCTTGGCATGTATATCTTGTCCATTTAAATGAATGCTGCCTTTCTGGATCTCTTCTAATCGATTAACCGTTCTGATCAGTGTCGACTTACCCGAACCCGAGGGACCACATACAACGACAACCTCACCCTGCGCAACTGCGGCGGTCACCTCGACAAGGGCCTGATATTCGCCATACCACTTATTGACTTTCGAGAATTTGATCATTTATTTCACCCCCCTTCGGAGATCTTAAACCTAAACGTTTTTGCGTAGTTCGCCGTTCAGCCCACTTTGCAAGCTGTGTCAGACAGAAGCACAGGATGTAATAGGTAAGCGCCAGGATTGCAAAAACCTCAAATGGCTTCGTGAGCAACTGAGTATTGATTTGGTTGGCCGAGAATGTGATTTCCTGAACGCTGATAACATACCCAATCGAAGTCTCCTTGACGAGAGAGACAAATTGACTGATCAAACTGGGAACCATGTTATATAGCGCTTGGGGAAGAACAACTTTTAGCATTGTCTTCCTGTAACTCATGCCCAGTGAACGTGCGGCCTCGACTTGCCCCTCAGGAATGGATTGAATACCCGCCCTGACCACTTCAGAAAGGTAGGCCGCCTCGTAAATCACCAATGTACAAATTAATGCAGTGAATCCACTTACACTTTGGCCTACCAACACCGGAACAAGAAAATAGCTCCAGAATACAAGCATCACCAACGGTAAGCCGCGGACGACATAAACCAGGATCGTCGCAGGGATATTCAGCACTTTGTAGGGTGATATCCGACAGAACGCCAGCACCACACTCAGCGGGAACGCAATGACGAGCCCGAGTACCGACAGTATCATCGTCAATGCCAAGCCGCCCAATGGCCCTTGAGGATATTGCCCGACCAATAGCTGTTGCCAGTTATTCGCAATAATTTCGAACATACCTACCTCGTCGGAATGCGGGTGCGATGAGCGACGTAGCTTCCCAACGCCATCAGCGCCAGCGACACCACCAAATAAAACAAGGTTGCGATGGAATACGCTTGAAAGGTGAGAAAGGTCTGATTTTCAATATCACGCACTGCATACGTCATTTCCGCAGCCCCTACCGCCATCGCCAAACTGGTGTTCTTAAACAGCAGCACGGTGTGATTGATGAAGGGAGGAGCACATATTCTTAACGCCTGTGGAATTACCACGTAGCGCATGGACTTTAAATAACTCAATCCAAGAGACCGCGATGCCTCATGCTGGCCATGAGGGATGGCTCGCAAGCCACTGCGAATATCTTCGGAATAATAGGCAGCCATGCACAACCCAATGGCGATAGCAGGATAGATGAACTCTGATCCAAAATAATTAAGCGAGTCCTGCATGAACATGGGAAGCACATTCGACACACCAAAATACCAAAGCAGTATATGAACCAACATTGGCACGTTTTGCTGATAGGAAACGTAGGCTGCGACCAGACGCTCGCAAAATGAGTTTCCGGACACCCGCAACATCGCAAGACAGGTTCCTAGTATCACCGCCAGGACGAAGCTAAACAAAGTCAGCCATGTTGTGAGCAGAATTCCCTGAAGTAAAATTTCTCCATAAGGCGCATTGAACAACAATAAGACAGACTTGAAAAAATCAGGCACGGGGGCTTCTCCGAGCACGGGGCTTTCGCCCCGGCTACGCGACCGAAAGGAGATCAGGGCTTGATCGGCTCGATTTTGAAAGTGCGCTCCATATGGTAGACGCTGTCCTTGCCCAACCACTTGTCAAAAATCGCCTGGGCCTCGCCCGACTCTTCCATTTTATTGAGCGCTGTATTGACGGCTGCTAGCAACTGAGGCTCATCCTTCTTGATTCCAAGCCCCCATTGCTCCTGCCCCAAAGGAGCGTCGATAACTTTCAGTGTAGCCTCTGGTCCCAACTTGATGATGAATCGACGAAGCATTGCCTCGGTCAATCCAAACCCATCCACCTTGCGCTGCGTCAGCGCCATAAAGGCTGAGGGTGCATCGTCATAACTGACGATCTTGGCCCCAGGGATGGTTGCCCTCACAAAATTCTGGGTACTGGATCCCTTGATTGAGCTGATCCGCTTATCGTTCAGGTCTGCCAACGCGTTCAAGCCACTGTCTTGCTGCACTGCAAGTTTTTGCAGAGAAAGAAAATAAGCATCGGAAAAGGCAATCTGGCTGGCACGCGCAGGTGTGTACCCCAGTACTGCGGCCAGTACATCGACACGTCCCTGGCTAAGCTCCGGGATACGTGCATCGAGAGACAACTGACGCAGCTCCGGCTTCACGCCCAACTGCTTCGCGACACCCTTGCAGAAATCGACATCGTAGCCGACCACTTCACGCGTGTTCGGATCCATATAGCCAAACGGATCGAGCGTACTTAAAACCCCACATACGAGGGTCCCGCGAGATTTGATTTCAGCAAGCTGATCGGCGTGAGCGGCGGCACTAAAAGACGCTGCGAGCAGCGCGAGTGCTGCAATTGGGCCTAGGGAGGAAAACTTCATGGTGAACCCTCGTATTTATGTGAGCAGATTGAAAATTCTTTCGCTCGAGCTTTCTTGTCGGGGGTGCTCGGTGACTCATTTGTACCGCTTAAAATAAAGTAGACAAAGGGATATTTTATGAACTAAAAACATTCCAAATTCGCATGGATAATCTTATGGCCACGCTCAAACAGCTCCGCGCCTTGGTAGCGATCGTAGACCTGGGTACCTTCGAAGCCGCCGCTCAGCGATTAGGCATCGCACAATCGGCGGTGTCGCGACAGATTCAAGATCTGGAGGAGTGGTTTGGCTTCGCGCTTTTTGACAGGTCGAGCCGAGCGGCAAGAATCACATTCGAGGCAGGCGAGGTCATAGATCAAGCACGCAAAGTGCTCCTGCAATATGACGTGCTGGAAAGCAGCTTGATGAGCAACGAGGTATTAAGCCGACATTTACGCATCGGCATCACCGAACTGAGCGCGCTCACCTGGTTACCTCGATTCGTCGCGACCATGGCGGAAAAATACCCGAGGGTGAGAGTCGAGCCTGAAGTTGAGCTGAGCGTGCGGCTCAAGGACAACCTGATCAATGGCCAGCTGGATCTAATCGTCGTACCTGACGCATTCAGCCACAACGGAGTAATCAAGTCACCTCTCGGCGAAGTCGTCAATGGCTGGTATGCGGCACCCTCGCTGGCGCCGCCTGAAGGCGAGGTAGAGTTGACGGAGCTCAGCCATTTCACCCTATTGGCCCAAGGCAACCTGTCCGGTTCAGGCGTATTGATGGAGGAGTGGCTTTCTACCCAGAACCTGAAACCGGTGAGCTTGATCCCCAGCAATAGCCTGGTTGCCTTGGTCGGTCTCACGATCTCTGGCCTGGGCATCAGCTACCTTCCCCACTGCATTGCTTCCGGGTTCGTTGACGCCGGAAGGCTATGCGAGATCCAGACGGTCCCGCCATTACCCACAGTGAATTACGTTGCCTTGGTTCGGGCAGACACCTATAGCCCTTTCTATCGAGCTGTCGTCCAGATCGCCAAAGCCACGTGTCAATTCACAGAGGCTTTCATGGGGGCGACTGCTGGCCCAGCCCAAAAAAGGAATCAGTAATGGCTAACTTAAAGCAAATCGAAACCTTCTACTGGACCACTAAACTGGGCACGCTGAACCGGGCCGCCAGCAAACTCTTCATCACACAATCCGCCGCGACGAAACGTCTACAAGAACTTGAACGCCAGTCTTCTTCTGCACTTTTTGAGGAGAACGGGCAGAAGAACAATCTCACGGCCAAAGGTAGAGAAGTGCTTGCTACCTCAGAAGACCTGCTGCAAGCCTTCTGGAAACTGGACGAGCTGCGCAAATCCGCCTCCCGCGTGGCTCGCACAGTCCGGATGGGCATCACAGAGCTGGCCACGCTGACGTGGTTCACTTCATTCGTCGAGCGGGTCAAGGCGGTTTACCCCGATGTGGCGGTACATCCGGAGGTCGACATGTCTGCCACTCTTCAGGAAAAGCTTCTCAGTGGCCAGCTTGATATTGTCGTGCTCACGGAGGAGTACTTGACCCCCGCAATGGCCTCACTCTACCTACAGAATGTGGATTTCGCCTGGCTGACCACTCCGGGGAGTCCGATTTCGGGACGGGTAGTCACCATCCCGGAACTGGCGAAGGTGCCTATCATCCTGCAAGGGCCTCTCTCGGCGTTGACCATTCGCTGCGAGGCCATATTTGCCGAAGCCGGTGTGGATTTCGATCGGGTTTACGGCAGCAACAGCCTATTTGCGCTGAAGGGACTTGTCTGTGCCGGCCTGGGAACGAGCTGCATGCCCAAGGAGCTTTTCCAGTCAGAAATCGATTCAGGAAAACTGGAGGTACTCGTAACAGATCCTCCAGCACCATCGGTCAAATACTACGCAGCATTCATGCGACAGAATCACGCGGCGTTAGGCTACGCGATCGCTGATTTGGCGAAGAAATGCTGTTGAGGTCCAATAGCAGCCGGCGTTGCTGCGGTAGAACAGCGCCAGGGCTGCGCGTGGCGCTAGGCAGCGCCACGCCATGCCTAGCGGACACTGCTAATGGAAAAATTCTGCGATCATCACCGCTCCCATGAAAGTACCGAGGTTGGCCAGGAACGACACCAGCACGATCCTCCAACCCAAACGGCGGAAAGCCGGGATATCTTTAGCAATCGAGAGCCCTGCGAAGGTCAGCATCGGAGTGATGACGGCCAGGATGTTGATCGAGCTGGTAAGGCGAGCAATCTCCGTAGCCCAGGGGCATAGCGGAGAGGTCATGAACATCGCCACCAGCGAGACGATGCATACAGCAGGAATCTTGCGGCGCAACAGGCTACATACCCCCTCACCGACAAACGCTGCAAACAACATGAGCGCCACGCCCACGAACGCGTCCCCCGACAGCGTCTTGTAGCCCACGTAGTTGGCGATCAATGCCAGCGCGCAGGCGGCCACCCATGCGCTGACCTTGCCAAGCCAACCCAGCTCGACAGTCTCGAGTGAGACTTCATCGTGCATCGGCCCATGCTGAGCGGTAGACGCCTTGGTGGTCCGCCCAATCATCGGCTCAAGGACACGGTAACCCCACACGGCCAAAGGCAGCGAAATGAATAGCGTGAAATAGGTGCCGATCGTCGTGGTGATCAAGTTAGACGCTGCTGCCAGCGTCATGACTTCCTTAGCCACCTCAGGGGTTTGTTGGGCGGCGATCGCACCCGCTGCCGCTGCCATCATACTGCCTGAGCCGATACCCGAGCCCATGGCCAGGGAGTTCGGGTGGAAGATGCCCAGGCTGGTGACGAAGCCGGCAACAATGGCAATGAACAACGCCCCGAACAACGTACCGGTCAGGTACTCAGCGAGCACGCCACGCCCCTCGGGAGAGTCCATGCCGTAGCGCTCGCCAATAATTGCGAGGCTTGGCTCACGCCCCACAGAGAACGTCGCGCCTACCGCCTCTCGCTTGATCCCGAGCAGCAGGGCGACCGGCAAACCAAGGAGTACCGTGCCGACAAAGTGGCCGAACTCCTGAAAGACCAGGGCCCAACCGGACGCAAATACCACCGGCAAAGACCCGCCCACCACCAAGCCGAGCTTGGCGATGAAAATCAGCAGAGCCGGCTGCAAGATTGAGGCGGAGCGCACCTGAGCGCGGGTATCGATACCAATCGTTCCGGGCATGCGCTTGCTGGCAATCCCTACGGCAGCGCCAAGCAGCAAGGCCCATACCATAGGAAGAAGCACGACCTTCCCGGGGCCCAAGGGAATGCTGACCGAACCGATCAGTTCGGCGCAGAGGAGAATAACGGCGGCCCAGATATAAAGTTTTGTTGTAGCGGACACGGCTCGGTTATCACCGAGCGCCACGGTTTGGGTATGTTGCATATTATTCCCCTGGCCTGCTGATGGCCGTGGCGGCCGAATCAAGAGTTATTGTGTTTTCAGGGGGTGTCGACGACACCCAGGGCAGATGCAAATCGATCTAGTCGATGATCAAACGTAAGCGGGCGTTGTGTTGCAGCGCGAGGTTTATGCGAGATTCGCTAGCTCGCCGTACTGGGGCGAGATAAGGAATCACCTATTTTTTTTAACACCAGACTCACTAGCCTGCCTCGAGTATGTCGCCCGTATAACGTCCAACCAATACCAAGAATTTTGTTTATCGTTGCCGCAGAATGAACGCTCAAAAGACCAACGCTGGCATGATCGCGGATTGCGGCACTTCAGGAAGCCGCAAAACACTACGTGGTTACTCCGCGAGTCCGCGATGTGAATTCAAATGTTCCCAAGTCCCACCACAGCCCTGCCATTATCCTCAGCCCCTCTTGAACAATATCGGTCAACAGGTGCTCATCCGGCGCATGCTGAGCACAGGCTGCATAGGAATGAGGTATCCACAGCGTCGGTAACCCGAGGGAATGGGCAAACATATCGTTAGGGATAGACCCACCGATATTGGGCAGAACTACGGGCGCACGTCCAACCGAGCGAGAAATTGAAGCCACCGCAAAGTCTACCCAGGGATCATTGGGATTTAGTCGAGTGGCGGCCGAGGAATCCGCCATATGAATCTCAACGCCATCGAAGCCATGGTTATCCAAATGTTCTCTGAGAATTGTCTCGATTGACTGGTACGCAGTTCCTACGACAAATCGCATGTGGCAGTGAGCGATGGCAGAGCGAGGAATCGCATTGACTGGAGCCTCAGCGTCAGCACAACCGATCGCCAGGATTTCAAAAGTGTTCCATGCGTATAGCTTTTCCGCTGTGCTCAGCCCGGGCTGCCCCCACCCTGTCGCGATAGCCGGACCGTCCACCGTAGCCCTGATCTCAATGCTGGCAAGGGTGTCCCTGACCTCTTGAGGAATGGCGGGAGGTAACAACTTTTCGACTTTGATGGCGCCGTTGCTATCGACTATCGAAGCCAGCGCATTGGTCAATATCACCGCTGGATTACTTAACAATCCACCCCAATTGCCGGAATGGTAGCTCTTGGCTCGCGAGTGAACGCTCAAGCTGAAGTTTGCATAGCCTCGAGATCCAAGGGAGAGGGTCGGTTTGTCTGACGACAATCGAGGGCCATCGGACGCAATAAAGAGATCCGCGCGCAACGCCTGCTTTTTCAGCTCAACAATGTCCGCCAAACCCGGTGAGCCTACCTCCTCGCCCATTTCCATCAACAGTTTGATGTTGAATCCCAACTTCCCGGCCCGAGTCCCTATCACGGCCGCTAGAGAGCCGATATTGATCGTGTGCTGGCCCTTATTGTCAGCCGATCCACGACCGTAGATACGGTCTCCCTTGACGAGGGCCTTCCAAGGATCAAGACCTTCGGTCCAATTGACCCTATCGCCCCGGACAACATCCCCATGCGCATACATCAAAACAGTCAGTGAGTTGCCTGGTTCTGAACGTTCGGCAAAAAGGAATGGCGGCCCTTCAGCAATAGGGTTTTCCCAAAGGCGGTAGCTGAATCCGATTTCGGCTAGAGCCACTCCTATTTCGTCCTCAAGATAACGTCTCAACACCGGACGCTGGCTGAACTCTTGGCTCTCGGTCGCAAAGGCAATTCGTCGTGACAGGTCTCCGATGAAGGAGCCGTTTCCGTAGTAGCGCTGCGCAGCTTCGAGTGCATTCTTTCTATTCATCAGTCTCACGCCTTGACGCGCCCGGCAAAGCACCTTCGCCGGGCGACCATTCATTGGATTCAATGGAAAATTTGGGCAACGATACTGGCTACGATAAAACTGCCGGCATTCGCCACCAGCGAGACCAGAACGATTCTCCAACCCAATCGCTTGAATGCTGGAATATCCTTTGCCAGTGACAATCCAGCGATGGACAGCATGGCGGGGGTAATTGCCAGAAAGTTCAGTTTGTTCGAAAGGTGTATGACCATTTCCGATATGGGGTTCCAAGGCATCGTTAGTACCATCGCGACAATGGATACGACACATACGGAAGGCACTCGTTTGCCCACGACCTTCATGACCAAGTCATTTGCGAACAACACCCCCAAAAGTATCAGCGCGCAAGGAACAGCCTCGGGGATGCTTGCGCCGTACAGAATCCAATTACTCACCAATGAGAGTCCAGCGACAGCTACCCAGGTGATCCACTTTTCAAAAAATGTATGCGTTCCTTCGTCTGGGACATCCTTGCGATCAACGCTAGTCGTTGAAGCTACGGTAGTGCGACCAATCCGAGGTTCGAGAAAATTGTAGGCCCACACAGCACAAGGCAAGGATATGAACAGTGTGAAATACACGCCGACCGAGCTTGTGATCAGGTTGCTGGCCGCTGCGAATGTAATGACCTCTTTCGCCACCTCGGCGGTTTGTTGAGCAGCAATCGCACCCGAGGCCGCAGCCATCATACTGCCTGAGCCGACGCCTGCTCCCATGGCCAATGCACGCGGATCGAAGATACCCAGCGAAGTAACAAATCCCGCGAATATGGCAATGAAAACCGCTCCCAGAATTGTCCCTGTGAGGTACTCGGCCAATACACCGGATCCTTCCGGTGAATTCATGCCGTACTTATCGGCAATAATCGCCAAACTTGGCTCACGCCCAACCGAAAATGTAGCACCAATGGCTTCGCGCTTAATGCCAAGCAGCAAAGCAACCGGCAGGCCGAGCATGATAGTTCCCAGAAAGTGCCCGAATTCCTGAAAGGCAAGAGCCCAACCGGCATCGACCACTTGAGGTAAATGCTCACCGACCATGAGGCCCAGTTTCGCGGTAAAAAGCAGCAATGCCGGTTGTAATAGAGCACTCGCTTTAAATTGCAACGCCCGGTTCACGCTAAGAAAGCCCGTTCGGCGGGCACCTAGTGAAGCTACAATCGCCCCAAGTAAGATGGCCCAAACCATAGGTAAAAGGGTAACTTGAGCGAAACCGAGATTGATTTTGATTGCACCTATAAAATCAGCCCCAACCGTTACCGCCGACACAAGCACGATCAATTTGAGCAATATGTGCCCGTGACTCTGGGAATAGGTACCCGCAATAGAAGTGTCCATATTATCTCCTGTGCCGCTTATTTATTGTTTAAATGGGTAAACAGGGCAGATTAAAAAATACAACGATTATTATTTTGCGGGGATATACTCGACAATTCTGTTGAAATCCTCGAAATCAGGAATTTCCTTAGAACTTTCCGACCAAAAATCACCCACCAGTCCACTTACAGGCAAATTAACGCCCACTGCTTCGGCCAAACTCATTGCCAGTCGCACATCTTTACGCATTAACTGCATGGTAAAGCCTGAGTCAAAAGCGCCATTCAGGATTCGTGCCGGGAAGTTGTATAGGGTTACACCACTACGCCCGGAGCCAGTATTGATGGCATCCAGGACCGCCAAAGGCTCCACACCTGCCGCACGACCTAACCTGAAAGCCTCACCGGCGATGATCAAATGCGAGGCGCAAAGAAGATTATTGAGGATTTTTCCGACATTCCCGGCGCCCGACGCGCCAATGTGGAAGCGCTTTGTCCCCATCGCTTTCAAAACACCTTCAGCAGCCTCGACATCATTGGTGCTGCCTCCGATGAACATGGTCAGTTCCCCAGCCAGTGCCCCTTTCGCCCCTCCACTCACGGGAGCGTCAATAAATCCAAGGCCCAGCGGCGATAGTTCAGCCGCGAGCCGTCGAGTCGTTTGAGGATCCGATGTCGAAGTATCGATGACCAAAGACCCGTTTCGGGCAAAACTTTTTATCCCTTTATCGCCACTGACAACCGCTTCAACGATAGCGGCATTTGGCAACGACAGTACGTAGACGACTACTTCAGAGGCGACTTCCGACAATTCATGAATAACATCGATGCCGCTTTCTAATGCAACACGCGCTGCCATTTCGTTTTTATCGTAACCGTACACGTAATAACCTGCTCGCTGAATCGACAGGGCCATACCAAGGCCCATTTTACCTAACCCGACCACGACGATTTTCATAAAGCTCTCCAACTAGAAGTTAAATAACTCGCAATCAGCTATTCTTGAACGGAAGCCAGACACTTTTGATTTTCGTGTACTCATGGAGACAATCGGCACCGCTGGAGCGTCCAAAACCGCTGGAGTCATTACCACCAAAGGGTGACGAAACATGCATCTCCCGATACATGTTTATCCATAGAAGACCTGCATTGATTTTCGAGGCAACACGGTGCCCTTTAGCGATGTCATTGGTCCATACACCACCGGCAAGTGCAAACTCGCTGTCGTTGGCGATTTCAATTGCTTGGTCTTCGGAGTCAAACGGAATCACGCAAATAACGGGGCCAAAAATTTCATTCCGCGCTACCTCCATGGCGTTATTAACGTTGACCAAAATGGTCGGTTCTACGAAATAGCCTGATAAAGACGGGATACTCCCACCCCCGACGAGCACTTCGGCACCTTCCTCAATTCCGGAGGCGATTTTCTCCACAATCCTGTGCTGTTGACTCGCGCTGACCACGGGCCCGATGTCAGTTCTCGCGTCCATCGGAGACCCTATGACATAGCGTGCTGAAGCGACTTTCAGTAGCTTCTGAAACTGCCTGTACACCGCACGCTCAACCAAAAGCCGCGATCCCGCTGCGCAGTTTTGTCCCGTGTTGGCATACCCAGCCATGACGGCGGCCTCTGCTGCCTTTTCCAGATCAGCATCTGCAAACACGATATTGGCGGATTTACCACCAAGCTCCAGCATGCAAGGAATCGGTCGAGCGGCAGCGTCCGCAGCGACAATCCGCCCTATCACAGTGGAACCGACGAAAACGACTTTTTTGATTCTATGATCCGCCACGGCCGGTGGAACTGTCGTTTGGCCGTATCCGCAAATGATATTGACAAGGCCCGCTGGTAAACCAACCTGTATTGCGAGGTGAGCCAGAGCAAGGGCCGTCAGCGGTGTGAGCTCAGACGGCTTGATCACCACTGCGTTGCCCATGGCCAAGGCTGGCGCAGCATTCCAGGCAGCCAAGTAGAGCGGGGAATTCCAAGGTACAACCTGAAGTACCGTTCCGAGGGGCTCGTGGACGGTGTAGTTGAGTTGGCCGCCAGGCACCGGGATGACATCTCCGGTGAACTTATCAGTCCATCCGGCATAGTAATCAAACATGTCGGCGACTAACTCGACCTGGGCGAGCGATCCCTTCAATACCTTTCCACACGAGATCGATTCCAATTGCGCCAAAGCCTGCCCATGGTCTCGAACAGCCGCACCCAACGCACGTAGCGCCTTGGATTTCTCACGAGCCGGGAACTGGGCCCAGAGCTTCTGGGCGTGGTGAGATGACTCAATCGCCCGGCGGACCACATCAGGAGTTGCATCAGCGTAAGTGAAGGCGACCTGGCCGCTGCCGGCATCATTGATGACAATACTTTCACCGCCGCCTTCGATTAACGCCCCTCCTACAAAAGACCCTACGAAGTCATAAGGCCCTACCAGCTCGCTGAACAGTGTTTTTAAACTTGAGTTGAGAATTGCCACGATATTTCCTCACTGTTGCTCGACGATCAACACGGGCTATGCGGGAAATAAATCAGCCATCAAGCTCAGCGAACAATTGTTTGGCCACTCGCGTACTTTCACTGCCCGCAGGGATGCCGCAGTAAAGAGCGCACTGCAAAAAAACCTCGGAAATTTCTTCGCGAGTCAGACCATTGTTCAGCGCTGCACGAATATGAATTTTCAGTTCAGTGGGACGATTCATTGCTGTCATCAACGCCAGGTTAATGATGCTCCGGCTGCGGCGATCCAGGCCGGGACGATCCCAGATGTCCCCCCAGAGGTGTTTGATGGCAAACGCACGTACAGGCTCGCTGAATGCATCAGTGGCTGCGGTGGAGTTCTTCACATATTCCTCGCCCAGTACCTCGCGGCGAATACGCTCACCATTTTCATAAAGAAAGTCGCTCATAACGCACCTGCCCTCAATGCGGCGGCAATGGTTGCCGCCGTCCCTGTGTGGGTTGAATTTATGGCAGGTAGTGGTTATCCGTAAGATACGGACGGTATGATCACGATCACAAATTATGATCGGAGAACGCCATGACACTCGATCAACTGAGGGCATTCGTAGCGGTAGTGGAACATGGCAGTATCCGCTCTGCGGCCCGTGATCTCGGGCTCGCACAAAGTGGCCTCACGCAGCAGATCAAAAGACTTGAGTCCGCTGTGAATGTTGAGCTGTTCATTCGAGGTAATAGCGGGATCACTTTAAGTGCTCCCGGCGAAGCGTTTTTGCCCAGAGCAAGGCTGATTTTGCGAGAGTGTGACTACGCACAGCTTGAAGCCAAGAGCAGCGGGCAGGACGTCTTCGGAGCGCTGGCAGTAGGTGCCTCGTCCGAAGCATTCTCGGAGATTCTCTTGCCCGTTCTGGGACAATTTCGCGAACAGTACAAGCGCGTTTCGGTGCATATTGCGAGTGGCCCGTCCAACGTACTGCTGTCACGTGTGAGGGAGGCCAAGCTCGATTTCGCAATCACGCTGGTCGCTACCACGGCAGACATGAGCGACTTGACGCAAACTCCGCTGGATCTGGCACGCCCCGCGGTCATCTGCCGTGCGGGCCACCCTCTCGTAAAATGCACCTCCCTATCGCAACTGCGCGAAGCAGAGTGGATTAGCACTGGTCCCTATGCTCGGCAGGGCTCACCGTCAAATCGGCTGTACGACCTGTTCGATGCCGAAGGGTACGACCGACCGAATGTCATTCTGACAGTCGAATCATTATTCGACTCGCTCAGCCTGCTGCTGGAAAGCGATCTGCTATTCCTTGCGCCATCGTTTGTCCTAGATACCGCGGGGTACAGTCGGTTCCTCGCACAGATCCCTATAAGAGAAGCAATCCCAAATACAAATCTGAGCCTTGTCCAACGAAGCGATGTCCCCCTGCCCCCACAAGCGAGAGCCTTAAGCTCCATGGCCGTTTCCTTCGCAAGCATGCGAAGAAGGATACATAGAAATAAACCTGCTTGAGGATACAGGCTGGAAGGAGGAGCAGCCGATGCTTAGTTTAGGCAAACGATCATAGGAGCCAGCCGCCTAGCGCCCAGACGCGAGCCCCCCTCAAGCAATTGAGGCTTCGAGCATGTTATTGCGCGATACCTACCAACACGAATACCGATTGGTTTGCGAGACAAGCCTGGCCTTATATTTTGGTGTTGAAAAACAATCAGATGAATAACAACCGCACCAAGTGCATATAAGGTTCAAGACCCGTTAATCCTGCCAAAAGCGAGAACGCCTCATGATAAAAATCCTAGCCGCTGTACGCCGAAAACCCGGAATGACCCATGCCGAGTTTTTAAACTATGTAGAGCACACCCACGGAGCAATCGCTAAAGCCAAACCGTTAGGCGTCAAACGGTACGTGCAGAACCATGTCATCGACGCAGCTTTCGGGGTTGACGCCGACAATGCCTACGCACAGTCCTTTCACAAAGACTCCATTACGGAGCTGTTTTTTGAAGACGCGCCAGGTTTGATTCGCACCTTCAGCGATCCCTATACGCAACAAACCGTAGGCCCTGATGCAAAGAACTTCGCTGACCTTTCCGAGCAGCTCGCTCAATTGATGGATGAAGTGGAGACGGCTAGCACTGCTACAGTGCCTCACCCATGGAAGGTGATGATCCTGCTGAAGAAGAATCCAGCCATGGAGCTCGATCGTTTTTTCGACGCTTGGGACGCAGCTCACGAGAGCATTACCCGGGAACAACCTGACTTCCAGAACGCCTTACGCCGGTATGTTCGCTCCCGGTACTTACCCGAGGGTGACAAGGTGACGGCCTATTTCGGGCCGAACATCAACGTATACGAAGGTGCCTCTAGCCTGTGGTTTGAAAATGAAACGGATTTTTCGACCTTTCGGCAGTATCAGCGTGCGCTGTTTCAAAAACTTGCCGAGGACGGCGTGGCGCTGACATCGGCGTCTTTTTTTGCCTACGTCAAAGAGGTCGTTATTTTCGATCACTGCTCCTGAAGACCAGCAGCGCGACCCTTCCCCCATTCAGAAGGGTCGCTATCACTCAGATAGGCTCAGCCAACGTCGCAGTGGACTCACGCATGATCTGCGCATGCTCTTCCTTGTCCCCACCACTTTTCTCTATCTCGCACAGCCGTGCGGAGTTCTCGACCACGAGTTGGCAACGCTCCCAGCGCCGCGTTTCGAACCGGCTCAGGGCCGTCTGTAGATTGCTATTGGCGAGCAACTCTTCGGCAAGCACGATGGCGCTCTCAATACCGATGCCAGCCCCGGAAGCCAGGTGCGGCGTGGTGGCATGCACCGTGTCGCCGATCAGCACGATACGACCCTTGTGCCAGGGCAGCGGCACCAACAGATTGGCCAGCGGACGATAGTCGATATTGGCGCCCGCCTCGTACAGTTGCGGCACCAGCGTTTGCAGGATCGGGGCTGGAAACTCACTCAGCAGGCGCGCCATTTCACCCGGCCAACTGGCCGGATCGATCCACTCGGAAAACTCGCGGTTTTCCATGAGGAACATGTACATGTGCGTTTCGGAGATCGGATTGACGCCAACCTTGGTGCGTCCCAGCCAATGACTGGGACGCACGATTTCCGGCGGACGCTTCAGCACCGCGCGCCAGACGCTCTGATGAATGGGTTTTGGCGAGGGTGCTTGCGGGAAAAAGTCCTTTCGCGTTCGCGAATGCACGCCATCAGCGGCAACGACCAGGTCATAGCGTTCAGTGGTCCCGTCGGTGAAAGACACGTCAATGCCATCGTCATGCTCGATGACGCTGTCGTAGGTGATGCCCAGGCGCACACGGGTGCCCACTTCCCGCGTCCTGTCGGCGAAGATTCGAGCCAGTACCGGGCGCAGGATGCCGCCACCACAGGGGATCGGTTTATCGCTGACCGGCGGTCGAAGCGCCAATTGCACGATCAGGTCGCCCGCTGGTGAAAACACATCGAAATTGGTCGACAGGTACCCTTCCCCGGCGACCCGTTCCAGAATCCCAACCGTATCAAGCGCTCGCAGCGTGGGCCCACTGAGCGTAATCCCCGCCCCCAAAGGACACCACAACGGATCGATTTCGACGAGGTCCACTTCGACGCCCTGGCGGGCGAGCTGGATAGCCGCGGTCATACCGGAAAACCCTCCCCCGATCACCAGGACCTTACTGACTGCTGCAATCATCACGCTCTCCTAATTATTCTTATTCACTCGGGCAGACATTGCATGGCGCACCGACGAGCTCTGCGGCGTCATCGCATCAACGCCGCAGAAATAGGGAATGCCGACGTAAAACGCCGGATCAGCCACGAGACTATCGAATCGAATACCAGCGCTGAAATCGCTTTGCACAATCCGAGGTATCGCTGGCGGCGATGGGTCTCGCAGGTAAGCCGAGGGCATTGCTCGGAGTGCCTGCCTTTGCGGCAGAACAAATACAAAAGCCGATGAACGACGGCTCACACGAACCGCCGTCCACCGGCCTTTAACGACGGTTGTTTACACGCTTTCCAAGCCATCCCAGCAGAGGTATTTAACCTCTAGGAACTCGTCTATTCCCAGGTGAGATCCCTCTCGCCCAAGACCGCTCTGCTTCACGCCACCGAAAGGTGCGACCTCATTTGAAATCAAGCCACAGTTGATGCCCACCATGCCCGACTCGATGCGCGCGGCGTTGCGCCAGATACGCGCCGCGTCACGGCTGAACAGGTACGCCGCCAGGCCAAACTCGCTGTCGTTGGCCATGGCAATGGCTTGGTCATCAGTGTCGAAACGCACTAATGGCATGACCGGGCCGAAGATCTCTTCGCGAGCGACCCTCATTCCATGGGTCACATCAGCCAACAAGGTGGGCTCGAAGAAACACCCGCCCAGCGCATGGGGCTTGCCCCCAGACAGCAGTCGAGCGCCTTGCGCCAGCGCATCATCAACCAGCGTCTGGGATTTTCGTACCGCTGCGTCATCGATCAGCGGCCCGACCTGTACACCCGGCTCCAGGCCATTGCCCACCTTCAGGCGTGCCAGGCGCTCGACGATGCGCTCGGCCAATGCGTCATAAACCCCTGACTGCACCAGCACCCGGTTCGCGCCGATACAGGACTGCCCACCGTTGCGAAACTTGGCCAACATCACCCCGTCAGCGGCAGCATCCAGATCAGCATCATCGAAGACAATGAACGGGGCGTTGCCGCCCAGCTCCATGGAGCATTTCTTGACCGTCTGTGCCGCTTGCGCCAGCAGCAGCCGGCCCACTTCCGTGGACCCCGTGAACGTGAGCTTGCGCACCAACGGGTTGGCCGTGAGTTCACCGGCAATATCGCGCGTGTCATTGCCGGTGATCACACTGAAAACACCCGCCGGCACACCCGCGCGCTGAGCGAGTTCGGCGAGCGCCAGTGCGGTCAGGGGTGTCTGGCTGGCCGGCTTCACGACCATGGTGCAACCGGCCGCGAGGGCCGGAGCGGCCTTGCGTGTAATCATCGCAGCGGGGAAATTCCAGGGCGTGATCGCGGCGCAGACGCCGATGGGTTCGCGCAGGACCACAATGCGCTGAGTGTCCTTCACCCCCGGGATCAGATCACCACGCACCCGTGTGGCTTCCTCGCCAAACCAGCGCACAAAAGACGCCGCGTAATCGACTTCACCCCGCGCCTCCTCCAGGGGCTTGCCCTCCTCCAGGGTAATCAGCGTGGCAATGTCCTCGCGATGCTCAACCATCAGCTCATACCAACGACGCAACACCTCGCCACGGCGTTTGGCCGTCAGGCGACGCCATGGGCCAAAGGCCTCATGCGCCGCGTCGATGGCGTGCCGAACTTCAGCTTCGCGACAGCGCGGCAACTCGGCCAGCACCGTTTGATCCACCGGATTACGCAGAGTGTAGTGACCGTGCGGCGTCTCGGCCAGCCACTCACCGGCGATATAGGCACCGTCGCGCCACAGCGTAGGATCCTGAAGTAAATGTTTCACTGTGCAATCCTCCCGATCAGCACGGATGACGCCCGATCATGAAGGAGCTGTCAGGGTCCGAAGTCACCGGCAGGCCCGACGCAACCAAGCCTTGGCGCAGCGACTTCATGAAGCGATCCGGCACGCGCATCGCCGGGGCTCGCAATGGGCCGCCGTTGAAGCCGGCGAGCCAGTCCTGGTATTTCCACATCGTGCGATTGAGCACCCCGGTGCCGCCGGCATAGCTTTGCGCAGCAGCGCCGTTGGCACTGCGGGCCGGATTGACCTTCCAGTACAGTTCCATCGCCTCTTCAAAGCGGCCCGTGCGGGCCAGTTCGAACGCTTTCGGGTAGTAGTCACTCATCCAGGCGGTGTTGCTGGTGCCGGAAAACTGCAACTTCATCAGGCTCATCAAGGGGATTGCGTCGCCTTCGATCGGGCAACTGATCACCACCTGATCGCGGAAGTGGTGATACATCTCACAAATGCCCGCTGGCAGCGGGAACCCTTGCTCGGACTTGATGGCCGCGATATTCGGACAATCGGCCAACAGCCGACGAACCAACTCCAGCGACATCCCCGCCGGGTGCACGCGCTCGAAGCCCCAGAGCGGGATCGGGAAGAGCATGACGGCGAGGTCCGTCGCGTCGCAGAACGACTTGGTGTAGTCGTAGATTTCCTGCTCGTTGGTCGGCCAGAACTGCGGTGGATAGGACAGCAGAACAATATCCGCACCGGCATTCTCGGCGAGCTTCACCGCCTCGATATTCTCGGCAAGCGTGCCAAAGGCCGCGTGGAAGAACAGGATCAGGTTTTTCCCCGACTCGCGGGCCCAGGCCGTGAACTGCGCGTTCTCCTGGGGAGAGATCGCCAGTTCGCTGCACAGCAACGTGGCGCTGTAGCCCAGGCCAACCGTATGTTCGATGTCGTGGCGGATGCCACGCTCATTGAGACGCTTCAGATCAGCACTGAAACTCGGGATGGTGACAGCCGAGCAGCCCACCAGGTTTTCCCGCGCCCAGGCACGGGCATCTGCTTTCTTGTATGTGGCCATGATGATTTTCCTTCGAACAGTGGAGGGGTTATTTCGAGACAGGGACAATGCTGGCGGGCAACTCGATGCCGAGGCCTTGTTGCCGGGCGCGCTCATACAGCGCTTGGGCGATGACTACGTCCTGCAGCGCCGAGCCCACCGATTTGTAGAGGACGATGTCGCTTGCGTGCTGGCGCGGGGTGACACGACCCGCGACGAGGTCCGACAGCGCGACCAATTTGTCGGCGACATACACGCCGGCACTGATCGCAGCAATGGCATCGCCGGTATCGTGGAGCACCTCTTGCGGCATATCGGCGACGATGCAGACGGCTCGTTCCATCGTGACCGGGTCAACTTCCCTTTGCTCAGGCAAGGTGGACCCCAACGACACAACCGTGGCTCCCGGGCAAAGCCAGGCGCCTTGCAGTACCGGAGATTCGTCACGACTGCGGGCGGCACAAATCACCACATCACAATCCTGCACGGCTTCTTGCGCGCTGTTCACCGCCTGGATGTCCAGCCCCGGCCTGAAGCTCTCGGCAAAGCGCTCGCGGCTAGCGGGCGTTGGACTGAATACCCGGACATGCGCCACATCGCGCACGGACTTGAGGCAGTCCAATGCGCCACGGGCCTCAAACCCCGAGCCAATCACCCCCACCCGCAGCGCACGCTTGGGCGCCAGCAAATCGACTGCCAGCGCAGCGGTTGCCGCGGTGCGCAAACCCGTCACCCGGTTGCCATCGATCAGAGCACTGAGCGCCATGGTTTGCTGGTTGAACAACGCGATCAGGTAGCTGGCACAGCGCGACCGCATGGAGGCCGCGATCAACTTGCAGCCCATATGGCCGCCAGCCGGAGGTACAGCAGTCAAACTGCGCAGCCAGATACCGTCGCCCCGGGCCATGGAGCGAGGCGGTACCATGGCGTCCGATGCGGGACTTGCATACGCCTCGGCGAGCGCGGCCACGGCGACGCTCCAGTCGGCGAGCGAGGCCACATCGGCGTCGCTGAGAAAAAGCGTCGGAGCAATGACTTGGAACTCTTGGGCGTGATGCATAGCGCTAACCTCGCAATCGGGGATCAGTCGTTGATTGACTGACACCCTACGAGGCGCGCCCCCCATCGAATACTGCTGGGGACGCAAAGCAGCTATCGCTTAAATCGATGGCATGGACAGATTGCAAATCAGCCGTCGCACTTCACGGGAAGCACGGGTCAAAGGGCGACGGGGCGATTCGACCAGCACGACAAAGCGCTCCAGCACAGGCTCGATAATGCGCGATGAAATCAGTCGTTGATCCAGCGAGCCCGGCAACACCGAGGCAATCGCATAGCCTCCGCCTGCCGCGACGACTTCGTACTGGAGCTGGACCGAGTCGGCTTCCACGGCCACGCACAGTTCCACGCCTTGCTCCGCAGCCAAATGATCGAGCCTGGCCCTCAGCAGATGCGGCCGCCCAGGCACGACCAATGGCAACCCCGATAGATTTTCCAGCGCAATATCTCGATTCCCGAACAGAGGATCGGCGGCGGGTCCTACCAGATGCAGCGGTAGCCTGGCCAACAGATGAGCTTGCCCGATGCTCGCCTCGCTCTCGCGCAGCACCAGCGCCATATCCAGACGACCATCGTGCAACTGCTCTTCGAGTTGAGCACTGGCGCCCTCGATCAGGTGCAATCTCACCCCGGGCATCTGCGCGCGCACCGCAGAAAAGAGCGTCCCCGCAAACCGGCGCACCGCGGAAGGCAACATGCCCACGACCACCTCCCCCACAGGTTTTCCACGCAGGTTGCGAATGTCATCGGCAAGGCTTTCAGCGTTCGCCAGAAGATCCGATATACAGGGCAACAACTGCTCGCCAAATTCGGTCAGGACCACCCCGCGCCCGGTGCGATGGAACAGACGTTCGCCACATTGCGACTCGAGCAGGGCAATATTGCGACTCACCATGGACTGCGGCATGTCCAGCAGTACGGCTGCTTTGCTGAGACTGCCAGCCGCCACGACACGTACGAACAAGGTCCAGCGAGGATCGATGATGGTGAGCGCCGTGGCAGGAGGCTGGGTGGCCGTGGCCGGCACCGGGTAGCTCTGGCTATCCGTCATGTCATCAACTCTTGGCGGGCCTGGTCCAGGTACTCGCGACTGTCCTGAAGGTGCAGGCGCATCGCAGCACGCGCACACTCAGTCTCCTGATTGAAGATTGCCTGGTAAATCTGTTCGTGCTCGCTTTGCATCCGCTGCTCGTAGTGCAAAGGCTCAGCGTGAAACAGCCGCGCGGAATCCAGTCGGCTGCGCGGGATGATGACCTCCCCCAGGTTGAGCAGCGTGTCGGCGATGTAGTGATTGCCGGTCGCCTGGGCAATGCCCAAATGGAACTGGAAATCCAGCGCGACCCGATCATTGACGCTGACTGCAGGCTGGCCGAGCTGATCGAGCAGCGCCCGCAACCCAGCCAACTGATCCGGGCTACGTCGCTGGGCGGCGAGCCCGGCGGCTTCGACCTCAAGACCGATCCGAAACTCCATGATCGCCAGCGAGTCAGTGATGATGCCGAGGGTAGCCGGGTCGATGAAGGCCCCCAGCGACAGGGTGCTGCCGCGCACAAACGTGCCGATGCCGTGGCGTGTCTCAACCATTCCAGCGGCCTGTAGACGCGACATGGCCTCACGCACCACGGTTCTGCTGACGCCATGCTCAAGCATGAGGGCCGACTCGGTGGGCAACTGCTCACCGCCACGCAGCCGGCCCTCAAGAATACGCTCTGACAGCAGCGCCTCAAGCCCCTGGGAGAGGCTAGCGCGCTTTTTCCCACCGGCTGCTGGCACGTTCATTCCTCGAAAATCGCTACGGCGCGGACGAAGCCGGCCGAAGCGTGCCTGATCTTGTAGGGGAAGCAGGACACCTGGAATCCATGGGCCGGCAAGCATTCCAGGTTGGCCAGTTTTTCCATCTGACCGTAGCCGATGTCACGTCCGGCCTTGTGGCCTTCCCAGATGATCGAGGCATCGCCCGTGGCGGCGAAGCGTTCACGTGTGTACTTGAACGGCGCATCCCAACTCCAGGCATCGGTGCCGACCACGCGCACGCCGCGTTCCAGCAAGTACAACGTGGCCTCACGGCCGATGCCGACCCCGGCGTCCAGGTACCCTGGCTGGCCGAATAGCGCGCCGGCACGGGTGTTGACCAGGACAATGTCCAGCGGCCGCAGCACATGGCCAATACGCTCCAGCTCAGCTTGCACTTGGCCGGCGTTGACCACATGGCCATCCGGTAAATGACGAAAGTCCAGCTTCACGCCCGGTTGCAAGCACCAATCCAGCGGCAGCTCATCGATGCCGAAAGCCGGCTTGCCGCCGTCCGTCGTCGAGGCGTAATGCCAAGGGGCGTCCATGTGCGTACCGCTGTGCGTGGTGATCTGCAGGCGCTCGGCCGCCCAGGATTCGTTGCCGGGCAATTGCGCCTTGGACAGGCCGGGAAACATCGCGGCCATTTCCGGCCAGCCTTGCTGATGGTCCATGTAGTCGATTTTCGGCAGCAATGGCGGCGGATCGGTGTAGGGGTTGTTGTCCAGGGTGACGGACAGGTCCACCAGGCGGCGTTTAGTTGATTGCATTTTTGCTCACTCCAAGCGCCACCCGCGCACGACGCGTCGGGGTAGCAGCGGTCAAACTGTTACGTATCAAGGCGCCGGCAGAGCCGTCATGACGAAAGCCAAGGGCACGGGACTGGGGCGTTTTCATTGCAGGGAAATTGCCGAACAACGCTTGCAGTTCAGCGTCCGGTGCGAAGCTGACCAGCGCGCGACGTTCCTGGCCATAGGCCGCGGCCAAGGCATCGATGACCTGGGCAATGGACAGGTGCAACAGCGGTAATTGCCAGACACGTGACTCGCCGATTTCGTCGGCCGACAGTTCGGCGGCCCGTAGCAGGTTGTCCACGCAACAGCGCACGGACATCCACCAGGCCTGCGCCTGCGGCGAGACCGGGCAGCAATACGGTTCACCTTGAGCAAAGGCGTGCAGGAGATCGCTCATGAACGCCGAGCGCAGCCCATTGGGTTCATGTGGACGGGCGACGATGCCGGGCAGGCGCACGGCACGACCGTCCACCTCGCCCCGTCGGGCAAGGTCGTTGATCGCCATTTCCACCATTGCCTTATGCGCCCCGTAACTCAACTGTGGGCGCGGCACGGCACGCTCATCCATGCGGGCCGGCAGGTCGCCGCCGTACACTGCCACGCTGCTGGCGTACACCAGCACCGGCCGGCCAGGCTGCTCGCGCAACTGGTCAAGCAACTCCAGACTTGCCAACAGGTTGACCTGATAGCCCAGTGAATAATGCTGCTCGGCCGCGCCACCCGGGATGCTCACCAAGTGAAAAACAACATCGATGCCGTCGGCCAGCGCACGGCGCAATAACGCGGCGTCGGTGACACTGCCGCAATGCCGGCGCAGGCGCTTATCCTCAGCGAACCCCACCAGTTCTTTATCCAGCAAGATCAATGCGCTGATCGACCGGCCTTGCAGCTCATTGGTTTGGAGCAATCGTTTGACCAGCGCCCGGCCGACAAAACCATTGGCCCCGGTAATCATCACGCGCATGGGAGGCCTCCGCGCACAACGCGCTGGTCTATCGCCCCGAACACCGATCGCTCTTGCATATCCAGGACTTCCATGCGCACGCGATCACCGAAGCGCATGAAGGACGTCTGTGGCGCGCCGTGCTCGATCATCTCAACGGCACGACGTTCGGCGATACAGGCCGCGCCCACCGTGGGATCAGCATTGGAAACCGTGCCGGAACCGATCAGGCAGCCCGCCCTGAGGCGCCGGGTCAGCGCCGCGTGAGCAATCAACTGATGAAAGCCGAAATGCATGGCACCGCCCTGGGCATGACCGAACCACTGGCCGTTCCATTCAACCTTCAACGGCAAGTGCACACGCCCGTCGCGCCAGGCCTCTCCTAATTCATCGGGGGTGATCGCCACCGGGGCGAAACTGGACGAGGACTTGGCCTGGATAAAACCGAATCCGGTCTTCATTTCACGGGGGGCGAGCGCACGCAAGCTGACATCGTTGACCTGAACGATGAGCCGAATATGGTCGATGGCGTCTTGCGCCGAGCAACCCATGGGAACCTCATCGACCACCACGGCGAATTCACCTTCGAAGTCTATGCCATGGGTTTCACTGGGCAGCACGATGTCGTCGTGAGCCCCCAGAAAGTCATCGCCACAGCCCTGATACATCAGCGGCGTGTGTTCAACACCTTCGATCGGATCCAGCCCAAAAGCCTTCTGCATCCGCTCGCCATGGCTGAGAAAAGACGAGGCGTCCAGCCACTGCCAGGCACGTGGCAAGGGTGCGGCGGCTTGTTGCGGATCAAAGGCGAAGGCCCCGGCCAGCGAGCCTTCGTTCAGGGCGTCATAGCGAGCGCGCAAAGCGGCTTCAACGCTCGGCCAATGCTCGATAGCCTCCTGCAGCGTCGCGACGATATCGCTGGCCTCCACCGCCCAGGCCAGGTCGCGCGACACCACCAGCAGGCGTCCGTCGCGACTGTAGTTCTTGAGGGTACTGAGCTTCATGCCTGTTCTCCTTGCAGTTCAGGAGCGAAGCGACCATCAAGCAGCACGAAGAGCATGCGCGCCATCTGCTCGGTGCGATTGCTCCAGGCGTGGTTGGTGCCGCGCTGCACGACGATGTCACCGCGCTTGAGATGCACTTCCTCGCCATCGAGCACCAGCCACACCTCGCCCTCCGTGACAACGCCGTAGTCAAGCGTTTCGGTGCGGTGCATCAGCTTGTGTTTGGAATCCGCCTGTCCCGTACCGGCATGGGCCTGGCCAATTTCGGCGAAGGCCGCCGTAGCATCCTCGGCGCTGACCTGGTTCTGCACGCTGTCGGGCGGAATATCCACCACGCGGATCACACTGCCCAATGGTGCGGGGCTCAGTTGAAGCGGCTTGTTGGTGGGGTCGTCGCCGTTATCCAGCACGGCCGGGCTCGCGCCACTGTTCCAGATCTCATGGAAGACCGTGCCGGGCACGGCCTTGAGCGGAAAGCTGTTGGGCGTTGGTCCGCTGAGCGCGACCAACGCCAAGCCCTGGGCATCGTGCCCGGTGACCACGCGTTTGAAACCAGGAAGCTGTTGCATGTTCGAGTCCTCAATCAGTTGGCGAAACGCGCCAGCGGGTAACGATGAATCTGTGTAAAAACCTTAAAGATCCAGCACCAGCCGCGCGCTTTTCGCGCGCGAGCAGCAAGGCGTGAACTGGTCGTTGCGGGCCCGCTCGGCATCGGTCAAGAACATGTCACGATGGTCCGGCTCGCCTTCCAGTACGCGCGTGAGGCAGGTGCCACAGATGCCCTGTTCGCAAGACAACGGGATGTCGATGCCGGCCTCCAGCAACACCTGGGCAACGCTGAGCGTGGCCGGCACTTGGAAACACTGTCCGGTGCTAGCCAGTTGCACCTCGAAACCGCCCGCCTCGCTGACCGGCGCAGCGGCGGCGGTAAAGTACTCGCGGTGCAGTTGCGCCTCGGCCCAGCCCTGCGCGCGCGCCGTGCCCAACACGTGCTCCATGAAACCGTTGGGGCCACAGACATACAGGTGACGGTCGGCGGCGGGCCCGGATAAAACCCGAGCGGCGTCAAGACGCTGGACCTCCTCGCCATCGTCCACATGAACCTGCACGCAATCGGCAAATGTCGAACGGCGGATGTACTCGATAAAGGCCATGCGCCCGGCCGAGCGACCGCAATAGTGCAGCTCGAAAGGCGCGCCGACCCGCGCCAGGCGCTCGGCCATGCAGAGGATCGGCGTGATGCCGATGCCGCCCGCGAGCAGCACGCTGTACCCTGCCCCATGCTCCAGAGGGAACAGGTTTCGTGGCTCGCTGATCCGCAGCCGGCTGCCTTCGTGCACTTGTTCGTGCATGGCCTGCGAGCCGCCGCGAGACGCCGGGTCGAGCAACACGCCCAGCAGGTAGCGGTGGCGTTCTTCGGGGTGATTGCACAGCGAGTACTGGCGCACCAAGCCATTGGGCAAGTGCACGTCGATATGCGAGCCGGCACTGAAAGCAGGCAGCATGGGACCCTCGGCCGGGGCCAGTTCAAAGCTGTAGATGCCTTCAGCTTCGAGGCGCTTGCGGGTCACAACGACGTCAATCATTGCGAAACACCTACGGGCTGCTCAGCGGCAATCAATCGACGCAAAACCCGTCGGCAACGCACCGCCCCAGCATCGACGGGCAGCAACACAGGGTTAAGGCCAAGCAGTTCAACCTCGCCAATCTGGCGCTGTTGAGCCTCGACCATGGGTTTGTCCTCACCGGCAAAAATACCGATCAACATGTCCTGGACGAAGGCATTCAACTGCGCATTGTCCTGCTCGAAACTGCGCGTGTTGGCAAAGAAGTAATGGGTATTCATCGCGTCCTGCGGGGTCATCAGGTGCAGGTTCCAAGTCACCGGTCCCTCTTCCCTGGGGCGTCCTAGAGGCGTGGCACCACTGCCCAGCAACATCAGACCGGGCGCGTGCCAGATGACTTCAGCCCAGACGTCTGCCCGGGTCGGATCCTCAAGGTGCGCGCCGAATGCCGGCGGTGGGACATCATCGGGTGCCCACCAACTGATGCGCACGCGATCGTTGGGCAACTCCTCAATGGTGGGGCGGGTGCGTGACAACGCTCCGCCACCGAGCGTGTCGGGGTGCAGGAAATCGACATGGCTCAAGTCCATGATGTTGTCGGCCAGCAGCTCGTAGTGCGCAAGGGTGGGCAAATACCCATTGCCCTTGGCATGAGTGGGCGCCTGCTCAAAAAAGGAAAAATCGGGAATCAGCGCATCGCTGGCCAGTGCCGGATCGCCAGGCCAGACCCAGATCGCCCCATGGCGTTCAACGGCAGGGAACGAGCGAACACAGGCGGCCTTGGGGATACTCCCATCGCCATGGGGATTGTGCGTACATTGACCACTGCCATCGAAACGCAAGCCGTGGTACGGGCACTGAACGCTGTCGCCGACAATTTTGCCCATGTGCAGCGGGGCAAAACGGTGCGGGCAACGATCGGCGAGCGCCTGAATCACACCCTGGCTATTGCGAAAGAACACGATGGGTTGCTCGACGATAGTTCTGCCAAGCATCCCACCCTGCGCCAGCTCGTCCGCCCATGCAGCGAGGTACCAGGTGTTGAGCAAATAACTCATGATGTTCTCCTCATTGTTCTTATTTTGTTGAAACGTCGAATGGGCAGGTCAGTGCTCAGGGTCTGCGGCCACCGCAGTGGGAAAAGCAGACCCGCTGCCACGCAACCGAAGACAGGCCAGGGCCACCACGAGTTGAACGCCCGCGACGATTCCCAATGCAGCGGGCAAGGCGCCGATTACCCCACCGGTGATCGCCAGCACCACCAGCGGGCTGGCGAACTCACCGGCGAAGAACATCGCCGTGAAGCCGCCGGCCGCGCGGCCGCGCTGCTGGAAGTCGACCTGGCTCATGATCCAGGTGAGCAGGGTCGGCATCATCAGGCCGATGCCCAGGCCGTTGATCAGGACGGCGATCACCACCAGCCCGTGACTGTCGGCCACCGCCAGCAGCCCGCCACCGATACCGGCCGCGGCGAAGGCCAAGAGCATCTGCCGGTGCGCAGGGACACCACGAAACAGACGGAAACTCAGGGCGCCGACCAGTACGCCGAACTGACTGGCGCCCATGGTCAGGCCGATCTGCTGCGAGCCTTCGACATGCAGCAGGTTGAGCAGGTAACCGACTTGTACCGGCACGATGAACAGGCTCAAGCCCGCCAGGAATGCCAGGGCATACAACGGCGCCAGGGGGCGCCAAGGGAATACCCTGCTCACCGCGGTTGTCGCGGTGACGACCTGCGCCCGCGGCTCCCACAGCAACCAGACCATCAGTGGCAGAAACACCAGCCCCAGCCCATACAGGGCAAACGGCGTGCGCCAGCCGTGCTCGCCGAGCACGCCACCGACGGCAATGAAAATCGCCGCCGACAGCGAGGTCGCGACCATTTGCAGGGCGAACATCCGTTCACGCCGTGCGCCGCTGTAGTAGTCGCCCATCATCGTCGTGCAACAGGTCATGATCGCTGCCTCGGCCACACCGATGCCGGCTCGGCTGATGACGATGACCTCTAGCGACTCCAGCCATAGCGGCAGCACCCCACAGACGGTGTAGAGAAACATCGCACCGATCAGCAATGGTTTGCGCCCGAGCCGGTCGGCGATGATCCCGGCCACGGGTGCCAACAGTGCAATCATCAACGCCGGCAGCGTAAGGGCAATGGGCACCAGCACGGCCACACCCGGCGTGTCGGCGAAGTGCTCCTGCATATGCGGCAGGATGGGGGCCAGCAGCACCGCACCGAGCACCGGCAGGCAACTACCGAGTAGCAGCAACAACGACTGTGGCAAACCTGCCTGGCGCTCAACGCTCATCGTGCACCTCCGCGGGTTGGGCCGCGCAAAACGCCATGCCGAAGGCACTCAGGCCGGCGATAAGGTCAAGCCATAGAGACTGCTGGAACTGCGACACACAAGGCATGGGAAAGTCCTTTCTTGTTGTTATGACGCGACGGGATTGGCGGATGTTGTCGTTTGATCGTGTCCCGAAGTCAGGCGTAGCGAGTGCTTCACGCAGGCCCCCTCCTCGGCTACGGCCGGCATCAGCAACAGGCTCTTCGGGTGGTTGGGTCTGGCCTCGGCCGGTCCCGTGCTGACACGCTTGCTCGGCAACAGGAAGTGAGCCAGAGCCGGCAACAGGACCAGCGCACCGACCATGTTCCAGACGAACATGAACGCCAGCAGCACGCCCATGTCGGCCTGGAACTTGATCGGCGAAAACATCCAGGTGGCCACGCCGATCGCCAGGGTCACACCGGTCAGCATCACCACCTTGCCGGTGGACAGCAGCGCCCGGTAATACGCCTCCGACAAGCTGGTGCCCTGACGCATATGGCCGAGCAGGATGCTCATCACATACAGCGCGTAGTCGACGCCGATGCCCACGCCGAGGGCGATCACCGGCAGGGTCGCGACCTTGACGCCGATATTCAGCCAGACCATCAGCGCCTCACAGAGGATCGACGTGAGCATCAGCGGAATCACCGCGCAAATCGTGGCGCGCCAGGAACGGAAGGTAATCAGGCACAGCAGGATCACCGCGCCGTAGACCCAGAACAGCATTTCGCGATTGGCCTGCTTGACGACGATGTTGGTCGCGGCCTCGATCCCGGCATTGCCAGCGGCCAGGAGGAACTGGACGTCGTCAGTATTGTTCGCCGCGGCGAATTGCTCGACGTGATCCACCAGGCGGCTCAGGGTTTGCGCCTTATGGTCGGAGAGGTAGACGTACAGCGTCAGCAGGCTGCAGTCTTCGTTGTACAGCCCGCGCGGCGCCCCGGCGGTGACCATGTTGAGCATCGCCTGGTTGTTCTGCAGCTCATACCATTTCGGGCTGCCCTCGCTCAGGCCCACCAGCATGCGGCGGTTGAGCAACGCCAGGGAATTGGTCGAGTCGACACCCGGCAAGGTGCGCAACTGCCAGTCGAGGGCATCGACTTTGTTCAGGATGTCATAACGCGAACAGGCGCTGGCAGGTGTCTTGATCATCACCGCGAACAGGTCGCTGCTCGCGCCGTAATGCCGGGTCAGGAAGGCGTCATCCTGGTTGTAACGCGAGTCAGCCCGCAGTTCGGGTGCGCCCGCATCGAGATCGCCGACTTTCAACTGCAGGCTGACGATGAAACCGAGCGTCGCCAACGCCAGGCTTAGGGCAATGCACAACGCCGCCCACCGGCGCTGGGTGAACAGGTCGAGAAAGCGCCAGAATCCGTGGCGATGCTGGCCCGCTTGTTCGGCGTGCTCGCTTTTCAGGCTCAGTTGCGCCGCGCGGCCGCTGACCCCGACATAGGAAAGCAATATCGGCAGCAGGATCAAGTTGGTGAAGATCAGCACCGCGACGCCGATGCTGGCGATCATTGCCAGGTCCTGGATCACCTGGATCTTGATGATCATCAGCACCGCGAAACCCACCGCATCACACAGCAGTGCGGTGAGACCGGCAAGGAACAGACGGCGGAAGGTAAAGCGTGCGGCGACGACCCGGTGCATGCCCCGCCCGATGTCCTGCATGATGCCGTTCATCTTCTGCGCCCCATGGCTCATGCCAATGGCAAACACCAGGAACGGCACCAGCACCGAATAGGGGTCCAGTTGATAATCCAGCAGCGGCAGCAAGCCGAGCTGCCAGACCACCGCCACCAATGAACAGAACACCACCAACAGGGTGCTGCGAATGCAGCGGGTGTACCAATAAAGCACCACCGTGGTGATCAGGATCGCCACGGCGAAAAAGATCAGGATCTGCCGCAGGCCGGCAATCAGGTCACCGACTTTCTTGGCGAAACCGGTGATGCGGATATCAATGGTTTCGCTCTGGTATTGGCTGCGCAACGACTCCAACTGTTGCGACAGCCGGGTGTAGTCCAACGGCTGGCCATCGGGCGTTCGCTGCAACAGCGGTACCTGGATAATGCTCGAGGCCTGGTCGAACGCCACCAACTGGCCGATTTCGTTGGACAGCTGCACATTGCGCCGCAATGCTGCAAGGCTCGCAGCGCCGCCATCATAGTTATCCGGAATGACCGGCCCACCCTCCAGGCCCGCCTCTGTCACCGCCACCCAGCGTGTGGCCGGCGTCCAGAGCGACTTCATGTACGCACGGTCGACACCGGGCAGCAGGTAGATCTTGTCGCTTAATGCTTGCAGGGTCTTGAGGTAGGCGCTGTCGTAGATATCGCCCCGCTTGTTGACCACGGCAATGCGCACCGCATTACCCAACCCGCTCAACTCCTTCTGGTGCTCAAGGTAGTTGGCGATGTAGGGGTGATGGGTGGGGATCATTTTTTCGAAACTGGCATTGAGCTCAACACGGCTGGACTGCCAACCCAGCACCAGCGTCGTCGCCAGGCACAGCAGCAACACCCACAGCCGATGGTTGAACAATGCTCGTTCGAGCACCGAGCCGGAGCGCGGATCAAAATCATCGAGCGCATTGGCAGGGGACTGGAAAAACTTACCAGGGGACGTCATAACCTCACTCCGAAGCGGCAGTGGCTGGCTGCGCAAGACGCTGCAGCCCGGTGAAACCGGCAACGATCAGGCTGCCGTCGGCGGCCTCGATCACACTTGAAACAGGTTTGCCCAAGGGCGTTCCCAACGGCAGCAGCGCCGCACCGGCCTGCTCGCTGTTGCGAAACAGCGCACCGCCCTGGTTGACCAGCAGCAGTTGGCCGTCGGCCAGGCGGGTGGAGTCGTTGAAGGAGATGGGTACGGGAACCGACAGACGCTGGAAACTTGCACCAGCGTCTTGGGAGACAAAGGCATTGCCCTTCAGGCCGGCAACCACCAGCGCGCCATCGGCACGACTCTGCAGGGTGAAGAAACTGCCTTCATAAGGGCTATCCAACTGACTGAACGACATCGCGTTGTCGTCCGAGCGCGCCAGGTAACCCTGCTCGCCAGCCAGGAACCAGCGGGTGCCCAGGTGATTGATGGCGTACAAGTGCATCCCGTTCGGGTTGGCGATATGCCCCATCAGCGAGTGCCAGGTGGCGCCACCATCGGTGGTCTGCAGCGCCAAACCGTAGGCACCGACGATCAATCCGCGATGTGCATCGACGAACTCCAGCGCCAGAAAGGGTTTGTCTGGACCATCGGCGACAAGACGCTCAGCATTTTGTACCCGTATCAGGGCGGCATCCGGGTCGGCAGCGGTGGCTTGGTCCGCCTTGGCGGCGTCCAGCTCCAGCTGTGCCACGCGCACGCCGTCGAGCTGCAGCGTCCAGTGCTCACCACCATCCACAGTTGCCAGCACCACGCCCGCGTGACCGACGGCCCAGCCCTTTTGCGCATCGACGAACCGCACCGCCGTCAGGCTGACCGAAACCGGTACCCAAGCCTGATGCCAGCTTTGCCCATTGTCGTCGGAGAACAGCACCAGGCCGCGCTCGCCCACGGCTACCAGACGTGTGCCGGCCCGCGCCAGATCGATCAATACGGCGTTCTGCGCAGCCGGTACCCGCATGGCCGGGGTATTGAGCGGCGCGCCCACCGCAGCCGACCCGGCCAGGCACTCGCTCGTGGCGAAGGGCAAATACAGGGCCAAGAGCAACGCGCCCGCCTGACTGATTCTGTTCATAACCTACCTCGGACAAACACTCGTATCCCAAGGGCAGACCGACAGGCCTGCCCTTCACTTTCGGCTCAGGTCTAACGCACGCCGCGCCCGGCCATCGCCGCTGGCGAGAACTCCGAGGCCTTGTAGCGATCAACCGCGTGATACTGTTCCGGCAACCCGGCGTAAAGGTTCTGGATAAACCACGCACCGGAGGTCAGGTCATAAAAACCGGCAGACAATTGCACCAGGCCTGGCAGGTCGGGCAATACGGAAGGCAGCGACCAGAGGGTCTTGGCCAGTTGGCCGCTGGCATCCCAACGGTCACCGAGCAGGGCTTGCCAGGTGTCTTCGTCGAGGTAGTAACGGCCTTTGGGCAACTGGTGGCGCTTGCCGGCGGCCAACGTCGACTCGACCACCCAGACGCGGTGCAATTCCCAACGCACGTAATCCGGGTTCAGATGGTGTTTGCCTAACAGGTCCTGCGGCTGGCCAGCGTTCTGCGCCTTGTTGGTGTTGTAGGGGACATACATTTCCTGCTTGCCCACCAGTTTCCAGTCGAACCGGTCCGTGCGCCCGCCCCACACAAACAGTTCATCAAAAGACATGACCCCGGCGGTGGACGGCGTCGGTGTATCGCAGCAGGCGTTGGGCAGCGTGCGCACCCGGCGCTGACCGCTCAGATAGACATGAGCCTGGGATTTTTCGCCGTTGATGTTCTCACGCCCCAGGATCTGCTCGCCGGCACGAATCGCCGGGCCGGAATTGACAAAGTGCACCTGCCAGTAGTCACCCGAGTAGTTTTCAGGGCCGCCCTCCTCGAAGTAGTAGGGCATTTCCTGGGTCAAAAGGCCGTCGCTGGTCATCACCTGGTTGCCGTCGGCCGTGATCAGATAGTGGCGAAAATGCGCCGCCACCGAGGTGCCGCGCCAGTTCAGCAGGTGGTTCCAGATGGCTTCGGTACCGTTCTGTGGAATCGGAAACGGGATCCCGCCATAGGCACCGTCGGGGATCAGGCCGGCGCTGCTATTGACCAGTTTGGCGCGGGTCGCATTCTTGAACGTGTTGTCATAGACCCATTGCGGCGCGGCCGCCGTGCGTCGGGTCGGATACACGTCGATGCGATAGGTCTCCGGGAAGCGTTTGAACAGCTCCTTGGTGCCGTCGCTGAGTTTATCGGCGTACTTGGCCAGGTTCTGGGTCGTGATGCTGTACAACGGTTTGTCGGCGGCAAAAGGATCGCCACGCTTGCCGCCCGGAACATAGGCCGGATCGACCTTGGTGTAGCCACCGTCCCAGGCCGGAATACTGCCATCGGCATTGCCGGCCTTCTCGGCACCGAAGGGCGTCAGGGTCTTACCCAGCTCAGCCGCTTGTTCGGCGCTGGCAGCCAGGGTCATCGGTGCGGTAGCGGCCAACAGGGTCAAGCACAAGGCCTTTAGAGTGAACTGAATGGTCATGCGCAAATCCTCTTAGAACGTGGTCTTGACGGAGAAAGCCAGGTAATCCCGGTCCTTCAGCGACTGCTTGTAGTTGAACTGGTTGGCGGCGTTGAGGCTGGTGTCCTCGGGGCCATAGAAGCGGGTGTAGGTCAGCCCCAGGGTCACTTGGTCCAGGTAGGTGGCGGAGACGCCGATGTTCATGTCCCCTCCTCTATCGGGGCCGAACCCGCTGATGACCGCCGATTTGCCCATGGGGAAATAGCTGATGCCCACCGGCACGCTGATATCCACGCCAGGGAAGAACTGGCGATAGGTGGGCGTGTACACCAACTTCAAGCCCAAGCCGTCATCGGTGGCGTTAGGGTCCAGGGCGGCGCGGTTCTTGGTCACGGCCAGCAAGCGGTTCCAGGCGATCTCCCCTAACAGACTGGCTTCATTGGCGACAAAGGAAGGGCCCAGCGATGCCAGGACGTTGAGGTTGACGTGAGCCGTGCGGCCGACGGCATAAAGGGCGTCATCGTTGTTGTCCGCGTCGATGCCCGGCAGGACGGTCTGGGCGTTGGACACCAACGGCATGTTCCAGCGCATCGATGCCTCGCCGGCAAAGCTGTACTCGTCTACGGAAGTCGCGAAACTGCCCCCCAGGACACGGATATCTTCCGGGTAGACCCAGGAGTACTCGCCGATTTTTCCGGTACTGAAATCCGGCCCGGTGGCATTCGGTTTCAAGTACAACGTGGGGGTTTTCTCGTGATATTGGAGTGCGTACAGTCCGTAATCCGTCGTCCCAGTGTTGTACTTGAGCTGCAGACCGCCTTGGCCGGAGCTCCTGGCTTTCTTGTCTTTACCGTGGAAGAACGCCGCCGGGCTGTTGGCATTACCGCCGAGGAAATCCGGAAATGGCCCGCCAGTGATCAACCGTTCATTGCCTTCACCGATGGTATCGCTGGTGGAGAAGTAGCTGCCGGCACCAGGCAGTCGTGTCTCTTCCCACTCCAACTGATAGAAAGCGCCCAATGACAGGTCATCGGTCAGTTGGTAGGCGGTCGAGAGTTGATTGACCGGCCGGGTGATTTCCTTGAATTGGGTGTTGGGTACCGATTGCGCCTTGACCACGTCCACTGGCGCCATGGCACCGGCAATGCCGTTGCCGCCAAAGAACAGGCTCTCACCCCAGATCAGACCATGGCGCCCCGCGCGAACCGATAAGGCACGGTCGGCCAGCTCGCCGTTCCAGTAGACAAAGGCATCCAGCAGCTCGCCATCGCCACCATGCAGATGACGTGTGTCATTGGTGAACTCGTCGAAGCCCACCGACCGTTGGTTGGCACTGGCCGCATCGTTATTGTCGTTGCGGTCCTGGTAGACAGTGTCATACCAGGCTGCACCGCTCAGACGAGCGCCGAAGTCGTGATATCCGATGTCCAGCTCAGAAAGAATATCCAGACGATTGGAGATCAGCCCCTTTTTGAAGTTGTGATCACCGTCATTCTGGTTCAACGCCGTTTGCCCTTGGCTGAGCTTGCTGCTGGGGTCCTTCAGGCGCCAGGCCGCGCTGTACTTCAGCGTATTGTCCCAGCGCAAGCTGAGATCGGGATTGCCGGTATCGATCTGAAACGCCTGGGCAACCGAAGCGCCAAGCCCCAGGCTGGCCGCAAGGGTCAGGGTGAAGGGGACGCGCCGAGACGCAGCGAACTTGCAAGTAGCCATCGAAGTAACCCTCTTTATTGTTGTTGTATGTCAGCTCTTCTGGTGAAACCGCGCCCGCAATCCAACCGGGCCAAGCCTGCACAGGCATGAAACATTCATGGGAAAGCGAATTTGGTTTTGTCGGCGCCTCAGATAGGCTGTGCCGTGACCTCGAGCATCCGCCTGACCAGGCCGATCCGGTCGAAGCTGCTGTCGTGGGCCATTTCCTTGTCACCGGCAAGCACCGAGCTTTCGCTGATGAATTTGCAGCGTTCATAACGGCGCGCCATAAAGCGTTCGAGCTGCTGTTCGACACTGCCGCCGGCGACCAACTCTTCGCCAAGCACCACGGCATCCTCGATGGCCATACCGGCACCCTGACCCAGGTGCGGCGTCGTGGCGTGAACCGCATCGCCAATCAGCACAACTCGGCCGCGGTACCAGGGCTCACTGACGAACACCACCTCCAGTGGCTTGTAGACCACCTGTTCGCTGTTGATTATTTGCTCGCGCAGCTCGCCGATCAGCCCGGTGAAGCCACTCAGGCGCTGGCGCATCTGGGTCGCCAGCGTGGCGGCATCCATTCTGGGGTTGGCGGGCTCGTGGGAGGTCATGAACAGGTACATCTGGTCGTGGCCCAACGGCACCAACCCGGCATTGCCAGCGGGTCCCTGGAAGGTGGCCAGATGATCGATTCCAGCGGCGCGTGGAAGGTTGTAGCGCCACACCGCCTGGCCGGTGAAGCGCGGCAGGTACTGCTCGCCGAACAGCAAGCCGCGCATGTGGGAGTACAGGCCATCGGCGCCCACGACCAGATCGTAATGGCCGCGATTGCCATCGGTGAACAGCACCTCCACACCCTCGCCCACCTGCTCTAGCATCTCGACGCTCAGGCCCAGACGAATCGAGGCACCCAGGGCCATGGTGGTTTCGCTGAGGACTTGATGCAGGGCCAGGCGCGAGATACCGACGTTGGCCGGATACTCGGGACCAGCCAGGCGCTGACCGGGGATTCGTACCAACTGCTCACCAGCCGTGGTATTGATGGTCAGATCCTCGAACGCGTAGGCAGCATCCAGGTAGCTATCCAACACACCCAACTTGGCCATCTCACGGACGACGTTACTCTGCTGGATGATGCCAACACCGTAGACGGTCCACTGCGTCTTGAGCTCGACAAGATCGACGACAATACCTTTGCGACGCAAAGCGATTGCGGCACACAGGCCACCGATACCACCACCGACGATAAGCACCTTTTTCACTGCGTTCATGCTCGTCTCACTCTTATTCTTGTTATTCACGCAAGCGTTCTGCCGGAGCGATCCCAGGCTTCAGAACCCGCTGTGTTTGCACGCATTCGGTACCGCTTTGTGCCCCACTTTCTCGGCAAAGCAGGCGTTTGACTAATCGCATGTAGGGATACGATGTATCAGCTACCGCAATACCTTAATTAAGGTCCACACGCCTCCAACTGACCCGCTTCGAGCACCAGCCAATCGGCTTCTGCATGCCATTGCAGCGCACTCAGGCTTTCCCCCAGGCACGGGCCGTACACGCACAGACCCGTGTCAGGAAGGAACCGCGCACCATGCGCATAACAGACAATCTGGCGGCCATCGACGCTGAGAAAACGGTCCTTGCGATACTCCAGGCGCACCGCCAAGTGTGGGCAACTGTTGCGATAGACGCGCACCTCTGCGTCATGGCGCAGGGCAAACACGCTGTCCTTGCCCGTACCCAGAGGATCGAAGCCGCGGGCCTGCCCTTCGACCAATTCATCCAGTCGACAGAGAACAATTGCGTCGTGGCTCATGGACGAAATCCGCATTCAGGCCTGCTTGGGCGGCGGGCCGCTCGGAAACCACTTTTCCCGGGAGGTGAACAGGAACAACTGCGAGTTATCCGCCGACAACGGCGCTTGGCGCGCTTGCCAGGCGTCATCGTGCTTGTCCATGTCGGCGTCGTATTCGATGTGGCAACCCAACGGGCTATTGAAGTACCAGAACCAGTTAGAACCGAAGAGATGACGGCCCGGCCCCCAGAAGCTGGTCCAGCCTTGCTGTTCGAAGCGACGACCGGCCAGCAGTACTTCCGTGCCGCTGCCCATGTGAAAGGTGAAGTGCTCACAGCCCTTCATATGCGGCGGCGTCTGGATCATGAACAGGCAGTGATGGTCATCGGAACCGGCCGGCCGCATGAACGGGCCGGCGCCGACAAAGGTGTCGGTGGTCACGAAGCCCAAGCGCTTGTAAAAAGCTTCGGCCTTGGCTGCGTCCGGCACGAAATACACCACATGGGACAGGGTCCGCGGCAGGGCCTGCATGTCGGGATTGATGCCAGGTTGGTTAACCGGGCGTTGAGGCGCATGACCCGGCGCATTGGTCAGATCGGCTGGTGCGCTGTACGCACGCCGCACACTGATCTGGAAACCAATGGCAAAGCCCATATCGTCCACGCTGTGCACGGAGCCATCGGCACCGCGGGTCACCGGGCGGTCGCGCCCCAGCTCATCGGCGATGGCCTCAAGATCAGCCATGCTTGCCACGCCATAGACGGTTTCACGAATCGAGGGCGCAGGCCCGATGGCCGCCGGCAGACTGGCATCGTCTGCCCGACGGATAATCACGGAGGTGCCGTCGAGGGCTTCAAAACGACCGCCCTCGCTGTCGACATCGACAGGCAGCAGGCCGTAGTCACGCAGGCAATGAGTACAGGCTTGAATGTCGTCGACACCGAAAATAAGGGCGTCAAGGCCAATGATGTTCATTGAGTTACCACTCCATTGTAATTATTCAGCGCAGGCCAGCACCCCGCTTACGGGAGCAGTGCCAGGCGGTACGCTGCCGAGGCGGGTCTTGGAGTCGATAAAGCGTCACGGCCAACCGACTGTGAGTTGATAGTGAAGGGGTAAAAACTCACTGACTAATCGCTTGTCAGGATGTGACCTATCGGTAAACGCGATACCTGGCTGCGCAGCACAAGCGCTCTGGAAAATCCAACTGGCATCGCACGATTCGCCAACTCACGGCACTTGACGCCGCGATAGGAAGGTCGGAAGGTATTTACAAAATAAATACAAAAATCGAGACCGCCATGCGTTTTAACCACTTGGATCTCAACCTCCTGGTGGCGCTGGATGTGTTGCTGGAAGAGCAGAACATCACCCGCGCCGCCGAACGCCTGCACATGACACAATCCGCCACCAGCGGCGTACTGGGCAGGCTGCGCCTCTACTTCGAAGATGAGCTGCTGGCGCAGGTCGGACGCAAGATGCAGCCCACGCCTTATGCCCGCGAACTGGCGGCGCCGGTGCGCCAGGTGCTGCTGACGATCCAGTCCTCGATCACCGTCAAACCGGTGTTCGACCCCGCCACCAGCAAGCGTCATTTTCGCCTGATCACGTCGGACTATCTGATCAGCGTCCTGTTTGCCCGGGTGATCCAGAAGATCTCCCTGGAAGCACCGCATATCACCTTTGAACTGCTCGGCCCTGGCGACACGTCCACCGAGATGCTGATGCGCGGTGAGGCCGACATGATGATCGTGCCTGAACACTACCTGATCGAAGGCCACCCCTCGCAGCTACTGTTTGAAGAAGAACACGTCTGCGTAGTGTGGGACGGCAACACGTTGGTGGGCGACAGCATCAGCCTCGACCAGTACATCGAAATGGGCCATGTCTCGGTGATTTTTGGTCGCAACCGGCAACTGAGCGTCGAAGAATGGCTGATGAGCCAGTATGGTTTCACCCGCCGCATGGAAGTGGTGACCCATGACTTCAACACTCTGCCGCAGTTGATCGTCGGTACTCAACGCGTCGCCACCATGCTCCAGCGCATGGCCAGGCTCTACGCCAACTACCTGCCGCTACGCATCATGCAGCCACCAGTTAAAATCCCGGTGATGCGTGAGTTCATGCTCTGGCATCGGACCATGGAGGGGGATCCGATGCACCGCTGGCTGCGGGCGAAAATCAGCCAGATCATCAACGAACTGGAGCAGTAGTTACAGCCCTAGCCAAAGGCGAGTCAGGTACGAAAGTGCCCGACGGCCGCTTTGAGCTCGCCGCCAACCCGTTGCAAGTCGGCCGTTGAGCCTTGCAGTTGCAGGCTTTCCCTGGCGCTGCCCTCGGCCACTTCGCGCACCCGCGTCATACTCTGGTTGACTTGCTCGGCCACCACGCTCTGCTGTTCGGCGGCCGCGGCAATCTGCTGGTTCATCTGCTCGATACTGGACACCGCCCGGGTGATCCGCGCCAGCGCCTGGGAGGCTTGCGCCGCAAGCACCACCGTTTCATCGCTCAGCACATGGCTGCCTTGCAAACGCTCAGCGGCGTGTTGGGCCACAGCGCTCAGACGAACGATCAACCCTTCGATTTCCGTGGTCGAACGCTGTGTACGCCGTGCCAGACCGCGAACCTCATCGGCGACCACGGCGAAGCCACGCCCCTGCTCGCCTGCGCGTGCGGCCTCAATGGCGGCGTTGAGCGCCAGCAAGTTGGTCTGCTCGGCCACCGTTTTGATCACATCGAGCACGCCTCCAATCGCCGCGCTCTCCACCAATAGCGACCGCATGGCTTCAGCGCAACCGCCCATTTCCAAAGCCAAATGGTCAATCTTGTCACTCGCCTGACGCACCAACTCATCGCCCTCACGCGCCTGTTGGTCGGCATGCGCCACCGCTTCGCTGGCTTGAGCCGCGTTGCGCGCGACTTCCTGCGCTGTGGCGGCCATCTGCTGCATGGCGGTGGCGGCCAGCTCGGTTTCCTGGCGTTGGTGTTCGACACCACGGCTGTTGCTCAGGGTCACTTCGGCCAGGCTGCCGGCCATGCCGTTGAGCGATCCAACACCGCGGTCGATGCGTCCGACCAAACCGCGCAGGCTGCCCAGCATGTTGCCCACGGTACCCAACAGTTGACCCAGCTCATCACGACGAGCACTGCCTGCCGGCGGATCACTCAGGTCCCCCGCCGCCACGCACTGGACTAGTTGCACAGCCTGGCGCAACGGCTGCACAATCAAGTGACGGATCAGCAGACTAGCGCCAATGCCCAAGGCGAGCGCCAGAACGGTGATCAAACCCAATTGGCGATCGGCATCGCGATTATCGTCCAGGACCGCCTGCCTTTGCTGCTCATCGGCCTGGGCCAGCAGCTGGTTGACCTGCTCGGTTTGCGTACTCATCGCCGCACTGCTTTGCGCACTTTGCTCACGGCTGCCGACAAACTCGAGGAAGGCTTTGCGGTAGTCGCCCAAGGCAGTGTTCGCCTCCTGCAGCGACGCACCTTGCTGCTCGTCAAGATCGAGCGCCTGCATGGCGGCCAGCAGGTCACTCATGCTCATTTCCCAGTCGCTGCGGTATCGCTCCTCGCCATCGAGCGAGTAGTACAGCTCGCTGTCACGCAGCTTGGCGAGCTTGTCCCGCAACGCGGCCGTCTGCTCAAGCAATACCATCTGATCGCTGCTCGGCGGCGTCCCCTGCCCTAACCGAGCATTAAGCGCATCCAGTTGGTCGAGAAACAGCAGGGTAAAACTGTCGCCAGCGGTCTGCGCCCGTGCCTGCATGCGCAGGCGCGTTTCGCGAGCCCGACGCAACGAATCGGCATAGCTGAGGAACTGCTCCAGGTAAGCGCTGACGGCTGTGCGAATCGTGGTGTGCGTTGCGCTGTTGATCGGGTGATCATCGAGTTGCTGATTCAGTTTTCCAATCGTCTCGCGGACTTGCTCCAGGCGCTGCGGGGCCAGATCCAGGGCGAACGCTTTCTCGTCGATACGCGCACGCAGAATCAGGGCCTGAACCGCTGACTCCTGGCGCGATTGCTCACCGCGCTGCTGCAACACACCCAGGGAACGAAAAGCAGTCGCCGCTACCGCCAACGTCACCAGCAGCACCAGGCCAAAACCCAGCGATAGCTTGGCACCCACCGACAGGTTTCCGAGTACGCGATTCAGTACGAGCATGTCCAGCTCCTCGCACTGTCGTGGAAAAACAGCATGCCCTTGGCGCACCTGATCGCTGTGCCGGATTTGAACTCACTCATCTGCCGATACCTTTTTCTTGTTGTTGTGTGCGCCCGAACTCCAACCAACGGCGCGGTGCAGCGCAAACACTAATGAGTCGCACCTCAACGACACCAATCGCATCCTGTGCTATGAGCCATCGCAAAGTACGATGGTAGGTATCCGGATTTGCAGCTTGAACGGTGAGTAGAAAACTCTTAGACCGACGGTGCGCCTGGCTCTATCTCCGTTCGCAATACCTCCCATCCCGACTCGCGATTGGCCAAACAATCCGCCTCCCCTTAGCCTGCTTCGAACCGTCAGGTCTGGCGATCCCCGCTCCGGACCTGGTCGCCCGCTTTGCTTGCACAAGGACAATAACAATCATGTTTCGCTACTTCCCGACCAACTACGTGTGGAATCTTTCCGTCGACCTGGCCATTGAAATGGGCGCCCGCATCGGCGAAATCGAAGAAATGTGCGCGCCGCTGCAGGAAGCCGCCAAGCAACCGGACGCCGCCGGCAGCAAGGCTTTTCGTGAGACCTGGGCGAACATGGCCGACAAGCTGTGCGGCCTGGCTGAGGAAGACGAAGGCAAGGGTCGAATGCTGTCAGCCGGTGAAAAATACAACCGCGCCGCGACCTATTACCTGAGCTGCGAACGCCTGCAGGCCCACGGCGCCCCGGGCCGCACGGAGCTGTACCAGCGCTTTCTGCACACATTCCAACGCGGTATCGAACTGGCACGAGAAAACTGCGAGCGCGTTGAAATCCCTTACGAAGGCAAACACATTTCCGGTCTGCTGGTCCGTGCCGAAGGTGTCAGCGGCCCAGCGCCGATCCTGGTGCAGGTTAATGGACTGGACTCCACCAAAGAAATGAAATACCGCGTCGGCCTGCCGGCCTGGTTGGCCAAACGGGGCGTTTCTTCCTTGATCATCGACCAACCCGGCACCGGCGAAGCATTGCGTCTGCACAACCTGACCGCGCGCTTCGACAGCGAACATTGGGCCAGTCGCGTGGTGGATTGGCTGGAAACCCGCGACGATGTCGACGCCAAACGCATTGGCCTGGAAGGCGTATCGCTCGGCGGCTATTACTGCCCGCGCGCGGTAGCCTTCGAGCCGCGCTTCGCTTGCGGCGTGGTGTGGGGTGCCAACCATGACTGGCGTGATGTACAGAAACGTCGCCTGGAAAAGGAAGGCAGCTTCCCGGTGCCGCATTACTGGTCGCATGTGTCTTGGGTCTGGGGGGCCAAGGACACGGACGAGTTCATGACCATCGCCGAGAACGTTCATCTGGACGGCATCCTGGACCGCATCAATGTCCCCTTCCTGGTCACCCACGGTGAAAAGGATTCGCAGATTCCATTGAAGTGGGCCCACCGCACCTACGAGCAGTTGGTCAACAGTCCAAAACGCGAGCTGAAAATTTTCACCGAACGTGAGGGAGGCGTGCAGCATTCGAGCTTCGACAACAGTATCAATGCCGGTCAATACATTGCCGACTGGGTCGCTGAGGTACTCGGCGGGCGTACTGCATGACGGGCATGAAGTTGATGTTCCGGCAACCTGCGAGCGCTTGAGCTTTGCGGTGCGACTGCGCAATCGGGCGATGGGCGTCAATGAACGCCTATCGCGCTGACGAGCGCCAACCGCGCTTTTAAAGTTACTCACCCTCAATCATTCCCAACATCTGCCACTACGATACTCCTGCACTAGTAGTACTTTTCCCTGTATGGCGATCAACGCTACATTAGCAATGTATCCTCGCAGGGCGGTGAGCGCTTACGGCAATACCCAAGCTGGAATTGGCTCGAACATGCTGATGGGTCAATCCGTCCGCCGGCTCAATCCTGGCCAACTAAGGTTGGGCATTACTGACGTGTTGATGATTGAATAATTGACAGGGTTATGGTGCTAAAGAGGGCGAAACAACCGTGCCCCGATAAACCGTCGCGTCAATACCAACGCGTGAATCTTTCGTGATGGCCTCGAGCTCTAGAGTGTGAGCTGCTCAACCGCTGAATATGATGAATTGTTCGCTGAGGAAATGCTCAAACATCTAGCGCAGTCCGACCCATTGAACTTTAAGGAATTTGCTTTCTTGCCGACGCAGAAAAAGATTCAATTCTGGACTCGCTTTCGGGGAGTATCAAGGGCCAAGAAGGCAGGATTCCGGGCTGTTCCATTTCCTTCTACCCTAGCCAGCCAACCGGACGGGAAACGTCAGGTCTGGACAGCTAGGCGCAGCGACCGAAGACTGCCTTCAGCCGCCACGCCAGCAGCGAGCAAAGTCCGCTATGGATCAGTAGGTTTCCAGCTTAAACGGCGCATCCGCAGTAGCGGCATTGCCGGTGCTGAGGAGCCCTGCCGTATCTGGTCGCTTCAGGACCGTGTCATGGATCTGTATCTCCACCTCAATACTGTCGTCGTCAATCGTCGAGTTATCGGCGTTGGGTGGAAGCTTGAAGGTGGCCTTAGCTTCCAGTTACGTCTGGCAGTCCATGCAACCTTCGACGTGTAAACGGCTGAGTATTAGCCGGGTACCAAGGTACTCGCGATTGCCGTCGACCTTGGCGTAGGCCGAGATCAGGAACAAACCACGGATTTTCGCTCGGTTGATACGCCTTATCCGCAATGCCTTGCCAGTTGGCCACGGTGCCTCGGCCTTGAACAGCAACTGCTTGGCGGTTTGGGCATAGGCATCCAAGGAACCGGCGCCATAGACGTAGCCCAGTTATTTCTCGATATTGATGCAATCACGGGAGGTGAAGGGATTGCCGTCGGCCTTAACGGAAGGGGCCAATACAATATTTTCTATCGCCTGCTCCTACCAGCGTTGTATGGCTTGCTAGGTAGCTGCGTGTTTGTGTTGCGCTCCGTCAGCTTTCAATTGGAGACACCTTCACGTTCACCTGGGCACGGCGCCTGCTTGGGTCAGCGCAATTGGCCTCCAGATCGGTGTGGCCCGAACGCCAGGGCGGCGGGTTGGAAGCGGTGGTGATATTGCCGGTGTGAGATTGACCGCATCAGGTATGCGAGTTTTCCATCACCTTTGGTACCGTAAACAGAAACTCACTGCCCCCGCCCCATTTCAATCTCGGCAACGATCTTGCCGCCATGGGCCTGGAGGATGCCTTGGGTGATGTACAGCCTCAGGCCGCTGCCGGTGGGATGGTTTTTTGGTCTGGACCCAGTAACGATCAAACCCATGGGCAATTGCTCTAGCGCAATACCTGGTTCAGCGCGCGGAAGTACTCGTTGTAGGGACTGCCCCGCTTGCCCGGACGCAACAGCGGCCCCGCGCCAGCCATCAATGCCTCCCGCTCAAGCGGTGCCGTGCATAAAGGTTCTACAGCTCATCAGGACGCTCCTCTGCGTCGCAGTCAGGTACACGTTACGGCAGCGGTGCGCCATGGTTAAGGTTACGCGGGGCCAGAAAGGGAATTTAGCGACCACGCTTCGCCAACCGTCGAAAATGCCCGCCATTGGGCCGTACCCGGATCAATATGTGAGCGAATTTGCTAACGATGAGGCCTCCCTGCCAACACTTCATGGCTCACCCACCGCCCTCGCGAGCAAGCTCCCACAAGCGCACTTCAGTCGTCGTTGAATGGCTCTTCTGCATCTCGCTCACCCGGCGGACCGGGCCGCTGCAAGGCGGAGCAATTCGAACCATGGCCCTGACCGTCGGGCCGGGCCCCCAAGAAGGCAAATGCATCGTCCAATGAACCATGTAGCACCCCGTCATGCCCCAGGCCTTCGTAGGTCCGCCAGGTGACTTGATTACCAGCGGCACACAGAGCCGCCGCGACCGCATACTGCCGCATAGGTGTAATCGTTTGATCGGCCAGGCCGGTGGCAATGAATAACGGGAAGGCAATCGATGCCTGGGGCACGTCGGTCGTTGGGATACGCATAGCATTCAACGCTTCGGGGGTCATGGTCAAAAGCTCGGCAAACGAACCGATCTGCATCGCTTTGGACTTGAGCGCAATGTCACGGGTACAGCCCTGCCGGGCAACACTCAGCAGTTCAAGCCCTTTGGCCGTCAGGATATCCTCTATCCGAGGCCCGTCCTCCCGCAGGCCACCGGACGCCAGCGCCAGGAATACCGTATTGGACTGGCGCGGCGCCAGTGCAATGGGGCCCTGGGGAAATGTGCTGTTCGGGGCCGTGATTACCGCGCCGCGGATAGGCAGCTCCGGCGCGTAGTCACTGGCAAGGATCGCCGCGCCCAACGCCGCCCCGCCCCCTTGGGATTGCCCGGCCAGGATCGTGTAATTGGCAATCAACCCCGGCCTGATCGAACGGGCCGCGCGAATCGCGTCCAGGACAGAGCGTCCCTCGGCCTGCCAGAATGTATAGGGATGCGGTCCGGGCCCTCCCAGGCCTTGATAATCGGTGGCGACAACAGCAAAGCCACGGGCCAGCCAGCGGTTGATGTACGCCGCATCACGGTCTCGCAAGCCGGTCCAGGACGGTGCGCAGGCATCGGCAATCCCCAGCGTACCGTGGGCCCAGGCCAGCAGCGGCCAGCCGTGCGGGGGTGGATTTCCAGCCGGCAGGTACAACGCCCCGCTGACTGCAATGAGTCCGGAGTGCCAGCGCTCGTCGGTTGAACTGTAGAGCAGGCGCAAAGCCTGCGCGGCCGCGGGCATCTGCGGCTGCACCGCCAGTGTCTCGCTCCGCAGCAGGGCACCGGGCAACGCGGGCATTGCCTCAGGCCAGCGGTAAAACGCCGACGGCGCCCTGTCTCCTGCATCTGGGCCGAGGGGAAGCGTGCCTGCCGCCAGGGCATTGGCCGCCATCACGACGAATGAGCCAATGCAGATTCGTGCAAGGCCCGCGATTCGCAGCAGGTTCATGGGCAGTTCACCTGAGCGCAAAGTGCCTTGCGCAAAGCGCTGCCCTGCGCAGCAATGACATTGCCCACGACAGGGGCCACCTCATTGAAGCGGATAAATCCGTGGGTCATGTTCGCGAGCACGTGCAAGCTCGTCTCCACGCCCGCGCTTTCCAACCGGTGCGCCAACTCACGGTTTTCATCCAGCAACGGGTCCAGCGCACCAACCACCAATCGCACCGGTGGCAGGCCGACCAGATCAGCGATGATCGGCTGCACCCGCCAGTCATCCTCGTCATTGGGCAGGTAGCTCGCCCAGTAGGCACTCATGGTCTCGACCGACAGATTCTGTCCCCCGTATCCACCCAACCTTTGCCACGAATCGGAGCTCATGTCGCGCGAGTAGCTGCCGTAGAACAGTAACAACTGCTGCAGCACATCAAATCCCGCATCGCGTAAGGCAATCGCAGCCCCCAAGGCCAGGTTGGCGCCTGCCGAATCCCCGCCCAGGGCATAACCGCGTACCGGGCAATCGGTGATCGCCCCCAGCTTGATGATCCGGCTGACGATCGACACCACTTCGTTGAACGCCACCGGAAAACGATATTCCGGCGACAACGCATAGTCGATGGACAGCACCGCCAGGCCACTGTCACGCACCAGCTGGCGCAGCGGCGCGTCCCAGCCGGCAAGCGAACCGTGGCGAAATCCACCGCCGTGGCAATAGAACATCAAGCAAGGCGTCTCATCGCCCTCCGGCCAATAGAGCTTGCAGGGCACCGTTCGACCATCGACGACAAACCCCAAGGTGCGCTCATAGGACAACGGCACGCTGCGGTGTGCCGCCCAGGCATTGATCCGTTCCAGTTGCGCGCGGACACTGTGTATGTCCCCATGGACAACCGGCAGCAACCCTTTTTCGCGCAGCGTCGTGGCCACGGCTATCAGGTCTGGGTGAACCGACGGGCAAGAATCCGCCGACACTCTTTCAACGCCACTCATGGCCGGTCGTCCTCGCCGGCGCCAAGCGCGTCCAGCAGGATGAACGCCCATTGAGCCCCGTGCATGTCCCGATCCTGCAAGGCGCCCTGCACCACCGGACGCGGCAGGCTGATCTTGATCACATTCAACGCCTCGATGGGGAAAACGCTGATTGACTCCGCGGGCCTGTGGAACAGCTCGGCGATGGTCGACGCTTGCAATTTCGGCTCCGCGGCCAATCGCGCGAAGGTGTCCGAGTCCTTGCAGAACACATCGATGGTCAGGGAGAACGGCCCGGCGTTCTTTGAACGGATCTCATAACCCAATGCTTGCAGAGTGTTCATGTCATGCGCCCTCGACTGTCTTGATAGCAAACCGGAAAGGTGCCAACGGGTCCACGACCATCACGTGGCTGAGCACGAACTCATGCACCACGCCCCGGTCCATCGAGGCCGGCGAGAAAGGAAATGCATGGGTGGGCAGGTCCTTGTCGCCGGGCAACGGAAAGTGCAACAGGTAGGGATTGAGCAACGCGACCATGTCCTGGGTGCGCTCGGCGGTCGCCGACGTGGCTATCGCCATGACGCCGATTTCCACAGGCGTCCCCGTCCGTGACTCAAGCGCCCCCAAGGCCGAGTTCTTGCCGATGGCGCGCAACTGCAAGTCGTAGTCCTTGGCGCCAATGCCCAAGTGCTTTTCGATTCGCTGACGCATGACCGAATCCAGGGAGGCAAGCCACTCATCGAAGCGCTCGACGTATTCCGGATCGCGGACAATGCTCATGACCACCGATTGGAAACCGCACGGCGCCGCCCCCTCCAACTTGACGGTGTAGTCTTCGCTGGGCGTCCAGACCGCCCCCTCGACGCGCACGGTCTGTTCGTCCAACGCGGTGTAGACCGCCCCTTCCACGTGCAATACACCACCGGGCTCGACGAGTACGTAGGGGTTGCTGTTTTCATAAAGCATGTGGGCCATGACCGATCGTGGCGTAAGCCGGGCGCCCTCGCCGATGGCCTTGATGGTGAATCCCGTGTCGTCGATCGTTGCCATCACCACTGCGTTGGCGGGCGTCGTCGTGCATGACGCACCACACTCCAGAATCTTCCCGGCATGCCACGCCGCGCCCTGATGGGCTCCGCGCAGAATGGGCAGCGAAGCCATCACCGCCGTGTCGGTGGAGCGTCCCGCCAAGATAATATCCGCGCCGTCTTCAAGCGCATGAATGAAGGGTTCTACGCCCATCAGCGCGACAATGCGCGAGCAGCGCTCAATCAGTGCATCGTCGATATGATCCAGCTGCAAGGGCCTGATGCGACCCTGCGCCAGCGCTTGTTTCACGACGCTTGCCGGTTGCTCGCTGTAGAGGCTCGCGATGCGTACGACCTGACCGAGTTCGGCGGCGATGTCCTCGCACAACCCGCGCATCAGGTCGACGCCCGCGTCGGAACCACAGGTGCCGCAGCTGCCGATGATCAGCGGGATGCCCAGTTGCGCCCGAGCCTGCATGAACACGCGCAACTCGGCCCGCAGTATCGAGGCCGAAGCCTTGGTCGTGCCGGTGCCCAGGTAATGAGGACCGGAGTCGGTGGACCCCGCGTCCATTGCAATCACGTCCGGTCGTTCCAGCAGCGCCTGGTCAAACGCCGCACGAGGAAAACCGGTGCCAATGGCACCCGTGGGCGTCAGTACTTTAATCGGGGTATTCATGGATTCTCCTTCGAGCCTGTAGAGCGACGTCCGTCAGCGATGACGCAATGGCCAGGCGGGCTACGCCCTTCCAGAACGGCCACGGCACATTGAGCGGCAATCAGATTGGTACGATTGAGCCCCTCGACCGTCGAGGCGCCGACATGGGGTGTCACGATCACGTTGGGGAGCTGGATGAGTTGTTCGGTCACGGCCCAAAGCACCGGATCCGACTCGCTCTCGAACACATCGAGCCCTGCCCCGGCCAATTGGTTTTCCTGCAGGGCCCACAGCAGATCCGCATCACGCACCAGCCCACCCCTCGCGGTATTGATCAGCACCGCGGACGGTTTCATCCGCTTGAATGCACGGCTATCGATCAGCCCGTGGGTGTGTGGGTTGAGTGGTGCATGAAGGGTGATGAAGTCGCTTTCCTCGAGTAGCGTTTCCAGGTCGACAAAGCAACTTCGAGGGAGGCCGTCAACCTGTGCGCTGTCTGGATGAGGGGTGTAGACCAGCGGCTTCACTTCGAACCCGGACAAGCGCTGCAGCACGCCCCGGCCAATCCGGCCCAAGCCGACCACGCCAACGGTCTTGCGGTACAGATCGCCCCCAAGAGGAATCGACCAGTCATTGGCGGACAACCCCAACTGGCACTGCTTGAGCTGGCGACACACGGCGAGCATCAACGCAACGGTGTGGTCAGCGACGCTTGCATCGTTGCCGCCGATGGCGATGGTCGCCACCTTCCCCGCTGCGGCCACCGCAGCGGTATCGACCCGCTCATAACCCACGCCACGCCGGGCAATGACTTGCAGACGCGGGAGCGCGCTCAACAGGCTCACGGTGACATTCGCGTGCCCAACGATCCAGCCGTCGGCGTCTTCCAGGAGATCAATCAACTGGCGTTCGCTCAGGTCACCATCCCCTTGCCCCTGAGCCAATTGCGCGACAACAACATTACAGCCATGGCTCTGCAGCAAGTGCACGGCTTCTGAATCGAAGAATCGCTGTGTAACCACTATGGTGTGGCGAGGTTTAAACATCACTGGCCTCTCGATAAGTTTGCCCGGCGATCAAAATGCATAATCCAGGTACACCCGAGCTTCCGAGCCGCTCACCACGTTGTCGGGTTGAGCGGACACAAGGGCGACGAAGTCTTGGTCGATTCGGTAATCGATATAAATCAAGCCCACTGAAAGTCCGGCGTATTCCTTTTCGTCGAAGCGATAATAGAGACGATATTCATTCTGCCGTTCGTGTACGTCAGTGCGCCGGCCGCTGAGAGGATCGGTGGCGTCGAACTTGCCCTGCTTGTAAATGGTCATGACTTTGAAGCCGTCCAGCGAAGTCCCTAACAACGAATGCCCGCTCAAGTCATATTCAGCGCCTATTTGCCAGGTGCGCTCACCGTGGTTATTGAAGTCGTTACCAGAGCGTGTCCAGGCTTCCATCTTGCCGTCGACATTGTCAGCATGATCAAAATAGGCATAGCCGAGTTGCCCATTGCTCAACTCGGCTTTTGTCTCGGAATAGGAAAGGCCCAGGCGAAGTTTATCGAGCAATAAACCCAAGTTTATATTCAGCCAGGTCGCGTCATCATCATAAGCGGCCTCGCCGGCCAGCCAATCGCGCTCCCAGATTCGCCCGGCTTTTTGAAACTCATAGTATTGAGTGTCGAATACAATGCCGGCTTTATCGCCAAGAGGTGCTTTTAGCGTCAGCCCATAACGAGTGTTTTCATTGAAATCCCGCGACACGCCACGGTCGTACCCCAGTTCGATGGCATTCAAATCGTATTTGACGCCGTAGGTGTACAGGTCTTTTATTTCTTCGCCCGACTGGCTCAATAGGGGTTCGAAGTCTTCCCGATCGCGCGGAGACGTGCGATTGATGTAGGCCGTTTCAAACCCCAACGTACCGGGCAGCGGACCGATGCCCATCTCGGTAAAGTTCAGGTGGGCCCGGCCTCCTTGATAGGAGCCCGGAACGATCCGAGTGTCGAGCGTGACCAACGTCCCTGCATCGAACCGGCCCCGGCCTATTTGCGAATCGGTGTTCCAGCCGTCGCCCTCGTAACGCAACTTGAGATAACTCTGCCCGACTTTTGCGAAGCCGCCGTTAGTGCCATCGGTATCGTCAAACAGGTTCCGGCCATTATCTTTCGAATCAATCATCGCCACGCCATACAACGAGGCATCAAACCCTACAACGCCGGCCCAATAGCTGGAGTTATAGTCCAGGATCGCGCCAACCCCTGTCCCGCCCAATTCTGCACCGTCCGGGAAACCACCAAAACGATCCTCGATCAAGTCATTGGATATCCGTGTATTGATGTACATCGATCGAAGATAAGCATTCAGCTTTCCTTCATGTTGGAACCTGTCCGGATTACTGATCGTTGCCGAAAGACAAACTTCAGACACACACAATGTCGTCAGCAACGTCATTGCGACGGCGTTAATCGATTTCATCGACCACCTCATCTATTATTTTTATTTTGACGTGAGCAGACGCGACTTGGCGTCCTTCAAACTTTGACGCAGCGAATTAATTGATCAGATAATCGCCCGTGTAACAACGGCTGTCACAATCAGGACAAGGCTGCTGCCGATGGCCCAGAGCAGGCAATAGCGCTGCATATCACCCATGTCGCGCTTGATGATCCCACTGATGAGATAAACCGCGGCAACCAACGGGCTGAGTGCATGGACCGGCTGCCCCAAAACCGACGCACGGGCAACGTGCATGGGATCGATGCCGTATTCGGCACCCGCCGCCCCCAGCACCGGCAAGAGGCCGAAGAAGAACGCGTCGTTGGATAACAGGAAGTTGAGCGGCAAGGCCACAAGGGCGGTAATGATGCTGAAGTATTGTCCGCCGCCGTCGGGAATCAGCTGGACGATTTTCGCTGACATGCCATCGATCATTCCGGTGCCTGACAAAATCCCGGTAAACGCACCTGACGCGAATATCAGGGCGATGACCATCAGGACACTTTCAGAGTGAGCCGCGACCCGCGCCTTCTGTTCCGACAAGCGCGGATAGTTGATCAGCAGCGCCAGGGAAAAACCCACCATCATCAACACGGGCAAAGGTGCCAGGCCCGTGGCCATGGCGTACATGAGCCCCGCGGTGAGCGCCAGGTTGACCCAGAAAAGCTTCGGCCGCTGCGTTTCGGATTGCAGCGTGGGCAAAGCGAGCTCCTGCGGTGCAACGTCCTGGGTACCGGGCTTCCAACCCAAGCGGCGCCGCTCCTTGTGGCCGATCCAGAACGCCACGACGAAGGCATAGGCAAGCCCCGCGAACATGGCCGGCACCAAGCCCAGGAACATATCCGCCACATCCAGGTGAAGGGCACTGGCGGCGCGGGCAACCGGCCCTCCCCAGGGAATCAGGTTCACGACGGTGTTGGTCAGCAGGAGCATCAACGCCAGAATGAGCGGGTTCATCCCGAGGCGAAGGTAGAGCGGCAGGAACGCGGTCGTGACGATCAGGACCGTCGTTGCACCATCGCCATCGAACGAGATAACAGCGGCCAACAGTGCGGTGCCCAGCACGACTCGCAGCGGATCATTGCCCACGTACCGCAGAATTCGCCGTACCGCGGGTTCAAAGAGCCCTGCGTCAAACATGATCGCGAAATACAGGATTGCAAACATCAACATCAGAGCAGTGGGCGCCACTTGCTTGACGCCGTCCATCACCATCGCGCCCAGTTCCGGTCCTGCCCCACTGGCCAGCCCAAAAGCAACCGGAATGAGGATGAGCGCCGTCACAGCAGAAAGTCGCTTGCTTATGATCAATGCCATAAACGTGACGACCATTGCGAAACCTAACCAAGCCATGCGTTTCACCTTTTCGTTTTTATTTTTATCGATGCCATCGAAAATCAATGTGAACAACTTTTGCGCAATCGAAATCTACATAGGGGGTGAAAGGCTGTAAATCTTGATTTTTTTCGTCAACATCACTCAGTAAATGCGCCGTTTTGGACGGACGGCTCAGGCGCAGAATTGAGTGAGAATGGCACCTTGTAAACATTGACGAAATCACGCTATATCTAATAAACATGTACGCCATTCAATCAATCTGACCGGACCTGTCATGCCAGAACAAGAAGACCTCTACCTGTCGGCAGAAGAGGCGGCAGCCATACTCGGGATCAGCCTGCCGACGCTGTACGCCTACGTCAGCCGCAAAAATATTCGTTCCCTCAAGATCCCAGGTACGCCCAAGCGCCGCTATTGGGCCGAAGACATCCAGCGCCTGGTCAAGCGCCCGGCGGGAGAGAAACCTGCGTCCAAGCGCTCGTCACCGTCGGACAGCGCGATTACGCTGATCACCGATGATGGCCTGTTTTATCGGGGCCATGACGTCGTCGAGCTTGCTGACCGCGCAACGGTTGAAGAAGTCGCCGAGTTGATCTGGCAAGTGCCTTCGGCGTTTGGCGCGTCACTGCCTCGTGTACCGAGGGACAGCGTCAAGCTGCTGAAAATCTACGAACACATGTCCGCACAGGAAAAAGCCATCGCGCTTTTCCCCTTGGTGCAAAGAGAAAATCCCAAGGCCTTCGACCTTTCCCCTGACAGTTACGCCCGTACGGGCGCCGATGTCGTGAGATGGTTTGCCGCCCTGGTGGTGGGCGCGACCGAGCCGAGCACGCAACCCTTGCACGAGTTCATCACCCAGGCCTGCGGCGCCCGGCCTGAGCATGCAGACCTGATCCGCCGCCTGCTGATCCTCAGTATCGACCATGAACTGGATCACACCACCCATAGCGTGCGCGTCGCCGCCACGACCGGCGCTACCCCCTATTACGCGGCCATCGCCGGACTTGCCGCGGCCCGGGGCCACAAAATCGCCTATGGAAGAAATGAAGCCGCCAGCAGGATGATCGAGGAAATCTGCACGGCAGCAGACCCCGCGCGACCTATTGTGCAGCGCTACAGCCAGGACGGACATATTGTCGGGTTCGGCCCCAATGTCCATTCCATCAATGATCCGCGCGCCACTCATCTCATGGCGGCGTTGACCGCGGCGTTCGAGGGCGACAGCGACTTTGCAAAACTGCAAAAAGCTTTTGCGGTGGCTTCGGAGCTCGTGGCGTACCCACCGGAATTCATCCTTCTGGTGAGCTTCATCGGTCAGAAGTTCGGGCTGCATGGACAGGAAATTTCATTGGCGGGCGTTGGCCGCCTGATCGGCTGGATAGCCCACGCCAGCGAGCAATACAACCAGCACCATGACGCCCGCCCTCGCGCCCGTTACGTAGGGACCTTGCCTACGGCAACCGAGACCGGCCGCCGTTAAGCCCCACTCGGCCGCTCCTTTGGCGAAAACCACTGGAGCGGCCGATCTGTCATGAGACAGCCATCGCCGCAAACAGCGACCTGAACTCGGTCTGCTGCTCGAGGCCAGCAACGAACCCGAGTACTTTGGCCTGTGCCGAGGCATCGATATGCGCCATGGCCATGCGCCGGAATTTACCTTCGAAATCGTGATCGGTCATCGGCGTTTCGACTGACCCGGGCCCGGTGATCATCTCACTCACGACTTGCTCGCCGGACATCAGAGTCACGCTGACACGGTTGGCAAGATGCCGTGGGAACAGTGCGGTCAACGCCGGGTCCTCGACGACGCTGACCTTTTCCATCAAGGCAATCGCCGCAGGATCGGCAATCTTTTCAGGGCAATACGAGCCCACCGTGATGTCGCCATCGAGCAAGGCCCGCGCCACGTTATAAGGCAGGCTGTGATCTGCCGTTTCCCTGGTCTTCGGCAACCATTTTTCGGGCGTATCGGCCAGTACCCGGCGGTTGAATTCAGACGTTTCGATCGTAATGGCGGTAATGTCTTCTACGCCATCGATGCGTTTGCGAATATCAAGCGCGGCCCAGACAGCGGTATGCAGCTCGCCATTGGTGGGGAATGTCTTGGTCAGGGAGCGCCGTATGGCGTAATCACCATTGCCAGGCGTAGCAAAACGATCCGTATCCAGGTCGAACGGTCCCGAGACCAGCTTGAAGAACCCCATCTCACCTTCAAACACTGGCGACGGCCCTGTCATGCCATGGCGCGCCAACTGGGCGGCGAAAATGGCGTTGCGCGCGGCGTTGGCCGCAGAGCAGCCCTTCCAGTCGGACAAAGCCCCACTGCGCACCTGACGCATGGCCAAGTGACCACTCACGGCGATGTTGATCGCTTGCTCCGTCTGCGCCACGTCCAGTTTCATCAGGTTGGAAGCCGCTGCCGCCATCGCGACGTTGATGTAATTGACGTGGTCCCAGCCACGCTTGTTCAAGCTCGCCGCATCCTGCAGGCGCATCTGGATTTCATAGGCCAGGACGATGGCCGAAATCAGTTCGGCGCCGGTTGCGTTTTCGGCTTGCGCCACGGCGAGGCAAGCTGGAATGTTGTCACTGGGATGACCCGGCTCCAGGCCCATGTAGCCGTCGTTATAGTCCAGGAAACGAACCATCAGGCCATTGGTGAAGGCCGCGATTTCCGGGGTTGTTTGCAGGTTCGTACCAAATACGCCGGACGATTTCGCGGTATTGGCGGCGGCGTAACCCACGGCGGCCTTTACCGGATCAGCCCCATAGGCACCCAGCACGCACGCCAGGCTGTCGATGAAACGCTGGCGTACGAGGTGGATGATCGCTTCGGGCAGGTGCTGTTTTCTGAATGCGTGGGCATAGCGTGCAAGCCGCATCGCAACGGTCGAGTCCGTCATAACTACCTCGGGTTGAATAGGTGGGTCAGTCCTCGTCCCTGAGGCGAACAGATCAAGGCGCGACGTGGCGCCCGCTGTCTCAGTCGATGACCACGTCAAGCAGGCGGACGTATTGCTGGCCGGCGTGCATGTCACGCTCGACCATGCCGCCTTGTGGCGTCGCACGGGGATAGGAAATCTTGACCATTTCCAGGTTGGGCACCGCGATGCGCTTGACCCGTTCGGGATCGGTGCCGTAGAGCCTGGCAAATTGCGCCGGGGACAGTGCGGCACAATCGCAATAACGCTCGAAATTCTCGCGCCCGTTGAAAAAAATATCGAACGTAATCCAGAACGGCCCCGCTTGTTTGGATCGAACATGCCGACAAACATCACGCAACTTAATCATTGTGCAAGCTCCTTCATCACCATCGACGTGTCCGACAAATCAATCCATTCAAGACGGACCAACTCCATGGGATTCTCAAGTTGCACCACGTGATTCAACTTGAACTCATAAATCTGGCCTCGGGGTATATCCGCAGGTGTAAAGGCGAATCCGTACGAAGGCAATTCCTTGCCCATGACACTGGGATAATGAAAGAAGTAGGGATTACAGGCATGAGCAATTGTATTGGCCATGTCCTGAGTGGCGGCAGTCGCGACAAACAACATACCTATTTCAGGTGGCGGTAATGTTCCAACAGGCGGCGTTACTCCGGTGACGCCATTCCACCCATACATTCGCAGGGAAATATGAAACTCGCCCAACTCTTGCGCTGGAATGGACTGGCGTGTTCTTGTGTAAAGCGCTTCCAGCAAACGATCGTGAAACCCATCGACATCATTGAGCACATCCGGGTCCTGAATGCCCACCAACATGATTGTTTGATATAAACCGGCGGCGGCCCCTTCCAACTTCATCGTGTAGGGCATCGTCTCCCAGCGCGAGCCTTCTACCCGGACGGCGCGTCCATTCAAATCGGCATATCGCGCTTGGGCAACATTCAAGATGCCGCCGGGCTCTACCAACCGGAATGGATCACTGTTCTCGTAGAGCATATGGGCCGAGACGCTATGGGGCGTGCACTGGTTGTCCTGGCTCAACGGCTCGACTTCGAAGCCGTTCGCATCAACACTCAGCAAGATACCCGAACCTAGCGTGGGGTTTACGGCACATTGCACGCCGCATTCGCCCGTCTTGCCGGCATGCCAGGACGGGCCCCACGGTGCGCCTTTCCAGATGGGATAACAGGCGATGACGGCGGTATCGGTCGCACGGCCGGCCAGTATGATATTGGCACCGCCGTCCAGGGCGGCGATAAAGGGTTCCACCCCCAGTGCCGCGACAATGTGTTCACAACTGTCCACCGTCGCGTCTTCCAGCTCGCCATGTGGTGGAAGCGGCGTGATACGACCTTCTGCGTTCAGCTTCTTGATGGTGTCCTTGTCTTGCTCGCAATAGATGAGTGCAATCTTCGGCGTCACCCCCAACTCTTTGGCGATTTCCAGGGCAATATCGCGCGTCCACTCCAGATTGAGATTACCGCCCGCCTGTCCAGCGGTACCCACAATGATCGGCACACCGGATCGTGCCTGCGCTTTCATCAATATCTTCAGGTCACGTTTTACCGCGCCTCGGTTATTCTTGGACTTGCCCAGTGCAAGATAGGCCGCGCCGCTGTCCGTTGAACCTGCGTCCGTGGCGATTACTTGCGCACCCGCCGCCAACCCATAAGCAATTTCTTCTTCTCGAACACCCGCCCCCAAAGAACCACAGGGCACGATCACTTTTACGCAACCTTCAAATAACTGCACCATAACAACCTCTTCTAGACCACTCAGTGGGCCAATAATAAAGACTCCAATTGCGCTGACAAGTGGACAGAATTTATCCATATATCATTAACGAACACACTACGATTCGGCCATTCCAGGCATAACCCGATCAATATCGCGCCAAGACTCCGGAGTTATTTTTATTTCCAGGCGGGTGTGTTAAAAGCTGGTCTCCGGGGGCGTGCTCGATGAGCACTTACATTGCAATGGGTTGCATGAACTTTTAGCGCATCCCTTGCAAACTGACTCCGATAACATGATTGGAATAATCCAGGCCATGAGACGCAAGCCTACCCATCGAGAACAATCCCTGCTGCCTGAGGACCTGCGCGTGTTCCTCACCGTTATCCGCAAAAACGGCTTTGGCAATGCCGCCGAGGCACTGGGATTTTCGCCAGCGTATGTCAGCAAGCGGATCTCCGTCCTTGAGGCCGCGTTGGGCGCGAAGCTGTTGCACCGCACAACCCGACGTGTCGCATTGACCGACGACGGCGAGCGTGTCCGCATCTTCGCGACTCGACTGCTGGGGGATATGGATGACTTCATCAGCGAGCTGACCGACTCTCGCCAGCAACTGCAGGGAAGCCTGCATATCTGCAGCTCTTTCGGTTTTGGCCGCAACCATGTCGCGCCCGCGATCGCCGCGCTTTCGCAGCGGTACCCTCGACTGGAGATTCGCCTGGACGTGTTTGATCGCATGGTCGATATCGTCAATGAAGGCTTCGATCTCGAAATCAGGGTGGGCTACGACCTCCCCCAACAACTTCTGGGAAAAAAACTCGTGAGTAACCGCAGGGTGCTCTGTGCAACCCCTGGGTACCTGGAAAAGCGCGGCATGCCAACGTCCCTGGATGATCTGGCTAGCCATGATTGTCTGGTACTCAAGGAGCGTAACAACGTCTTGGGCATCTGGAACCTGACTAAGGACGGCATTGAAGAGTCCGTCCGCGTCAACGGTCCGCTTTCATCGAACAATGGCGAGATTGTGTTGCGCTGGGCCTTGAGCGGCGCAGGCATCATCCTGCGCTCCTTGTGGGACGTGAAGCCCCTGCTTGAAAGCGGACAACTGGTCCACGTGCTGCCTGACTATGCCCAGAGCGCCGATGTCTGGGCCATCTACCCGACACGGGTCAGCCAGTCAGCCAAGCTAAGGGCCTGTATCGAGTTCTTAGAGGCGCATTTCAAGACGCTCGCCGTCGCTTGAGCGCTCGACGGCCGCGGCTGGCAAGCGCTCCTGTGGACTCAGTTCAGCCACGGATTTTCTGAGTAGTGTCGCGCTTCGAAATCACGAATCTGCGCCGCCCGCTGCAAGGTGGCGCCGATAGCGTCCAGCCCCGATAACAACGATTGCTTGCGCAGCGCGTCGAGGGTGAACTCGATGACCGACCCCTCGCTTAGCCAAATCTTCTGGTTAGGCAGATCGACGCTAATCGTCGCGGTGGCCCCATTGTTCACCACGCGAACCAATCTCTGTAGCTGCGCTTCGCAAAGCTGTATCGCGAGCACGCCGTTGCGCTGGCAGTTGTCGTAGAAGATGCCGGCAAAGCTGGTTCCGATCAGTGCACAAATCCCCCATTGCTTGAGCCCCCATACCGCATGCTCGCGGCTGGAACCACAACCAAAGTTGGGCCCGGTCACCAGGAAACGGGCCCCGGTCCACGCCGGTTGATTGAGGATGAAGTCTGGATTCGGCTCGCCAGACTCAAGGAAACGCAGGTCGAAGAACACCCCTTTATCCAAACCACTTCGATCGATCCCCTTCAAAAACTGCTTGGGCATGATGACGTCGGTATCGATGTTGGGCGCGAGCAAAGGCGCGGCTTTTCCAGTCACTATCTCAAAAGGTTGCATGGTTCAAACCTCCTCGGCCAATAGGCGGACATCTGTCAGGCAACCACGGATGGCCGCAGCGGCAACCATCGCCGGGCTCATGAGGTGGGTCCGTGAACCCGCCCCCTGGCGACCTTCAAAATTTCGGTTGGTGCTGGATGCGCAACGGTCACCCGGAGCGAGCACGTCATCGTTCATGGCCAGGCACATCGAGCATCCGGACTGGCGCCATTCAAAACCGGCATCGAGGAAGATCCTGGCCAAACCTTCCTCCTCCGCCTGGGCACGCACCAACGTCGATCCGGGGACAATCATCGCCCGCACTGTCGAGGCGACTTTCCTGCCCTTCACCACCCGTGCGACATCACGCAGGTCTTCGATGCGCGCGTTGGTGCACGAGCCGATGAAGGCATGGCTGATCTGCACGTCACTCAACGCCATGCCGGCTTCCAGCCCCATGTAGGTCAAGGCGCGCTGCATGCCCTGACGCAAGATCGGATCGGCGATAGCCGCCGGGTCTGGAACGCTGCCACCGACAGACGATGCCTGGTCCGGGCTGGTTCCCCAGGTCACCATCGGCTCCAGAGCATCCACGTCCAGCAGGATTTCGCGGTCGAACACCGCGCCTTCGTCGGTGAACAGCTCGCGCCACTTTTCTTCGGCGACATTCCAATGTTCGCCTTGAGGGGCTCGAGGCTTGGATTTGACGTAGGCAAACACTTTTTCATCAGGCGCCATGAATGCACCCCGTGCGCCGGCCTCCACAGCCATGTTGCAAATGGTCATCCGCGCCTCGACACTCAATGCGTTGATGACAGGACCTGCGAATTCAATGGCGTAACCGGTTGCTCCCGACGCGCCGATCTTTTCGATCAAGGCCATGATGATGTCCTTTGAGGTGACGCCCATGCCCAGCTTGCCAGTGACCGTGGCACGCATAGTTTTCAGGCGCTTGTAGACCAGCGTCTGGGTCGCCAGCAGATGCTCGATTTCGGAGGTACCAATACCAAAACCAAACGCACCCAGGGCCCCGTAGGTCGTGGTATGGCTGTCGCCCGCGGCCACCACCATACCCGGCAAGATAAAGCCCTGCTCCGGCGCGACCACATGCTCAATCCCCTGACGCTTGTCCAGCACATCGAAAAGCTCGATGCCGAAGTCCCGACAGTTTTCTTCGAAATACGCGACCTGCAAGGCACCACCGGCGTCGGGCATGGCCGCGATACGGTTCGGGCTGGTCGGGTTGACATGGTCGACGACCGCCAGCGTCGCACGAGGACGCCAGACGCCACGCTTCGCCTCGCGGAGCCCGCTGAAGGCTTGAGGGCTGGTGTATTCGTTGGCCACCTGGCGGTCGATGTAGAGCAATACATGCCCTTGATCATCCAGGGTAGCGACGGTGTGGCTATCGATATGCTTCTGGTAGAGGGTACGAGGGCTGGTCATTGCGATGCGCTCTGTTGTGCCGGGTCACGGATGAACAAAGGATATTCGCAATGAAAAGCCCATCAACCACGTTCAAGTGATGGTATGGAACACGATTCGTGAACAATCAGCGTGCTCCATGACGTGTGTTTCCGACAGCGTCAAGCAGTCGTCATTGAATTAGAACGCCGCCCTATGGGCAAGGTTTGCGTTAAGACTATAGCTCTGCGCTACGCTGTCAACTGAGGCCCCGGGCTGGGCACACTTTGAATGACCCGGACCTTGAAGGACTTGAAGTAGGAACGGCGTTGTGGCTGCATGGGAAAACCTCAAATGGAAAAATGTTGGTGGCCTGAGTAACAACAGAGTGTTAAGCCGAAAATCACTGCCCATAACGCTCCAACCCGTTTAAGCGGGGATCATCTGGGGCTACGTCTCGCATATGCCTGATGTATCCGACGGCGTGGGTCCTCTCGCCCTGTTTGAGATACAAATAAATCAGCGCGTAGAGCAGATCGGGATCATTCGGCGATCGTTTCAGTCCCTCATGCAACACTCCAATAGCTTCGCTGCGACGATGCATACTTGAAAGCAAGAGCGCTTGGTTGTAACGAATGCGCGGACTCTCGGGTATCGCCGAGGCAGCCTTATCCATCCAGGGAAGCGCCTCCCTTTCGCTTCCTTTTTCCACGAGCAACAGGGCAAGCATGTACGCCAAATTGCCATGATCAGTGACTGGCATCTTCTCCAGACTTAAGCCTTCGCGCAGTAATCGCTCAGCCTCATCCTGACGATGATGTGTATTAACGAGCGTTACAAGCTTGATCCGCGCCGGGGAAAAATACGGATCCAACTTCAATGCTTGGCGATATTCATTCATTGCCTGATCAGCATTCCCTTGACGGGATAGGAGTTCTGCCAGATTGAAGCGCCCCCCAGGCAGATCGGCGTTACCACGCAAACGACGCTCATAATCGGCTAACACGAACCTGAATAGATCTCTCTGTGCCTCAGGGATTTGTGCTAAAGGCAGATCTGATAGCGCACGCACGGCTTCGTCACGCACGGCCAAGGCAGAGTCGCTGATCAGCGGCAGGAGGGATTTCACACGCGCTGTAGGTGGCATGCCGGTAAAGCCGGAAGCCGCATAAGCTCTGACGAACGCCGTCTCGTCCTTGAGGGCCTCAGCTACATTCGGGAGCGCCATGGCGCCAATTTTCGAGATCTGCTGCACAGCGGTTGCCCGGACAATGGGCGGATTGCTCTTATCCCGAATGACCTTCCCTAGCATACTCAGGGCGTTGATATTTCCTTCGTGCACGTCACGAAACACTTCCCCATATTGAGCTGGGCGCCGGGGCTTACCGAACCAGTTCTCAACGGCCCCGGCCGCCCACTCCGGTGAGCGGCCCTGGTGGCAAGCCGTACAAGCGTCGGGACTTCCCGTCTTGCGGTTCAGATCAGGGCGAGGAATCCGAACAGCATGGTCACGCCGCAGGTCCACCGACATGTAGATAGTCGCTGGCATATGGCAGTTGACACATTGGGCTCCTGGTGAGCCCGACGGGTGATGATGATGCGATTCGCTGTCGTAGTCCCCGGCCTTGAGCATTGAAAATCTGCTGGTAGGAGGACGAGCATTATGGCATTGGAGGCAGAGAGCGTTTCCTTCTTGCCGAACCTTGGTGGTATGTGGGTCATGGCAGTCCGTGCACGCCACTCCGGCGGCGTACATTTTGCTCTGGGTGAAGGAGCCATACTCGTAGACTTCGCCCCGAATCTGCCCATCAGCGTGATACATATCAGCGCCTAAGGTGACTGGCAGACTCTGATCCAACTGAGGATGGCCGGGCAATTGCCCAACACCAAGCGTCTGGCGACGACTATGGCAGAAGGCACATTGCTCAACCTGCTCCCGACCGTCCATCGATTTGAAATCCACCTGCAGTCCAAGGCCACTGATCGAAGTGTCCTGTCCAGAAGTTCGTTTGCGTTGCATCCAATCAACATGAGTTTGCCCTGGCCCATGGCATCCCTGGCAACCCACACTCTGCTCCTGCCAGGTGCTGGCGAAACTGTCTTTCTGCTCGTTATAGCCTTTGAGCAGGCGGGTTGAATGACAATCCGCGCACATGGCATTCCAGTTTTGATAGCGACCAGTCCAGTGCAAAGGGTCGTTAGGCATAAAGCGTTGCCCCGGATAGAGAGAAAACCAGCGCTGTCCCCCTTCTTCTCGTGAACGGCTATCCCAAGCGACGGTTAGCGCCTGTAAGCGACCGCCGGGAAAGGCAACCAAATACTGCTGTAGCGGGTAGTAACCAAAAGTGTAGCGAATAGGAAAATCTTCCGGTGACCCATCTTCGCCTTCAATATTTACGAAGTAGTCCTGGCCTTTGCGAAAAAAGCGGGCTTGGACACCCCCCTCTTCGAAGATGACGTCATCGAATTTACCCAACACATTGCCAGGAGTGGCATCGCGCATGGCCCAGCCGTGGTCCGATCCCTTCCATTGCTCCGCCTGTGTGGCATGACAGCCCGTGCAGCTATCAGCGGAAGCATATCCTTCACGCTCTGTCGCCAATGCAGGAGGAAGTCCACCGCTGTGGGCGCTTTCCCCGCTTGTGCAGACGAAGGCTAAAATCAAGATAAAAGCATCTGAGCGTATCCAGCGCAGGACGCTCAACCACACAGCTCGGCACCCCACTTTTCTGTTCAATGTATACGTCGCGCTCTTCTAAAGGTGCTCGCTCTAGCAGTACGCCTGCCACCCGGAGAAATCCATCCGCGGATGGCGGGACCTTGTGCGTGTACCGTTAACCAGACAATGGATTAACGAATGCCAACCTGGCGCAATGCCGAGGGCGTGTAATCCGAAGAGGATGAAACGGTGCCGAAGTCCATCCGCGAGCGCTCTTCGTTGCGCAAACCGGAAACCACGTAACGGCCGTTGTGCAGGTCATAAAGAGCTTCAACACTCAACCAGGGGATCTGCTTGTCGTAGATTTGGGTGATGAATCCTTCGCCGACCCTCCACAAGTCCCCCCGCGCGTCGTAATGTTCAGCAACTACTATTTGCCAACTGTCCTCGTCGATGTACAACTTCCGCTTCGCGTAGACATGCCGCTCACCTTCCTTCAACTTCGCCTCAACGACCCATACACGGTGGAGTTCATAGCGGGTCAGATTCGAGTTGATATGGCCGGGCTTGATGATTTCGTCGTATTTTAATTCAGGGGATTGAAGCTTGTAGGCATTGTAAGGGATATACAACTCTTGCTTGCCTATCAGCGTCCATTCATAGCGGTCTGGGGAGCCATTGTACATGTCGGTATTGTCAGCTACTCGCTGCCCCTCCGCGCCAGGCGAGGGGCCGTCATAGGCCACCTGGGGCGCCCGGCGCACCCGGCGCTGGCCTGCGGTATAAATCCACGCTTTGCGAGGTTCTTTTACTTGGTCGAGGGTCTCGTGTACTAGAAGTACGTTACCCGATAGGCGTGCCGGCGAGGTAATCGCTTGCATGTAGTAAAAAAGCACGTTGCCGGGATTTGCAGGATCGAAGTCTTTGACATTGTCACGGTAGGTGAACCACTGGCTCATCGTAACAGGTACGTAACTTCCGTCGACAAGCGGAGCCGTCTGCATAATGGTTCGCTGAACGCTACCTCCACGATAACGCGCGATATGGTTCCACACGACCTCGATGCCGTTCTGTGGGATGGGAAAAGGAATCGCCGTCGAAAACCCTTTCAGGCCGTTCCCCCCCTCCATCAATGACGCGGATGTGGCGTTCTGCCTGATCGATTGTGCAACCGGCTCTGGAACGCTTGCGGTACGGTGGGTGGGGTACACTGGCATCTGGAAGGAGTTCGGGTAGCGCTTGAACAGGGCCAATTGACCCTCGCTCAGCTTATCCCGATACTGTTCGACATTCTTAGCGGTGATGATAAACAAAGGCGACTCCGATGCGAACGGATCACTGAGATGCCCGAACGCATCGACGGTTCCGGCCTTGCCCTTCAGGCCACCGCTCCAAGAAGGGATACTGCCGTTCTGGTTTGCGGAGCGCTCAGCGCCTACCGGAGTCAAGCTACTCTCTAACCTTGCTGCCTGATCCGCAGGCACCGCCGCGTGAAGACTCAAAGCAACAAGCGCCAGGGCTATGCCCGAAAGGGAGATCGATAAATTTTTCATGGGGAGTCCTCAGAAGGTAACGCCAAAGCTAAGGGCGACGAAGTCACGGTCGGCGCTCATGTTGTAGTCGCCACCGAAATAGTTTGTGTAGGAGAGATTGGCGTTGTAAGTACTTCGATAGGTTGCATCCAATCCCACGCTGACGGCCTTAGATCCCTCACCAAACCCCGGCTCGGGGCCATAGCCGTCGACGTCATGCGACCAGGCCAAACTTGGGCGGAACTGGACAGCGGGAATCAGGTTGTCGTATTCCCAGATTGCACGGGCGCGATAACCCCAAGAGGTGGTGGTTACAAAACCAGAATTGTTGCAGTACTCACCACGGCATAGACCGTTATCGGGATACAGCTCGCCTTGGCCGAATACCGATGCTCTGCCATAGCGTAGGCCTCCTCGCCCCTCCAGCCCGCCCACATGAGTCACGCCGACCTCTCCCACTAACGTCATCCGACTTGCCCCCATGATGCTTTCAAACAGATGTACACCAGTAACCTGGGCCTGAGTTACCTCCTTGCGCTGATAACCATTGGAGGGTGCACCATCACTTATCGGATAAGCTCCCGAGGAGTAGATGGGGGTAGTAGCGGGATTACCTACGGCAGCTGCCGTCAGGTCAGGTGAGTTCAGTTGTAGAGGCAAGTTCGGTCGGTAGCTTACCTCTCCTGAAAGAGTTGTTCCTGTACTCAGCATGGTGCTGAAGCTGAGGCCATAGAGGCGGATGTCCTCTGGATAGTCTACGTAATACTGAGACGTTCCCAAGCGGTAGGCCGAGACCAGTTGCCTGCCAGCTGCGCTAGATAGAAAGCCGGCGCAACCACCAGCAGGAATACCCAGGTTGGAGCAAAGCTGCGGGGCAAAGGCCAGGTTTGTGGTGTTGGGGCTGGAGATGGAACTGACGTAAGGTTGGCGACTGTGGTAGTTAGCCGCATACGCACCAAACTCAGTATCCAATGCTGATGAAAACCAATGAAGGGCGACACCCCACTGGCCATCGTCCCGAGGCTCATTATTTTTCGCCCGTTTGATCTCGACACCTTCGCCGGTCAGGTTGACTCCGAAGGGGCTGAGAGCCTGTTGCGCAAACGCGTTTTGATCGAGCACCGGTCCGACTGTGGCTCCTCCGCATCCATCTGCCACGAAGTCGTTCTGCGAGAAAAAGGTGCCACAATTTTCGACAACGGTCTTCTCCCAATCCAGCTGATAGAACATGTCCATGCTGAATTCTTCGCTCAACGTTTGCGACAGGTAAATCATATTGACCGGAATCAAGCCTTCTTTAACCTCGGCTCCTGGTTGGCGAAGCGCGGAAACATCGATGGTGTTCATAGAATTGATACCACCGCGAATAAAGGTGCTTTCTCCCCAGTTAACGACCTGCCTGCCGACTCGGACGGTACCTGCGAGGTCATCCATTAACATATAGTTGTGGTACAAAAAGGCATCTAAAAACTGCGCGCCAGAAGCTTTAGCCATTGGATCACGACCACCTTCCTCAATATCCTTGAAAGGCCGGCTTTCATCTTTCAATTCAAAGTCGTACCAATACTTCCCACGTACGAATATGCCGCTATCGCCATACTTCAGCTCCAGATCATGGATCCCCTTGAAGACCTTGGAAAAAGTTTCACCAGAATCGAAATTTCGGCGTCCATCATCCCCGCTGCCTCCCCAGAGATCTTTGTCAGGAGACTGCGTGGACCAGCTTGCTCCCACAGAAAGAGAAGAGTCGAACTGTCCTTCAATTTCGCCTATTTTGAATGACACAGCATGTGCAGAAATTGGCATAAAGCCACATATGCCCAGCACGATGGGCAGACGAGTAGAACGGTTATTTATCATTGTTATTATCTCTCGGCATTCGCACTAATACAGGTGAGAACTACGGGTGTATCTACACGGCATCCTCCCTAGATAACTGCTCCAAAAAACTTAAATCACTGGACCCACTCGATCGGAAACGTGAATTTTCCAAGCCGTTCCTCTAGTCGCGGGCGGAAACTCCCAGCCTGTATATGCGCGACGAGTCCTCGACGACTGTCTTGTTGCATGTCGATCGAAACGCCAGAAATACCTGCCAGTTCAGATTCTTGCTGAATAACCCAGGCAATTTCGCGCTGTAACAGGGCCGGCTTGAAAATCTTACCGACAGGTGTCAGCGGCAGGGCGTCCATAATCTCGATACGCTTCGGCAATGCGGCGCGCTCGTGAATGGTCCTTGAGGCGAATTCGATAAGTTCCTCATGGGTGCATAGCATCCCGGGCTTGAGTTGCACATAAGCGACGGGGACTTCTCCCGCGTGGGCATCTGGACTACCTATAGCTGCTGAAAGCGCCACCGCCGGGTGGGTCTGCAAGGCGTCTTCAATCTGTTTCGGGTCAATGTTGTGACCACCGCGAATAATCAGCTCCTTCTTGCGCCCGGTCAGCCAGAAATACCCCTGGGCGTCTTGACGCCCAAGGTCCCCGGTGTTTAACCATCGTTTACCGTCGATGGTGAGCCAGATACCTTTGTTGTGGCTGTCATCCAAATAGCCGGCAAATACATTGGGGCCATGAATCGCGATAACACCTACTTCATCATCCTCTGCGTTACGCACGTACTGGCCGTCGTCGTTCAGAACTACAGCACGCATTTGTTGGTACGGCAGGCGCAGGCCAATTGAGCCCACCCGGCGCTCGCCGCCCGCCGGGTTAATAGAAGACACACAAGCGCCCTCGGTCAGACCGTAGCCCTCTAGAATTCGAACACCTATTCGCTCCTCGAACTGGCGGAACAGCTCCACTGGCATAGGCGCCGCGCCGCACAATGCGTATTGCAGGCTGGAAAGGTCGCGTCCCTCGACCGGCCACTGGAGAAGCGCCGAAAACACTGTGGGCACACCAGAAAAGAAGTTGATACCAAAATGCTCGACCATATCCCAGAAGCGCTTGATCACACCCTCGCCGCGATATCCCTGGGGAGTGCCTATGACTACTCGATCACCGTGGGTCCAAGGCATCAGGCCGGTCACCAGTTGGCCGTTTACGTGAAACAGGGGTAAGCCACAGAAAATCACCTGCCCCTTTGCCTTGGGCTGCATATTGGCCGCCATTGCCCAAGCGTTGAAGACTTCCGCTCCATGGGTACGAATAGCAATCTTCGGCAGTCCCGTAGTGCCTCCTGTGCAAAAATAAGACGAAGGTTCGTCGGGATGAATCTGTCGACCGCTTTTCAGATAATGACCTGGCTGCTTGCTCATCAACTTGCGCAAGCCGTGAATCTTTCGTTCCGGATGAAGACGCCGTTCTCTCATCGCCATCCAACGCAAAACGCCACCGGGGACGATGCCCACATAGGTTTCCATGCCAACCCAAACGATATGTTCGATGCAGGGCAGACTGTGCAACTGGCTGGAGACTTTCTGCCAAAGGTCCGCTCCGGGAGTCGGAGCCAACGTCACGACCACCTTCGCGGTGGCTGCGCGTAACAACTCAGCAATCTGAGCTGACTCAAGCAGCGGATTGATTGCCAGGACAACGCCTGCTGCCTCCCCGCCCCAGATGGTGAAATGGGTTTCCGGCAGGTTCGGCAAGAGAAAAGCCACTACATCCCGAGGTCCGATGCCCAGATGATGAAAAACGTTGGCTGCCCGAGTAATGTCAGCGAACAGCTCGTCATAGGTCCAATCGTGGGTCTGCTGGTAGGCCTTGGCGTCGAGGAAAAAACTGAGCGCCAGCGCGTGACCGTTGGCCTCTGCACACTGTTGCAAGGCCGTGTAGCTGCTATGCGGAAGCTCCCGTGCAGCGAGCGGATTCCGCTCCATGGTTTCAATATCCGCGAGATTTTCGACGGCCATCAGGCTCCCTCCACCACGACATTGCGCTGGGCTCCCAAGTCGATCACACCATCGGCGCTACGAATCGTGGCCTCTACTACATCCCCCACTTTGAGGTAGAAATCCTTTCGTGCTTCCTGGGCTTTCGAGAACGCCTTCCACTTCACCGACTCAGACAACAACGCAGCGGCCAGGCGTTGCTTCGTCGGCGATGGGATCGAGAGTGCGCAGCCAGCCGGTGTCCCCGTGGCGATCAAGTCGCCGGCGAAAAAGTCATGCACACTTGAGAGTTCGGTCAACGTCTCCGCAGCCCCATAAACCAAGTTGGCGGTACTGTCAGATTGACGAACCTCACCATTGACCGTCAGGCGCAGCTCCAATTGCTGCAGATATCTCATGTCTTTTGCGTCCAGCAAACACAGGTGCGGTCCGATGGGACCGAAAGTGCGGAAGCTTTTACCTTTATAAAATTGCATCTGGGGAATCTGGACGTCACGGGCCGAGTAATCGTTAACGATGACCAGGCCAGCCACATACTCGTGCAGATTGTGCGCCCCAACGTTCACAGAACCCGTGATCTCCCGGGCGAGGATGAGCCCAAGCTCGATTTCATAGTCCAGAAACCGCACTTGTCTCGGTTTTATCAGTTCGCTGTCGGCCGCGACGATACAACTCGTGGCCTTGGTGAAGATCATGTTGTAGAGCTTCACATCGGGGTCCATGCCCGATTCAATCATGTGCTGTCGATAATTGGCTCCCTGACAAACGAACTGCTGGTTGCGTGTCACCGGAGATAGCAGCCGTACCTGGCTCAGCTCCAGCTCAGCGCCCTGAAGGCGAAATAGTTGCTCCAGCGAGACCTGCCGGACCAGATCACCTGTGGTTTCGAAATTACCGGGAATGGGCGTAATACGCCCCAGGCGTATCACCCCCCAGAGGTTTTCGTTCTGATACTCGAAGCGGACTACGTTGACGGACATGGATGCAGCTCCTGGTGCAACAAGGCGCCGCACGCTGGCGGCAATTTTCGGTTGTTGTTCTGCTTTGGCCCTGTGTTGTGGCAGCAGGCTCACCCCTCCCAGAACGATCCCGGCTTTGAGAAGGAGTCGGCGGTTCAGTGAAGTCATTGCATCACCCTCAGCCGAACAGTCGCTTCAGCAACAATAATTTTCGCCACGTTAGATCTGGGCTGTACCTGAGGTTGCGCAGCAGAGCCTTGAAGTTCGCCAAATTCATCGCTGGCTTGGTGAAGCTCCTCGGCATCCGTTGCCCCCATTGCGACATTGCCTCGGCACTGACCTTATGCAGTCCCATGGGATGGTCCGACGTAAAAAGGTCGCCGTCGCAGTAGTGCTCATGCTTATTGCCCCAAGGGTCTTGCCAATAGTCGAAAATCTGGCTGCCGAGAATGTGTCGGCCAATGCCCCAGGCATGCTTCCAGCCGCGCTCCTGCAGAATTCGCTGCCCCATTCCAACCGCATCGGCATCCACCACCTCGAACGCGCTATGGCTGTAGGCAGCCATAAATCCCTGGGCCAGCGCCAAGGTGTGGTGGTCGGCGGGCTCATCCCCCAGATCAAGACGCATGAATGCCACCACCGGAGATCCATCCGGAAGAACCTGGACGTCGCTGGGAATGAAGCCAAAATGGCGCGTATACCAAGCACATGTCGCCTGGTAGTCGGCGAGCTCAAGCACGATATGGCCAAGCCTGACCACTTCAGGTGGAGCAACTGGAGGCCGTTGGGTCGTGTTGATGCGTGGGGACACATCCACGAGATTCACCGGCAAGGCAGAGCGACGGACAATAGGCTCACAAGGAAGACGGCCATGAACCGCTTCAACCAGAAACCCGGACGGATCAGTCAGACGGACGCACAGCCCTCCGCCGGGACCTTCCAGCATTTCTATCTCTGAGGCACCAGGTAACCGAGCTACCCGTTCAAGATCTTCGCGTGATGACAACTCCAGCGCGAAGCCCATGAAGCGCGCCTGACGTGCACGCTCCACCCGGTAACAGTAAGGAGTCGCCTCAGTACCTCGCATGTAGAGCCGTTCAGCATCGCGATGCGCGGTCTGCAAGCCGAAATCAAGTAAAAAGCGCTCGGCCAGATCCAGGTCAGGACGTGCAAAGATCAAATAGGCAAGCGCCCGCGCCCTCACCATTGGGGAAGGATGGCGGGCAGGCTGCTTCGTCACGAGACATAGCTGATGGCTGCCTTGTTTCATTATTGTTTTTCTCCACGACTCTTATCAGCAAAACCGACGCCGCCCCGCTCACTTGAGCCTCAGCGAACTCATTGAAAATTCATTCCTCGCAGAACAAAGCAGGCAACTTTCTGGTTGCCAGCTCTCGAGCCTCCAACTCGGAAACCCCCAGCGCCCGCAAAAGCAGCTCAGCTGTTTCGCTACCCGCTCCTCGCCAGGTATCCACACCTTCCCGAACCATGAACATCGCTCCCAGGGTTGCCCCGGCGATCAACGAAATTACACTGGAGCTCTGAGACCGACCGAACTCATAACGCCCCTCCTCCAATCCCCTACGCACATCCACCGAAACATGGCTTAGGAACAGCTCACGCAGCGATGCATCGCCCAGGGCGAACCGACTTATGAAAGAGCCCCACTGCCGGTCAACGTGGGCGCGATGAATGAAGACCCGAACGCAATTGGCCAGACACTCCGCCGGATCCTTCGGCGCTAAAAAATCGCTGCTGAGGTGCTTCTGCATCTCTCGACCCTGCTGACTGGCGACCCGCTCGAACAGGCCTTCTACTCCCCCCACCTGACTGTAAACGGTCGCCCTCGAAACACCTGCCGCACGGGCAAGATCGCTGATGCCGATCTGGGTAATCCCCTTTTCTGCGAATAAACAAGCAGCAGCTTTGTAGATGCGACGTTGTATCGGGCTCATCTGTACCAAAGCCTCTTGATTTCAACCAGTCAACGCACAAATTGAACATCAATGTTCATTTATCGTCAACATGTTTTTATTTTCGCCACAACTGTCGCATAATCTTGGAAACTGAACACCTGTGTTCAGTATTGTCCGGATCAGGCCTCAATGACCGCGATCCTTCTGTCCATCGAAAACATAGGCCCCGTATCTCGGGGTAATAAAAAAGGACCGGCATGAACCTTCCCCTCGCTCATTCCCTACCCGCTACAGTCGATGTCCTCATCGTCGGTAATGGCCCAGTTGGCGCTTCGCTTGCAGCGCTGCTAGGCCGGTATGGCGTCAATACTCTGGTGGTTGACAAGATCCATGACGTACTGCTGATGCCACGCGCCATCGCCCTGGACAACGAAGCGTTGCGAATTTTGCAGTTGGCCGGTCTGGAGGAAGGCGCTTTCGAAAAGATTGTGATTGCGCAAGTGCGCATGCACTGCCCGTTTGTTGGCCAGTTTGGTCAGGCCAACACCAGGGGTAGCCTCGATGGACATCCAAAGCTGGTGACCTTCTACCAGCCGGATCTGGAGCGCACCGTACGCGACCAATACCAACGCTTCGAAAACGTGACCAGCGTCGGTGGGCTGGAGCTACTTAACCTGATACAGGATGCGGAAGGCGTCGAAGCCGAATTGCTCGCCGAGGACGGACACATCCGACGAATAAAAGCGCGATACCTGGTTGGCGCGGATGGGGCAAGTTCGAAAGTCCGCAGCTTGATTGGGCAAGATTTCCAAGGTCGTAGCTACGCCGAAGATTGGTTGATCATTGATACGCGAGGACGAGAAAACGTCGCAATCGATCATGTCGAATTCCTTTGCGATCATCGCAGACCAACACCCCATATGCCTGCGCCGGGAGGGCGTGAGCGTTGGGAGTTCATGCTCAAAGGGGGGGAAACCCGCGAGCAGATGGAGGACGCTGGACGCATCGCCAGGCTGTTGGAAAAGTGGATCAAGCCTGATCAATTGGAGATTGAGCGCAAGGCGGTCTATCGCTTTCATGCCAGATGCTGCGAGCGCTTTCAGAAGGATCGGGTTTTCCTGATCGGCGATGCCGCGCATATTACTCCCCCCTTTGTTGGCCAGGGCCTGGTTGCTGGCCTACGGGACGCCGCCAACCTGGCCTGGAAGCTGGCGTGGGTGCTTAAGGGGCGCGCCGGGCCGGGCATTTTGGACAGCTATGATCAAGAACGCCGCCCCCACGCCAAGGAAATGATTGCCCTTGCCAAGCTGATGGGGCGCCTGGTGATGCCGGGCAACGCACCCACCGCTATGCTGGTGCATGGCCTGATGCGCTTGACGCGTCTAATCCCGCCGCTGCGGCGCCACCTCGAGGAGCTCGATATAAAGCCAAAGAACATTTTCAAGCGCGGTTTGTTCATGCCGGCCGGACGAGGTCGACGCTTGCGCCGTGGAGGGTTGTTTCCACAGGGGCTGGTACGCCAGATGGACGGTTCGATCACTCTCAGCGATGCTGTACTAGGCGACAATCTGGTGTTGATTGGATTAGGCATCGACCCCCGCGCCAGCCTGACGCCAGATATCTGCCAACGATGGGAAAAGCATGGAGGCAGCTACCTGCAGATCGGCCTGCACGGTCAGAAGAGCACCAGCGCAACGCATTTTGTAGAGGATATCGGCCAGGTACTATTGGCCAGCGCCGCTCCAGACTCGTTGGCCGTGGTGCGCCCGGATCGCATTGTGATGCACGAAGGTCCACAGGCTATGGCCCAGCAACTCGTTCAGGAAACCTTGAAACTCTTGGAATCCTGAACTCACCGAAGATGCCGACACGAGGTGTCGGCATCAGCCAAACTTTATTCAGCCCTGGCTAGCCAGCGCCTGTAGGCTCGCGATTGCCGGCGAGTCTTCAATTGGCTGCCCAGCAATGCCAGCAACGGTGACGCTTTAGGGTCGGTTGGCCGCCCGCTACCGAGCAGCGCGAGTTGTTTCTTGACGATGGCCTGAATGGCGGCAGAAGCATAGGACTTGTTCTTCCAGGATACGGTTACCGGTGCCACGCTCTGATCACCTCCCTGTCGCCACTGCCTTGGCAAAGTAGGATCGATGGCCAATGCCGTCGCCATGCCCACCATAGCTACACGTCCCGCCACTACGCGCTCCGCTACACCGCGGCGCCGAATCCCGCCAGTCACCATCAGCGGCATCGTCGCCTTGGTCGCAATACGCTCGGCGAACTCGAGGAAGTACGCCTCCCGGGCGAGAGAGCTGCCGTCACGCGCGCGCCCCTGCATGGCGGGGCTTTCGTAGCTTCCACCGGACAACTCGACCAGATCGACACCCAGATCCTCCAGCATGGCCAACACTTGCGCGGCGTCCTCACTGTCGAAACCACCGCGCTGGAAGTCCGCCGAGTTGAGCTTGACTGCCACGCAGAACGACGCACCCACTCTGGCGCGTACCCCCTCAACGGTGCGCAACAGGATCCGAGCTCGGTTTTCAAGACTGCCTCCCCAATGATCCGAGCGGCGATTGGAGAGCGGAGAGAGGAACTGGCTGAACAGGTAGCCGTGAGCAGCATGGATCTGGACTCCGGTGAATCCAGCCTGCTCGGCCAGTTCGGCGGAACGCACATAGCGTTGGATCAAGGATTCGATTTCGGCGCAATCAAGTGCTCTTGGTTTGGCAAACAGCTTGCCCAGCCCCGGCAGCTCGACAGCCACCTGCGAAGGCGCAACGGCCATCTGTCCGAGGGCCGCCATGAGTTGACGGCCTGGATGATTGATCTGCATCCAGGCCTGAGCGCCATGACTACGACAGGCGTCGGCCCAGCGACGGAATCGATCCAGATGACGGTCACTCTCAAGCACGACGCCACAAGGCCCTGTCAGGGCATTGCGGTCCACCATCACATTGCCGGTGATAATCAATCCGGCCCCTCCCTCGGCCCAGGTGCGATACAAACGAATCAGCTGTTCGCCAGGAGCATGGTCGAGATCAGCAAGATTCTCTTCCATTGCGGCCTTGGCAATCCGGTTGGGGATCTCCACGCCATTGGGCAACTGCATCGGACTGAAGAGCACACTCATCAGAATCAATCCTTAAGCCGCTGCGCGGCAGCTGAAAGTGGTTTGGTGGCGGTTCGCGCCAGCCATTGCAGGGTGCTTTCCGGCTCGTACACAGGCGCGGCGACCACCGCCTCACCGGAAAGCGCATGGCGCGAAAATAAACGCAACGAATTACCTCGAGTGATGGCTGAATACTCGGCCTTTGACCAGATAGAAGAAGTGGCCAGCGCCTCAAGTTCTTGCCGCATCACCTTCTCCGGGACAGCGAGAAAACCGCTGCCGAACAATACTTGCGAAGGATCAACCAACTCCTTGAGTACCGCCATAGTGGGGGCACCGGCGGCCAGCGTGGTATCAAAATAAAACCGCCGCAAATAGGTCATAACACCCAGCGGGGCCTTCTCCTGGAATTCTGGCAACGCATTGGCCAGCGAAATTCGCCAGGCGGCATAAGGCAAAAATCCTCCGCCATTGGCCAGAATCCAGCGAATACGCGGATATCGTTCAATGGTACCGGAGAGGATCAGGTTGACCGCAGCCCTCGCGACATCACAAGCGAACTCAAGCATGACCCCCGGTGCCTCCAAGTCCAACAACTCGCTGTACGGATGCAGGTTCGGCTGCACGAAGACAGTAGCCTGACGACTGTCCAGCTCGGCCATCAATTCATCGAACTGTGGATCACCTAAAAACTTCCCATCATTGCTGGCAAGCAGCATCACACCATCCGCCTTGAGCGTATCCAGCGCATAAACCGCCTCTGCACAGGCCTGGCCTGTAGCCGGTAGCGGCACTGAGGCGAAGCTTCCATATCTTCCCGGATGACGCTGCTCCAACTCCGCACTGTACTCATTAGCCCGACGAGCCAACTGCGTGGCGGCGCGCGACTCTCCTCGCCATACCCCTGGGGAAGGAAGAGAGAGGATCGCAGTATGAATGCTGCGCTGATCCATCATGGCCAAGGAGTGCGCCTCGGACCATTTCGTCAGGCTCTGGCCGGCATAGCCATTTGGCCATGAGGCTTCGAGGGAGGGTGGCAATACATGGTGATGCACATCAATGATCCGGGCCGCACTTTCTCGTTTCGCGGCCACAGAGCTGGCCAATCGAATCTCCCTTGTCGCACCATCGCTCGTAGCCCCCGGCCGACCCAGCGACAGCCAGGATGCTCCGGTAAGAAGACCGGCTCCGATCACAAAGTTTCGACGCTTCATTTTTTCTTCTCTCAGTCATGCCGATCAGCGGCTTCTCATGCGCTCGACAATCGCGCCCATAGGACCGGAGAGCGTTCGCCTCATCCGATTCGAAAAGGGCTCATCGACGTAGATGGTCTCGGGGACGGCCTGCTCGCCTTGCTGGCGGTAATGGGGAAACAGTTCAAGCGCATTTCCACGATGGATGGCGTAGAGCTGTTGCGCGGACCACATCGGATTTTCCTCAAGGGTCTGGCACTGCAGGGTAGTGATCGGGGCCGGAGCGAAGGGGAAGTCGCTGCCGAAAAGAATGTGTGACGGCTCAACCAGAGCCTTCAGGGCAGCCATGGAATAGCGCGACGGTGATAGCGCGGTATCGAAGTAGAAGCGTCTAACGCCGGCCATCACATCCACCGACAGACTCTGGATGGTGGCCAGCTGCACCAACCGCCAAGCGACATAGGGCAGGAAACCGCCGCTGTGAGCAAGAATCCAGCGTATCCGCGGGTATCTGTCCAGCGTTCCTGTGAGGAGAAGATTCACGGCCGCACGAGTAGTGTCGCAAAGGAATTCGACCAAGAACCCCGGTACCTGCATATCCAACTGCTCACTGGTCTTGTGCAGGTTAGGGTGAACGAAGATGACTGCGTCACGATTGTTCAACTCGACCATCAACTCATCGAAACGGGGATCCCCCAGAAATACGCCATCTGAACTGCCAAAAACCACGACGCCATCAGCCCCTAGCCGGTCCAGGGCATAAGCAGCCTCGATACATGACGCCTCGGTGAACGGCAGCGGCAACAGTGCGAAGCTGCCAAAACGATCAGGATGGCGCGCCGTAAGATCAGCGGCGTACTCGTTGCAAGCGCGAGCCAGTGATGCGGCCTGCCCATCCCCTCCTCCCAGATGAGCCCCAGGTGTCGTTAGCGACGTTATTGCTCTCTGGATACCATTGACATCCATCACGTCCAAAGACTTCTGGGCGGTCCACTTCGGCAGTTGAGCACCGGCATGAGCTTCAAGCCCGTGCCGGTATAGGGCGTCAGAATAGACAGGGGGAATGATATGGTGGTGAACGTCGATTCGGCCTTGCTTGATGGTCATTGTTCTTATCCTGAGCATGCAATCATTTAGTTCAGAGAAGGCATCGAGAATCGCTGTCGTAGTAGCCAAAATCCCGCATCTGGATGCCGCCCCGTTATCCTGAGACTGGTTCGACTCCGCGATCCCCCACACACCATCACTGCGCCTGAAACCGACGCTTGCGATGCCTGGCCCAGAGCCAACGGAGGAACAGTGCCAGCGCTAAGAAGCTCAGAAGAAGCAGCGCTAGACGCGGCATATAGAAGAACACCATCGAGTTGATCTGCACCTGGCGCTTGTAGTCGTAGCCTTCCGGCATCGGCAGAACACCGACTTCCGCGCTGTACTTGCGGTATTCATCCTGTAGCTGCGTGTAGAGCTCCGGCAACTGGTCACGCAGATCTTTCGTCTCACCTGGGTCCCGGCTCAAGTCATAGAGATGCCACTGGTTGTCACCGGCGGGGGGGAGATTGCGTAGCAACTTGTAGTGGCCTTTGAAGACTGCCGAATTGCCAGCAAGCTCATATCCGATGGCTTCATCAGCGGCGTGCACTGATGCACCTTCACCGCGTAACAACGTCAACAAGCTGCTGCCGCGCATAACTTCAACTGCTCGTCCGGCATAGGTGCCATCGGATAGCTTGATACCCGCAGCATCGAGGATGGTCGGCACTATGTCGGCGATATGAGCAAGGGCGCGGGTGGTATGAGGACGAAGACCTGGCACGGCCCCGCCGATGATCAACGGCACACGGAGCCCCCCTTCACTCGCCATGAACTTGTGGCCCGCCAGGGGAGCGTTGGCGACGCTGGCCCAGTTGGGACCGATGGCCGTCCAGGTGCCTTTGTCACCCATCCGCTCATAGCTTTGGTCGTACTGCCAGTCCAACCATTTTCGGACAATTGCACTGGCATAGGGATCGGTGGCGGACCCACCGTTGTCGGAGAGAAACACAAAAAGGGTATTATCGTATTGCCCGGTGCGTCGGAGGTAATCGATGAGCCGGCCAATCTCATGATCCATCGCCGATGCCATCCCAGCATAGACCTCCATCTTGCGGGCCTCGTAGGCTCGCTGCTGATCCGACAAAATATTCCAGGCAGGAAGCACTTCTCCACCGGCCTTCGCCTCGCCAGGCAGTAGTCCTAGCGCATTCACTTTTTGTCGCCGCTCATTACGGAGCACATCCCACCCTTGGTCATACCGCCCTTGGTAATGATCGCGGAACTGCCTCGGAACCTGGACAGGTGAGTGATTGGCCTGAAAGGCCACATAGGCGAAGAACGGCTTGCCGCTACCCTGTCCTTCTCGAAGGTAGTCAATGGTCTTGTCGACAAAGAAACGGGACGAATAAAAGTCGTCCGGCAGTGATCTCATCTCCCGGCCGTCCTCGTACCAGTAGGCCCGGGTTTTCGTAGGAAGGTAGGGTCGCATTTCGAAGTTGTCCGAGCCGCTGTCGGCCTGGATGACCGAACGGTCGAATCCTCTGGCGGGTGGCAGATTTTCGGACGCGTCGCCCAAATGCCATTTACCTGTGACCGAGGTCCGATAGCCCGCATCCTGCAATAACTGGGCAATGGTTACGACTCGCTCATTCAGCACCCCCTGATACCTGGGATTCCACTTCTGCGACAACGGGGTGGTATCCACCATGTTACCGACACCTGCCAGATGGTGATCCACACCGGTCAGCAAAGTGGCGCGAGTTGGAGCGCAGGAGCCCGTTGCATGGAAATTGCTGAAGCGAACCCCTCCAGAAGCCAACGAATCGATGCTGGGAGTTTCGATCTCGGAACCGAACGCGCCGATATCAGAAAATCCCATATCATCGACCACCAGCAAAACGATATTCGGCGGCCGGGATACTGAAGTGTCAGAGTGGGCTGCTATGCAGTAGACCAGGGAAAAGCAGCAAGCAAGCAGACGCAGTGATGCGAGGGAGAGCAAGGGCATGGCGTTTTCCAACCAACAGTCGAACCGCAAGAATGCGGAGGTGTTGAAAGTAAACACCAAGGAATAAATGAACACAAGTGTTCATTTATTGCCTTTATAGAACATTATCTAAATCCCTTCTTTCATGACAACCCCTTCAGACCGGAGCAAGTGGAGGCAGCTCGACGGTCGCCAGTGCCTGCGCCTCATCCTTGGAGAGTCCTAAAGCTCGCAGCGTCAATTCAGCGATGTCACTGCCGGCATCACGCCAGGTTCGGTGGCCATCACGCACCAGAGTAATGGCTGTGAGTACTGAACCACCAATCATTGCCAGCACCGACATCAACTGTTCCTGACGAACGTCGTAGCGTTTTTGACCTAACCCAGTCATCAGATCCGCCAGCGGCTGTCCAGCCCACATTCCGCGCAAGGATTGTGAGCTCATAGCGTAACGCACGATGAACTTGCCCCAACTTGGCTCTTCATGGGCGCGCCGGATGTAGTAGCGAATACCATTGGCCAGACGCAGCGCAGGATCTACATCCTCCGGTGAGCTGCGCGCAATACGCTGGTCCATTTCTTCACTTAGACGGGCGGCAACATCCCTGAATAGCCCTTCAACGCTGTCCAGGTGCTTATAAATCGTCCCTCTCGCCACACCTGCGGCCTCGGCGAGCTCACTGATGCTGATTTCTCCAGCACCCTTTTCGGCGAATAGCCGCATAGCGGCTTCATGTATGCGGCGTTGTGCAGCGGTCATAAGGCGATGGCTTCTTCAGAATAACGAGGAACGAAATTGAACACTTCCGTCCAAAATAAATCAACTGAATGAGGCTTGAACAGACAAATAATCGCAAGTGGCGCGAAACCAATGCGCTCTTTCCGTTGATCAAGAGCATTCACGCAAGAAGATCCGCAATCCCAGTCCCGTACTCAGCAACCAGATCACAGCCAGCACTACTAACAGCGCTAACGCCATCCCTAAGCGCCAGCGGCGTCGCTCGCCCCGTAACGCAAAAGCTATCTCCAGCCCACCCAAGCCCATCAACAGCATCAGCGCCGGGTTACGCCACGCCGTAAATGTCAGCCCGAGCAGAGCAAGCTTGCTTATCCACAGCCCGGCTGAAGTTAGATGGCCATATTTCCCCGTACTCCCCCGACCTTTCAGCCCTACGGCGAACTGCCAGGTTATTATCGCGAAAGCCAGCAGCACCAACCCTTTAAATAAAGTATGAGCAACCGCAATGGCACCCGGCGGACTATAGATAATTCCGTGGTCTTGCTCATAAACGGCATGGGCATTTCGCAACTCCGCCAGAATATCAGGATGCTCCCGTGAAAGATCCCGGGTCTCCCCCGGGTCGGACCGCAGGTCGAACAACTGCCACAACCCCGAGCCAAGCGGCATCGGCGTCTGGACCGCCTTCCAGTCTCCGTCGATATAAGCGCGCGAACCGTGCATCTCGTAGCCCACCCCATTAAGAGGCTGCAACCGGGCAGACTGGTCATACAGCAGGGGTAACAGTGACCGCCCTTCAAGAGGTGCGAGCGTATTATTCTCAAGAGCGGGGTGCGAGATGCCCAGCATTGCCAACACCGTCGGTACGATGTCTCGCACATGGGTAAATGCCGAGACATTGCGTCCCATAACGGGAGCGCCTACAGGTTTGATGATAGCGGGCGTTCGGATACCCCCCTCGTAGACGAAGAACTTGAACATACTGAAAGCCGCGGTACTTGCCGTAGCCCAGCCAGCACCTTGGGAAATGAAGGAACCACTCGCACCACGATGCTCCAGGGAATTGTCGAAGGATTCGTGATAGCTGCGTGTGTGCGTTGAATACACCTTGGTCGGAGCCCCGTTGGCCCCGTTATCGCTCATGAACAGAATCAGCGTATTGTCTAACTCGCCTTGGCGCTCCAACAGATCTAGAACTCTGCCAATTTGCTCATCCATGAAATCGATCATCGCTGCGTAGACCTCCATGTCTCTGCGGCTATTGGCCCGCTCGCTCTCACTCAGCGAATCCCATCGTGCCACCACTTCGGGCCAGGGGGCCAGCGTGCGCTCCTTGTCAATTAGGCCTAGAGCCTTCAGCTGATTAAAGCGTTTTTCCCGTAAGACCTCGTAGCCTGCATCGTAGACGCCTCGATACTTGGCGATGTAATCGGACGGCGCTTGAAGCGGATCGTGGGGCGCCGTGTAGGCTAGATAGGCAAAGAACGGTTTCTGGCTGTCCCGATCCCTCTCCAACCATCGAACCAACCAATTCGTGTAATCACGCGTTGAATAAAAGTCCTCCGGCAACTTGTCGACTACTTCGCCATTTCGCACATACACCGTAGGTTCGGCAGGATGCAGCGGTCTGGCGTCCGAGTAATGACTCGCCCCACCAGGCAGGAGTGCAAAAGACTCCTGGAAGCCCCGATGCGAAGGGCCATAACGAGGCTCGTCTCCCAGATGCCACTTACCAGACTGATACGTGCGGTACCCATGCCGTGCGAGAATTTCCGCGAGCGTCACGACTCGCTGATTCAAATGTCCTTCATAACCCGGTCGCCCGACCTGATCGTCCGACAGCACCTGCGAGCCTATGCCTGATAAGTGATTGTCTACGCCAGTCAGAAGCACGGAGCGCGTGGGTGCGCATGTCGGCAGCGTGTGAAAGTTGTTCAGGCTTACGCCAGAGGATGCCAGACGATCAATATTAGGCGTATGGATATCGCTGCCACCAAACGCCCCTATATCCGTATAGCCCATGTCATCGGCTACGATGACCAAAACGTTGGGTGGTCTCACACCAACCGGTTCGGCGTGCGCCATCCCAGCCACAAAAACAAAAGCTGCGCCCCCACAAATCTGCAGGCATAGATTCATGCCACGTCTGGTGATGAACATCAAAAAGCCCCTTGTTGGAATTTTTCTTTAGCCCACAGCACGTCATCTGTGGACCTTTAGGCCACAACGAGATTATGAGCGACAATGTTCATTTAGTCACACAGATAGATAAAAAGAACACTAATGACAGGTTTGCATATCAAATCCAAAGGGGCACCGCGTCGTCGGGATGCTTCATCTAGAGCACGGCGCTACGATTGAATCTCCGAAAATGCACTTGGAAAGGAAAGAACCCGAGGCAGATTATTGGCGTAAAGGTTGGGGGGTAAAAAGCTGGGCAAGGCAGAGAACCCGTAGATAACTCTAACGCGGACGGCGGTTTCAGTCGCATTAGTGCGACTGAAATGTGTTCGGTCCGGCACAGCGAATGGGCCACCTCAGCCCGAAGTCGCTGCCTCGTAGACAGAGCATAGATTCGCGCGGCATACCCCCATTATCCGGCTGGACTTCCGTCTGGGTTACTGGCCCAGATACGCCTGCGAGCAAATAGGGATGATCCCAGATGCGGTGGTCCTAAATGCAATCTGGTGACCGGAGCGGCGCACGAGGAGATACGATCAAATAACGACCATCCAGCCAGACCGTGAAATTTCCCGCTGCGCGGCGTTGTTGTTTCTATGGCATCAGGTTCGTGTGGACCGTCTCGCTGCGCTGAAAAGCCCTAAATGACGAGCTCCCAACAGCAATCTTGACAATTGAACAGTACTGTTCAAAAATTACATAAGGATCAATATTCGGACCCTACTTAAAGCCTGCGTAAAAAATATGCGTAATCGTCCTGACCATCCCTGAGCATTCTCGGAACTAACGACATCTCCATGTTTTTCAGCAGCTATGGCGTAATTCAGGAAGCACCCACCCTTTGCGGCTTACCCGGCTGAGGGAGGATAAATGGATGACCTCACCGCAAAAAACTGAGTAACTCAGCCACTGTAGCCGTTGTCAGCAGGGGCGCGATGTAGATGTATCCACGGGAGGCCCTTCCAACAGAAATGGAGGTCCCCCCGTACATGTTCGTTCATACCTTCAATCCGCATACCAAAATCTTCTACCGCCCGATAGATGCAGCATTGCGCTGGTGCAACCTCATTCGTTACGAGGCGCAAATTGTCCAAGCCGCTTGGTCCAGCCCCGAAAAACTTGCCACTTTGTTCCCTCAATGGCCCAGCCTTCACGCGGCCACTGAAAAAATATACGACGCAATACGCAATGGAGAGTTGCCCTATGGCTGCCTCGGCATTTCTGTTCCTGCAGGAAGTTACGTGGAGCCGCATCTGCTGACAATCCGCCACTCAGACTTGCGTAACTGGATGGAGATTTATTATCCGGATCAAAAACCTAGCTTTTTGTTCGAGTCCAGCCAAGATACCCGCGAAAAGATCAGCCTAGGTGCTTTTCTCTCATTGCAAGCAGACCGGGATACCCTGATGCGGGAACTCAACGCGCTACAACATCAGTTTCAAGGTGTTTTAGCCGATCTCCAGGCAATCGGACTTGAACGGGATGATCTCAAAGCCATCGTCAAAACACATGGTCAGCTCAGCGAACGTAGTGAACTCACTTATCAAAATATCATCGGCGTTCTAGTGAACCTCTTCCTGGACCATTCACCTGCTGGAAAGCCTCTCTCCGTATTCAAGAATCAAGCAGCGATCGTTGATGCCATTATCGCACGCTACAAAGATGTGCCCGGCCTAAGCAAACGGACACTGGACGAGAAGTTCGCCGCAGCCAATCGCAGCCTGAAAAACTGGGAGTAGGCTGGCGTATTGCGCTGCTGTCCTAACTATTGCAGTGCAATGATTTTTCCCCAGCTCTGCTATTCACTAGGCGTCACTTCCCACTACGCGCCAGCCGGCGCCAGGAGTGACCACTATGACCAGCCAATACTTCCCTATCGTTGGGGCAGATCAACCGCAGATCGAACGTCACATCATGCGGCGTGACGAGGTGGAGCGAAAAACCGGATTCAAGCGCGCGCACATCTACAAATTGATGAAGGAAGGTAAATTCCCTCTAGCCAAACGCATTGGGCTGCGCGCAGTTGGCTGGGACTCGCTGGAGATTGAACGATGGCTCGTTGAGCGCTTGGACCAACAGGCCTGACGTCATGCTTGTGGTCACGGTGCTTTCCACCAAAGGTGGGGTCGGCAAAACAACAGTAGCAGCCAATCTCGGCGGTCTGCTGGCGGATGCGGGTCTACGCGTCTTACTGCTCGATCTGGATAGCCAACCCACCCTCTCCAGCTATTACACCTTGAGCCTAAAAGCTGTTGCTGGCGCGTACGAGCTCATTGCACTCAACTTAACAACGCCGGCACAGATTATTTCCAGGACAGTGATCGCTGGGCTCGACCTGATCATCTCCAACGACGCTCAAGGCCAGTTGAATACGTTGCTACTACACGCCCCTGACGGGCGATTACGGCTGCGCAACTTGCTCGACGATTTCCGCCCCCGTTATGACCTGCTTTTGATCGACACCCAAGGCGCACGTAGCGTGATGCTGGAGATGGCTATCCTCGCCTGCGATATCGCCCTCTCTCCCATCACACCGGAGATGCTAGCCGCCCGTGAACTACGCCGCGGTACTTTGAAGCTGTTCAGTGAGCTCGAACCGTTTCGGCACCTGGGTATTACGCTGCCACCGTTGCGGCTGCTGCTGAACCAGGTAAATGGCATCAGAGTAGACACACGAATGATCATCCGTGGCCTGCACGAGGCCTTCGCTGAGGCTCCCAACATCACAGTTCTAGGCACCGTAATTCCAGACCGAGTGGCTTACCTCAATGCCGCCTCCCTAGGCCTACCAGCCCACCGAATCGAGACTCGCCAGTCACGTGAACGACGCATGCAATCAGCGTTGGAAACCATGCAAGCGCTGGCCATCGAGTTGTTTCCGGAATGGCGCGAAGCGATTTCTAGGGTGGGCAGTTACGCAGAGGTTCGATGAGACGGATTCCGAAGCCGGTATTCCCGCCAAGTCATTTCATTTGTTCAACCTTGAGGCCAACAGTGTTTGGCGAGGAGTCTTTTGATGTTGGATCAGCTTCCCATCATCGTTCAGCCATCCATTCGACAAGATCATCCACCTAGCGAGGAATACTGCACTGTGGTCTTTCGCCTGCAGCATGGGCGCTCGGCCATGGGTTGGTTTCTCACGGAACTGTGTCGGTATTTCGAAGGTTCGGGTACAGCCGAGATCGTTAAGTTCGAGATCGGTGACCATTTGCGTAACCGGCGTTAACTGAGGCTGTTCAAATGAAGAAGCTTAGTCAGGAGGAGATCACCGACAAACTACACCAGGACCATTTTTCTAGGGGCCCAGAGCTGGAACGACTGTCCGATCCAGTCATCGACACCCCCATGCTGGTCACGCTGGAGCAGTTACGGCCCTACGAACACAACCCGCGCTTCATCCGTAATCCGCTTTATGACGATATTAAAGCCTCGATCCGTGAACGCGGGCTAGATCAACCACCGCCGATTACCCGCCGCCCGGGTGAAACCTATTTCATTATCCGCAACGGCGGTAATACGCGATTGGCGATTCTCGGCGAGCTGTGGCAAGAAACCCGCGACGAACGCTTCTTTCGTATTCATTGCCTGTTCCGGCCCTGGAGCAATGAAATCACCACCCTGCTCGGCCATCTAGCCGAAAGCGATCTGCACGGCCAACTCACCTTCATCGAACGTGCTCTGGCGGTAGCCAAACTCAAGACCATGCTCGAACCAGATGGAGCAACCCTCTCGCAACGCGAGCTGGCACGACGTCTTGCCGCTGGGGGCTACCCCATTTCACAGTCGCACATCAGCCGGATGCTCGACACCCTCGAATACCTACTCCCCGCCATTCCCCAAACCCTGTATGCCGGATTGGGCAAACCCAAAATTGAACGCCTGATCGTCCTGCGTAGCCAGGCTGAACAAACCTGGAATCGTTATCCAACCGACGCCACCGCGTTCCCCGAGTTTTGGCTCGACACCTTGGGCCAATTTGATACCGCCCCCGATTCCCTCGATCTTGAGCAAGTCCAGGATGAATTGCTCGAACGCATGAGCCGCTTACTCGGACAGACCTACCGCATGTTGTACCTAGAGCTGAGCGACACACAGCGGGGCATCCGGACGCCCGGTGTTGTCGTTACGCCCTCGGAGAACAGCCATCGGCCAGGGGCTGAAGAAGCTACCGCAAGCCGTCTCTCACCCAAATCAACTGAGATCAGAACCCAGACTGAAACAGCGCAAGAGGAGCTGCTCACGCTACCCGAAGTGAATGCCCCACCAGCAGTTAACCCTCCGCCACGTGTCCAACAGATTCGCGACCAGATTGATCGCGACACTGCCCCCGAACCAGCACCGACCGTCGATACCTGCACGATCGACGACATCTGGATCATCGCACCAGCACTGGATACCCCCGAACAACTACGTTTAGCCATCGCCGGACTGGCTCGGGAAATGGCGGCCTATGCCGGACATCCCGAGAGCATCATCGATCAGAAGTATGGTTTGGGCTTCACCTTGAACATCGACCAACTTGATCTTGCAGATTCTCGTGCGGCCGGCGTTTACCTATTGCTCCTGGCTCTGTTACGAGCTCAAGACGAAGTGAACTGGGAGGATCGCAAGCAATTGCCCTCAGCCCTATTCGGGCAACTGTTATTGGGGATCTATCAACTCCCGCTGACAGAGCGTCCCGCCGTAGAGGTAGGACTGGAGCGACTACCCGACGGTGTACTGATCAAACTATATCGCCTTATTCGCTTAGCCCGACGCCTGATCGACTTAACGCTTACCCCTGAAGACGACTCACCAAGGGAGCTGCCATGAACCTGTCCTTCAATGTGCTCAACCAGGCCATGCTGACCCAGGTCCTTCACGAGTTGCGCCTGGGTAATCTGCAACGCTGCAAGGCACTCGGACTGGGTGAAGAGGACATCTACCTGCTGCAATCCCTACCACCCACCACACTGTCACGCCTGGCCCATGCCTCCGTCCCCTGGGTTGAGGTCAAGATTGATTCGCCGGTGCTGCATCGCTTGATCGACCAGGCAGAACGCGACGAACAGAACGAGCGCCTGATCAACCGAGCGCTCAAGCTCGGTGCCAGCAGTACTATCATGTATCAGTGCTTCGGCTTGGCGCATTCGGAAACCGCCCTGCGCCGACGTCTGCTCAAGATAGAAACCCGCAAGGGACGCCCCCAGAACTTGAGTGAAGCGCAGGAACACGCGCTCTGGCAGCGTTGGTGCCAATTGCGCGCTCAGGACGGTGCCGAGGATCAGCTCGATGCCATGATGATGTTGGCGGAGGAACAACAGATCAGCTTGACCATCGTTTGGCAGCAGATCGACCATTACAGCAACGGAAAATGAACACTGCCGCTTCCGGTCGCTGGCAGGTTGTTCTGCAGCAATGCACCCAGCAGTTGAGTGAACGTTGGCCCGCACGTCCTACCACTGAACAACCCTCCAACCAGGCTCTACAGGCTGGCTTTCTGTTCAGTGGCCAATCACGCGAAATCGTGCCGCGTCGCCTGCTACTGGATAATCGGTTGACGCCATTGGAGCGTAACGCCTGGCAGGTATTTCGACTCATGCTGCAAGACCAGGGCGTGGTCACACCGCGCTATGAAGATCTGCAACCTTACCTGTCGAGCGTGCCCTATGGTGTATCAGCCTCCCGTGAAACCATCGCTCGCGCCTTGACGATGCTCAGGTTGACGCGCTGGCTTAGCTTGGTGAGTCGTGGCCGCGATCAGCTCAGCGGGCGCCTACAAGGCTCTCTGTATGTCCTGCACGATGAACCGTTAACACCCGCCGAAGCCATGGAGCTGGATCAAGATTACCTAGAGCTAGTCGGACACGCCCTTGATCACGCGACCAAGGCTGTGCGTATTGTCGCGCAGCACATTGTGGAAGAAATCCGCCAAGACACGGATATCGATCTGGGTCGACTCCCCACCCGGCTCGACAGTTGGAGCGAACATTGGACAGAGCAAGAATTGGATCAGGTAACAGATGAAGCGTTACACGATTCCGAACTGGGTGGCGATCACCGCGTTCGGAATCGTTTGGGACCTAGTTCGGATTCCGAACCGGGCCTGAACGCCCATGCTTCCGGCAGCGTTCGGAATCCAAACGCTGCCTGTACTGTATTAAAAGAAAGTATTTGTACGGTACCGCGCGCGACCCCTGTGGTGGATAACTTGCACTGGCCTGATCCGCTGCACCTGAGTCCAAGCGAGCGGCAGGCCGTCACCGTAACGCTGAACAAGCTAAAACCAGGAGATCGGCAGGCGGTGCTCAACGAAGCGGGCGCGCGATGTGCGGCAGGAAGCGTCCGCAAACCCGCGGCGTATCTGATGGGCCTGATCCAGCGGGCGCTGAAAGGCGATTTCCGCCCTTGGGCAGGTCAGGCTGAATCGCTACCCATTGCAGAACCGCCACCCGCTCCCCCGCGCCAGCTTAGGAAAAAGGGCGAGCCCGCCTCTGCCCTCGCCCAGGCGTGCCTGGATGAACTGCGCCAGCTGCGCAGCAAACGCTCTGGACATCAGTAGATTTGATGCCACTGGCATCATTGTCGAGCGTCTCGAAAATTGGCCGTTTCGAACCAAACCGAACAGACCGCATTCAGCTTTTTGGCTGTCCTTGACCATCATCTGTCGCAACGTTCCCGTCCAAGCCTATGCGAGGACAACACCGTGGCCGATCACTATCAGCTCAACTTGGGTTCTTTGCGCAGCAGCATCACGCTGACCCTGCACACGCACCACGCCGCCAGGATCTGGCAAGGCCGAACCGCACGCGAAGGCGTCCACTCGATCATGGGTATGGCGGGCTACATCAGCGTCACCAACCTGATCAAACAAGCCGCAGCGCAGGACGATCCTTATGCCGACTGGGCGATCGTGCAGCTCGAAGAAAAATTGATGCAGGCCAAGGCTGGGATGCTGGAACTGACCCAGCAGTTGGACCGGATCAGACAGGACCTGCCGACGCAGATCGACATGGGCGATAACCTCAATATCCACCCCGTCACCTTACCCTTGTACATCGGCAGCCAACTGGGGTTTCTCGCCGTCTACCTGCTGACTGACTACGACACGCTGGTGCGGCATACCCTGTTGGCCCATCACACCGCCTTGATCGGTCGCCGAGACATGGAAGCCTGGATCGACGACGGCGCCCACCTGTTGCGCAGCCTGTTCGGTCAGGCGCAGCGCTATCGGCATGCAGGCGTCACCCGTGACGACATGGCGGCGAACAACGCTCGTGCTCTGGCGGCCATGGAGAAGTTTGGACTCCTCCCTATGGACATCCTTGAGGGGCATCGCCGCTCCCAGTTCGCGCCACCCATCATTCGTCGTGGCGCTGTGACAGTGGATGGCGCTGACGCGTTGGCAGAGGAAGCAGTAGAGCCATCTGCGACAGTCGATGAGCCGGAGGACGAAGTATGAAGTCCCTAATCCCGACTCAACCAATGCCCCTCGAAACACTAACAGCGGATGCCTATCGACAGCTCGAACACGCTGCCTCCCTAAAAGGCCTTTTAAAACCTTTTAAGGGTAAGGGGGAACTGGAATACCTGGCGCAGGTGGCGAGGGAAACCGAGGCGCAGTTACGTCGTCTGATAGAGGCTGTGGCGCAGCTGGCCGGACAACCGCCCTACTCGCTGCTGGATATTCGATTGGTGCTACAGAACACCAGTGCGGGCAGCACCTTTTTGCGATGGCGCACCCGTGATTTCGCGCGTATGGGCGTTGCGGTCTGGGAACGCCAGGCCTCCAACAAGGCCTTGCCGCAAGCCGTACGCGAGGGGTTACACCGTTTCGAATGCGAGCGCATTGCACTGAACTTGCAGATGAGCGTGGTGCATTCGCTCTACCGTCAGGCTTCAACCTGCGCGATCAAAATGGCCAGCGCCGAACGGCTGCTGCGCCAGTTCACACCAGCAGCGGAGATATCACGATGAGTACTTTTTTCGTCGGCGAAGGCAACATCGGCAGTGCGCCAGAATTCCAGGAATTTCCATCAGGCAATGACGAGCCACGGCGTTTGCTGCGCCTGAATGTGTACTTTGACAACCCCGTGCCACGCGATGGCAGCTATGAGGATCGAGGCGGCTATTGGGCGCCGGTTGAGCTCTGGCACCGCGAGGCTGAACACTGGAGCACGCTGTATCAGAAAGGCATGCGCGTGTTGGTAGAGGGCCGCACTGTGCGCTTTGAGTGGAAGGACAGTGAAGACAATGCGCGGGTCACCTTCAAGATCGAGGCGCGTCGTGTCGGCATCCTGCCTCATCGCATGCAGAACGTGGTCATGCGGGAGCGCTCAAGTGAATCAGCCTCGTCTGCGGCTCCAGTCGGGCTACAGTCCAAGCCAGCTCGCCTGCGGCGAAGTCCAAAAAGCGCAGAGAGCAAGCCACCACCGGCATGACTGACTTGAGGCATAAAAATTGCTTCCTTGCACGAAGTCCCCGGCCTGTCATTACTCGTTGCTCGTGAAGCACTGTGGTCCACGTGACTACAAGGTAGTAGCCTCACCCCCATTCAAGACCGCCCTCACCGACTAATATGAGGAACCTGCCATTCAGGTTTCTCATAGCTCGCCACTGCTGTTTCCAACAACGCTGCTCCGAACTCAACCCGGAGCAGTTCTATGCGTCTCTTTCTCTGCGAGAAACCCTCCCAAGGTCGTGACATCGCCAAGGTTCTCGGAGCCAGCCGACGTGGCGATGGTTGCTTGATCGGTCCCGAAACAACCGTCACCTGGTGTATCGGTCACCTGCTGGAAACGGCCCCACCTGAAGCCTATGGCGATCAGTACAAAACCTGGTCGCTGGATCATCTACCGATCATTCCCGCGCAGTGGAGGGTTGAGGTCAAACCCAAGACTGTCGCGCAGTTCAAAATCATCAAACAGCTGCTCAGCGAAGCTACCACCGTCGTCATCGCCACCGACGCCGATCGCGAAGGTGAAATGATTGCCCGCGAATTACTAGAGCTCTGCAACTATCGTGGCGCTGTTGAGCGCCTCTGGTTATCCGCACTCAACGAGGCGTCGATTCGCAAAGCACTGTCCTCGCTGAAGTCTAGTCAGGAGACCGTCCCGCTCTATCACTCAGCCCTCGCCCGCAGCCGCGCCGATTGGCTGATTGGTATGAACCTCAGTCGTTTGTTTACCCTCCTAGGACGGCGGGCGGGCTATGACGGCGTGCTGTCGGTTGGACGCGTCCAAACGCCCACTTTGCGCTTGGTGGTTGATCGAGATCGCGCGATTGCCAGCTTCGTCTCAGTGCCGTACTGGGTGGTGGAGGTGCACCTGTCCTCAATGGGGCAGCCATTCATCGCATCGTGGATACCGCCAAGTTCAGGACGTGACGAAGCCGGTCGCTGCCTGCAGCAGGCGCTTGCCAGTCAGACCGTCCAAGCGATTTTTAGCAGCAAGACCGCCACCATAGTCTCGCTGCAGACTGAGCATTTGCGTGAAGCGCCACCCCTGCCCTTCGACCTGAGCACACTGCAAGAAGTTTGTTCACGCAAGTTGGGACTCGGCGCTCAGGAAACCCTGAACATCGCCCAAGCCTTATATGAAACTCACAAAGCCACCAGCTATCCGCGCAGCGATTGCCGCTATTTGCCAGAGAGCATGTTCAACGAGGTCGCCGCGGTATTCGCTGCCCTGCTCAGAATGGATCCCGCGTTACGCCCAGCGCTCGCAAACGTCGATCGATCATTGCGCTCACGAGCATGGAACGATGCCAAGATCACCGCGCACCACGCCATCATCCCCACCACCGAGCCGGCGAACCTTGGGCGGATGTCAGAACAAGAGCGCCAAGTCTACGAACTGATTCGTAGCCACTACCTCGCGCAATTCCTGCCGCATCACGAGTTTGATCGAACCGAGGTCGAACTGGAGTGCGGCGCCGAGTGTTTGACTGCTGTTGGCAAACAGATCCTCGTCCAAGGCTGGAAAGGCTTGCTCTCCGACAGCGCCGAAGACGATGAACCCAGTCAAAAATCTCAGGTGCTGCCCGCCCTACAACAGGGTACGCGGTGCGCAGTGGACGATCTCGAACTCAAGTCCATGCGCACCGCTGCGCCCAAATCGCTCACCGAGGGCGATCTGATCAAGGCGATGAAAAACGTGTCCAAGCTGGTCAACGACCCGCGCCTTAAACAGAAACTTCGGGACACCACCGGTATCGGCACCGAAGCCACACGAGCTGGCATCATCAAGGGGTTGATTGATCGCGGTTACTTGCTGAAGAAAAAACGTGCATTAACGGCCTCCGCAGCGGCCCATACCCTGATCGAAGCGGTACCCGCAGCAGTCGCAGATCCGGGTATGACTGCGATCTGGGAGCAAGCGCTGGATGAAATCGAAGCGGGACGTCTGACCTTGGATGCATTCGTTGCCAAGCAGGCGCACTGGATTACGCAGCTGGTCGAGCACTCCGGAGCGCTTACCTTGTCGGTACCGGTCGAAGCCGGGCCTGTCTGCCCCATTTGCAACGCCTCAATGCTCAGGAGGAAGGGAAAATCAGGGCCGTTCTGGTCATGCTCCCACTACCCGGACTGCAAAGGCACTGTGCCGATCAGTAAAGGTATACGTCGTCGATGAGGCACCATTTGGCGCTCACATGAACCTCGGGGGATGTCGTCAGTGCATCATCAACGGCGCCTGATCCTTCTCCAAATTGTCTAGCGGTTGTCCGATTTCACGGGCTAAGGCGATGCCTGTCGCGATCCATATCTGCCCCAGTTCGTTGAACGCTTTCAGGTGAGCAGGATCTTTGTTTAGCCAATGAACAAGGCTATCGAGATGTTCGGGATTATCAGGGCAGTCATGGATCTTGATGAACAGCTCCAGTGTTCGATCCCAGATCAGGTCCATGACGTTCTCGCGCTGCTCATCCATGCTCAACCTTCCTCCCTTTGGCCCTATCAGACCGCTCAGTCTCGCTGGTCACTTCGACCTCTAATTCCTGGAGGAGTAGATGTCACATCGCGACAAACAGCTATTTCAGTCAATATAACAACCTTATAAGTCGATACTCAACCGTTAAGGATGTTCATGTCAATGGGTCTTTGCTCAACCATTCGGGTTGAATTGGAGAGCTCATCACTTGGCACATAAACATCCAACCCAAGCCCAAATTGGGCGCATGATCGCGAAGCACCGCACTCAGCGTAATCTGACCCAGGAAGAGGTGGCTGAACGCCTGGGGATCGGCAGCGAAGCCATTTCGCGCCTTGAGCGGGGTGTGGTGGAGCTTTCCGTGGTCAAGCTGATGCAACTGGCGGACATCTTCGACTGCCGGATGGATGAACTGCTGACGGAGTCGAGCAGTCGCCCCAACGACCAGGGCCAGATGATCGCGGGCCTGCTGAGCGGCCTTCAAGAAAGCGACCGTGCCTTTATCCTGACGACCGTCGAACAGTTGGCCGCTCATCTCAGTAGCAAATGACCGCTTCGCCCACTGGCTTGACGTCGTCACACCCGCTCTGCTGTAGTGCCTCAGGATCATCGCTTACGGCGACCCAAGACCGATTCGCTCCGGGTAGCTCGGTCGGACTCCCTGAGTTCGGAGCCTTCTCTTCTGCGGAATTTCATTCCCGCTTTGTGCTCGACCGGATCAATGTGGCGGATGACCACTGTTGCCTCTGTCAGGCAGCAGCGGTCATCCGCTACCGCGATCGCATTCAGTCCCGGAGCCCGCCGGGGAAACACTGGGCACCCTTTGTGCGCGGATGCGTGCCAGCATGTTCCGACCCAGGCCACGACAAGGGTCGGTTGGCGAATCACCGCGGAGTTAAAACAAGTTTTGCGAGGAGCTTGTCGACTACGTAAGTTCGCTAAAGGTGGTTTTTCTCTTCCTCGCCTGGCGCCCCGCCAGGCCCACTCTTCACTTTTTTCCATCCAGTGACTGCCACTGAATTCCGGCCATAAAAAATCGGCTTGCGGCGTCTTGACGCTCCCCTATGACAGGCTTATACAAAGGGCGTGGTTCGCTGTCGTTGACAGCCCAGCCCAGGTAGCTTGAACCTTCAAGGCTACGCCACGCTTGTGGTGGTTTACCCAAGTGCGATCAGCATTCGGAGGCTCGCACGATTACCGCTTCAGCGGTGATGAATGCCCACTCCCCAGGTCCACAGACCACTGCTGCGGATTTCTCCTCGGCTGCACCGCTATTCCCCAGGCGCATCGATCTGATGCTCATCGGCTTGCCGGTGCCGTGTCGTTCATCGCTTGCCTTCACCTTACCCACCCTGACGGGGCTCACTTCCCCCTCAGGGGCTGTGCGTCGCCGTTTTCCCTTGAAAGGAGAATCACCATGGCCCACGCCAACCAATCCCAAGAAGCGACCACTTACTTCAATCTGCACACCGTCGGTATCGGCTACCTCAACCGTGTCCGCGAAGTACAAGTCCGTCGCGGCCAACCGTTCATGGCCTGCGATATCGCGGGTCTGCATGGCGCCACTGATGCAGTCGAGTACACCCGCTTCGACTGCAAGGTCGCTGGCGGCGAAGCTGAACGTTTGATTCGCCTCTATATGGATGCCGTCAATGCCGAGAAAAAGGTCTTGCTGTCATTCCGTATCGGCGACCTGTGGATTGACCCATTTCTCTATGAGAAAGGCGCTAAACAAGGCCAACCGGGCGCCAGCCTGAAAGGTCGTTTGCTCTTCATCGACTGGATCAAGGTCAACGGCGTATTCGAGTACAAAGCGCCTGCCAGGCAGGAGGCAACAGCACCTGCTGAGCAAGCGCCAAACAGTGAGCCTTCTCCAACGTCGGCTGATGCCGAAGCTGAGGATACCGACAACCCAACAGAATCCAGGATTGAACCTGAATCTGCACCCACTCCCCGCACGGCTCGCCGTCTTGCCACACGTACTGTTCAGTCCGCCTGAACGATCCACGACATTTACATCAAGGCGCTCAATCGAGCGCCTTTTCTTCAATCAGCACAGGAGAACCAACATGGAATCCTTCTGGCTTTGCGACGATTGCCTGTTCGCTGCGGCTTACGAGGACTACAGCACGTTATCGCTCTACTACACGACGGAAGAGATCGAGAAACGCATCGCCGGCCTCCATCTTGGGGTGGTTCGATTAATGCCCATCAGTGCCGACTTCGACCCCGAAACTGGCCGTGGAATAAGAACCCTCTCTCAAATGCCCTGCGACGGTTGTGATTCACACCTGCACGGACAACGCCACCGATTCACTCGGCTGTAAACAGCGCGTCAACGGGCAATGCCCGTGACTCTATATCCACCTCGGGGAAACCACTCCCCTCGGGTGTGTACCCCCGGATTGTTCCCTTCGGAGGTACCTCATGAACACCCAGCTCATCCTGATTGAAGCCTCGGATGTCGAGGCAGATCGTATCGCCCAGGAAAACCAGCTGATCGACGAAGCGCTGCACATTTTGGATCGTCGGCTGTTCACCCGCGGCCCCAGCCTGACGTCACCTGACGCCGTGGCTTCATATCTAAAACTGCATGTTGCCCCCCAAGAACATGAGGTTTTCGGTGTGATTTTTCTCGATGCCCGCCATCGCGCTCTGGCATTCGAAATCCTCTTTCACGGAAGCATCGATGGCGCCCGTGTCCACCCGCGCCAAGTCGTCAAGCGCTCCCTAGCACATAACGCGGCAGCTGCCATTGTCGTTCACAACCACCCCTCCGGTTGCACGGAACCCAGCCTGGCGGATCGCGCCTTGACCGCACGGTTGAAAGAGGCGTTGGACTTGATCGAAGTGCGCGTACTGGATCACTTCATCGTAGGCGAAGGTCGTCCTCTCTCCCTTGCCGAGCATGGCTGGCTTTAACCCCCCCAATAGGCGTCTTCGGACGCCTTGTTTATTTCCTTCTGGAGAACCCTTATGAGCCCTTCACCCCAACCCCCAGCTCTGCTGAAAACCTCAAACCCATTTGCTCGCGGCTACGACAACTTGCATATCGAACGACTGCTACAGATCACCTACGCAAATGACTGCCCTCCGTGCTTTCGCCCCGTACACGACGCAGAAGCGCATCTGTCCGATGATGCGTTAGAACTGTTTCCCTGCCTGTTCAATGACGACTTCGCTCTGATCAGCGAGGGCCAATCCATCCCAGATGAATTGATTGAATACTTCCAGTCCACCGGGCTGGTGCGGCAAGTGATCTATGCCGTGACGGGCGAAATGCTCAACGAGCGACATCACGTCGGTGACCTGTACTCCCTGGAAGAAGCCCAAGCCATGGTCCATCGTTTAAGCTTCGACACAGGACACTACAGTCGAGCCTGGGAAATCAGTACCGCACACCTCACTGACGAAGCACTCCGCCACTTGGAAAGCCGGGTTGGCAATGTCGACTCCAGACCAACCGGACTGCTGTTTGAACCCTTTGCCCTGCCAGACTGCAGCGGCATCGGGTGTAAGCTGATCGGCACGCCCTGGACCGACGATAACTTGGTGAAGATCGAGGGCAACCCTTACTCGTCGCTGAGGCAAGAGCAGCTTGACGCCGGTACGCCGGAGGCCTTGGTCAACGTACTGTATCTGGCGGCGTTGGCGGATGTGAGGTTGTTGATTTTCGACCCCGACGCTGCCGTCTTGGATGGGCTTGCGATTTTTGATGAATAGCAACGAGTTCAGCGTTAACACGATCCACCTTGAATCAACTTCCTCACTGAATCGCTCCTTCACCTCATGTCAGGTTCTGCACTGAATCTGACATGAGGTTTTTTCCATGGAGCGTTTTTTCACGCCTGTCTGCCTGCTGGGTTTGTTGAGTGCCTGCACCGCACAAATCCAATACCCATTGCCGACTAATCCAGAGATTGACGGTAGTTCCAATCGGCCCCAGTTACCGAGGAGCCCGGCCGACGAAAGCCATCCGTCAGAACTCCGCTATGGCCGCTATACACTGGTCAGCACCGAGCCCACCACGGAACAACTTGATCTTCTCGCTCAAATCGTTGACGTGAGCATTCCGTCCAACCTGAATCCTTCGGTACAGGAAGCGATGCACTACGTGCTGCAGCGCTCGGGTTATTCGCTCTGCCCTGCCGCCGAACCAGTAAAAATGCTGTTTACCCGGCCTCTGCCCGCCGCCCATTACCGGCTCGGCCCGATCTCACTGCGCAACGCGCTACAAGCGCTGGCTGGCCCCGCATGGCAACTCACGACCGATGAGGTCAGCCGTTCGGTCTGCTTCGAACGGGAGAAAAATGATGCTAGCGCGGTGCGGGTCACGCCAACCTCATCCCATCAGTCGGAGGCACGCCCATGAAAGCCTCGACATTCCAAACTCTCATTGTCGGCTCACTTTGCCTGGCGGTCTGCGGGCTGAGTGGTGGTTTGTATAACCAGTATCAACGCGTGACCGAGCTGAAAAATGCGAACACCCAACGCTTGCAGACTCTGGACGCCCTGCAACGTGACTCAAACACGCTCATGGACGCACAGGAAAAGCTGCAGTACGCACTGAAAGACCTGAAGCAAATGGTCGATACCGGTGAGCAACAGGCCAATACCCTGGATCCGATGTTGGATCAATGGGCGCATGAGATACAGGAGCTACGCGATGGTCTGGCAGCCCGTGCCACCGCAGCCGATATGATCGCGCTACGCGCACGACTTGAGCATGTCGAGCAGCGACTCCTGGACCTCAAGACCCAGTCATCACTCCCATCACGGACGCCCTCCTCAGCCAAGCCGAAAAAAGCCGCTCGCGCCAAGCCTGCCCCGCTCCTGCCGCCATTTTCAGTGTTGAGCGTCGAATACCGCGGTGGCGAGCGCTTCCTGGCCGTGGCTCCTCCTGATAGTCGCTCACTCAAGGATATCCAGTTGCTGCACAACGGCGAGCAGCTCGGCGCATGGCAGCTGAAGGCGCTGGAGCCGAACGCGGCCATCTTCGCGGTGACCGCTCAGCCAGACCAGACCGTGCAACTCCCTTGAGAAACGATCATGAACCGAGCGCTACTGTCCCCCGTCGTCTGTCTCGTTTCATTGCTTAGCATGGGCGCTGCGATGGGCAACCTTGTCACGACACCGTCACGGACCCAGGACACACAGTCCACTCCGCTGGGGCGCTCGCACCCTGAACAGGCGGCAAGCTGGGGTCTCACGGAGCAGGAGTGGACACGCTTCGAACAGATCCAAGCCAGCCCACGTGGTTTCTGGAGCCCGAATATCGATCCGCTGACTGCGCTCGGCGTCGAGGCAGAGACCGACCAAGAGCGCCAGCGCTATGCCGAATTGCAGGTAGCGCTGGAAGCCAAACGCGCCGAGCGCGAGTTGGCTTACCAAAACGCTTACACCGCGGCTTGGGCCAAGCTGTTTCCTGGGCTGTTGCCGATTCAGGGTATGGCCTCCCCGCCCACCGCTACCTCATCGGTAGAGCCGCGCCGAGCTTTGTTTGTCGAGGACCATTGCCCAGCGTGCACCGCCGAAGCGCAACGTTTGCAAAGCAGTGATACGGCGTTTGATATTTACCTGGTGGGCAGCCAAGGCGAGGACGAACGCGTCCGTCGCTGGGCTAGGCAAGCGGACATCGATCCGGCCAAGGTTCAGCGCCGGTAGATTACCCTGAACCATGACCGAGGTCGCTGGTTCAGCCTGGGTGCTGCGGGGCCATTGCCCGCCACATTTCAACAGGTGAACGGACAATGGCAACGCCTGGACTGAGTGGACTTGCGCTCATGCTGACGATGCTCGCAGCCCAGGCTGACGGACTTCCGCCGCCTGCCTATCAACTAGCGGCGCATGACGCCAGCATCCCTTCAACGGTGCTGTTCGCGATTGCGCTGCAGGAGAGTGGTTTCCGCATCCGTGACCAACTGCTGCCCTGGCCCTGGACCCTGAATATCGCAGGAATACCTTACCGATTCACCACCCGAGCGGCCGCCTGTCACGCCTTGCTTCAAGCACTCGCCCGGCATGACGCCAAGCGAGTTGATGTCGGTCTTGGACAAACCAACCTGGGTTACCACGGACAACGTTTCCCCAGCCCTTGCGAAGCCCTCGATCCCTACCGAAATCTCGCCGTGACTGCCGCGCTGTTGCAGGAGCATCACGCCGCTACCGGTGATTGGGTGTCAGCTGCCGGCCGATATCACCGCCCGGCAGGAGGAACGCCGGCCGCGCGTTACCGCGCCGGCTTTTCCCGACAACTCGAACGATTGCAGGTTTCCTTCAAGCAGGGCACACCACCATGAAGCGAATACCCCTTATCTGCTATTTCATCCTGCTCTTGGCTCCTTTCGCCCAGCCGGAACGGACCGTAGCCGGGGATCAGCCTAGCGACTTCAGCCGCCTCCATTTTCAGGTCGCCAGGCCGCCAATAAACAACGAGATCCAGCCTAATCGGACCATGCATGCGGACCTGTCCACTTTTGCCGATGAAGCCTGGATACTACCCGTCCGCAGCTCTCACTTGAGCCCCGGCCAAATCACGTCTCGCGCCCTGAACATGCCGGACTTATGGCCATTTTTCCTGGTGGGTGAGGATCCCCAGTCACTGGCTTGGTTGCGTCAACGCGCGACTGAACTACAGGAAATAGGCGCGGCCGGTCTGGCGGTTGAAGTAACCGATACCGAAGCTTTGGCCCGAATTCGCGCAGCCGCTCCCGGTATCACAATCCTGCCGGTCAACGGCAACGACATCGCCACCCGCCTGAAGATTGAGCACTACCCTGTATTGATCACTGCCACCTCACTGGAACAGTGAGCCCACGTCATGGCCGAGCATGCGATGGAATCCAAGCTCCGGCCCGCAGTGGAGCTGTACACCGTAGCAATTTGCATCGCGGCCGCGGTGTTGTGCGTGTACTCGCCCTGGGCTGTGGCCCTCTCGCCCGAGATCGGCCTGGCTGCGGCGCTGGCCTATACCCTGTTCGGCCTTATCCGCCTGCGACAAGCCTGGGAGGTGCTGCGCTATCGGCGCAATATCCGCCGGCTGCCCCGCTACGAACTGACCAGCAAGCAGATTCCGGTCAGCCGTACGCGTTTGTTTATGGGGCGCGGCTTTCGCTGGACCCGCCTGCACACCCAGCGCTTGGTCGAGGCCCAGGATCCGGCGGTCGCCCACTATGTCGATCAACCGACCCGCTACCGCTTGGCCCGTGAACTCGAACGACGCCTGGAACATGCACCGTTTCCGCTCTCGACATTGGCCCAAGTCACGGCTTGGAACAGTGCCTTCAATCCGTTGCGCCCTTTGCCCCCGGTCGGTGGCTCTTCGCTGTTGCATGGAGTCGAGCCCGACGAAATGGAAGTCAGTCTGCCGCTGGGCGAACGGGTCGGACACACCCTAGTGCTGGGCACGACCCGTGTCGGCAAGACGCGACTCGCCGAGGTGTACATCACTCAGGACATTCACCGCATCGAACATGAGGTGGTCATCGTCTTCGATCCGAAGGGCGATGCCGACCTGCTCAAACGGATGTACGTCGAAGCCAAACGCGCCGGTCGGGAAAAGGAGTTTTATGTTTTCCATCTGGGCTGGCCGGAGATCTCCGCGCGTTACAACGCCGTAGGACGTTTCGGGCGCATTTCAGAAGTGGCGTCGCGCATTGCTGGGCAACTCAGCGGTGAAGGGAACTCTGCGGCGTTCCGTGAGTTCGCCTGGCGCTTCGTCAACATCATTGCCCGGGCACTGATCGAGCTGGGCCGACGTCCGGACTACCTGCAGATCCAACGCCATGTGGTCAACATCGACGCACTGTTCATCGAATACGCCCAGCAGTTTTTCTCCAAGACCGACCCGAAGGCGTGGGAAGTGATTGTCCAGCTTGAAGGCAAGCTCACCGAGAAGAACATCCCCCGACACATGGTGGGACGCGAAAAGCGGGTAGTGGCTATCGAGCAATACCTGGCGGCAAAACGGGTATTTGATCCGGTGCTGGACGGATTGCGATCGGCGGTACGATATGACCGTACTTACTTCGACAAAATCGTTGCCTCGCTACTGCCACTGTTGGAGAAACTCACCACCGGCAAGACCGCCCAACTACTGGCGCCCAACTACACCGATTTAGATGATCCGCGGCCAATCTTCGACTGGGTGCAGATCATCCGAAAACGCGGCATCGTTTATGTCGGTCTGGATGCACTGACCGACGCCGAGGTGGCCGCCGCGGTGGGCAACTCCATGTTCGCCGACTTGGTCTCGGTTGCGGGCCACATCTACAAACATGGCATTAACCACGGCCTGCCCGCATCACGCAGCGGCAGTGACAAGCTCCCGATTAACCTGCATGCCGATGAGTTCAACGAGTTGATGGGTGATGAGTTCATTCCGCTAATCAACAAAGGCGGTGGCGCCGGCATCCAGCTGACGGCCTACACCCAAACCCTCAGTGATATCGAAGCACGCATTGGTAACCGCGCCAAAGCCGGCCAGGTGATTGGTAACTTCAATACCTTGCAGATGCTCCGCGTACGCGAAACCGCCACCGCGGAGCTGCTCACCCAGCAGTTGCCCAAGGTCAACGTGCTAACCAGAACCCTGGTATCGGGTGCAACCGACACCTCCGATCCAGAAGCCAATACCGACTTCACGTCCTCCTCGCAGGACCGCGTCAGTAGCGCCAGCGTGCCGTTGATCGAACCGGCTCACATCGTCAGTTTGCCCAAGGGCCAAATGTTCTCCTTCCACGCCGGTGGCCAGCTCTGGAAAGTCCGCATGCCGTTGCCAAAATCCTCCAACGACGACGCAATGCCCAAGGACCTGCAGGAGCTTACTCAACGGATGCGGGCGGTTTACAACGAGCAGGCGGGGCAATGGTGGAGCGCAAGCGGTGGTGCGCCAACAATTGACTTCGATTTAGACCAGGTGGGGTAATCCTGACTTAGGTTCAAATTCAGCAACCACACCGGAAAGCGCCATGACGGCATTAACTCGGCGGTATGCAATGGAGTGAACGATGGCGACTTCCGCCCAAAACATGCCACCACAACCGATCCAGCGTACCGGACTGATCATCTCGACGATCAGCCTGGTATTGCGCGTCATCGGTTTGCTAATCGCCTCTTTGCTATTCTCGATCCTGATCGAGTTCGCTGGTTTGCTGCTGTTCTGGGGTGATCAGGGCTGGCGGCATAGTCAGGCCATGCTAAACAGTGAGTTAGGCTGGCTCAGCGAGCACTTCAAATGTTCACTGCTCATCCAACAGCCTGGGCCAACGATTATCCAGTGGCTGGATTTAATCAATCAGTGGCTACTGGTCAAAACTGGCTTTGCAGATTTTGCCCAGCAGGCGCGGGTATCGAGCATGGGTAACAGCTTCTGGGGGTGGATCAACCAGCTATACGTGAGCATTGAAGATTTCGTGCTGGCGGCGGTGTATGTGACCTTTACCTTCGTGGTGCGCCTGACCATTCTGGTTCTGGCCACACCCTTGTTTCTGCTGGCCTCTCTCACCGGTTTTATCGATGGCCTGATGCGTCGCGACCTGCGCAAATTTGGTGCTGGACGAGAGAGTAGCTTCGTCTATCACCGCGCTAAACGAGGAGTGATACCGCTATTGCTTGTGCCCTGGATTATCTACCTATCCCTGCCCTTTTCGCTCAATCCTATGGTTGTATTTTTGCCTTGTGCCGTAATGCTTGGCATTACAGTAGCAATCACGGCAACGACATTTAAGAAGTATCTCTGAGGATGGGTGCAGAAGTGGGACCAAGATTCGCACTGAGGATTCAGCATCCTCAGTAGCAAAAAAGGGCCCTTGCAAAGCCCTGATCAAGCCAATCTTACTGAGTACGCCACGACTCTACGACGTCCGCGCCAAACTCGACTTTCCATCCTTTCAACTGGCGATGGTTACCTCCCTTGGTTTGGATCAGCTCACCAGAGTTCGGATTTTTGTAAATTTTTACATCGCGAGCTTTACGAGCTGGCTTTACAGGGGCTGCTATCGGTGCCGAGGAACGACGGCCAGCCTCTGGGTCCAGGATGCTAATGATGTTCTTCAAGCTGAAGCCGTACTCGCCAAGCAATGCCCGCAATTTACTCTCAAACTCCATTTCTTTTTTCAAGCCGGAATCACTTTTCATCGACTCAAGCTCTGCGAGCTGTTCGGCGAGTTGTTGCTCAAGCTTACGAAATTCAGCCAAACGAGACATATGAAAACTTCCTTCAGGTGAGAGTAATGAGAAACGAACATTCCAATGCTAAGCGATGATTCGCTCTTCGTCACCCATATTGCTTATGCATGAGCCGACCCACTCATTGCCTCATGAAAAACACATCTTTTTTGGACTGAGAGCTGTCTGAGCCTTCTTTTGTGCCGAATCGATTGCCGATGTATGTGCGTGTAAACCTATTCGGTTCTCCCCCCAAAAAAGCGATACATCCTACCTCGCGTTTAATGCTGAATAATTCGCCCCCTGACTTGATTCTGCTCCCAGCTCCATGCGGGACAGGATCATGTCGACTACCATCTTTCGCTGCTTACTACTCTCGCTAGCTATCGTTCACGGCAGTAGCTATGCCGACTCGGCTCATGAGCAGGATCAACTCAGCCTTATCCAGCGGCAACTCGACACGCTCGAACATCTTGCAACGCGAGCTGAGGTAGCCAGCACGGCTGAACCCGACGATCGCTATCGCTTCGACTATCCCCGCCTAATTCAAGACATCCAGCGCATCCGCCAAGGTGTTCGGAACTACCTATCCCCGTCCCGTGCTCAGCCCCGCGAGCCCGATGAGCTGGTCGGCGATTACCGCCTCGACACTCCGATTGCGGAGCCCTCGCCATGAGCATGACTGACGCTCAGATCGCAGCATTCCAAAACGCCGCGGGCTTCGCACCGCAGAGCAGTTCGACGCTGTGGCTGTCCATGGTTCTGGTTCCGGCTTTGCTGTGGTGCGCCTGGGTGATGTGGACGGCCTACCGGGGTTGGGCGGCTGGCAGTGTGCGTTTCGGAGCCTTCGGCGGTAGCACCGTCCGCGTTTTGCTCGCCCTACTCGTTCTGATGTTCTTCACCCTGTCCTAATCCAGGAGATCCCCGCCATGCTCAAGTGCTTTGCCCCTCTGAAAAACAACCTGCGTGATCGTGCGACCCAACGCTTGATCGGACTGCTGCTGGTGCTCGGTCCAAGCCTGGCTTTCGCCGAACTCCCCACCATGGAAGCGCCTTCGCGCGGGGAAGGATCCGGGTTGATCGAGACGATCAAAAACTATGCCTACGACGGCGGCATCCTGCTTGGTCTGCTGATCGCTCTGCTCGCGTTTCTCGGCGTGGCCTGGCACTCCCTGACCGTCTATGCCGACGTGCAGAACCAACGCAAGACCTGGAAAGACTTAGGTGCGGTGGTCGGTATCGGCGCCCTGCTGGTGGTGATCATCATCTGGTTCCTGACCAAGGCAGCCGCGATTCTGTGAGATCGACATGAACGACACTATCGAACACCTTGCCGACGGCACCTTGGTCTTTCTGCCCGAGCGACTCAATCGTGATCCCGCCGTGTTGCGCGGTTTAACCAATGATGAGATGTGGGTGGCGCTCGGTGCCGGCGCACTCGTCGGCCTGGTGCTGGGTGTTCCTCTGGCGATTGCCACCACCTCCATTGCCGTGGCACCGACCATCATGATTGGAGGCATGGCGGTGGTGTTATTGGCCGGTGGCACGCTATTGCGCCGGGCCAAACGGGCTCGTCCTGAGACCTGGTTGTACCGCAAGCTCGAATGGATACTCGCCAGCCACTGGCGCGTGGGTCGCGGCAGTCTGATTCTCCACTCCGGCGCCTGGACGGTTCGCCGTTCGCGTCGACTGCGCCATGCCCTGTCTCGGTGGCAGTCATGAGCCGATTTCGAAACAAGGTCGATGCCCAACAGGCCCACATTTTCAGCCTACGTCTGGCGGTAATGGTCCTTGCCCTGCTCTGTGCCGGGCTCTGGTACGGCTGGCGCTCGGCACCGACCGATCTGACTGTGCATGTCCCCCCGGATCTGCGCTCGGGCAGCACTCGCAAGTGGTGGGATATCCCTTCAGAGAATGTATATGCCTTTGCTCTGTACATCTTTGGTCAGCTCAACCGCTGGCCCTCGGATGGCGAAAAAGACTATCGCCGCGCCATCTATGGCTTGCAGTCTTATCTGACACCCTCCTGCAAGACCTTCCTCGACGGTGACTACGAATACCGCAAGGCCGCCGGCGAACTCCGCCAGCGGGTGCGTGGCGTCTACGAAATTTTGGGCCGAGGCTATAGCGAAGATCCGGAACTCAGGGTCAAGCAACTCGACCGCGACAGCTGGCTGGTCAAACTCGACCTCAACGCCGATGAGTATTACGCCGCCGAACCGGTGAAACGGGTGGTGGTGCGTTATCCATTGCGTGTGGTGCGTTTTGATCTGGACCCCGAACGCAATAAGTGGGGGCTGGCACTGGATTGTTATCAGGGCACTCCGCAAAAGCTCTCCCTGCCTGGAGGTGAGCCATGAAGCGGATGTCTACACTGGGACTCACCGTCGCACTGATGCTATGGGGAGCGGCAACGCAGGCCGTCGAACTGATGCACTGGGAACGCCTCCCCCTCGCGGTCCCACTGGTGATCAATCAGGAGCGGGTGATCTTTTTCGATGAGGCTGTTCGCGTCGGTGTGCCCTCAACCCTGACGGGCAAGCTACGCGTGCAATCAGCCGGTGGCACGCTGTACCTGCGGGCGTCGGAAGCCATTGCACCGACCCGACTGCAACTGCAATCAGTCGCGACGGGCGAGATCATCCTGCTGGACATCGCGGCCACACCTGGCGATCAACCGTTGGAGCCCGTGCGTATTCTCAAGAATGCTCAGGGGCAAGCTAACGAGGCTGAATCTAGCACCGCCCCTGTTCAAGAACGCACGCCGATCCCGGTCGCGTTGACGCGCTACGCCGCACAGAGCCTGTACGCGCCGTTGCGCACCGTGGAGTCCCTGCCCGGTGTACGCCGCGTCCCGCTCAAGCTGCGCACCGAACTGCCAAACCTGCTGCCGACCGAAAACGTGTCCGGCACACCCATCGCCGCCTGGCGACTCGGGGAGTACTGGGTGACGGCGGTGAAGTTGCGCAACCGTGGTTCAGTGAAGGTGCAACTCGATCCGCGCCAGCTTCAGGCCAAGTTGTTCGCCGCGACCTTCCAACATGATTTCCTTGGGCCTATCGGCAGCCCTGAAGACACCACGGTTGTCTACCTTGTCACCCACGGTGCCGGCCTCGAACGCGCCGTGCTGCCTCCGCCCATCGCGCGAGGTGCTGACGATGAAAGCTAACGCCTTGCTCAAATGGCTGGTACCGGCTGTGCTGCTCGGCGTGGTGTTCATCATCCTGAAATCTTGGGTCGCGGGTGGTACCACGCCTTCGCCAGAAAGTCCGACGGCTCAGGACAACCTCCAATTATCCGCCGAGCAGGCCAAGTCGCTCGGTATTGCGGGTGATACCCCACGCGACACGGTTGCCACCTTGGTCGGTCAGGTGAAGGCCATGCGCAGCGACATGCTCGGCCTGAAAAAACACAACGATTCGCTGCAGGCGGAGAACAACCGCCTTCGCGAGCGGGAAAGCAGCGTCGATTCGCGTATCCAGACGGCGCTTGGCAGCGTGACCCAGCAGGTCGACGAAGGCCGTCGCCAAGCCAACGAGGCCCGGCTCAAAGCGGAACAAGACAGTCGCCAGGCCCGTGGTTTGCTGACGCAATTGCAGGAACAGCTGTCGGGGCTGACCGGCAAAGGCAAGGAAATGCCGATCGGATTGGGGCTTGAGCCGGGCGACGGTGCTCAGTTCGAAAGGCAGCATTCTGCTAATGATGTACTGCAGTGGATTGAGCCCTCGGATGCTCTGCCCACCGATGCCCAGGACAAAACCAAAACCGCGTCCGCCCTGAGTCTGCCTGCTGCCTTCAACTCACTGGAGGATTTGAAGGACAATGCCATCGACCGCAGCCAGAAGCAGTTACGCGAGGTCACCAAGGGTGAACGTGACCTGACACGCTCAGCTGATCGTACCGAAGGCGCGAAGCCGGTCTACACCATCCCCGAAAACGCAACATTGATGGGTTCGGTCGCCATGACCGCGCTGATCGGCCGAGTCCCCGTCGACGGCACCGTGAATGATCCCTACCCCTTCAAGGTGCTGGTTGGGCCCGAGAATCTGACGGCCAACGGCATCGATCTGCCGGACGTTGCGGGTGCCGTAATGAGCGGCACGGCGTCCGGTGACTGGACCCTGTCGTGCGTACGCGGACAGGTCGAGTCAATCACCTTTGTGTTTACCGACGGCACCATCCGCACGGTGCCTCAGCCGAAGGCGGTAGCCAGCCGCAACGCCTCCACCGCCCAGAGCTCGAACACCGACAAGATTCGTGGCGGACTCGGTTACCTGTCCGATCCGTTTGGCGTTCCTTGCATTGCCGGTGAGCGCCGCTCAAACGCTCAACAGTACCTCGGCAGCCAGAGCTTGATCACTGCCGCCGGCGCCGGTGTCGCCGCCTTGCTTGGGGATGAGCAGAACAACAGCAGCGTGATCAGTTCGGGCGGCAGTACGCTCGGGGTCACTAGCAGCAGTGGCAATAGCGCGCTGAATTCAATTCTCAGCGGTGGGGTCAGCGACATCCGGGAGTGGATCAACAAACTCTATGGCGAGACCTTCGCTGCCGTGTACGTGCCACCGGCCGCCCAAGTCGCGCTGCACCTCGACCATGAGATCACCATCGACTACGAGCCCAAGGGCCGGAGTGTTCGCCATGAAAAAGATCATGCCTCCCTACCTAATCTGGATTAGCGTGTTCTGCTGGGGCCTGGCAGGGTGTTCCACCGACAAGGACACGCTTCTGCCCCATGGCGAGCAAACCATGCTGGACATCTGGAACGGCGCCGGGTCGCAAGGCACTCAGCAGCAACTGCTGGATGCTCGGCAGCAGTTACGCCGCCCGCTGACCCAGGCAGATTTCTCCGTTGCTCTCCAGGAGCCGTACACGCGCACAGCGGCGAACGAGATCCGCAACCTGTTCCCTCGCTTGCCTAATCCCGATCTGGTGCTGTACGTGTATCCGCATTTGAGTGGTACCGAGCAGGCACCGGTCCCGGGTTACTCGACCGTATTTCCGTTCTACCAACGCGTGCAGTACGCATTGCCGGGTGAACGTCAGGAAGACTTTTAGTGCGTACCGGCGATTCGGGCAACCGCACTTCTGCGTGGAAAGCCTGGCGCCACCCATTGCGCCCCCGCGCCACCTTGGCCGATGACGCGGCACTGTATGCGCACAACCCCAGCTTCACCGATCATCTGCCTTGGGTCGAATATCTCGACGCCGAACAGTGTTTTCTGCTCGATGACAATTGCTCGGTGGGCGCGGTGTTCGAGTTGCTGCCCATCGGCACCGAAGGGCGCGAACCCGATTGGTTGATGGCCGCTCGCGATGCCCTCGAGGATGCCCTGCAGGATAGCTTTGACGAGCTGGACCAAGCGCCGTGGGTGGCGCAGTTTTTCTGCCAGGACGATAACGACTTCACCCCCTACCTGACGCGGCTCACCGATTATATTCAAGACAGCGCGCGAGGCACGGTCTTCACCGAGGCGTATTTGGAGCTCAGCCGCCGTCATCTGAAGGCCATCGCCAAACCCGGTGGTCTGTTTGAGGATCAGGTGGTGACGCGCCTGCCCTGGCGTGGCAATAACCGTCGGGTACGTTTGGTGGTCTATCGCTGGCTTGAGTCTGACGCTGAAGAAACAGGACTCACCCCGGTGCAATCCCTGCAACAGGCTTGCGAACGTATCGTGGCTTCGTTGCAGGCATGCGGGGTGCAATCGGCGCGAGTCGATGGCCACGGTCTGTATGCTTGGTTGTTGCCCTGGTTCAATCCGGCGCCCAGGCTCACGGATGTAGCGCCCGAGGATTTCTACCAATGCGTGGCCTATCCGGAGTCAAGTGATGGCGAGTCGCTGGAGTTACCCTTCGATCACGACTTCGCCGAGCGGCTGTTTTTCAACGAACCGCGTTCGGATGTGCAACAGGGACTTTGGTACTTCGATGGACAACCCCATCGGGTCATGGTGGTGGACAAACTGCGACGCGCACCGTCGATTGGTCAACTCACCGGAGAAACCCGTAAGGGTGATGCAGTCAATGCCCTGTTCGACCAGTTACCTGAAAGCACGGTGATGAGCCTGACCCTGGTGGTGAAGCCGCAGGATGTGCTCGAGGATCAGTTGAACCGTCTGGCGCGCAAAGCCATCGGTGAAAACCTGGCCTCGACCCAGACCCGCCAAGATGTCGAGGAGGCTCGTGCGATCATCGGCCGCCAGCACAAGCTGTACCGGGGCACCCTGGCGTTCTACGTACGCGGTCACGATGAACATCAATTGCACCAACGCTCGGTCAGCCTGGTCAACGCGCTGTTGGGAGCGGGGCTGCAACCGGTACGCGAAGGCGATGAAGTCGCCGCCTGCAATAGCTATCTGCGTTGGCTGCCGATGGCTTACAACCCGGCCCGCGACACACGCAACTGGTACACCCGCCTGATGTTCGCCCAGCATCTGGCAAACCTGGTTCCGGTGTGGGGCCGTAGCACTGGCACCGGCCACCCGGGCATTACTCTGTTCAATCGTGGTGGCTCGCCGTTGATCTTTGATCCGTTGTCTCGACTAGACCGGGCTATGAACGGCCATCTGCTGCTGTTCGGTCCGACCGGCGCCGGTAAGTCGGCCACCCTGGTCACCCTGCTGATGCAGGTCATGGCGGTGTACCGCCCTCGCCTGTTCATCGTTGAGGCCGGTAACTCATTCGGTTTACAGGGCGACTACTTCGCAACGCAAGGCCTGTCGGTCAACAAGGTCCAATTGAAACCTGGTACCGCGGTCAGCCTCGCCCCGTTCGCCGATGCCTGGCGCCTGGTCGAGCAGCCGGATCAGGTGGCGAGTCTATCGATCGATGAGTGGGACGATGAGGTGGTAACCAGTCGCGAAGACCAGCGTGATGTTCTCGGCGAACTGGAAATCACCGCCCGCCTGATGATCACCGGCGGCGAAGCCAAGGAAGAAGCGCGCCTGAGTCGAGCCGATCGCAGCTTGATCCGCGAGTGCATCCTCGATGCGGCACAGACCTGTGTCGCAGCGGAGCGCCAGGTACTGACCCGCGACGTGCGCGACGCGTTGCTGCGCGTCGCCGCCGACCCGCACTTGCCAGAGAAACGTCGCGAGCGTGCCCAGGAAATGGGCGAGTCCATGGACCTGTTTTGCCAGGGTTTCGAGGGTGAACTGTTCGATCGTGAAGGCACGCCTTGGCCCGAGAGCGATGTGACCATTGTCGATCTGGCCACCTACGCTCGCGAAGGCTACGAGGCACAGATGTCCATCAGCTACATCAGCCTGATGAACACCGTGAATAACCTTGCCGAACGAGACCAGTACCTGGGCCGACCGATCATCATGGTCACCGACGAGGGCCATATCATCACCAAGAACCCGCTGCTGGCACCCTTCGTGGTCAAGGGCACGAAGATGTGGCGCAAGCTCGGCGCGTGGTTCTGGCTGGCGACGCAAAACCTTGCCGACTTCCCCACCGCCGCGCAGACCATGCTCAACATGATCGAATGGTGGATTTGCTTGAACATGCCGCCCGCGGAAATCGAAGAAATCGCACGGTTCAAGAAACTCACGCCGGCACAGAAAGCCTTGCTGCTCTCCGCCAGCAAGGAGCCGGGTAAGTACACCGAAGGAGTGGTGTTGTCGAAGAAGCTGGAAACGCTGTTTCGGGCCGTGCCGCCCAGTCTTTATCTCGCCCTGGCCATGACGGAGCCCGAGGAAAAAGCCGAACGCTGGACACTGATGCAGAGCACCGGCTGCTCGGAACTGGAGGCGGCTTACCGGGTAGCTGAACGGATCGATAGGATGCGAGGAATTAAGTGAAACGGAGCTGATCCTAGGTTTCGATCAACCCGGCAGCAAATCCTTGAACACCTTCTCCACGTAGGCTTGCATGAACCAGTCAGGGATCTCATCAGCCCTGAATTCAAGGTCAGTCCCGTCTGTTACTTCAGCGAGCAGCACCAGATCAGCGCCGGAGTTATCAAAGATATAAGCCCGGTTCGAGGCTGCGATGGCTGCTGGCAATAGGTTCAGGCAACGACCGTAGCGCTGCACAATTTTTTCCGTGGGGACTGGGTGCCCACCTGCCGCGACACGGTTCTTGACCCTGTTGATATTGATGTCAGGATCTTCAGTGGCGACAAAGTAGAGGTAGGTTCGATATCCCGACGCTTTTGCCTTAAGCATAAAAGCGACTTTGTCCTCGCTAGACATCACCGTTTCGAAGGTGAAAGACAACTGGGCTTCAAGGAGCTTGTGCCGCATGAAATCAGAGAGCACGGAAGCAAAATAGGAATTCATCGCGACGGACTGGAAATTCAGGCCGTTATTGCTGAAGTCTATATTGGATGCCTCTTCAACGAGCTGGGTCGACCGAATCAGTCGGTGCGCCTTGATAAAGCCGAGAACCTCGTCGCCTTCGACTTCCAGTTGAAAATCGCTGAATTCCAGGCGTCCGCCCTCTTTGGCCGCCTTTTCGATTTCATCCGGGTTGATGTAGATCCCGATCAGGTGGGAAGGGACGGCACTTTTCATTGTGCTTTTACCGGAACCATTAGGGCCGGCAAACACCCTCAGCCGAGGGACGGTCATGAGCAGCGGTGCACCTTGATAATCCCGCCCAAGGTCACTTTATGCTTGGGCTTGGCCACTCGAATAACCTTGTGCTTACCGTCAGCAGTCGTCTCAACGAGCTGGCCGTCCATGACTTCCATCACGCTGCGTCCGGCCGCCAGCGCGTTGATATAGGCCGTATTGATCGCACCTTCAGCCATGGCTGGGATTTTACCCTCCAGCCGGCTCACCAGATCATCACTCAACACTTGATCGGCTTTCATATCGCGCTCCACGTTCTCAGAGCGTGCAGAATCTGCACTTATCAGAATCCTAGCTACGTAAATCTGTTTGTCACAGACCAACGCCACTTCTGTCAGATCTCCATTCTAGAGGAATGGAGCCTGGAACCATACCTTCCAGTAAATTTTCCCGTGTAAGCCATATTGTCAGGGTTGGAGCCGCACGGCTACGGTGAAACGCTTTGAAGCCGTTGCTGAATTCTCAATAAAAATCCTGCTTCGAAAGCATCCTGAGAATCTCCTGCCGGACAAGTCTTCCGTGCCTGCGCCAGTTCCCACCACAGCGGTACGTCACCGGGTGTATTAAGCCAGGCCAGGGCGCATTGCACGCCACGTTCGATCATAGGCGCAAATTCGCTGCCCCACGGTGTCAAAAGGCTCGAGCAGCCGTCCGCCGCCGGAATTGAAACGTAATTTTCGTCCATAGACACCTTAGCTTTCGATTATTTATTAATGCTCGGTCTGTTCTAAGCAGCATAGAAACAAAATTGACACTCGGCTTAAGCATCAAAAAAGCCCGAATCAGAGTCAATGTAGACTATATCCCGTGGATTGAGAGTCCCTCAAGGCGCAGTTTGCGCGCATGACTCAAGACTACGAACAGCTCCGTCTGCAACTAGCGGAAAATATCCGCTCGATGCGACGCGTGAAGAACCTTACCCAGGAGCAATTGGCGCTCATGGCCGAGGTGGATCGTACCTACGTGAGTCAAATCGAACGAGGGGTAGGCAACCCATCGTTATTGGTCCTCTGCAAACTCGCCAACATTTTCGAAATCAAAACGGATCAGTTGCTCATCGAGTCTGACGCGCTTGCTCGTACGCTGAACGCTGAATGACTATCTGCTGATCTAGAAGGTCGCTGTAAACCGACTATCCTGCGTTCGGCTTTCTCACTGACACCCCTCTCTCAATTATTGAACCTGTCCAGGCCATACACTCAGAGCCTGGATCATGTTTGCTGCCTGCCCGCACATTTCGCCCCAGAAGCTACATCCTTTGGTGCTGAGCTTTCTGCTGGCATCCGGGCCAAGCGTAGCGTTGGATACCGGCAGCATTACCGCCTCCGTACTTTTTCCAGACTGCCTCGAGTACAAAGTCGTCGGCATCTGCTTCTGGTTACTCTGTACCCCCTTCGGCTGCACGGTTAAAACCTCAACCAAGATTCGTCACTTCATTCCTGAGCTGGTGGTCTCGAGCTATGCCACCACCGGTGCCAATCCTTGGACCGAGATGGCCACCCTATCCTCTCCTATCAGTGGTGCGGAAGGAGGCGGTAACCTGATCACGCCGAACACCCAGCGCGATAATCTGCCTCGTTTCAAAAACGTTGATGCCATCGGTCATCCAGGTGGCTGGGCCGCCACGCAACTTGCCTCGCAATCCGGCTACGCCTGCGCCAGCGGTGCCACGGCGTTCATACCCTACTACCTGAGCACTTGGGACTCACTGGCCTGGCGTCATGGCATCCCGGAAAGCCTCTACCCCGAGTCACTCGTGCCGGGAATCCGTGAAATCGGTCGTCAGCTCGCGGGAAACATGTGGGGCAACGTCTATCCACGGCAAGGTTTTTTGGTGCAACCCGACGACTTCAAAGCCGCTGCGGTGATGGCGCAGCGGGCGGGTGATGTCATTACCCGCAACTGGCAACCGCACGTGTATGTCCCGCTCACACCCGTACCACGCGAGGGTTATTGGCCGCCTGGCCCAATCGTTGAAAACGACGCTTCGACCCACAAATGGCAATTGCTCTCCCCCGTGGTTCAACCCACATGTGCCATCTTCCCCAGCGATTCGGTGCAGAGCGCGGATGGCGGCTACGCCTGGTCGCTGTGGCGTCCCTATAGCTGCTGCAAGCGTGAAGGACAGACCTTTTTGTTCAGCATCGACTTCGAAGGCGGTGCTTCATGAGCCTGCTTCTCACACGATCCTCGTTCGACGCGATGAGTCTGTTGCTCTGTGGACTGCTCGCAGTGGCCACTCATGCTCATGCAGTCGAGGACGATTACCGCCTAGGGACTCAAGGTGAAGTGCTCGACGATCGGGTGATGTACACCATTGGTGGCGGCTCGGCAGCGGGCTCGCCGAGCTCGCTCTATCGCCCCAACGGACTCGGTGTCGGCGGGTCCTGGCAGGCGAACATGATGTGCGGAAACATGAGCCTCACTAACACCTTGCAAAACCAGTTGAACGGCGCCACCGAAGGATTCCAGCAGATCATGGGCAGCATTGTGCAGAACGCGACCCAAGCGGTGATGTCGCTGCCTGCGCTGATCATCCAGCGCGCCAACCCTGGGCTTTATGAGTTGTTGAGTAACGGGGTGCTGCAAGGGCGTATCGATTTCGACCGCTCCAAGCTGACCTGCCAGGCCATGGCCGAGAAGATGGCGGACAAGGTCGGTCAAGCCGGCTGGGGCGCATTGGCCAAGAACCAGGAGATGCAGCGCAATCTCGAACAAACCGGCGGTGATGCGGTGGCTGCAGTGAAAAACACCGAGACTCGTAACGGCAATAATGGGGTCTCTTGGGTCGGAGGGCAGAAGGCTGGAGGTAGCGGACAAACACCTATCCGGGCAACCTCCGATGTGGTGCGGGCGGGCTACAACCTGCTGCATAACCGGTCGGTGGATGACAGCGCCTCGATCAGTAGCAGTGATTGCCTGGGCGGCGCTATTTGCCAGGCATGGACCTCACCCCAAGAGGAATCCGAATGGGCTGTTCGAGTGTTGGGCGAGAGCGAAGTCGCGACCTGCGACACCTGCGAGACTCTACGGGCTACCGCTGGCAGCGGACTGACGCCGCTGATCCAGGAGGCCTACAGTGAACACCTCAAGACCTTGCAAGGATTGCTGTCCGGTTCTCTGCCGCCTACCCCTGACAATCTGAGCAAAGCCTCCAGCCCGATGCTGCCAGTGACCCGTGGTGTGATCGAAGCCCTGCGCGACGATCCTGATCAGGAACTCCTGGCGCGGCGCCTGGCCAGTGAGACGGCCCTATCCAGCGTGCTCGACAAAGCGCTCCTGCTATTGCGCACGCTGCTGGCGGGCAGCCACGAACCAAACATCGCTTCTGCCGAGCCGGCCCAAACGGCCTTGACGAAAAACATCAACACGCTGGAGCGTGAAATACGCCTGCTGCAGACCGAGCTGCAGGTACGGCAAATGTTGGCTACCAATACCGCCAGCCTCGTGCTTGATCGGCATGCAGGAGGTGCCGATGCGTCACGCACCGTCGAGCAAGGCGACCCCGAACCTGGCCGACTCAACGACGCTGACGCCAGGCGTAGGTAAGGCATGAGACGCTCACCGCTATTCACTTTGCTTTCAAGTCTAGGGATCGCCGCAGGGATGATTCTGACCGCCGCACTGATCGCCTGGATCGGCTGCACTGCGCTGGGCAGTTTCGGGGTCTGGCAGCAAGCCTTGGATTCGATACGGCCTTATCTGCGGTGGTGGCGTGTCCTGCTCTACGGCGTCCTCTTTGCACTCTGGTGGGACCTGCTGAGGCGCTACCGACATCGACCACAGGACCGACTGCGGGTGAAACGCGCCGGGACATTAGGGCTCTTGCTCTTTACCTGCGTCGAGCTCACTCGGTTGTGAGGTCACTACCAATGCTCATGAGCACCAACAGCTACCTGGAGTTTTACCTCTCCTTGCTGGCCTGGATCATCAACAACGGTATCTGGAACGTCATGTCCGATACTGGACTATTCGCTGCGCCCTTCGGCGCGATCATCTTGCAAGAGTGGTTGTCGGCCCGTCAGCAAGGCGCGGATGAAGGCAACAAAGGATTGCTCTCGGTACCTCGAATCGAGAACCGGCTTTGGCTGGCCTACATTGTCGTATTGTTCGGCTGCGCGCCGGTCTTTCCACTAAACCTCGCTTCAATGGCGTTTGATGATGCAGCGAGCCAACGCTGCGGTGTCAGCGTGGCCAAGCCAGCAGACACTGCCTGGGGTACCACTTTCAACACCATCGGCGAACGCTCTGCCAATGTGCCAATCTGGTGGTTTCTGGTGCACGCCTTGAGTAAAGGAGTGACCGCAGCGGCCACCGCCTCCATTCCCTGCGCACCGGACATCCGACAGATGCGCATGGAGATCGACAGTTCTCGCATCGATAACCAGGTACTGCTACAGGAAGTCGCCGACTTCACTCGCGACTGCTACGGCTATTCCCGATCTCGGCTGTTCACCAACCGTCCTCAGCTGGACAAGGAACAAAGTCATGATGCGTCCTGGATCGGCTCACGCTATTTTCTCTACACTCCCGGCTACTACGACACCGATCGCTCACGGACACCACGAGTCAGTTGGCCCTACGATGAAACCCGCGATATTTCCTTGCCACGGTTGGAGAATGGCGCAGGCTACCCCACTTGCAAACAATGGTGGAGTGACAGCGGTATCGGGTTGCGAGCACGATTGGTCGAGCAAGTTGACCCTTCGCTGCTGACTCAGCTGAAAGGCTGGTTGACTGGTCGCTCAAGCAACGAGATCGAGGATGCCACACTGCGCGAACTGGTCAGCCCACGCCAACAATCGATGTCCATGTCGCCCGGACAGGTGTACCAGGACTATGGCTCCAGTGCTCGCGGTGGGTCGATCAATCAGGGGCTCAATAACCTGGCCACCAACACTGGGCTCGCCCTCGGCTCCTTCAGCAATTTCCCAGCGATGAACGCGCTACGCGCCGCTCTGCCGATGGTGCAGGCCTTCCTGATCATGGGCGTCATCATCAGCCTGCCACTGATCCTTCTGGTCAGTACCTACCAGCTAAAGACCGTCATGACGGTGACGTTCGCGCTGTTCACGCTGCACATGCTGACCTTCTGGTGGGAGTTGGCCCGTTGGGTCGACTCCAGCATGCTCGATACCTTGTACAACCAAGTGTCGGCGTCCAATCAGGTGCTGTTGTCGCTGCCGACATCCGGATTTATGGATGGAACCGTCACGGCGCAAGTGATTGAGTATGTGATGGGGGCGATGTTCATCGTACTGCCGATGGTCTTTCTAGCCGGAATGAGCTGGGCTGGGTATAGCGTAGGTTCGGGTGTAGAAGGAATGCTCAGCCGGGGAACCCAGGCTGCGCAGACAGCGAGTTCTAACGGGACCTCTCAGTTGATGAGCGGAGCAAGAATGGTTTCAGGTAAATCGGGCTCAAAATAACCAGGGAGGTTACTTCAGTGAACCCCATTTATCGTACCGCTCAGGCCAAGACGCTCTGTGAATTGGATCATCGAGATCATCAATATCTGGAGTGTCTGAATCTTGAATTGGGATAGCTGCCAATGCGACGAATGTGCACACCAGCAGAAACAACCAAAAGCTAACAAAAAGAAGTGCACCGAACAGGGCCACCTGGGCAAGCAGAAAGATCCCGCGAACGAGTAAATTAGCCACAGGAAAACCTGCCGTCACTGCACGCTTGGCCACACGAGACTCAAACCCTTTCAACCTGCGATAACCACGTTTGGCGAACATACCGCATGCATATGCCCAGCGGTGTGCGCGGGAGATTTGAACTGGCTGCTGAGCCGGCATGATTGCGCCCTCTTCTGAGCGTATTCCTGTGGAAATCTAGATTACAGCCTACTACTGAAAACCGCCCATGCTTAACCGTTTATCAGCTTATTCGGTCGAAAACTCTTCACTGGAAGACAGAAGACGCACCTCGTACAACAGCGTCTCTAAGGCCGTTGACCCATCCAAATCATCCAGCTACATAGAGGATACGGATCGCTGTTATCGACAGCACCTTCCCAGGTAGCCAGAGCCTTTGAGGCTACGTCACTCCAGTGATGGTTCCCCCAAGTGCGATTAGCGTTCGGTAGCTCGCACGATCACCGTCTCTACGATGATGAACGCCTACTGCTCCCCGAGCGCCTTAAGGCTCAGCTCATCCCAAATTTTTAGTTTTTCTTCAACCCACCGCGGGGAAACTCTTCCCCATGGGACAGGTTTCTTCGCGCTCTCAACGGAGGCACACCATGTCCGACTCACTCACATCCGAAGCACTGAATAGCCTGCGCTTGCCCGTTGTGTTCACTCCAGACGCGTGGCAACGCGCAGTACTTCTCGACGGTTCAAATTATCCTGAAAAGCTGCAGCTTGATAGGCTGAGCAACGTGGTACGCGCAGCCTTAAAAGCTCACCTGGCCGATCCAAACGCACCCTACGTGGTGTTCGAGGTAACCAAAATTGCCTCAGCGAGTGACACGAGTCATGAACCGTTGCTGCAACTGAGCCTCAGCCTGCTTCAGGCACCGGATCAGCCTGATGCCTTATTGATAGCGCTTGCAGAAGAACATCAACGCTAAACGCATACACACTCAGACTGCGCGCAGTCCTGCATCAATCCAACCCAACACCCACCGGGGAACCCTTTCCCGACGGGCAAGGCGTTCCTCCGCTTTCTCTCGAGGAAAATGCCATGCGTAATATCTACCAAGACGTGACAGATAAGATCGTTACCGCGTTAGGCCAAGGCATAGCCCCTTGGATCAAACCCTGGTCCTCAAGTGGCTCAGCCGACGTCCGTCAACACCAACCCTACCCGCTTAACGCCGTCACGCAGCGTCCCTATTCGGGCATCAATTTACCGCTGCTCTGGACCGAGGCTAGATTGCAGGGGTTCACTCAAGATCGCTGGCTGACTTTCAACCAAGCCAAAGAAGCCGGCGGGCACATCCGTAAGGGTGAGCACAGCACCCTGGCAGTGCTCTACAAACCGATGGAACGCGAGGAACAGACCGAATCAGGCCAACCCGTACTGGATGAAAACGGTCAGCCCAAGGTCGCTCACTTCGGCATTCTCAGGACACATTTTCTGTTCAACATCGAGCAAACGGAAAGGCTCGAAACGCTCAACGAAACTTTAATCGAGACGGAACCGAGCGATCCCTTCTTCCCCAACGCTGCTGCAGAAAGTTTGTTGCGAAGTTCGGGCGCAAATATCATTCATCGATTTTCCGACGAAGCCTTTTACCACCCGATCAGGGATCTCATCCAACTGCCGACAAAAGCGCAGTTTCACGATCAAGATGGATACTACGCCACCGCGCTTCACGAGCTGACGCACTGGACCGGACACTACTCTAGATTGCAGCGCGAAGGCGTAACCTCTCCGTGTCCATTTGGCTCGCCAGACTATGCATTTGAAGAGTTGATCGCCGAAATGGGGGCCGCTTTTTTATGTGCCTACGCCGGTATACGGGGAGAGCTTCGGCACGACGGCTATATCGACTACTGGCTCGGCCTGCTCAAGGCTGACAACCGCGCGATTTTCCGCGCCAGTGGCCAGGCCCGATGCGCTTCGGAGTATGTGCTCAACCTGGAGCAGCAACGGAAGCAGACGGTAATGGATGACTCGCGATGCATGAAAGATGGAGCTTGATCGTCACCTCACCGCTGCAAACGCTTCATAGGGTCCAACACGAGTTGGACCTTTTTTCTATGCCCAGAAAAATCCCCACACTGCGGAGCTCTGACGCAAAGAACATGAGGTAATCCCGTAACCGCAGTACACCGTTACGTATCCAGATTCTCAGCCAGGTAATCCACCAGCTCGAGCGGACTCCGACTGTCGATCACCTTGTAGATCAGATCGCGTTTGCTGCGCGGCAACTTCTTAACCACGCTCTTCGCCGAGGCCCTGACGGCTTCGTCTGTCCCATGGATACGTGCCGCGAGCAGCAGCACGAGCGTGGCGTCAGTGAGGTTCATGGCAAGGCCCGATAAAATTCGCACCGCAGTGTACCGACACTTTCCTTTTTCGTACCAGCACGCGCATCCAACAAAACGGCACCAGGACAAATCGATATTACGATTGCCGCACAAAGGGAAACACGTCAAAAGGACCAGTAAGGGTTGGAAGGGAATGGGAAATCAAGGGTAAGAGCCCTATCCGAAAAGGCTAAAAGGCCACTGACTCTGCCAGTTCCCGGGAGGACCATGATGCTCAGTCTGTTTCGGCACAAAAGGCAAAAGCCTCCTCCGCCACCAACCGTAAACGTCGCCGATGGGTACCTGCCCATCGAATCGTCCCAGAGCTTGTTAGCAGCCGAGCATCGCCGCCAGTTGCTTGATCGCATTTGGCAGTACACCGCCCTCTCCCATCCGCAATTCAGCCAGCTCTATTTAAATCCGATCCATCGCTACGCCGAGCTGGTCCAGCAGCTTCCAGCCAGCGAGACGCACCACCATGCTTATCTTGGCGGCATGCTAGACCATGGGTTGGAGCTGGTCGCTTGTAGTTTGAAATTGCGTCAGTCGTATCTGCTGCCGACCGGCGCCGCGCCCGAAGACCAAGCCGCCCAGACCGACGCTTGGTCCGCTGGCATCGCCTATGGCGCGTTGCTGCATGACATCGGCAAGATTGCCGTGGACCTGCTGGTCGAACGCCAGGATGGCCGTGTTTGGCATCCTTGGCAGGGTTCCTTGGATCAGCCGTATCGTTTTCGCTACCTCAAGGGTCGCGACTATCACCTGCACGGCGCGGCCGCAGGCTTGCTCTACATGCAGATTCTCGACCGCCCAATCCTCGATTGGCTCAGTGGATTTCCATCGCTCTGGGCTAGCCTGCTATATGTCCTGGCGGGGCAGTATGAACGTGCCGGCGTGCTCGGTGAGCTGGTGATGCAGGCAGACCGTGTTTCCACCGCACAGAACATCGGTGGCAACCCGAGCAAGGCGCTGCAAGCGCCGATTCATTCGCTGCAACATCACTTGATCAGCGGGCTGCGTCATCTGGTTCAGCACGAACTGAAACTCAACCAGCCAGGTGCCGCAGGATGGCTGACCCAGGACGCGCTCTGGCTGGTCAGCAAGACGGTCACAGACAAGCTGCGAGCCTATCTGCTGTCGCAATCGATTGAGGGCATTCCCTCGTCCAACCTCGCGGTGTTCGATGAGCTGCAATCGCATGGATTGGTGGAGTCCACGCCGGAAGGCAAAGCCATCTGGACCGCGCTCGTCGCACAGGGAAATTGGCAGCAGAGTTTCACCTTTCTGCGCCTTCAACCCGCACTGATTTGGGGAAACGAAGACCGGCCCAAAATTTTCAGCGGAACAGTGACCATGGTAGTCGATGACCACCCGACTGACGCTCCGGTATCACCACCAGTGCCCAAGGCAGGCGGAACAGGATCACATCAAAACCAATCGCTGGAAGATTCACTAGCGATGGATGCCGATTACCTCGGAACGTTGCTGAATATGTTCGAATTGGCAGAGCCCGAGACTCCTGAATCACCACCCGAAAGAGCTCTTGAAATCCGAAGCTCCCCTTCGGACAACCCCGGTCGGGCATTCCTGAAATGGGTCAAGGAAGGCATCCAGAGCCACAAGCTGATCATCAACGACAGCAAGGCTAAAATCCACACGGTGAGCGGCAGCGTGCTATTGGTCACACCAGGTCTCTTCCAACGCTATGTGCAGGAGTTTCCTGGTATCTCACAGGATTTCGATCAAGAGATTGAAGAATGGCGTTGGGTGCAGAAGCAGTTCGAAAAACTGAAGGTCCACAGGAAACGAGACGATGGCTTGAACATCTGGATCTGTCATGTCGAAGGTCCTCGGAAGAAAGCAAATCTTAAAGGTTATTTGCTCGAGACCCCGGCGTTGTTGTTCAATATTGTGCCGGCCGATAATCCTTTTCTTAAAATCGTAAATGCTTAGATTCCCATAGAAATCTATTGGATCCTACGACATTCTGCACCGCGAGTATTAGGACTGCCGAACTCATGGCCAGCCACAATACTGTGACGCCGTTGCAGTTTGAGAGACCGCACACTACAGCCTACACCGACGCGGTGAAATTATGACAGCGTGCCCCGGTTTGACACAGGGTCCGCCAGGGGGGCTCCGTCTCTCTTCGCCCCCTTTCTATCTCATCCCTGAACCCGCAGATGATCACTAGTAAGGATGTTTGTCCACGCAGTCCTGAAGTCTCGCAACGCCTTGGATCGACTGGGCTCGCAAGCAGGCTGATCTCTTGGATCCTTTGCAGGGGAATCTGGCATTAATAACCACGTTGGACGTAGAGCTAGAAAGCTGGTTCAGTGGCTCACACTACGGACAGCCAGAGAAAGGTTGGTGGTCTGAGTAGTCGGCAACGATGTAGATCTCAGGAAACACGACTTTGAATGGCAACGTTTAGACAATTGGTCATCGCAAATTTCCCTACTGCTATGCTGTCCTCACACGGAGAATAACCAATGACCAATTCAGACCTGCTCCCTTCCCTGCTTTTCAAGATCAATCAAAACCAACTCGCCCTCGAAGCTGCCATCATGGAGCTAACACTTTGGGTAGAGCATCGCGGTTCTGCTGACGTCGCCGAGAATGTTCGCGGTGCGCTAGACACAATCAGCCAAAACGAAGAGTTCATCAGAATGACGCTCGCGGTACTTATGACCCCGGAGTGACCTCATATTAAGCTAACAGCGAGAACGGGCGTCATACTTTCAGCCGCAACAATCATCCTTATTGCAGCGATAAAACTAATACATTGAGCCACCACTAACAACAACCCTTCTCGCGAAGGGCGAATACTTCATGCAAGTCAAATCTAAATACCCACAAACTGTCACAACTAGCGAACCGCGATTCCCTCACTCACCTTCATGCCACTTAAGATACAGTCATTAGAGAAAGATATTAAAATGCTTGAAGTCAAATTGTTTTTCCCAACATAGGCCTCCGTAATTGGGGGTCTGCTCGCGTTCAATGAGTAACCACTAGGCGCTGGTCTAGCTATTTTCAATCGTTACCCGGTCAGGTAGCATAATGAAGCCAGATGCATGCAAACCTGATGAAGGCTTACGCGCCTTTGATTGTCAGGTATGATGTCGATAATCGACATGGATTGCTAGAGAAAAGAGGGGATAGGGATTGAACCAAAGGCTTACAAAAAATGCCTACATGGGCCTCCATCCTGACTCCAATGGCACGCCTCGCTCCTGCGTGTCACTTAATCGGTTCGAGAAACACACACGCAGTATTACCGTCTCCGGCTACCGATAATGCTGGAATCTCGGACAGCCCTAATCGCAGTTGAACTCCTGTACATCAGCATGAACGCCATAAAAAATTTACTTTTGAACAATACAGCGCTCAACACAGCTACCAGCTTTTCGTCTGTGGCATATCTCCCACAAATACCTAACCATTTTGAGGCGTACAAATGAGCAGAAGACAAACTGCCGCACCTTTCCGGTATGAATTTGAGAAAGATGGTGCATTCGGTGTATTTAAAACCAACGGATCCGTCCCCATTGAATACTTCATGACATCTTTTAAGGTGGATGAACTATCCTATCTATCTTATGCAAAAGATGTGAACACTGACCTTAATTTTGATTATTTAATCCAGCGCGATATTGACGAAGATCGAGCAATCGCTGAAATTAGCCAATATCTAGCAAAAGAAGACGGAATCCAAAAAGATATTGTATTTTTACCTCCGCTACTCGTCGGCGTAGTTTTCGTAGACCAAGACAAACGTCTTGAGGACTACTACCCAAACTCCACTTACAGCTCGGGCAACGATGATTTAGGCAAGCTCCATATCCGTGAATGGCCGGGCGTACTAAAAGTTACCAATTACCATGTTGAGCAAGAAGACCCTCGGATCTTCTACTGCGGAGATGGAGATCACCCAGCAACTATCACGATAAATAACGCAAAGGTAGAAGTTAATATCACGCCTAACGGAATTAAAGGGGCTCGACTGGTTGTCATAGATGGCCAGCATCGACTATTTGCACTGAATGCGTTGCGTTCCAGTCATCGAGAATTAGTTAAAGACCTTACCCTGCCTATTTGTCTTGTATACCCTCCAAATTCCATTGAAAAAAACAACGACACACAACCTAAAGTACCAGAAGTACTTCGCCATCTTTTTGTTGATGTTAACTCCACTGTTGAGCGTGTCAGTGGGCACTTCCTCACCTTGCTTTCAGATCAAACCTTAGGTTCTATTATCTGTCGAGAATTTTGCAAAACAGTACTAGACCAGAAAAAAGGTGAGGGGCTCGGGCTTATCGAATGGAACACGAAAAACCACAAGCAATCATTGGAAATCTCTCGCGAGCACACATTAACAAGCATTGGGGTCATCAACAGCGCATTCGAGGAAATCTTCAAAACAAAAAATGGCGTTAAGCTATTAGCGGCAATTCTTGGGATTGACAGACAATCTAGTGATTTTGATTTTGACATTGATGAGTATGAAGAGATCCGTGGCGCACCGGAATACTTCCCTTGGCGTGATTTCCTTTCTCGCCATCGAGCCAAGCTTATACATTTGGTTAACGAGACCATCACGCCAGCTTTGATCGATATTTTTTTCAACACTCCATTCTATTCCGAATACTGCACTAAATTCAGAAATTACTTTATCGATCTCGAAGAAGAAACCAAGCGGGAGCGCCGAAACGAACAAGACGTATTCTCTCTTGTTAAAGGCCATATCCTTTTCAATGACATTCTTTTAAAACCCGGGCACGCAATGCATGCGAAGGTGAGAGAGGATTTGAAGTCCTTAGTGGACAGCACAATACCCGACTTTTCCCGCAAGGCCATATTCCAAAAAGCAATGATTGAGGCATGGTCATTACTCTGTGCAAAATTTATCGCCAATAATATCTCTATCTCGCGTGCTTCTTATTACGTGACTGTTTTTGTCGCAAACTCGTTCCCCCCAAAATCAGATTTATTTGATGAGCGTCACTTATACCTTCAAGATACAATATTTAGTGGCTCTCGCATAAAAGTAACTAAATCAGCAAAGCGCCAGATTGTTAGATTACTACTCTCGAACGCGGGCAAGGTAGTAGCTGAAAGCTCGAAAGAGGCACAAGTTATTTCTGAGCTTGCTAAAGAAGAGGTCGGAAGTTTTATCAATCAAATGCGCGAAGACAAGCGTAAAGTGTTTGAAAAATCTTACCGTACAAATTTTAACCTCCCTGCCTTTGAGCGCGAACGCTTGTACTCCGCTGAGCTCGATAAGCCGCGCCAGATGAAAGAATTTGGTGGTGACTCCTCAAGGACCGAATTTGACCGGGAGGTCGGACGATTAATATCTGAAAACCTTACCAACTCATTTGATGATCTGGCTCGCACCCTAAAGGCTAAAGACTTCATCTATTCGAAGAGCGAAGAGTTTGATGAAGAATTGTAATACGGTATATTTCTCCATACTGGATTGCGCTAACGCTGACGCAGCTCTAATCGAGCTGCTATGCGCCGCGACACTTGAGTATTCTGATTTTCTGATTATTTCAAATTCTCGCACCCTACTGATCGATACTGCTGAACAGATTTACAGTACTGTACAAATCCGGCCTCAAGGCTTGCTAGTACCTGCCGGTAGTGTGCTGGCAACGGCTGAGCACTTTCTAAAATATTCCTGTCGAACAACATATACCGAAAGACGCTTTGTAAAATTTGATCCGTATACGGGACTTACCTCGGAATCCATCCAGTTCTGCTCTAAAGATCTGACAATAGACGCGCACAACCCTGTTTATCATTATAAAAATACAAATAAATTTCACCCTATTGTTAAGCATACGATTGAAACTGCCTGCGCGGAGCAAAATGAACTCAACCGCCATATCAGTCAACTGCTCACCGGGTGTAGCTTTTTGCCCGATTCTTTTTTAAAGAGCAAGAGTCTTGGCACTGATTTCGATGGATTACAACTACATGAACTTAAAGCTTTCACCGACATTTTAATTACACTAAAACCAAACCTCAGAGTTCTCAACACAGAAGTTGACGACCTTATACAGTACTGCAATACCTTGATGGCTGTGCGCCCAATAACTTCTACTGATTTATCCAACGCATACCCTACTGCCGCACTACAGAATGGCTTCCCTTGCGTCTACAAAGTAATCTCAATATTTCATTATTTGGCATACGAGCTTTCTCTTCGCCGCAAACTATACAACAAAGCATTTATGCATATTTTTAGAACTTACGAATGCTATGCTTCGGGCGCACTGTTTTTACGCAATGCAACAATTGCTAGCTACACAACGAAAAAAGGAACATTTCCCGACTCGTATATACTTGACGGGGACCGCGTATTTGGCTTTTCAAGCATTTATAAAGGGCTTGGAGTTCACTTCAATTTAACTCACAACTCAGATTACTCACTGTGCCAGCTCTATATTGACCTCCGCAACAAGTTTCATTACACACACGGTGATTTGAAACCAAGTCAGCACCTTACCCTCCAATTCGCACGAGCGATTATAAAGCAGATACTTAAAATTGAAAAATCTGAGGGTCAACTAAACTTTCGTTGGATAAAGGTTTATCGTCAGACCGCCCGTATGTTTCTGAATGATGATCATGCAAAAATTGCAAACGCTATCGTACGCCACCTTGGAATGCCGCCGCATACGTCCTTCTCAGAAGTGTGAAAAATCAATCCGTTCCACTCTCGGCTGAATACCAACGCTCAGTGAGCTTTGCACGAAGCCCCTTTGAAAACGTCCAAAGGACTCTAGAGCGATGAGATTTTTAGAGTTTGCACCTATCGAAGAAGAGAAATTCATTGATGGCACAGCTGTATGATCTCTCCGATGCGGCCAGGGATTTGGTGCGCATCTGCAAGGGGCCTCACGCCAAGTTGAACGGTCAACGGTGACGCCTGAACGATAGACCCCACGGCGTAGGTGCGACCCGCGCTCTGCAAGTGCCGGTAAAAAGGGAGCCTGAAGCGCCGCCAGTTCATGCATTCGAGCATAACCTGGGATGGCTCACGACGAAGATCCATATTTATTGGCATGTCGGATTGACAAGCCACCGACATCGCCTAAGCCCGATCGCTGCTGGAAGCGGTCTATATCCCCACCGCGCGCGAAGTCGCCCCAAAAACTCACCGATGGCTGTCGGCAGACAGATTAAAGTGAACCGCCGCATCGTCACGCACTTCGATAAATCTCGCGAAAATTTATGCGGCGCAGGTCTAGCTGGCCTGTGCCAGTCGATGTTTTCGACAGTACCTTTCGTACGACGCGTAGACGTTATCAGGGAGGTAAATACCAAGGTTTTATTGCGTGTACGTTAAAAATATGCAAAATGACGTACTCACAGTAAAAACACGTTCTTAGCCATGAATATTTTCGTCCACTCCTTCCCATGCGTCAGGGGCATCCAGGCCGGACGGCCTTGCTACATTGCGATGTGCCCCATGCGTCTTGTGCCCAAAATATTCATTTTTAACGAGGAAAATGTGCCAGCCGATCTGCGCGCGCAGCGCACATTAAACCTCGCCAGAGTCCCAGAGATCTCAGCCTATTTGCTCGACAATCGCGACGATTACACTCTATCCGCGATCACGGCATCAGTGGATGGTGTTGTCCAATTCACCCCTGCTTCCGACACTGGTCTAGGGCAGAGCATCGGCACGCTTACAATACCAATGGAAGCTCCGATACTGATCAACGACGGTCAGCATCGCCGTGCAGCCATCGAGCAGGCGATTCGTGAGAACCCAGAGCTTGGCCACGACAACATCCCGGTCCTTTTCTTTATTGATGAAGGACTCAATCGCAGCCAGCAAATGTTCGCTGATCTCAACAAGCATGCCGTTCGTCCGAGCAATTCAATCAGCACCCTGTACGATCTCAGAGACCAGATTTCTGATTTGGCCAGGTATCTGGCAAAAAATGTAGAAGTCTTCTCCAGGATGACTGAGCTGGAGAAGTCCAGCCTCTCTCCTCGCAGCTCCAAGCTCTTTACCCTCAGCGCCATCAAGAATGCGTCCCGCGTCCTGTTGAAAAAGGGAAAAGGTGACCTCATCGCGCAAAACGAGAGAGAACTCGCGAAGTCTTTCTGGGAAGAGGTCTCTCTACAGATGCCCGATTGGATCAGGGCAAAAAACAAAGAGCTGTCGACGTCTGAACTGCGAGACAACTACATCCATGCCCACGGCGTGATGCTGCAAGCGATGGGGCTCGTCGGTGCTGAGCTGATTATCCGCAAAGAGTCCGAATGGAAAAAAACCATCAGTCAGTTGCGAGGCATCGACTGGTCCAGAGCCAATCCTGAATGGGAAGGCCGCGCCATGGTTCACGGCAGGATCTCCAAAGCCACAACGAACGTTGCACTCACCGCCAGTCTCATCAAGAAGAAGCTTGGTGTCCCGCTGTCCACGGTTGAACTAGAGTTAGAAAACAGGTTTCTTCAAAAATGAGTAATGATCAATTTCTCTATCCATCACACGATGACTTCGTCCAAGAAGCGATTATTGCTGGTAGACCATTAGCGGACGCTGTCCGCGAGCTTCAGAGCATTTACAAGGCTGATAATCGCCCTTGGGTAGTGGGGTTCAGCGGCGGCAAAGATTCGACCGTGATTCTTTCGCTCACTTACTACGCCTTGAAGATGTTGCCGCCTGAGGAACGCCATAAGCACGTGTACGTGGTCTCCTCCGACACTCGAGTGGAAACCCCTGTAGTCGTCGACATGATCCGCCAGGTGCTTGATTCGGTGAACGCTCAGGCGATTCAGGATCAGCTGCCCATGACAGCGCACTCTGTCACTCCTAAAGTCGGCGAGACGTTTTGGGCCAACCTCTTGGGTAAAGGCTACCCTGCCCCAACCAAAGCATTCCGCTGGTGTACTGAGCGGATGAAAATCGACCCTGTGAGCGAGTTCATCAAGGACAAGGTAGCTCGCTTCGGTGAAGTAGTGGTTGTGCTTGGCTCCAGACGAGAAGAAAGCTCCACGCGTGCCCAGGTAATCACACGCCACAAAATCGACGGTTCTGCATTGGGTCGACACACGACATTGCCCAATGCCTATACCTACATGCCTATTGAGCTGTGGCACGCGGATGACGTCTGGGAATACCTCATGAGCGCTGCTAGGCCATGGGGCGGCTCTAACCGAGTACTGTTTGAGCTCTACAAAGACTCCAATGCTGGAGAATGCCCACTCGTTATCGACACCAATACACCATCGTGCGGCAACTCGCGTTTCGGCTGCTGGACCTGCACAGTCGTGACACACGACAAAGCGATCGAGGGGCTCGTAGACAGCGGAGAGGACTGGATGCTACCGCTACTCCAGTTCCGTAACCAACTGCACGCCAGCTCCCTGCCCGAAAATAAAACTGAATTCCGTAATTATAAACGTCGTACCGGCAAAGTAACCTTCGCAAGAGGGGCTATCGATGACGACTCCAATGCCGCCACCAAGCACGTACCTGGTCCGTATTGGATGAAATATCGCCGTGAGTGGCTGAAGCTACTTTTGGAAATTGAGAAAGGCATACGTGAAACCGATCGCGAGATTGAGCTGATCGGTCGTGATGAGTTGCAAGTGATCCGCCAGCAGTGGCTGAAGGATCCAAATGAACCGGACTGGATTGATTCACTTCCTAAAATCTACGGTGAGGTTTACCCCGAAGATACGGTCGAATGGATCAAAAATGATGCCGGCGCGTTTACTGAACCTGATGCTGCCATTCTCAACGCACTCGAGGCTGAGCGCGGCGTTCCAGCAGTTCTGATCATGAAACTCATAGATACAGAGTTGTCGTTCTCCGGGCTCTCGCGCCGAAAAGGAATTCTGGACGAGCTGCAGAAAGTCCTGGAGCAAGACTGGGGTGGATTGGACGAAGCAATGGAACGACGCGCCATCCCTAAAGTTACCGACACGTACAAGACTGCTTTCGAATCTCTGAAAGCCGACCTAGATGGCTTGCTGCAATGATTATTGACTCCCTTTCAGTACTAGATTTCCGAGTGTTTAGCGGCGCCCATAACTTTGACCTGGCTCCCAAGATCAAAAGAGGCAAAAACGCGCCTATCGTTTTGTTTGGCGGCCTAAACGGCGGCGGCAAAACAACCATCCTGAGCGCGCTGAAGCTTGCCTTGTACGGTAAAGGTGTACTGGGCTCCGGCGCAACGGTTGCCGAGTACCATCAGTACCTCCGTGAATGCATACATAGAGCTCACAACAGCATCGCCAAGCCTACGCGTGCATCCGTTGAGCTGACCTTTCGCTATGCACAATACGGCGTTATATCGAGCTATCAACTGATACGCGATTGGTTTGTTGACCCTTCTGGGAAGGTAAAAGAAGGTCTGATCATTTCAAGGGACGGACAACCTCTGACCGAGCTTTCCTATGATCAGGCACAGGCGTTTCTCAACGAGCTGATCCCGATTGGCGTTTCCGAGCTGTTTTTCTTCGACGGTGAAAAAATCGCGAGCCTTGCCGAAGAAACATCCGGGGATGCGTTGCGAGAGTCGATCAACAAGCTTTTGGGCTTGGACCTAATCGATAGGTTGCACTCCGACCTCTCCGTTATCATCAGAGGGCGCTCGGTCAAAAAGGCTTCTGAAGATCGCAAGCAAAAAATTGCCAATGCAGAACGGGCGTATGATGATCTGAAGAAGCAGCTTGCAGAAATACGCGAAAAGCTTCTCCTCATGCGCGTGAATACTGTCGAGGCCAACAAAAACCTCAGCCACGTAGAGGCGAGCATCAATGCTCGGGGCGGCGCTTGGAGCGCCTCAAGGCAAGAGGAAACGGTTAATCTCGATTCGTTGGTTGGCGAAAAAAAGGCAATAGAACACACCCTGCATGACATGCTCAGCGGACTGCTGCCTTTTGCAATCACCCAAAGCCTCAACGAAAAGCTGCTTGCACAGCTAGACAATGAGCAGCGTGCGCAAAAAGCGCAGGTACTCTCCGAATACCTGCAACGTCAGCAAAGCAATTTTCTAGCAGAAGTTGAATCTACCTTTGCTATGACAAAGGAACAGCTCCCTGCCCTCCAGGATATTTTTCTTAGGACATTCGGCTCAGAAGTCGCGAGCAGCTTCCAGCACCAATCGCCAGTTCACGAGCTCTCCGACACTCAACGATTCAGCATCACTCATCGCCTACAGAACGATGTTGGCTCACTCCAACAACGAGCCGCTGGCTTGGTGATGACGCTTCAGGAAGCTGATAGCCAGATTGAATCCGCCCGGGAAAATATCGCTAGGGCACCTGACGAAAAAGTACTGATCCCACTGTTTAACGAACAGGGGCAGCTACAGGGACGGTTGTCCGCCCTAAAGGAGCAAAGATCTGTAATGGTCGAGGAAGCTAAAGCCCTTCTCAACTGTTTGTCGATGGCCGCGCGCCAATTAGACGATCTCTACACTGAAATTGCTGAGTCCCAGGAAGAGGAGCGCCTGACCGGACTCGCACAAAACGCCAGAGATGTTCTTAAAGAGTTCTCTATACGCGCCCGAATTGAAAAACTCAAAGAACTTGAGTCGCAGTTTTACACCTCCTTCAATGGCCTTGCCCGCAAAGAAAATCGGAATCTCAGCATTCAGATTGATCCGAACTCCTTCGAGGTCGTTCTTATCGACGATGAAGGCGTAATACTCCGCAAGGAAGAGCTGTCGGCCGGCGAGAAGCAGATCTTTGCGATCTCTATTTTGGAAGCGTTGGCCCGGACTTCAGGGCGAAGCCTGCCAGTTGTGATCGACACGCCTCTTGGACGATTGGACTCGATTCATCGGAAAAAACTCGTAGAAAACTATTTCCCAAAAACGAGTCACCAAGTCATCATTCTCTCGACGGATACAGAAATTGACTACGCCTTTTATGAAGGCCTACAAGGAAGCATTTCGCACTCTTATCATCTTGTATACAGCCCAGAAACTCGCTCCACACAAGCAGAGGAAGGCTATTTCTGGCGGTGGGCACAAAACGCATGAATGTATTTCCGCATAAATTCAAAATATCCGCCTCGTCCACTGCGAAGATGAAGTACCTAAAATCAAAGACCGGGCTTACGCCTAATATTTTGAGTAGGTTTGCGATCGCACTTGCACTAGCTGACGAGAATGGTCTTGGCAATGCCAGTGTATCGGACTTGGATGGGCAAGAGTTCAATGCGCCGACCTTATTTGGTGAGCACTTGGATATCTACGAAGCGCTGCTCAGGCAGTTCACTTATCAAAGTTCCCTGGAGTGGGATCCCGTCAGACATGTCGCCTCTCTAATCGAGGTGGGTCTGCATAAAATGGGGCATGTACGTTCTCTGAAAGACGTAGCATTGCTGATAGCAAGCAAATAAAAAGAGCCCACCATCAGAGGTGGGCTCTACCGTTAACGAATCTGTATGGCGTTAATTTCAATTGAAAAGTACTAAGACTACATTCTAATGGTTGTTTTCCAAATATCTTTTATGATTCTGATTTTTTGACTATCGTGTTTACCCACTGCGTTTCACTTCGCCCAGCCAAATCTTTTGAAACCCATTGTTTAACAATCTGCGTATTCGCAATGAGCGAGAATAGGTCGGTAATTTCATCCATCTTATAAAAGCTGAACAACCTACCATCAGTGTTGCGTGCTTCGCCAACACCCTGCTTCAGCGAGAAGTACAAATGCCCACCAGTCTTGAGCGACCTCACGATTTTAGGCAAAGTGTCAAAAAATGCAGGCTTACACAGATGCATTAGGGACGCACAGGCCCAGATGCCGTCATATTCCTCTACAAATGCAATTTGCTCGGCAGCCAGATCAAATATCTTAGCGCCCGTCTTCAAACGTGCGCAATTAGCCATCGCAAGAGAAGGTTCTAAACCTTCCACGATAAAGCCCATTTCGAGAAAATGTTTTATATCTCGTCCGGTCCCACACCCCAAATCCAAAACTCTGCCTCCAGGAGGCAGCATGCTTTCAAATGACTTCCACTGCTCGCTCATGTCAATTGAGGAGCTAAATCTATCATATTCCTGATAGGTATCTTCATAGTACTTAAGCGTCGCAACATCAGGCACTAGTATTTTCAACTCCACTCCCGGCAGGTGCTTTCGCCTCTGACTCCCACTCTTCGATCTGCCTATTGATTTCATCATAATCTGCTTTGACCAATTCTTGAATCCTTCTCGGGAAGACAGCCGTATGGATCCGCGTAGAACCATCGGGATTTTCTTGCTCTGCTTGCTTGTATGCGTCAGTAAGCGCTGTGAGGTGAGCAAGGTATTTCCCCAGGCAACCACTCAACTCAGCGTTTTTAGGATTCGCGAGTCCAGAGGATTTTTCAATGAGCGCGGCCATTCGATCACCCACTGCAATAATAACAAAAACTTGAGGAAGCACGGCCTTGATATGTTGACCGAGATAGGGGAGCTCCTCAATAAGTCGCAACGGACGCTTATCAGTGCCTTCGTGAATAAACAACGTTAGCTTAACAACTCCCGGACTACTATCACTTTCAAACTTATAGCGAGACGGGTCAAACTTAGACAATTGTTCATGCAACTGAGTGCTTAACTCTTTGCTCTGAGCAAGGAGAACAAGTAACGGCCCATAAAATTCATTATTTTGTTTATTACGATACTCGAATAATTTTTGTCTAGCATCGAAAGAAAATTTCTCTTTGCGCTCACTTTCATTATGAGTCATCTGACGAGCTTGTAGAAAATAGTTTACCAACCCTGCAATCGCCACCCCCAAAACTCCAAATAATGCTGGATAAAGCCTCTCCCAGAAAGACTGCTTCAATGCGAATACTTGAGAGCTGATACTCGTTAAACTCTCATTAGCATCGTCTACTTTCTGGCTGACACGCAGAATTTTATCATTTTGGTCTAACACATATGCCGGGAATGCCACGCCAGCTACCGCCATAGGCAAAGCTGACTGAGGCACCGCTTCCGGCATAACCACCGCCTCCGAATCCGTAGAGCCTGCTGCAATCGCGCTCACGGACAAGGTGCTGAAACAGATTAGCAATAGCGTTACTGGGATCTGCCTCATGAGAGCCTCCTATAAGCTTGTAAGATGCTCTCGCATTTTGGGCACAACCGCAACAATTTATTGGACCAACACGCTGTAAGTATTGGAAGCACTACACAAGATCTGATTGGTTTTGCATATAACTATGTAAGCAGCTCTCGAGAGATGAGCTTTTGGCTTTTAGAGTTCAACTTAAGAAATCTTTTTTGCTTAGGCAACCATATCTATTATTTAGCACTGGGCCACCTAGATACAAATCCTCGGCAAGAATTTTTTATCAATGTATTTATTTCAACACTACCGAGCTCCACCCCTCAGATTATTATGTCATTTTATAAATCCCAACCCGCTGGCCTAATAAAAGGTGGCCACCGTCATAACCACCTCTGCAATCAGACACTAACGCCTTATTACCCCAAACTTTTTCAACTCAGGACAATACTTTAATGTGTATTCAAAAAACTCCACCGCCAACTGCAGAACGCCCTCATTACCCTTAAAACGGTAGCGATCCAACTGGAAAATTTTTCTCCAAGCTTATAAAGCACAACTTTTTGAACATTATCAATAAATACTGACGATTGAGGTAATGCTTACGCCGTCCCTAACCGGTCCTGTGTTAAAGGAAATGTTGTTTTCGCTAAACCGAGGGTACTCGCCAGACTCGATCAGCACTCTGGTCAAACAAGCAGAAATACAATCTTCATCCAACGATGATAATTGCAACTTTACTTACAAGTTTTGCCTTTTTATTTAGACTGTAAAAGCCTCTAGATCTAATTCTCCCATCTAGAGTGTTCGAGTGAGCAAAAAAAATGACACTGATTAAATCACGACCTACCGCCTCCTTTTTGTAAATCCCAGTTCTGCACACTCTCGTACTCACCCAGAGCAAGATCAAGTGCATAAGATGGAATAGAAATCATATCAACCTGAACTCCAAATCCTTTTTCAATCATCAATTCAACAATTGACTCTCCGTCAACGAGAATAATGGGGACCGCCCCACGCTTAATAGATGCAGACACAGCGCCTGATGAAAATGATGCTGTGGTGAAAAATAATCCTTGCTCAAAGTCTCCTTGAGCGGCCCCACGAAACCTATCTATTTCTGGACGTTGTATGTTGCCCTTAGTCCAACGCTTACACTGGAATGCAACATTTAAATTCGCCAATCCGACTTTCAACTTCCCGTGACCATCAATACCGCCATCACTGGATACTTTTGTGACGGCGGTATCATGAAACCCGTAGATATCCATTAACCTTTTCGCAAACAATTCAAACCCTGATGGCGACATCGACTTTAGATCATTCAGAATCTTCTTCTTAAATTCAACGATATATTTTTCATGCAAAAGCTGTAGCTCGCGCAGGCTCGCAGCGTGAGAGTCTGTATTGTTTTCGATCTTTGTTTGTTTCGGAAGCTGCTCCCTTGGTAAGCCAGGTAATCGTTCGGCCACTGGAATGTAACGATTCCCGTCAACGAGCACAAAATATTTGGTGGCAGAAGAACTAGGAAATACTATCCCTTCGCAGTGACGTCGAATTTGGCTACGAACAACATGACGGGGATTGTCGGCATGAAATGTATATAGGTCGGCGTGAACTATTGCATAATAAGCCTCATCAGCAGTCATAGGTGAGCCTTTCTTCATCATCACAAGACGAATAGCCTCTGTTATAGTCACTTATAACCCTCCAAAACTTCTCGCCATGTCCCTACACAAGATCCGCAGCCCATAGGGAAATCAACTAATTAGTCATCAAAAGACGCGCCAACCAAAAGCGATCGATAAATGTATGATAAATAACTGTAGCCTAAGTCCTCGCTCCTGAATGCGATATCTTTATTTTCTAGTTTGAAGTGAAACACTGGATAGCTTGACTCAAAAGCAACTTCTTCTAATTCGACCCAAAAACTTTCTGAAACAGCAATAATGTTTCCAACAAAATTAGAAGCAATTACGTCCTTGCTTCGAGCGGGGACAATGGCTTTATTGCGCCCCCCTGAGCCATCTGAAAACTCTACGGAATAAAACTTGGCTTTGGGAGGCTGTATGGCCTTATAAATAAGGCCGGATGTTTTAGAGACCGCATCTAACTCAGAGAAAAAACTATCTTTTATTCCAGACCTACTCAAAATTTTGATGTATTCACTTTCATCTATCACATCCCCGTACTCAGCCACTCCCGCCTTTACCGCTTTATTATACGCATCTCTCAACGCTCGCATTAGTGCAATAAGACCAACTGTTTTGTTTAAAGCGGAAGATTTATTCTCAACCCGCCAGCTTTCCGGCCATACTTTGGATGCTGCGGAGAAATAATTATACACATTGGCCGCTATAACCGAGTCATCTCCGTCTGCAAAATTTTTGCGGAAAGGTAGCCGGACAAAATCTGCATCTTCCATATCCGGAAGCTTCTTATCTTTCATTCCAAAGAATTTCTTCTTCCGCCCTAGCAAAATATCACGATCTAAACTAGGCTTCTTGGAAATTAGCTTTACCAAATTCTCGACAAATGCCGCCTGAGTAATTAGCTCGGTACTAACCCCAGGTGTTTTTAGCCCAAGTCTTTTTATACGCTGATAAAAAGGAGAACCCTTCTGCCCATTAAGCAAAGATGCTATCTGATGCGCTGACTTGGTAGGACTTCTTGCGAGAGCTAATGATTCAAGATCATATACTAAGCTACGATTTACTTTCGTCTGATTTTGGTTAACCATAGTAAAAACTTGAGCTTGCGTATGAAGATCAGCCTCTACAAAAATAGTAACTAACAGTTCGAAATCTTTCCTTTCACCGCTCGGCGAGCTATAACAAAAATCTGTTCCTTCGAACCCAGCTAGACGATGTTGTCCATCTAGAATTTTTGCTACGTTCCCCTTCTGATCATCATGATACTTGATGGATAATACATTCCCCTCTAAAGTCACATATTTTTCGCCAATAGCCACAATGATGGAGTTTGGAAAAGTCGCATCCACAGCAGTAATGTATTCTCCGATTTGTTTAACTCGAAAAGGACTTAATTCTCGCTGAATCCCAAGATAGGTATCCAAGCCTTCACCATCTTGCTCGTCCTCCAAACGTCTCACATCTGAGTACGATATGTCGTAGAGGTCCCGTGCTTTGAATACACTGCAATAAAAATCGCCTATTGGCTGAGAAACACGAATGCAACTCCCTTTGATCACATTCATTTCCCAGACTCCTTATTGATTAGATCGTTAAATCCGGCAAACAACTTCTGTTCTTGATCGCTTTGCACCTTACTAGGATCAATAAATGCTCTATAGCTAGGCCATATACTTGAGTACCACAGGAGGAGAGTTGCGATAACAATTGTATAGCCAAAGAAGGCTACACCATCTTCATGTACACTCATTTTGATCGGAATCAAAGTCTCTAACCGAACTGATACAAAAAGAAAAGCACCTGCTATTAGCGCATATAAAAATAGTAAGAACCGAATATCTTGCAGCATAGCTGGGCCGCTCTCTTTATATCGAATCAATATGTAAGGAGTCAAAAAAGCTGACGTATAAATAAACACCTCGCCGCTGCTGAAGTTTTTGGAAAGTGCGGATCCGAATTCAATCTCTGTCCACGTTGATGAAAGAGAGGAGCCGCACAATATTGGAAACAAAGAAAACAGAAGCGTAAAAAACAATTCTCTCGAAACCTTTGCAAACTGAACTAATATCTCCACAACCCCATCCTCAAATGAACAATCACGGCGTACAGGCTACAAGCTTGCAATCCTGCCAATACACACTTATAAAAATTTAAATTGCCTCGCCAGCACTTGGCTAGGCCTCTGCATGTACAGGCTTTGCACCTTAATAATCCGCATATTATCACTGTGCGCACAACTTTCTTAACCCGCCCGCATAAACAACAGGCACATTCCACGCATACTGCATCAACCTGGAAAACATGTTCTCTTCCGAGCCCTTTTTCGTGCTCCAGCTTCTAAGAAAATCTCGGTGCCCAAAAAATAGAAGATGAAGCTTCGCTCTTGAGCACGCAACATTTAACCGTTTACGGTCAAGGATAAAGTTAAGATTCCCCTGAGTACGTACGCTGGAATAACAAACGATGTCCGCCTCACTTCCCTGAAACGCATCCACTGTATCAACAGCTATCGATAATTGACCAAGCTTCCCTTCCACCCATCCAATCTTGCGCAAGCTCGCACGCACACATTCTTTCTGCGCTCCATACGGCGTAATGACAGCCACCGAAATAGGCTTCGTTGTACGCTCTGCAAGATTAGCCAAAAAATGAGTTATCTCCTTAGCCTCTTCCCGATTTTCCTTGCTTTGCGAACCTTTCGGCTGAGATTGACGCCCTTTCACGTCGACCCAGTAAATCGATTTTTCGAGCACGTATCGCTCCTCGAAATACGCGTCATCTCGGCCATTGTGAAGCACACGTTTACCTTCACGCATGTAGAAGAGTTCTGCCACCAAATCCCCGATCGCCGGCGCCATTCGATACTGCAAACTCAAAGTCTCGCGGCACTGTGGCGGAAGGCGCTCAAACATCAATTCAAAAAAGCTGGTATCCAAGAAATTTTCACGTAGGAACCCAAGTTCTTCTGCGGCTTCATCCTCTCGGAGCAACGGAGCGATGCTTGGTGGAAGCTGGTAGTGATCGCCTACAAGAATCACCTTGTTTGATCGCAAGATTGGAATGAGGATTTCCGGGATGGTGGCCCTGCCAGCCTCATCAATGATTGCTACGTCGAACTGGAGTTGATCTATACCTCCCTTGTTCGTAGCCAAGCCTACACAGGTGGCACCGACCAGGTTGCGGTCGGCCAAGAGCGTAATAAAAAATTCGTCCTGGCTGGCGCGCGACTGTGAGGCTTGCTTGATCGAGGAAAGCCACATGTGGCACAACGCGGCTTCATTATCCGGTAGGCTGACGGCGCCGGCGATTGCGAGATCTTCGAGATCTGTAAGGTATTCACTGAATTGGCTGTCGAACCCTAGCGGTTTGATGACGCTACTCATCTTCTCAGGATTACCTATCCGAATAGTGCGAATCGCGTGGTCGAAGCCATCGGCATGCTCGGCTAGAAACTTCTCCAGGGCGTTGTCCACCGCAGAGTTTTGTTGCGACACCACTAGAATTCGGAGATCAGAGCGCTGACGGTAAAGCTGATACAAAATCTCAACAATAGCCGTTGTCTTACCAGCGCCAGGTGGTCCCTGAATTAACGCGACATTTCGCTCACTCAGCGCTAACTCCACCACTCGTTTCTGACTCTCATCCAGAGGCCCGGACCACGTTATGTCCCTACTCCGCTCTACCGGTTCGGCGAGATAGTGCTCTGGCGCAAGCAGGATGCTCTTGAGCGCCGGGTTAACCAGTTGATCGTTGAAAAAGTCTTCTAACGCTTGCGCCTGACGCTTGAGTGCAGCACTGGGTACAGTGACAACCAAACGCAGCATTGCATTTGGCTCTTCTGGCAACGAGAAAGCGCTCTCGATGCTAATACTGCTCTTAGTGCAAATGTACAAAGGACGCCGGCGGCGATCGCGGGAGACAACAGGCACAAACTCACAACGGTCCGCATCCCATAGCAAGAGTCGGACACAGTGGTCAGGATTAAGGAAGTTTTTATCTGACAGCACCTCGCGAAGCTTCTCGACTAGGCCTTCGAAAGCCTCGTGATCTGACGGCGGGAGACTGTCTCGTTGGAGTACAAGCACATCGTCTTCTTGAACAAGGAGCATGCTTGCTGAAAAATCCAGTACAGAAACTTCTTCCTGGCTGCGTTGATACGCGATGACCTGCTCCCAGCGCTGATAGAAACGACTGTGAGCCAAGCGCTCAGGTGAGTCTTTCATATCCATTGCAGTTTGAGAGCAGAAGCGAAGGAACTCTTCTACACCGCTTCGCCATCCAACCTGCGACATCGCCGCCAGCTTCTGATTAAGAAGCGTGAACCGAAATGGGGTATCGAGACCAATCTGCAGAGTCCCCGCCTGAGCAACCTGATGGACTTCGAGCAAGCTAAAACTGGTCGTCGGCGCGCACTCCACCCTCACTGAGGCTTTGCCCAGAGAAATCACTCCCGTCGCACCAGAGTAGCCGAGCAGTGTCCAAGGCTCGTCCTCTTCGAAAAACTGTTGGTCGGTCACACCCTCTAGATACTTCTCATCTACGGTCAAATAAAGCTGCTGATAGGACTGAACTCCACGAGCGCGATAGTTAAACTCGCTGACCTCTATATTGGTGCGTCCTTGCTCAAATGGATTACGTAGCAAACACAGATCGTACTGCGTCGGATGCACCAAGATCTTTTGGCCAGAGAGCAGTCGTACGCCAGGATGCTTAAGCTGGCTGACAGGAAGCGTGGCGCGCATCAGTCCATCAAACAACGTCCCAATCATCGATTGCTTCTGCTTTCGTTCAACAATGAAGGGTACGGGTTCACCGGTAATGATGTGGTTATAGTAGAGCGCGCCTCGGGCGACACAGCCATAGAAGGATCCATTGTCCCACTTGGTTGCAGACTTGATCAGTATGGGTATCTCATCGTTGAACGGCAGTGCTAACGCCTTTTGAGACACGTCGTCAGTACCGAACGAGATTCGATGCCCGAAGCGTGGGAGTGGCCTGCTAATTTCTTCCATCGCCACCAATACGAGCTTTCCTGGGTAAAGCCATTCCAGAGGAAGAAGCTTGTCTGCCGGGTCAAGCGCTAGCAGCAGCGCGTAATGTTCACCCACAAGCAAGGTGTCGACTTCATTCTCAGCGAATGTCAGATAGCGCTCGTACTCTTTCATGCGTACTACAGCATCTTCGACACGTGCGTACTCTCGACGAAGTGCTGACTTACGGTAGGGGCTGGAGGTCTTATCAGAAATTTCCCGGGCAACCATCTGCTCGAGCTTATTCAGCTCCTCTGGAATTCCAACTATCGCCTCGCGGTTTTCCCGGATAACTCTACGTAAAAGTTGAACGTGCTCAAGAACCATCTCCCGGTATTCTTCCCACGCCCTTTGCTCTTGACGTGCCTGAGCGGCAGCTGCCCGGCGTCGAATCTCGTCCGTACGGGCGTGCTCCTGCGCATGTTTTCGCTCTTCTTCCTCAGTCATGCTGTTAGCTAGCCAACTGAAGACTTTAGCAACCGCAAAAATCGCAACGCCAATACCGACAACGAGTGGAGCTGCCATAAACTTATTCCTGTCCGCCACCTAGCAACATGGCAGCGTTCTCTGCCGTGATTTTTCCAGACTCGAGCTGCTTGAGTACCCGGTCCTCTCTATCAGCCTTAGTCTCGAGCGTGGTCATTGCTACGTCGTACTGCTGATCGGCCTCTCGGCTCTGGTTTGAAAGCTCTTGCATTCTTGCCCAATGATCGCGCTTGTGTTGATCATCTTCGAGCTCGGCTTCTTTCAGCTGCTGCTCCCCAAGTAGAATTTGTCTCTGCCCTTCAATCACGGTCCGTTTGGTGACTTCTTCTTCTTTCTTGTAATCAACAAACGACTTGAATGCATCAATCGATGTGTTGGCCATCTGCATCGCTTGATTCACATTGAATCCACCTCCACCTTTTTTAGGAGCGGATTTGCCCGGAGTGGGCTTGGGGGGCGTAGGTTTGCGAGGTGCTTTCATGCGTTCTCTCCGATTGGGGTGAGCAGTAGTGCCAACGTCGCGTCAATGCACTGATCAAGGCATACCTGTAGGCCGATCAACTGCTGGAAATTACCTAGGTCCTGTCGTTCCTTTTGAAGCAGCACATGCACTCGTTTCAAGGTATCGAGTTGCTGGCGAACTTTCTTGAGGGTCAACAATTTTTGTTGATTGGAATGCTTCAACACCTGAGCAATTTGTTCCTTACGCCCAGAACGTTCGCGCTGCAGCTGTTGGAGTTGTTTTTCCCCAATACGCAGGTCTTGTGCGAGCGTTGCCTCGAGTGTTTTGTTGAATTCCCTCAGCTGTGCTGTGACCTCACGAGCCGCGCAGAAACGCAGGTAGCTGGCTGTCGCTTCGAGGACGGCGATTGCAGCGTCAACCCACACGGCAGTGGGATTCAGCTTCCCCAGTCCTCTTGCGCCTTGCGTGAGCAAAATGGTTCCGTAACGGCGAACCTGGGCGTCATCCACCATTTGCTCAGCCATATTGGCGAACACATCAACGACCTTCATTGATCATCCTCAATTGGATACACGCCATCTAAGTCCAGGCTTTCTTGAATCATTGCCCAGTTGAAGCCTAGATGCTGCCAACGTTCCTCTAGGGCATGGTGACGATTGAAAACCGATGAGACGTTTTCCTCAGCCAGCGCCAACTCTTGGAAGAGATGCTCAATGACTTGATCTTTGGTCGCTCGCTCGACGACTGGCCACACCCAGGAAGCTTTAGGATCATCAGTAAGCTCAAGCTCTCCTACTGACTCATCATCGTGTTCAACAAACGTGGTGAACCTGCAATGGTTAGCGGGGAGCAAACTGCTCAGATGTCCGGGCGCGCCTTCGGGCATATTGAATCGAGTCGAAAGGCAAAGGACTGGGCTAGCAAACGTGAAATCGTTGGGTCTCGCATGACGCAAAGAGTCAGTTTTGAGCTTTACTTCAATAGCACGGACGTCGTGTGATATTTCCGCTGCAACCCATACGGACAGAGCCCAATCTGACCTGACAAATTTCTGGTCTCGAAAACATTCGTTGAAACTCTCGAAAGCCACTGGCAGATACTGCTCTGGAACATCCCAGATTCGGTTTTTCTGCCGTTCACAATCCTCCCCCCAGTCACTACTCGGCCATAAACGTGGCTTACCTTCCCCACGATGCCATGGCCGAATCACAAACTCAGTTTCGTCATTAAGCTCTGACGTCTGCAGCGTGTGTACTCCGCAAAACGAGTGGCGTCTGTAGTCTCCGTCGAGCCAGAGGTATTTTGTTTGCGCATGCAGCAACCGCTTAGCCTTGAGAAGAGGCTTGGCGCGAGCGGTCAGATTGAAATTCTCCACCAACCCAAGCCCTTCAAGTCGGCGAATAATAGGATGCAGTTGCTGGGGATTGAGGGCTGTCCGTTCTAAAACCCACTCGATACCCCTGTCAGGCATCACATCGAGCGCTTCTAAAATCAAATGCGAAAAACCACCCAACTGGTCAAGTAGGCGGTGCTTGAGTGTTAGCTCATAAAGCCGAACTGGGACATGCACACGTAGACTGCCTTCAATGGCGCACGTGTATTGGCTATGGATCGTCAACCGTCGTACCTGACTATGCTCATGAGAACAATGACATTTTGACATCATGGTAACGCCGGTTGGCGTTCTTTGCAGCCCCAACAGCGATCAAATTTGCGCTATCAGCCAGATTAGCTGCAGATCACTACAGTTCTCGAATACGATCGAGTCGAGGGAGGCACCTCGCTGGATCGGGCGAAGTCGAGAAGCCATCTCCGCGTTCAGCCCGCCACGAAGAACCGCGTTGATCAGTAGGTGATCCCGCTTCTGCTATCTTGAAAGACTTCTTTCTCATGATATTTAAGGTAAGGCACAAGCTCCTTCGGGACAAAACGAAGCGGTATAGGCAGTCCTAAAGCCTCCCTGTGTTTTCCATCAAGACGTTTCGAAATGTGCATTTGGCCCAAGCTATCGAATGTAATTAGCCCTTTATCAAACAAAGCGTCTAAATTCGCAGACAATAGAAGGCCGTTGTGGCGGTCAAGGCGTTGTTTAGCAGTAGAGTCGATCCAAGGCTTCACATGTGAAGCACGAAGAATTTCCCTGCATGCCAACCCCGTTACCGAGCAAGCGCCGCCCCAAATCTGCATCAGGTCCTCACGAAACTTACCCTGTCCGCGTCGGGCATTAACTCGAGTAAGCACCTCTGTGATGGGCTCACTTCCCTCGGTGATGTCCTCGGCAGGCAATGGCTCGGAAGGAGCACATTGAATAGCGTCAATCAGGCGATCCCATTTTTCATGTCGCTGGGCTGCAGGTATGGCGTCCAGAATTCGTCCTACCGTCGGAAGATCCAGATCGGTGTAGGTACTGTACATTCCAAGCAATCTCTCCTTTCCCGTGATTATCCTTGGGTCCAGAGTAATTGGCTTTTCAAACCACCAGAAATAATCCTCTGGGCAGATCCAGTTTGGAATCCAGTGCAGGTCCTTCTCCCAAGCCTTCAGGAATTTCTTTTGGTTACCAGCGAACCGCTTTCGGACATTTTCAACATTCCAGGCGTCCTCCCAAAAGTCGCCCAGCGATAACTCGCGAACAATTTCTTCGCGCTGAGCAAGATGGTGGTCATCGAACAGACCGACTGCATTCCCTGCGATGCCCACTAGCTGTTGAATGCTGTCATGCGACGTAGTCAAAAACACGAATGTCTGCCCCGCGTTTTGGTCAATTGGTGCCGCGCCCACCCCCTCTGTATGAAACACTCGAAAACGATTCTTTCCACGCGAAAGGACCATTTTTGAAGAGTTATTCCACTCCTCATGGCCGTATCCGTTTGCTGCAGGGAAGCCACTTGTTCCAAGGACCCCGGAGGGCGCAAGGTACTGGTTTGTGTTCCAAAAGATAGGTTTCTGAATGAACAGCGCCATCTTCTTGCTCGTCCTTGTTCAATTGGTATCAATGGATCGTTTAGGTTTATCTTAAGGCGTTTTGCAGCACATCCTCAGGCGTACCGGGAACACACCTCACGAACTTCAGCATTAAGGACGAAAATGTCTACGTAATCTCACGCATCCCTGACTGCTGTGTCGTCGTCCTTAAGTCCTAGCAGACCGTTTCCGCGAGCGTGTTTCATTTTGGATTGAACTCGTACACGACGCTTCCCTTCCCAACCGCCCGAAACGTTCCAGCACCTTTACTCGAGAAAGGATTGGCAAGGAGTGTAGGAGTCATCCGAGCGGGGTCTCCAACATTGGCGAGATATAGGATTCGGTACTTATGCTCGCTATCGCCACGATAGCGTTGTGCCGCAAAGATTTCGGTAGGACCCAGCTCGAATCTCAATGGATTTCCAGAACTCGCCTTAACCTCGTAGTAGTAAGTACGGCTCTTGGTCGCGACAATGAAGTCATAGCCCAAACTGTCCGAACCGCCGCTCGTGTTTAATACTGCATCGCGATAGCGGGATACCCATATGCTTTCGTCAACTGACTCTAGCTTGTGTCGGCGGCGAAGCCATTCGCGGGCCCATAGCTCTCCCATTAAACCTACCGCGAGCTTCTGCTCATCAGACATGCTCGTCTCGGAAAGCTTGGGCATACTTCCATTCCCACCACCGCCGGAAGTCCCGCTTGTCTTATAAAAGTCTATCGTTTGTAGCGTAGCCTCTTTCGATGAAACATGATTTAACGCGGGTGCTTGGGCTGCCGCCGCAACAACTGCAGCGGCGATGTCGATGTACCCCGCCGTGATCGCGGACATGGATACACCGTCAAACTCTACCTGCATGCGCCGACGTTGCTGTTCCAACCGAATATTCTTTGCCCGCTCCTCATTGCTAACCATGCTCTCCGCGGATAACCCCCAATACGTCAAATCCTTGCTTGCGGCTTTTCCAACAGGCCAGATACCAGCTTGGGACAACCACTGCACGATTTCACCATCATCCAATAAACGGAAGTCCAGCCAGCCACAATCACGCGCATGGGCGGTGCAGGTATCACGCGCCGCTTCTGGGGTACTCCATGTCTGGCGTACCAAGAGGGTTCCAGTGATTCCGCCAGCGCGAACCCAGGCCGACAGTATCGGTGCGTAATGAGTCAAAAAATTACGAAGTTTTGCGCCGTTGGACGCTCGACATTCAGTCAGAGTTAGGTCCATTGACGAATCCGAAGCGCTAGCAGGCATCGCTCCATCAATCCAGCTATCGATTTGGGTATCCATCACTGCTGCGGGTAATTCGTCATACGTTGTGAACCAAGTTGGCTGTGGAGCGATAGCAAGTACCCCTTCCCTAGCGGCAATGTATGCATCCAACCTCAGCTTCTTGTCGAATAAACCAAAGCTACGCTCTCGCAAGCGTTCGATTATGTTTGTCTGCTGTAGGCGCAAATGGCGCATCCAGGCCTCTCGATGCATATGCTCATTGCTGGCGAGCTCGTATTGGTCGCCAAGAACAGCAATGGCCTCATTGAGTTGGGCGATCGGAAGTAAGAACTCCACCTTGAGGTCGGACAAATCGGCCAGATGAATCATCCGAGCCTCAAGGTTCGCAAGCGGTATGCCAACCTCGAATGCCAACGCTTCAAATACCGCACGCAGATCTTCATCCTGAGGTTCGCTCTGTGTCGAAAGCTCTTGGAGGCGTGCCGTGGTTTGCGGTGACGCTTTACAGGCTGAAAGCGGTATCGCGAGATGGAGCATTCCAATCAAATCACCACTTACGAGAAGCCGTGTTTGCCGGATTGCTTCCGGTTCCACCCCCAGAGCAGATGCCAAAATCGTATCATCGGGAGTTTCTTCGCCCCCATTCCGCATTGTGGAAGCAAGGCGCAACAAAGCAGCATCAAGACCATTTGCCAAATCTCGCGCCCCCAGAGCAACAGCCAACTGGGCTGATGCTCCTGCAACATGCTCTAGTGTCAAAGGTTCCTGCTCTGCTTGGATTATCAGTACGGGACCAGCCGCACGATTGAGAACAAGTGAACCACGCAGTGACAAAGGCATGGGTACCCATTTGTTGCCGTGGGCGATTTGAATTTTTTGCCCGCTAACCACCTCCAACGACAATGCCGCACGTCGAATTAGCCCAAGTGTTCTTTGGGTTGACTGCATGAATACACTGCTTTTGTGTTCTGCAACACACACAAGGAACTCGACAAACCATGACCCTATGACATCGCTCAGAAGACGACTTGGCGTACGGTCATCAAATGTGATGCCGTCGACGTAGACCTCAGCTGGCTCGTCAGAGATGAGTCGAAACCTTTGCGGAACACGGTTGTTCACCCAACCCCACACAGCTGCGGTGTCTCCCGGCACGAAGTCGAAAATAGGTTCTCCGACCTCCTCCAACAACTGCTTCTTTACCCCATCACGCTCATCATCGAAGTATGGCTCGATATCTTCTTCGATCGTCCTGGTGAGCACTCGAATTTCATTACCTATACGTACTGGCACAGAAGTGCCAGCCTCAGGTGTACCTTTCTTACGTGCGTGGATCCATAGGCGTCTAAACCACTCCTGAAACCGCCGCACGTCCCGAATATCGGAGATTCCCCCAGAAGCTGATTCGATGAGTGCGAGCAACGCACGCCCAGCATGCAACTCATTATTGAACAATCCAAACTTCGCTTCGCGTTGAAGCCATTCGAGCGATTGGGAGTCAATCGCTACCGCCACTTGGTGGGCCACGAACTCTACGAAGCGCGGGGGGCGCTCCTCTTCGCTGTTGAAATACCATGCATCTGAGGGTTTAACGAACCGTAACTTACCTCCCGGGTGAATCACCGGTAACCACTGAGCACCGGTTAGAAAGGCGATTAGGGGAGTTGATAGCCGGTGTACCTCTCCATTGCCGATCTCCGTCCGTACGGCGCGGAATGTACGGTGTTCGTCACTAAACGATCGCATAGCCAGCGCAACCTGTACTGCAAAGTCTCTCCTGACATCTGGCGGAAAGGACTCGCATTCACCCTGACCGGGAATACGCCAAGGCCGCATTTCTGCCCGGTAGTTGCGTGTAAAATACATTTGGGAACAGTCTTGCGTAATTTGCGCTTTCCAGTGGGAGCGCAACGTTTCGGTGATTCCTGGCAAATCGCGTGTGACGATTAATGGCAAAAGTGCGGGAAAGCCAATAGGATTGGCGGTGATGCTTTCACCGCCAATGGGGCGCAGGCAATCAACCACGCCACTGGCATTGAGAAAGCGAACCCATTCGGATTGGGTTCCATAACGAATTGGCCACGCAACGAATTCCGGCACCAAGCGAGCCAAAGAAACCTTCATATCGTCAGAGTCATCGGCAGTGATCCGTAGCAACGCTTGCAACTTGCTGCCATTCGGAACCTCCCAACCGGCGCCAAACATAGCTGTCTTTGCATCAACCCAGTCGTTGGCGGTCGGTACAAAGAAATCAGCCGAGCGCGTCTCCTTGTCGGAAAGCGACCGACCACTGCTCCATAATCTAAAGGCCCATTCGAGGGCCTGTTCTCGTGTACGGTCAGGAACGGATGAGCGAGTCACTCCGGCAAGGGTGCGAAGTACGTCTCGGGTGTCGTACTCGCGGGCCAGCTTACCGGCAATGAGGAAGGAACGGCTAGGTCGATGGCCGCCATCGTCCTTCAACCAGGGTATATCTCGGCTCAACAAGGCGAATCCCTTACGCAGCGTTGCGGGAAGTTGATCCAAAGGTAAAGCTCGCTTGCTAGCTTCATCGTCGACGTCTGCGTCGACAGACAGTACTGGCGCGAAATAGACATCCGCCGCCCGCCGGCTGCGGCCGGAGTTAGTGTTCGCAGGTAACTCACTGCTGATTAAGTCGCCACTGACGCTCAGCAGAAACTTTTTGCCGGAAAGATACGAAGCATGGTCCGCCATCACGGTAGACACTTCATCATAAAAATCAGCCCACCGCTCCGGGGCGGCGATCTGCTCATGCATTTTTACGGCGATTGCCTCAATCCAGCCCGAGATCACTTTGGCGGGAGGTTTAAAGTCAGACTGTCTAAGTCGTATATACAATCGATCCAATGCTGCTCTCTGCGACAGCGTGAGCGAATCGACTAATACCTTTCCGCCCCCAATCTCGCAAATTGCCTTAGTGGATAAACAGGCATTGCCGGGAGCTATCCATGAATACGTTTCCTTGGGCGATGCCCAAGAAATCGTTTCATCATTTCCACGTACAGGGAGAAACTCCCGATTCAAGATGCCTTGGCCGTCGTCGCCCATGCCGAGCTTCAACGCGGGTTGATACGCCTCGTCCCAACATAGAAGGCTGACGACCGCACTCGGCGCCTGCGCCCACCCACTCTTGACCATAAAGTCGATCAGTTGGCAGCTTAACCAGGCGGCCGTGCGCATAAAGAATTCGTTGAGGCCAATCGATACGTCGACAGTTCTTCGGTCCATCTTCGTGTAGAAGTTGGCATTGATGTAGCCGCAGAACGGTGCTTTGCCTTCCGCACCAAGCGGTAGGAAGCAATACAGCCTTCCCATCTCCAAGGGGGCACCTAGCGGGACCGCGATGCTGATCCTCGCGATACCGTCCCAATCCCTCCAACTTTCCGGTATCTCTTCCCTCTCAAGGCTTGCGTGCAACGCCTGCCTGAACAGCTGGTCATCGATGTCCCAATGAGCCGCGACAAACCTCGCATTGCCGAGGCAGAGCTTGGCCACAGTGATTGGCGAGTCCACCTTCAAGCCCTTGGGTATTACAGGCCAGGTCTCCTCTACCGACCGTTCCAGCACGAAAGGCTCGTTCATTCCAGAATCGATAGAAATACGTCCAACCCGATCCAAAAATAACTGAAGCGGTGTGGACAAGCTCATCAGTACGTCAATTTGCGCCCTTACGGATTGCAGCGCTTCTAGCGATTTCAAAGGTAAGCGGACAACGGTGGCAAAGCCTGCCTCGGCAAATCGTGTGACCTTGTCATCGGGCTCAGTGAGTACTGGTATATGCCAACAAGGTAGGTTGCTGGCCATCTCTTGAGAGGCATCGGCCGAGTGCACGTCCTTGTGTGCACGCAGATCATCAATGGTCGCAAACCGGAAGCACAATCCGTCGAAGGTGGCTCCTCCCCCTTCGCCACGAACCGAATAGATTTCGGGCCAACTGCACACCTGAAGCACACTTCGAAATCCCAGTCCCTTATTTCCGATACCGGCATTGACGGGTTTGCTACTCAGCGCAATGTTGGTGATAGCTTGCAAGTTTTTACCAGTAAAACCAGCACCACGATTAGCAACATACAGACAACCATGGCCCTCGGTAATGTCTAGAACTACGGTAATTTCACCATCTGTACGCGTTGGATCGTGAGCATCATGAGCATTCTGGATAAGTTCTACGAGAAAACGGTTGCCGTAGTCATCGGAGACGAACTGCGACATATTCCGTACGCTCTGATAGAGGCTGGGATCGTTGCGAGCAGCGAGGTAATTCGAGATACGTTGATTCATCAGCTTCGCGATTGATTCCGCAGGGCCGAGTTCTTGGTCTACTAACGGCATTTCAATACTTCCCGACATTCAACGTATACCTCCTTGTTATGGCACCGCTCACAGGTTTGTTGGGCCCAGCGTCTGTACCAGTCGTTCGCCAGTTTAGTAGCCCTAGCAGATTTTTAGGTCTTTATTTCAGCCAGTACAGAATCCTCAATTAACGTGATGTTTGGACCTGTACGCAAAGGGCAGCATATGAGATTCAGCAATCGGAATCTGGCGGCGTCAGTTGGCCTATTCCGAACATCTTGAATTGAGAGTTTGATATGTCGGCCCCCAAACAAGTTGTGGCGACATCACCATCTGGGCCGAGGGAAATGGCATTACCTAGCTGTCGTTCTGGATCTCTACCCACGCCGAATTGTGGGTAGGGCACTATCAAACAGCCGGGTGCGGATCTAGTCATCAAGGCGTTGGACATGGCTTGCGAGCAACGTTCTAGGCCTTAAGGGCTGCTGTTTGACTCAAATCAGGGCTGGCAATACGGCAGGCTGCCGCGCGCTCAGACTGAGAAAACTTAACATTATCTCCGGAATTAGTTGACCACTACACCCCATTTTTTTTGAGGTCCATTAGCCACCTTTGGCGTGATGCCATTCTGCTTTTTCCGGGCAACTCTCCACTCCCTCTCATTTGGGGGCTGACCCGAAAAAACAGGCAGCCCGACCCTTGTGTCGGTTTTTTATTGTGCGCTATCAACGCCCTATACGAGATCAACACAATTTCTAGGTCAGGTTTATACGTGTCGAGTCTGCATTATCCACCTCAACTATCCGCTCGACCGGATAGTGCTTTCCTGTAGCAAATATGAAGCGTGATTAGCTCAAAACGCAATGTTCAAGCGCTCGAAAAAGGCGGAAATTCCATTGAGAGCCAGTCGTTTTGTAGGGGTAAAAACGACAAAAAATAAAAAAAGGGTCGCGAGATAAAATCTCGCAACCCTTTGAATTATATGGTCGGGACGGAGTGATTCGAACACTCGACCCCTAGCACCCCATACGTGGGATAGCTGAATTCCATGTTTATCCGCCAGCCGTACCTGCCGAACGCATAAAAAACCCGGCACGAGGCCGGGTGATTACCTGCCCCTCCGAAACGCAGCCCCCAAATGAGAGGGATGGAGAGCTGGCAAGAGAGTGCGGGAACGGGATACTGCCAAATGGTGCCTTCCTGCGCAATAGATTCCTCTAGCCGACCAGCTCCGAAACATCAGGCGACTTGTGTAGTCCCGCTAGATAGCCCCAAAGAAGCTGCGACATCCGTTATCACCGCACGAAACAGCTCCTCACCTTGGGCCCAGGGCACTGCAAACGATTCGTGCTGTCACGTCGAAATTCTCCAAAGTGAGCACATCGATTGGCGAACGCCCCTTCAGTCGCTCATGAGGCTCACAGACCGTCCGATAAAGCCTCCACCCATCGACATCCGGAAACCGCGCTAACGCAGCAAGTACCAACTTGTGCCGCAGTGGATCAAGCTGCCAATCTGGAATGCGCTGACCACGATTCCCCAGGCTCAGGGACAGCAGACGGCGAGCCTTGATATCACGGTTGATCTGATCTCGGGATTTGCCGGCCAATTTAGCGAAAACCAGTAACGGCAAATTACTAGCGGCCTCATAAATGGCAAGCATCTCGGCACGTTCTCGCTGGATGTCAGACACGTGAGATTGATGCGGCTTTTCAGTCGGGACCGGGTGAGGTACGACAGGCGACTGGTGCAACATAATAAGAGCTGGTTCGTCACTAACCGAAGCCTTGGGCACCGAGACGGTTGCCTTTGGAAAGGCTTCGTTATACTGAATGGGATTCGTGTTCACGTTTTCCAGCGACGGCAGCGAAGCGGCCCCCTCCAATCGGATGGTGAGCGGAGAGCTTGCCGCTTTCAGCTGGCCCTGCCCCCATAGATCCAGACGATTCGCCCAGTCCTGCATCATTGTCCGGCGCTGCTCGACATACTCCGCGTGATTGTAGGCCGCACTCACCTTGTCCGGATCAGCATGAGAAAGCTGAGCATCCACCCAAACCTTCGGATACCCGATCTCATTCAGCGCCGTCGAGATCGTCGCCCTCATGCCATGACCGGTGAGTTGATCGGCATACCCCATCCGACGTAACGCGCCATTCAGCGTATTCTCACTGATACGCTTGCTCAGGTCGCTTCGATGCGCAAACAAGTAGCGTTGCGCAGGGACCACCTGGTCCAGCAAGTGACGCACGATCTCCAGCGCCTGAACCGACAGCGGGACAATGTAGGGCGGTACATTTTGAATTTGCTTACCCGGCTTTCGCATCGCCAACTGGAGCTGTTTCACCACCTCCGCCGGTATGACCCACAAGCGCTTCTCCAGATCGAACTGGTCTGGTGTCGCCAGCCGCAATTCGCCCGTGCGGACACCGGTCAGCAACAACAACCGAAGGCCAAGCCGAGTTTGGTTGGCGCCACCGTAATTTCGAAGAGCAGCCATCAATGCCGGGAGCTCATCCATTCGGAGAAACGGATTGTGCGCTACAGGAGGTTTGGGAAGTGCGACCACATCAAGGTCTGAAGCCGGATTGTGTTCCAGCCCCTCGATCTTCACCAGCGCATAGCGGAACAATTGGTTGAACCAGGTCCGGCATTTTTCGGCGGTCGTTAAGGCTTTGCGCTGCTCGATCCTGCTCAGTAAATCCAGCAGATCGTGACGATTGATGTCGTAGATAGACCTCCCACCCAGTACGGGTAAGACGTCTTTGTTGAAGATTCGCAAGATCTGCGAGAGCGTGCTCTGGCGCCCTTCCTTCAGGCTTAGCCTGCGGAACTCCACCCACTGATTGAACACAGCATCGAAGGTGTGTTCCTTCGCAGCATGAACAGCAAGTCGCTGTTGTTTACGATGCTCGTAGGGGTTGATGCCTTGGGCAACTAAGGCGCGCGCCTCGTCACGTCGAGTGCGTGCTTCTTTGAGGGGGATTTGAGGGTAACAACCCAAGGACATGCGCTTCTGCTTGCCCGCCCAGTAATAACGGAAGAGCCAGACTTTTCCGCCTCTGGCCGTCACATTGAGCGTGAGACCATCACTGTCGCCGAGGGTGTAGTCATTACCGGTGATTCGGGCATGCCGAACTGTCATTTCTGAGAGTGCCATCGCGAGCTCCTGAACAGAGTCAGGGCCAGATGCTCATCTCGCTACACAATCTGCTCCAGCATTAAACCGATTCGGTGCTCGTCAGAATCCTGGACTCAATTCTGGACTTAAACGCACCGGATAGTGCTGGATTTCAGTGGTTCCCGCTGGAACGAAAAAAGGGCCTAAAGGCCCTGATTTCAATCACTTACAGAATTCAGTGGAACTCTGTAGCGCAATATTTGGAGCGGGAAACGAGACTCGAACTCGCGACCCCGACCTTGGCAAGGTCGTGCTCTACCAACTGAGCTATTCCCGCGTCTTGGTGTGGCGCATTCTATAGATTCAGATTACGCCGTCAACCCTTTGATTCAAAAAAGTTTTATTTCGGGTCTACATCTGTCCGCAGATGCGGCCAGGCGGCGCGCAGGTATTGGACCATCGACCACAGCGTCAGGCCGGCGGAAACCAACAGCAGTGCGTAACCCAACAGCACCCAGAAGCTGAAATCCGAAGGGTTCGCCAGCAGGATCACCAGCGCCAGCATCTGCGCGGCGGTTTTCCATTTGCCGAGGTTCGACACGGCGACTTGGGCGCGGGCGCCCAGCTCGGCCATCCATTCACGGAGCGCCGAGACGACGATTTCGCGGCCGATGATCACCGCCGCCGGCAAGGTCAGCCAGAGGTTGCCGTGTTCCTGTACCAGCAGCACCAAGGCCACCGCGACCATCAGCTTGTCGGCCACCGGATCGAGGAAGGCACCGAACGGCGTGCTCTGCTCCAGGCGTCGGGCCAGGTAACCGTCCAGCCAGTCCGTCGCGGCGGCGAAGGCGAAGACCGAGGCGGAGGCCATGTAGCTCCAGTGGTACGGCAAATAGAACAACAAAATAAAGATCGGGATGAGCAGGACGCGTAGGACGGTAATCAGATTTGGGATATTCATCGGCACAACTGGCTGCGAGGTTGACGGGCATTCTACTCGCTGTGCAGGTTTGCATAAATCGACTCAGCGAGCTTTTTACTGATACCGGGTGCTTTGGCTATCTCCTCGATGCTGGCACGAGACAGTTCCTGCAATCCACCAAAATGTTTCAACAAGTCGCGACGGCGCGTCGGGCCGACGCCTGCCACACCTTCCAGTGTAGACGTCCGGCGCGTCTTGCCACGGCGGGCACGGTGCCCGGTGATGGCAAAGCGGTGGGCTTCGTCGCGAATCTGCTGGATCAGGTGCAACGCCGGCGAATCGCCCTTGAGGGTGAACTCATGGGCGGCGTCATTCAGGTACAAGGTCTCGAAACCGGCCTTGCGCGTCGCGCCCTTGGCCACCCCCAACAGTATCAGGTCGGGCACCATCAGCTCATTGAGCACATCGCGAGCCATGGACAATTGGCCCTTGCCGCCGTCCACCAGGAGGATGTCCGGCAACTTGCCCTCCCCATCCTTCAGCTTGCCGAAGCGCCGCATCAGCGCCTGATGCATGGCCGCATAGTCATCGCCCGGGGTGACGCCTTCAATGTTGTAACGGCGATAATCGGACTTGATCGGGCCTTCCGGACCGAACACCACGCAGGACGCCACGGTCGCCTCGCCACTGGAGTGGCTGATGTCATAGCACTCCAGCCGCTGCGGTGGCTCGTCCAGGTTGAGGACATCGGCCAGGGCATCGAACCGCGCCGCCACGTGTTGACGGTTGGCCAGGCGCGCACCCAGGGCCTGTTCGGCGTTGGTCACGGCCAGTTGCTGCCAACGGGCACGGGTGCCGCGAACGCGGTGACTGATGGTCAGTTCACGACCGCGAAGCTTATCGATGGCTTCGATCAGGGCCGGGAAATCCTCGTGGACCACGTTGACGATCAACTCGGCAGGCAAGTCGCGTTCCGGGCTGCTGATGTAGTACTGGCCCAGAAACGCCGCCATGACCTCAGCCACGTCCTCCTCGATACCCACTTGGGGAAAGAAGTTCTTGCTGCCCAGCACGCGACCGCCCCGCACGCTGATCAAATGCACGCACGCGCCGCCCGGGTTGATGAACGCGGCGATCACATCGACATCACCGCTGCCACCTTCCATGCTTTGCTGGTCCTGAACGCGGCGCAGCAGGCCGATCTGGTCGCGCAGCTCTGCGGCTCGTTCGAACTCGAGGTTGACCGCCGCGTCTTCCATGGCTGCCGACAGTTCATCGGTCAGCGCATTGCTGCGCCCCTCCAGGAACATCACCGAGTGACGCACGTCTTCGGCGTAGACCTGCGGCTCGACAAACCCTACGCAAGGCGCCTTGCAGCGCTTGATCTGGTATTGCAGGCAGGGCCGGGTGCGATTCTTGTAGTAGCTGTCTTCACACTGGCGAACGAAGAAGGTCTTCTGCAGCAGGCTGAGGCTTTCACGAATCGCCCCGGCGCTAGGGTAAGGACCGAAATACCGACCCTTGGCCTTTTTGGCGCCCCGATGAATGCTCAGGCGCGGAAAGGCCCCGTCGGACAGAAACACGTAGGGGTAGGATTTGTCGTCGCGCAGCAGGATGTTGTACGGCGGGCGCCATTCCTTGATCAGCGTCTGCTCAAGCAGCAGCGCCTCGGTTTCATTGGCGGTGATCGTCGTTTCGATTTGCGCGATGCGCCCCACCAGGGCGGAAGTCTTCGGGGCGAGGCCGGTCTTGCGAAAGTAACTGGCCAGGCGTTTCTTGAGGTTCTTGGCCTTGCCGACATAAAGCAGGCGTGCGTCGCCGTCGAACATGCGGTACACGCCGGGGCGACCGCTGCAGGTGGAGAGGAACGCACTTGGATCAAACAATTCAGTCATTTTCAGGCGCTGGCATCGACCATGCCGTGGCGCACCGCCAACAGTGTCAATTCGACGTCACTGCTGATCGAAAGCTTCTCGAAGATACGATAGCGGTAGGTGTTGACGGTTTTTGGCGACAGGCACAGCTTGTCGGAGATGATCTGCACCTTCTGGCAACCGACAATCATCAGGGCAATCTGGATTTCCCGCTCCGACAGCGCATCGAAGGGCGAGTCGTTGGTCGGTTGGAATGACTTGATCGCCAATTGCTGGGCGATTTGCGGGCTGATGTAGCGTTGCCCGGCAAAAACCAGACGAATGGCCTGGACCATCTCGTTCAAGCCAGCGCCCTTGGTGAGATAGCCCGCCGCGCCCGCCTGCAACAACCGGGTGGGGAACGGATCCTCTTCGCAGACGGTCACCGCGACCACCTTGATGTCCGGGTGACTGCGCAGCAGTTTGCGCGTGGCCTCAAGGCCGCCGATGCCAGGCATCTTGACGTCCATCAACACCACGTCGGGTTTCAATTCACGCGCCTTGATCAGGGATTCTTCCCCGGATTCAGCCTGGCCAACTACCTGCAGGCCATCGATGTCAGCCAGCATTCGTGTAATGCCCGTACGGACGAGATCATGGTCATCGACCACTAACACCCTAATCAAGCAGACACCTCACGATTTGGTCTTATTTGGGTTGCACAACACCTTAGCAAAAAGCATCCGGCAGACCTAGCGCAAAGGGACAGATAAAAGTTACAACACATCTTTATTGGCACAACACCCGAGGCGTCAAGCACCGGCGTCTCGCTGCATCCTCAGGAAACACTCATCCTCGCCCACGACACGCAGGCCCATCCGTTCGTACAATGCCCTGGCCGGATTATCCTTGAACACCGTCAGGCGCAAAGCCGGGCGACGCTCCAGCCCCACCAGGTCCCAAACCTGTCCGATCGCCCAGGTACCGGCGCCCTGCCCCCGGAACGCCTCGTCGATCTGCAGTTCCCGGATATACAACGCCCTGGCATCACGACTGAGACTGACGAAGCCCAGCGCCTGGCCTTCACGACTGATTATCCAGTTCTGGCGAATGATCCAGGCCAGATCGAATGCTTCGTCCTGCCAGAGCAAATCATGCTTGAGGTAATAGGCAAGCATATTGTCGCAGGTCAGCTGTCGGGCGAAGTCGATGTCCCCGGCCGTTGCGGCACGCCACTCGAAGCTCATGAACACCTCATCCAAGCACTTGCACCGGTACGACCTTCCCTGCCCAGCCGTTGGCGTCGCGGCGGGCGACCACCAACAGCTCGCCCGTGCCCGGCGCTGCCGCAAGCAACGAACCGTTCGGGCCCCAGATGGCGCTGCGGCCAGCCGATTCCCAACCGCCGGTGACGCCGCCATGATTGGCGACCAGCACGGTCATGGCGTGCTGCCGGGCATAGCCTTGCAGCAACGTCGTATCGGGCACGTAGCCGCCCTCGGTGATCAACACCCCCGCCGCATATAGCGTAGCGCCCTGCCCGGCTGCCGCGGCAGCATGGCTGGCGTGGGAAAAATCGGCACACACCGCCAGGGCGACGCGATCCTGCCCCATCGTCAGCATCGAGCCACCATGGCCCGGGGCGAAGGCGACTTCTTCCCCTGGGTGCAGGTGCTGCTTGCTGTACACCCCGAGGGAGCCATCGGCACCGAGGACCAACGCGCCGATCAACACCGGGGCATCCGCCGACAGGCGAATCGGCATGCCCACCACCGCTGTCAGGCCGAGCTCGCGGGCCAAGTCGCGCAGCGGTTGCAATAAGGCATCCTCCGGCAGGACGGCCAGGTCCGCCGCCAGGCCACGTTCATAGCCGGTGAGCGACAGTTCAGGAAACACCAGCAACTGCACACCCTGTTCAGCGGCCGCCTGCATGAAATGCTGATGACGCACGAGGTTGGCACGGACGTCCCCCGCGATGGAGATCGACTGGGCGGCGGCGAAGGCTGGAGCGGTCATGGGTCATCCCTGGGAGGCGCTGCAAACCTCAAGTGTGTCATAAAGCCCAGCGGACTCAAGCCAGGGCGAACAATTGCATGCCCTCGATAGCATTTTCCGATTGAACCGGCGCACCGTCCTCAAGTAAGCTCAGGGCCATTCATCGGAGACAGACCATGTTCAACGCCCTCTCACCGCGTCAAACCGCCAGCGCCCAGCGCTCGGTTGCGGCTGCCCGGGCGAACAGTGTTCAAACTCCGGTCAGCTTTTATTTTGGGTATTGGTTTAGCCACTGGCGCGCCTGATACCCAACCGGCGCCCACTTTAAACGGGTCGCCTTCCAGAGTTTTCCAAACCCCCGGTCGGCCTCCCGACCGGGGGTTTTGTTTTTTCAGGCCCCACACATTTGCAGCACCAGACAACTTGAGGATTGAGCCATGAACTACGCCACTTATTACCGTTACGACAGTTTTTCCGCCTGGCGATTTACCAGCCACCGCTCGGGACAGCCTGCCGCCTCCGATCGGTCACCTACCGGTGGCAAGCCTCAATTGCGGGCCAATCCGGCCAATTGTCGAACACCCCACTAGGACCGGCGCGCGGGAATGAACCCGCTGCCCGTCCAGGAAGCCAGATCATGAATTCGTCCGTCTCCGCTTTGCCGTTGTCCACGCTCAACCCTGCCAACGAAGCCCTGACCCTGCGTCTGCCGAGCTCGTTGCAACTCAAGCACCAATTGCCGCTCAGTACCGAGCTGAGTCACCAAGTGAGTGCCCATCGCCAGGCCATCCGCGCGATCCTCGACGGCGAGGACTCCCGCCTGCTGGTCATCGTCGGCCCCTGCTCGATCCACGACCTGAAATCCGCCCTCGAATACGCCGCCAACCTGGCTCGCGTGGCCCATGAAGTGCGCGACAGCATGCTGCTGGTCATGCGCGCCTACGTGGAAAAGCCCCGCACGACCGTAGGCTGGAAAGGACTGGCCTACGATCCTGGCCTGGATGGCAGCGATGACATGGCCGCCGGCCTGACCTTGTCCCGGGAACTGATGCGCGAAATGTTGCAACTGGGCTTGCCCGTCGCCACCGAACTGCTGCAACCCATGGCTGCCAGTTACTTCGATGACCTGCTCAGTTGGGTCGCCATCGGTGCGCGCACCACCGAGTCGCAGATCCACCGGGAAATGGCCAGCGGCCTGGGCATGCCGGTGGGGTTCAAGAACGGCACCGACGGCGGGGTCGGCATTGCCTGCGATGCCATGCGCTCTGCCGCCCACCCCCACCGGCATTTCGGTGTGGACAGCCAGGGGCATCCGGCGATCGTCCAGACGCCGGGCAACCCCGATACCCACCTGGTGTTGCGTGGCGGCCATCGCGGGCCGAACTACGACCAGCAGAACGTCACGCAGATACACCACGACCTGACCCGCCTGAAGATACCGGCCCGGATCATGGTGGACTGCAGCCACGCCAACAGCGGCAAGGACCCGTTGCGTCAGCCGCAGGTGTTCAATGACGTGCTGGAGCAGCGCCTGCAAGGCAACCGCTCCCTGATTGGCATGATGCTGGAGAGTCACCTGTTCGAAGGCTGCCAGCCGCTGGGCCCATCGATGCGCTACGGCGTATCGGTCACCGACGGTTGCCTGGGCTGGGAATCCACTGAGCAGTTGTTGCGCCAGGCCCATCACAAGCTGCAATTGCCAGCCTGAGTCCCGAATACGCCCTCTTCTGGGGTAAATACTGTGACTTGTCTGGATCATTGTGGTGAGCACTTGCTCCCGTTGGACTGCGCCGTAGGAGCTGTCGAGTGAAACGAGGCTGCGATCTTTCCATTACCAATTGAGTCTGGAGCGAAAGATCAAAAGATCGCAGCCTCGTTTCGCTCGACAGCTCCTACAGAGCCCGGCGGGAGCACGCTCCCGCTTCGCTCAGGCTGACGCACTGGAACGAACCTGGACCGTCACCCACTCCGAATGCTGGCTGACGTCATCCAGGCGCTCGACCTGATAGAACACGGCCACCGACCTGTCGCCTTGACCCTGCCAAAACGCCACAGGAACCACAAATGCGAGCGGTTGGCCTGCCGTGGCCTCGGTGATTTCGCGGTCAAGCACATAAGCGGAATTGCCATTGCACTGCAACCAGACCAGCTCGCCCACCTCAAGCCCGGGATCATCGATGACGATCGTCACTCCCTCTTGCAAATCGTCGACATCAAGCCACCCATCATTCATCTCCTGGATCCTGGGCGCCTTCAACGCAGGACGCAGCAGAGGACCGACGTGCAATGACAAGGGCTCGGCACGGCGCACCGAATGCCCACGCCTGACGACATAGACCAGGGCCAGGTTGTGTCCCACATGGGGAGCGATCAACGAATGATCGATCCAGAGCGACACCTCACGACCGACAGCATGGGTTTCTATCTCCAGCACGTCGCGCCAAAGCGCGTTGGAGCCTTTACTGGCCGTCAGGATCAACCGATCGCCGACCGCCATCCTGGCGTAGGGCCGAATCGTCACCCAGGTTCCGTCAGGCACTCGACTCGGGTCAAGACTGCCACCGACCGCATCGTTGGCAATGGCAGGTAGCAGTTGCGGTGATACATCACCGATGTCCAATTGCAGGTGCTCCGAAACCAGGGTGGCCGGCAACTGTTTGCCCGTCACCTGGTACGAGAGCTCCAGCGAGCCACCGTCCAACTCGGCAATATGCGGTTCGCGCACGACGAATACGAGGTCTCGTCCTACTTGCCGCTGCGTGACAAACCCGGCCACTTCATATCGGTAAGGCTCACCCTCGTTGTTGAGCCCATGCCAACACAGCAGCACCTCATCCCCGCACGTCATCATCGGATAAGGTTTGACGGTAACGACGGCCTTGCGCCAAGCGGGATTGATCACCCCGTCCCTGGCCGCGGCCAGGACCGGTGGCGGCAGCCTTGTGCTTGATGTTGAACGGGGTCGTTGAGAAGAAGGGTAAGTGATCATGTACAGGCTCCAGTCCTTGGATGAAGGCACCGTTTGCATAACGGTGCTCAATGGAGCCATTAAAACCCGCTCGCCCCAAACCCACAGCCAGACAAGTCGACAACGGCAGTAGTCCCTTGCGTTCAAAGCCGTAGCTGCAAACAACTCGGGTTATAGGAGACCTCCTACACCTATAGGCACCGTCGGGTTATTTCCCATTCTTCCCACTTTTTTTATTCCGGTTTCGCTGGTTCAGCGTGGTTTCTTCCTACATCGCCGATCACGGAGCTGGATTAGAGTGAAGTCGCAAATTCAACGTGAACCTCTTCGAAAAAGGTACGAACATGCAACGGAATGCAACCACTCAGTTTCCCATCCTGTTGGTCCATGGGTTGTTCGGGTTTGACAAGATCGGCGGCTTCGAGCTGTTCCATGGCGTCAAACAAGCCCTCCGTGCAGGCGGTGCCCGGGTGTTTATCCCCTATTTGTCGGCCACCCATTGCAACGAGGCCAGAGGCGAACAACTGCTGGCACAAATCGATCGGGTCCTGGCCGGCACCGGTGCAGCCCGGGTCAACCTGATCGGCCACAGCCAGGGTGCGCTGGCCGCGCGCTATGCCGCCGCGCTGGCACCCGACAAAGTAGCCTCGGTCACGTCGGTCAGCGGCCCCAACCATGGTTCCGAACTGGCGGATTTTCTGCGCAAGGCCCTTACCCCCGGACGGTTGCCAGGGCATGTGGCAAGAGGCGTCGCCACATTGTTCGCCGACTTCATCTCGCTGCTTGACGGACAGGCGCAGCTGTCACCCAAAGCCCTCGCCGCGCTGGCGACGTTGACCACTGAGGGCGTGGGCGCCTTCAACGACAAATACCCCCAGGGCTTGCCGAAGAACTGGGGCGGGAACGGCCCGGACCGGGTCAATGGCGTGCGTTACTACTCATGGAGCGGTACGTTGCGAGAGACGACGGGGGCAGCATCGCAGCCTTTGCAGGTTTTCTGCCGCGCCTTTTCCAGATACTTCATCACCGAAGCCGAGCAGAACGACGGCCTGGTCGGGCGCTTCAGTTCGCACCTGGGCAAAGTCATTCGTTCCGACTATCCCATGGACCACATGGAGGCCATCACTCCAGGAGGCGGCACGTTACGCAAGGGTACAGACCCGACAGAGCCTAACCCCAAGGAGCTTAACCCCACAGACCTTTACCTGCGCCACGCCGAGCGCCTGCGCAAAGCCGGCCTTTGATCGCCGGGCCCAAGGTTTTGACGCAATTTTGACAACAACACGTTAACGAATCCGGTAGGCTCAACACCTTTAAATACAGCGAAAGGAATTTTCCCCCATGGCTAAAGCCACTGCCCGCCACATCCTGGTTTCCAGCGAAGAGAAGTGCAACGAACTCAAGGCCCAGATCGAAGCCGGCGCCGACTTCGCCGAAGTGGCCAAGACCAACTCCTCCTGCCCATCCAGCCGTCAGGGCGGCGACCTGGGTTCGTTCGGCCCGGGCCAGATGGTCAAGGAATTCGATACCGTGGTATTCAGCGCACCGATCAATGTGGTCCAGGGCCCGGTCAAGACCCAGTTCGGCTTCCACCTGCTGGAAGTCACCAGCCGTCAGGACTGATCCCAGTTTATCGGCATAACGGCCCGCCCTTCGGTGGGCCGTTGTGTTTGGGTCTCGCGAGGGACTGGCGATCCACGCGCCGCTCGCGTACAAATCGTGTCATCGATCACCCGGCTTTAAGGCTGACAATGCGACTGGCGTTCCCCTCCCTGCTATTGACTGCCGTGGTCCTGCTGACAGGCGCCGCCGGCGTCGATGCGGCACCGCAACACGCCCTGACCGTTTATGGCGAACCGGCCAAATATGCCGAAGGCTTCGGTCACTTCGCCTACACCAATCCCCAGGCCCCCAAAGGCGGGACCATGCGCCGCTCGGCCATCGAGATCGGCCATTTCGACCACATCCTGCCCTACATCGACAAAGGCATCGGCGTCAGCCAGATCGATGGCCTGCTGTATTCACCACTGGCCCAGCGCTCGCTGGATGAACCCTATACCGTCTATGGCCTGGTAGCGCAGAAGATGGAGCGGGCCGACGATGGCCTGTCCCTGCGTTTCTACCTGAACCCCAAGGCGCGCTTCGCCGATGGCAAACCCATTACCGCCCAGGACGTGCGCTACAGCTTCGAGCTGTTGATGACCCAGGGCAGCCTGCGCTATCGCACCCAGTTCGCGGCGGTCAAGGACGTCGTGGTCGAGGACGAGCGCACCGTGCGCTTCAATTTCAAGAACAACGAAAGCCGCACCCTGCCCCTGGACATCGCCACCCTGCCGGTCTTTCCCGAACATTGGTGGAAGAGCCGCGACTTCGCCAACGGCGGCGGCTACGAAGCCCCGCTGGGCAGTGGCCCCTACCGGGTGGGCAAGGTCGACTCCGGGCGCAGCATTACCTTCGAGCGCAATGCCGATTGGTGGGGCAAGGACCTGCCGGTCAGTCGTGGCCTCTACAATTTCGACCATTTCAGCATCGAGTATTTTGGCGATACCGATGTGGCCCGCCAGGTGCTGCGCGGCGGCGCCTACGACTACAATCGCGAGTTCTCCGCCACCGGCTATGCCATCGGCTACGACAGCCCGGCCCTGCGCGACGGTCGCCTGCAAAAGGCCCACCTGGCCACCGAGGCGCCCCAGACCGCCCAGGGTTTCGTGTTCAACCTGCAAAAACCGCAGTTCCAGGACCGTCGTGTACGCCAGGCCCTGGCGATGCTCTGGGATTTCGAATGGAGCAATCGCCAGATGATGCGCAACGTCTATGTGCGTCAGCAGAGTTACTTTTCCAACACCGACCTCGCCGCTCGCGAACTGCCCGATGCCGGCGAACGGGCGATCCTCGAACCCTTGCGCGGGCAGATTCCCGACGAAGTCTTCACCCAGGTCTTCCAGGCGCCGAAAACCGACGGCAGTGGCGTGATCCGCGACAAGCAACTGCAAGCCCTGGCGTTGCTGGAACAGGCCGGCTGGAAACCCGACGGCGACCGCCTGGTGAATGCCGAGGGCGAGCCGCTGAGCTTCACCTTCCTGAACAGCCAGAACGGTATGGACCGCCTGTTGCTACCCTACAAGCGCACCCTGGCGCAGATCGGCATCGACATGAGCATCCGGCGCATCGACGCGTCCCAATACGTCAATCGCCTGATGAGCCGTGACTACGACATGATCATCACCGGCTACCCGGTCAGCACCTCGCCGGGCCTGGAACTCTACAACTACTTCGGCTCGGCGGCGGCCAACGACCCGGGGGCCAACAACTACATGGCCTTGAAGAACCCGGCGGTGGACACGCTGATCGACGGGCTGGTCAAGGCCACGACCAAAGCCGACATGCTCCGCCACGCCCGTGCACTGGACCGGGTGCTGCAATGGAATTACTACTGGATCCCCAATTATTACCCGCCAGGCAGCTCGACCGTGTGGTGGAACCGCTTCGGTATCCCGAAGGTGCAGGCCAGTAATGACGAAGCCATCGAAAGCTGGTGGGAAGTGAGCACCACACCCTTGACCAACGAGCAGATGCGTGCTGAACGTATCAGGCGCGGCACACCCGGAGGGCCGCATTGATGTGGGCTTATATCGTGCGGCGCCTGCTGCTGATCATCCCCACGCTGGTGATTATCCTGCTGGTGAACTTCGTCATCGTGCAGGCCGCACCCGGCGGGCCGGTGGAACAAGCCATCGCCCACCTGCAAGGCATCGGCGGCGCCAGCGTCGGCGGTTCGGGCAACGCCATGACCGGCAGCTCCCGCGCCAGTCGCGGCCTGGATCCGCAACTGATCAAGGACATCGAGAAACAATACGGCTTCGACAAACCGGCCCACGAACGGCTGTGGCTGATGCTCAGCAGCTACGCTCGCCTGGACTTCGGCAAGAGCTTCTTTCGCGGCGCGACGGTCACCGACCTGATCCTGGAAAAAATGCCGGTGACCATTTCCCTTGGGCTCTGGGCGACACTGATCACTTACCTGGTGTCGATCCCCCTGGGCATTCGCAAGGCTGTGCGTCACGGCTCGGCATTCGATGTGTGGAGCAGCACGGCGATCATCATTGGCTATGCGATGCCGGCGTTCCTGTTCGCGATGTTCCTGATCGTGGTGTTCGCCGGCGGCACCTCGCTGAACTGGTTTCCGGTACGCGGACTGGTGTCGGATAACTTCGAGTCGCTGTCGACGCTGGGCAAGATCGCCGACTACTTCTGGCACCTGGTACTGCCGGTCACGTCGCTGGTGGTCGGCGGCTTCGCCACCCTGACGATCCTGACCAAGAACTCGTTCCTCAATGAAATCACCCGCCAGTATGTGGTCACCGCGCGGGCCAAGGGCATGAGCGAACGCCGGGTGCTGTATGGCCACGTGTTCCGCAATGCGATGCTGCTGGTGGTTTCAGGCATTCCCCAGGCGTTCATCAGCGTGTTCTTCGCTGGCTCTTTGCTGATCGAGGTGATTTTTTCCCTCGACGGCCTCGGACGCATGAGCTACGAGGCCGCGGTGTCCCGGGATTACCCGGTGGTGTTCGGCTCACTGTTCATCTTCACGCTGTTCGGCCTGCTGATCAAACTCATCGGCGACCTCTGCTACACCCTGGTGGACCCGCGCATCGACTTCGCCGCGAGGAACGCCTGATGTTCAAGTTTTCCCCCTTGGGCCGCCGGCGCTTCGAACGCTTCAAGAAAAACCGTCGGGGCTGGTGGTCGCTGTGGCTGTTCATCGGCCTGTTCATCCTGACCCTGGGTGGCGAGCTGATCGCCAATGACAAACCCCTGGTGCTCAGCTACCAGGGCTCGCTGTATTTCCCGGTGTTCAAGCGCCATACCGAGCAGGAATTTGGCGGGCAACTGCCGTTCCAGGCCGACTACCGCAGCAGCTACGTGCAGAACCTGATCCACAAGGACGGCGGCTGGCTGTGGTTTCCACCGATCCCGTTCAGCGCCGACACCCCCAACTACGATCTCAACCAACCGGCCCCGAGCCCGCCCTCATCGGTGAACTGGCTGGGCACCGACGACCAGTCCCGGGACGTGCTGGCCCGGGTGATCTTCGGCGCACGGGTGTCGATCCTGTTCGCCCTGGCCCTGACCGCCATCAGCGCGCTCATCGGCATCGCCGCCGGTGCATTGCAGGGCTACTACGGCGGCTGGGTGGATCTGCTCGGGCAACGCCTGTTGGAGGTCTGGTCCGGGCTGCCGGTGCTCTACCTGTTGATCATCCTGTCGGGCTTCGTGGAGCCGAATTTCTGGTGGCTGCTGGGAATCATGGCGCTGTTTTCCTGGCTGGCCCTGGTGGACGTGGTCCGCGCCGAGTTTCTGCGCGGGCGCAACCTTGAGTACGTGAAAGCCGCCCGGGCCCTGGGCTTGTCGGACCGCAAGGTGATCGTGCGGCATATCCTGCCCAACGCAATGAACGCCACCCTGAGCTACCTGCCCTTCATCCTCACCGGCGCCATCTCCACCCTCACCGCCCTGGATTTCCTCGGCTTCGGCATGCCGGCCGGCAGCGCTTCCCTGGGCGAATTGATTGCCCAGGGCAAGCAAAACCTGCAAGCGCCGTGGCTGGGGTTGACGGCGTTTTTCACCCTGGCGCTGATTCTCTCTCTACTGGTGTTTATCGGCGAAGCGTTGCGAGACGCGTTCGACCCACGATCGTGAAACGACCATGAAGCGGAACCTTGAGATGAGCGACAACCTGATCGAAATCCGCGACCTGAGCGTGGCCTTCAACGACAACGCCGTGGTGCGCAACTTGTGCCTGGACATCCGCCCCGGCGAATGCCTGGCCCTGGTCGGCGAGTCCGGTTCCGGCAAGTCGGTGACCGCACACTCGATCCTGCAATTGCTGCCCGAAACACAAGCCCGCACCACCGGCAGCATTCGCTATCGCGGCCAGGAACTGGTGGGCGCCGATACCACGGCCCTGCGGGAGCTGCGCGGCAACCGGATCGCGATGATCTTCCAAGAGCCGATGACTTCGCTGAACCCGCTGCACAGCGTCGAGAAGCAGATCGGTGAAACCCTGATGCTGCATAAGGGCCTGGGGGGCAAAGCGGCGCGCCAGCGCATTCTGGAACTGCTGACCCTGGTGGGCATCCAGAAACCCGCCGAACGGCTCAAGGCCTATCCGCATCAACTGTCCGGCGGTCAGCGGCAGCGGGTCATCATCGCCATGGCGCTGGCCTGCGAGCCGGAACTGTTGATTGCCGACGAACCGACCACCGCATTGGACGTGACCGTGCAGCGCAAGATTCTGCTGCTGCTCAAGTCGCTGCAGCAACGGCTTGGCATGTCCATGTTATTGATCAGCCACGACCTGAACCTGGTGCGCAGCATCGCGCAACGGGTGTGCGTGATGAAAGAGGGTGAAATCGTTGAACAGGCGCCCTGCGAAACCCTCTTCAGCGCGCCGAAACACCCCTACAGCTGCGAGCTGATGCACGCCGAGCCGGAAGGCGAAGCCCTGCCCCGGGACGAGCGCGAAGAGGTGCTGCAGGTACAGGACCTGCACGTCAGTTTCCCCCTGGGCGGCGGTCTGTTCCGGCGCAAGGAATACTTGCGCGCCGTGGATGGCATCAGCCTGTCCATCCAGCGTGGCAAGACCCTGGGCATCGTCGGTGAATCCGGCTCCGGCAAGTCGACGCTCGGCCAGGCGATCCTGCGGCTGATCGAATCCGAAGGCGGCATTCGCTTCCAGGGCCAGGCCCTCGATCAGCTGTCACAAAAAGCATTGCGGCCGTGGCGCAAGCAGATGCAGGTGGTGTTCCAGGATCCGTTCGGCAGCCTCAGCCCGCGCATGTCGGTGCAGCAGATCATCAGCGAAGGCCTTGAGGTCCACCAGCCCTCCAGCCCCGAACAGTGTGAAGCCCGGGTGATCCAGGCCCTCGAGGAAGTCGGCCTCGACCCGCTGACCCGCGATCGCTACCCCCACGAATTTTCTGGAGGCCAGCGCCAACGCATCGCCATTGCCCGGGCCCTGGTGCTCAAGCCAGCATTGATTTTGCTGGACGAACCCACCTCGGCCCTGGACCGCACAGTACAGAAACAAGTCGTCGCCCTGCTCCGCCAGCTCCAGGAGAAGTACGACTTGACCTACCTGTTCATCAGCCACGACCTGGCGGTGGTCCGCGCCCTGGCCCACGACATGATCGTGATCAAGGACGGCAAAGTGGTCGAGCAAGGCGCCAGCCATGACGTGTTCGACTCGCCTCAACACCCTTATACCAAGGAGTTGTTGGCGGCGGCGCATACGGGGTGGGTCTGACGCGATCAGGCCTCGCCCCGCTGATCCAAGGTGTGCGCAAATTCGCCAATCACCGTGACAACCAGTTGGGCACCGCGATGGATGTCCAAGATGACCGTGCCCGCCTGATTTGCCAACGTCACGCCTTGCTCCGCCTTGAGCGTACTGGACTGCATGCTGGTCACCGCCTGTTTGGCCAACTCGCGATTCTTGCCGACCACATCAGAAATGGCCACGGTGGCCTGGCTGGTGCGCCGGGCAAGGTTGCGCACCTCATCGGCGACCACCGCGAATCCACGTCCTTGCTCCCCGGCTCGGGCCGCTTCGATGGCGGCATTGAGTGCCAGCAGGTTGGTCTGTTCCGCAATCCCCCGGATGGCATCGACGATGCTGCCGATCTCCTCGGACTGGGCGCTCAACGCACCGATTCCCAAGGCAACCTGCTGTAATTCATCAGCAATGCTTTGCACCACTGTCACGGTTTGCTGGACGACCGAGGTGCCCAACTGCGTATGTTCATCTGTTTGGCGAGACGTTTCGAACGCCAGCCGCGCCGCTTTTGATTCAGTTTGACGCTGCTCGACCTCTCGAGTGCTGTCCGTGGCGAACTTAACGACTCCGTACAAACGCCCATTGGCATCGTAGAGCGGGTTGTAAGTCGCTTGCAGCCAGACCGTCGCGCCTCGCTTGTCGACACGCTGGAAAAGCCCATTCATGTATCGGCCCTGGTTCAGCCCAGCCCAAAAGCCACGATAGGCTTCGCTCTGCACTTCTTTGGGCGTGCAGAATATACGGTGGTGTTGGCCGAGCACTTCTTCGAGTCGATACCCCATGACCTTGAGGAAATTTTCATTGGCCCGCACCACGGTACCGCCCAGGTCAAATTCAATGACCGCCATGGAACGGTCTATCGCCTGCTTGAAACTGGATTCGGTCTGCGCGCGAAGCACGCGCTCATGATTGTCGCGCACAACCTGGACAATACGCTGCACCCCTGAACCTTTATCGTGTACGGGCACATAGTTTGCCTCTACCCAGATCCCGCCGCCTGCGCGCCGCAGGTGCAAAAACTGAGCTTCGGCGCTTTCGCCTCGCCCCAACTGCTGCCACAACGCCACGTTTTCCGGACTGCGCGCGTAGGAAGGTTCGCAAAACATCGAGTGGTGCTTGCCCACCACCTCTTCGAGAGAATAGCCAGTCATCTTCAGGAAAAGCGGGCTGGCGTCGAGCACATTCCCTGTCGCCGTGAACTCCACCATGGCCATGGCGCCACGGAGGGCCACCCGCTGCGCTTCAAGAATCGCCTGCCTGGCTTGGATTTCGTGCAAAGCGTCCTGATGCTTGCGAGTACGAATGAACATGGGTACGACTCCCAGAGACGTTAAGTGCAATACCACTGCCTGCCTGAAGGCGGGCCTTGGCTTAGCATCATTAAGCCACTACCTTTAAATAATTGTACAGATTTTTAATTATGTACAACTTAATTAGGCTTTCACTCATTCTCGCAAGCGGCACCCGTTCAGCTCCAGCCCATTTTCCATCGTGTGCTGTCACGCAACACCTGCCAATCGAGCCATTCGATGCGTGCACTTCGAACAGCCTGCAATTCCACCTGAATCGGCGAACCATGCTCATCGCAAAGCAGCTGAAGAACCAGAAAGTGCTTTTCTCGATTGACTGGATTGCAAGCCGTCCACTTGGAAAGCCTCAGCTTTCGAGGATTGAATTTATTCATGACGTGCTGACAACCTTTATGTACAGACTGAACGAACTGTACAACTTTATTCCTCCTCCAACCATGACGAATCGGAAGGGACTTCTGATCAGCCTGCATGCCCCGGCATAATGCCGCCGAACGACGGACCTCCCGGGAAATGACCGATGAACCCCACCGAAAGCCTCAAGGATTACAAGCGCGTCCGTACGCTGGCGATCCGTTCGTTGTTCGAGATCATCGAGCAGTCCAGCGAAGGTACGGTGATTGTCGACCGTGACGCGAATATCGTCTGGATGAACGAACGCTACGCCCGCCGCTTCGGCCTGAACTCGGCGAAGGAGGCGATTGGCCGGGCGTGCGAAAGCGTGATCCCCAGCAGCCTGTTGCGTGAAGTGGTGCGCACCGGGCGCCCGATCCTGCTGGACATGCAGGACACGCCCAAGGAGCCCCTGATAGTGATGCGCCTGCCGATCCACGACAGCGCGGGCGCGGTGATCGGTGCCATCGGCTTTGCCTTGTTCGATGAATTGCGCAGTTTGTCACCGATGCTCAAGCGCTACTTGAGCATGCAGGAAGAACTGGCCTCCACCCGCTCGCTGCTGCGGGCGCGGCAAACCAAGTACAACTTCGCCCATTTCATTGGCACCAGCAACGCCGGCCTTGAGGTCAAGCGCCGTGCCCGGCGCAGCGCCAGCGCCGATTCGCCGGTGCTGCTGCTCGGCGAAACCGGCACCGGCAAGGAACTGCTGGCCCAGGCCATCCACAGCGCTTCGCCACGCGCGCACAAGGCGTTCGTCAGCATCAACAGCGCGGCGATTCCTGAATCGCTGCTGGAAGCCGAGTTCTTCGGCACTGCGCCAGGGGCGTTTACCGGGGCCGACCGCAAGGGTCGCGCCGGCAAACTGCAAATTGCCCAGGGCGGCACGCTGTTCCTCGACGAGATCGGCGACATGCCGCTGCCGCTGCAAAGCAAACTGCTGCGCGTGCTCCAGGAAAAAGAATATGAACCGGTGGGCTCCAACGAGGTGCTGCAAAGCGACGTTCGGGTGATCGCCGCCACCTCCATGGACCTGGAAGCGGCAATCAAGCGCGGAGAGTTCCGCGCCGACTTGTATTACCGCCTCAACGTGCTGCCGATCCAGGTCCCGCCGTTGCGCGAGCGCCTGGATGACTTGCCGGCCCTGAGCGAAGCGATCCTTGAGGAACTGCGTAGCCAGCACGAACTGAACCACGCCGCCCTCGACCTGCTGCGGCAACACGCCTGGCCGGGCAACATCCGCGAACTGCGCAACGTGCTGGAACGGGCCGCGCTGCTCAGCGATGACCTGGTGCTCACGGCGGCGGACATCCGCGCCGCCATCGGCACATTCATACCGGTAACTCACTCGGCAAGCCCGAGCCTGGAGCCGCTGCCGCAAGAAACCTTCACCCAGGCCCGGGCACGATTCGACCGGCAGTTGATCGAAACCACCCTCGTGCAATGCGGGGGCAAAGTGGTTGAAGCGGCCGAGCGGTTGGGGTTGGGCAGGTCGACGCTGTACAAGAAGATGGTGGCGTTGGGGATTGCAGAGTCTCAATAAAGAGATTCAAGTCTCTATATTTAGACAGCTTCTTTTGGAGCGCTTTCGCACTCATCGCAAGCAAGCTCGCTCCCGTAGGGGGGCTGGCTTCTTCTGAAGTACGCGGTCAACTGTGGGAGCGAGCTTGCTCGCGATAAGGCCGGTACACCCCACAGAAGTCTCAAACCAGAGACAAATCTCTCATATCCGCCCTACACCCCCCAAACAATTTCCTTATATTTCAGCCAGTTACACACCTGGCACAAAACTCGCTAAAGCCCCTCCACAGTTTCACCACAACAATAACAATCCAGGAGACACACCATGAGTGTGATCATTGCCTTGGCAGCCCTCACGCTGCTGATGGTGGCCGCCTACCGTGGCTACAGCGTTATCCTCTTTGCCCCCATCGCCGCCCTCGGCGCCGTCCTGCTCACCGACCCATCCGCCGTCGCCCCTGCGTTCACCGGGGTGTTCATGGAAAAAATGGTCGGGTTCATCAAACTGTATTTCCCGGTGTTCCTGCTCGGCGCAGTGTTCGGCAAGTTGATCGAGTTGTCGGGGTTTTCCCGCTCCATCGTCGCCGCGGCGATTCGCCTGTTGGGTACGCGCCAGGCCATGCTGGTGATCGTGCTGGTTTGTGCCTTGCTGACCTACGGCGGCGTGTCGCTGTTCGTCGTGGTGTTCGCGGTGTACCCGTTCGCCGCCGAAATGTTCCGCCAGAGCAATATCCCCAAACGGCTGATCCCGGCCACCATCGCCCTCGGCGCGTTCTCGTTCACCATGGACGCCCTGCCCGGCACGCCACAGATCCAGAACATCATCCCCAGCACGTTCTTCAATACCACCGCCTGGGCTGCACCGTGGCTGGGCCTGATCGGCGGGCTCTTCGTGTTCAGCCTCGGCATGCTGTTCCTGCAACGCCAGCGCAACAAAGCCCAACGTGTGGGCGAAGGCTATGGCACCGAGCTGCGCAACGAGCCGGAAACCGCCGAAGACATCAAGCTGCCAAACCCCTGGATCGCCGTTTCGCCGCTGCTGGCGGTGGGAATCATGAACCTGTTGTTCACCCAGTGGATCCCCCAGTGGTATGGCAAGACCCACAACCTGGCGCTGCCGGGCATGGCGACGCCAGTGACCAGCGACATCGCCAAACTGACCGCGATCTGGGCAGTGCAGGCAGCGTTGCTGGTGGGCATCATCATGGTGCTGTTGTTCGGTTTCCGGGTCATTCGCAGCAAACTGGCCGAAGGCAGCAAGAGCGCCGTGGGCGGTGCACTGCTGGCGGCGATGAACACCGCTTCGGAATACGGCTTCGGCGCGGTCATCGCCTCCTTGCCGGGCTTCCTGGTACTGGCCGACTGGCTCAAGAGCATTCCCAACCCACTGGTCAACGAAGCGGTGACCGTCACGCTGCTCGCGGGCATCACCGGCTCCGCCTCGGGGGGTATGAGCATCGCTTTGGCGGCGATGTCCGAAACCTTTATCAACGCTGCCCACGCAGCCAACATCCCCCTGGAAGTGCTACACAGGGTAGCCGCCATGGCCAGCGGCGGCATGGACACCCTGCCCCACAACGGCGCGGTAATTACCCTGCTGGCCGTCACCGGGCTGACCCACCGTGAAGCCTACAAAGACATTTTCTGCATTACGCTGATCAAGACCCTCGCGGTCTTCGCGGTGATCGGTGTGTTCTACGCCACTGGCATTGTGTGAGGTTCCCATGACAACCACTCTTTCGGGCAAGACGGCCCTGGTCACCGGCTCTACCAGTGGCATCGGCCTGGGTATCGCCCTGAGCCTGGCCAGGGCCGGGGCCAACCTGATCCTCAACGGCTTTGGCGATGCCTCGGCAGTGATCGCCGAGGTGAAACAGTTCGGCGGCAAGGTTGGTCATCATCCGGCCGACGTCAGCGACGCGGCGCAGATCGCCGACATGCTCGCCTACGCCGAGCGCGAGTTCGGCGGCGTGGACATCCTGGTGAACAACGCCGGGATCCAGCACGTGGCCGCCGTGGAGGATTTTCCGGTGGAGCGCTGGGACTCGATCATTGCCATCAACCTGTCATCGGTGTTCCACGCCACCCGCCTGAGCCTGCCGGGCATGCGTGCCAAGGGTTGGGGGCGGATCATCAACGTCGCCTCGGTGCATGGCCAGGTCGGCTCGGTCGGCAAGGCGGCGTATGTCGCAGCCAAGCATGGGGTGATCGGCCTGACCAAGGTGGTCGGTCTGGAAACCGCCACCAGCAACGTGACCTGCAACGCCATCTGCCCGGGCTGGGTGCTGACGCCGCTGGTGCAAAAACAGATCGATGATCGCATTGCCGCCGGCGTCGATCCGCAACAGGCGCAGCATGACCTGCTGGCCGAGAAACAGCCGTCCCTGGAATTCGTCACCCCGCCGCAACTGGGAGAACTGGTGCTGTTCCTGTGCAGCGAAGCCGGCAGCCAGGTGCGCGGCGCGGCGTGGAATATCGATGGTGGATGGTTAGCCCAGTAAATCCCTTGCGATCCCTTGTGGCGAGGGGACTTATCTGTGGGAGCAAGGCTTGCCCGCGATGAACGAAACCGCGGTTTAGCTTTTGAACCGCGGTGCGGCCATCGCGGGCAAGCCTTGCTCCCACAGAGTGGAGATAAATCCCCTCACCACAAGAATGGGTCGCTCTATAGTTTGTGTGTACACAAAAAAACAAGAGGCACCCCATGTCCGACATCCTCTGGCAACCCAACCCCGAACGCATCGCCCAGTCGCGCATGAACGCCTTTCGCCAGTTCGTCAACGCGCGACATCAACTGCAACTGAACGACTACCCGGCCCTGCACGCCTGGAGCGTCGATCAGCGCGAGGCCTTCTGGCAGGCCATTGTCGATTTCTTCGAGATTCGCTTTCACCACGCGCCGGACGCGGTATTGGTGGAGGGTGCGCAAATGCCCAGCGCCCAGTGGTTCCCTGGCGCCACGCTGAACTTCGCCGAACACCTGCTGCGCCGCCGTGATGACGCCGTCGCCGTGGTGGCGCTCGACGAAAACGGCGGCCAGGAACAACTGACCTGGACCGAACTCGCCGCCCATGTCGCTGGCCTGCAAAAAAGCCTGCAAGCCGCTGGCGTCACCCGGGGCGATCGAGTGGCCGCTTGCATGCCCAACACCTGGCAGACCCTGGTCGGCATGCTCGCCACCACCAGCCTGGGCGCTATCTGGTCGTGCTCATCACCGGACTTCGGCACCCAGGGGGTCATCGACCGGTTTGGCCAGATCGAACCCAAGGTGCTGATCACCTGCGCGGGTTATCGCTATGCCGGGAAAATCATCGACCAGCGACCCAAGGTCAACGAAATCCTTGAACGATTGCCGTCATTGCAGCAATTGATCGTACTGCCTTATGCCCAGCCTGACGCCCGCGTCGAGGACTTCAAGACCTCGGCCGCTGTCGCGCTGTGGAACGACTTTTATCGAAGCGGTGGCGAACCGGCTTTCGTCAGCGTGCCCTTCGACCACCCGCTGTACATCCTGTATTCCAGCGGCACCACCGGCGTGCCGAAGTGCATCGTCCATGGCACCGGCGGCGTGCTGCTGCAACACGTCAAGGAACATGGCCTGCACGTCGACCTCGGGCCCGAGGATCGGCTGTTCTACTACACCACTTGCGGCTGGATGATGTGGAACTGGCTGGTGTCGGCCCTCGCCGTGGGCAGCACGGTGGTGCTCTACGATGGTTCGCCGTTCCACCCCGGCCCCGAGCGCTTGCTGGACCTGATCGACCAGCAGCGCATCAGCGTATTCGGCACCAGCCCCAAGTTCCTCGCCACCCTGGAAAGCGAAGGCCTCAAGCCCCGGCAGACGCACCGCTTGGACAGCCTGAAAACCCTGCTCTCCACCGGCTCGGCGCTGGCGCCCCATAGCTACGATTACGTGTACCGCGACATCAAGTCCGATGTCTGCCTGGCCTCGATGTCCGGCGGCACTGACATTGTGTCCTGCTTCGTCAACGGCAACCCACTGTCACCGGTACGCCGGGGCGAGATGCAGGGCAAGAGCCTGGGCATGGCTGTGCAAGTCTGGAACGAGGCCGGCAATCCGGTCATCGGTGAAAAAGGTGAGTTGGTGTGCACCCGGCATTTCCCGGCAATGCCCATTGGTTTGTGGAACGACCCTCGGCAGGAAAAACTTCGCGCCTCCTACTTCAGCCAGTTTCCCGGCGTGTGGGCCCAAGGTGACTACGCCGAAGAACTGCCCCACGGCGGTTTCTTGATCCATGGGCGCTCCGATGCCGTGCTCAACCCCGGCGGCGTGCGCATCGGCACGGCGGAAATCTATCGGCAGGTGGAAAAGGTCGAGCAGGTGCTGGACTGCGTCGCCATCGGCCAGCAATGGCAGGGCGATGTCCGGGTGGTCCTGTTTGTGCGCCTGCGCGATGGCGTGACACTGGATGAAGCCCTGGTGCAACGGATCCGCCAGGTCATCCGGGCCAACACCACACCGCGTCATGTGCCGGCGAAGATCCTCGCGGTCAGTGATATTCCACGAACCATCAGCGGCAAGGTGGTGGAGCTGGCGGTGCGCAATGTGGTGCATGGCGAGGTGGTGAAGAACACCGATGCCCTGGCCAACCCCGGGGCTTTGGAGCAGTTTCGGGATCGGCCGGAGCTGGCTACCTGAACTGGACAGGCCTCAGACCTGTGGAGAGCAAAAACACTTGTGGGAGCAAAACCTGTGGGAGCAAAGCTTGCTCGCGATACAGGCAACGCGGTTTTTCAGACCTACCGCGTCATCGTTCATCGCGAGCAAGCTTTGCTCCCACAGGCTCATCACGGGCTTTGCTTCCACAGGCTCATCACAGGCTTTGCTTCCACAAGTGTTGTTCCCACAGAAGTACTCAATCCATAAGCCCCCACTCACCCGCCGCCGGGTCGGCCGGTGGCGCCGCCGCACCCGACTCGGTATGCAACTTCAACCGCAATCGCAAGTTGTTCGCCGAGTCAGCGTTTTTCAGGGCTTCCTCCTCATCGATGGCGCCTTCAACCACCAGGTTGAACAGTGCGTGATCAAAGGTTTGCATTCCCAGTTCCTCTGACTTTTCCATGATGCCCTTGAGCTCGCCGAACTCGTTGCGCCGGATCAGGTCGGCCACCGTGGGCGAACCCAGCATCACCTCCACCGCCGCCCGGCGCTGGCCGGTGCGGGTGCGCACCAGGCGCTGGGAGACGAACGCCTTGAGGTTGTTGCCCAGGTCGTTCAACAACTGCGGCCGGCGCTCTTCCGGGAAGAAGTTGATCACCCGGTCCAGTGCCTGGTTGGCGTTGTGGGCATGCAGCGTGGAAATCACCAAGTGCCCGGTATCGGCGAAAGCCAGGGCGTGCTCCATGGTTTCCCGGTCGCGGATTTCGCCGATCAGCACCACGTCCGGCGCCTGGCGCAGGGTGTTTTTCAGGGCCGCGTGAAAACTGCGGGTGTCGACACCGACTTCCCGTTGATTGATGATGGATTTCTTGTGCCGATGGATATACTCCACCGGGTCTTCGATGGTGATGATGTGACCGCTGCTGTTGCGATTGCGGTAATCGATCAGCGCCGCCAGGGAGGTCGACTTGCCCGAGCCTGTCGCGCCGACGAACAGCATCAGCCCTTGTTTCTGCATGATGGTGTCCAACAGCACTCGAGGCAGTTTCAGGTCTTCGAAGCGCGGGATGTCCAGCTTGACGTTGCGGATCACCATGGACACGTCATTGCGCTGCTTGAAGATATTGACCCGGAACCGCCCGACGCCGGCCAGGGAGATCGCCAGGTTCATTTCCAACTCCCGATCGAACTCAAGGCGCTGTTCGGCGTCCATCAAAGACTCGGCGAGCCGGGCAATGTCGCCGACCTTGAATGCCTCGTTCCCCAAGGGTTTGAGCACACCCTCGAAACGCGCGCACGGCGGCGCACCCGTGGACATGTAAAGATCGGAACCATTCTGGCTCGCCAGGATTCGCAACAAGGGATCAATTTCCATGGACTGAAATTTCCGCGAGACATCAATTGAAACAAGCTGACCCGAGCATGAAACTCTTCAGATCAACCCGCGCTTACCTTCTTCAGAGGATAGTAGACGCCGCGGTACCGACACGACTTGCAGGGGGTCTGTCATGAGCGCGATGCCCTCCGGCAGCGACATACAGAGCCTGATCGCCCGGCTGGACTGGACCCGCAGCCCGCTGGGCACCACCCAAAACTGGCCGCAAAGCCTGCGCACCGCCGTGGACATCGTGCTCCACTCCCCGATGCCAATGGCCTTGCTGTGGGGCCACGAACTGACCCACATCTACAACGACGCCTTTGCCCGATTGGTCGGCGACAAGCATCCGCAGGCGTTCGGCCAGCCGACCCACGCAGCATGGCCCGAACTCAAAGCCTTCAGCGAACCGATTTATCACCGCGTGTTGCAAGGCCGCACGTACAGCAGCCGCGATCAGCAATGGCGCCTACCCTTCGCCGGCCGCTTCTGCGACTTGTGGCTGGACCTGACCTACAGCCCCGTGCACGACGAAAGCGGCACCGTCGCCGGTATCCTGGTCACCGCCATTGAAACCAGCGAACGGCGAAAATTGGCCCAGGAGTTCGAACGACGCTCCGAGGCCAGTCTCAAGGCCCAGCTCGAAAGCGAGGAACGCTTGCAACTGGCCTTGGCCGCCACCGATGCGTTAGGCACCTGGGACTGGGATATCAGCGAAGATCGCTTCATCGCCGACGAACACTTCGCCCTGCTGCACGGAGTCGATCCGAGCCTGTCACGCCAGTTGCCCATCAGCGCCTACCTCGAAGGCGTGCACCCCGAGGACCGGGCCATGGTCGCTCGCAGCATCAAGCACTGCATCACCCACGGCACCGAATACGCCGAGGAATATCGTTTGCTGCGGCCCGACGGTGAATTGCGCTGGGTATTCGTACGCGGTCGTTGCTACAAGGATCGCCACGGCCGGCCCAAGCGTTTTCTTGGTGCGGCGCTGGACCTGACCGAGCGCAAGCGCACCGAGCAGGCCCTGCGCCAGAGCCAGACCGAGCTGCAGTTGATCATCAACGCCATGCCGATCCTCATCAGCTACGTGGACCGCCAAGAGCGTTTCCGGCTGAACAACAGTGCCTACCTGGACTGGTACGGCCTGACCCCTCAGGAACTCTACGGCAAGACGGTCCGCGAAGTACTCGGCGAAGAGGCCTATGCCGCCCGCGCCCAGCAGATCGCCGACGCCCTGGCCGGCAAACCGTGCACCTTCGCCGTGCAAATGGGCCATCGCGACGGGCGCCCGCGCCATTCGCTGGTCAACTACCTGCCTCGCCACGGGGCGGACGGTGCAGTAAACGGTTTCTACATCTTTGTGATCGACGAAACCGAAAGCCGCAAAACCGAGGAGGCCCTGCGCAACCTCAACGAAACACTCGAAGAACGGGTCATCGCCCGTACCCAGCAACTGGCCGAAGCCAATCACCGGCTGCAAAGCGAGATGTTCGAACGCGAGCGCGCCGAAGAAGCCCTGCGCCATGCGCAGAAAATGGAAGCCGTGGGCCAGCTCACCGGCGGCATTGCCCATGACTTCAACAACATGCTCACCGGTATCCTCGGCAGCCTCGACCTGATGCAACGCTATATCGCCGCTGGCCGCACCGACGAGATCGGGCGCTTCACCGAAGCGGCGGTGTCCTCGGCCAACCGCGCCGCGGCGCTGACTCATCGATTGCTGGCCTTTTCCCGGCGCCAGTCCCTGGACCGCAAACCACTGGACGCCAATGACCTGGTGCGCTCGCTCGAAGACCTGCTGAGCCGCACCACGGGCGATCACATCGTGCTGCGACTGCAACTGGCCAATGAGCTGTGGCCGGTCAGCACCGATGCCAGCCAGTTGGAAAACGCCCTGCTCAACCTGGTGATCAACGCCCGCGATGCGATGCCCGAGGGCGGCGAATTGATCGTCGAAACCGCCAACGTCTATCTCGACGGTGCGGACATCAACACCCTGGAGCCGGTCAAGGCCGGCGACTACGTGATGATCGCCGTCAGCGACAACGGCAGCGGCATGACCCCCGCCGTGCTGGCCAAGGCCTTCGATCCGTTCTTCACCACCAAGCCCATCGGCCAGGGCACCGGCCTGGGCCTGTCGATGATCTACGGGTTTGCCCAGCAGTCGGGTGGGCACCTCAACCTGGACAGTGTGCCCGGCCAGGGCACGCGGGTGCAGTTGTACCTGCCGCGCTTGCACGTTTCGCCGACCCAACCACCCGAGACGCCAGAGACAGTCGTCGTACCGCCGGCCATCGCCGGGGAAACCGTGCTGCTGGTGGAGGATGAACCTGCTGTGCGCATGCTGGTGCTCGATCTGTTGCAGGCCTTGGGCTACACCGCTCTCGAAGCCCGGGACGCCGTGACCGCGCTTCCCGTGCTGGAATCGGACCAGCGCATCGACCTGCTGGTGACCGATGTCGGGCTGCCGGGCATGAATGGTCGGCAGCTCGCAGAGATCGCCCGCCAGCACCGGCCGGGGCTCAAAGTGCTGTTCATGACCGGTTACGCGCAAAAAGCCGCCGAACGCCAGGGGTTCCTCGACCAGGGCATGGACATGGTCGCCAAGCCCTTCACCCTCGATCTATTGGCCAACAAGATTCGGACGATGATCAACCATGGCAACTGACTTGAGGCATAATCGCCGCCCCGTCGCACCGTTCAGGTCACCGCAGCAATGAAAGCCCAAGCCCGCCATATCCTGGTGAAAACCGCCGAAGAAGCCGAACAGCTCAAGCAACGCATCGCCAAGGGCGAAGCCTTCGATGTGCTGGCCAAGAAATACTCCACCTGCCCTTCGGGCAAACGCGGCGGCGATTTGGGTGAAGTAAGGCCGGGGCAGATGGTCGGGGTGATCGATGCGGTGATTTTCAAGAAGCCCCTGCGGGTAGTGCATGGGCCGATCAAGAGCAAGTTCGGGTATCACCTGGTGCAGGTGTTCTACCGGGATTGATCGATCACGTTGTCAGCGAAGCCTGTCTGTGGGAGCAAAGCTTTGCTCCCACAGGTACATCCCCCGCCCAGTCAGTCCCGGGGCATCAACGCCCCCGGCACCTGGATCACCCGGCTCGCCAACAGGTGCCCGGCCTCGGCCGCCTCCACCGGGCTGCCGCCCAGCAGACGACTCGCCAGGTACGCGGCGCTGAAGGAGTCCCCCGCCGCCGTGGTGTCCACGACGCGCTCGACCCGCAGGGCAGGTACTTCATAAGACTGGCCGTCACACCGAATCAGGCAGGCCTCGGCACCGCGCTTGAGCACCACCTCGGGCGTGCCGAGCTGCGCATAGGCGGCGAACACCGCCTCGCTGTCGGCATGACCGAACAATGCCTGCTCGTCCTCTACGGTCAGCAGCGCCAGTTCCACATAGGGCAAGACGCTGCGATACGCCGCCCGCGCCGCTTCGTTCGAGGCCCAGAGCCTGGGCCGGAAATTATTGTCGAACACCACCAGCGCCCCGCGCCTGCGCGCTTGGACCAGAGTTTCGATGAGCTTGCCACGCCCCTGCTCGCCGAGCACCGCCAGGGTGACGCCACTGAAATACAGCACATCGTAATCCAGCAACGCAGCCAGGATCGGGCCAGCGGCCGGGGTGGTAAAACAATCGCGCACCGCTGCCTCGTTGCGCCAGTACAGGAATCGCCGCTCACCCGCCGCATCGGTCTGGATGCAATACAGACCCGGCAGGCGTCCAGGCAAGCGCTGGACCCGCTGCAACCCGATGTTCTCGGCAGCCCAGCTCGCGCACATGGCATCGCTGAAACTGTCGTCGCCCAGGGCGGTGACGTAATCCACCGCGCCCCGGTCGCCCAGGGCGCGGGCCAGGTACACCGCCGTGTTCAGAGTGTCGCCGCCGAAGCTTTGCAGGAGGCTGCCGTCGGCGCGTTGTTGCAATTCGATCATGCATTCGCCGATCAGGGCGATGCGGGGTTTGGGGTTGCTCATGGATGATCCTGATAATTCAGCGGTGTTTTACAGATCGTCTTCGCGAGCAAGCCCGCTCCCACAGGGGATCTTTGGTGAACACAAATTCTGTGTCCGCAGCGGCCCAACTGTGGGAGCAAGGCTTGCCCGCGATAGCCGCGACTCGGTCTAAAGGCTAGAAACACGTCTCCATGCTCTCGACCACCCGCAACTGCTCATCCACCAGGCACCCCACCCGCCACTTGTCGAACGTCAGGCACGGGTGTGAAGTACCGAACGAGATGATGTCCCCGACCCGCAACTCAACCCCCGCCGCTACCGTCATGAACGCATGCTGGTCCATCACCGCCGTCACCTTGCAGCCACTCACATCGTCACCCGCCAGCAAGTCCGATCCGGGCTGGTAGCGCTTGAGCGGCACCGGCAAGCCGGCGTCGTAGGCCACGTCGCGCTTACCCAGGGCAATTACCGCGAAGCCCGGCTCCGGCAGCGATTGCACATGGGCCCAGACCTCCAGCGCCGGGCGCAGGCCTTCGTGCAGGTCGCTGCGCCGCTCCAGCACGCAGCACTGCGCTTCTTTGTAGATGCCATGGTCATGGGCCACGTAGCTGCCGGGGCGCAGCACGCTGAGAAAACGCCCGTGGGCATTCTGGGCTTCGAAGGATTCGGCGATCAGGTCGTACCAGGCCGAACCCGAGGCGGTGATGATCGGTTTGTCGATGGCAAAGGCGCCATTGTCCTGCAACTGCACCGCCAACCGCACCAGGGACGCCGCGAACGCACGAATGCCACTGATGGCGTGGTCACCGTGGATCACCCCTTCGTAGCCTTCGATGCCGATCAAGGCCAGCGCCGGTTGCGCCTGGATAGCCTCGGCCAGGGCCAACACCTCGGCTTCGGTCCGGCAGCCACACCGGCCGCCGACCACGCCGTACTCGATCATCACATTGAGCCGTACGCCGCGAGTGGCAAAGAACGCGCCCAGGTCAGCGACGTTGTCCGGATGATCGACCAGGCAGTGGAATTCGAACGCCGGGTCGGCGAGCAAATCGGCAATCAGCGCCATGTTCGGCGTGCCCACCAATTGGTTGGCCATTAGCACCCGGCGCACGCCATGGGCGTAAGCAGCACGGGTCTGCACGGCGGTGGCGAGCGTCAGGCCCCAGGCGCCGGCCTCCAGCTGCCGGCGAAACAGCGCGGGGGTCATGCTGGTCTTGCCGTGGGGCGCCAGCTCGGCACCGCTGCTGGTGACGAAATCTTGCATCCAGCGGATGTTGTGCTCCAGCGCCGCGCGATGCAGCACCAGCGCCGGCAGGCTGACGTCCCGTAGCAGGTGGGCGCCGACGGTGGCGGCGCCCTTCTCGACGCCGGCATTAAGGATGGCGGAAGGCATGTTCGAACTCCTCGCACACGGCCACTCGTGCCGGTGCTGTCTATTCATTGATCCGACGGGCCAGGTTGTTGGCGCTTTCGATCAGCACCCGGCGGTAGTCGGCGTAATTGTTCTTGGCGTCGGCCCGTGGGGCGACGATGCACAGGGTGGCGATGGCCACGCCGCCGGGGTCTTTGACCGGCGCGGCGAAACAGTGGGTGAAGGTGTCGGCGACACTGTCGAAGGAGAAAAAACCATCGAGGCCGGCCTGGCGGATTTCCTTGAGGAATTGCTCCAGGGGCAGGCGCTCGCCGTCCGGCAAAATGAAGTCGTCGGGGTCGATCAGGTCGACGATCTGCTGGTCACTCAGATGCGCCAGCAACAGGCGCCCGGACGCCGTCCAGGGGATCGGCGCGTTTTCACCGATGTCCGATGAAATGCGAAAATGCCGCTCGCCTTCCTTCATCAGCGCGACGGTGTATTTGCGCCCATTGAGCAGGCACATCTGCGCCGTTTCCCGGGTCTGGCGCACGATCTCCTGCAAGGCTTGGTCAGCCTCGCGGCTCAAATCGAAATGCCGCAGGTGCGCCTGCCCGAGAAAATACAACTGGCGGCCCAGGTAGACATGGCCGTCCTTGCCCACCGGCTCGAGGATGCGCCGCTCCAGCAGCGACGCCACCAGTTCATAGACCGTGGACTTGGGGCTGCCGATGCCGCTGGCAATATCGTTCGGGCGCAGCGGCTGGCCGATTTCCTTGAGAAAATCGAGGATATCGAACGCCCGATCCAATCCCCGGGCCCGGCGTTTGATGGTGTCTTCGGTCATTTATTGCATTCCCGTTCATTGGTCGTAGGAGCTGTCGAATCTTACTCCGACCCTGTAGGAGCTGCCGAAGGCTGCGATCTTTTTCACTTAAGACTCAACTGTCTGGGGAAAGATCGCAGCCTCGCTTCGCTCGGCAGCTCCTACAGGGTTCAGGCCTTTTTCTTGTAGGCGATGCAATCGATCTCGACCTTGCAATCAACCATCATGCTCGCCTGCACGCAGGCCCGGGCCGGGGCGTGTTCCGGGCTGAAGTACTCGCCAAAGACCTTGTTGAAACTCCAGAAGTCCCGTGGGTCTTCCAGCCATACGCCGCAGCGCACCACGTCTTCCAGGCCGTATCCGGCCTCTTCGAGAATGGCGACCAGGTTCTTCATGGTCTGGTGGGTCTGCTCGACGATCCCGCCGACAATGATCTCGCCGTTCACCGCCGGCACCTGGCCGGACACGTGCAGCCAGCCATCGGCCTCCACGGCGCGGGCAAATGGCCGAGGCTGACCTCCACCTGCGGTGCTGCCGGTGCCGTAGCGCGTAATGCTCATGGGTTATCTCCTTATTGAATGAAAAGTTAAAAACGCGTGTTCTTGAGAAATTCCGCCAGGCGCGGTGATTGCGGTCGCTCGAACAACTCTTTGGGTGGCCCTTGCTCCTCGATGCGGCCCTGGTTCATGAACACGATCTTGTCGGAGACCTCGAAGGCAAAGCGCATTTCGTGGGTCACCAGCAGCATGGTCATGCCGTCTTCGGCCAGGCCCTTGATCACGTTCAGCACCTCGCCGACCAGTTCCGGGTCCAGGGCCGAAGTGACTTCGTCGAACAGCATCAGGCTGGGGTTCATGGCAATCGCCCGGGCAATCGCCACGCGCTGCTGCTGGCCGCCAGACAACTGGCCGGGAAAGTGATCGCGCCGCTCCAACAGGCCCACCCGCTCCAGCCATTTCTCGGCCAGGGCCACGGCTTCGTCCTTGGGCAGCTTTTTCACCTTCAGCAGGCCCAGGGTGACGTTCTGCAACGCCGTCAAATGCGGGAACAGGTTGAATTGCTGGAAGGCCATGCCGGTCATGGCTCGGTGCCGGGCAATGACTTTCTCGGCGTGGCGCACACGCTTGCCGTCGATCTCGTCGTAGCCGATGGACTCGCCGTCGAGCACGATCTGCCCGCCCTGGAATTCTTCCAGCATGTTGACGCAGCGCAGCAGCGTGGTCTTGCCCGAACCGCTGGAGCCGATCAGCGTGACCACGTTGCCGCGCTGCATGCTCAGGTCCACGCCCTTGAGTACTTCCAGCGGGCCGTATTGTTTGCGCAGGCCGCGAATGTCCAGCAGCGGCTGGGTGTTGGAGAGGTTCATGTTGGGGTTCGTGTTGGAGAGATTCGAAACGTCAGTCATGGCAACGCCACCCGCTTTTCAATGTGCCGCCCGAGTAATTCGATGGCGTAATTGATGATGAAAAAGAGAAACCCGGCGAACAGGTAAAACTCCAGGGTCATGAAGGTCCGGGCGATGATCTGCTGGGTGCTGAGCAGCAGTTCGGCGACGCCGATCACCGACAGCAAGGTCGAGGCCTTGACGATCTCGGTGGAGGAATTGACCCAGGTCGGCAGGATCTGCCGCAAGGCCTGGGGCAACAGCACGTAGCCCAGCGACTGGTAGAACGTCAGGCCGATGGCCTGGCTCGCTTCCATCTGCCCGCGAGGCAACGCCTGCAAGGCCCCACGCACGATCTCGGCCACGTGAGAGCCACAAAACAGCGTCAAGCCCAGCACGCCGGCCTGAAACGCACCGATCTGCCAGCCCAGCGCCGGGGCCATGTAGAAGCAGGCCAGCACCAGCACGAACACCGGCGTGCCGCGAATCAGGTCGACGTAGAAACGAAACGGCGCACGCATCCAGGTCCGACCGTAAGTCAGCACCAGCCCGACGACCAGGCCGATCAACGTGCCCAACAAAATCGCCAACACCGAGCACTGCACACTGGTCAGAAAGCCACTCCACAGGGTGTCCCGGGCAACCCATAACTCATGCAACCAACTGGGGGATTCGTACATGGGAAACTCCTAACGGCGGATCGCCAGGCGCTGCTCGAAATACCGCAGCACCATGGCAATGAGGTAACAGGCCGCGACATACAGGGCCGTGGTCACCATCCAGGTTTCGATCACCCGGTAGCTCTCCACGTTGATCTTGCGGGCGTAATAGGTCAGTTCCGGCACGGCAATCGCCGCCGCCAGGGAGGTGTCCTTGAACAGCGAAATGAAGTTGTTCGACAAGGCCGGCAACACGTTGCGCAGCATCACCGGCACCGTGACGTAGGCCTTCACCTGCCACTCGCCCAGGCCGATGGCCAATCCCGCTTCCCGCTGGCCCTTGTGAATGCTCATCAGCCCGCCGCGAAACACTTCGGTCAGGTAGGCCCCGGCGTACAGCGAGAGGGTGATGACGAACGACGGCAGCTTGTCCAGGCGGATGCCCAGGCTCGGCAAGGCGAAGTAGATCAACAGGATCAACACCAGGATCGGCGTATTGCGGATCACCGTGACATACACCGACGCCAGCACCCGCAGGAGCCGATGTTTGCTCAGCAGCGCGAACGCCATCGCCAGGCCGATCACGCAACCGATGGCGATCGACACCAACGCCAGGGAAAGTCCCAGGCCCAGCCCCGCCAGCAAGGTGTCGAAATCGCGCCAGACGGCGGCAAAGTTCAACTGATAATTCATGGTCGGCAGTACCTTAGCCGGAGCGCCAGCAAGTGGCGCCCCGGGCTCACAGGGTCATTTGAATTCAACGGGGAAACCGATCGCTGGCGACGGCAGCTCGACGCCAAACCACTGCTTGAAGGACGCCGCATAGGTGGGGAATTCCACGCCGGTCATGGCTTCATGCAAGGTGGTGTTGACGAAGTTCAGCCAGTCCTGGTCGCCACGCTTGACCGCACAGGCGTAGGTTTGCGGGCTCCAGGCATAGGCCGGGCTGCGGTAGCGGCCGGGGTTCTGCACCATCAGGTACTTGACCGAGGACTGGTCGGTGGCGGCGGCATCGGCGCGGCCGGAGTTCACTGCCTGGTACATCAGGTCGACGCTGTCGTATTGATCGACCTTGGCCTTGGGCAGCGCCTGGTGCACCAATTCCTCGGCGTAGACATTCTGCAGCACCGCCACGGTGACGCCGTCGCCGGCAGCCTTGAGGTCTTCGATTTCCTTGTACTTGCTGTTGGCCGGCAGCAGCAGGCCCACGCCTTCGCGGTAGTACGGCAGGGTGAACGCCACTTGCTGGGCGCGGCTGGCGGTGACGGTGATGAACTGGCAGCTCATGTCGACCTTGTCGGTCAGCAGGTTGGGTATGCGCGCATCGGAAGACTGCACCACGAACTCGACTTTTTCCGGGTCGTTGAACAGCCCCTTGGCGACCATCCGCGCAATGTCGATATCAAAGCCCTGCAACTTGCCATCCGCTCCCTGGAAGTGCCACGGCGCATTGGTACTGCCCGTGCCCACGATCAATTTCCCCCGCTGCAGCACGCTGTCCAGCTTGCTGTCGGCCGCCTGAGCGACCCCCATGGCAGCCGTCGTGGCCGCGAAGAGAAAAACACACGCTTTTAACAAGGAAGGTCGGCGTTGCATGGCAAGCACTCCAAGGTCAGTTTATTCCGCTATACCGGAACATGGTATGTAACAACGGAATAGACAGCAGAAAGTGTGCCACAGGCATGCAGCGCGCGGGTGAGGAAAATGGAAAGTTAAGGAAATCAGGGGGATGGGAAAAACAGGCGTCCGCACAGTGGCATCTGCGTGCGAACGCTATTGCTACCGTTGGCCACGACGCACGGGTAACAAGGCCCCAAACCGGGTACTCGGCGCACCCGGCGCACCGAAACGGAGCCACCCTGGAATTTGTAAATGGATACCCTGTGTGGGAGCTTGCTCGCGATGGCGGCATATCAGTCAATATTGATGGCGACTGACCTGACGCTATCGCGAGCAAGCTCGCTCCCACAATGGTTCGGCGGTGTGCCTGGCTATTTGCGCTTGTAGCTCTTGCTGCCGCCGGGCGTGAGGCAATAGACCCCGCCCCGGGGACCGACGCAGTAATTGCCACTGCCGCACTGGCAACCCTCGGATGATTTGAGCAACGACTGCGGCCTGGCCTCGTTCCGAAGCCCCAGCACAGCGGAACAGGACTTCTTCGAAGCACTGATGGAGCCGTCATTGCACAGGAAGGTATCGCCGTCACACCCGGCAATCCCGCCCTTGCGCCCGGAACACGGTTGATTGGCGGCAAGGGCCGAAGTACACAGCGCCAACAACAGGGTCGCGATACAGGCGCGAAGCAAGGCAGACGTTCCGTGACAGCGATTCATGGCAGCTTTCCCGGCCGACAGATGGCCCTATGCTAGCACTGGATACCCGCTGCACCTAACGCCCGCAAAACCTCACCCTGGACAACATCCGCAAATCCCCCTCGCGGTAATAGTCATCACTCCAGCTGTCATCCACCGCCAGTGGCTTGACCTGCTTGAGGGCGAGTTTTTTCGCGAAGTAGCGAAAGCGGTAATGCTCATAGAAACGCAGCAGTTCCAGCCCGTAGCGGTCGGCCAGGTCGGTGTCGCCCTGGATGATCAGGTAGTTCTCGTCGTTGCCATTGCTGGCCGCGGCGCTCAGGTTGTGGCTGCCGCTGAGGATGGTCGGTGTGTCGCTGGTGAAGTCGGTGACGATGGCTTTGGTGTGCACCAGCAGGTTGCCCTTCTGGCCTTTCATGTTTTCCTTGAGCCAGCCTTCCAGGCCGGTGTTGAGCAAGGCGGTGGCGGCGAATTCGGCAGTACGGTCGGCGTGAAAGCCGGTGATGCGGCTCTTGGTGTTTTGCAGGCCATAGCGCAACACGTCGTCATTGGGCTGGCCAAGCACGGCGTCGAGAATGCGCTCGGGCAAGACGAATGCGGTGACGAACAACAGGTCCTTTCGCGCGCCCTTGATGATGTCGACGAAGCGGTCCAGGTCGCCCTCGCCGGTGCGTGGCGAGAATCCGGTAAACAGCGCCTTCTTCGGTGCCATGGGGTTGTTCCGGGTCAGCCACTGGCGAATGGTATCGACGTTCTGCGGTGCGGCCCAGATCTGCTCGAACACTTGGCGGTAGCTGTCGCTCACCTGTGGGTCATCCAGCACATGAACGACGTTGGCTTGGCGGTAGACGCCGTTGGCGGTGAAGTTGGTGCTGCCGCACAGCACAGCCTCGGGTTGTAGCGCACCGCCGCCATCAACCTTGCTCAGCACGATGAACTTGTCGTGGAAAATGTTGTGGGTGACCCGCCCGCGTTTGTTGGCGGCCGGCAGTGCTTGGAGGTTGGCTTCGTTGCGTTGGGTGGTGTCGTCTCCTGGTTCGGCGTGGTACAGCACTCGAACCTGTGCCCCGCGAGCATGAGCGGCGTTGACCGCCTCGACGATCACCGGCAGTTCGTATTCATAGATGGCGACATCCAGGGCCCAACTGGCATCCAGCGCCCGGTCGATGAAGCCGGTCAAGCGTCCCAACAAGCCATTTTCCAGCCAACGACGCGGGGCGTCGGGCCAGGCTTCGATGGACAGTTTTTTGTTGGCGCTGATCAAGGCATCCACTTCAGGAAACTTGCGCTGGAACGCCTGGCTGGCGGCCACCGCCCGATTGAAGATGACCTGCTGGTTGGCCGGCTGCCCGTCGTCGCTGGTGACGGTGACCTCCAGGAAGTCGCCCAACTGCGGTGCATCGGGGCTGCCATAGGCCAGGTGCACACGGTAGCGAATCGTCACGCCGGGGTTGACTGCGTAGTCGGCCCAGCGAAATTTCTGCAAGGGTGCCTTGTCGCTGGGGGTGGCGTGGAACTGAGGAAAGGTGTGGGCCTTGTCGGGGAAGGTCAGACTGTTGAACAGGAACAGCCAGGGCCTGTCACTGTGCTGCTTCTCGATGGCAAAGCCCAGCAGACCCTTGCGCTGGGATTCAGCCAGGTCCATGGCGAGCAGCACGCCGTTGGTGCCGGCATAGGCCTTGACCCGAAAATCGTCCTGGGCGTTGGTGACGAGTACGCGCATGGTTCACTCCTGTGAGGGGGCTGCCTGAGCATAGTGCAGTGATGCGGGTTAGATGGTCAGATCAGGGACCGACGCGATGAGGCCTTCACAGTCAAAGAACATTTCAAGTGATTTGATCAATATGCCGATACTCCGCCCCCAACCGCCCCGCCAACTGCCGGGCCCGCCCCAGGCGGATCGGACCTCTTTCAATGTCGATCAGCAGGCACGGACAATCGAGAAACGGCGGTGAAAGCCCCTCCTTGACTCGTCCATCGGTCATCACCAAGACCCGCTGCTGCTCCGCCGGGTAACGCTTGCGCCGGGCCACCAGCCAGCGCCCGGCCTCCTCCAGCGCCGCCAGCAACGGTGTACCGCCACCGGCGCCCAGGCCGTCGAGCCAGTCGCGCAAGCCGGCCGAGGCCTTGAGCCCTTGCACCTGCCAATTCGGGACAGTGCCGCTGGCCCTCAACAGTGCCAGGCGGGCGCGTTGGCGGTAGGCGTCGTCGAACAGCTGCGCCAGCAAGCCCTTGCCGTCACTCAAGGCGCGATGACGACGGGTCGAGGCCGACGCATCGACGATGACCAGCCACAGCTCATGGGGCGAGCGATGGCGCCCATGAAAGCGCAGGTCCTCACGCAGACGTGGTCGGCCATTGAGCAATGTCCCCGGCCAGTTCACCGCACCGCTGGCCGCCGCTTTGCTGCGGCCCTGGCGGCCCTGGTCGAGTCGTCCGGCACGAGGTCTGGCATTCGCCCCCGCTGGCGAACGGGGGCGAATGCCTAAGGCTTTTTTGGCCAGCTCGGCACGTCACGCCGGGCACCGGTCGGCAATGCCCGGGCCGGCAGGTCGCCCCACTGGCCCTGGCCTTCGTTGGGCTGGGTCGCTCCATTGGCGGGCGTTTGCGGCGCCTGGGACGGTGCCGGTGTCGAATGCCCATGCCGCCGGTGCCGCAAGGCAAACTCGGCGACCGCATCGATGTCTTCATCGGCAATCGCAGCAGCCCCGCGCCAAGCCGCATGGGCCCGGGCCGCCCGCAGCCAGACCAGGTCGGCGCGCAAGCCATCGACCCCGGCGGCAAAGCAGCGCTCGGTGATCTGCGCCAGCGCCGCATCGTCCAGGGCGATCCCGGCCAAGCGGTCGCGTGCCTGTTGGCAACGTTCGCGCAACTGCTGCTGGGCCGTCTCCCACGCTGCGCAGAACACCAGCGGATCGCTGTCGAAATCCAGCCGCCGCCGGATGATCTGAGCGCGTTCAGCCGGTGCAGTGTGACCGTCGAGGGCGACGTTGAGGCCGAAACGGTCGAGCAACTGCGGGCGCAGCTCACCCTCTTCCGGGTTCATGGTGCCGATCAGCACAAAGCGCGCCGGATGCCGATGGGAAATGCCGTCGCGCTCGATCAGGTTGGTGCCGCTGGCAGCCACATCGAGCAGCAAGTCCACCAAATGATCGGGCAGCAGGTTCACTTCATCGACGTACAACACGCCACCGTCGGCCTTGGCCAGCACGCCGGGAGAAAACTGCGCGCGCCCTTGCCCCAGGGCCGCGTCCAGGTCCAGGGTGCCCACCAGCCGCTCTTCGGTAGCACCGAGGGGCAAGGTGACGAACTGACCGCTGGCCAGCAGGTCCGCCAAGCCCCGGGCCAGGGTGGACTTGGCCATGCCCCGCGGCCCTTCGATCAGCACACCGCCGATTTTCGGATCGATCGCGGCCAGGCACAGGGCCAGTTTCAGGTCATCGGCGCCGACCACGGCGCAGAGCGGGAAATGGGGGGTGTGGGTCATGTTGGATATCTCATGGATGTTCGGTGGTAGGAGCTGCCGAAGGCTGCGATCTTTTGATCTTGATCTTGATCTTGATCTTTCGCTTGAGATTTAAGGGGTATGGGTAAAGATCGCAGCCTCGTTGCACTCGACAGCTCCTACGGAAGGTAGGGGCAACCCAGCGGGAATAATCCCCTCGCCACAGGTCAACCCATCACAGACATTGTGTCCCGCCTGCTGAGTAGGCACGTCAGCCATCTTCTTCTATGTCCAACAACAAATTCTCCAGCGCCTCGCGGTACTCGCCCGGTTCCTGCCACATCCCCCGCTGCTGCGCTTCGAGCATGCGCTCGGTCATGTCCCGCAGGGCGTCGGGGTTGTGCTGGCGGACGAAATCCCGGGTGTCCGGGTCGAGCAGGTAGGCATCGGCCAGCAAGGCGTACTGGTGATCGTCGATCAATCGGGTGGTGGCGTCGAAGGCAAACAGGTTGTCCACCGTCGCCGCCAGTTCGAACGCACCTTTATAGCCGTGACGCTTGACCCCGTCGATCCACTTCGGATTCGCCGCGCGGGAACGGATGACGCGGTTGAGCTCTTCTTTCAGGGTGCGGATCTTGGGCAAGTCCGGCTGGCTGTGATCGCCATGGTAACTGGCCGCCGCATCACCACTGAGGGTCTCGACCGCCGCCAGCATGCCACCCTGGAACTGGTAGTAATCGTTGGAGTCGAGCAGGTCGTGCTCGCGGTTGTCCTGGTTCTGCAGCACCGCCTGCACCTGGCTCAAGCGCCGGGAGAACTGTTCCCGGGCGGCAGTGCCTTCATCGCTGGCGCCGTAGGCATAACCGCCCCAGTTCAGGTACACCTCGGCCAGATCTTCGCGGCTCTGCCACAAGCGACCGTCAATCGCGCCCTGCACGCCTGCGCCATAGGCCCCGGGCTTGGCGCCGAAGATTCGCCAGCCGGCTTGGCGCGCCGCGGCGTCTGGTTCCAGGCCCGACGCCAGCAAGGCTTCGCGCTCACTGCGCACCTTGGCTGCCAAGGGGTTCATGTCGTCCGGCTCATCGAGGGCGGCGACGGCCTGCACGGCGGCATCGAACAGGCGGATCAGGTTGGCAAAGGCATCACGGAAGAAGCCGGACACGCGCAGCGTGACATCGACCCGAGGCCGGTCCAGCAGGCTCAGCGGCAGGATCTCAAAGTCATCGACCCTTTGGCTGCCCGTGGCCCACACCGGACGCACGCCCATCAACGCCATGGCCTGGGCAATGTCATCGCCACCGGTGCGCATGGTGGCGGTGCCCCACACCGACAGGCCGAGCTGGCGCAGATGGTCGCCGTGATCCTGCAAATGCCGCTCAAGGATCAGGTTCGCCGATTGGAAACCGATGCGCCACGCCGTGGTGGTGGGCAGGTTGCGCACGTCCACCGAGAAGAAGTTGCGCCCGGTAGGCAATACGTCCAGGCGCCCGCGGCTCGGCGCACCGCTGGGGCCGGCCGGCACGAAGCGCCCGCTCAAGGCATCGAGCAGGCCGCGCATTTCCGCCGGGCCGCAGGCGTCCAGGCGTGGGGCCACGACGGATCGCAGGTTTTCAATGATGCTGCCCACCACCTCCCAACCTGGCGCGTCGAGCTGCTCCACCGCACCGTCCAGCGCCTGCTCGATCAACTGTACAGCGAACAGCTCCAGGCGCTCGCGCGTATCGCCGGTGGTGCGCCAGGGCTCGGCGCTGACCTGGCGCAAGGCCTCGGGACAGTCGCCAGTCCAGGGTTCGCCCAAGGCACAGTCCAGCGGGTCGAAACCCAGCCCGAACGCCTTGGCCAGCGCCCGCAACAGACTCGACTGCGCACCTTTGCCGTCGCCACGAGGAATGCGCAGTAACGCCAGCAACGTGTCGATGCGCAGCCGTCCGCTGGGCGACTCACCAAAAATATGCAGGCCGTCGCGGATCTGCGACTCCTTCAAGTCGCACAGGTAGGTGTCCAGGCGTGGCAGCCAGATCGCCGCATCGGCATCGCTATCGAGCGCGGCATCGAGTTGCAACTCGCGGTCGATGTGCGTCTCGCGCACCAGGTTGAGGATGTCCCGTTGCAGTTCCCGGGCACGGCGCGGATCCAGCAATTGCGCCTCGTAGTACTCGTCGGCCAACAGCTCGAGGTTACGCAGCGGCCCATAGGTTTCGGCCCGGGTCAGCGGCGGCATCAAGTGGTCGATGATCACCGCCTGGGTGCGACGCTTGGCCTGGGCCCCCTCGCCCGGGTCATTGACGATGAACGGATAGATGTTCGGCAGCGGCCCCAACAGCACGTCCGGCCAGCAGTTTTCCGACAGCCCGACGCCCTTGCCCGGCAACCATTCAAGGTTGCCGTGCTTGCCGACGTGGATCACCCCGTGGACGCCGTAGGTGTGGCGCAACCAGAAATAAAACGCCAGGTAACCGTGGGGTGGCACCAGGTCCGGGTCGTGGTACACCGCGCTCGGGTCGACCTGGTAACCCCGCGCCGGCTGGATGCCGACGAAGGTCAGGCCCAGGCGCAGGCCGGCGACCATCAAGCGTCCCTCGCGGAACATCGGGTCCTGCGCGGGCGAGCCCCAGCGCGCCAGCACCGCTTGGCGATTGGTTTCGGGCAGTGCGTCGAACAAGGCCTGGTACTCGGCAAGGGCCAGGCTCTGGTGACAGGGACGCAAGTCGAGGCTGTCCAGGTCATTACTGACCCCGCCGAGCAATTGCTGGATCAACGCGGTGCCGCTTGCTGGCAGTTCAGCCGGCAGTGGATAGCCCTCGGCCTGCAGGGCCCGCAGGATATTCAGCGCCGCCGCCGGGGTGTCCAGGCCGACGCCATTGCCGATGCGCCCGTCGCGGGTCGGGTAGTTGGCGAGGATCAGCGCCACACGCTTTTGGGCATTGGGAAAACGCGCCAGGGTGGTCCAGCGTCGGGCCAGCCCAGCGACAAAATCCATACGCTCGGGCGCGGCCCGGTAGCAGACCACGTCGCTCTGGCTGCGCTCGCTGCGCCAGGCCAGGTCCTTGAAACTGATGGGGCGGCTGATGATCCGTCCGTCCAGTTCCGGCAAGGCTATGTGCATCGCCAGGTCCCGTGGTCCCAAGCCCTGCTCGCTGGCACGCCAGCCGGGTTCGTTGTCCTGGGCGCAGATCGCCTGGATCACCGGGATGTTGCGACGAAACGGTCGCAGATGCGCAGCTTCGGGGCTGGATTGAGCAAAGCCGGTGGTATTGAGGATCACGCCCGCCGCCACTTCGTCCAACCAATCCTCTACAAGTGCAAGGCAAGCAGGCTCCTTGAGGCTGGCCACGGCAATCGGCAGCGGATTGAGCCCCGCCGCTTGCAGGCGCTGGCAGAACACGTCGATGAACGCGGTGTTCGCCGCTTGCAGGTGGGAGCGATAAAACAGCACCGCCGCCACTGGCTGCCCGGCGCTCCAGTCGGCTTGCCAATCGTCGAGGTTGGCGCTGGTTTTGCGCGGGTGATAGATGGCCGTGCGCGGCAAGGCCTGCGGCTCGGTCCACGGATAATCGCGGCCAAACCATTGGCTGCCCAGGTTGTGAAACAGGTCCAGGGCATTGCCCAGCCCGCCCTGGCGCAAGAACTGCCAGAGCCGGTCGCGGTCTTCGCAGGGGACGTTGCTCAGGTCGCTGAGCTCCGGGTCCGGACGATCATCCCCCGGCACCAGGATCAGCTTCACCCCGCGCCCGGCCAGTTCCATCAGGCGCTCGATACCGTAGCGCCAATAGCCGATGCCGCCATGCAGCGACAGCAGGATGACCTTGGCGTGGCGCAGCACGTCTTCGACATACAGATCCACCGAAGCGTGGTTTTGCACCTGCATCGGGTTGGCGAGGCGAAACTGCGGATAATCATCCGGCAACTGCTTCGCCGCTTCGGCCAGCAGCGCCAGGCTGGAGTCGCCGCTGCACAGGATCACCAGTTCGGCGGGGGTTTGCCCCAGGTCGGCAATGTTGTCATCCGACACAAAACCGCCGGGCTGGGTCCTGAGCAGGTGCATGGCTTAGGCGCCGAGGGCGGCGCGCAACTGCGCTTCGAGCAGCGCGGCGTCAAGCGCCTGGCCGATCAGCACCAGACGGGTGACCCGCGCTTCCTCGGCGCCCCACTGGCGGTCGAAATGCTTGTCGAAACGCGTGCCGACGCCCTGGATCAACAGGCGCATCGGCTTGTTTGGAATCGCCGCGAAACCCTTGACTCGCAGTACGCCGTGCTGGACCACCAGTTGCGTCAGCGCGTCGAGCAACAGGCTTTCGTCAGCCTGGGGCAGTTCGATGGAAATGGAATCGAAGGCGTCATGATCGTGGTCATCATCGTCGCCATCGTGGTGATGGTCGTGATGGCTGTGGCGGCCGTCGATGTGTTCTTCGGAACCGGCGCCCAGGCCGATCAGCACGTCCAGCGGCAGGCGACCGCTGCTGGCTTCGATGACCTTGACCGCCGGTGGCAGCTCTTCGGCGACTTCCTGGCGAACCTTGGCCAGGTCTTCAGGGCTGATCAGGTCAGCCTTGTTGAGGATCACCAGGTCGGCGCTCGCCAGTTGGTCGGCGAACAGTTCGTGCAGCGGCGATTCGTGGTCCAGGTTCGGGTCGAGTTTGCGCTGGGCATCGACCTGGTCGGGGAAGGCGGCAAAGGTGCCGGCGGCCACGGCCGGGCTGTCGACCACGGTGATCACCGCATCGACGGTGCAGGCACTGCGAATTTCCGGCCATTGGAAAGCCTGGACCAGCGGCTTGGGCAGGGCCAGGCCGGAGGTTTCGATCAGGATGTGGTCGAGGTCGCCACGCCGAGCCACCAGTTCGCGCATCACCGGGAAGAACTCTTCCTGCACCGTGCAGCACAGGCAGCCGTTGGCCAGTTCATAGACGCGGCCGTTGGCCTCTTCTTCGGTGCAGCCGATGGAACACTGCTTGAGGATCTCGCCGTCGATGCCCAGCTCGCCGAATTCGTTGACGATCACGGCAATACGCCGGCCCTGGGCGTTGTCGAGCATGTGCCGCAGCAAGGTGGTTTTACCCGAGCCGAGGAAACCGGTGACGATGGTGACGGGGAGTTTGGCCAGTGTTTTCATCGGATGCCCTTTGGCAAGGTGGCGGGCAAACGGGACGACGACCGCTGGCACAGGCGTGCGCGGAAGATTTCGCCACCGGATCACCCCGCCCGGTTGTAGTGAGAATCTGTCTCGAGGCAGGTCTCCTGGCTGACGGCGGGCCAATCTTTCGACTGGCAATTGCTGCGCCTTCCCGTGTGCCCGTTTAAAGAGGGCATGCACAGTGGCCTTGCAGAAACAGCACCGTTCACAGTTGCGGGGGCAGCCGCGGCTTGGACCGCGTTCCCTTCTTAGCTTCGGCGCATGCCGAAGAACCTCGAAGGCGCAAGGCTACGCAGGGTGTGGTGGCGGGTCAATCGCCGCAAGTAATCTGCATGACGCCGTTGTGGCGAGGGAGCTTGCTCCCGCTCGGTTGCGCAGCGACCGTAAAGAACCGGGGGCCGCTGCGCAGCCCAGCGGGAGCAAGCTCCCTCGCCACAACAGCATGCTCGCCGCGCCCCTTGTACATTGACGCCCCGCCCCCGCCCATGCTCTCCTGTGCATGGTTTGCGTAGCGGGTTCTGCTAGCTCAAATTCTGGCGTCCGAAGTTGGGCTAGCAGAACCCGCTACGCAAACCACTTGTCATGGGTGCCCTTCACAGGGTGAAACGGGAAACCGGTGAATCGTGTGCTTTACTCCAAAGCCACGTCAGTCCGGTGCTGCCCCCGCAACGGTAAGCGAGCGAAGCGTCTGAACCACTGTGTCCGCGGACATGGGAAGGTGACGCTTGCAGGCCAGGCGCAAGCCCGGCCCCTCGCAAGCCCGGAGACCGGCCCATGACTCATGCATCAACAAACCCGCGGTGGGCGGGCGCTGTTCGAACCTTGGTGGGCTTTCGCCCGGGGTCTCATCGCGCTCATATCCCCCACTGAACAAGAACAGAGGGAAGCGCCATGTCGACCATCAGCAGCACCGCCCGCACCGCCAGCAGCACCACCACCCTGAGCCAACGCCTGAGCGCCGCGATCCTGGCTTCGATCCTGGGCGCGGGGCTGGTCTATTTCGCCGGTTTCTCCCACATCGAAGCGGTGCACAATGCCGCCCACGATACCCGCCACAGCGCCGCTTTCCCGTGCCATTGAGAACTGACGCCATGATCAAGCGTATCGCGCAGACCGCTGGTTTCAGCGGCTTGCTGGCCGCCCTGCTGCTGACCCTGTTGCAAAGTTTCTGGGTATCGCCGCTGATTCTCCAGGCGGAAACCTTCGAGAAGGCCCCGGCGACCGAGGTCCATGAACACGCCGACGGAGCGGCTCATACCCATGATGCCGAGGCCTGGGAGCCGGAAGACGGCTGGCAGCGCGTGCTGTCCACCACCGGCGGCAACCTGGTGGTCGCCGTGGGTTTTGCCCTGATGCTGGCGGGCCTGTACACCTTGCGCGCACCGACTCGCACCTCCCAGGGCCTGCTCTGGGGCCTGGCCGGCTATGCCACGTTCGTCCTGGCGCCGACCCTCGGCCTGCCCGCGGAATTGCCGGGTACCGCAGCGGCCGACCTGGCCCAACGGCAGATGTGGTGGATCGGCACCGCAGCGTCCACGGCGGTGGGCATTGCCTTGATCGTCTTTGGCCGGCATTGGCTGCTCAAGGTGCTGGGCGTGGCGACGTTGCTGGTGCCCCATGTCATCGGTGCGCCGCAACCCGAAGTCCACTCGATGCTGGCGCCCCAAGCGCTGGAAAGCCAATTCAAGATCGCCTCGCAGGTCACCAACGTCGCGTTCTGGCTGGCCCTCGGCCTGATCAGCACCTGGCTGTTTCGCCGTGACGGCCAAGCCCACCACGACGCATGAGCACCAGGCCGATCCTGGTGGTCGGCCTCGGCTGCCAGCGCGGCTGCCCGGCCAGCACGCTACGAGCATTGCTCGACCAGGCGTTGCTGGCCCATGGCATTGCGCTTGATCAGGTGCGAGCCCTGGCCAGTATCGACCTCAAGCATGACGAACCGGGCCTGCTGAAACTGGCCGAACAACTGGCGCTGCCGCTGATTTGCTTCAGCGCCGAGCAGTTGGCCGAGTATCAGGAACGGCTCAGTCACCGCTCCGAGATCGCCTTCGAACGCACCGGTTGCTACGGCATCGCCGAAAGCGCCGCCCTGGCCTTGGCCGACCAGTTGGGCACAGCGCCCGCGACGCTGCTGATGACTCGCCAAAAAGGCCCCAAGAGCACGTTGGCATTGGCGGTCGTGGCGTAAATCCCGATAATCGGCGCCCAGGATCATGAGCGATCTTCATCTGGGCGATGCTCACCTACCTTTCACAGGAGCCGGTCATGACCGTTTACTTCATCGGCGCCGGACCCGGCGACCCGGATCTCATTACCGTCAAAGGCCAGCGACTGATCCGCCACTGCGCGGTCATCATCTACGCCGGCTCGCTTGTGCCGACCGCTGTCCTTGAAGGCCATTGCGCCGAACAGGTGATCAACAGCGCCGAGCTGCATCTGGAACAGATCATCGAATTGATCAAGAGCGCCCATCTCAAGGGCCAGGACGTGGCCCGGGTGCATTCCGGCGACCCGAGCCTGTACGGCGCCATTGGCGAGCAGATTCGTTGCCTGCAGGAATTGGGCATCCCTTTCGAAATCGTCCCGGGTGTGACCGCGACCTCAGCCTGCGCCGCCCTGCTGGGCGCCGAACTGACCTTGCCGGACATCTCCCAAAGCCTGATCCTCACCCGCTACGCTGACAAAAGCCCGATGCCCGCCGGGGAAGAATTGGGCAGCCTGGCGCAGCACGGGGCGACCATGGCGATTCACTTGGGGGTCAATCATCTGGAAAAAATCGTCGACGAACTGCGACCCCACTATGGCGCCGATTGCCCGATTGCGGTGATCCACCGGGCGACGTGGCCGGATCAGGATTGGGTGATGGGGACGCTGGACGATATCGCAGCAAAGGTACGCGCCAAGGGCTTTCGCCGCACGGCGCTGATTTTGGTGGGACGTGTGCTGGGAAATGATGTGTTCAGCGAGTCTTCGCTTTACCGCGCCGGGCATGCGCATCTCTACAGGCCCTGAAGCTCAGCAAGACCCAACCTGCCCCTGCTGTAGGAGCTGCCGAGCGAAGCGAGGCTGCGATCTTTGCTCTGACACTTGGGTCTCAAGCGAAAGATCAAAAGATCAAAAGATCGCAGCCTTCGGCAGTTCCTACAGGGCGGGTGACGTTTTGCCAAGTCCCCTCGCCACAATCAGTAGTAGGCGTTTTCTTTCTGCGTGTGGTCGGTCACGTCGCGTACGCCCTTGAGCTCCGGAATGCGCTCGAGCAAGGTGCGCTCGATGCCTTCCTTCAAGGTCACGTCAGCCTGGCCGCAGCCCTGGCAGCCGCCGCCGAACTGGAGCACGGCGATGCCGTCTTCCACCACGTCGATCAGCGAAACCTGGCCGCCGTGGCTGGCCAGCCCCGGGTTGATTTCGGTTTGCAGGTAGTAATTGATGCGCTCGTTGACCGGGCTGTCGGCATTGACCATCGGCACCTTGGCGTTGGGCGCCTTGATGGTCAATTGGCCGCCCATGCGGTCAGTGGCGTAGTCGACCACCGCATCGTCCAGGAAGGCTTCGCTGAACGAGTCGATGTACGCGGTGAAGCTCTTGAGCCCCAGCGCGGTGTCTTCGGATTTTTCTTCCCCCGGCTTGCAGTAGGCAATGCACGTCTCAGCGTACTGGGTGCCGGGCTGGGTGATGAAGATGCGGATCCCGATACCCGGCGTGTTCTGCTTGGACAGCAGGTCGGCCAGGTAATCGTGGGCGGCATCGGTAATGGTAATGGCGGTCATGGAAACTCCTCGCAGGCTTGCCGGCAGTTTACGCCAATCATCGCGCCGGACAAAGTCCTAGTATTTTTGTCGGGAAAGCGCCCGGCGGCACGGAGTTTGCCACCGGGGCTGTCGATCAGAGGTTCTGGTAGCGATTCATGTCCAGCACACCGCTTTCCACAGGCTCAGTCTCCTGGATGTACTGGCTCAGGTCATGGAAGTAGTACCAGAACTGCGGGTGACTGCGACGAATGCCCCAGCGCTCGACAATCCGCTCGAACGCCGGTGCATCCTGGGCGCCTTGCATGGCCTCGACGAACGCCGGCACTTGCCCGGCCGGAATGTTGAACATGAAGTTCGGATAGCTGCTGAGCACACCCGGGTAGACCGTCAGTGTGTCCAGCCCCGGCTGGTAGCGCGCTTCTTCGCCCAGCAGGAACGCCACGTTACTGTGGGCTCGGTTGCGCAGCAGGCTGTAGACCTCCCGATGACCGCTGGCGGTTTCGATGCGCAACAGGGTCGCTTCCGGCAGTTGGTCAATCACCTTGAGCCCCGCCGCCGGGCGTGACACCAGGCGACTGAGGGCCTGTTCGGCGTTTTGCAGCGCCGGGTCGATGTTCGGGCGCGAGCAGTAGGCACCGTCGCAGCGATTGATGGGGTCGGGGAACGCATTGAGCTCGCCATAACGGGCCAGCAACTGCATGGTGAAATCGCCCTTGGGGTCGCGCTCGTCAAGCTTGAGGGCGGTGGGCTTGTCATCGTCGATGGCTTCGTAATCGAGCCACATCTTGAATTTGCCGCCGGCCTGGTACCAGTCGTCAAGGTAGCCTTCCCGGGAGTCGGCCGGCATCAGGCGCAGGAAGTTCTGCTCCGCACCGTTGCGGATCAGGTCGAAATACAGCCGGGTCTGGGCCTGGTGGGACACGTTGCCGAATACATCGAAGTTTACCGCCAGTTGGTAATAAGTGCGTTCCAGCAACGGGAAGTCGAATAGCCACATCGTCTGCGGCACTTCGCCGATCAGGCCCTTGTTGACCGAGGCACTGTCGAAATGCCGGAAAATGCTCAGCAATGCATTGTCATTTCCGGCCCACAGCGTCGACCAGCTCGGCGCCGGCACATCGGCATAGGCGTCGCGGCGCAAGGCCTCATACTCGTTGCGCTTGTCCCGGTAATCGAGCCACAGGCTGACGACGCTGCCCACATCGTCGTTCTGGCCCGGCATCGCCAGCAGCGGCGTGGCCTGGCCGCGGTAGTTCGGGTCAGTGATGTACAAGTCATGTTCGGGGGCCTGGAACAGCGCCCAGAAGTTGTCACGGATCACGTCCGTGGCAATCTGGCCCCGGCACACCGGCCCGCGAATGAAGGTGCGCACGAAATACTCGGCGTTATCGAGCATGAACTGGTAGCGAGCCTGGGCCGGGATCGCTTCGAAGGTGGAAAATGGGTTGGCCCGGCGCTCCGGACCGTAGCCCGGCAACGCCGAAACCTGCCATTTGCCGCTGTAGAACAGGCTCCTGATGCGCGCCATCTTCGCCGCGCTCAAGCCGTAGGTGATGTGGGTCTTGTGCACGATCACCCCTTGCACCGGCCAGAGCCGGTAATAGATGCGGGTGCCGGGGTCATCGTTCGGACGGCGGGTATTGATCAGGTCGATCGGCTGGCCGGTAGGCGTGCGCGAACGGACCCACTGAAAAAAATGCCCGGGCTCGCCGTCCTTGAAATAGAGGTGCGCCAGGAACCAATGCTCGAACAACCAGCGGCCCACCAGGCTTTCCCGGGCGCCAGGGGCATTGAGCAGGTTTTCCCATTGCACCACCTGCAAGGCTTCGGCGGCGCTCGGGGCCAGGGCCTGCTGATCGATGGGGGCGCCTGCGGCCAGCCAGCGTTGCAGGGTCTGGTATTGCTGGTCGGTCAGCCCGGTAACGGCCAGGGGCATGCCTTCCTTGGGATGGACACCTGCGTACTCGTTGAACTGATCCGGCATCGCGCAGCTGTTTTCACGATTGAGGCCCAGCACGATCTCTTCCGGCAACTTGGCGTTGGGCTGCAGCGGCGTGCGGTGACCCAACTCGAGCATGCGCGCCATCAGGGCAGCCTGGCTGCCTTGGGCGTCAAGCACCGAATAGAAGCCCTTGCGCTGCCAGGCGCGCTGGCCGGAGGCGTCATAGAACAAGCGGGTCGGATCGGCCGCCTGGCGTCGCTCGCCGTCGTACACCGACAACTTGCTCGCTCCCCGTGCCGCGCCTTCGCCGCTGCCCAGGTTCAACTGGCAGGCGGAGTCGTAGCAGGCATGACAGGCCACGCATTTTTCCGTGAAGATCGGCTGGATATCGCGAGTGTAGGAGATCGCGGGAGCGGGACTCCCGGCGGCTGCGGTGAAACACAACAGCAGCAACAGACTGCCGAATAAGACGCGGTACGGCATGTCTCGGTCCCTAAGAGATAATCCGCCGATTCTACCGGGCCAGCATCGCCTTGCAAACATGAGCGATATTCATGCAAAAGCCCATCATGATCAAATCCTGTACAGGTTTGCTATCATCCCGGCCTTCGTAATGGTCTTTTTTCCAGGTAGTCCTATGTCCGATCGCAGCGCTCGCCTTTATCTTCTCCAGCAAGCCCTCAAGGAACGCATACTGATCCTCGACGGCGGCATGGGCACGATGATCCAGAGCTACAAGCTGGAAGAACAGGACTACCGTGGCAAGCGCTTCGCCGACTGGCCGAGCGACGTCAAGGGCAACAACGACTTGCTGGTGCTCAGCCGCCCCGACGTGATCGGTGCCATTGAAAAAGCCTACCTGGATGCCGGCGCCGACATCCTGGAGACCAACACCTTCAACGCCACCCAGGTGTCCCAGGCCGACTACGGCATGCAAGGCCTGGCCTACGAGCTGAACCTGGAAGGCGCGCGCCTGGCCCGCAAGGTGGCCGACGCCAAGACCCTGGAAACCCCGGACAAGCCGCGCTTCGTCGCCGGTGTGCTCGGCCCGACCAGCCGCACCTGCTCGCTGTCGCCGGACGTGAACAACCCCGGCTACCGCAACGTGACCTTCGACGAACTGGTGGAGAACTACACCGAGGCCACCAAGGGCCTGATCGAAGGCGGCGCCGACCTGATCCTGATCGAAACCATTTTCGACACACTGAACGCCAAGGCGGCGATCTTTGCCGTGCAAGGCGTCTACGAAGAACTGGGCGTCGAACTGCCGATCATGATCTCCGGCACCATCACCGACGCCTCCGGCCGCACCCTCTCGGGCCAGACCACCGAAGCCTTCTGGAACTCCGTGGCCCACGCCAAGCCGATCTCCGTGGGCTTGAACTGCGCCCTGGGCGCCAGCGAATTGCGCCCATACCTGGAGGAGCTGTCGAACAAGGCCAGCACCCACGTCTCGGCTCACCCCAACGCCGGCTTGCCCAACGAATTCGGTGAGTACGACGAACTGCCAGCCGAAACGGCCAAGGTCATCGAAGAGTTCGCCCAGAGCGGCTTCCTGAACATTGTCGGCGGCTGCTGCGGCACCACCCCGGCGCACATCGAAGCCATCGCCAAGGCCGTGGCCGGCTATGCGCCGCGGCAGATTCCAGAGATCCCACGGGCCTGCCGCCTGTCGGGCCTGGAACCGTTCACCATCGATCGCAGCTCCTTGTTCGTCAACGTCGGCGAGCGGACCAACATCACCGGCTCCGCCAAGTTCGCCCGGCTGATCCGCGAGGACAACTACACCGAAGCCCTGGAAGTGGCCCTGCAGCAGGTCGAGGCCGGCGCCCAGGTGATCGACATCAACATGGACGAGGGCATGCTCGATTCGAAGAAGGCCATGGTGACCTTCCTCAATCTGATTGCCGGCGAACCGGACATCTCCCGCGTGCCGATCATGATCGACTCCTCCAAGTGGGAAGTGATCGAAGCCGGCCTCAAGTGCATCCAGGGCAAGGGCATCGTCAACTCCATCAGCATGAAGGAAGGCGTCGAGCAGTTCATCCATCACGCCAAGCTGTGCAAGCGCTACGGCGCCGCCGTGGTGGTGATGGCCTTCGACGAAGCCGGCCAGGCCGACACCGAGGCGCGCAAGAAGGAAATCTGCAAGCGCTCCTACGACATCCTGGTCAATGAAGTCGGCTTCCCGCCGGAAGACATCATCTTCGACCCGAACATCTTCGCCGTCGCCACCGGTATCGAAGAGCACAACAACTATGCCGTGGACTTCATCCACGCCTGTGCCTACATCCGTGACGAACTGCCCTACGCGCTGACCTCGGGCGGGGTGTCCAACGTGTCCTTCTCGTTCCGCGGCAACAACCCGGTGCGCGAGGCGATCCACTCGGTGTTCCTGCTCTATGCGATCCGCGCGGGCCTGACCATGGGCATCGTCAACGCCGGCCAACTGGAGATCTACGACCAGATCCCGGTGGAACTGCGCGACGCGGTGGAAGACGTGATCCTCAACCGCACCCCCGAAGGCACCGACGCCCTGCTCGCCATCGCCGACAAGTACAAGGGCGACGGCAGCGTCAAGGAAGCGGAAACCGAGGAATGGCGCGGCTGGGAAGTGAACAAGCGCCTGGAACATGCGCTGGTCAAGGGCATCACCACGCACATTGTGGAAGACACTGAAGAATCGCGACAGTCGTTCGCCCGGCCGATCGAGGTCATCGAAGGCCCGCTGATGGCCGGCATGAACATCGTCGGCGACCTGTTTGGCGCCGGCAAGATGTTCCTGCCCCAGGTGGTCAAGTCCGCCCGCGTGATGAAGCAGGCCGTGGCCCACCTGATCCCGTTCATCGAGGCGGAAAAAGGCGACAAGCCGGAGGCCAAGGGCAAGATCCTGATGGCCACGGTCAAGGGCGACGTGCATGACATCGGCAAGAACATCGTCGGTGTGGTGCTCGGTTGCAACGGCTATGACATCGTCGACCTGGGCGTGATGGTGCCGGCGGAGAAGATCCTGCAGGTGGCCAAGGAGCAGAAGTGCGACATCATCGGCCTGTCCGGCCTGATCACCCCGTCCCTGGATGAGATGGTGCATGTGGCGCGGGAGATGCAGCGCCAGGACTTCCACCTGCCGCTGATGATTGGGGGTGCCACCACCTCCAAGGCCCACACGGCAGTGAAGATCGAACCCAAGTACAGCAACGACGCGGTGATCTACGTCACCGACGCCTCCCGCGCCGTGGGCGTGGCGACCCAGTTGCTGTCCAAGGAGCTCAAGCCGGCTTTCGTCGAGAAAACCCGCCTGGACTACATCGACGTACGCGAGCGTACTTCCAACCGCAGCGCCCGCACCGAACGCCTGAGCTACCCCGCCGCCGTGGCCAAGAAGCCACAGTTCGACTGGAGCAGCTACCAGCCGGTCAAGCCGACCTTCACGGGCGCCAAGGTGCTGGACAACATCGACCTGAACGTCCTGGCCGAATACATCGACTGGACACCGTTCTTCATTTCCTGGGACCTGGCCGGCAAATACCCGCGCATCCTCACCGACGAAGTGGTCGGCGAAGCGGCCACTGCGCTGTACGCCGATGCCCGGGCGATGCTGCGCAAGCTGATCGACGAGAAACTCATCAGCGCCCGCGCCGTGTTCGGCTTCTGGCCGGCCAACCAGGTGCATGACGATGACCTGGAAGTTTACGGCGACGATGGCAAGCCACTGGCGCGCCTGCATCACCTGCGCCAGCAGATCATCAAGACCGATGGTAAGCCGAACTTCTCCCTGGCCGACTTCGTCGCGCCCAAAGACAGCGGCGTGACCGACTATGTCGGCGGTTTCATTACCACCGCCGGCATCGGCGCCGAAGAAGTCGCCAAGGCCTACCAAGAGGCTGGCGACGACTACAACTCGATCATGGTCAAGGCCCTGGCCGACCGCTTGGCCGAAGCCTGTGCCGAGTGGCTGCACCAGCAGGTGCGCAAGGAATATTGGGGCTACGCCAAGGACGAAAGCCTGGACAACGACGCCCTGATCAAGGAGCAATACACCGGCATCCGCCCTGCCCCCGGCTATCCGGCCTGCCCGGACCACACCGAGAAAGCCACCCTGTTCCGCCTGCTCGATCCCGAGGCCAGCGAACTGAAGGCCGGGCGCAGCGGTGTGTTCCTCACCGAACACTACGCCATGTTCCCGGCAGCGGCGGTCAGCGGCTGGTATTTCGCCCATCCCCAGGCGCAATACTTCGCCGTAGGCAAGATCGACAAGGACCAGGTCCAGAGCTACACCGCTCGCAAGGGCCAGGACTTGAGCGTGACGGAGCGCTGGCTGTCGCCAAACCTGGGTTACGACAACTAAGTTCGCAGCAATTGACTATGCTCTCCACATACGACCTTGTGTATGGAGAGCATCATGGATGAACCCAACGAAAATAAGGCGCCCACCCTCTGGCAAATGCTGCACAGCGTGGGAGCGGCGGCGTTTGGCGTGCAAAGCGGAAAAAACCGCGCCCGTGACTTCACCCATGGCAAGCCGAGCCACTTCATCATCCTCGGCATCCTGTTTACGGTGATTTTCGGGTTGGCGTTGTATGGGATCGTCAATCTGGTGTTGTACTTTGCGGGCGTATAGAACGGATCTGCAAAATATGGCCCCAGGTCCTTGCGAACCGAAACAGTCATATTGCCCGTCTCGCCAGCCTCGATCCGAGCTGCTCTAGCGCCGCCCCAGTGCATCGAGCGAAAAAACATAGCGCTCGCCATCCGGGTGGGACACCAGGCTGAAGCGCTTGAAGTCCAGGCGATAGTCCTTGGCGGGATTCATGTTCAACCACGCGCGGGCGCGGGCCGGATCGAGCGACTGCATCAGGTCGACCTGCTGGTTGTAGCCGCCATGACGCGCGAGGTCGACGCCCCGGGCGTGATCATGCAGCAGCACCATGGCCCACCCTCCCAAGCTGAAGTGCCCGGTGAACAGCACGCTCAAGCGCCCGTCGATACGGGCCTGCAGCGCCGGCCTGGAGCTGTTCATGGCGCTGAACAACACATCCTTGCCCGGCTGGCGACCCGCCTGCTCGAACGCCTGCATGGCGCCCAGGGCCATTTCATCGTTGGCCGACCAGACCAGCGCGGTCTGCGGATAGCGCTTGACCAACTGGCTCGCCTGCTCATAAGCCCTTTCGCGACTCCACTCGCCATAGACCAACTGGCGCAGATGCACTTGCGGGTGCTCGGCCAACGCCCGGAGCAGGCCTTTCTCACGCAGTTGCGCCGAAGGGGTGAGTTTCTTCCCGGAAAAGGCCAGCAGATCGAGCGTCTGCCCAGGCGCCAGCGGTCCGTATTGGCGCAACAGTTCCTTGAGCATCAGGTAACCGCTGCGCTCATCATCGGGTATCAGGCTGCCGAGCAATTCGGGAGGTGGAGTACCGTCCTGTGTCAGCAGGCGAGTCTGATCGCCGGTCAATGTGTTGTTCACCAGGAACAGCTTGACCCCACTGCCCTGCGCCAACTGCAGGATCCGCGGGGCGACATACTGCTCGTTGACCAACACCAGATAGTCCGGACGGTCTTTGGCCATGATGGCCTCGCGCGCCTGGCGAATCATCAGTTGGGGATCGCGCTCGGCATACTCCACGCGCAGCCGCAAACCCAGTCCGCTTGCCGCCGCTTGCATGAACTCGGTATAGGTGACCCAGAAGGTCTCGGTGGAGTACCCCGGGTTCAGGAACACCACGCTAGGCGCAGCCGAACTGGCAGCCAGAGCATCGGACGAAGATGAAACCACATGGGCGGCCTGGGCTTGCACCCAGAATAACAGGCATAAAAGCCCCAGTAGCCTGCAGATAAACTTCGACATCCCGCCCCGCCCCAAATAATACGCCACCCAGTATAACGACCCGGGTGGCGAACGGGCACATCGGCACGAGACCTTCATGTAGCCTGCAACGGCTCGAACTTATTGATGGCTGACCCAGAACACTGCGGTGCCCACCACCAGGATGATCAGGAACAAAATGGCCCAGGCATCAACAGAACTGTCGCTTTTCCTTGCTTTGGTCGGATTGCTCATTGCATCGCCTCTTGTCGGTTTTTTAGGTGATTGCATAGGGACTCGACCACAGTTAAGACGATGATTGCCCGCACGACAAATGTGGGTTAGCCAATAATCAATCTCATTAGTCGATTTGGTTCTTTACATATACTCAAACATCACTTTTGCGCATAACTCAAAACAGGTATCTTGCACCGGCTCCTCTAGGAGCGCGCGGCCGTGCGCGCAGAATTGCCGAGGCAGAACCCGATTCCAGCGAGCCAACATGCAGCTGTTTCTGATCGGCCCAAGCCTGAGACCGAGACTTATATGTACGTATACGACGAGTACGATCAGCGGATCATCGAGGACCGCGTCAAGCAGTTCCGTGATCAGACCCGACGCTATCTGGCAGGCGAGCTGAGCGAAGAAGAATTCCGCCCTCTGCGCTTGCAGAATGGCCTGTATATCCAGCGCTTCGCCCCGATGCTGCGCGTGGCTGTGCCTTATGGCCAACTGACCTCGCGCCAGGTGCGCAAGCTTGCGCAAATTGCCCGCGACTACGACAAGGGCTACGCCCACATCAGTACCCGGCAGAACGTCCAGTACAACTGGCCGGCCCTGGAAGATGTACCCCAGATCCTGGCCGAGCTGGCCACCGTACAGATGCACGCGATCCAGACCAGCGGCAACTGCCTGCGCAACGTCACCACCGACCAGTTCGCCGGTGTCGCGGCCGACGAGTTGATCGACCCGCGCCCGTGGTGCGAGATTGTCCGCCAGTGGACGACCTTTCACCCGGAATTCGCCTACCTGCCGCGCAAATTCAAGATCGCCATCAACGGCTCGACCTCGGACCGAGCGGCCATCGAAGTCCACGATATCGGCCTGGAGACGGTCTACAACGCGGCCGGCGAGCTGGGCTTCCGTGTGCTGGTGGGCGGTGGCCTGGGACGTACGCCGGTGGTCGGCGCGTTCATCAACGAGTTCCTGCCATGGCAGGACCTGCTGAGCTATCTCGACGCAATCTTGCGGGTGTACAACCGCTATGGCCGTCGCGACAACAAATACAAGGCGCGGATCAAGATCCTGGTCAAGGCCCTGACGCCTGAAGTGTTCGCCGAGAAGGTCGAAGCCGAGATGGCTCACCTGCGTGGCGGCCAGACCACCCTGACCGAAGCCGAAGTGCATCGCGTCGCCAAGCACTTCGTCGACCCGGCTTATAAGGCCCTGGACAACCAGGACGCCGAACTGGCCGCCCTCGACAAAGAACACCCAGGCTTCGCCCGCTGGCGCACCCGCAATACCCTGGCCCACAAGAAGCCGGGTTATGTCGCGGTGACCCTGTCCTTGAAGCCGACCGGCGTCGCGCCAGGCGACATCACCGACAAGCAACTGGACGCCGTGGCCGACCTGGCCGAGCGCTACAGCTTCGGCCAGCTGCGTACCTCCCACGAGCAGAACATCATCCTGGCAGACGTTGAACAGAGCCAGTTGTTCACCCTGTGGGGCGAGCTGCGCGAGCAAGGTTTCGCCACTCCGAACATCGGCCTGCTGACCGACATGATCTGCTGCCCAGGCGGCGATTTCTGCTCGCTGGCCAACGCCAAGTCGATCCCTATCGCCGAATCGATCCAGCGTCGTTTCGACGACCTGGACTACCTGTTCGACATCGGCGAGCTGGACCTGAACATTTCCGGCTGCATGAACGCCTGTGGTCACCACCACGTCGGCCACATCGGCATCCTGGGCGTGGACAAGAAAGGCGAAGAGTTCTACCAGGTCTCCCTGGGCGGCAGCGGTAGCCGCGACGCCAGCCTGGGCAAGATCCTCGGCCCATCGTTTGCCCAGGACGACATGCCTGACGTGATCGAGAAGCTGATCGACGTGTACATCGAACAACGTACCGAAGACGAGCGCTTCATCGACACTTACCAACGTATTGGCATCGACCTCTTCAAGGAACGCGTCTATGCAGCGAATCATTAAGAACAACGAGGTCATCGACGAAACCTGGCACCTGCTGCCCAAGGACGCGACCCTCGATGGCATCTCCAACTGTGACGACCTGATCGTGCCCCTGGCCCTGTGGCGCGATCATGCCCACGCCCTCAAGGCTCGTGACGGCGGCCTGGGCGTATGGCTGGACGCCGACGAGGAAGCCGAGGAAATCGGCGAGGACGCCAACCAGTTGCAGGTCATCGCCTTGAACTTCCCGGCCTTCACCGACGGGCGCAGCTACTCCAACGCCCGCCTGCTGCGTGACCGTTATGGTTTCAAGGGTGAACTGCGGGCGATTGGCGACGTACTGCGCGACCAGTTGTTCTACATGCGCCGCTGCGGCTTCGACGCCTTTGCCTTGCGTGCCGACAAAGACCCCTACGAAGCCCTCGAAAGCCTCAAGGACTTCTCGGTGACCTACCAGGCTGCCACTGACGAGCCGCTGCCGCTGTTCCGTCGTCGCTGAAACCGCCCCATGAAAAAGCCCTGAGCCGGGTGTACCGGTTCAGGGCTTTTTTGTGGCTGAGTGATCGATGCCCAGTCCACCTCGGAACCACTGTGGGAGCGGGCTTGCTCGCGAAGGCGGTGTGTCTGAACAGAGGATGCTGGATGTGCCGCCGCTATCGCGAGCAGGCTCGCTCTCACAGGGTTTAGTGGCGAATACCCATCCCCGAATTACCAGAACCGCTGCTGGGTCAGCCGACTCCACCAATTGAGCAGCACGCGATCCACCGAACCGCTGGCCGCCATGCCGATACGTTCCTGCAGGCTTTTACGTTCGGCGTAGTGCAGGTGGTACAACTCGGCACCCTTGGCCCGTTCGGCCAGGTACTCATCGCTGGTTTTCAACTCGTCCACCAAGCCCTTGCCCTGCGCCGCGACACCCAACCAGACTTCACCGGTTGCCACTTCATCAATGGCCAGTTGCGGGCGGTAGTTGGACACGAAGTTCTTGAACAGCTCATGGGTGATGTCCAGGTCTTCCTGGAATTTCTCCCGGCCCTTCTCGGTATTTTCGCCGAACACCGTCAACGTGCGTTTGTATTCGCCGGCCGTCAGCACTTCGAAATCGATGTCGTGCTTCTTCAGCAGCCGGTTGACGTTGGGCAACTGCGCGACGACGCCGATGGAACCCAGGATCGCGAAGGGAGCGCTGATGATCTTCTCACCGATGCACGCCATCATGTAGCCGCCGCTGGCCGCGACCTTGTCGATGCAGACCGTCAACGGCACGCCGGCCTGACGGATCCGCGCCAACTGCGACGAAGCCAGGCCGTAGCTGTGGACCATGCCGCCGCCACTTTCCAGGCGCAGCACCACTTCATCCTTCGGCGTCGCCAGGGTCAGCAGCGCAGTGATTTCATGACGCAGGCTCTCGGTGGCCGAGGCCTTGATGTCGCCGTCGAAATCCAGCACGAACACCCGGGGCTTGGCCGCCGGCTTGTCCTTGTTTTTCTTTCCGGCCTTTTCAGCCTTGCCCTCGGCCTTGCGCAGGGCCTTGAGCTGATCCTTGTCCAGCAGCGTCTGTTCCAGGCGCTCACGCAGCCCTTTGTAGAAATCGTTGAGTTTGCTCACCTGCAACTGGCCGGTCGACTTGCGTCGCCCCTTGCTGCGCAGCGCCGCAAAACTGGCCAGCACCACCAGGATGGCGATCACCAACGTCACGGTCTTGGCCAGGAAACCGGCGTACTCGATGAAAAACTCCACAGCAACTCCTTAAATGCAATGCGCCACTGAACGCAGGCGCGTAACGGCCCCAGCATACCCATGCGCCTGCGTCGCGACCAGCCATGAAACCGCTGGTTACCTAAACGCGAGCGAGACAGGGCAAGGCTGCAACGGGCATTTCAAACAAGCGTATGTTTTTTCATTGACAGCTCACCGCCATCCCCATAACCTCGCCAAACCTTCAACGTACCGGGATGACGCGGACGTGGGCAGTATCTATCTGATTCGACATGGCCAGGCCTCCTTTGGTGCGGACGACTACGATGTCCTTTCGCCCAATGGCGTGCGCCAGGCGCAAGTGCTCGGCGGCCACCTGGCGCAGCTCGGTGTCGTATTCGATCGCTGCCTCTCGGGTGACCTGCGTCGCCAACAGGATACCGCCATCGGCGCGCTGGGCCAGATGACCGCCGCCGGGTTACCGGTTCCCGGGCTGGAAATCGACGCCGCGTTCAACGAGTTCGATGCCGACGCGGTCATTCGCGCCCTGCTGCCGGACATGCTCCCCCAGGAACCCGAGGCGCTGCATATCCTGCGCAACGCTGCGCAGAACCGCGCCGAATTCCAGCGCATCTTCGCACTGATCATCGAGCGCTGGCTCAGCGGTCGATATGACCCGCCGGGCCTGGAAAGCTGGCAGGGTTTCGTCGAACGGGTCCAGGCGGGCCTGCAGCGCATCCTGGAGCAAGCCGACAACACCCATAAGATCGCCGTGTTCACCTCCGGCGGCACCATCACCGCCCTGCTTCACCTGATCACCCAGATACCGGCCCCACAGGCCTTCGAACTGAACTGGCAAATCGTCAACACCTCGCTCAACCACCTGAAATTCAGGGGCCGCGAGGTGGCCCTGGCTTCCTTCAACAGCCATGCCCACCTGCAACTGCTGAAGGCCCCGGACCTCATCACCTTTCGCTGAGTCCGGATTACTGTAGACCCTTGCTGTACCACCCAAATAAGGATCGAAACCATGACCTCCGTAGCCGACGTCGTACAAGCCATGAAAGCCAAGTTCAACCCAGCCGCCGCTGCCGGCCTGGACCTGGTATTCGGTTTCCGCATCGACGATACCAAGAACTTCTCGCTGGTCGTCAAGGACAGCACCTGCGAACTGCAGGAAGGTGAAAACCCGGACGCCCAGGTGACCCTGGTGATGGACGGCGAAACCCTGCAAGGCATCGTCGACGGCAGCACCGACGGCATGCAAGCGTTCATGGGCGGCAAGCTGCGCGCCGAAGGCGACATGATGCTGGCCATGAAACTGTCCGAGCTGTTCCCAGCCTGAGATTGAGTTCGCCTTCTTCGCGAACCTTTTGATTGCAAACGAATCCCGCCCCCGTGGCGGGATTCGTGTTTTTACCCCCCCCTGATTCTGCGTTGCACTCACAACCTTGACCCCTGTCAGTTCCCGCTCATCCTCCAACCGCTAACGTAGCGCTTCCATCAAGCCAGGGACGGCTCATCGGGAGCCGGCGCCTGCTCATCTCACGGAAGAGACTCATGCCCACACTGAAAATCATTTTGCTGTCGAGCGCCTTCAACGGCCTGACCCAACGCGTCTGGCTGGACCTGCGCGAGGCCGGCTATCGCCCCAGCGTCGTGCTGTTCACCGATCCGGACTCGGTCTGCCGGCAAATCGAAGAAAGCGGCGCCCACCTGGTGATCTGCCCGTTTCTCAAGGACCGCGTACCTGAGCAGTTATGGCGCAACCCGCGGCGCCCGGTGGTGATCATTCATCCCGCAATTGTCGGCGACCGCGGTGCCAGCGCCCTGGACTGGGCGATCACTCGGCAGTCCGAACGCTGGGGCGTCACGGCATTGCAGGCGGTAGAGGAAATGGACGCCGGGCCAGTCTGGGCCACTTGCGAATTCGACCTGCCCCAAGGCCTGCGCAAATCCGAGCTGTATAACGGCCCGGTCAGCGATGCGGCCATTCGTTGCATCCGCGAGGTCGTGGAAAAATACCTCGACGGTTTCATCCCGGTGCCACTGGACTATGGCCGTCATGACGTGGTCGGACGCCTGCAACCGAACATGACCCAGGCCCATCGCACCTTCAGCTGGCACGACAGCACCGGCTTCATCAAACGCTGCATCGATGCCGCCGACGGTCAACCCGGAGTGCTGGCAAGCCTGGCCGGCGAGCAGTTTTACCTGTACGACGCCCATCCGGACGTTCGTCACGGCCTGCCCGGCGAACTGCTGGCGGTGCGTGACGATGCGGTGCTGGTGGCGACAGGGGATGCAAGCCTGTGGATCGGCGCCCTGCGCCGCAAGCCGCAGCCCGGCGAACAGACCTTCAAGCGTCCGGCGCGCCATGTACTGTCGAACCGCCTCGAAGGCGTCCCGGTGCTCGACGGTTCCCTGGCCCGCCAGCCGTTCAGCGATGAGCCTTACCAGCCCATTCGCTACCGCGAGTGCGGCCATGTGGGGGAGTTGACGTTCGAGTTCTATAACGGGGCGATGAGCACTGAGCAATGCCAACGCCTGGTGGCGGCATTGCGCTGGGCCAAGTCCCGGGACACCCAGGTGCTGTTGATCCGCGGCGGGCGCGGCAGTTTTTCCAACGGCGTGCACCTGAATGTTATCCAGGCCGCCACCGAACCCGGGCTGGAGGCCTGGGCCAACATACAGGCCATCGATGACGTTTGCCTTGAGTTGTTCAACGCACGGCAACTGGTGGTCAGCGGCCTGACGGGTAACGCCGGGGCCGGCGGTGTGATGTTGGCCCTGGCAGCCGATATCGTCCTGGCGCGCCGTGACATCGTGCTCAACCCGCACTACGCGACCATGGGCCTGTACGGTTCTGAATACTGGACCTACAGCCTGCCCCGCGCGGTTGGCCCGGACATGGCCTGGAAACTCACCCAGGACTGCCTGCCGATCAGCGCCCTCCAGGCGTTGCGCTATGGCATGGTCCAGGAGATCGGACCGCGCTGCCCCGACGAGTTCGGCCTGTGGCTGCTGCAACGGGCCAACGGTGCGCTGCTCGATCCGACCTATGAAAGCATCCGGGCTCGCAAGGCCGAACGGAGCCTCTCAGCGATTCAGGCGTGCCGCGATGGTGAGCTCGCACAGATGCGACATGACATGGTGGACAATCGCCATGGCTTCGCCGACAAGTGCCGTGGTTTCGTCTTCAAGCACAAGGCCTGCCGCACGCCAGAACGCCTGGTCGCCCCTTGGGCGCGAACAGCACAGGCCCAAGCCGTCCAATAATGCGCGGTATCGGGGAGGCGCGGCAGCTCTTACAATGCCCGCTTCCCCCGCATCGGCCTGAACATGGACATCGACCTCGCCCGCACCTTCCTGGAAATCGTCCGCCACGGCAGCCTCGCTGCGGCCGCCGAAAAGCTGCACGTGACCCAGACGGCGATCACCGCCCGGGTCCAGAAGCTCGAAAGCCAGCTCGGCTGCGCGCTGTTCGTACGCAACCGTGCCGGCGCGCGCTTGACCAGCGACGGCGAGGCGTTCGTGGTCTACGCCAACCAGCTCGTGCAGACCTGGGAAGCGGCCCGCCGGGACCTGCCACTGCCCGAGGGCTATCGCAACGTCTTGCACCTGGGGGGCGAGGTCAGCCTGTGCAATCCCTTGATGCTCGCCTGGGCCGGCGAGCTGCGCCAGAAAATTCCCGGTCATGCCCTGCGCATGGACATCCGCGACGGCGAGAAACTGCTGCAACAGCTGGAGCTGGGTCTGCTGGACGCGGCGGTGGTGTATCAACCCGAATACTGGCCGCGCCTGCAGGTAGAACAACTGCTGGAAGAAAAACTCATCCTGGTGCGCCTGACCACTCGTCCCGAGCCCTACGTGTACATCGACTGGAGTGCTGATTTCCGTCGCCAACACGACACCGCGCTACCGGACAAGGCCAAGGCCGCCGTGGCCTTCAACCTCGGCCCGCTGGCCCTGCAGTACATCCTGGAAAATGGCGGCAGCGGCTACTTCCGCACCCGGGTCGTGCAGAGCTACCTGGACAGCGGCATCCTGGAACGGGTGCCCAAGGCACCGGAGTTCAACTACCCCACCTATCTGGTCTACTCCCGCGATCGGGATTCAGCGGCGTTGCAGCAAGCGTTCGAGGTATTGCGAGAAATCGTCAAGACCGGCAGCGACTGGTCGCAGCGCTGGGACCCACTGACCTGACAATCGGTGAGGCAAGACTTGCCTGGAATGAGGACCTGTCGTGGCGAGGGAGCTTGCTCCCGCTAGGTTGTGGTAGGAGCTGCCGAAGGCTGCGATCTTTTGATCTTTCGCTTGAGGTTCAAGTGTTCGGGCAAAGATCGCAGCCTCGTTGCACTCGACAGCTCCTACATAGCTCTTACAGGCGAAGCCCAGCGGGAGCAAGCTCTCATGGAACAAATTGCAACGCCATGTTTTTAAAGTGCTTTTCAAAAAGCTGCAATGCGACTCAGTTGGACCGCTATTCCCGTGTGGCGAGGGGATTTATCCCCGCTGGGCTGCGCAGCAGCCCCAAAAGCAACGACCTCGATCTTACTGGCACACCGAGTTGTCTGGTTGGGGGCTGCTGCGCAGCCCAGCGGGGATAAATCCCCTCGCCACAAGACCTGTTCCCTGCGCGACAGCGCAGCGTCGGTGACGCGGCGGGGACTCCCTCGCCACAAAAGCCCTTCGCACTACCTCTGCATCTGCGCCACGATCTCGTCCTTGACCAGCAATCGCTTCTTCTTGAGCGTCTCCAAAGCATCGTCGGACAGCGCGCCGGTGGATGGTTTTTCGGCTTCGACCACCTCGGCATCAAGTTGGGAGTATTTTTGAAGTAACGAGTCGAGCCTTGGATTCTCGCTGCGTTTTTGCTGGATGTGGTCTTTTGTGCATTTGAGATCCTGGCACAAATCGTGGGACACCGGCATGGAACACCTCCTTCGATGGGTCGGTGGCAGACGCCCTTGCGGCGCCCGTCGATTATCAGGATGGCCTCCTCGACAGGGTTCTGTCGACCGCCAATCCGACCAGCGGTGACCGTTCGTCGTACCGGATCGATTGGCGATCAAACCTTTGCCGGTGCGTCGCCCTCCATTGAACAGAGGCGACAAGAATCGCTCGTTCAACCTGTGTGGAGACTTACCTATGGACAGATTTACCCTGCGTCAACTCGGCCTGGCAGTTGCCTTGAGTAGCAGCATGGGCATGGCATGGGCCGCGACTTCCAACGACTTTGTCGACAACGCGGCGGCCGGTGGCATTGCAGAAATCGAGACCAGCAAACTGGCCTTGGAAAAAAGCCAATCGGCGGACATCAAGGAATTCGCCAACAAGATGATCGCCGACCACACCAAGGCCAACGAAGAGCTGAAAGCCCTGGCGCAAAAACATGACATCGAAGTACCCGACGACACCACGCTGGTGAAGCAGGCCAAGGAGAAAATTCTCGACATGCGCGACGAATCCTTCGATGCAGCCTACGCCGACAACCAGGTCAAGGCCCACGAAGAAACCATCGCCCTGTTCAAGAAAGAAGCCGAGACTGTCACCGACGACAAGAAGGCTGGCAATACCGAACTCAAGGCGTTCGCCCAGAAGATGCTGCCAGACCTGCAACAGCACCTGGAAGCCGCCAAGAAACTTCAGGCTGCGCATCCAAGCAAGTAGCGAAATATAAAAAGCCCCGTTCTAAAAAGAAAACGGGGCTTTTTATAGGCTAGCCACCATCGGTGTCGATATCAGCGTCAGTATCCTCGCCAGATTTCGGCCGATCCGGATCAGGCTTGAACCCGGGGCTGAAGGTGTTGTCATTGTCCCGATGACGATTCTTCTGATCGACCTCCGTGGCGGCGCTCTGAGCCTGGTCCGTCCCGGCAGGGCGGACTGGCTGGGTGTTTGCTGGATCGTCGTTCATAAGCACCTCGTTCATGGCAGGGCCGGATGGATGACCGGTCTTGAACATTCGAAGGTGACACGACGGCTTCGGTTCCATTTGTTTGCTGCGCGGCGATCAGCCACCGAGCACGTTCCTCACCATCCGGGTCAGCGCGTCCGGGCCGTAGGGTTTGCTCAACAAATGGGTATCGGGGCTCAGTTGATGGTTGCGGGAGATGATGTCCCGGGTATGTCCCGAGGTGAACAGCACCGGGACCGGCGGGTTCTGCACCTTGGCCCAGGCGGCCAGGTCGGAGCTCTTGATCAGGCCGGGCATGACCACGTCGGTGAAGATCAGGTCGACCGAGATGCCTTCCATTAGCAACTTCATCGCCTCATCGCCGTTGGCGGCCGTGAGGGTCCGATAACCGGACTGCTCCAGCAGTTCCACCGACGCGCTGCGCACCTCTTCGTTGTCCTCCACCACCAAAATCGTCTCTTGCCTGCCGGACTGAAGCACGTCGTGTTGCTTGGTTTCCCCCGCTTCGGGCGCAAGGCTTCGAGGGAAATACATCCGTACTCGCGTGCCCTCGCCCAAGTCACTGGAGATCTCGATATGGCCGCCACTCTGCTTGACGAACCCGAACACCATGCTCAGTCCAAGCCCGGTGCCCTGGCCATCGGTCTTGGTGGTGAAAAACGGTTCGAACACCTGCTTCAGGATGTCGGGCGGCATGCCGGCACCGCGGTCGATCACCGACAGCCGGACATAGTCGCCGGCCGAGATCCCCTTGCCGGCACAGAACGCTTCATCGAGCGCGATGTTCTCCCCGATCAGGCGGATGATGCCCTCGCCGCCCATGGCATCGCGAGCATTGATCGCCAGGTTCAACAGGGCGTTTTCCAATTGATTGCGATCGACGTGGATGCACCAGGGCTCCTGGGGCAGGCTCATTTCAATCTGGATGGTTTCGCCCAAGGCCCGTTGCAGCAGTTCACCCATGCCATCGTAGATGCGTCGCGGGTTGTAGACCGCCGGTGACAATGGCTGGCGCCGGGCAAAAGCCAGCAATTGCGATGACAACTTGGCGCCCCGCTCCACGGCTTCGATGGAGGCACTGACCCGCCGCTGCACGTTGGCGTTATCCGGCTCGTGGCGAGCCAGCAAGTGCAGGTTGCCGGCAATCACTTGCAGCAAGTTGTTGAAGTCATGGGCCACGCCGCCAGTGAGACCGCCAATGGCCTCGAGCTTTTGCGACTGACGCAACTGCTCTTCCGCTGCCAGCCGCGCCTGCACCTCGTCGGCGACTCGCTGTTCCAGGTCGCGGGTGAATTTGAGCAGCGACGCTTCGGCTGTCTTGCGTTCATTGATGTCAATCAGCACACCTGGAAAACGCAGGGGCTTGCCCGTGGCATCGAATTCGCAGCGACCGCTGGCCAGCACCCACAGGTAATCACCGCCCACGCCGCGTACCCGATATTCAGCGCTGTAGGGGATGCCCGTGCGCAAGGTCAGTTCGACCCGCTGGTTGACCTCTTCGAGGTCATCGGCGTGGATGCGCTGGCGGGCAATTTCCATGGGCAGTGCGTCCAGCGAACAGTCTGGCGGGTAGTTGAAGGTACGGGCGAAACGCTCATCGCCCGACAGCGTGTCGGCCTGGATGTCCCAGACGAACGACCCCAGCAACGGTCCGGCCGAGAGGGCCAACTGGATGCGTTCATTGACGGCTCGGTAACTGCGTTCGGCCTCTTGCCGGGCGCGCTCGGTCAACACGTGCTCGGTGGTTTCCACCACAATCGCCAACACGCCCGCCGGGGACTGGTCGTCATCGGGCACCGGGCTGTAATAGAGGTCCATCCACACATCTTCAGGCTTGCCATCGCGCAGCAGGACCAGCTCTTTGCTGCGGTAGGACAAGGTGCCACCGGCCAGGCAGACGTCCAGCACATGTCGATTGAACTCGGCGACCTCCGGCCAGCCCAACTCCACCGCGCACCCCAGCAGGTAAGGATGGCGGCCACCAGCGAACTCGGCATAGGCATCGTTGTAGATCATGAAGCCCTGACGGCCCCACAACATCACCATCGGCAGGGGCGAAGCCAGCAACAATTGGACGGCGCTGCGCAGGCTGGCGGACCAGTGCTCGATGGCGCCCAACTCGGTCCTGCTCCAATCGAACGCCCGGATACGCCCGGCCATTTCACCGCCCCATCCAGGGCACCCGTGATTCTGGGATAGAAACTGCATGGTCAATTCTGAACCTCAAAACGCCTGCAGGGAGTCGGCAGACACAAATCCCTTGCGATCAGAGCTTCGAGCGCTGGGTTGGCGTTTGGTTTCATGCGCACGATCCCTGTGGCCAGAGATTACTCCTGCTTGGCCCTGTAGGAGCTGGCGAAGCCTGCGATCTTTTGATCTTGATCTTTCGCTTGCGACTCAATTGCCTGGGACAAGATCGCAGCCTCGTTGCACTCGACAGCTCCTACACATCTCCTCGCCACGGGGGTCGTGTTGTCTAGCGGAAATCACGGCTATGCACCTGGATACCCGCCAACAACTCGGTCAGGTCGCTCAGGCGCCCGGCGATCAAGTGGCGGACCTCGCCGACGCTTTCCCAGCGCCCGTCGACCCTGAGCAATTGCGAGCCTACCAAGGTCTTGCGCTGGCGCTCGGCCAAGTCGCGCCAGACCACCACGTTGAGGTTGCCGAATTCATCTTCCAGGGTGACGAAGGTCACACCGCTGGCCGTGCCCGGGCGTTGGCGGCCGGTGACAAGGCCGGCGACGCTGACGTTGCGGCCATGCTCCACCGCCTGCAGCTCCCGTGAGCTGCGGCAGCGCCGGGCGCGCAGTTCGGGGCGCAACAGGGCCAGCGGATGAGGGCCCAGTGTCGTGCCGAGCGTAGCGTAATCGGCAAACAGGTTTTCCCCCAGCGTGGGTTTTGGCAGGGCCACGGGGGGTTCCTCCTGGCTGGGCAAACCGGCGAACAAACCCAGTTGCTTCTGCACCCCGGCCACTTCCCAGCGGGCACGATGACGATCACCGGCCAAGCCCTGCAAGGCGCCCGCGTCGGCCAGTTGCGCCTGGGCCCGGGCATCGAGCTGCGCGCGCTCGCCCAAGTCGGCCACGTCGCTGAAGGGCCGATGCTGGCGGGCCGCTTCGATACGACGGGCATCCTCTTCGCGAAAACCCTTGACCATGCGCAGCCCCATGCGGATCGCCGGTTGTCGGCCCTCCATGGGTTCGAGACTGCAATCCCAATCGCTGGCGCGCACGTCCACCGGGCGGATCGACAGTTGATGCCGGCGGGCATCCTGGAGGATCTGGTCCGGACTGTAGAACCCCATGGGCCAACTGTTGATCAAGGCACAGGCGAACGCCGCCGGTTCGTGGCATTTGAGCCAACTGCTGGCGTAGGTCAGCAAGGCGAAACTGGCGGCGTGGGATTCGGGAAAACCGTAATTGCCGAAGCCTTTGATCTGTTCGAAGATTTGCGCGGCGAATTCAGCGGTGTAGCCGTTTTTCTTCATCCCCTGCGCCAGGCGTTCCCGATGGGGCTCCAACCCACCGTGACGTTTCCAGGCAGCCATGGAGCGACGCAACTGGTCGGCTTCACCTGGGGTGTAATCGGCCGCGACAATGGCGATCTGCATGACCTGCTCCTGGAACAAGGGGACACCCAGGGTGCGGTTGAGCACTTCTTCCAGCGCTTCAGAGGGATAAGTCACCGCCTCTTCTTTGTTTCTGCGCCGCAAGTACGGATGCACCATCCCCCCCTGGATCGGCCCGGGCCGCACGATCGCCACTTCGATGACCAAATCGTAGAACGTCTGGGGTCTCAGCCGAGGCAACATCGACATCTGCGCCCGGGACTCGATCTGGAACACACCGATGGTGTCGGCGCGACTGATCATCTCGTAGGTCGCCGGATCCTCCTGGGGCAACGACGCCAAGGCATAGCGCTGCCCCCGGTAGTGCTCGATCAGGTCGAAACAGCGACGAATCGCACTGAGCATGCCCAGGGCCAGGATGTCCACCTTGAGCAACCCGACCGCGTCCAGGTCGTCCTTGTCCCACTGGATGATGGTGCGTTCGGCCATGGCGGCGTTTTCCACCGGCACCAGGGTGTCCAGGGGCTGCTCGCAAATCACGAAGCCGCCAGGGTGCTGGGACAAATGCCGGGGAAAACCGATCAGTTGCTGGGTCAGGCCCAGCACTCGGCGCAACACCGGGCTGTCCGGGTCGAAGCCGCCTTCACGCAAGCGCTCCACTGGCGGCGCCTCGTCGCTCCAGCGGCCACAGCAATCGGCCAGGGCGTTGACCTGATCCGTCGGCAAGCCCAGGGCCTTGGCCACATCGCGCACCGCCCCAGCGCCGTGGTAACTGCTGACCACCGCCGTCAACGCCGCTCGATGACGACCGTAGCGCTGGAACACGTACTGCAGCACTTCCTCGCGACGCTCATGTTCGAAATCGACGTCGATGTCCGGCGGCTCGTTGCGCTCCCGGGACAGGAAGCGTTCGAACAACAGGTTGGTAAGGCTGGGATCGATCTCGGTGATACCCAGGGCGTAGCACACCGCCGAGTTGGCCGCCGAACCACGCCCCTGGCAAAGGATATGGCGGCTGCGGGCGAAGCTGACGATGTCCTGTACGGTGAGGAAATAGCTGTCATAACCCAGCTCGGCGATCAGGCTCAGCTCCTTGTCGATCTGTGCCCGCACTTTGTCTGTCACGCCATCCTTCCACCGCTCGCGCATGCCGCGCTCGGTCAGTTCCCGCAGCCAGGACGCCGGATCATGCCCCTCGGGCACCAACTCGCGGGGGTACTGATAGCGCAGTTGACCCAAGTCGAAGGTGCAACGCCGGGCGATGTTCAGGGTTTCGTCGAGCAAGGCCCGCGGGTAGAGATCGGCCAGAGCCTTGCGGCTGCGCAAGTGACGCTCGCCGTTGGGGTGCAGGCGCTGGCCGGCCTCGGCCACCGGGACGTGGTGACGGATGGCGGTCATGGTGTCCTGCAAGGCACGACGGCCGCGCACGTGCATGTGCACATCACCACTGGCCACGGCTGGAAGACCCAAGCGCTCGGCCAGCGCCAACGAGTCTGCCAACCGGCGGCGGTCGTCCTGTGCGCAATGCAACTGGACCGTCAGCCATAGGCACCCGGCAAAGATCGACCGGAGCCAACGGCCGTGCTCCTCGGCGTCTTTGCCCTCGGCTATCCACAACGCCAGCAGCCCCGGCAAGGGCTGGTCGAAATCCTCTCGCACGATGCGATAGTGACCCTTCTCGCTGCGACGCCGGGCGCGGGTGATCAGCCGGCACAAGGCTTGATAGCCCTCCAGGTTTTCCACCAGCAACACCAGCTTCGGGCCGTTTTCGACCTGGATTTCGCTGCCGATGATCAGTTGCAGCTCCAGCTCCCTGGCCGCCTGCCAGGCCCGGACGATTCCGGCCAAAGTGCATTCATCGGTGATCGCCAGGGCCTGGTAGCCCTGCTGCTTGGCGCGACGGCACAGCTCCAGGGCACTGGAGGCTCCGCGCTGGAAGCTGAAGTTCGACAGACAATGCAGCTCGGCATACTCAACGCTCATGCGAACCAGCCCTGCAGCCACAGCAGCCCGCCCTCGCCCACCGGTCGATAGGCCCAGCCTCGTTGTCCGTTGCGGGTTTCGACCAGGTAGTAGTCGCGGCGTACATCGGCACCGTCCCACCAGCCAGTCTCGATGCGTTCCGGGCCCATGAGGATTCGCGCCTGGCTGTCCGGCAGCACCTGGGCCTCATTCAGCAGCCAGCCGGGACGTTGCACGCCAGCGCGCACCGGACAGGCCTGGGGCCGGGGTTGGGCCGTCATTTGCCAGGCGCATTCAGGTCGATGGTCATCGCGAAACCCCAGGCCCTGCACCGCGTCATCCCCCAACCGCGCCCGCAGCCGTTCGCGCAGTTGCTCCCAGGGCAAAGACTGTTGTGGGCGCTCGTCGAACAGCTCCAGGCGCTGGGGCACGAAACTCGGCAGGTCCTCGGCACACAAGCGAAAACCCCGTACCGGGGCCGCGACCTGCACCTGCTCCAAGCGACCGCGGGCCAGTTCGAAAAGCATCGCAGGATCCCGTTCGGCGCTGAGCAGGCCGACCTTGATCAGCGTGTCCGGCAAACCGGCGTGCTCCAGGTGCAGGTCGAAGCGCTGCACGCCGCTGTCGCGTCCGCACAGGAAGGCCGACAGGTCACCGGTCAAGCGGCGCAATGGGAACAGCAGCGCCTGATGGGATTGCACGTCATAGTTGAGTTCGATGCGCACATCGAAACGGTCTGGCGGCAGGTAGAACGACAGCGCCAGGGTGCGACTGCCCGTCAACGCGTCGAGGTGCTTGAGCACCTGGGCCTCGAAACGCCGTGCCAGGGTCTGCCGGGGCAAGGCCTGGACCTGGCTCAGGCGGCGCAGGCCCATGCGCGACAGCGCCGTGGCGACCTCGGGTTCCAGGCCGATCCGCTCCACGGGCATGTCTCCCAGGCATTGTTGCAAGGTCTCGGCGTCGGGCACCACCAGGGCGTCATAGGCATTGGCCAACACCCGCGCCGCCACCGGATTGGGGGCTGCGACGATGCGATGACGAAAGCCCAGCTCGGTCAGCTCGGCCCGCAAGCGCGCCTCGAACACCGGCCAGGGGCCGAACAGGCCCAGGCTCGACTCGATCTCGAACAGCAGTGTACGCGGGTAATGCACGCTGACCTGGGAGCTGAAACGGTAGGCCCAGGCTGCCAGGAACTGTTGCCAGTGTTCGATTTGCGCCACGTCGTATTCGGCGGTGGCAAAGCCTTTGCTCAAGGCCTGGGCGGCGGTCATGGTCTGGCCGGGACGCAAGCCCAGGGCCCGTGCCGGCGCATTCACCGCTTGCAGCACCCGACGCTGGGCCGGACCGGTCAGCAATGCCAGGGGCTGGTCGGGATCGGGGCGCTGACGCAGCGCGGCGTCCAGCGCCAATTGCGGGAAGAGAATACAGACCCAGCGCATCGCAACCTCAATGCCCGGTTTGTGGGGCGAGCGTGGCAAAGGCAATCGGCGCCGAACGGGCCAGCCCGCCCCGACACTTGAGCACGCGCAATTGCGCCGGCCGGGTATCGATGGCGATGCGCAGAGCCGCCGGCGACGGGTTGATGGCTTCCTGGATCGAGCGCCAGGCGAACGCCAGGGTCTGGCCGGTTTCCGCTGCCACTTGCAAGCGGCGCAAGGCCCGGTCATCCGCCTGGCGGGGCCAGCACAGAACCGCGCCACAACTGCCCGAACGCAGGCATTGCTCGGTGGCCCACAGGGCATCGCGCTCATCGGCGCGGATCACCGACAACTGTTGCAGGTCGATGCCCGCGTTCTGCCAGGCCTGGGGATAGGGCACGAACGGTGGTGCCACCAGCACGATCCGCTCCCCTGCCGCCGACAGTCGCGCCAGGGTCGGCCACACCAGTTGCAACTCACCCACGCCCGGCGCGGCGATGAGCAGTTCCGTCAACGCCGCTTCCGGCCAGCCACCACTGGGCAACGCCGCGTCCAGTGCTCCATGGCCGGTGGGTTGCGGGCTGGCGGCTGGCGGCGCAGGCCGGCCCTTCCAGACCTGGCCGCCGTTGAACAGCGTGTCCAGCGCAACGACAGCGCCCATCAGCCTTGCCTCACCAAGCCACAGAACACCCCTTCTATCGCCAGGTCCTGGTCGGCCTCGACGATGATCGGCTGGTAGGCCGGATTGCGCGGCAGCAAGCGCACCCGCTCGCCGATGCGCTCGAAGCGCTTGATGGTGACTTCGCCGTCCAGGCGCGCCACGACAATCTGGCCGTTGGCGGCCTGCGGCGTGCGCTGCACACCCACCAGGTCACCGTCGAGAATGCCGTCCTCGATCATCGAATCGCCCTGGACCCGCAGCAGGTAATCCGGCGCCTTGGTAAAAATCGCCGGGTCCAGCATCAGTCGGCTGTGGACCTCGGCGTCGGCGCCGATCGGCAGCCCGGCGGCCACTCGCCCCAGCACCGGCACGTCCAGCAGCTCGGGCCGTGGTGGTTGGTTCAGCAAGCGAATGCCCCGGGCCTGGTGCGGATTGACCTCGATGAAACCGGCTTCGGTCAGCGCCAGCACATGCTTGCGCGCCACACTGCGGGAGGCAAAACCGAACGCCTCGCTGATTTCAGCGAGGCTGGGAGGCTGGCCCTGATCGGCGATGCGTTCGCGGATGAAAGTCAGGATGGCGGTACGGCGGGGGGTGAGAGTCGTCATGGAGTACATTTGTACTCTTTCGGGATTTTTCTGACAAGCGCCGCCAGTCAGTTCACAGGTGAAACGACCGCCGCATCGCGAGCAGGCTCACTCCCACCGGGTTTAGTGGGATATGGCGAGCCTGAACTGTGTAGGAGCTGTGTAGGAGCTGACGAGTGCAACGAGGCTGCGATCTTGCCCCGGACAATTGAGTCGCCAGAGAAAGATCAAAAACAAAAGATCGCAGGCTTCGCCAGCGCCTATAGAGCCCAGCGGGAACAATCCCTGGCCACAGGTTTTCTCAGCCCAAACAGATGTGTTTGCTCAGGGCAACAGCAGTCCCTGCTCCCGCTCGCACAACTGCACCACGTAATCCCACAGCACCCGCAGTCGTACGGACTTGTGCAGTTCGCGGCGGGTGCTGATCCAGTAGCTGCGGCGGATGGTTTCGTCCGGCAGCAGCGGCACCAACGTCGGGTCGCCACTGGCCATGTAGCACGGCAGCACGGCGATCCCAAGGCCCGAGCGCGCGGCCTGTTGCTGGGCGATGACGCTGGTGCTGTGGAACACCACGCGGGGGTTGCGGCAAAAGCTGTTGAGGAACATCAGTTCCTGGCTGAACAGCAGGTCGTCGACATAGCCGATCCAGGCATGACGGGCCAGGTCCTCGCGGCTGCGCAGCGCTGGCGAGCGGTCCAGGTAGGCCTGGCTGGCGTACAGCGCCAGGCTGTAGTCGGTGAGTTTGCGGGTGACCAGCAGGTCGGCCGCCGGGCGTTCGAGGTGGATGCTGATTTCCGCCTCACGGTTGAGGATGCTGACAAATCGCGGCACTGCCACCAGTTCCACTTCCAGCCCCGGATAGCGCTGGAACAACCCGTCCATGCGACTGGCGAGGAACATGATGCCCAGCCCCTCGGTCACCCCCAGGCGGATCTTGCCCAGGGGCGCACTGGACTGGGTGATGTCCTCCTGGGCCAGCAACGCTACGTTCTCCATGGCTTCGGCGTGCTTGAGCAGCGTCTCGCCCGCCGGGGTCAACTCATAGCCCTGGGCATGCTGGACAAACAGCGCGGTGCCCAGGCTTTTCTCGATGGCCTCGATGTGCCGGGCCACGGTGGCGTGGGTAGTGTTCAGGCGCCGTGCAGCCGTCAGCAAACGGCCGCTGCGTTGCAGTTCCAGGAAATAGCGCAGGTCATTCCAGTCGAACATGAGGCGATCCTTGAACACGCCTGAAGGCATGACTGTTTATAAACGCACAGCCGCTGCGCAAAAACTAACATTCTTTTGACGAAAACTAACAACTAGGATGGATCCCACAAAAACAAAAATGAGGTCGCGAATGCAACCTGTCGTCGATGAATACGATTATGTGATCGTGGGCGCCGGCCCTGCCGGATGCTTGCTGGCCAATCGGCTTTCGGCCAACCCGCAACACCGGGTGCTGCTGCTCGAAGCCGGCGGGCGCGACAACTATCCGTGGATTCACATCCCGGTCGGCTACCTGTTCTGCATCGGCAACCCACGCACCGACTGGTGCTTCAAGACCGAAGCGCAACCGGGCCTGCAAGGCCGCGCCTTGAGCTACCCTCGCGGCAAGGTCCTGGGTGGCTGCTCCTCCATCAACGGCATGATCTACATGCGCGGCCAGGCGGCGGACTACGACGGCTGGGCTGCCGAGGGCAATGCTGGCTGGGCCTGGAAAGACGTGCTGCCGCTGTTCCGGCAAAGCGAAAACCACTTTGCCGGCGCGTCCGAATTTCACGGCGCCGGTGGGGAATGGCGGGTCGAACGCCAGCGCCTGTCATGGCCGATTCTCGATGCCTTCCGCAGCGCCGCCGAACAGAGCGGCATCCCCAACGTCGATGATTTCAACAGCGGCGACAATGAAGGCTGCGGCTACTTCCAGGTCAACCAGAAAGCCGGGGTGCGCTGGAACGCGGCCAAGGCGTTTCTCAAGCCGGTTCGCCAACGCGCCAACCTCACGGTGCTGACCGACGTCGAGGTCGACCGCGTATTGCTGCGTGACGACCGCGCCCACGCCGTCAGCGCGCGCTGGCAAGGCAAGGGCATGACCTTCAAGGCCCGCAAGGAAATTGTCCTGTGCGCCGGGGCCGTGGGTTCGCCGGGGATCCTGCAACGTTCCGGGATCGGCCCGCGCAGCCTGCTGCAACGCCTGGGCATCGGCGTGACCCATGAGCTGCCCGGTGTCGGCGGCAACTTGCAGGACCACCTGCAACTGCGGTTGATCTACCAATTGGAAAACGCCCGCACCCTGAACCAGATCGCGGGCACCCTGTGGGGCAAAATGGGCATGGGCCTGCGCTACCTGTACGACCGCAGCGGTCCGCTGTCCATGGCCCCCAGCCAACTCGGCGCGTTCGCCCGCTCGGGCCCGGAACAGCCCTCGGCCAACCTCGAATACCACGTGCAACCGTTGTCCCTGGAACGCTTCGGCGAACCGCTGCACAGCTTCCCGGCGTTCACCGCATCGGTCTGCGACCTGCGCCCGCAAAGCCGTGGCCGGGTGGACATTCGTTCGGCCGACCCGCGCGAAGCGCCGCTGATCCAGCCCAATTACCTGAGCCATCCCGAAGACCTGCGGGTCGCCGCCGACGCCATCCGCCTGACCCGACGCATCGTCGCGGCCCCGGCCCTGAGCGCGTTCAAACCGGTGGAATACCTGCCGGGGCCCAGCCTGCAAACCGAAGAGGAGTTGCACCAGGCCGCCGCCCGCATCGGCACGACGATTTTCCACCCGGTGGGCACGTGCCGCATGGGCCAGGACCACGACGCGGTGGTGGATGCGCAACTGCGCGTGCACGGCATCAAGGGCCTGCGCATTGCCGACGCCTCGATCATGCCGCGCATCACCTCGGGTAACACCTGCTCGCCGACGTTGATGATTGCCGAGAAAGCGGCGCAGATGATGCTTGAGGCCGACACAAGAATCATTACGCCCCAAAAGGAGCCGGCCACGGTCTGAAAAACAAGTAAGCCTGCTCCCACAGGGGAATGTGTGTAAGCAAAAGGAACGTATCAAATCAGGAGACGCCTCACCCGGCGTCGCAGTGGAACAACAAAAACAATCACTGTGAGGGATACCGCTATGTCCGAGCATGTTCAGCCCCTGGAAGCCACGCGCAGCGTCGGCACCAGCCAGGAAACCCAGAAAGTCATCTTCGCCTCGTCCCTGGGGACGGTGTTCGAGTGGTACGACTTTTTCCTCTATGGCGCCCTCGCGGCGGTGATCAGCAAGCAGTTCTTTGCCGGGGTCAACGACACCACCGCGTTCATCTTCGCCCTGATGGCGTTCGCCGCCGGTTTCATCGTGCGGCCATTCGGGGCTCTGGTGTTCGGCCGGCTGGGAGACATGATCGGGCGCAAGTACACGTTCCTGGCGACCATCGTGCTCATGGGCCTGGCGACGTTCTGCGTCGGCCTGCTGCCCAACTACGCCAGCATCGGCATCGCTGCACCGATCATCCTGGTGGCATTGCGCATGCTCCAAGGCCTGGCCCTGGGCGGTGAGTACGGCGGCGCGGCGACCTACGTCGCCGAACACGCGCCAATGGGCAAGCGCGGCTTCCATACCAGCTGGATTCAGTCCACCGCCACCCTGGGGCTGTTGTTGTCGCTGCTGGTGGTGTTGGGCTGCCGCTACTTCACCGGCGATCAGTTCGAAGTCTGGGGCTGGCGCATTCCGTTCCTGCTGTCGATCCTGCTGCTGGGCATCTCCACCTGGATTCGCCTGAGCCTGCATGAGTCGCCGGCCTTCCTGAAAATGAAAGAAGAAGGCAAATGCTGCAAGGCGCCGATCCGCGAATCCTTCGGCAAATGGGAGAACCTCAAGGTGGTGCTGATCGCCCTGTTCAGCATCAACGCCGGGCAAGCGGTGACTTTCTACGCTGCGCAGTTCTATGTGCTGTTTTTCCTCACCCAGTTCCTGAAGATGGACCCGGCCCTGGCCAACAGCCTGCTGATTGTCAGCGTGGTGATCGGCGCACCGTTCTTCATCTTTTTCGGCTGGCTGTCGGACAAGGTCGGGCGCAAACCGGTGCTGATGATCGGCCTGCTGCTGGCCACCGCCCTGTACTTCCCGATCTTCAAGACCCTGGCCCACTACGCCAACCCGGCCATCGACCTGGCGAGCCGCCAGGCACCGATCAGCGTGGTCGCCGACCCGGCCACCTGCACCTTCCAGTTCGACCCGGTGGGCAAGGCGCGTTTCGACAGCCCTTGCGACAAGGTCAAGACCTTCCTGGTCAAGCAGGGCCTGCCCTACAGCAGCGTTGCGGCTCCGGTCGGCAGTTCCGTGCAGGTCAACATCGGTGACGTGAAGATCGACGGCTACGACGAAGCGGCCCTGCGCGGCGCCGTGACCCTGGCAGGCTATCCACAGCAGGCCGATACCCAGCAGATCAACCGACCGATGATTGTTGCGCTGATCGTGGCCCTGATCATCATCTCGGCGATGTGCTACGGACCGCTGGCAGCGTTGATGGTCGAACTGTTCCCGACCCGCATTCGCTATACCTCCATGTCCCTGCCCTATCACATCGGCAACGGCTGGTTCGGCGGTTTCCTGCCCACCGTGTCGTTTGCCCTGGTGGTCTACACCGGGGATATCTTCTATGGGCTGTGGTACCCGGTGGTAATCACCGGGGTGAGCCTGGTGGTGGGCATGATCTGCCTGCGGGAAACCCGGAACGTGGACCTGGATAAAAACTGAGGTTGGCGCTTGCTCCCACCGGACCAAGCCCGTAAGCGACGTAGAAGCTGCGTAGAAGCTGTGTAGGAGCTGTCGAGTGCAACGAGGCTGCGATCTTTCCAAAGACACTTGAGTCTCAAGCGAAAGATCAAAAGATCAAAAGATCAAAAGATCGCAGGCTTCGCCAGCTCCTACACAGCTCCAGAGCCCAGAGCCCCACAGGAGCCATAACGTTGCTCAGATCAAACCCTCAGTGGGCCTGGTGACCTTTCACCGTGCTTTCCACCAGGTCCAGCATCTGTCCCAGCGCCCAGGGCTTGGCGATGAACGAAGCGTGATGCTTGATTCCAGCGCTTTCCGGCGTTTCGAAGCCGGACATGATCAGCAACGGTATCTGCGGCCAGCGGTCTCCGGTCAAGTTGGCCAGGTCCGCGCCATCGATCTTGCCGGGCATGGTGATATCCGTGAGCAACAGGTCGACGTAATGGGCGCTCTCTTCGAGAAACGTCAGCGCCGCATCGGCGCTCTCCCGAGGCTCCACGACGAACCCTTCTTCCTCAAGGATCTCGCAGAGAAACTCCAGGATGGTTGGATCATCTTCCACAACGAGAATCAAACGTGTAGTCGCCTGGCCGTTGCCATTTGGCATCGAATTCATGAAAGTGACTCTCCTTGACCTCATAAACCTTCTTTGCGGTAGCAACCGCCTTGAAGTTATGAGCGATACCCCTGCGAGAAATTCATTCTGCGTGCCAACAGGCCGCTGAACGTCACGCCAGAGGCCCTTGGTAACGCAGCGCAACGCTTTTTATCTGTATATCCATACAGATAAAACTTGCCCTGGCGCGCATCCATGACCATGCTACAGCCCCATGAAATCTGCTTCAGGAAAAGGGCGCTATGCAGCTGTACCTGTGTGAAAAACCGTCCCAGGCCAAGGACATCGCCGCTGTGCTCGGTGCTACGCGCCGTGGCGACGGTTGCTGGCTGGGCCCTGGCATCACGGTCACCTGGTGCATCGGCCACCTGCTGGAAACCGCCCCGCCCGACGCCTACGACGCGCGCTACAAGCGCTGGGTACTGGCCGACCTGCCCATCGTGCCGGCGCAATGGAAAATGACCGTCAAGCCGAAAACCGCCAGCCAGTACAAGGCGGTCAAGCGCCTGCTGGGGCAAGCGAAGGAATTGGTGATCGCCACCGACGCCGACCGTGAAGGTGAAATGATCGCCCGGGAGCTGGTGGAACATTGCCGTTATCGCGGGCCGATCCGGCGGCTATGGCTCTCGGCCCTGGACGAAGCATCGATCCGCAAGGCCCTGGCCGCCCTCAAGCCGGGGGCCGAAACCTTCAACTTGTATCACTCGGCCCTGGGCCGTTCCCGAGCCGACTGGCTGATCGGCATGAACATGAGTCGCCTGTTCACCCTGCTGGGGCGCCAGTCCGGTTACCAGGGCGTGTTGCCGGTAGGCCGCGTGCAAACACCAACACTGCGCCTGGTGGTGGACCGCGACCGCAGCATCGCCGACTTCGTGCCGGTCGCCTATTGGGCCATCGACGTGCAGCTAAGCCACGAAGGCACGGCGTTCACCGCCCAGTGGCGCGCCGATCCGGACGCCTGCGACGACCAGGAGCGTTGCCTGAACCAGGCCCTGGCCCGGGATGCCGCCCAAGCCATGAGCAATGCCGCCACCGCCCGGACGCTGAAGGTGCGTACCGAGCGCCTGCGCGAAGCGGCGCCGCTGCCTTTCGACCTGGGCACATTGCAGGAAGTCTGCTCGAAGAAACTCGGCCTTGGCGCCCAGGAAACCCTGGACATTGCCCAGTCGCTGTACGAAACCTACAAGCTCATCACCTACCCACGCAGCGATTGCGGTTTCCTGCCCTTGAGCCAGCACAGCGAAGCCCCGGCCATCCTGGCCGCCCTCGCCCAGGCCGACCCGAGCCTTGCACCGCTGCGCGAGCACCTGCAGCCGCAACGCAAGTCCCGGGCCTGGAACGACGCCAAGGTCAGCGCTCACCACGGCATCATTCCCACCGCCGCCGCCCGGAACCTCGACAAACTCGCCGGCAAGCAGCGCGCCGTCTATACGCTGATTCGCGCGCGCTACCTGGCGCAGTTCCTGCCCAACCACGAATACGACCGGACCCAGGCCGACTTCGACTGCGCCGGCCAGGCGCTGCGTGCCGTGGGCAAGCAGATCGTCGAACCCGGCTGGAAACGCGCCCTGCCCGAAGCCCTGGCGCCGGCAAGGGGCCGTGAAGCACCGGTGCCGCAGACCCTGCCGGCACTGAGCGAAGGTCGCGATTGCGCCGTAGACGAGGTGAAACCCAAGGACCTGTGGACCCAACCGCCCAAGCCGTTCACTGAAGGCGACCTGATCAAGGCGATGAAGAACGTCGCCAAACTGGTGGAGGATCCGCTGCTCAAACAAAAGCTCAAGGACACCACCGGCATCGGCACCGAAGCGACCCGGGCCTCAATCATCCAGGGGCTGCTTGACCGCGGCTACCTGGTGAAAAACGGCAAGGCGCTGTCCGCCACCCCGGCGGCCTTCAGCCTGATCGACGCCGTGCCCCGGGCCATCGCCGACCCGGGCACCACAGCCATCTGGGAACAGGCGCTGGACATGGTGCAAAGCGGCGAAATGAGCCTGGAAGAATTCGTGACCCGGCAAGCCGCCTGGATGAGCAAGCACGTCGCCCGCTGCCAGGGCATGAGCCTGACCATCAGCGGCCCGGCCAGCCCCGCCGGGCGCGGCGCTACACCGTGGAAAAACAAACGCAAGCCGGCCAAGCGCAAGGCAGGCGGCGCACCGCGCAAGGCGAGCAAGGCCAAGGCGACCTGAACATGGGTTCACCCATGACGTGGTGAGAATCCCCCTGTGGCGAAGGGATCTGTGGGAGCAAGGCCTTGCTCCCACAGATAAGTCCGCGCCTTCGCCAAATTTTCATACCCAAACCGTTTTGTCTGACAATATGTAGTGACCAAAAATAATCACTACAAAACCGTTGACGCCTCCGATTTGCCCTTGCATGATGCAGACGTCTCCCCGATCGGGAGTACAGGCAACTGTTTGAGCAAGCTCGTCTGACCGCCGAGCTGTTTTTTGGATAAGGGACTGCCCACAAGGCAGATTGAAGGTGCTGACCTGGCCTGACCGTCCGGTAACAAGGGCGAGAAACGTCGGCGAAGATCCTCATGACGCGCGTGGTCGACCCTCGAAAGTTGACACTGCCTGAAGATTCTTCGCTGTTTCTCTTCGTTGTAGCGCATTTGCGTAGCAGCCCTTCGATAACACTACACAACCGATGCACGACCCCGTCGAAGTCAGGCGGACGAACGCTGACGGCCTGGTTTCGGTGCTGGCCATGCAGGCACTGGGCAGGTACTTACCCAATAGCGAAGTTTTTGCGAACCACCAGACAGATCAACCAAATGGTCAAGGGGCTTACACATGAATCTGAATAATCAACCATCTATTGATGAACTGGCTCGCATATTCGCAGCACACAAGGACACGCTCGACAGCCATATCCTGTGGATCAGCAAGACTGGCCAGGTGCATATGGACTGCCTGTCGCCCTACACCCGCGAAGACGAGTTCGAAAAGAACACGCAAGAGCTGGGTGCCCGGCTGAAGATGTACCGCCGCGGCCAGGGCTACGTTGGCAAGAAGGCCGCGGCCGACAAAGACTTCATCGGTCGCGTGCTGCAAACGCTGACCCAGGCCTGGCAGTCGATGCAGAACACTTCTGAGGTCCGGGTCATCGACCGCCTCTGCTGATACGTCCTAAACAAAAGGGCCCGCTCCTGGATCAGGAGCGGGCCCTTTTCTTTGTGAGACAAGCCCCTAGAACACCGACCAGCCGATGCGCTGGCTCAGCAACTCCAGCGCTGCCATGCCGGCCAGCGAGTTGCCGGCGACATTGAGCTCAGGCGACCAGACGCACACCGTGAACCGCCCCGGCACCACGGCGACAATCCCGCCACCGACCCCGCTCTTGCCCGGCAGGCCGACGCGATAGGCGAAATTGCCGGCTTCATCGTACAAGCCGCTGGTGGCCATGATGGAGTTGACCTGCTGGGTCTGCCGGGCGGTGAGGATCTGTTCGCCACTGTGTTTGCAGAACCCGTCGTTGGCCAGGAAGCAGAACGCCCGCGCCAGGTCGATGCAGCTCATCCGCAGGGCGCAGTGGCTGAAATAACTGCGCAACACCGCTTCCACGTCATTATGGAAGTTGCCGAACGATTGCATCAGGTACGCCATCGCCGCGTTGCGGGCGCGGTGCTGGTATTCCGATTCGGCGACCTTGCCATCCACCATTACCTGTGGGTTGCCCGACAGACGGCGCACGAAATCGCGCATCGACAGCGCCGGGGCGGCGAAGCGCGACTGGTTGATATCGCAGATCACCAACGCGCCAGCGTTGATGAACGGGTTGCGCGGTCGACCCCGTTCGAATTCCAGTTGCACCAGGGAGTTGAACGGTTGGCCGGACGGCTCATGGCCCAGGCGCTCCCAGATTGCTTCGCCGGAATGCCCGATGGCCTGCACCAGGCTGAACACCTTGGAAATACTCTGCACCGAAAACGCTGTTTCGGCGTCGCCGGCGCAATACAACTCGCCGTCGTTGCCATACACGGCAATGCCCAACTGGTTGGGCGCCACAGTGCCCAGGGCCGGAATGTAGTCGGCCACCTTGCCCTGACCAATCAGGGGGCGAACCGCATCGAGGATCTCGTTCAACAGTGCTTGCATATGCGCGGGGTCCAGTCATTCCCCGTTCGAGTGCGGGGATACAGACGCTAGACGCTGGTGGGCGGGGTCAGAGCACACTGAGTTGCCAGGAAAAAACGTGGCGAGGGAGCGTGCTCCCGCTGGGCTGTGGTAGGAGCTGCCGAAGGCTGCGATCTTTTGATCTTGATCATTCGCTCTCGACTCAATTGCCTGGGACAAGATCGCAGCCTCGTTACACTCGACAGCTCCTACAACGCAGCCCAGCGGGAGCAAGCTCCCTCGCCACAAAAGCCGGGTACGACGCAATGGATGCAGGCGTTTTCATGGGCGCTTGTCATCAAATCGAGCGGTCTATAGTTCAAAGGATCAATCGGCAGGAGTAGACGATGCGTCAGATCATGCAAAAAGAACCCTGGTGGGCCTCGCCGCCCAAGCCCGGACAGGATGAAAGCGAGCTGGAATGGGGCTGGCTGGTGATCTACAGCGAAGGCGAGCCGCGCTTCGAGTTCATCAAGGAACGCCCGTCGGACGAACAGATCCGCCATCGCAAGGGTTGTCGTGTGACCCTCGGGTCAGAATGAGCCAGCCGTCACGGCTTGATCTCCGGCAGTGCCACCGCTCGATTGGCCAGGTCCGCCTCCACCAGGTTGCCTACTATTTCCTCGTCCAGGTAGTACACCGGCGCCATCACCCCGCTGAGGGGATCCTTGAGCGACTTGGACCACGCCTCATCGAACGCGGTGCTCAGGCTTTTGCGGATCTGCGCCTCCATTTCCGGCCGCTCGCCCTCGTGGATGATCGCGCGAATACCCGCCACACCCACCGAAATCAACGCGCCGGCCGCCTTTCCAGCCACCGCCGCCGCCGCGCTGGTCGCCCCACGCGTGGCAAATTGCGCCTCGATTTTTTCACTGGTGCGTTGCGCCACTGTTGCGATCACCGCCTCCGATGGCCCGGCACCTGTGGTAGCCGCCTTGTTGACGTGATCGATCAGGGCCGCATAAGCCGGCAGTGTGTTCAGCGGCTCGGTATGAATCATCTCGTACAATGACGCGTTACGCGCCGCCGGCGGCCCCAGGTTGATGGCAGGAATGCCGTGCAGGCGCCTGTTCATCAGTTCGTTCGGGATTCGATGCCGCTGGGCAACGACTTGGACCTGTTGATTGAGCTGGCGTATGTAGTAATTCGTCGCGGTGGCCCTGATCGCCTCGGGATCAATTTCCACAGCCACCGGCTCCAGCACCTGTTCGCGATATTGCTCTTGCAGGTAGACCGCCAGGCGCCTGGCCGAGGAGTCCGCCTCGCCCTCGGCGCTGGCGGCGTACCAACTGACTTTCACCGCCAGCCACTCCTGGGTCCAATAGCTGCTGAACCAGGGGATGAACTCAGCCTCGGTGCGCTCATAGATCAACAGGCGCCAATGTTCCATTGACCCGCGGGCGTAGAGCCCGGTCTGTTCGATAGCGCTTTTCGAGGCGGCGATGATCTGCTGGTCCACCTGTCGCCAAGTGGCCTGGTCAATCGTCACCGTGGCCGCCTGTTGGCCGCGCTGTGACGTGGCGCACCCCGCCAGAACGAGCATAACGGCCAACATCAGCAAACGCAGCACAGTCGCGCCACCCCGGATTCATGTCATCCACGGAGTTGAGTATAGGTCGAGGGTTACGGGGGCCTTGCTAAACACCAAACCAATGTGGGAGCGAGCTTGCTCGCGATTGCGGCGGGTCAGCAATATTGATATCAACTGATCCATCGTTATCGCGAGCAAGCTCGCTCCCACAGGAACACCCACTGGATCTAATCCAACAGATATTTGGCAGGCCTTCAGCCCAACGCCGTGTCGAGAAACATCATCACCGCAAACCCCATCATCAATCCCAGGGTCGCCGGGGTTTCATGACCATTGCGATGGGTCTCGGGGATCACCTCGTGGGACACCACGAAGATCATCGCCCCCGCCGCCAGCCCCAGGCTGATGGGGTACGCGACGGCGACGCCCGAGGACATGCCCAGGCCGATCACCGCGCCCAGAGGCTCCATCAACCCCGAACCGACCGCGATGAGCGCGGCACGCAAGGTGCTGATACCGGTGACCCGCAGCGCCATGGCAATGGCCAGGCCTTCGGGGATGTCCTGGATGGCGATGGCGGTAGTCAGGGGCAGGCCGACCTTGAAGTCGCCGCCGGCAAAACTGACGCCGATGGCCATGCCCTCCGGCAAGTTGTGCAAGGTGATGGCAAGCACGAACAGCCAGACACGATTGATGCGCTCGGCCTGGGGGCCCCGCCGGCCGCTAAGTTCGTGTTCGTGTGGTACGAAACGGTCCAGGCCGATCATCAGGGCCACGCCCAGGCCCAGGCCAACGACGACGACAAACGCCGCCAGCAACTGGTTGCCACAGATGATTTGTGCCGCTTCGATGCCCGGCAGGATCAATGAGAACGAGCTGGCGGCGAGCATCATGCCGGCGGCGAACCCCAGCATGATGTCTTGGGTACGCGAAGAGATATCCCGCAGCACCACCGCCATCAACGCACCCAGGGCGGTGGCGGCAAAGCCCGAGGTACCGCCCAGCACCGCGTAGCCCAGGTTCTGTCGGTCAGCGCCGACCAGGGCGTTGTAGCCACTGTAGAGCAGCAATGTGGCCACCAACGCCAGCCCGAGCCAGAACGTCAGCCCCAACAAAAGGTTGTCTTGCACGGGGTTGAGCCAGGTGCGCCAAGGGGAGCGAATCCGGGAGGTGGGCTGGTCCATCGAATGTCCTTACTGGTCTTGACCTTGGCATGGCTGATCGTTGCGGCAATGGCCGCAACGATCAATCGGAATATCAGGCGAGGGAGTCGCCTCCCTCGCCATTTGTCTACAGTTTGTCACCTTGCATCCCCGAACCCAAGTCGGCGCCTGTGGTGGGGTTACTTTCAGGGTCGGACATCGTCCGTGCCTTCATGTCCATCAACAGTGCCTCGTCCTTTTCACTCAACTGCACGCTGGCCAGGCCATCGCCACCGTCGACCGCCGGCGTCGGGTTCTCGACGAACTCCCAATCATCGCCCTGGTTCCATGGGCCGCGCACGCCAGGTTCACCTTGGGACATGTTGAAGTACACGTTGGTGAACTCCGGCATGCCTGGCAGTTTGCCTTGCGGGAAGTTGGGCTGGATGGCATGCAGGGCTTTTTCGAACGACATCTGATGCGCGATTTCACGTGTCATCAGAAAGCCCAGGGCCTCCTTTACGCCAGGATCGTCGGTGACATTCATCAGCCGTTCGTAGACGATTTTCGCACGCGCCTCGGCCGCAATGTTGGAACGCATGTCCGCTGTCGGCTCGCCGATAGTGTCCACGTAAGCGGCAGTCCATGGCACCCCGGCGGAGTTGGTCAATGGCGAACCGGCCCCGTACAGCAGGCTGGTGATGTGAGAGTCATTACCGGCACCATTGATGTCCCGGTACAGTTGGCCCTCCTTTTCCACGCTTTCGGCCATCTTGCCCTTGGCGCCCTTGTTCAGCATCACGATGATCGAGCCGATCACTTCCAGATGGCTGAGCTCTTCGGTAGCGATGTCCATCAGCAAATCCTTGCGACCCGGGTCGTCCTCGGACAAGGCCTGGGTGAAATAACGCGACGCCGCGGCCAGTTCGCCCTGGGCCCCACCGAACTGTTCGAGCAACAGATTGGCAAGTCCGGGATTTGGCTCAGCGACGCGCACGGTGTACTGCAATCGTTTGTTATGTAGAAACATGATTAAACTCCTCGCTCAGGACATACCTCATGAGAACACTGCCGACGGCAGGCTCATAAAACTCTGAAGAAGTTGAACGAATAAAATTTAGTTTTTCTTCAAGACAAAAAGACAAGTGGTTAACAGCGAGCTCAGACGCACTTATCCATCATCTTAAACAGCAAATATCGTAGCGAAGTCGGGCATGAAACGCCCGACTTCCAATATATAGGCCGGGACAGGCCCCATGCCATCGGCACAGGACCTGCAAGACCACGGGACATTAGGAATTACGCCCGCCACCGTGACTGTTTTCGCCACCTTTCCTACCAGCCTCGGAGGCTTTTTCCCGGTCGTTGGCAAAGTTGCCGCCCGAAGCCTGGCCACCTTTGCGTCCAGCCTCGGAGGCTCGCTCAGGGTCATTGGCAAAGTTACCACCCGAGGCTTGCCCGCCTTTGCGGCCGGCCTCTGCGGCACGTTCCGGGTCGTTGGCGAAATTGCCGCCCGATGCCTGGCCACCCTTGCGTCCAGCCTCGGAGGCGCGCTCGGGATTATTGGCGAAGTTGCCCCCCGATGCTTGGCCGCCTTTTTTCCCGGCTTCCGATGCCTTCTCACGATCGTTAGCGAAATTGCCAGGGTTGTTATTACCTGTGTTAGCCATTTCATTCACCTCGTTAGTTGATATCAACGAGCCTTGCTGACTCGTCTTATTCGGAAAACATGACGCCGCCAAGGTTTTAAGGAAACGCTGTAACCGGCGACGAATGGTCAATGCTCAATTTATATGGCCGCGCCCATGTTCTTTATTGCATCAAGCTATTAAAAGGCAGTGACTATTAGCCGCCCTGAACACCGAACTTCATCCCGTGAAAATCCTCTGGGGCCTATGGGAAAAACAGTGCGTGTCTTTCCACGCTGTCCGCCAAAGACCAAGTGACGCCAGCGCCCCTTTGCACCGGTCTCGCCACCCTGGCCTCGCGCCGTTCCAGGAAGCCAAAACTCGCGGGCTGCCGGTGTTGTCCTGCACCACCGCACTGACCGGCTTGCGGCGTCCGGATACCCTGTCGCCGATACCCGGATTCAAGAATGCTCAGGGTGAAATCGGATCGCTGGCCGCAAACGTTTCCTCCAGCGCGTCGTCCAGTTGGCTATCGGTGATATTGCGATCACCTATCTTGCCACTGCGTTCGCAATGGCAGTCGGAGGCCGGACAGGGTTCACCGTTGGGATGTTGTTCAGCGCAAGCCTGGCTGCAATAAGCTTCGCCGTCGTGGTTGAACATCCGGTGCGGATCCACCTCGCATTGGCAATCGGGGCAACCGCACTTTAATTTGCTCATGTTCTTTCTCCCGAGGTTATGGATCGAAGGCGCCGTCAGGAAGAGCCCACCAGCAATTGGACCTCAAGGTTCGCCGCCGCCACACCGTGGTTTGCCACATACACATCGGCGGTCCAGCCCTTGGTCAGGTTGTGATAGGACTGAGTGCCCAAGGCCGTGCCGCTGTCCCACTCCAGGATGTCACCAATATCGATGTCATTGGCTGAGCTCAGCTCAAGCACCGTATGGCGATCCTCTCGCGCCACGTACACACCCACCATTGCGCTCTGTCGATTGATGGCCCGTACTTCACCTGTGGTCTGTTTCATACGTTTCCTCTTCTCGGCAGATTCAAGAGCGAGCGCAACACCGCGCTGGCCGCTCTTTGCTGCTCAGCGCTTGGCTTCGGTATGCGGGGCTGCCGAACGCTCCAGGAATGCTGCGGTAATCTGCGGCAGGTGGTCGCGCAACCAATCGGCCATGGCGATTTCCTGTGGCAGGATCTGTTCGCAAGCCCGTTGTGTCTCCACATCGCCCGCCACTTTCGCGGCCTCGATCAACACGGTGTAGGAGGCGATCTCGAGGTTCTCGAACACATAGCCGCTCATGGCACCCTTGACCACTTCGTCGCTCATCGTCATCCCGCCTACCGCTTGACCGAAGGCCATGAGTTTGCCGGCCAGGTCCTTGAGCGTCGACGTACTGCCGCCCAGGCGCTGAATGCATTGCTCCACCAGTTTCTGCTGCCCGAGCGTCTCCTCGAGGTGCTGTTCGATCCGGGTCTTGAGCGCCGGGTAATGCTCAAGACGTTCGGCCTGGGCCTTGAGCATTTTTTCCGCTTGCTGTTCCATGGCATGGGCGTCGTTGAGCCAATCCAACAGGTTCTCTTCAGGCGTTGCCATTTCCTTCTCCTTAGCCGTGGTCGCTACTGCCGCGCAGCACGACGGTTCTGATATACCGCACATAAGGTGGATATCGCGGCACAGGGGAAGTTTGAAGAAAACAGAGGCCAGGGCGACGAAAGGCGCCACAGGAATTTCCCTGCCCAATCGCAGTGCTAACCTCAACAGCTCCCAAACCAACGCGGCCCTTCATATGCCAGAAGACTTTCATCAAGCACCCATCGATCAGTTACAGGCGCACATGGCCGGGCGCCATTTCCTGGTGCTCACCGGTGCCGGCATCAGCACCCCTTCGGGCATCCCCGACTACCGCGACAGCGACGGTGTGCGCCGGGGTCGACAGCCGATGATGTACCAGGAATTCCTTGCCCAGGCCGAGGCACGACGGCGCTACTGGGCGCGGGCGATGCTGGGCTGGCCGCGGGTGCGGCAGGCCAGGCCGAACGCGGCTCACGAGGCCTTGGCCGAATTGCAGGCACGGCAACGCATCAGCGGCCTGATTACCCAGAATGTCGATACGCTGCATGACCTGGCCGGCAGCCAGGACGTGATCGAACTGCACGGCAGCCTGCATCGCGTGCTGTGCCTGGATTGCCGCCAGCGCAGCGACCGACAGCAGATTCAACAGTTGATGGAAGCGCAAAACCCTTACCTGGCCGGTGTCGATGCGGTGCAGGCGCCCGATGGCGACACCCTGCTCGACCCGGCCTTCGAGGCGCGCTTCCAGGTGCCCCGCTGCCCTCACTGCGGCGGCGAGCGGTTGAAACCTGACGTGGTGTTTTTCGGCGAGAATGTCGCCACCCTCACCGCGACCCGCGCCATGCAAGCCGTCGAGCAAGCGGACGGCCTGCTGGTGGTGGGCTCGTCGCTGATGGCGTATTCGGCGTTTCGCCTGTGCCGGGCCATCAAGGACCAAGGCAAGCCGCTGCTGGCGATCAACCGGGGCAAGACCCGGGCCGATGAGCTGCTGGATCTCAAGCTTGAAGAGCCGTGTGAGCAACTGTTGCCACTGTTGATCTGACACCACGCCATACCCCTGTGGGAGCGTGGTTACTTCGGTGTCAACTGCGCGCCTATATCCTGATCCCTGAGCGTATCGAACAACGCCTGCGCCGCCGCCGACAGTTCGTGCCCCGGCTTGGTCAGCACCCCGATGGCTCGCTCGATCACCGGATCGCTCAAGGTGATGCAGCGGGCACCCAGCTCACGCATCTGCCCGACGCACAGCGCCGGCACGGCACTCACCCCCAGCCCGCTGGCGACCATCCGTCCGACGGTCGCCAACTGATGGCTCTCGAACTCCACAGGCAGTTTCATCCCCCGGGCCTGCAAATGCTCTTCCAGCATCACCCGTACGGTGGAGGGTCGTTGCAGCGTGATGAAGGGCTGCTCCAGCAGGGTTTCCCAGTGGATTTCGTCGCGCTGGGCAAACGGTGAGTCCAGCGGCACCACCGCGACGAAGCGATCGAGATACAAGGGCGTGAACGCCAATGACGAACCTTGCATCGGCTCGAACGCCACGCCCAATTCGACATGACGATCACGGACCATTTCCAGCACTTGTTCGTTGATCACGTCGTTGACCGTTACGTTGACATTCGGATAGCGGGCGCGGAAGGTCTTGAGGATCGGCGGCAGCAGGTTGCCGGCAAATGACGGCATCGCCGCCAACGTCACGCGGCCGCGCTGCAAGGTGAAGCGCTGGCGCATTTCGTCCTCGGCGTTGTCCCAGTCGGCAATCAGCCGTCGGGCCAGCGGCAGCAGGGACTCACCTTCGGGCGTCAGCGCCACGTTACGGGTATTGCGGCTGAACAAACGACCGCCCAGGCCTTCTTCCAGGGCCTTGATGGTCAGACTCAGGGCCGACTGGGACAGGTGCAGCCGCTCGCAGGCCACGGCAAAGCTCAGGCTCTGGGCCACGGCGAGGAAGGCACGGATTTGCTTGAGGGTCATGGGCGTGTTGTGTCCTGTTGGGTAGGCGCTGCCGAAGGCTGCGATCTTTTGATCTTGATCTTGATCTTTCGCTTGAGATTTAACAGGTAGTGGAAAGATCGCAGCCTTCGGCAGCTCCTACAGGGAGTGACTATTGAGTTTTATCAATCAATCAAACCTAAAAATCAACTTAACAAATATATGACTTGGCGTAACACTGCATCCCATTGCGACCCCATCAAGAATAAAAGAGGTGTCTATGGCAGGTTTCGACAAACGCGTGAGTTCTTATGAGCAAGCATTGGAAGGCTTGGAAGACGGCATGACCGTCATCGCCGGCGGCTTCGGCCTGTGCGGCATCCCGGAAAACCTGATCGCCGAGATCAAGCGCAAGGGCATCCGCGACCTCACCGTGGTGTCCAACAACTGCGGCGTCGACGGTTTCGGCCTCGGCGTGCTGCTGGAAGACCGGCAGATCCGCAAGGTGGTCGCCTCCTACGTGGGCGAAAACGCCCTGTTCGAGAAGCAGCTGCTCAGCGGCGAAATCGAAGTCGTACTGACCCCCCAAGGCACCCTCGCCGAAAAAATGCGCGCTGGTGGCGCAGGCATCCCGGCGTTCTTCACCGCCACCGGCGTCGGCACCCCGGTGGCCGAAGGCAAGGAAGTACGTGAATTCCATGGTCGCCAGTACCTGATGGAAGAATCCATCACCGGCGACTTCGCCATCGTCAAAGGCTGGAAGGCCGACCATTTCGGCAACGTGATCTACCGCCACACCGCCCAGAACTTCAACCCGCTGGCCGCCACGGCGGGCAAGATCACCGTGGTGGAAGTCGAAGAAATCGTCGAACCCGGCGAGCTGGACCCGACGCAGATCCACACCCCTGGCATCTACGTCGACCGGGTCATTTGCGGCACGTTCGAAAAACGCATCGAACAGCGCACCGTGCGCAAGTGATCCCCTGCCCCCGGCCCGAATGAAGGAATAACAACATGGCACTTTCCCGCGAACAAATGGCTCAACGCGTCGCCCGCGAAATGCAAGACGGCTACTACGTGAACCTGGGCATCGGCATTCCGACCCTGGTCGCCAACTACATTCCCGAAGGCATGGAAGTCATGCTGCAATCGGAAAACGGCCTGCTCGGCATGGGTGCGTTTCCCACCGAAGCCGAAGTCGATGCCGACATGATCAATGCCGGCAAGCAGACCGTCACCGCGCGCATTGGCGCATCGATCTTCTCTTCGGCCGAATCGTTTGCCATGATCCGTGGCGGCCATATCGACCTGACCGTGCTGGGCGCGTTCGAGGTGGATGTCGAAGGCAACATCGCCTCGTGGATGATCCCCGGCAAACTGGTCAAGGGCATGGGCGGCGCGATGGACCTGGTGGCCGGCGCCGAGAACATCATCGTCACCATGACCCATGCGTCCAAGGACGGCGAATCGAAACTGCTGCCGCGTTGCAGCCTGCCGCTGACCGGCGCCGGTTGCATCAAGCGGGTGCTGACCGACCTGGCCTACCTGGAAATCCAGGACGGTGCCTTCATTCTGAAAGAACGTGCCCCGGGCGTCAGCGTCGAGGAAATCGTCGCCAAGACCGCCGGCAAATTGATCGTGCCGGACCACGTGCCTGAAATGCAGTTCGCTGCCCAGTGAGGAGAAATTCGATGCAAGAAGTCGTGATTGTCGCCGCTACCCGTACCGCCATCGGCAGTTTCCAGGGTTCGCTGGCTTCCATTCCCGCGCCGGAACTCGGTGCCGCGGTGATTCGTCGCCTGCTTGAACAGACCGGTCTGTCGGGCGAACAGGTCGATGAAGTGATTCTTGGCCAGGTGCTGACCGCAGGTTCCGGGCAAAACCCGGCTCGCCAGGCGGCGATCCTGGCTGGCCTGCCCCATGCGGTGCCGGCGCTGACCCTGAACAAGGTCTGCGGCTCGGGCCTCAAGGCGTTGCACCTGGGCGCCCAGGCGATCCGCTGTGGCGACGCCGACGTCATCATCGCTGGCGGCATGGAGAATATGAGCCTGGCCCCGTACGTGTTGCCGGCCGCCCGCACCGGCCTGCGCATGGGCCATGCGAAGATGATCGACAGCATGATCACCGACGGCCTGTGGGATGCCTTCAACGATTACCACATGGGCATCACCGCCGAGAACCTGGTGGACAAGTACGGCATCAGCCGCGAGGAGCAAGACGCCTTCGCTGCCGCGTCGCAACAGAAGGCCGTCGCCGCCATCGAGGGCGGTCGGTTCGCCGATGAGATCACGCCGATCCTGATTCCCCAGCGCAAAGGCGATCCCGTGGCGTTCGCCACCGACGAACAGCCGCGCGCCGGCACCACCGCCGAATCCCTGGGCAAACTCAAGCCCGCCTTCAAAAAGGACGGCAGCGTCACCGCCGGCAACGCATCCTCGCTCAACGATGGCGCCGCTGCGGTGATCCTGATGAGCGCGGAAAAAGCCAAGGCCCTGGGCCTGCCCGTGCTGGCCAAGATCAGTGCCTACGCCAATGCCGGGGTCGACCCGGCCATCATGGGCATTGGCCCGGTCTCGGCCACTCGCCGCTGCCTGGACAAGGCCGGCTGGTCGCTGGAGCAACTGGACCTGGTCGAAGCCAACGAAGCCTTCGCCGCCCAGTCGCTGGCCGTGGCCCGGGAATTGAAATGGGACATGGACAAAGTCAACGTCAACGGCGGCGCCATCGCCCTGGGCCACCCTATCGGCGCGTCGGGTTGCCGAGTCCTGGTGTCACTGCTGCATGAAATGATCAAGCGCGACGCCAAGAAAGGCCTCGCGACACTGTGCATCGGCGGCGGCCAAGGCGTTGCCCTGGCGCTGGAACGAGCGTAACCGCTACAGGTTCAACGGTGGTTGCGCGGACCCACGAATATCCTCGCCTCCACTGGCAACACCACCGGCGCAACCTCGGTTGCGCCGGTTTTTTTTGCCTGCTGGTTTTGCGCATGGCCTGCCGGCCCCTTCGCGAGCAAGCTCAGCTCCCACAGAGGGGCTCGGGTGTTCATCGCTCCGGCGCCCACCACAAATCCCCTGTGGGAGCTGAGCTTGCTCGCGATGGCGGTGGGTCTGCTTGCAGTAATGTTGGATGTGACGGCCTCATCGCGAGCAATCTCCCACAGGGTTCTCGGGTGTTCATCGCTCCGGCGTTCACCACAAATCCCCTGTGGGAGCTGAGCTTGCTCGCGATGGCGGTGGGTCTGCTTGCAGTGATGTTGGATGTGACGGCCTCATCGCGAGCAAGCTCGCTCCCACAGGGTTCTCGGGTGTTCATCGCTCCGGCGCCCACCACAAATCCCCTGTGGGAGCTGAGCTTGCTCGCGATGGCGGTGGGTCTGCTTGCAGTGATGTTGGATATGACGGCCTCATCGCGAGCAATCTCCCACAGGGTTCTCGGGTGTTCATCGCTCCGGCGTCCACCACAAATCCCCTGTGGGAACTGAGCTTGCTCGCGATGGCGGTGGGTCAGGTGGCGATGAACCGTCAGGAGCCCGCGCCAAACCGGTCGCGGCTGTTGCTCAGGTGCAGCCACATGGCGGCGCGGGCGGCATCCGGGTCCTGGCGTTTGATGGCGTTGAAGATCGCCTCATGCTCCAGGTTGGCCAGTTGCGCCAGCTTTCCGAGGTCGGCCTGGCCGCGTTCAGCCACGTTCACTCGAGTCCTGGGGATCATTGCACTGCCCAGGTGCTGCATGATTTCGACAAAACAGGCGTTGTCCGTGGCCTCGGCGATGAGCAGATGGAAATGCCGATCGGCCTCGACACAGCTGTCGTTGTTGCTGGACAGCCGCTGATAGTCATCCAGCGCCTGGCGCATCTGCTGCAACTGGTGTTCGCTGCGGCGCTGGGCCGCCAAGGCGACGGCCTGGGTTTCCAGGCCCAGGCGCAGCTCCACGATTGCCCGCACGCCCGCCGCAGTGTCGACATTGAGCCGCAGCCCCGGCTCGCCGGTTTGCGCCAGCACAAAGGTGCCGATGCCGTGGCGGGTCTCCACCAGCCCTGAAGCCTGCAACTTGGAAATCGCCTCGCGCACCACCGTACGGCTGACCCCGTGCGCCTGCACGATGGCGCCTTCGGAGGGCAGCTTGTCCCCCGGTTTCAGTTGCCCCAGCACAATGCTTTGGCTCAACTTCTCCACCAGGTCATAGGCCAGATTGTGGGTGCGCTTGCGGGCAGGCATTTCGGTGTTTGACTGCATGGATGCGGGTCCTTGAACGGCGCGGTCTGAATGGCGGATAAAAAACCACATCGACCAACAACTTGTATGACAACTACAATCATGGCAGCCATCCAGCAACTCCGCCAGCCTGCCGCAAATCGATCAACTTCTTAGAAATCACTATAAAACTTAATAAAATCAACCTATTAATAAGAACCCAAGGTAAGAACGCAGCCTAAAAATCAACGGACGCTTGTAAGATAAATTTTTCAAGTTGTATGATGTCTATCAACATCGCCGTCATACGATGTCCGTATAAAAACAACGAGTGGGACAACTATGCATACCCAAGACACCCGCAAAGCCCCGATCATCACCAGCATGCAGGTCGTGCCCGTGGCCGGCCACGACGGCATGCTGCTGAACCTCAGCGGCGCCCATGGCCCGTTCTTCACCCGCAATATCGTCATTCTCAGGGACAACGCCGGCCACACCGGCGTGGGCGAAGTCCCCGGCGGCGAGCGCATTCGCCAGACCCTCGAAGACGCCCGCTCGCTGGTGGTCGGCAGCCCCATCGGTACGTACCAGAAGATCCTCAACACCGTGCGCCATGCCTTTGCCGACCGCGATGCCGGCGGCCGTGGCCTGCAGACCTTCGACCTGCGCATCACCATCCACGCGGTGACCGGCCTGGAAGCGGCCTTGCTGGACCTGCTCGGCCAATACCTGGACGTACCGGTTGCGGCCCTGCTCGGCGAAGGCCAGCAACGCGATGAAGTGAAGATGCTCGGCTACCTGTTTTACGTCGGCGATCGCCAGCAGACCGACCTGCCCTACCGCAGCGAGCCGGACGCCGACAACGACTGGTTCCGCGTACGCCATGAGAAAGCCCTGGACGCCGACGCCGTGGTCCGCCTGGCCGAAGCCGCCCACGCCCACTATGGCTTCCAGGATTTCAAGCTCAAGGGCGGCGTGCTGCAAGGCGACGCAGAGATCGAAGCGGTCACGGCGCTGGCCGAGCGCTTTCCCCAGGCACGCATCACCCTGGACCCGAACGGCGCCTGGTCACTCAAGGAAGCGATCCGTTTGTGCCGCGACCAGCACAAGGTGCTGGCCTATGCCGAAGACCCTTGCGGTGCCGAAAACGGTTATTCGGGCCGCGAGGTCATGGCCGAGTTCCGCCGCGCCACGGGCCTGAAGACCGCCACCAACATGATCGCCACCGACTGGCGCGAAATGGGCCACGCCATCACCTTGCAGTCCGTGGACATCCCTCTGGCCGACCCGCACTTCTGGACCATGCAAGGCTCCGTACGCGTGGCGCAAATGTGCAATGAATGGGGTCTGACCTGGGGCTCGCACTCCAACAACCATTTCGACATTTCCCTGGCGATGTTCACCCACGTGGCGGCCGCCGCACCGGGTGACATCACGGCTATCGATACCCATTGGATCTGGCAGGACGGCCAGCGGCTGACCAAGGCCCCCTTGCAGATCCAGGGCGGCTGCGTGCAGGTGCCGAAGAAACCGGGGCTGGGGATTGAGCTGGACACCGACCAACTGGCCAAGGCCCATGAGTTGTACAAAGGCATGGGCCTTGGGGCGCGGGACGATGCAGTGGCGATGCAGTTCCTGATTCCGGGCTGGACGTTCAACAACAAGCGGCCGTGCCTGGTACGTTAAAGCCACTTCACTTCCTTGTGGCGAGGGGACTTATCCCCTCGCCACAGTCATCATCCACCCCCACTATCTCTGTGGTACTAACCCTCCGGTCGCAGGATCAACACCGCCAACGGCGGCAGGTTGAGTTCCAGCGACAGGGCCTGGCCATGGCTGGGTACTTCATCGGTGAAGGCTCCGCCACTGTTGCCGTAGTTGGAACCGGCATAGGTGTCGGCATCGCTGTTGAGCAATTCGACCCAACGGCCGGCGAACGGCACGCCGACCCGGTAGGCCTCGCGCGGCACCGGGGTGAAGTTGGCGACCACCAGCACCGGCCGGCCCTCCTTGCTCCAGCGCAGCCAGGCGTAGACGCTGTTGAGCGCATCGTCGCCAATCAGCCACTGGAAACCCTGGGGCGCATCATCCTGGTCGTGCAGCGCCGGTTCTTCGCGATACAGCCGGTTCAGATCGCTCACCAGTTTCTGCACGCCACGGTGCTCAGGGTATTGCAGCAGGTACCAGTCCAGTTGCTGATCGTGGTTCCACTCGCGCCATTGACCGAACTCACAGCCCATGAACAACAGTTTCTTGCCGGGATGACCCCACATGAAGCTGAGGTAGGCCCTCAGGTTGGCGAATTTCTGCCAGCGGTCACCGGGCATCTTGTCGATCAGCGAGCGTTTGCCATGGACCACTTCGTCGTGGGAAATCGGCAGGACGAAGCGCTCGGACCAGGCATACACCAGGCCGAAACTCAGTTCATTATGGTGATGGGCGCGGTACACCGGGTCTTGCTGGATGTAGTGCAGCGAATCGTGCATCCAGCCCATGTTCCACTTGTAGGCGAAACCCAGGCCGCCCTGCTGGGTGCTCTGGCTGACCCCCGGCCACGCCGTGGACTCTTCGGCGATGACCAACGCACCGGGGGTTTCCAGCGCCACCACATCGTTGAGGTGCCGCAGGAAATCGATGGCTTCGAGGTTCTCGCGCCCGCCGTGGCGGTTAGGCACCCACTCGCCGGCCTTGCGCGAATAGTCGCGGTACAACATCGAGGCCACGGCATCCACCCGCAGGCCATCGACGTGGAAATGCTTGAGCCAGTGCAACGCCGACGCCAGCATGAAGCCGTGCACTTCGGTGCGGCCCAGGTTGTAGATCAGCGTGTCCCAATCCTGATGGAAGCCTTCCTGCGGATTGCCGTATTCGTACAGCGCAGTACCGTCGAACTGGGCCAGGCCGTGAGTGTCAGTGGGAAAGTGCGCCGGCACCCAGTCGAGGATGACCCCGATATTGGCCTGGTGGCAGGCGTTGACGAACGCTGCGAAATCGTCCGGCGAGCCGAAGCGTGCCGTCGGCGCGAATTGCGACAGCGGCTGATAGCCCCAGGAACCACCGAACGGGTGCTCCATGATCGGCATCAGCTCGATGTGGGTAAAACCCAGGTCCTTGATATAGGGGATCAACCGCTCGGCCAGTTCATGCCAGTTGTACTGCCGGGCCACCTCCCCCGCCTCGTCGATTTCGCACTGCCAGGAGCCGGCGTGCAATTCGTAGATCGACAACGGCGCACCCGGGAGCTGCCGCTCGCGACGGTGCTGCATCCACTCGTCGTCCTGCCACTCGATCTTCAGGGGCGAGGCGACTTTCGACGCTGTGTCTGGCGGCATCTGCGTGGCCAGCGCCACCGGGTCGGCCTTGAGCGGCAGGATGCCGTGGGCGCCGAGGATTTCATACTTGTAACCTTCGCCGGGACCGAGCCTGGGGATGAATATTTCCCACACGCCGGACGGATAACGGATGCGCATCGGATGCCGACGCCCGTCCCAGACGTTGAAATCCCCGACCACCGAAACGCGTCGGGCGTTCGGCGCCCACACAGCGAAACGCACGCCGTCGATGCCATCGACGGTGGTCAGTTGCGCACCGAGGCAGGAACTGAGATCGCGGTGATTGCCCTCGCCAAACAGGTAAAGGTCCATCTCCCCCAGCAACGGACCGAAGCTGTAGGGGTCTTCGGCAACCTGCTCGCCGCCGGCCCAACGGGTGCGCAGCACGTACGCCTGGGCACGATCGAAATGACCGACGAACAGCCCCGGGGTTGCGGTGGGTTGCAGCTCCCCCAACTCTTCGCCGCCATCGCGGGCCAGCACATGGACACTCAGGGCACCGGGCAGATACGCGCGAATGAACTGGCCGCCGGCGTCGTCGCCATGAGGCCCCAGGATGGAAAACGGGTCGTGGTGCTCGGCGCGCACCAGCGCGTCGATGTCATGGGGCGCCGGCAGCAAGGACTCCTTGGCCTGCCCCTGGGATTCTTTGTTCGAGACACTCATGATTCTCTCCACTAAATCGGTCCGGCTACGTCGGAAAAGGGTTGCAGCCCACTTAACAACCCGACCAGACCGTGCAACGGCACGGGCAGCCAGGTGGGGCGATTCTCGGCTTCATAGGCCACTTCATAGGCCGCCTTCTCCAGGCCGAACAACGCCAGCGCGGCGTCTTCGCCTTCAGCATCCTTCCACTCATGGGCAAGACTAGCTGCCGCCAGCCGATATGCCTCGACAAATGCCTGGCGAGCCTCTTTTAAATAACGATCGGCGACCCGTTGCCGCGCCGCATCGGCATCGGCCGTGCTGTCGACGGTGTGCAAGTGAATGGCCATGGCCGCCGCATAATCGAAGGAGCGCAACACGCCACTGACATCCTTATAGGGGCTGTGCTTGCCCCGTCGTTCATGCAACGGTCGCGCCGGCTCACCTTCGAAGTCGATCAGGTACGCGTCGCCCTTGATCACCAGCACCTGCCCCAGGTGCAGGTCGCCATGGACGCGAATGCGCAAGCCACCCTCGGCCTTGCCGGCCAGCGCCTGGACATGGGCCAGGACGGTTTTCTTGTGCTCCAGCAAGCGTGCGACCATGGCCTGGTCTGCAGGGTTCAATTGGCCTTGGTTCTGCTTGAGCAGGCGCAAGGCATTTTCCACCTGGGCGGTCACGTCCTTGCCGATGGCCTGGGCTTGCTTGGCGTTGGTAATCTGCGGCGCGAAGTCCGGGTCGTCGGTGGCCTGGGCCAGTACCTGGTGCATTTCCCCCAGGCGCTGGCCGAGCATGCCGGCGAAATCCTTCAGTTCGCCCAGGGCGTTGTAATGCTGCTCCTGCTCGGACACGGCGTCCGCCAGCTCATCGCGCAGGGCACGTTCCAGGTTGTTCTGGGTCCATTCCCAGGCATCGCCCTGGTTGCTCAAATAGCCCTGGGCGATCATCAGCAGCGCATCTTCACCCTGGGTGTCGCGGCGAACCACCGAACCCAGCAGCGGTGAGATGTTGCTGAAACCGGCAGCCGTCAGGTAGGCGCTCATTTCCAGTTCCGGGTGCACACCCGAAGCGACCTTGCGAATCAGCTTGAGCACGAGGCTGCTGCCCACCACCACCGAACTGTTGGACTGTTCGGCAGACAGGTAACGCACCTCAGGCTCGTCTCCCAGGCTCAGCGCGGCCAGGCCTTCGGTCGGTTCAAAGCGCAACTCACCTCCGGTGAACGGCAGCACCGTGGCGGCCTGCATGCTATGCAGCACGGCGCGCACGAAGCTTTCCAGGCTGAAAGCATCGGTGATCAGGCCCACCTGGCGCACCCGGCGTACCCGCGACAACGCCAGTTGCTGCGGCAACGCCGCACCGACCTGGTCTTCGGCGAGCAGGCCGAACGGCAGTTGATAACGCAGGGTCTGGCCGCCACTGGTGACATCGATCTCACTGAGCAGCACCGGGTGCTGCGGGTCACCAAAGCGTACGCCATAGACAATGTCGACCTTCTCGATCGCGCTGTCCTTGCCGGCGAACCAGCGCCGGTTCTGCAGCCAGCTCGGCAGGATGGTTTGCTCCAGCGTGGTGCGCGATGGCGCTTCGAGCAATTCTTCCAGGCGTTTCTTCAGCACCAGGGTGGTGAAGTCCGGCAGGCTCTGGGCCGGTTCCACGTGCCAGCTCGGCATCTGGTTCTCTGTTGCCAGGACGAACCAATAAAAACCATACGGCGCCAGGGTCAGCAGGAAGTTCAACTGACCGATGGGCGGGAAGGCATTGCCGCCCAACATCTCCACCGGGACCATGCCGGCGAAGGCCGACAGGTCCAGTTCGGCAGCCTGGGCGCTGCGCGACACGTTGGCCACGCACAGGATGATTTCGTGCTTGCCGTCGGGCCCGGTGTACTCGCGGGTATAAGCCAGGATCCGGCGGTTGCTGGGCGAGAGCATCTTCAAGGTGCCGCGGCCAAAGGCCTTGGACTGCTTGCGCACCGCCAGCATGCGTCGGGTCCAGTTGAGCAGCGAGTGCGGGTCGCCGGCCTGGGTCTCGACGTTGACCGACTGGTAGCCATATTGCGGGTCCATGATCGGCGGCAGCACCAGGCTGGCCGGATCGGCGCGGGAGAAGCCGCCGTTGCGGTCGATCGACCACTGCATCGGCGTGCGCACGCCATCACGGTCGCCCAGGTAGATATTGTCGCCCATGCCGATTTCATCGCCGTAGTACAGCGTCGGCGTGCCAGGCATCGACAGCAGCAGGCTGTTGAGCAATTCGACGCGACGACGATCGCGCTCCACCAACGGCGCCAGGCGCCGACGAATGCCCAGGTTGATACGCGCCCGACGGTCGGCCGCGTAGTAGTTCCACAGGTAGTCGCGCTCCTTGTCGGTGACCATCTCCAGGGTCAACTCATCGTGGTTGCGCAGGAAGATCGCCCACTGGCAATTGGCGGGGATCTCCGGGGTCTGGCGCAGGATGTCGGTGATCGGGAAGCGATCTTCCTGGGCCAGCGCCATGTACATGCGCGGCATCAGCGGGAAGTGAAAGGCCATGTGGCATTCGTCACCGTTCAGGCCTTGGGCATCGACATCGCCGAAGTACAACTGGGTGTCCTCCGGCCACTGGTTGGCTTCGGCCAGCAACATGCGGTCGGGGTAGTTGGCGTCGATCTCGGCGCGAATCAACTTCAGGACGTCATGGGTCTCGGGCAGGTTTTCGTTGTTGGTGCCGTCGCGCTCGATCAGGTAGGGGATGGCATCCAGCCGCAGGCCGTCGATGCCCATGTCGAGCCAGTAGCGCATCACCGACAACACGGCCTTGAGGACCTGCGGGTTGTCGAAGTTGAGGTCGGGCTGGTGGGAGTAGAAGCGGTGCCAGAAGTACTGGCCCGCCACCGGGTCCCAGGTCCAGTTGGACTTCTCGGTGTCGAGGAAGATGATCCGCGTGCCGTCGTACTTGTGGTCGTCATCGGACCAGACGTAGAAGTCCCGCGCCTTCGAACCCGGCTTGGCCTTGCGCGCACGCTGGAACCAGGGATGCTGGTCGGAGGTGTGGTTGATGACCAGCTCGGTGATCACCCGCAGGTTGCGCTTGTGGGCTTCGGCAATGAACCGCCGCGCATCGGCCATGGTGCCGTAGTCGGCGCTGACGCCACGGTATTCGGCAATGTCATAACCGTCGTCTCGCCGGGGGGATGGATAGAACGGCAGCAGCCAGATGGTGTTGACGCCTAGGTCGGCGATGTAGTCGAGCTTTTCGATCAGGCCGGGAAAGTCACCGATCCCGTCGTTATTGGAGTCGAAATAGGATTTTACGTGGACCTGGTAAATCACCGCATCCTTGTACCAGAGCGGATCTTTGATAAAGGTGGCAGACCGGGGTTTCTTCGCCATTTGCAACTCCTGATGAATTCAATAAAGCCGCGGGATACAGGCTTGTGAGGTCTTTTTAGTGGCGCGGGGCCTTATCCCCCTGTAGGAGCTGGCGAAGCCTGCGATCTTTTGATCTTTCGCTTGAGACTCAAGTGTCTTTGGAAAGATCGCAGCCTCGTTGCACTCGACAGCTCCTACATAGCATCACGCCACGCTGATCCGCCAAATCCCGAATGGCTGGTATGCCGGGTCAATTCGCATGAACTGATACTTGCCGTACCAGGTCCAGCGATGTCCGTTCATGAGATCCTCGCCCTGGGTCTGGGCGTCGTCGGGCAGGCCCATCTCCCACAGCGGCAACTCGAAACTGGCCTCCTGCGGGTTGTGCGGATCAAGGCTCACCGCCACCAGGATGAAGTTGCTGCCGTCGGCAGTGCGCTTGCCGAAATAGAGAATGTTGTCGTTCCAGGCGTTGTAGATCTTCAGGCCCAGGTGGGTATGCAGCGCGGGGTTCTGCCGGCGGATGCGGTTGAGCTGGGCGATCTCGGCAATGATGTTGCCCGGCGCGGTGAAGTCCCGGGGGCGGATCTCGTATTTCTCCGAATCGAGGTATTCCTCCTTGCCCGGCACCGGTGCCGATTCACACAGCTCGAAGCCCGAATACATGCCCCACAGGCCCGACCCCATGGTTGCCAGGGCCGCGCGGATCAAAAACCCGGCGCGCCCCGACTCATGGAGAAAGGCCGGATTGATGTCTGGCGTATTGACGAAAAAATTCGGGCGGTAGCATTCGCGCCACGGCGATTCGTTGAGTTCGGCGAAATAGGTCGCCAGCTCCGCCTTGGTGTTGCGCCAGGTGAAATAGGTGTAGCTCTGGGAGTAACCGACCTTGCCCAGCCGCGCCATCATGGCCGGCGTGGTGAACGCTTCAGCCAGGAAGATCACTTCAGGGTTTTGGGCCCGCACATCGGCGATCAACCATTGCCAGAACGGCAGTGGCTTGGTGTGAGGGTTGTCGACGCGGAATATCTTCACGCCTTCCTTGACCCAGCCCACCACAATGTCCCGCAGCTCCATCCACAGGCTGGGAATCGCATCGGCCGCGTAGAAGTCAACGTTGACGATGTCCTGGTATTTCTTCGGCGGGTTTTCCGCATATTTGATCGTGCCGTCCGGCCGCCAGCTGAACCAGCCCGGGTGCTGCTTGAGCCAGGGGTGGTCTTGGGAGCATTGGATCGCGAAGTCCAGGGCGATCTCCAGGCCGTGCTCAGCGGCCGCCGCTACCAGGCGCCGGAAGTCCTCGCGGCTACCCAATTGCGGGTGAATGGCCTCGTGCCCGCCCTCCTCGCCGCCAATGGCATATGGGCTGCCCGGATCGTCGGGACCGGCGGTGAGGGAATTGTTCGGGCCTTTGCGGAAACTGCGGCCGATGGGGTGGATCGGCGGAAAATACAGCACGTCAAAACCCATGTCCTGGATCACCGCCAGGCGTGAATGGACGTCGTTGAAAGTGCCGTGGCGCTGGGGATCGTCGGTGATCGAGCGGGGAAACAGCTCATACCAGCTGGCAAACTCGGACAACTGGCGCTCCACGTCCAGCGGGTACTCGGGGCTGATGCTCAAGTACGGGCGATGGTCGGCCTGGGACATCAGATCGGCACTGCGCGGCGCCAGGAACAGCGCCACCTGCTCGGTCGGCAACAGGCCGGAGAGCTCATGGTGCAAGGCTGCCAGTTGCTCGCTCAATTCACCCGTGCTGCGCTCGACGGCCATCAGCACTTGGTTGCGCCCTTCCTGTAACTCCAGGCTGATCGGCACCCCAGCACCGAACTTTTTCTCCAGCTCGTAGCGAAAACTGGCGAACTGATCGATCCAGGCCTCGATACAAAACACATAGCGGCCCTGTTCCGGCACGTTGAACTGGCCGCGCCAGCCGTTGTTGCCCAGATCACTCATGACCTCGCTGTTCCACGCTTCATCGTGCAGCGCACGCCAGCGAATGCGCACGGCCAGCTTGTCGTGGCCATCGGCGAAGACCTTGCTGGTCACTGTCACGTCCTGCCCGGCCACGGCCTTGGCAGCGAATTGTCCACCGTCGATCACCGGCATGGTGTTTTCAATAGCAATACGCGGCAACAACAAGGCTTGAGACAGCGACAGATGCGGGTTGCAGGCCGGTTCAGTCGGGTGTTCGGCAGTCATCGAGCATCTCTCCTTTTACGCCCCATGGACGCGCTTGTGGCGGTAAAGGCCCAACGGGTCCCTGAAAAAACTCACTTAAACTCCGAACCGGATCAACGACTAAAAGTTCAGAGGGATTTGCCCCGATGCACCCTGGGGATCAAAGCCGGTACAAGGTGGTCAACAACAATAAGCACGACTCAAGCCATGTGCGTCACGGAGACCCGTCCCGATGAATATTCCCATCCCGGCCGAAACACCCGACCCGAACATCGACGACCCCACCTTGCCCCCGCCCGGCCCTGATCCGGAACCGATTCCAGAGAAAGACCCGCCCTTGGACCCACAACCGCCACTGGGTGACCCGCCGAGCGAGGCGCCGCCGGAGCGGGTTCGATTCAAGCGTAGTAATAAAGAAACTGGATGACGAAAAACCTGTGCGGGCTTGCTCGCGAAAGCGGTGTGTCAGTCGAGGAAAATATTGCTTGCCACGCCGCCTTCGCGAGCAAGCCCGCTCCCACAAGTCTTATATTCAGGATGGTTTGTCGTCCTTCCCCAGCGCCCGGACAATCACCGGCATCACACTGAAAATCGCCAGCGCCAGCACCGTACTGAGCACCGCCGTCGCCTCCCGCCCCAACCCGGCGGCGATGCCAATGGCGGCGGTCATCCAGAGGCCCGCAGCGGTGGTCAGGCCCTTGACGTGGCCTTCGTCGCCGTCGCTGTTCTTCAGGATGGTGCCGGCGCCGAGGAAACCGATGCCGGCGACCACGCCTTGTATCACCCGACTCATGGCATCGGCCTGGGACCCGGACATCTGTGGCACCAATACGAACAGCGCCGCCCCCAGGGCCACGAGCATGTGGGTCCGCACGCCGGCAGCCTTGCCCTTGTGTTCGCGCTCGAAACCCAGGATGCCGCCCAGCAGCGCGGCCATGATCAGACGCACCGTGACCCGGGTCATCTGCTGGGCATCGGTGATATCGGCGAATTCCGCCTGCAGGGTTACCCAGACTTCATGCCACCAGGCGTCCATGGACCGTCCTCTTTTTTCATTCGATAAACGATGGACCGCAGGCGGCGCCAGAGGTGCGCCTGACCGCTGATCAGCCGCAACGAACCCTGGCTTGGCCGCGAGACCTAACGTTCATGACCCCTGAAGGAGCAACACCATGACTGTTCGTATCGATGACAACCAGACCTGCCATTTCGAAACCCCCAACGGCCCCAAACAACGCCCCGCCAGCGAGCTGTCCATCATCACCGACCCGGACAAGGCCATGTCAGCCGTGGAGATCAACGGTGACCTGGTCTACATCACCGAGGCCGAGGCCGATGCACTGACCGTGGCCGGCGCAGTCGACGGGCGCAAGCACCTGAAGGCCAGCGACAGCGGTTCGGCGATCTGAAGCCCAATCCACAGGCAACAGATGCATTTGTGGCGAGGGGATTTATCCCCGCTGGGGCGCGAAGCGGCCCCAACGTACTGCCTGATACACCGCAGTCACAGATGCATTTGGGGCTGCTTCGCAGCCCAGCGGGGATAAATCCCCTCGCCACAGTAATATGTTCGTCACTTCCGGGGTGCATCAAAGTGTCGCAGGGCCTGGGCTTCGCGGCATCTGATCCGGTTTTTATCGAAGCACCTGAGTCTGTTATGCAAACAGTTCCATGGTCATAGTGCGCCGGCCAGATAGAGGCTGATGAGCGACCGACCATGAGCGATAGAATCCCCGTCCAGTTGATACAGACGTTCGAACCTGCGCCAACGAAGATAAAGGCCAGGAGCACCGACAACCTGATCCACACCCGCAGCTTCACCGGTTTGTTTCGTACCCTGCGCATCAGCGGGGCGGGGGTTCTGTTCCTGCTGTTCTTCGGCACGGTGTGGTTGAACTGGGGCGGCCGCCAGGCGGTGCTCTGGGACCTTTCCGAAAGCAAATTCCACATCTTTGGCGCGACCTTCTGGCCCCAGGATTTCATCCTGCTCTCGGCCCTGCTGATCATCGCCGCCTTCGGCCTGTTCGCGATCACCGTGTTTGCCGGCCGCGTATGGTGCGGCTACACCTGCCCACAGAGCTCCTGGACCTGGATCTTCATGTGGTGCGAGAAAATCACCGAAGGCGAACGCAACCAGCGGATCAAGCTGCAAGCGGCGCCCTGGGGCCTGAACAAGCTCCTGCGCCGCAGCGCCAAGCACACGCTGTGGCTGGCCATCAGCCTGCTCACCGGCCTGACGTTCGTGGGGTACTTCACGCCGATCCGCCCCTTGGCCGAAGAACTGCTGACCCTGCAAATGGCGGGTGTGAGCTTGTTCTGGGTGCTCTTCTTTACCGCAGCCACCTACCTCAACGCCGGCTGGCTGCGTGAAGCGGTGTGCATGCATATGTGCCCCTATGCACGCTTTCAGAGCGTGATGTTCGACAAGGACACACTGACTATTTCCTACGATGCGGCCCGCGGTGAAATCCGCGGGCCGCGCAAACGCGAGGCAATCCCAGCCAATATTGGCCTGGGCGACTGCATCGACTGCCAGATGTGCGTGCAGGTCTGCCCCACCGGCATCGACATCCGCGACGGCCTGCAGATGGAATGCATCGGCTGCGCGGCCTGCATCGATGCCTGCGACTCGATCATGGACAAGATGGGCTACGCCCGAGGCCTGATCAAATACACCTCCGAACATCAGTTGCAGGGTGGCAAGACTCACCTGCTGCGTCCTCGGCTGATCGGCTATACCGCCGTGCTGCTGGTAATGATCGGCGCGCTGGTCGTGGCGCTGATGCAACGGCCCATGGTGTCGCTGGACGTCAGCAAGGACCGTGGCCTTTTCCGTGAAAACAGCGCCGGCCAGATCGAGAACATCTACAGCCTGAAAATCATCAACAAGACCCAACAGCGCCAGGATTATCACCTGTCCCTGGTGGACGGCGACGGCTTCATCCTGCAGGGCAAGACCCAACTGAGCCTGGCCCCGGGGGAAATCGTCGATGTGCCGGTGTCCGTAGCGATGCTTAGCGAACGGCCGGGCAAAGGCTCCCAGGAAATGACGTTCAAGGTCGCCGACACTAACGAGCCGGGCATCTACAGCGTTGCCAAGAGCCGTTTTGTCGCACCGATGAATCGGTGAAGCTATAAGATGCCAGGCACCTGTGGGAGCGAGCTCCCACAGTTAAAGAAGTGCAAACCACGCGTCACTCCAGACTGGGCCCCACCATGAAACGCTACGAGAAATTTGCCGACGACATCGCTGAACTGATCCGCTCGGGCATGCTGGGGCCGGGTCAGCGCGTGCCGTCGGTACGCTACGCCAGCCAGACCTACGGTGTCAGCCCGTCCACCGTATTCCAGGCCTATTACCTGCTGGAGCGACGCGGCATGATCCGGGCCCGGCCGCGCTCCGGCTACTTCGTCAACACCCATGCGCCGAGCCCGTTTTCGGAGCCGGCGATCAGCAGCCAGGTGCACGAATCCACCGAAGTCGACGTCAGTGAGCTGGTGTTTTCGGTCCTCGACTCCATCAAGGACCCGGCCACCGTACCGTTCGGCTCGGCATTCCCCAGCCCGATGCTGTTCCCACTGCAACGGCTGTCCCGTTCGCTGTCCAGCGCATCACGGGACATGGACCCGCGAATGGTGGTCACGGACATGTCGCCGGGCAATCCACACTTGCGCCGCCAGATCGCCCTGCGCTACATGGTCGGCGGGCTGATGCTGCCCATGGAAGAACTGCTGGTCACCAACGGTGCCCTGGAAGCCTTGAACCTGTGCCTGCAAGCCGTGACCGAGCCCGGCGACCTGGTGGCGATCGAAGCGCCAGCGTTCTACGCAAGCCTGCAGGTACTGGAGCGGCTCAAGCTCAAGGCCGTGGAAATTCCCGTCCACCCGCGCGACGGCATCGACCTGGACGTGCTGGCGCAGACACTGGAGCGCCATCCGATCAAGGCCTGCTGGTGCATGACCAGCTTCCAGAATCCCATGGGCGCGACCATGCCCGAGGAACGCAAACAGGCGCTGGTCGAGTTGCTGCGCCGCCATCAGGTGCCGCTGATCGAGGACGACGTGTACGCCGAACTCTATTACGGCCAGCAGGCCCCCAAGCCCGCCAAGGCGTTCGACACCGAAGGGCTAGTGATGCATTGCGGCTCGTTCGCCAAGAGCCTGGCACCGGGTTATCGCATCGGCTGGGTCGCCGCCGGGCGCTACGCGCAGAAGATCGAACGGCTCAAGCTCATGACTTCGTTGTGCGCCTCGATGCCGGCCCAGGCCGCCATCGCCGACTACCTGCAACATGGCGGCTACGACCGTCACCTGCGCAAACTGCGCTACGCCCTGGAAGAACAGCAAAGCGCGATGCTCGCCGCCATCGCCCGCTATTTCCCGGCCCAGACCCGGGTCAGCCAACCGGCGGGCGGTTACTTCCTGTGGCTGGAGCTGCCGCAGCAGATGGACTCGCTGAAATTGTTCCGGATGGCCCTGGCCCAGGGCATCAGCATCGCACCGGGACCGATCTTTTCAGCGACCCGGCGTTTCAGCAATTGCATCCGCTTGAACTATGGCAGCCCGTGGACCGAGGCGTCTGAAAAAGCCATGGAGACGTTGGGGCGGATTATTCGCTCGTTTTGATATCGGGTTGTCCGTCAGACCGCCATCGCGAGCAAGCTTTGCTCCCACATTGGAACGCTGCCCCCTGTGGGAGCAAAGCTTGCTCGCGATAGGGCCAAAACAGACACCCCAGGACTCAGCGCCCCCCACCCAAATCCACAAACGTCCCAGTCGCGTACGAAGCCTTGTCCGATAGCAGCCAGATAATCGCTTCAGCCACTTCATCCGGACGACCGCCCCGGGCCATGGGAATCGCCGACTCCAGCTTGCTGACCCGGTCCGGATCGCCGCTCAGGGCATGGAAATCGGTGTAGATGTAGCCGGGGCGCACCGCATTGACGCGAATGCCTTCGCCAGCCACTTCCTTGGACAAGCCGATGGTGAAGGTGTCCAGCGCGCCCTTGGAGGCTGCGTAATCGACGTACTCCCCCGGCGCCCCCAGGCGCGCGGCCACCGACGAGACGTTGACGATGCTGCCGCCCTGCCCGCCATGCCTGGGCGACATGCGCAGCACCGCGTGCTTGGCACAAAGAATCGGCCCCAACACGTTGGTCTTCATGATCTTGAGAATGCGAAATTCGGACATTTCATCGAGCCGGGACTTGTGGGCCACCGTGCCGGCGTTGTTCACCAGGGCGGTGACCCGACCCAGCTCGGCGTCCACCCGGTCGAACAGGCCGATCACTTCATCTTCGATGCTCACGTCGGCCCGCACGGCAATCGCCTGCGCGCCCTTGGCCCGGACCTGCTCGAGCACCTCCTGCGCGGCACTCTCATCGGACTGGTAATTGATGCAGATCCGATAGCCCAACCCGGCAGCCAACAACGCCGTGGCCGCCCCGATTCCGCGGCCGCCACCGGTAATGACGATGACTTTATCCACGTTTGCTTCCCCCATTCCACGGATAGACGTCCGGCCCAAGAATAGCGTTCACGTCATGCTTTGCACAAACCGCTGCGCTTAGCGGGCCAGGGCGCGCAGATCCAGGCGTCCGTCCAACAGCGGCGGGCACCAATAGTAACCACCGGTGATTGGCCGGCTCATGCGATACAGGCCATCGGTGATGCCGTCTTCCAGGCCACTCATGCGTCGCAGTTGTGCCTCGAAGGCATCAAGAGAGAAACCGAACGCCAGGAACATCAGCCCCGCACGGTCGCCTTCGATCCACGGCATGGAGCGACGTACCACGAACGCCTCCGGGGCGAAGCTTTCCTGGGCGGTGCGCTTGACGTGGGCCGACGCCGGCGCATCGTCGATTTCTTCGTTGTCGCTCAGGCGACGGCCCATGATGTTGTCGCGCTCATGGGGTTGCATCGCCGCGAAGCCGTCCAGATCGTGCTGCCATTGCTGGATCGCGGCGAAACTGCCACCGCGCACCCCGTCGGCGCCCTGGGCCAGGGCGGCGGCGATGGCCGCTTCGTCGTGAGGGTTTTCGGTGCCGTCTTCGTAGCCGGTCAGGTCATGGCCGGTCATATGGCGGAAGGTTTCGTTCATCTGCACCAGCTGCAGCGCCGGGGCCAGCGCCGCCTCGATGGCGCGACTGCGGTGCATCAGCTCGCCGCGGTCTTCGCCGTGCAGCCAGCACCACAGCGCGTGTTGGGTCGACGGGTTGTCCACGCCCACGCCGGCCAACGCAGGAAAGGCCCGCAGGCCTTCGACCTGGACGCCCAGCGCCTGGACCAGTGATTCACCAAAGCCGACCACGGCCCGCCCATCGAGCAGCAACAGGAGTTTGTCTAGCGCAGCCGGCAGTGCCTCGACCGATTCCAGGGCAAAAAACAAATGACGGGCCTGAGGCGGAACAGGGGTGGCGAGAATGCCGGGCTGGTAGTAACTCATGTGAACTCCTTTAGAAAGAGTCGCGAGTTTACCCGGCGGCTGCCGCTTTGTGTGGTTTGGCTTGAGGTCCGGTCGCGTCGGGCAACCGGGCCGTTTTGCGGGAAGCAATCCCGCGGTCCTGCCAGACGACTCAGGACCATTGCCTCGGCCTGATAGCCTCGGATTGTCGGGCAGCCAAAAACCCCCTAGATTGACCATCCCTCAAGGAAGGCCAACGAGAGCGCTGCACCATGCAAACTGCCAGATCCATACTCGCCGGGACTTTTTTCCTGGTTTGCGGGACGCCCATGGGCTTTGCCCAGGAGCGCATTGAAGACACCGTCAATGCCGTCATTCAGCCCTTGATGAAACAACAGGACATCGCGGGCATGGCGGTAGCGATCACGCATAACGGCCAACGTCGGTTTTTCAACTATGGCGTCGCCGCCAAGGACACGAAAAAACCGGTCACCGAGCAGACCCTCTTCGAAATCGGCTCGATCAGCAAGACCTTCACCGCCACCCTCGGCGCCTATGCCCAGGCCCAGGGCAAGCTGTCCCTGGCGGACCCGGCCAGTCGCTTCGCCCCCGAGCTGCGCGGCAGCGCGTTGGAGGGCGTCAGCCTGCTCAACCTCGCCACCTATACCGCCGGTGGCCTGCCGTTGCAGTTTCCCGACGAGGCGGACCACCCAGACCGAATGTTTGGCTATTACACCACCTGGAAGCCGCTCTACCCGGCCGGCACCCAGCGGCTCTATTCAAACCCGAGCATCGGCCTGTTCGGCTATCTGGCAGCCCGCAGCATGGGGCGGCCGTTCGACGAGGTGATGGAGCGCACGCTGATGCCAGGGCTGGGCCTCAAGCACAGCTATGTGCGGGTGCCGCAGAATCAGTCGGGCCGATACGCCCAAGGCTATGCAAAAGACGGCAAGCCCGTCCGGGTCGGGCCGGGAGCCCTGGATTCCGAGGCTTACGGGGTGAAAACCAGCTCATCGGACCTGATGCGCTTTCTTGAGGCCAACTTGCGAGCTGAAACACTGGCGGCGGATCTGAAGCAAGCGATCGCCACGACACATACAGGTTTCTACAGGGTTGGCGGGATGAATCAGGGGCTGGGCTGGGAGTACTACCCCGCCCCGTTCACCTTGGATGAGTTGCTCGCAGGCAACACGCCGCAAATGGCCCTGGCCCCACAAAAAGTCGAGCCTCTCAACCCGCCCCGGCCAGCACCGGACGGCGCCTGGATCAACAAGACAGGATCTACCAACGGTTTCGGCGCGTATGCGGCGTTCGTGCCTGGAAAGGACATGGGGATCGTCATGCTTGCCAACAGGAATTACCCGATTGAAGAACGGGTGAAAGCGGCGTACCGGATCCTGATGGCGTTGGATGGCCAATAGCGAGGGCGACGAGCCCGCTGGACCTGTAGGAGCTGCCGAAGGCTGCGATCTTTTGATCCTTTGATCATTCGCTTGCGACTCAATTGCCTGGAACAAGATCGCAGCCTCGTTGCACTCGTCAGCTCCTACATAGCGCAACCCAGCGGGAGCAAGCGCCCTCGCCACAGGAGCGCCTCGTCGTTACTTGAAGTCAATCATCCAGCGGCTTCGGCGGCGCCGACGGCTTGGCTGCCTTGCCAGGCTTGGTGCCTTTCGCATCCTTGGCCGGTGTGGGTTCCGGCGCAGGAGGAGGCGTCGGGGCTGCCGCCTCTTTTTCTGCCGTCGGCAGTTTATCGACGGTGTCGAAGAGCTCCTTCAATTCGATCGCCCCGGAATGCTCAAGCTTCTTCTCCCCGTCCTTGCCCACCAGGATGATCTTGGTCTGCGCTCCGGCTCCCAGCTTGAGCGAGCGAATCAACGCCATGGTGCTCTGCGGATCCAGGTCCTTGCCATCGCGCTGCCCAATGGTATTGAGCACGGTATAGAGCACCATGTTGCGCTCGGAAAAGCCCTGCTTGCCTGCCGGCTCATTCAAGGCCTTTTTCAGGCTCACCCAGGCAGGGTCGACCGTACTGGGCGCGATGACGACAAGGGGACGTGACTTGCCTGCGTCCGCCAACAGGGGCGAGTCGCCGTCGGCAGCGAACAGGGGGCCGGCGATGGCCAGCAAGGTAGCGAAGGTCAACGACCGAATGAGCATGCGCCTCTCCTTTTGATGTTTACGCTGTACTGATTGCACAGGGCGGCGATTGTTCCGCGAGAGTCGCTCAATACTGCGCCTGCCTGACTTGAAGCTTAGGCCAGGGGGGTCATTGCGCAACCGTGGCAACCAACGCGTGCGCGTGGGAAGAGGTGTGACCGCTAAAAGTACAGTCACCACAAGGGATCTCGGTGTCAGTGCTAGAACGCCAGCTTGAACCCGATCATCGCCAGCATTACCGCCAGGCACGGGCGCAGCAACTCGTCGGAGATTCGTCCCGACAGATGACTGCCCAGGTAGATCCCCGGCAACGAACCGATCAACAGCAAACCCAGGATGTGCCAGTCCATGTTGCCCATGCTCGCATGGCCCAGGCCAGCGACCAGGGTCAGCGGCACGGCGTGGGCGATCTCGGTGCCCACCAGGCGCTTGGTGACCAGGAACGGGTAGAGGATGAACAACGCGACGGTGCCCAGGGCGCCAGCGCCTATCGAGGTCAAGGCGACCATCGTACCCAGCACGAGGCCAGTGATGACCGTCAGCACATTGAGTCGCACACCCGAGGGGTTGTAGTGGCCGCCAGCGCGGTCATGCGCGAATTGCAGCAGGCGCTTCTTGAACAGGATCGCCAGGGCGGTGACGAACAACACAAAACCCAGGGCTTGCTTGATCACCGCGTTCATGGCGTCAGGGGAGCTGTGCAGGCTGCTGAGGAACCACAGCGTCAAACCGACCGCCGGCACGCTGCCCAACGTCAGCCAGCCGGTGATCGCCCAGTCGATGTTGCGGTTTTTGGCATGCACCAGGACACCGCCAGACTTGGTAATGGCCGCGTACAGCAGGTCCGTACCCACCGCCGTCGCAGGGTTGATACCAAACCACAGCAGGATCGGGGTCATCAGCGAACCACCGCCGACGCCGGTCATCCCGACGATGAAACCGACCACCAAGCCTGCAACGACTAAACCGACATTACCGAAATCCATTAAACCCGTCTCAGCACGACCGCGTGAAAAATCTGGCCGCGAGCATAGCGATTTTTCTTATAACCTCCCTATATCAATATGATCTATCTTTATTCCTTCCCCAGCAACTCATTGAACCGGCAGGAAGTTGAGGAATAGCAGGCTCTGGGCATAGTTCAGGCCGATGCGCCGGTAGCGCTCGTCAAGCATTTGGGTCAGCAGGTCCAATCGGGCGACGATTTTTCCGAACTCCACGGCAAAACTCAGGTTGCTGCCCTCCTCCGAAATCTCATTGGAAAACAGCAGCGGCGTGCCGTCCTTGTTCTGCCGCTGGCTCAGCAGCCAGGTGGCTTTTTCGATATTGCGCGCTGCGTTGCTGACAAAACGCGGGTCGATGGTGTCAGTCATGTAGAACTCGAGGCGATTGCCATGAGCTGTGACCAGCATGCTGCCGATGGCATAGATGAACGCCCCTACCCGATCGCCGAGAAATTCAGGGCTCATGGCATAGCTCAGGGCGGCCAGGTCCTTCTTGCCTCCCAGGGTCGGCAAGGGTTTTTGCTGCTCGATGGCCATGCGTACCTGTTTTTCCGCGGTACGGGCGTCGAGAAAGCCGGACTTGCGCAGTTCGTCGGGGTTGCGCAGGTACAGCTTGCTCATCAGCAGATAGAGGCTTTGCAGGTTGTCGTGCATCGACAACGTGGCCATGCGGTCGACGCTGGTCTGCAAGAACTCCTGGGGGCGGGTGTTGCTGAACTGCGTGACCATGTCCTGCCCCTGCTGATGGCTGCAGCCGCCGCTGAACAGCATCGACACACCGACCAACAATGCCAGGCAGCAGCGGCGCAATCTCGTCACAGAATAAAAAACACCGGCCATCGAGTCTCGGTCTGGGCATGGGGAAGCGATGGGGGTCGTCGCTTCCAGGCCATGGATAGAGCGGAAAAAATCGCAAAAGTGCAGTGTTCGCAGAAAACTCCCGATATCCAGCAACGCCTCCACCATTCAATTAGTCTTACTTTTTGTTTGATAAATCCCAATTAATGGCTATAAATCCCTTCTCACCCACCAAATAGAAAGACTACTGAACAGAAAAACCTTCAGCGCTGTCCGACCAATAACGGACTCGCCCGCGTTCAAAACAACAACAAAACAACAGGAAGGAAGGTCATACCATGCTTGAATCCAGACAACTGCTCACGGCCCTCGGAGTGTCTCTGATGATCGCCACCTCGGCTTCCCAGGCTGCCGGCCTGACCAACGAACGCAGTGCGTTCGGCAAGACCGACGATGGCACGGCGGTGGAAAAATTCGTGCTGCGCAACAGTCACGGCATGGAGGCCACGGTCATCACCTACGGCGGCATCCTCCAGTCATTGAGCGTGCCGGACAAACACGGCAAGGCCGCCGACATCGTGCTCGGTTTTGACGACGTGCAGGGTTACCAGAAGAACGGCAGCGTGTATTTCGGCGCGACCATCGGCCGCTTCGGCAATCGCCTGGCCGACGGCGCCTTCGAGCTGGACGGCAAGCGTTACCAAGTGCCGCAGAACGACCATGGCAACTCTTTGCACGGCGGGCCGCAAGGGTTCGACAAGCGCGTCTGGAAGGCCCAGCCCCATAATGCCAAGGACTCGGTAGGCGTCACCCTGACCTACCTATCACCCGATGGCGAGATGGGTTTTCCCGGTGCACTGAAGACCGACGTCACCTACAGCCTCAACGAACAGAACGAGTTGCGGATCGAGTACCAGGCCACCACCGACAAACCCACGGTGCTGAACCTGACCAACCACAGCTATTTCAACCTGGCCGGGGCGGGTAACGGCGACATACTCGAGCAGGTTGCGACCCTGCACGCGGCCCATTACACGCCGGTCACCGGCAAGCTCATTCCCACCGGCGAACTGGCCCCCGTGGCCGGTACGCCGATGGACTTCACCCAACCCACCGCCATCGGCACCCACATCAAGGCCGATCACCCGCAACTCAAATTCGCCGAACCGAAACAGGGCGGCTTCGATTTCAACTGGGCGCTGGACGCCAAGGGCGACGTGAACAAACTGGCCGCCGAGGTGTATGACACAGACTCCGGACGACGCCTGCAGCTCTACACCACCGAGCCTGGCGTGCAGTTCTACACCAGCAACTTCCTCGACGGCACCGTCAAGGGCAAGCAAGGCAAGGTCTATCCACATTGGGGCGCGTTCACCCTGGAAACCCAGCACTACCCCGACTCGCCCAACCAGCCGAACTTCCCCTCGACGCGGCTTGATCCGGGCCAGACCTACACCCAGACCATGGTGTTGAAGTTCTCCGCAAAATAGAAAAACCTGTGCAAAAACCGTAGGAGCTGTCGAGTGCAACGAGGCTGCGATCTTTCCCCTAACACTTGAATTTCAAGCGAAAGATCAAAAGATCAAAAGATCAAAAGATCAAAAGATCGTCCGAACACAGCCCGAGCCTTCGCCAGCTCCTATGACTATCCTGCTGTTCATTGGATTATCGATCAGCACAACAGGAGAAAGGCATGAGGACGCTGGAATTGGCGGGGGTGTCCGTACCGGTCATTGGCCAGGGCACCTGGCGCATGGGTGAGGAACCGTCTCATCACAAGAAAGAAGTGGCCGCCCTGCGGCTGGGAATCGAATTGGGCATGACCCTGATCGACACGGCGGAGATGTATGCCGAAGGCGGTGCCGAAACCGTCGTTGGCGAAGCGATCACCGGCCTGCGCGACCAGGTTTTCCTGGTGAGCAAGGTCTACCCTCACAACGCCAGTCGCAAAGGCATTCCCCTGGCCTGCGAACGCAGCCTGCGGCGGCTCGACACCGATTACATCGACCTTTACTTGTTGCACTGGCGCGGGCAGTACCCGCTGGACGAAACCGTCGAAGCCTTCGAGCGGCTGCGCGAAGAAGGCAAGATCGGCCGTTGGGGCGTGTCGAACTTCGACGTGGCGGACCTTGAAGAACTGGCCGCGCCGGCCTGCGCGACCAACCAGGTGCTGTACAACCTGCAGCAACGCGGCATCGAATTCGACCTGCTGCCCTGGTGCCAGCGCCAGTCCTTGCCCGTCATGGCCTACTGCCCGGTCGGCCAGGGCGGGCACCTGCTCAAGGATCACACCCTGGGACAGATCGCCGAACGCCATCGCGCAACACCGGCGCAGATCGCATTGGCCTGGCTGTTGCGCCAGGACAATGTGCTTGCCATTCCCAAGGCGGTAAAGCCTGAACATGTGCGCTTGAATGCCGAAGCGGCCAACCTCAAGCTTGAACCGCAGGACCTGGCAGCCCTCGACCTGATATTTCCCCAGCCCCAGGGCAAGCAGCGGCTGGCGATGGTCTAGGAGCTGTGTAGGAGCTGTGTAGCTGTGTAGGAGCTGTGTAGGAGCTGTCGAGTGCAACGAGGCTGCGATCTTTCCCCTGACACTTGAATCTCAAGCGAAAGATCAAGATCAAGATCAAGATCAAGATCAAGATCAAGATCAAGATCAAAAGATCGCAGGCTTCGCCAGCTCCTACAGAGCCAAAAGAGCATCCCCCAGCCCACAATGCAGAGGTGACTAAAACAACCCCATCTGCCCGCCCACCAACGTCGAGAAATCATCGTCCACAAACGGCAGGATCGCATCCGCCACCGGCTGTAGCTGTTTGGTCACGTAGTGGTCGTAATCGATTGGCGCGCTGCGGGTTTCCAGCGGCTCGGGGCCGGCAACGGTGATGACGTAGCTGATCCAGCCGCCATTCTGGTATTGCCGCGGACGACCCTGGCGCTGGTTGAACTCATCGGCCAGCCGCGCGGCCCGCACGTGAGGTGGAACGTTGCGTTCGTAGTCGTCCAGCGGCCGACGCAGGCGCTTGCGATAGACCAGCCGATCATCGAACGCACCGGCCAGGGTCTGCTGCACATAATCGCGCACATAATCCTGATAGGGCTGGCGATGGAAGATTCGCCCGTACAGCTCCTGCTGGAACTGCCGGGCCAGCGGCGACCAGTCGGTGCGCACGGTTTCCAGGCCTTTGTAGACGATTTCATCGCTGCCGTCGGCACGGGTTACCAATCCGGCGTAGCGTTTCTTGCTGCCCTCTTCGGCGCCCCGGATGGTCGGCATCAGAAAGCGCTTGAAATGCGTTTCGAACTGCAGTTCCAGCGCACTCTCGAGTCCGAACTCGGCACGCACCTGCTCACGCCACCATTGATTGACGTGGGCCACCAGGTCTTGGCCGATCCTGGCCGCTTCCTCCTGGCCATGGGCACGGCGTAGCCAGACGAACGTGGAATCGGTATCGCCATAGATCACCACATGTCCCTGGGCTTCGATCAACTGGCGGGTGCGCTGCATGATCTGGTGGCCGCGCAAGGTGATGGACGAGGCCAGGCGCGGATCGAAGAAGCGACAGCCGCTGGAACCGAGCACGCCATAAAAGGCGTTCATGATGATTTTCAACGCCTGGGACAGCGGCGCATTGTGTTCGCGCTTGGCGGTCTCCCGGCCTTCAGCGACCCGCGCCACGATGGCCGGCAGGCAATGGCGGGTACGGGAGAAGCGCGCCCCGCGAAAGCCTGGCACCGATGCCTGGTCATCCGGGTGGCGCAACCCTTCGATCAAGCCCACCGGGTCGATCAGGAAGGTGCGGATGATCGATGGGTACAGGCTCTTGTAGTCCAGCACCAGCACCGACTCGTAGAGCCCCGGCTGGGAGTCCATGACAAACCCACCCGGGCTGGCCTCGGGCGGGCGCTGGCCCAGGTTGGGTGCAACAAACCCTTGGCGATGCATCAGCGGCATGTACAGGTGCGTGAAGGCCGCCACCGAACCGCCGCTGCGATCCGCCGGCAGGCCGGTGACGCTGGCCCGTTCCAAGAGGAACGTGAGCAGTTCGGTCTTGGCGAAGATCCGCGTCACCAGTTCACAGTCCTTGAGGTTGTAGCGGGCCAGGGCCGGCTTGTCCTCGGCGAACATGCGATTGATCTCGTCCATGCGCTGGTAGGGGTTATCGATGGACTTGCCCTCCCCCAACAGCGTCTGGGCGACGTTTTCCAGGCTGAATGACGGAAAACTCCAAGTGGCCGAACGCAGGGACTCGATGCCGTCGATGATCAGCCGGCCAGCAGCCGAGGCGAAAAAGTGGTTGTTGCGCGCGCCGTGCTCGCGCCATTGCATCTCTTCGCCACCGCGTCCCAGGCGCAACGGCACGGCCAGGCGCCGGGCGTGTTCATGCAGCACCCGCAGGTCGAACTGCACCAGGTTCCAGCCAATGATCGCGTCAGGGTCGAAACGGGCAAACCATTCGTTGAGTTTCTTCAGCAGCAACGTGCGCGATTCGCAATATTCCAGCTGGAAATCCACGCCGGTATCGTCGCCATTGGGGGGGCCGAGCATGTACACCTGGCGCTCGCCGCAGCCTTCCAGGGCAATGGAATACAAATCGCCCTGGGCGGTGGTTTCGATGTCCAGGGACACCAGGCGCAACGGTGGACGGTATCCGGGCGCCGGTTTCATCTGGACGTCGACCAGCAGGCCATCGGCGGCCGGCGTACCGCCAAACCAGACCGGGGCGGTGATGAAGCGCTCCATCAGGTAGCGCTCCGGCGGGCGAATGTCCGCTTCGAACACCTCCACACCGGCGCGGCGCAAGGTGGTGTCCAGGCGCATCAACTGGGCATGTTGCTGGCAATACAGCCCCAGCACCGGACGATGCTCGAAATCCAGCAGCTCCAGGGGGCGTAGTTCTACCTCCTTCTCCCCTTGCAGCAAGGCCTCGAGCTGGCCGCGCTGGATCTGCGGCACAAAGGCCACCGACGTCTGCACCGGCAGGCGCACGCGCCGGGGACCGGCGTCGGTCGCCAGCCAGAACTCGACTTCGGTGCCGGCCGGGGTGTCGCGCCAATGCCGGGTCAGGACGAAGCCCTGCTGTAAATCCACCGCTGCAACCTCGAATTTTGCGCAAGCGACGATTCTACCCTGTGGCGAGGGGATTTATTCCTTTGTGGGAGCAAGGCTTTTGTGGGAGCAAGGCTTGCCCGCGATGCGGTTCAACTGCTAGACCGTGTCATCGTTCATCGCGAGCAAGCTTTGCTCCCACAGGCTTGCTCCCACAGAGGGCCCCCACTGGCCACATGCTGGATGACATCACATCGGCGGGAAATTCACCGGCCATGACGCTTTTGGACGACTGGCCGCCGCTTTACCGCTTGCTCTGCGCCGTTGGGTCTACGATGCTTTAACAACCAGCAAAAACAACACCCGAGGCTCCCCATGAAAACCGTCGCGCAGTTGCTCCGGCTAAAAGATGAGAAGAACCAGCAAGTGCACACCATCTCACCGGACGACATGGTATTGCAGGCCCTGCTGCGCATGGCCGAGAAGAACGTCGGTGCCTTGCTGGTGGTGAAGAACGACGAAGTACTGGGGATCATCAGCGAGCGCGACTATGCCCGCAAAATGGTCTTGCGCGGTCGCTCATCGGTGGGCACGAAGGTCAGTGACATCATGGTCTCCCCCGTGATCACCATCGACCCGCACCAGAACGTCGAGACCTGCCTGAGCATCATGACCGAAAAACACCTGCGGCATTTGCCCGTGGTAGAGGACGGCAAACTGGTCGGGCTGCTGTCCATCGGCGACCTGGTCAAGGAAGCCATCGCCGAACAGGCCGATCTGATCAGACAACTGGAGCAATACATCCGCGGGGAATGATCCGCTCGGGCGGGTTGCTCATTCTCCACTATATTGAAAGGGTTGTTCCTGCGAGCATCCTGATGGCCAACACCGACCGACTGATCATTTGTGAACATTGCGATGCAGTGTACGAGCCGGTTGAGCTCGCCCCGCACCAGAGAGCCACGTGCGTGCGTTGCCAGGCGGTGATCCAGCGCTACAGCGGCCTGACCATCGAGCAGCGCCTGGCCTTGAGCGTAACGGCCGCGGTGTTGTGGATTTTCGCCAACATCTACCCGGTGATGACCATTCGCCTCCAGGGGCTGAGCAACAGCGCGACGTTATGGGACTCCATCGTGGCGCTGAGCCAGGGCCCCATCACCTTCATCGCCCTGGTGACAGCGGTGACGATCATCATTGCGCCGGCCTTCCAACTGGCACTGCTGCTCTGGGTGCTGGGCCATGCCTATCTCCAGCGGCGGGCGCCAGGGTTCAGCCTGTGCATGCGCAGCCTGGAAACCCTGCGTCCCTGGAGCATGCTGGAGGTGTGCCTGCTGGGCGCGCTGGTGGCGGTGATCAAGCTCGCCGGCCTGCTGGACGTGCTCCCGGGCATCGGCCTGTTCGCCCTGGCGGCCTTGAGCCTGCTGATGATCCGCATTGCCGGGCGCGATGTCCGCGACCTGTGGAACAGCCTATGAACGGCAAGCCGCTGGACACTGTGCCGGACGCCCGCGACCTGAACCTCTGCCTGTGCCACAACTGCGGCCTGGCCTGCGACATGACCGATGAGCCCCAGGCCTGCCCCCGCTGCGACGCCGCCCTGCATCGACGCAAACCCGACGCCATCGCCCGCACCTGGGCCTACATGCTCGCCGCGCTGGTGTTCTACATTCCGGCCAATCTGATTCCGGTCATGAATACCCAGATGCTCGGCGAAGGCGCCGACAGCACCATCATCAGCGGCGTCATCGAATTCTGGCAAAGCGGTGCCTGGGATATCGCCCTGATTATCTTCATCGCCAGCATCGCGGTGCCCGGCATCAAGTTCGTGGTACTGACCCTGCTGCTGGTGACTGCACAGCGGCGCAGCACCTGGGCCCAGGTCCAGCGGGCGAAGCTGTACCGGCTGGTGGAAGTCATCGGCTACTGGTCGATGCTCGATGTGCTGGTGGTGGCCCTGGTGGCGGCATTGGTCAAGTTCCAGGCACTGAGCGACATCGAACCGCGGCCAGGCATCCTGTTTTTCGGCCTTGTGGTGCTCTTCACCATGCTGTCGGCCATGAGTTTCGACCCCCGGCTGATCTGGGACACTCAACCCTTCGAGGAGGTCATGGATGAAGTCGCAAGCCACTGACGGGCAGCATCCCGCACCCGGCCGCGCCCATGTCACCACCCGCCGCTGGACGGTGTCACTGGTGTGGATCGTGCCGATCATCGCGGTGCTGGTGGGCATTTCCCTGGTGGTCCACAACTGGCTGCAGGAAGGCCCGACCATCACCATTACCTTCAAGACCGGCCAGGGCCTGACCGCCAACAAGACCCAGGTGAAATATCGCAACGTGGTCATCGGTCAGGTCACCGACGTGCAACTGAGCGAAAACCAGAAGCACGTCACCGCCACGGTCAAGCTCGCCAAGACAGCCGAAAATTTTACTCACGAAGACTCGGTGTACTGGGTGGTAAGGCCGCGCATCGGGGCCGGCGGGATCTCGGGGATCGACACCTTGTTTTCCGGAGACTTCATCGGGGCCGACGCCGGTCAGTCGAAAGCGCGTGTCAAGTCCTTCACGGGTCTGGAGAACCCGCCGCCGATTACTTACGGCGAACCAGGCAAGCGCTTCACCCTGCATTCCCGGGACCTTGGCTCGCTGGACATCGGCTCTCCGGTGTACCTACGCAAGATCCCGGTGGGCCAGGTCGTGTCCTACGCCTTGGACGCCGAGGGCAAAGGCGTGAACATCGATGTGTTCGTCAACGCACCCAATGATGCGTACGTCACCGAAAACACCCGGTTCTGGAACGTCAGCGGTGTGGACGTGAACGTCGGTGCCAATGGTTTCGCGGTCAAGACCGAGTCGCTCTCGGCCTTGCTGCTGGGCGGCATCGCGTTCCAGGCGCCGGAATACAGTCCAGACGACACCACGGCCAGCGAAGACAAGACCTTCGAACTGTTTGCCGACCAGCAGAGCGCCCTCGCCCCTCCCGACGGCAAGGCGCAATACCTGGCCCTGCGGTTCGATCAGGCACTGCGCGGGTTGCGAGTCGGCGCGCCGGTAGAGTTCCTCGGAGTGGAAATCGGCCGGGTGGTGGCCATCAATCTGGATTTCGATGAGAAACAGCGCAGCTTCCCGGTCGACGTCGGCATAGTGATGTACCCGCAGCGCCTGGGCAAGGCCCATGAAAAAATGCTCAAGTCGCTCAATCACAACCCAGAGGACGAAGCCGCTGGCGCCCGCCTGATCGGCAGCTTCGTCGAACGCGGCCTGCGCGCCCAGGCCCGCAGCGGCAATCTGCTGACCGGACAGTTGTACATCTCGCTGGACTTCTACCCCAAGGCGGAAAAAGTCGCCTTCGACCCAAGCGACCGCCCCGTGCGTATCCCGACCATTCCGGGCAGCCTCCAACAGCTGCAGGAACAATTGCAGGCAATGGTCGAGCGAATCAATAAACTGCCACTGGAGAATATTGCCGGCAACCTGAATGGCAACCTGGTGGAGCTGCGCAAAGGCCTGGCCCTGTTCAACAGCAAGACCCTGCCGGGTGTGCAAAGCACCTTGCAAGACGTCAGCAAGACCCTGCAATCGGCCAACTCGACCCTGGCCGAAGATTCACCGCAGCGCGAACAACTGACCCAGACCCTGGACGACCTGGGGCGCATGTCGCGCTCGCTGCGCGAGCTGTCGGACTACCTGAGCCGCCATCCCGAATCGCTGCTTCGCGGCCGTCCCAAGGACGCACCGGCGCACAACCTCACATTGCCGGTGAAAGAATGATCACAGGAGCACGCCCCATGCCACTGACGTTGAAACTTACCCTGGTTGTCGTGGCGTTGCTGCTCGGCGCCTGCCGCAGCGATCCGATCCACTACCACACCCTGAGCCCGGCTCAACCTGCAGGCCAATCGCGGTCCAACGTGGACATCCAGATTGAACTGGTCAGCGTCCCACCCCAAGTGGATCGCACCCAGATGGTCATTCGCCAGGGCAACAGCGGGTTGGCGATCCTGGAAACCGAATGGTGGGGTGCCAGCCTGGCCGATGAACTGCACAGCAGCCTGGACGAACAGCTGAGCAACCCTGGCGCGCCTAAATCATTGCTGCGGGTAGACGTGCAACGCTTTGACTCGATCCCCGGTCGCTATGCCCGCATGGATGTGCAATGGCGGCTGCGCAACCTGGGCAACGACACCCGCCCTCTTACGTGCCGTAGCAGCCTGCAAACCCCGGCAGGCGCCAGTATCGACGAACTGGTGACGGCGCATCAGGAGAACGTCCGGCAATTTGTCGACCTTGTCGAGCAAGCGGCTGCACGCAAGGCGTGTCCTTGACCCTGTAGGAGCTGCCGAAGGCTCGGGCCGCGTTCGGACGATCTTTTGATCTTTTGATCTTTTAATCTTTTAATCTTTTGCTCTTTTGCTTGAGATTCAAGCGTCAGCGCAAAGATCGCAGCCTCGCTTCGCTCGGCAGCTCCTACGCAGCTCCTACAATGGCCAATGCAGCGACAGCACCGGCGCAATGCGCGGATGGTGGTCGATGCGCTCCAGCAACTCGTAGAACGCTGGACGGGCGCCCAGCATCGCCTCCCGCGTGTTTCTCCACTTCGTGATCACGGCCGCCAGGATATCCAGCGCCCCCGGTTCGTCACCGCCGAGAAAAGGTCGGGCCGGGAACTGGTCGGCAAACAGCGCCCAATTGCGATACAGCCGTTGCTGCGTACCGGATATCAATCGATGCCGAGTCGCTTCGTCCGCCTCGTCCAGCCAGCGTTCCGGAAAATCGATAATGCCGATGAGCGTGTAGCAATTGGCCGCGATGTAGACCAGGCCCCGTATGGCTTGCGCACGCGCGGCCGGGTCTTGTGGGAGCAGCTTCGATGCTGGGAAGGTCAACCCGAGGTGAATCAGGATCGCCGCCGCTTCGGTCAGCACCGAACCATCCGGCAACTGCAGGGTCGGCACCTGCTTCAGGGGATTGAGTGCCTCGAGCGCTTTCGCCGCATCGTTGTCTTGCGTCGAATAGGCATCGACTCGCCGAAAAGCCACCTCACAGAGACGCAGGGCAACCTCCACCGCCGAAGAACCGGATTGCCTGCAACCGAATAACTGATACATGACGCACCTCCTGCATAAGCGTTAGCTGGTAGAGCCCGCGACCTGATCAGTGTTCCATCAAGCTGACCGGTAGCGGGCCAACGAGCTATCACTGCCGTCGATGTTCACCATCATGTCAATGAAGTTCTCTTGATGATCGCCTGGGACAACAATGGCCCCACACAAACCACTGCACCCCCGGAGCACACCATCATGAAACGCCAAGTCATCCTCAGCCTCGCTTTCTCTGTACTAGCCGCCAACGTATTTGCCGCCTCTGCCCAACCCGTCGTCGCCGAGGGCGGTTCTGATCGCCTGATCGAAAACCGCGTCGCTGAAGGCGGTGCCGATCGCCTGCTGGAACGTCGTGTCGCTGAAGGTGGCTCCGACCGCCTGATCGAAAACCGCGTCGCTGAAGGCGGTGCCGATCGCCTGCTGGAACGTCGTGTCGCTGAAGGTGGCTCCGATCGCCTGATCGAAAACCACGCATGAGTTGTTTGAACGCAACAAATGATCGGCAACACACCTCGTGGCGAGGGAGCTTGCTCCCGCTCGGGCGCGCAGCGGCCGCACCCACCCCGCCACCCTGAAAGCCCGGCCTCATCCGCCGGGCTTTTTATGCTCAACGCCTGGCTAACGCCCCGACGCCCGCTTCATGCATCGCTGATAACGCTCATCCACCCGCTTGGCAAACCACGCCGTGGTCAGCTTGCGCGTGATCTTCGGGCTCTTGAGCACGATCCCCGGCAATACCGCCCGTGGCAACGCCTTGCCCTCGGTTCGCTCAGCCAGCTTGAACACGCGCTTGTAGAGTTTGCTGTCCTCGAACGCCAGGCTGTCACCCTGCTCCAGTTGATCGCGAATGGTCGGGTTGCGCATTCCCAGCGACTTGCCCAGCGTGCGCACCGCCAGTTCGGTGCTGCCTGGCATAATGGAATCATGGGCAATCAGATCGCCGTCCAGCGCCAGGGAAATACCCGACGCCACACTCACCGCATGCTGGAAAGCCGCGTTGCGGCTGGCGTACCACCCGGCATTGAAATCGGCAAAACGATACAACGGCTCGGTGTAGCTCACCGGATAGCCCAGCAAATGCGCGATACCGAAATACATCCCGCCACGACGGCTGAACACTTCGCGACGAATCGAGCCCTCCACCGCATAGGGATAATTGCGCGCATTGGCCTGGGCAAACGCGATGCTGACCTGCATCGGTCCACCGGTGTGCACCGGATTGAAATCGCCGAACAGCGTCTTGCCCAGCGGCACCATGCCGATGAAATCATCGAAAATCCCGCTCAGCTCTTTCTCGCTACGCGCCGCATTGAGTCGATCGCTGTAGCTTTTGCCGTTGGGCGAACGCACCTGGAGCGCGCCGCTGACCAACAGCTCCGGAATGTGCACCTTCGCCGCACGGCGGTTGATCTCCTGACGAGCGATCTTGCCCAGCCCCGGCACGGGCGGGTCAGATTGGAACGTCGACTCCTGTTCGGTCACCGCCAGCACAGCACAGAGGTTCTGCGTCGTAGAGGGAATCTGCTGGGCCGCAAAGGCCACGTAGATGTCAGTCGCCCAGCCTTCGCGATCCTTAGTCTTGGCCGGCAACAACTGCACGATCTGCTTCTTGACCTCAGCGGGCTGACGCTCAGGCTCCTGCGCCTGACGGCTGCCGCAACCAGCCAAGGCCAGCAGCGCAGCAAGGCTGATCATCAATCGGTTGAATTGCATGGTGCTCCATCGGGTTCGTTATTGCGGAGCAACCATACGATCAAAAGTGGATGCAGGCTATGCCCAATGTGGGAGCGAGCCTGCTCGCAATGACGGCGGCACAGGCAACACTGATGCAAGCTGACCCCACCGCTTTCGCGAGCAAGCTCGCTCCCACAAGGGAGTGGCGGTGAACATGGATCTCACACCCAGCCCCAGGAGCCGTGCGAGATCAGATCCCGCTCAGCGCCAGGTCCATGGCGAAGTAAGTGAAGATCAGGTCAGCCCCCGCCCGCTTGATTGCGCCAAGGCTTTCGCGTACCACGCGGGCTTCGTCGATGGCGCCAGCCTGGGCGGCGAACTTGATCATCGCGTATTCGCCACTGACCTGATAAGCCGACAGCGGCAGGTTCGAGGCCTGGCGAATGTCGCGGATGATATCAAGGTAGGCACCGGCCGGCTTGACCATCAGTGCATCGGCGCCTTCCTGCTCGTCGAGCAAGGATTCGCGCAATGCTTCGCGGCGGTTCATCGGGTTCATCTGGTAGCTCTTGCGGTCGCCTTTCAACGCGCTGCCGCCGGCCTCGCGGAACGGGCCATAGAGTGCCGAAGCAAACTTGGTGGAGTAAGCCATGATTGCCGTCTGGCTGAAGCCGGCTTCATCCAGGGCCCGGCGAATCGCCTGGACCTGCCCATCCATGGCCGCCGATGGCGCGATCACATCGGCACCGGCGCGGGCCGCCGCCACGGCTTGCTTGCCCAGGTTGACCAGGGTCCGGTCGTTGTCCACTTCGTCGCCGTGGAGCACACCGCAATGACCATGATCGGTGTACTCACAGAAGCAGGTGTCGGACATCACGATCATCTCCGGCACCGCGTCCTTGCAGATCCCGGCCATGCGCGACACCAGGCCGCGCTCGCTCCAGGTATCGCTGCCGTCGTTGTCCAGGTGATGGGACACACCAAAGGTCATCACCGATTTGATACCGGCACGGGCGTAGCGCTCGATCTCGCCGGCCAGCTTCGATTCAGGAATGCGCACCACACCGGGCATGCTCTTGATCGGCACAAAATCATCGATCTCTTCTTCGACGAAAATCGGCAGCACCAGGTCGTTCAAGGTGAACTCGGTTTCCTGGAACAGGCTGCGCAGGCTTGCATTGCGACGCAGACGGCGTGGACGTGCTTCGGGGAACTGGCTGGACATGGGACTCCTGGGCAGAAATGGGTGCTCGATCACAAGGAGCAAAGCTTATGCCCTGACCGGCCAGGGCACAAACGTCGGCTGGAAAACAGCGTGTTACCAGCCAGGCAATAATCTACTCACAAGGTCAGCGAGCCATTGATGCACGTCACCACCGCGCCACCAATCCAGACCGCATCCCCCACCTGTTCGACATGAATTCGTCCGGCGCGGCCCATCGTCACCCCCTGGCTGACCACGTAGGATGAAGGCGCCAGCCCTTTGCCCAGCATCCACTGCGCGAGCCCGGCGTTCAGGCTGCCGGTGGCAGGATCCTCGGGCATGCCATCACCGGCGATGAAGCCCCGCACTTCAAAATGGGCCTCATCGCCATCCACGGCCCGATCCCAAGGTGCAATCACGCCCACGGCCAGATCCAGCAACTGAGGGTAATCGGGCTCGAGCGTCAGGACCTGTTGGCGATCCTTGAGCATCAAGGCCAGCCAGCCGGCACCGTTATCGACCCACTGTGCCTCGACAATTGCCTCGGCTGCGAGCCCCAACCCCTTGCGCACTCGCTCGAGCAAGTCGGCCTCCAGGGGGCCGGACTTGAGCAAGGGCGGCGCGAGGAATGCCAAGCCATGATCGCTGCGGCGAATCCTGACCAGGCCGACGCCACATTCCTGCACGATCTCCTGCCCTTTCGGCACACCTCCGGCTTCCAGCCAGGCATGACAACTGCCCAGGGTCGGATGTCCGGCAAACGGCAACTCGGTCGAGGTGGTGAAAATACGCACCCGGTAATCGGCTTCCGGGTGCTGCGGCGCCAACAGGAATGTGGTTTCGCTGAGGTTGGTCCAGTTGGCAAAGGCAGCCATGCGCGAGTCACTGAGCCCATCGGCCCCCAGCACCACCGCCAGCGGATTGCCCTTGAGTGGCACGTTGCTGAATACATCCAGTTGTTTGTAATCGAATCGGCGGGTTGTCGGGCTACTCATTCCGGAATTTTCAACCCGCGCACCACAGCCGGTCGCGCCAGGAAGCGCTCCAGTACCCGCGTCACATTGGGGAAGTTCTGGATACCGACCAAATCACCGGCCTCGTAGAAGCCGATCAAGTTGCGCACCCAGGGGAACGTGGCGATATCGGCGATGGTGTAGCGCTCGCCCATGATCCAGTCGCGCCCTTGCAGACGGCCATCGAGCACCTTGAGCAGGCGCTTGCTTTCCTCGATGTAGCGATCGCGCGGCCGCTTGTCCTCGTAGTCCTTGCCGGCGAACTTGTTGAAGAACCCCAACTGCCCGAACATCGGCCCGATCCCGCCCATCTGGAACATCAGCCACTGGATCGTCTCGTAGCGCGCGGCCGACTCCTGGGCCAGCAGCTGCCCGCTCTTGTCCGCCAGATAAATCAGGATCGCCCCCGACTCGAACAGCGCCAACGGCTGGTCGCCCGGCCCATGGGGATCGAGAATCGCCGGGATCTTGTTGTTAGGGTTCAAGGAAAGGAACTCGGGCGACAGTTGATCGTTGCTACCGAAGTCCACTTTGTGGGGCTCGTACGGCAGGCCGATCTCTTCGAGCATGATCGAGACCTTCACGCCGTTGGGGGTGGGCAGGGAGTAGAGCTGGATCCACTCCGGGTATTGGGCGGGCCATTTCTCGGTGATGGGGAATGGGGTCAAGTCGGGCATGGGGTCGGCTCGGAAATGAAGGAAAGCCCGAGGATAATCCAAGATGTACGGGACGGCACCACTGCCCGTCACGCAATTCACGTCATCCCTTCTTAATTTCGCAACATCCTGTCGTTAACGTTCATCCCATCTCCTGACGGAGGTCGCTACAGTGCACCGGAACCCGCCAGCATCGAACCAAAGGGCTTGAAGAGACTCTGAGCAATGCCCCCAAGGATTCGACACGGCGTAACGACACGGAAAACCCCCGAAGCCAGCCGCTTCGTGGTGCCAGGGTTTGTCAGCCTGACTCAAGCGTGCCGAAGACTATTTATTCGATGATGAACCCACTGAATTTCGCCAAGCGCCTCAAACACCGTTCGTGGCTGTTGCTGCCGACGCTGCTTGTGGTCTGTGGCCTGGTGCTGTCGCTGGAATCCAGCATCAGCCGCGCCCAGCCAGCCGACGGTGTGCAAACGTTGGTGTTCCTGCGCCACGCCGAGAAACCCGCCGGTGGCCTGGGCCAGCTCAACTGCCAGGGCCTCAACCGTGCCATCGACCTGGCCACCCTGCTGCCGGAAAAATTCGGCAAGGCCGACTACGTGTTCGCGGCCAACCCGACCCGCAATGTCGAAGAAGGTGAGCTGGACAATTCCTACAGCTATATTCGCCCGCTGATGACCATCAGCCCCAGCGCCATCAAGCTCGGGTTGCCGGTGAACATCGAATATTCGGCCAACGACACCAGCGATCTGGCTGACGAACTGCTGCACGACAAATACCACAACGCCACCATCTATACCGCCTGGTCCCATGGCTACCTGCCGGAGCTGATCAACAAGGTTGCCGGCGAGGCCGTGGGCAAGAAGCAGACTATTACCGATGACTGGGCGTCAGGCGATTTTGATTCGCTGTACGTGCTGACCCTGACCTGGCACAACGGCAAGGCCAGCCTCACCAGCCAGAGCTACAAGCAGGGCCTGGACCACGGCCAGGAAACCTGCCCGACGTAATCAAGCCCGCTCCCACCGGGATTGACAGGAGATATGAAACCTGTGGTCACCCGCCCCGGGCGGCCCGCTCGCGCAGATACTCCAGCACCGCCGCCTGCTCTCCCGAGAACTCGATCCGCAGCCCCTTCTTTTCCCGCTGGAACACGTACATCGGGTCGTAATACTCACGCAACAAGCCTTCGATCCACCCGCGATGCAAGTCGACGGCACCGCTGTTGGCCTGCTCGGCCAGGGCCGTTTCCAGGATGTTCATCAAGCGCCGGTGACGATCGCCTCCCAAGCGCTTGTGGATGTTGTCCAGGCTCGCCAGCAACCGCTCGGAAAACAGAGAGAAACCTTCGTCGCCATGTACGGCGACAAACTCCGCGCACAGGTCGATGACGTAATCCTGCAGGATCCGCTCGACCCGGTTCTGCAGGCTGTCTTCAAGCCAGACCATCGGAACCTGCTGCATGCGCTGGTACAAGGGCAGCGGCAAGGCGCAACTGCCGACCGCACGGCTCTCATCTTCAAGCACGAACTGTTCGATGCCGCTGGCGCGTTTTTTCAGTACGTCCACCGCCAGGCGGTTTTCAAAGTCGATATTGGAAGGCTGGCCGGTGGCGCGTTTGCCGAAGCTGGAACCGCGATGGTTGGCATAGCCTTCCAGATCCAGGCTATTGCTCAGTTGGCCCAGCGCTTCGGTCTTGCCGGTACCGGTCATGCCACCCAGCAGCACCAGGTCGCACTGGGCGACCGCCTGCTCGACAGTGTCCAGCAAGAAGCTGCGCATGGCCTTGTAGCCGCCGCCGACCCTGGGGTAGTCAATGCCGGCTTCATCCTTGAGCCACTGCTGGACGATCTGCGAACGCAGGCCGCCGCGAAAGCAATACAGCACACCGTCGGGATGGGTCTTGGCGAACTCCGCCCAGGCCTGGATGCGTTGGGCCTTGATTTCGCCGGACACCAGTTGATGCCCCAGGACAATGGCGGCCTGCTGTCCCTGCTGTTTATAGCAGGTACCGACGCGTTGCCGTTCGCTGTCGGTCATCAACGGCAAATTGACCACGCCGGGGAAGGCACCCTTGATGAATTCGACCGGGGCGCGCGTGTCCATCATCGGCCGGTCATTGAGGAAGATGTCGCGGTAATCGGTGATGTCATGGCTCATCAAGACACCTCGACCGCGTAACGCTGTCGCTCGACCAGTTCGCCGATGGGTTCCAGCGCCAGGCCGAGTTCAGCGGCAACCTGCAAGAATTCGCCCTCGCCTTCGGGGGTAACGGCAATCAGCAGGCCGCCGCTGGTCTGCGGGTCGCACAGCACGCGCTTGTGCAGTTCCTGGACGCGGCCGACCTTGCTGGCGTAACTGTCGTAGTTGCGCAGCGTACCGCCCGGCACACAGCCCAGGTCGAGGTAGTACTCGACGCCCGGCAGGCGCGGCACCGCGTCATAGCGGATGCGCGCGGTCAGGCGGCTGCCGTCGGCCATTTCCACCAGGTGCCCGAGCAGGCCGAAACCGGTGACGTCGGTCATCGCCGTCACGCCGTCGAGCTTGCCAAAACGGCTGCCAGGTTTGTTGAGGGTGCACATCCAGTCACGGGCCAGGCCGACATCGGCGGCGCGCAGCTTGCCTTTCTTTTCCGCCGTGGTGAGGATGCCGATGCCCAGCGGCTTGGTCAGGTACAAGCGGCAACCGGCGGTGGCCGTGTCGTTGCGTTTCATATGGCGCTTTTGCACCAGGCCTGTGACCGCCAGGCCGAAAATCGGCTCAGGCGCGTCGATCGAATGCCCGCCGGCCAGGGGAATCCCAGCCTCGTCGCACACGGAACGACCGCCGCGAATCACTTCCCGGGCAATTTCCGGGGCCAATACGTTGACTGGCCAGCCGAGAATCGCAATGGCCATTAGCGGGTCACCGCCCATGGCGTAGATATCGCTGATGGCATTGGTGGCGGCGATGCGACCGAAATCGAAGGGATCATCGACAATCGGCATGAAAAAGTCGGTGGTCGAGACCACCCCGCGCTCCTCGTCGATGGCATACACCGCAGCATCGTCCCGGGACGCATTGCCGACCCACAACTTGGGATCGAGGTTCTGCGCACCGCTGCCGGCCAGGATCACTTCCAGCACCTGGGGCGAAATCTTGCAGCCGCAGCCGGCGCCGTGGCTGTACTGGGTCAGGCGAATCGGCTCGCTCATGGGCATACCTCTGGTCAGTCAAGATGGCCGATTCTATCAGCAACGCCACCGACTCAGTGCCGCGTCGAGCACATGCTCCTGCAACACGTTGGTGCCGCTTCACACGACGCTGCCGATTTCGGTGCACCAAGCCTGACCAACAAGACAGAAAAAAAGCCTGAATCCCATGCATTTCAATCCAATACAAAAAACTGGTACGACATGTGCAAACGTTTGCGCAATCGGTCCTACCCAGCGGACCGATGGTTTTTTTTCAACCACGGACCCCGGGCTTCGGCCCGCACGAACAAGGACTTTCCATGCACTGCACTTCCCAGTGTCGCGCTACGCCCGGCGTATTGGCAGCCGCCCTGCTACTGACCGCCGTTACCGGACTACTCAGCACCACGGCCCAAGCCCAAACCACCGAGGCGTCCGCCCAGGGCGAAGCCCTCAGCCCCGAGGCTACCCCCTCGAAAAAGGGTGCCTACCTGTCGGACTGGTACAACCAGGACTTGACGCTCATCGGCAGCAAGGACATCAGCTTCGGCCCGCAACCGGTCGACGATATCTATCTGGAATATGAGTACTTCGGACGCAAAGGGCCCTTCGAGCTCTATGGCTACGTCGACATTCCAAAGATCTTCGACATTGGCAACAGTCACGACAAAGGGGTGTGGGACCACGGTTCCCCCGTGTTCATGGAGCACGAACCGCGTATCTCCATCGATTACCTGGCCGGTCGCAGCCTGGCCATCGGGCCGTTCAAGGAATGGTATGTGGCGTTCGACTGGATCTACGATCACGGCAGCAACAGCGCCAATCGCGCGAACACCTTGTACAGCGGCCTGGGCACCGACATCGACACTCACTCAAGGGTCAACCTGTCGGCCAACTTCTATGGCCGTTATCAATGGGAAAACTATGGCGCCAGCAATGAATATTCCTGGGACGGCTACCGCGCCCAGCTCAAATACATCGTGCCGATCAGCCAGTTCGGCAATGGCGCCTCGCTGACTTACATCGGCTTCACCAACTTCGATTTCGGTTCGGACCTGCACAAGGACAACCCCGCCCGCACCGCCAACGCCACAGTCGCCACCAACGTCTTGCTGTATTCATTCACGCACCTGCGCTTTACGCTGGTGGGCCGTTACTTCCACAACGGCGGCAACTGGCAGGACGGCAGTGAGCTTGACTTCGGCGACGGCGACTTCCGTGCCCGCTCCGACGGCTGGGGATACTACGCCGGGGTTGGCTATCAATTCTGAGCAAACCGTAGAAGCACCATTTCGAATCCATGGAGGTCACGAATACATGATCAATCGCCTGTCTATTTCTATCGGCCTGGCCTGCACGGCCCTGTTCTGCTCGACCGCCGGGGCCGCGCCGCCGCTTCAACCCAAAGTGATGCTGATCACGATGTTCGCCCCCGAGGCGCAGCATTGGATCGAACGCCTCGAACTCAAGGATGAAATCCGCGTGCCGGGTCTGTCCGCCGAGTATCCGACGATCCGCTGCAATACCGAGCGGGTCTGCCTGCTGATCACCGGCATGGGCCAGACCAACGCCGCGGCCTCGACACTGGCCCTGGCCCTCTCCCCCACCGTCGACCTGCGCAAAAGCTATTTCCTGGTGGCCGGGATCGCCGGCATCAACCCGCACCACGGCACGCTTGGCACGACGGCCTGGGCTCATTACCTGGTGGAGTTCGACACCCAATGGGAGCTGGATTCGCGGGACGTGCCCAAGGACTGGCCCACCGGTTACCTGGGCATCAACACCAAGGGGCCGAACGAAAAGCCGCCGCTGGACTACAAGACGGAAGTCTTCGAACTCAACTCGGCCCTGCAAGCCAAGGCCTTTGCCCTCAGCCAGAAGGTGAGCTTGGCGGAAAGCAAGGAATCGGCGGCCTGGCGCTTGAAGTATCCGTACGCCCCGGCCAACCAGCCGCCGGTGGTGACCCGCTGCGACACCCTGGCCGGCAACACCTGGTTCTCCGGTACGCGCCTGAGCGAGCGCGCCGAAGTCTGGACCCGCCTGCTCACCGATAACAAAGGCGTGTACTGCACCACCCAACAGGAAGACAACTCCACCTACGAGGCCCTGCTGCGGGCCAGCCGCGAAGGTCGGGTAGACATCAACCGGCTGGCCGTGCTGCGGGCCGGGTCCGACTTCGACCGCCCCGAGCCCGGCGGCAACGAGGTCGACAACCTGCTCAAATACGCCGACCAGGGCGCGTTCGTCCCGGCGCTGGAAAACCTGTTCCGCACCGCTAACCCGCTGGTGCAGGACATTGTGAAGAACTGGGCGGTGTGGAACGACGGCGTGCCTGGTCTTTGATCAACAGCCGCCCGGCTCTTGGGGAGAAGGGAATGATCTGTGGGAGCAAGGCTTGCCCGCGATTAAGTCGACGCGGTCCTTTGTGAACCGAGGCGCCTGCATCGCGGGCAAGCCTTGCTCCCACAGGTTGAGGCTAATCTCTACAGATCACTCAATGGAATTTTCCACTTCGGGAGGGATCACTTGAACATCAGCCGTGCGTACCCATCCAGGAGACCGCCGATGTCCCTCGACCCTGCTGCCGACAGCACTCATCTTGATTACGGCCTCGACACGCTGTTTGGTCGCGACACCAAAAGTGTCGACTGCCAGCTCGACGTCAAACGCCTCGACGACGGCGAACCACCCTGGTTCGCGCTGCACGTGCGAGCACCGCTGCCGAAGGATCTGGATAAGGCCCAGATCGTGGTATTCAGCGCCGAAGGACGGCGCATCAGCGGTATTGTCCGGCGAACCGAACGCCTGGCCGACGACAGCCTGCAATTGGACGTGGAACCCGACTGAACGGGTCGACGGCCGCCGCCCTGCGACACCGCACACCTTTCGCTGAAATGACGGGCTCTTTTGCACTGGCGCTGGAGTCCGGTGCGACGCCCATGGGATGATCGGCCTTCAGGCAGGCCTATCTGTGGAGCGTTTCAATGTCATTGCTGAGTAAACAAGCCGCCGCCCTGTTGCTGGGGGCCATCGCCAGCCTGGTCGTGGTATCCGCCCAAGCGGCCCCGGCCAAACCTGGTGGCGATGCACCGGCGCAGAAGGTGTCGATGCTCGGCGGCAAGTTCACCTTTACCTTGCCCAAGGGTTTTACCGCGACGCCATTGCCCGCTGGTGAGGCCGTCCAAGGCACCGCCGGGGCGACAGGGACGATGTACAGCAATGCCACCAGCAGAACCGTGGTGATTGCCGCTGAGAACACCATTGTCAACGGCACGCATGTGAAGGACGACGATGGCGCGTTTCTCGACACCACCATGGCCGACTTCGCTGCCCAACGCATCAAAGCCTTGCCAGACGCCAAGATCCTCAGCGAAAAAAGCCTGACTCAAAAAGGCACCGGCCTGGGCCTGCGCCAGCTCGACACCCGCGCGACCCAGGGCGGCGGGCCAACCCTCGACACCACGTTGCTGGGCGCCTCCGGCACGCGCATGGCCGTGGTACAGGTCATTTCCCGAGCCAGCGACAAAGCCGGTCATGAAGCGTTGGTGAAGCAGATCGCCAGCGGTAAGTGATAAGCACCCTGTGGAAGCCGAGCCTGCTCGCGATGGCGTCGGCACATCCTATGCAGCCGCTAGCTAGGGATTGAGCCGCTCCAACCAGGCCCGCAGGTCCTGCACTTCCAGGGCGCTGATGCTGTGGCCCACGCCCGGATAGGCATGGAATTGCGGCTCCAGCGCCAGGGTCTTCAGGAAACTGTTGGCCTCGGTGCCATCGTGGTAGGGAATGATCGGGTCTGCCGTGCCATGGCCGATGAACACCGCCAGTGTCCGGCGCGGCTCATCGGGGGTCAGTTCCGCCCGCAACACCGACAGGACCCGCCCGCCCATCGCGGCGATGCCACCGACGGCTTCGGGGTGTCGCAAGGCCACTTCGTAACTCATCATCGCACCCTGACTGAACCCTACCAGGTAGACCTTGCTCGCGTCGGTCGAATACTTGGCCCGAGCTTTGTCGATGAAGTCCAGCAGCACCTGGCCGCTGGCCTTCAGGTCCGAAGTGTCACCGTCGTAGGCACCGTCGCCTTTTTTGGCGAACCACTGGTAACGGTCCTGTTCCATGTTCTTCGGCGCTCGCACCGAGAGGTAGTTGTAATGCCGGGGCAGTTCGTCCTTGAGTTCGAACAGGTCCTGTTCGTTGCTGCCGGAGCCGTGCAAGAAGATCACCAGCGGGCGGTTACGGGCTTGCCCATCGACTTGGGCCAGGTAGTTGAGCGGCAAGTCCGTGTGCAGCGTGGGTTGGGCCTGCAACCCCGACGAGACCAGCAACAGAAACAGGGTGAGCGCTTTAAACATCAATCTTCCTCCATCGTTCGATAGCCGCACGGCAGACACGGTGCCGGCGGTAGACAGCGGTTATCAATGGTTGCTCAATTCGATCCGGCACTGCGCTATGATCAGCGGCGACCATCGAGAAGCGAGTCAATAAAAAGTGCGTCCATTACCACGGATTGGTGTTGGCCTCAGGGCCCCTCATTATCAAGCGTTCCTGGAGGGCCATCCCGCCGTTGACTGGCTTGAGGTTCATACGGAGAACTACTTGGGGCCTGGCGGCAAGGACCTGCATATTCTGCGACGCCTGGCGCAAAGATATCCCATCAGCCTACATGGCGTCGGACTGGGCATCGGCTCGGTCCATGGTTTTTCCAGCGCCCATGTCGAACGCATACGACGCCTGGCTGCGGACGTAGATCCGTTCCTGGTGTCCGAGCATTTGAGTTGGGGGGCGATTGAAGGACGGTGCCTCAACGACCTGCTGCCGCTACCCCTGGTTGAAGCTTCGCTGGACCTGGTCTGTGACCGGGTCGACCAGGTCCAGGATACGTTGGGCCAACAGTTGTTGCTCGAAAACATCTCCACCAGCTTGCGCTACCATGGCGATACCCTGGGCGAAGCCCAATTCCTCGCCGAAGTGGTGGCACGCACCGGAAGTGCAGTGCTACTCGACCTCAATAACCTCCACGTCAATCAGTGCAACCATGGGGAATGCGCACTCGCCGCCTTGCAGGCTCTGGATAAATCGACTGTTCGCGAATTTCATCTGGCGGGCCATAGCCAGGAAGAGGACCTGCTGATCGACGATCATGGCAGCGCGGTGGCGGAACCGGTCTGGTCACTGTATCGCAATGCGTTGCGCCGGTTTGGCCCGGTACCGGTACTGGTTGAATGGGACACACGCCTGCCGCCGCTGGGCGAGCTGCTCGATCAGGTCGAGATCGCTCGGACGATTGCCCGGGAGGTGTTGCATGACACGTGAAGAGTTGGCCGCGCTGCAGGTCAGCTTTACCCAGGCGCTGGATTGTTCATCATCACCCTCTGTCCTGCCACAAGGATGGTTGGAGACGGCAAGCGCTGGCGACCGGCGACGCTTCGCACGCTATCGCAGCGGGCTGTGGCGGCATCAGGAGCAATCGTTGGCCTTGACCTATCCTGTCATCAAGGCGCTGGTGGGCGATCATTTTTTTCGCTCGCTCGCCTATGACTATGGGCGGCGCTATCCATCGCGACATCCAGACCTGGGCATGTTCGGCGAGCGCCTGCCGACTTTCCTCGATCAATATCTTCCCGTAGCGCCCTACCCTTATTTTGCGGCGGTGGCGTCATTGGAATGGACCCTCCACCTTGCCTCTCATGCCCGCGAAGCCACGGCACTCGATCCTCGGGCACTGGCCACAATGAGCAGCGCTGGGCTGGATGTCCAACGATTCACCTTGTCGCCGGGCTGTGGGCTGCTGCCCTGCGAATGGCCGGTGGTCGCGATATGGACCGCCCACCGCCAGCAGAGCCAGCCTCTACCGTCAGTGAATCGCCACGTCTGCACCGCCCTCGTCTATCGAAACGGCTGGAGCGTCGAAGCACGCGAGGTCGAGCCCTGGGAAGCCGCGGCGCTGGAGCGCTTGGCGCAGGGCACGACCCTGGGTGAAGCGTTAATCGCCGCCCAGGAGCGTTACAGCGCGCTGGGTCAGCCCCAACTTGTCGATAGCGCTACCCTGGTCACCCGCTGGTTGAATGATGGCCTGCTGACTGCCGTTCCCTGAGCCCTGCCGAAGCACCTGTATCGGGCAAATTTGTCTTCGTGGTCGTGTACTGCTGGGGCCGAACCCCGATTGCAGACGGGCGGCGACATCCTGTTACATCTTGAATCATTTTGTAAGCTTACAACGATTAGACATATTCTGGCCGTGGGCTACAAATAGAAAGCACCTTGCAACTCCCACTAAAGCAATACATTCGATTTCGCGGTGAAGATACGACGGACACATAGCGCTTTCGATAGACAACGAGCGCTGTGTAACCTGACAGGAACGGATTCCGGACAAGTCGCCAGACGCGGCCTGTAAAAAAGGGAGCGATAAATGTATCCAAACAGTTACTTGAGCGAATCAACTCTGCGCACACGGCGCCATCTTATTGCTGCTTGCCTCCTCGACACTCATGACTCCCTGCACACGAAGTGCCGGCACGACTTGCCGGTCAAGTTCGCTTGTCGCGGGCACCGCTAAAAACCCATTTAAAAATCAAATAATCCGCTGAACGCCTGATACGTGTTTACAGACTAACTGCAATACAGTCCGTTCGTGTGTGCGAAGGGCTCATAAAAATTAATGACTGTATAAAACCTTGACCGGGAACTTGCGTGATGAATCTAAAGGATATTCTGGTAGCCACCGCGCTGGCCTCCATCAGCAGTGCTTCGCTGGCCGATGTGGCGGCTGATAAAACAGCAGAGACCGAGGTTTGCTACGGCGTAGCCAAGGCAGGCCATAACGATTGCTCCGACAGCAGTTGCCTGCACGACTGCTCGGAAATGAGCAAGGTCGACAACGATCCACTTGAGTGGGTCGCTGTACCCAAAGGCACCTGCACGCAGATGGGCGGCGTCGTCAAAGCCCAGCCAGACGCCTGCCCGTTCGACGAACCCGCTGTCGCTGCGGCCGTTGACGCTGGTGCAGGGGAACGACTCTTCAACGGGGGCGATCATGCCCGCGGCATCGTGGCCTGCTCTTCCTGCCATGGCACGGCTGGCGCGTCTGAAAACGCCGAGTACCCAAAACTGGCAGGTCAGTTTGCCAAGTATGTGGAGACACAACTGCGAGCCTTTCGTGATGCCTCGCGTCCATCTCCTGTGATGGTGACTGTGGCCAAGTCCCTCAACGACCAAGACATCGCCAACGTGGCGCAATATCTGGTGCAGTCTTCCACGACTCAGTCTTCGGGCACGGCGCAGCCTCAACCGGGCGTTGTCGCGTCCTCGACAACACTCACTCATCAAGAAGTGAAATCGGGCACCGTGTCTAATTAAATTCATCGCACTCCTATATACCTTCATTAACCGTTTCAGGCGCCGATAGAGCAGCGTAGAACAATACGCGCCCTACAATACTGCTTGGCCTGGTTATGTTCGGGATAAAAACTGCAATTAAAAAAAATTGCAGCACGTACACTTTCGCCTTTGAAAAGCACTGGATAAATAAACAAACCAGCACCTTGATTTAAGATAAATATTAAGTATTGTCAGTCTATGGACGCAGCCACCTGAAAGGGACGACACCAAATGTCAAGTAACATTGTGGATTATGACTTTGCTGACATTCAATTAAAGTCATTGATTGCCCATTCTTCTCAGGGCCAGCGTCTGAAACCATTACTGTCGCTGCGATATGCCTTTCGAAGTGATGAATTCTGGCGCGACCTGAATCATTGGAAAGACATTGATGTCGAGTTGTTTCTGAATCATCTGTGGCAAGAAAAAAATGCCATTACCAGCGTTGGTGCGCTGGGCGCATTGATCAAGAACAGAATCAGTGCCGCGTTCCTGAGAGACCTTGAAGAAGGTCACCAGATGGCTCCGATGTCTATCCGGCTGACGCCATATATCCTCTCGCTGATTGACTGGGACAACCCTTACCTGGACCCGTTGCGGCGCCAGTTCCTGCCCCTGGCCTCGGAGATCTCCATCGATCATCCCATGGTGAAGCTCGACCCCATGGGCGAGCAGGACGACTCACCGGCCCCGGGGCTGACCCACCGCTACCCGGACCGTGTGTTGTTCCTGGCGACCAATGTCTGTCCGGTCTACTGCCGGTATTGCACCCGCAGCTATGCGGTGGGGCTGGACACCGATGCGGTGACCAAGAAGAAGATCAACGCCCCCGGCGAGCGCTGGGAACCTGCCTTGCGCTACATAGAAACCAATTCCAGTGTCGAGGACGTAGTGATCTCGGGCGGCGATGCCTATCGACTCAAGGCCCGGCAGATCACCGAGATCGGTGAACGACTGCTGGACGTTCCCCATGTACGGCGCATGCGTTTCGCCACCAAGGGGTTGGCGGTATTGCCGATGAAGATCCAGAGCGATCACGACTGGACCGATGCCATTTCGCGCTTGTCGGACCGGGCGAGAAAGATGCACAAGTCCATTGCGATACACACTCATTTCAACCATCCGAACGAAATAACGGCGGTCACCGCCAAGGCCTTGGGGATGCTCTATGAGCGTGGCGTCGAGGTCAGGAACCAGGCCGTCATCCTGAAAGGCGTCAATGACAACCCGCAGACCATGCACCGCTTGAACGAATGCCTAGCCTACTTGAACGTGCGTCCCTACTACTGTTTTCAAGGGGACATGATCCGTGGTGTCGAAGCACTCAGAACGAGCCTTTGCGATTCGATCGCCCTGGAAAAATCCACCCGTGGCCTGATTGCCGGGCATAACACGCCGCATTTCATCGTGGATTTGCCCGGCGGTGGCGGCAAGCGCGATATCCATAGCTACGACTACTACGACCAACACCTGGGCATCGCTGCCTATCGCGCGCCAGCCGTAAAGAAGGACAAGATTTTTCTTTACTGCGACCCGCTCCATACCCTGACCGCAGACGCCCAAGCTCTCTGGACGAATCCGGCGACGCGGACACAGTTGCTCGACGATGTACTGAAATCCGTCAAATAAGTGTTCAACCACCGTGAATGGAAGCATAGAAATGAGCGAAACCAACAAGATTGACTGGGTCCACCATACGTCCTACGTCCACGCCATTGAGCAATCCAAATCGACTGGCAAGCCGATACTGATTTATTTCCATAGCCAGTCCTGTAATGGTTGTAATCGCTTGGTGGACAGCGTTTTCAACGACCCCCAGCTTATCGGTGCGGTCAATGAGTCAACGATTCCGGTGTGGGTTGAAGTGGAGAACTCCCAACCCGACCCACGCATCTCCGAGTTGGTCGGGAGCCACATCTTCATCATGTCGCCGGTTCTCCAACTCATTTCCAGTGACGGTGACATCTACCATAAATTCCTCGGCGCTCCGCTCCATACGCGACTCGACCTGGGGTACTGCCGTGTGCATCACGATGTCGAGGGTGATATCGATGCCAGCGAAACCGTTTCCCAACTCTCGGTAGGCCTGGCCAAGCAGGCAATGGCCAGCTTCAACTATTCCATCGCCGAATCGAAATTGCGAAAGGCGCTGAACGCCAGCAGTACGGCCAGCGTGGCGGTGCGGGAAGCGGCGTATTGGCTGCCTGTCGTGCAGGCCCGTGGACAATACCCTGAAGACAGCTTGTCTGAAGATGGCATCGCGCAGACAGCCATTGCCCGCGAAGTGCGCCGCTTCTGCAATACGCTGATCCAGGTGCCGGACCATGAACTGATGGCCGACTGGCCGGGTGTCCAGGGCGAAGGCGGCTGGGCCCATTACACTGACTGCCTGCGTGAGTTGTGCCTGGGCATCTACCAGATGCTGCTGGATGTCGCGACCGAAACGGCGCAGAAACGCGCGGCACAAGGCCGCGGGTTGAGCCGTGCGCAAATGATCATCCGGGACTGGCAGATTTCCTTCCGAGACCTGCAAGCCAGCCTCATCGGTCTCAAGGGTCCCGAATACGATCAGCAGCACCTGCATCAGAATTACACCCTCGGCAAGCAGCGGACGATTCGCAACAACATCGTCCACTGCGTCATGGCCGAGTTCTGGGCGCACTCCCCTGCTATACGTTCGACCCTGGAAGCCAGCCGGACGGGCATCCGCCACTCCAAGGACGTCAGCCCGGCGTTGCTCAACTGGAAGATACATGGCCCGGCCCCCTACAACTTCGGCAGCATCCAGTCGTTGCTGACCCTCTGGGAAAAACGCCACCAACAGCTGGTGGAGGAGTTCTCCGGGATCACCGACACCGAACTCGACGCCTCGCTGAACTGGTGGGAAGACTCGCCTATCTCGGTGAAATTCCGTCTTTGCCGACTGGGTTGGCACTTCCACGATCATGCCGCGGTGGTCGAAACCATTTGCCAGCGAATCGGCCATGAACGATCAGAAACCGAACTGCTCGCCAAGCTCCTGTTCAACGCACTGGGCCGCGCCGAGGGTGAAATGGTGGGCCTGTCGCGAGACGAGCAGCAAGCGCTTTTCGCCAGCGCCGCCAGCCAACTGAAAACCCGCAGCGATGAGCTTGCCCGCGTCTACGAGGGCTACCTCTACAAGCGGGAAAACGCCTCCTACGCCACGTCGAATACTCAGCCAGTAGCCGCGGCCGTGTGATGAAAAAAATGCGGCGCGCAATGCGCGCCGCTTCAAGGATGGAATGCGTGATGAATATTCTGCAGCAGATGTTTGGCGACCAAACCGAGGTGTTCCTCGACACGTGCTGGCCCAAGCGCTCATACGTCGCCGACGGTGCAATGAGCCGCTTTACGCAATTGTCGGCCCTGGAAGAATTCCAGGACATTCGACAGTTGTTCAATGCGCTGCCTGGGCCCGTCGACCTGCTCTTTCCAGGTGGCAAGCGTATTACCGTGGCCAGGTCCGCCGATGCCCTCGCTCCGTACAACGATGGCGCCGCGATGGTCTATATAAAGGATCTGGAAGCGCTCCCCGCGATATCCCTGGCCTGCGATGAACTGGCGAAGCTACTCGACATTCCAAGGCACTATGTCAGCTGCGAGGCGTTCGCGGCCAACCATGGCGTGGAAGTGGCGACGCACTTCGATCATGAAACCAACTTCATGATCCAGATCAAAGGCGAAAAGACCTGGAGGTTCGCCGAAAACACTTCGCTACCAGACCCCATCTATCCATTTTTCCCGAACAACCCGAACCGTTTCTACCAAGAAGGTACGCATCCCTACACCGGCGCCAAATTGCCGCTGACGATGCCCGAAGGCCACGAGGAGCGGCTGGTCAAGCCCGGCACCACGACGTTCATGCCCCGGGGTTATTGGCATGCCACGGTGGCCCATGAAGAGTCCTTTTCCATCGGCTTCGTGATCAACCCGCCGACTGTTGCCGACATCATTACCTATGCACTGCTGGACCGTTTGCATGGGAACGAACGACTCAGGGCTCACCCGCTCGATACGCTGTCGGAGTCTGCACTCCAGCGCATCCTGGGCGATATACAGAGCGGCCTGGACGAAGTCGCGAAGTTGTCCAGGACATTGCCGGCAGAAGCGCTGCTCCAACGCTATAAGCAATCGAGAAAAGGGAACATTCGCACACTTACCGCCCTATGACCGCTTTCTTGATTGGAATCCGTACCATGCGCACTGCACACGCTCTGTTTGTGGGGATCACGGCGTTGATGCTTGTCAACGTGATCGATGGGCTCAAGGAGGTGTATTTCGGGATCCTGCTGCAACGCCTCGACAGTGTCATCGCGACATTCGTGTTATTCGCCGTCGCCTGGCCTGTGTTCTTTCTCGGCTACATGGCCCGGAAACGCTCGACGCCTGCGCTGCTTGCGACTCCGGAAAAAAAGGCCTCCATCCGACGTTGCCTGCTGATGTTGAACGTCAGCTCCGCCGCACTCTGGATCTCCTTTCTGCTGGCATTGAAATGGGTGGAGCCGGCCATCGTCAGTGCGCTGGTGGGCGGGGTCGGGATCATTTCGACGCTCGTGCTGAACAAGCTGTTGCGTCCGACCGCGATCATGATCCGGGCCGACTATATAGCCGCCCTTGTCATCGCACTGGCCAGCGTCTACCTGGGCTGGGTCTCGATGGACGGACGCACCGCAGTCAGGGATGAATTCGACAGCAACCAGGTGCTGCTGGGCTACCTGATGATGCTCGTGTGCGGTGTCGCAATGGCATTGACCAGCATTCTCTCGAAGGTCGTCGCGGATCACGGGGCGTCGAGTCACTATCTCTACGCCCATCGGTTCTATCTCTTGCTGGCGATTACCGGCGTCTACACCTCTTTGAACCTGAGCGAGATCGCCGCCGTCATCGATCATCTCGACGCCTTGGTCTTGCTGGCGTTCGTCGGCGTGATCCTGCCCTTGCTATTGCTGCAGGAAGGGATAAAGCGCTGCGAACCAGTGACCACGGAAGCCATCCTGGCGGCCGCCCCCTTGTTCACCATCATTTTTCAAACCGTTGATTCGAGACTGGCCTTTTCAGTGTTCAGTTTCGCGGGGGTGGTCCTTATCTGCCTGGCCGCAACCTACAACGGCTATTCCCACCTTAGTCGCCTTTCAGTCGAAGGAGTTAGAACATGAAATACGCGGTGATCGTCGATGCCTACTCGACCGGGGCAAGCCTTGCGGACGAACTCAAGTTGTATGGAATAACCTGCGTCCATGTGCAGACATCCGCCGAAATTCTTGAATATGACGTGGACAGCTACAAGCCAGAGGATTTCCAGCAGCGGTTTGTCGCGACGCAAGATCTCAAGGCGCTGACGGACAAATTGGCTGAATTCGAACCGGCGTTCATCATTCCCGGATGCGAGTCCGGCGTTGAGCTGGCCGACCAGCTCAGCGAGTTGATGGGCACGCCTGGCAACGGCACGGCGCTGTCAGCCTGCCGCCGGGACAAATGGCACATGGCCAAGCGGCTGCATCAGATGGGTATCCCGGCAGCACGGGTCGCCTTGATTCATCAGACGAGTGAGGTCGAGGCGGCGACCGAGACGATCGACGGCTGGCCGGTGGTCATTAAGCCGGTCAACAGCGCCGGGGCGGACGGTATTCATTTCTGCTACGAGATGGCGCAGGTGCGTCACGCGGTGGACAAGGAGCTGGGCCGACTCAACGAAATGGGGCTCATCAACGACACGCTGCTGGCGATGGAATACCTGGCTGGCCAGCAGTACCTGGTACAGGCTGTTTCCCGCGACGGTGAACATTTCGTCTTCGAGATCTGGCGCGACAATCGCAAGCTCGTGCCAGGCGCCGGGGTAGTCAACGATCGTGAGGTGCTGATCGACCTGCTCTCGGAAGAAGCGGCCCCCATCATCGCTTACGTTCACCAATGCCTGGAGGCATTCGGCGTCAACATCGGCCCCTCGTTCCTGGAAGTCATGGTGACGGCCAACGGACCGATGCTGATCGAGTGGGCAGCCCGGATGATGGGGACCCAGGAGCTCAGCGCGATGACTCGCGTGCGCGGCGTCAACGCCGTCAATCTCTGCGCGGCCTGCTATACCGATCCCGAGGTGTTCTATTCGATGCTGGATAAAGTCAACCGATCGAACGCGACGTGCGAAGTCATCGGGATGATCAACAGCGTCTCCGGCCAAGTGATCCATCGCCGTTGGCTCGATGAACTGAGCGCCAGGCCAAGTTTCTTCAAGATGATCAGGGCCCCTGAAATTGGCGACAGCGTTGCGCCTACCATCGGGATCTCGACGAACTACGGCTTTATCTATCTGGTTCACGAAGACCCTGCGGTTACCTATGCCGATTACCTGTGGATCCGAGAAAAGGAGGCCGAGGACACCGGCTTTTTCGACGTGCAACTCAGCCAGGAAGCTGTCGCGCAAGCCTGCTGACTTCGATCGGGATGGAGCGGACTCAATGAAGCTATATGTGGATCATCAATGCACATCGCCCTTTGCCATGTGCGCGTTCGTAGCGCTCAAGGAGTGCCGGTTCGATTTTGACCTGCACTACCTCGACCTCTCACAAGGCGATCACCAGCGGCCGCCATTTACCGGGATCTCGCTCACCCACCGCGTTCCGACGCTGGTGGATGGGGCGTTTTCGCTGGCTGAATCGTCCGCCATCGCCGAATACCTGAACGACATTGCGCCAGGCGCCCGCTTGTTACCGGTTGACGTTCAGGCCCGCGCCCAAGCCCGGCAGGTCCAGGCCTGGCTGAGGAGCGACTTCTTCAACCTGCGCGGCAACCGGCCCACGGAGACCATCTTCATCGCACCGTCGCAGGAACCATTGGGGCCATTGGCGATGGCCGATGCTCGGCGGCTGGTCGAGACCTTGTCCCATAGCCTTCGGGACGGGAAAACGTTTCTTTTCAACGATTGGAGCATCGCCGACGTCGATGCCGCCGGCATGTTGAACAGGCTCATCTACAACGGCGACCCGGTTCCCGAGACGTTGAAGCACTATGCGCTTCGGGCGTGGGATCGCGAGAGTGTCCATCAATGGCTGGATCTCGACCGACAGGGCAATACGACTTCCTCCGGGCGCTGAGCCCGGTTGGCCCGGGGCGTCAATGCCCCCTCAACGCAAGAGTTAGAAATGGAACTATTCAATACCCTTGGAAGGACTGTCGTCCCCTTTATTCCGATCGTTGAAAACCATGTAGGCCTCTATGCCTGCGGCCCCACGGTCTACCACTATGCGCACATCGGGAATATGCGCACATACATCTTCGAAGATGTCCTGGCCAAGACCCTGCGCCATCGAGGGCTGGTGGTAAAGCACGTCATGAACATCACGGATGTCGGGCACCTGCAATCCGACGCCGACGCGGGCCACGACAAATTGATGGTGGGTGCCGCTCGCGAGAACAAGACCCCCTGGCAGGTTGCTCAATTCTACGAAGAAGCGTTTTTTCGTCACTGCGGCCTGTTGAATATCACCCGGCCTGACGTGGTATGCCGGGCGACGCAGCATATTCCTGAAATCATCACGTTGATCGAACGCTTGCTGGAAAAAGGTGTGGCCTATGAAAGTGCCGGCAATGTCTATTTCAGCGTGGAAAAGTTTCCTGCCTATCATGAACTTGGCCAGCTGGTGCTGGACGAGCAAAGAGCCACTGAGCGTGTCAGTCACGATCCATTGAAGCGCTCGCAAGCGGACTTCGCCTTATGGTTTTCTACCTCGAAGTTTCCTGGTCAGATCATGAAGTGGGAATCTCCCTGGGGCCTGGGATTTCCCGGCTGGCATATCGAGTGCTCAGCCATGGCAAGCAAATACCTGGGTGAAAGGGTCGATATCCATTGCGGTGGTATCGATCATATCAACGTCCATCATTCCAACGAGATCGCGCAATCGGAATGCTGCTTCGGTCACCGTTGGGTCAACTACTGGTTCCACTGCGAGTTTCTCAACGTGGATACAGAGAAAATGTCCAAGTCCAGCGGGGAATTCCTCACTGTGGACTCGCTGGTCGACAAAGGCTACGACCCCTGCGCGTTCCGGTTGCTGGTCCTGGGCTCGCATTATCGCAGCGCCCTGGCTTTTTCATGGGAGGCTCTGGATGACGTCGCCACGGCATTGCAGAAAGCTCGGCGACGGATCAGCAGTGCCCTGGATAACAGCAGCCCTCCCGGCGAGGCTTTTTCGGCAATGCATGCCGCGTCCTATCGAAGGTTCTTCGCTGCGCTCGAAAAGGACCTGCACACGCCAAGCGCCATGGCTGAGTTCTGGTGGGTGATCAAGACCAATGAACTGACTGAGCCGGAACGCATCGACCTGCTACGCAGTTTCAATGCGGTGCTGGACATCGGTTTATTCGACACTCAGGCCACCCGCCTGACATCGGAACAAAGCGACTTGATCGCGGCGCGTAACGTTGCCCGTAACGAAAGAAACTGGGCGGAATCCGATCGAATCAGGGATTTGCTACTAGCCCAGGGCATCAGCCTCAGCGACCTGAAGGCCTGAACGGTTTCAGTCGCTACCACGAAGGAACGACAGTTTGAATATCGAGCGTATCAGGCAACAGTTTCCGATTTTCTCCCTGGCATCGGCGAGGAACAGCGTGTTTCTCGACAGCGCCGCAGGTACCCAGATGTGCAAGCGCGCGCTGGAGGCGAGCATCGAGGCCGCGATTGAAAACAATGCCAACCTGGGCGGCCATTTCTCGACATCGGTCATTGCAGAAAAAGCCATCGGCCAGGCGCGGTACGCAGCCGCCGCACTGGTCAATGCCCACTGTGCCGAGGAAATCGTGTTCGGCCAGAACATGACGACGCTGACATTTCATCTCTCCCGTTGCCTCGGGCGAAGCCTTGGCAAAGGCGATGAGATTGTCCTTACCCAGTCAGATCATGAAGCCAATATTTCGCCCTGGCTCGAATTGGCGAAAGACCTGGAGCTGAAAGTTCGCTGGCTGCCGTTCGATCCCCTTACCTACGGTTTCAGCATCGCCGACATGGACTCGATCATTACGGAGCGTACCAAGGTTGTCGCGTTGAGCTATGCAAACAACGTCACCGGCACGATCAATGATGTCGCCGCGGTTGCCGCACTGGCCAAGCGCAAAGGTGCATTGGTCTATGTCGATGCGGTTCAGTTCGCGCCCCATGGGGTGATCGATGTGCAGACCCTGGGGTGTGACTTCCTGGTGTGTTCCTCGCACAAACTCCACGGCCCCCATCACGCAATCCTCTGGGGTCGCCTGGCCTTGCTCGAAAGGCTCATGCCCTACAAACCTCGCCCCACTGCCGATAAGCCGCCCTATAAATTCGAAACCGGGAGCAAGAGCCGAGAGGCCATTGCCGGAATCCTGGGGGCCATCGATCATCTGGCATGGATCGGTCGCGAGTTTGGAACGTGCGGCGAGCAGACTGGCAAGCGACAGCAGATTGTCGCGGGGATGCACGCCATCGTCGAACACGAGCAGCGACTGGTGCAATCAGCCCTGGAAGGATTGAGCAGCTTCAAAGGCGTTCATATCCACGGCTACCGAGCGTCACATGAACGGGAGCGCCGGGTACCGACCGTGTCCTTTACCCTGGAGTCGACACCAAGCGAAATGATTTCCCGGCGCATGGCCGAACAAGGCATTCGTCTCTGGCATGGTCATCATTTCAGCCCGCAGACCGTTCGCGCCCTGGGCATTGACGAGCATGACGGCGTGGCCAGGATCAGCCTTGCGCAGTACACCTCTCAAGACGACGTTCATCGTTTCCTGTCGGCAATGGATGACCTCGTTCGAATCATGCCCTGAGAACGCGATCGGACAGCGGATCGGCCAGCTTCAGCAATCGCAGCGAATGGCCTCGTCCGTCACGCGCTCCACCAGGCCGGTCAAGCGAAAGCCTTCATCGAGCCAGCCCATGACACCGCCGATCATCTCCTTGACCGGGTATCCCAACGTTGCCAGGCGCACCGCTGCCTTGTTCGCGCCATTGCAATGCGGGCCGGCGCAATACACCACGAACAGGGTGGTCTTGGCATAGGCGGCCAGTGCCTGGGCGGTGAGTGTGCGGGTTGGCAGGTTGATCGCCCCAGGTACGTGGCCGCGTTCGTAGGCCAAGGGTCCGCGTACATCCACCAGCACAAAATCGATGTCGCCGGCCTGTTGGCTGGCGTGAACGTCGGAACAATCGGTTTCGAATGTCAGGCGACGGCTGAAATGCTGCAGGGCGATATCGGAGGGGGCAGCAGGCACTTCGCGAACCAGGCTGGTCATGGGCGTGTACTCCAGGATAGATAAGGCGTGAAGAGACTTTATCCCCCCGATGCTTACCGCTACAGTGGCGCACAAGACACTCTGTGGGAATTTTCCGCCAAATGCAGCCTAACCCTGGTCTGGTCGCGATTCTTGCCTACGACGGCCTGTGCACGTTCGAATTCGGTGTCGCCGTCGAGATCTTCGGATTGGAGCGACCGGAATTCGATTTCCCCTGGTACACGCATCGAATCGTCGCGGTCGATGACGGCCCGATGCGCGCCATGGGCGGCTTCCAGGTATTGGCCGATGGTGGCATGGAACTGCTCGAAACCGCCCGGACCATTGTCGTGCCCGGCTGGCGCAGCCGCAGCGAGCCACCGTCCCCGGCGTTGCTCGAGGCACTGCGCAGGGCCCACGCCCGTGGTGCGCGCTTGCTGTCGATCTGCTCCGGTGCCTTCGTACTCGCCGCTGCCGGGCTGCTCGACGGCCTGGGCGCCACGACGCATTGGCGCTACACCGACGAATTGGCCGCAAGCTTTCCGGACGTGCGGGTAGACCCGGATGTGCTGTACGTGGACTCAGGACAGGTCATCACCTCGGCGGGCAGCGCCGCCGGTATCGATGCCTGCCTGCACCTGGTGGCACGGGACTTTGGCGTCCAGGTCGCCAACTCCGTGGCACGCCGGTTGGTGATGTCGCCGCAACGTACGGGCGGCCAGGCGCAGTTCATTCCCTCGCCGGTCAGCCGCACGCCACGCAGCGACCTGTCGAGCGTCATGCAATGGGCCCGCGAACGCCTGCACGAACCCCTCGGGGTGCGCGAACTGGCCAGCCAGGCAGCCATGAGCGAACGCACCTTCCTGCGCCATTTCACCCAGGCCTGCGGCGTGTCGCCCAAGGCCTGGCTGCAACATGAACGCCTGGCCCGGGCCCGCGAGTTGCTGGAAAGCACCGGGGACAATACCGACAACATCGCGCAACTGTGTGGCTACCGCTCGGTGGAAAGCTTTCGCGTGGCGTTTCGCAGCGTCGTGGGGTTGGCGCCATCGGTGTATCGGGAGCGGTTTGGTCGGGGGTGAAATCCCCGTGACGAGGGCGCTTGCTCCCGCTGGGCCGTAGAAGCTGTGCAGGAGCTGTGTAGGAGCGTGTGGAGCTGTGTAGGAGCTGTGTAGGAGCTGTCGAGTGCAACGAGGCTGCGATCTTTCCCCAAACACTTGAGTCTCAAGCGAAAGATCAAAAGATCAAAAGATCGCAGGCTTCGCCAGCTCCTACAGAGCACAGCGGGAGCAAGCGCCCCCGCCACGGTTCGGTTTGAGTCGTCAGATCAGGGTTTACGCAACAAATAGGTATCCATGATCCAGCCATTGGCCTTTCGCGCGGCCTTGCGGGTGCGCTCGATGTCATCGGCCACGTCTCCCAGGCGACCGGCGATAAGGATTTCATCCGGCGTCCCCACATAGGCCCCCCAGTAAATGTGCGTATCGGGATCGCTCACCTGGCGATAGGCGCCCTCGGCATCGAGCATCACCACCACACTCGCCGCGTCGCCCACCTGCCCCGCCGCCAATCGGCGTCCGGTGGTGATTTCCAGCGAACCGCCAATGCGGGTCAACGGCACTTTATGCCGGGCGGCCAGGGCCTGGACGCTGGTGATGCCGGGGATCACCTCGAATTCGAAGGCGCAGTGGCCCGCGTCGAGGATCGCCTGCAGGATGCGCACGGTACTGTCGTACAACGCCGGATCACCCCACACCAGAAAACCACCCCGTTGACCATCGGACAGTTCTTCATTGATCAAGCGTTCGAAGGTGGCCTGTTTGGCGCGGTTCAACGCTTCGACGCTGTCCTTGTAGTCCAGGTCGCCGCGTTGGCGCTCCGGGCTGTAGGCTTCGACGAAACGGTAGGTGCGATCAACGATGTAGCGCCGACAGACTTCACGCCGCAGGTCCAACAACTTGTCCTTGGCCGGGCCCTTGTCCATGAGGAAGACTACGTCCAAGCGGTTCAAGGCTTTCACTGCCTGCATCGTCAGGTGATCCGGATCGCCGGCTCCAATGCCAATGACTGACAACGTCTTCATCGCGGCGACTCCTGGCCAGGTCCCTGGGTCCGCAATCGCCATACGCCGTTGAAACGCAACTCGAGGGTGGACAGCGGTTCAATGTCGATCCGGTTGAATGTGGCGGCCGGACAACCCAGGACACTCACCAGGGCTGCGCGGATCACGAAGGGGTGGGTGACGGCCAGCAGATGCCCTGGCCGGGTCTCCAGACTGGCCAGCCAATCCCCGACACGGCGACACAACTGGGCGACAGATTCACCGCCATGGGGGGCCGCCTCGGCATCGTCGAGCCAGGTTTGCAGGGCTTGCGGTTCAGCCTCGAGCAACTCCTCGATGGACAACCCGCGCCAGCGTCCCAGATCGCAATCGGCCAGGGCCTGGTCCACCTGGGGTTCGTCGCCGAACAGGGCGGCGGTCTGGCGCGTGCGCAGCTCCGGCCCGCAAAGCAGTTGCCGGACGTTTCGGTAGCGGGGGGCGACCTGCGCGCGGCGTGTCAGCCAGTCGGCGTCCAGCGATTCGTCCAAGCCAAAGCATGCCTGCTTCTGGGCACTGGTACGGGCGTGGCAGATCAAGGTCAGACGAGTGGCTTGCACACTGGATTCTCAGGCAATCGGAAGGGTCGCATGGGCGGGATATTCACGCCTTTAGTTGTACAGCACCTTATACGAAATCAAATAAGTGAGACAAAAAGGCGTTATGTCCGACATCGCAAAAAGCATCGACTGACATACCTGGTCTACCCAGCCGAGACCAATTCCTACAGGGGTTTCGCACAATTTTGGGGCATTCTAAACGGAACGTAAAAACCACTGGACATGTAGCATCAGCTACATAAATACTGTTTTCAGGAGTTATGAAAGAAATTCAACACCCATCCTGGCAAGGAGCACGGATGCCACCTCTCAGAGACCTGATCACCGATCCCGGCCTGGTTTTGACGCCGTCGGAACGCAAGGTCGTACGTGCCCTGCTCGATCACTACCCACGCAACGGCCTCGGTCCGATGTCACGCCTGGCAGACCATGCCGGCGTCAGCGACCCGACCATCGTGCGGCTGGTAAAAAAACTCGGGTTTGGCGGTTATGCCGAATTCCAGGATGCACTGCTCAGTGACATGGACCATCGCCTGCGCTCCCCCCGCACGCTGTTGAAACCGCGGGCCAAATTGCAGCAAGGCGATACCTGGAGCCAGTACCTGGCCGCCAGTCAACGCAACCTCATCGACACCCAGGCCCTGACCCAACCCGAAGACGTGCGCATTCTCGTGCAGTGGTTGCTCGACAACCGTCATCAGGTGCACTGCTTCGGCGGGCGCTTCAGCAGCTTCCTGGCCCACTACCTGCTCAACCATCTGCGTCTGCTGCGCGCCGGCTGTTTCGCCCTGGAAGACAACGCCCAACTGCCTGACCGGTTGTTCGACGTGCAGCGCCAGGACGTGGTGTTGATCTTCGATTACCGTCGCTACCAGGCCCAGGCCCTGCGCGTGGCCAGCGCGGCCAAGGAGCGCCACGCCCGGGTCGTGCTGTTCAGCGACGTCTACGCTTCGCCGTTGCGCGAGCTGGCCGACCTGATCATCAGCGCCCCGGTGGAATCGGCCTCGGCCTTCGACAGCCTGGTGCCGGCGCTGGCCCAGGTCGAGGCGCTGATTGCCTGCCTGACCCTGCAATGCCCCGAGCTGGCCGAACGCCTGGAAGGCATCGATGCCTTGCGCACGGAATTCAACACGCACTTGTTGGAGGAAAAATAAGGATGTTCTCGCTCCCCCACCGCTCGCCGCGGGATCTGCCGTTTACCCGCCAGCACACCGCCTTGCTGCTGGTGGACATGCAACGCGCCTGGCTGGAACCGCAATTCGATGCCCACTTGCACAGCCCCGAAGCCGAGTATTTCATCCATCGGGCCCGCCGGCAGGTCATCCCCAACCAGCAGCGCTTGCTCAACGCGATGCGCGAAGGGCAGCACAACGTGTTGCACACCCACATCGAAAGCCTCACCGCCGATGGCCGCGACCGCTCCCTGGATCACAAGCTGTCGGACATGCACCTGCCCAAGGGCAGCCCCGAGGCGCAGATCATTGCCGAACTGGCGCCGCAGGAAAACGAAATCGTGCTGCCCAAGACCTCCTCCGGGGTTTTCAACTCCACCAACATCGACTACGTGCTGCGCAACCTGCAGACCCGCCACTTGATCGTCGCCGGCATTGTCACCGACCAGTGCGTCGACATGGCCGTGCGCGACGCCGCCGATCGCGGCTACCTGGTCACGCTGGTGGAAGACGCCTGCGCCACCTACACCGAACAACGGCACCTGGCGTGCCTGAACGCGATCAAGGGCTATTGCTGGATCACCGATACCGACACCGTGCTCGCGCGTCTGCAGGAGATGCAACCGTGAGCCGCCTCGATCCTGCCGCCGTCCTCGCTCCGTTACCCGTCACGACCCTGGTGACCACCGACCTGATCGGCGTGACCCGTGGGCGCTCGTTTCCCAGCGATGAATTGCCCCACTACGTCACCGCCGGTTGTGGCTGGGTGCCCGCCAACAGCGCGCTGACGCCCCAGGACATCATCGCGTCGGCCAACCCTTGGGGCGCTTATGGCGACCTGCGGCTGGTGCCGGACCTGTCCAGCCGGGTGACCGTCAACAACGGCCCCGACGCCCAGGCGCCCGCCCTGGACTTCATCCATTGCGATGTGCGCGAGACTGACGGCCGGCCCTGGAGCGCCTGCCCGCGCACACTGTTGCAGGACGAGGTGGCGCGTTATCGCACCGAACTGGGCTTGCAGGTTTTTGCCGCGTTCGAGCATGAATTCAACCTGGTTGCCACGCCGGCGCCGCCTGATCGCCTGGCCTTCAGCCTCCAGGCCCAGCGCCAGCAGGCCGAATTCGCCGGATGGTTGCTCAGCGCCCTGCGGGCCGGCGGTGTCGAGCCGGAAATGTTCCTGCCCGAATATGGCCAGCATCAATACGAGATCACCTGCCGCCCGAGCTTGGGCGTGGCCGCTGCCGACCGGGCCGTGAACGTACGGGAAATCACCCGCGAGATCGCCCGGCAAATGGGCCTGGACGTGAGCTTCGCCCCCAAGGCCTCGGCACATGCCGTGTGCAACGGCGTGCATTTGCACCTGAGCCTGCAAAATCTGAGCGCGGACCCGGTGCTGCATGACGCTGCCAGCAGCAACGGCTTGTCCAGCCTCGGCCAGCATTGGGCCGCCGGGGTGCTGCACTATCTGCCTGCACTGTGCGCGCTGACTGCGCCGACGCCAGTGTCCTACGAGCGCCTGCAACCTCATCACTGGAGCGCTTCCTATGCGTGCCTGGGGCAGCGCAACCGTGAAGCGGCGCTGCGCATCTGCCCGACCGTGAGCCTGAGCGGCAAACCGCTGGCGAACCAGTACAACCTGGAGTTCCGCGCCATGGACGCCACCGCCTCGCCGCACCTGGCGATGGCGGCACTGTTGATTGCCGGGCGACTGGGCATCCAGCAACGGTTGGCACTGAACGCTGTCACCGATGAAATACCCGATGAGCTGGATGAAGCACAACGTCGCGCCCGTGGCATTATCGCCCTGCCGACCACCCTGGCCCAGGCGCTGGACTGCCTGCGCCACAGCGGGGCGCTGCTCGATACCCTGCCCGGCCCGTTGGTCGAAACCTACTTCGCCTTGAAGGCCCAGGAGCTGGCCTTGACCGAGGCGCTGTCACCTGCCGAGCGTTGTGAACACTATGCACGAATCTATTGAGTTTGCTGAATCGGGCCTCTACACCAGGGCCCCCTACCGACTGTCGCGGGAGGAGTCCGAACACCCGGTGCTGCTGGTGTGCGAACACGCCAGCCGCTTCATTCCCGATGCGCTGAACGACCTGGGCCTGGATGAAACGGCCTCCCAGGAGCACATTGCCTGGGACATCGGTGCCCTGGCCTTGGCCGAGCGCCTGTCCGAAACCCTCGGCGCGACGTTGCTGTCGGCCAATTACTCACGGCTGTTGATCGACCTCAACCGGCCGCTGCACGTACCCGACAGCATTCCGGCCCAGAGTGAGATCTACCAGGTTCCGGGTAACCATGCCCTGGACGAAGCCACTCGCGAATATCGCCAGCAGTGCCTGTTCCATCCCTTCCATGATCGGTTGCGGGCGTTGATCGACCGACGCCTGGCCGCCAATCGACCGGTACGCGTGGTGGGCATCCACAGTTTCACCCCGGTGTTCTATGGCCAGCCGCGCGCCCTCGAAGCGGGCGTGCTGTTCGGTGAAGCCAAGGAATACGCCCAGCAGATCGTCGACGGGCTGGGCCGCCATTCGCTGCGAGCAGCAGGCAACCAGCCCTACAAGATCAACCCCATGACCGACATGACGGTTCCGGTGCATGGCGATGGCCGCGGCCTGGATTCAGTGTTGATCGAGGTGCGCAACGACCAACTGCGCAGCCCCGAAGCGGTACGGACCTGGAGCGCCTACCTGGCGCCCCTGCTGTAGCGCGGCAGCGGCAAGTTTCCAGCGACAGACAGCAAGCAAGAGCAACCCACACAGCTGAAAAGGAAAACGGCTCATGAGCATTGAGGCATTTGGCTACAAACAGGAATTGAAACGCGGCCTGTCGCTGACAGACCTGGTGGTATACGGGATGATTTTCATGATCCCCATCGCCCCGTTCGGCGTGTATGGCTATGTCAACGCCGAGGCGCCGGGGATGGTGCCGCTGGCGTACATCATCGGCATGGTGGCGATGCTGTTCACTGCCTTGAGCTACGGCAGCATGGCCCGGGCCTTTCCGGTGGCAGGTTCGGTCTATTCCTACGCGCAGCGGGGTCTTAACCCACACGTCGGGTTCATCGCCGGCTGGCTGATGCTGCTGGACTACCTGCTGATCCCGCCGCTGCTCTATGTTTATGCCGCCATGGCGCTGAACCATTTGTACCCGGACATTCCCAAGGTCGGTTTCATCCTGGCCTTCCTGGTGAGCGCGACCTTCGTCAACCTGCGCGGCATTACCTTCACTGCACGGATGAACATCATTTTTCTATTGGCGCAGTTGGTGGTGCTGGGGATTTTCCTGTTCTACGCCTGGAATGCCCTGCACGGTGGAGCCGGTAACGGCCAACTGACCCTGGCACCGCTGTACAGCCCGGAACACTTCAACTTCGCCTTGCTGATGCAAGCCGTGTCCATCGCGGTATTGTCGTTCCTGGGCTTCGACGCCATTTCCACCCTGGCCGAAGAGATCAAGGGCGACCCGGGCCGCAGCGTCGGCAAGGCAGCCCTGGTGACCTTGCTGGTGATGGGGGCGATCTTCGTGGTGCAGACCTGGATCGCCACGGACCTGGCCGCCGGCATGGGTTTCAAGTCCGCCGACACCGCATTCTATGAAATCGCCGAGCTGGCGGCCGGCAGCTGGCTGGCCACCTTGACCGCGGTTGCCACGGCCCTGGCCTGGGGCGTGGCCGTGGCGATCACTTCGCAGGCAGCGGTATCGCGCCTGTTGTTCGGCATGGCCCGGGACGGCCAGTTGCCCAAGGTGCTGGCCAAAGTCCATCCGACCCACAACACCCCGTACCTGAGCATTTACCTGGTGGCAGTGCTGTCGCTGTTGATCTGCTACCTGTTCATCGACGCCGTGGACACCCTCACCTCCCTGGTCAACTTTGGCGCCCTGAGCGGCTTCATGTTGCTGCACATCACCGTCATCAACCACTACTGGCGCCGCCAGCAGTCCGGCCAATGGATCCGCCACTTGATCTGCCCACTGATCGGCTTCGTGATCGTCGCGGCCATCATGTACAACATGGGCGTGGCTGCGCAGAAGCTCGGCCTGATCTGGATCGCCGCGGGCGTGGTCTATTTGTGTGTGCTCAATAAATTCGGCAACCCTGCCACCGTGCCCGATCCGGCCGGTCAGTGAAAGCCGGCGGCCGAAGGATTCGGCCAACCTTGGTTACAACGCGTGGACATCGACAGTGATCGTCAAGCCCGGTGCCTGCCACCGGGCTCTCTGGAACAGGAGTGCAATCCATGCTGGCCTTACGTCCAGTTCAATTAACCGATCTGCCGCAACTGCAGCAATTGGCGCGTGACAGCCTGGTGGGCGTCACGTCGCTGCCGGACGATACCGCCCGCCTGGAGGAAAAGATCCTCGACTCATGCGCCTCGTTCGAGGCCGATGTGCAGGCCCCAGGGGCGCAGACTTATTTTTTTGTCTTGGAGGACCTGGCGGCCGGGCGCCTGGTCGGTTGTTCGGAAATTCTTTCCAGCACCGGTTACAACGAACCGTTCTACAGCCTGCGCAACCGACCGTTTTCCAGCGAATCCCGGGAGCTGAACATCCAGCATGGCGTGCCCGCGCTGTCGTTGTGCCAGGACCTCAGCGGACAGACGCTGCTGCGTGGCTTCCACATCGACGCCGAACGGGTGCGCACGCCGGAATCGGAGTTGCTGTCCCGGGCCCGGCTGATGTTCATCGCCGCCCACCCCCAGCGCTTTGCCGAATCGGTCATCACCGAAATCGTCGGTTTCAGCAGCGAGGACGGCCAGTCGCCCTTCTGGGACGCCATCGGCCAGCACTTCTTTGACTTGCCCTACGTCGAAGCCGAAAGGCTGTGTGGCTTGCAGAGCCGGACCTTTCTTGCCGAGCTGATGCCGCAGTACCCGATCTACGTGCCTATGCTCCCGCCAGCGGCCCAGGCCTGCATCGGCCGGGTGCATCCCGATGGCCAGGAAGCCTTCGACATCCTCGAGCGCGAAGGTTTCGAGACCAACAGCTACGTCGATATCTTCGACGGTGGGCCGACCTTGCATGCCCGTATCGCCCATATCCACTCCATCACGCAGAGCCGAATCGCCACGGCCCGGCAAAGCCGGCAGATTGATGCAAAAGGCCGTTACCTGGTGAGCAACGACGGCCTCGGAAACTACCGGGCCATCGTCGCCGAGCTGGACTTCAACGCCGAGGGCTGCGTGGCTATGTCGCCCGACATGCTGGCCGCCCTGGACATCATGGACGGCGAGCCGATCCGGGTGATTGCCCTATGAACCTCACTCGACCCCATGGCCTGTACCGACGTTTTGACCGACGCGATGAAGGAGTTGCATCATGATTGTCCGTCCGGTCGCCATTACCGATCTGCCCGCATTGCTGGACCTGGCCCGTTGCGCCGGCCCCGGCTTCACCAGCCTGCCGGCCAACGAAGAGCGTCTGGCCAACCGTGTTCGCTGGGCCCAACGGACCTTTGCCGGGCAAGTTGAACGTGCCGACGCCGATTACCTGTTCGTGCTTGAAGACGATGACCGGCAGGTGGTGGGTATCAGCGCCCTGACCGGCGCGGTCGGGCTGCGCGAGCCCTGGTACAACTATCGGGTCGGGCTGACGGTCAGCTCGGCGCCGGAACTGGGGATCCAGCGGCAGATCCCGACCCTGTTCCTCAACAACGAGATGTCCGGGCAATCGGAGATCTGCTCGTTGTTCCTGCACCCCGAGCAACGTCGTGGCCACAACGGACGCCTGTTGTCCCTGGCACGCCTGCTGTTCGTGGCCGAATTTTCCCAACTGTTCGGCGAGAAACTGATCGCCGAACTGCGTGGTCATGCCGACGAACAGGGCTGTTCGCCGTTCTGGGACAGCCTGGGACGGCATTTTTTCAAGAAGGATTTCAGCTACGCCGATCAGCTGTCCGGCATGGGCAACAAGTCGTTCATCGCCGAGCTGATGCCACGCCAGCCACTGTATACCTGCCTGCTCACCGAACAGGCCCAGGCGGTGATCGGCAAGGCTCATCCGAACACCGAGCCGGCCATGAAAATCCTCAGTGCCGAAGGCTTCAGCCACAAGGGCTACATTGATATTTTTGACGGCGGCCCGGTGATCGAGGCGCCGGTGTCGAAGATCCGCACAGTCCGCGACAGCCAGACGCTGACCCTGGTCATTGGCACCCCGGACGAACAGGCACCGGTGTGGCTGATTCACAATCGACGCCTGGAAAATTGCCGTGTCACCAGCGCTCGCGCGCATCAGCATGGTCACAAGCTGCTCGTCGATCGCCTCACTGCCAAACGCCTGCAAGTACAACCGGGTGATACGGTGCGGGCCGTGGCATTGCCCAGGCTGGGGCAACAAGCGGTGGCGGCGTAGCCCCCTCGTATCCCGACTGACCGGCAGAGCACCGGCTGCCCACCTTGCGGGCCCGTTGTTTCGCTTGATGCCATAACGGCATCACCCATACACATTCGTCATCATCTTTGCGCTTGCCACGTGATAGCCTTTGGATCTTTCGGCGTTGACACTTTTGCTCAAGCCTTTCCATTCCATTGGTGGAACTTATATGTCCAGGCTTTCCCATCAAGATTTGCGTCGTAACTTTCGCCAACTGCTGGCTTCCAACACCTGCTACCACACCGCCTCGGTGTTCGACCCGATGTCGGCGCGCATTGCCGCTGACCTGGGTTTTGAAGTCGGCATCCTGGGAGGCTCGGTAGCATCGTTGCAAGTATTGGGCGCGCCGGACTTCGCCCTGATCACTCTCAGCGAATTTGCCGAACAGGCCACTCGCATCGGCCGCGTGGCCCAACTGCCGGTGATTGCCGACGCCGACCACGGTTACGGCAATGCCCTGAACGTGATGCGCACCATCGTCGAACTGGAACGAGCCGGCATCGCCGCGCTGACCATTGAGGACACCTTGCTGCCGGCCCAGTTCGGGCGCAAATCCACCGACCTGATCGGCGTCGCCGAAGGCGTCGGCAAGATTCGTGCGGCGCTGGAGGCGCGAGTCGATCCGGAAATGGCGATCATCGCCCGGACCAACGCTGCGATTCTGCCGGTCCAGGAAATCATCAGCCGTACCCAGCAATATGAACGTGCTGGGGCGGACGGGATTTGCATGGTGGGCGTGCAAGACTTCGATCATCTGGAGAAGATCAGCGAAAACCTGACGGTGCCGCTGATGCTGGTCACTTATGGCAACCCGTTGCTGCGCGACGACAAGCGCCTGGCCGAATTGGGCGTGCGCGTGACCATCGACGGCCACGGCGCCTATTTCGCCGCGATCAAGGCGACCTACGACAGCCTTCGCGAACAACGGCAGATCTTCACCCAGGCTTCGGACCTGAGCGCCACCGAACTGACACACACCTACACCCAGCCCGAGGACTATATCCGTTGGGCCGAGGAGTACATGAGCGTCAAGGAGTAACGGACTCGCCCCATAGGATTAGCCTGTGGGAGCAAAGCTTGCTCCCACAGAAACCCGTGTTGGGCCAGATCCTAGCCCTTGCTGCGCAACATTTCCTTGGGCACGTACTTGCCGATCTCGAACTTGCCGATCGCGGCGCGATGGACTTCATCCGGGCCGTCGGCCAGGCGCAGGGTGCGTTGCATGGCGTACATGTAGGCCAGCGGGAAATCGTTGGAGACCCCGGCGCCGCCGTGGATCTGGATCGCCCGGTCGATGACCTTCAAGGCCACGTTTGGCGCGACGACCTTGATCTGGGCGATTTCGCTCTTCGCCACTTTATTGCCAACCGTGTCCATCATGTACGCCGCCTTCAACGTCAGCAGGCGCGCCATGTCGATTTCCATCCGCGAGTCGGCAATCTTGTCGATGTTACCGCCCAGGCGCGCCAACGGTTGGCCGAAGGCTGTGCGGCTGGCGGCACGCTTGCACATCAATTCCAATGCGCGCTCGGCCATGCCGATGGAACGCATGCAGTGATGAATCCGGCCTGGGCCGAGACGGCCCTGGGCAATTTCAAAGCCGCGTCCCTCCCCCAACAGAACATTTTCATACGGCACCCGCACGTTCTCGAACAGCACTTCGGCATGCCCGTGAGGCGCATCGTCGTAGCCAAACACCGGCAGCGGCCGGACGATCTTGACCCCGGGGGTGTCCACCGGCACCAGGATCATCGAGTGCTGGGCATGGCGGGGCGCATCAGGGTTGCTCAGGCCCATGAAGATCAGGATCTTGCAGCGTGGGTCGCAGGCCCCTGAGGTCCACCACTTCTTGCCATTGATGACCCACTGGTCGCCGTCACGCTCGGCACGGGCAGCCATGTTGGTGGCGTCCGAGGAAGCAACGTCCGGCTCGGTCATGGCAAAAGCCGAGCGGATCTCGCCGCGCAGCAGTGGCTCGAGCCAACGTTGCTTTTGTTCTTCATTGGCGTAGCGCACCAGCACTTCCATGTTGCCGGTGTCCGGTGCCGAGCAATTGAACGGCTCCGGCCCCAGCAACGAGCGGCCCATGATCTCTGCCAGCGGCGCGTATTCCAGGTTGGTCAGGCCGGCGCCCAGTTCGGACTCAGGCAGAAACAGATTCCACAGGCCTTGCGCCTTGGCCTTGGCCTTGAGCTCTTCCATGATGGCCGTGGGTTGCCAGCGGTCACCTTCGGCCACTTGCCGTTCGAACACCGCTTCGGCCGGGTAGACGTAGGCATCCATGAACGCCGTGACGCGTTCACGCAGTTCCTGAACCTTGGGGGAATAGGCAAAATCCATGAGCAGCACCTTCTTGGCAGAGGTTGTTTTAGGTCATGAAATCGATGCTAGTTCAGCTACGAAAATTTACCTAACCTATTCTCGGCGTGTATTAACATTCATCACCGATATATGTTTCACTGATTCTCATCGCCTCCCGGCACCTCACAACAAGCCCAAGAACAAGAGTGCAGCGCCATGAATCTGAGCAAGGTCGACCTCAACCTTTTCATTGTCTTCGATGCGATCTACACCGAAGCCAACCTGACCCGTGCCGGGCAGATCGTCGGCATCACCCAGCCGGCCGTGTCCAATGCCCTGGCGCGTCTGCGAGAGACCTTCAACGACCCACTCTTCGTACGTACGGCCCAAGGGATGGTGCCGACGCCCATGGCCCAGAACATCATCGGTCCGGTGCGCAACGCCCTGTCGCTGCTGCGGGTGTCGGTGCAGGAAAGCCGGATCTTCAACCCGCTGCAGGCCGTCAAGACCTACCGCATCAGCATGACCGACCTCACCGAAGGCGTAATTCTGCCGCTGCTGTTCCAGCGCCTGCGCCGCCTGGCGCCGACCGTAGCGATCGAGAGCTTCCTCTCCAAGCGCCGTGAAACCACCAAGGAGCTGGCCGCCGGCCGCCTCGACTTCGCCGTGGACGCACCGCTCAACACCGACCCGCAGGTGCGTCACGTCAAGTTGATGGAAGATCGCTACGTGTGCGCCATGCGCAAGGGCCATCCGTTGGCGGGCAAGGAAAAGATCAGCCTCGATGATTACCTGGCCCAGACCCACGTGCATATTTCCAGCCGCCGCAACGGGCTGGGTTATGTCGACCTGGCCCTCGGCAAGATGGGTATCCAGCGCAAGATCGCCCTGCGCTCCCAGCATTACCTGATGGCCTCCCAGGTGCTGCAACAAACGGACATGGTCATGACCGTCCCCGAGCGCTTTGCCCGTCGTCATGATCTGCACGCCTTCCTGTTACCGGTCAACGATGTGCCGCCGGTGGAAACCCACCTCTACTGGCACGAAAGCACCGACCAGGACCCGGCCAACCGCTGGATGCGCGAGCAGATGATCGAGCTGTGCCAGCAGGTGACCGCCCATGAGAAGAAGCTCGACAAGGTGGTGTAAGGCGATAGACCGCATCATCATTCTTCGCGAGCAAGCCCGCACACATTGGATTTGCAGCGCACGCAACATTTAGTATGCGACGCAGAACCTGTGGGAGCGGGCTTGCTCGCGAAGAGGCCCGCCTGGACAACACACCCGCGACTGCTTGACGCGAACGTCAACCTGCCTTTAGCTTAGCGCCAGCCCCTTTCGTTTCGAGCGCTTCCATGAGCAGCCAGACCTACAGCATCTCCGACCTCGCCCGCGAACTGGACATCACCACCCGGGCCATCCGCTTCTATGAAGAACAAGGCCTGTTGAGCCCGGAGCGACGGGGTCAGGAGCGCATTTATTCGCCGCGGGACAAGGTCAGCCTGAAGCTGATCCTGCGCGGCAAGCGTATTGGCTTTTCCCTGGCCGAGTGCCGCGAGTTGATCGAACTCTACGACCCCTCCAGCGGCAATCAGAAACAGTTGCACAGCATGCTGGCGAAAATCGCCGAGCGCCGGGAACAGCTCGAACAGCAATTGCTGGACATCGAACAGATGAAGCTGGAACTCGACACCGCCGAAGAACGCTGCATCCAGGCGCTGGAGCAGACGATCAAGGGCGAGGAAATCGTCCAGTAACACCACGACTCGCCACTATTACAGGTCAATCCCCCATGTCCCTCCCCTCCTTCGTACGCCTGATCGAAGTCGGCCCCCGTGACGGGCTGCAGAATGAAGCACAGCCCATCAGCGTCGCCGACAAGGTACGCCTGGTGGATGCCTTGAGCGCCGCCGGCCTGGGCTACATCGAAGTCGGCAGTTTCGTCTCGCCCAAGTGGGTGCCGCAAATGGCCGGTTCCGCCGAGGTGTTCGCGCAGATCCAGCGCAAGCCCGGTGTGACCTACGGCGCCCTGACGCCGAACCTGCGGGGTTTTGAAGATGCGCTGGCGGCGGGTGTAAAAGAGGTAGCGGTGTTCGCCGCCGCGTCCGAAGCGTTCTCCCAGCGCAACATCAACTGCTCCATCAAGGACAGCCTGGAGCGTTTCGCGCCGATCATGGAGGCCGCCAGGCAGCACGGCGTCAGTGTGCGCGGCTACGTGTCCTGCGTGCTGGGCTGCCCGTATGAAGGGGCAGTCAAGCCTGAACAGGTGGCTTGGGTCGCTCGGGAGTTGTATGCCATGGGCTGCTACGAGGTTTCCCTGGGCGACACCATCGGCACGGGCACCGCCGGTGCCACCCGCAGGATGTTCGAAGTGGTGGGCGCCGAGGTGCCTCGGGACAAGCTCGCCGGACACTTCCACGACACCTACGGCCAAGCCATGGCCAACGTATACGCCAGTCTGTTGGAAGGCATCGCGGTGTTCGACAGCTCCATCGCCGGCCTGGGCGGCTGTCCTTATGCCAAGGGCGCCAGCGGTAACGTCGCCACCGAAGATGTGCTGTACCTGCTCGATGGGTTGGGTATCGAAACCGGTGTCGACCTGGACGCCCTGATCGCCGCGGGTCGGCAGATCTGCGACGTGCTCGGCCGCCCTAGCGGTTCGCGTGTCGCCAAGGCCCGCAGCGCACAGTGAGGTGTTACCGCTGGCTTTGTAACAGCGGTGAAACGAGTAACACGGAAACAATTTGTCAGGTTCGGCGCGACAGCTTTTTCGACGAATAAACATAAATAATTGATTTATATAGAATTTTAAAAGTTGGCACGCCACCTGCTATATCTCTTGCATAACAAGAATAAAAAAACGCAGCAAACCCAATAAAAACAAGACGAAACGACTCTGACATAACAAAAACAACACGGCAGAGACGCAGCTAACAGATTTTTTTGGAGAGGATGTGCTTTTCAGGGTGCTTTCAGGAGCAACCCGCAACCGGGCAGAGAACAATAAAACTACCTTCAGGTAGCTCCCGAATCGGTTGGATCGCAAAGCGAAAAAGCAGATCAGCGCTCAAAAAAATACGTTTGCTCTTGATCCCGGATGGGGATCGCCAAAAACAGCGGTAAAGGGCAACGGCTGCCAATAACAACAACAGGCCGCCCCTCAATAATAAAAAAAGAGCACGCGACGACAAAATTAAAGGGGAGCTTCGGCTCCCCTTTGTGCTGTCTGGCGTTTGGGTTTTTCGTGTGGGAGCGGGCTTGCTCGCGAAGGCGGTGTGCCAAGCGACATGGATGTTGGCTATGCCGCCGTCTTCGCGAGCAAACTCGCTCCCACAGGGGATCTTGCTCAGCCTTCTACCTCGCGCAGTTCTTCGATGCTGATTTCGCGCATGCGGAATTTCTGGATCTTGCCGGTGACCGTCATGGGAAATTCTTCAACAAATTTGAAATGACGCGGCGTCTTGAAGTGGGCGATGCGCTCCTTGCACCAAGCCTGCAGCTCTTGCTCGGAGGCACTGTGGCCGGGATGGAACTTGATCCAGGCGACGATTTCCTCGCCATAGCGCGAGCATGGGATGCCGATCACTTGCACGTCCGCCACCGCCGGGTGAGTGAAGAAGAACTCTTCCAGCTCACGCGGGTAAATATTCTCCCCGCCCCGGATGATCATGTCCTTGTTGCGTCCGACGATGCGCACGTAGCCCTGCTCGTCCATGGTCGCCAGGTCACCGGTGTGCATCCAGCCATCCGGGTCGATGGCGTCGGCGGTGCCCTTGGGGTTGTTCCAATAACCGAGCATCACGCTGTAGCCGCGGGTACACAACTCGCCGATAGCGCCACGCGGGACGATATTGCCGGCCTCATCGATAATTTTGCTTTCCAGTTGCGGCTGGGTGCGCCCGACAGTGGTCACCCGCAGTTCCAGTTCGTCTGTAGGACCGGTCTGCAATGACACCGGGCTGGTTTCCGTCATGCCGTAGGCAATCTGCACTTCGGCCATGTGCATTTCATTGATGACCCGTCGCATCACTTCGATGGGGCACGTGGCCCCGGCCATGATGCCAGTGCGCAGGCTGGACACGTCGAAGTCGTCCCGCTGCGGCTGGTCCAGCAGGGCGATGAACATGGTGGGCACGCCATACAGTGCCGTGGCTTTTTCCTCGGCCACGGCCTTTAGCGTCAGCAACGGGTCGAAGGCATCGTTGGGGTAGATCATGGTGCTGCCATGGGTCATGCAGCCCAGGTTACCCATGACCATGCCGAAGCAATGGTAGAGCGGCACCGGGATCACCAGTCGGTCGCCAGCCGTCAGGCCCAGGCTTTCGCCGACCATGTAACCGTTATTGAGAATGTTGTGGTGGCTGAGGGTGGCGCCCTTGGGAAAGCCGGTGGTGCCGGAGGTGTACTGGATATTCACCGGTTGATCGGACTGCAGGCTGGATTGGCGCTCGGCCAGTTGCGCAGGCGTCACCGCCGCACCCAGGGCGGCCAGTTGCGACCAGGGCAGGAAGCCTGTCGGGGGCTGGGAATCGAGGCTGATCACACCGCGCAAATCCGGCAAGCGCTCGCTCTGCAACTGGCCGATCGATTGCTCCGCCAGCTCTGGCGCCAGCGCTTGCAACATGGCGTGATAATCCGAGGTCTTGAACGCCCCGGCACATACCAGCCATTGGCATCCGGATTGTTTGAGCACGTATTCGAGTTCAGAGACGCGATAGGCCGGATTGATGTTGACCAGAATGACGCCGATCTTCGCACTGGCGAACTGGCTGATGCACCACTGGGCGCAATTGGGCGCCCACACCCCGAGGCGATCTCCGGTTTTCAAGCCCAGCGCCAACAAGGCTCGGGCGTGCAGATCGACGGTCTCGGCCAGTTGTTGCCAGGTATAACGCAGCGATTGATGGCGAACCACCAACGCCTCGTCCTCCGGATAGCGGGCCACGGTCTGGTCGAAAACCTCGCCGATGGTTTGGGCCAGCAAAGCCTTGGCCTGGGAACCACGGGTGTAGCTGTGTTGCGAATGCGAACCGGGTTGATCCATGACGCCCCCTTCTTGTCTTTATTAGTGGGTGTAGCGGTGGAATCTCATGCACAGATGCCGCCGTGGCTGCGTAGGAGCTGCGTAGGAGCTGCGTAGGAGCTGCGTAGGAGCTGCGTAGGAGCTGCGTAGGAGCTGCGTAGGAGCTGTCGAGTGCAACGAGGCTGCGATCTTTCTCCAGACACTTGAATCTCAAGCGAAAGATCAAAAGATCAAAAGATCAAAAGATCAAAAGATCAAAAGATCAAAAGATCGCAGGCTTCGCCAGCTCCTACGCAGCCGGACAGAAGCAAACTCCCTCGCCCCGATTTTTCCAGGCGCGCTTACTCTGGCTCAAGTTGACGTTAACGTAAAGGGCGATTGACAGCTTCTCGTCGCAGGCTTACGTTAACGTAAAGGTGAGAGCGATTCCGCCACTCTCCGCACCCGATAAAAAAGCCAAAGGTGACCCATGAGCTACCCATCCCTGAACTTTGCCCTCGGCGAAACCATCGACATGTTGCGCGACCAGGTGCAGGCCTTCGTCAAGGCCGAACTGGCCCCGCGAGCAGCGCAGATCGATATCGATAACCTGTTTCCCGCCGACATGTGGCGCAAGTTCGGTGACATGGGCCTGCTGGGCATCACCGTACCGGAGGAATACGGCGGCGCTGGCCTGGGCTACCTGGCCCACGTGGTGGCAATGGAAGAAATCAGCCGCGGTTCGGCCTCGGTCGCCCTCTCCTACGGTGCCCATTCCAACCTCTGCGTGAACCAGATCAACCGCAACGGCAATCACGAACAGAAAACCAAGTATCTGCCCAAGCTGATCAGCGGCGAACACATTGGTGCCCTGGCGATGAGCGAGCCGAACGCCGGCTCCGACGTGGTCTCGATGAAACTGCGCGCCGACAAGCGTGGCGACAAGTACGTGCTCAATGGCAGCAAGACCTGGATCACCAATGGCCCCGATGCCAACACCTACGTGATCTACGCCAAGACCGACCTGGAAAAAGGTCCCCATGGCATCACCGCCTTCATCGTCGAGCGCGACTGGAAAGGCTTCAGCCGCAGCAACAAATTCGACAAGCTCGGCATGCGCGGCTCCAACACCTGCGAGCTGTTTTTCGATGACGTCGAAGTGCCGGAAGAAAACATCCTCGGCGCACTCAACGGTGGCGTGAAAGTGCTGATGAGCGGCCTCGACTACGAGCGCGTCGTGCTCTCCGGTGGCCCGACCGGGATCATGCAAGCCTGCATGGACCTGATCGTGCCCTACATCCACGATCGCAAGCAGTTCGGCCAGAGCATCGGCGAATTCCAGCTGATCCAGGGCAAGGTCGCCGACATGTACACCCAGCTCAACGCCAGCCGCGCCTACCTGTATGCCGTGGCCCAGGCCTGCGAGCGCGGCGAAACCACCCGCAAGGACGCCGCCGGGGTGATCCTCTACAGCGCCGAACGGGCCACGCAAATGGCCCTCGACGCCATCCAGATCCTCGGCGGCAATGGCTACATCAATGAATTCCCGGCCGGCCGCCTGCTGCGTGACGCCAAGCTGTACGAAATCGGTGCTGGCACCAGTGAGATTCGTCGGATGTTGATCGGCCGCGAACTGTTCAACGAAACCCGCTAACGGAGCTGACCATGGCCACGCTGCACACTCAGCTCAACCCGCGCTCGCCGGAATTCATCGCCAACCGCGATGCGATGCTCGGACACGTCGAGGCCCTGCGCACCTTGCTCGCGCACATTCGCCAAGGCGGCGGCCCCAAGGCCCAGGAACGGCACACCTCGCGAGGCAAGCTGCTGCCCCGTGAACGCATCAACCGGCTGCTGGACCCGGGCTCGCCGTTTTTGGAAATCAGCCCATTGGCAGCCCACGAAGTCTATGGCGAAGACGTGCCGGCGGCCGGCGTGATTGCCGGCATCGGTCGCGTGGAAGGCGTCGAATGCATGATTGTCGCCAACGACGCGACGGTCAAAGGTGGCTCCTACTACCCGCTGACGGTGAAAAAACACCTGCGCGCCCAGACCATCGCCCAGCAGAATCGCCTGCCGTGCATTTACCTGGTGGATTCCGGCGGCGCCAACCTGCCGCGCCAGGACGAAGTGTTCCCGGACCGCGAGCACTTCGGCCGGATCTTTTTCAACCAGGCCAACATGAGTGCCCAGGGCATCCCGCAGATCGCCGTGGTCATGGGGTCCTGCACCGCCGGTGGCGCCTATGTGCCGGCCATGGCGGACGAGGCGATCATGGTCCGCCAGCAGGCGACGATTTTCCTCGCCGGCCCGCCGTTGGTGAAAGCCGCCACCGGTGAGGTGGTCAGTGCCGAAGACCTGGGCGGCGCCGATGTGCACTGCAAGATCTCCGGCGTGGCCGACCATTACGCCGACAGCGACGAACATGCCCTGGCCCTGGCCCGCCGCAGCGTGGCCAACCTCAACTGGCGCAAGCAGGGCGAGTTGCAGCACCGCCTTCCGATTGCTCCGCTTTACTCGGGCGAGGAGCTGTACGGCGTGGTTTCGGCCGACGCCAAGCAACCGTTCGATGTGCGGGAGGTGATTGCGCGCCTGGTGGACGGTTCGGTGTTCGACGAGTTCAAGGCGCTGTTTGGAACGACGCTGGTGTGCGGCTTCGCTCATTTGCACGGCTACCCCATCGCGATCCTGGCCAACAATGGCATTCTCTTCGCCGAGGCCGCGCAGAAAGGCGCGCACTTCATCGAACTGGCCTGCCAGCGCGCGATCCCGTTGCTGTTCCTGCAGAACATCACCGGTTTCATGGTCGGGCAGAAGTACGAAGCCGGCGGCATCGCCAAGCACGGGGCAAAACTGGTGACGGCCGTGGCCTGCGCCAAAGTGCCGAAATTCACCGTGATCATTGGCGGCAGTTTCGGCGCCGGTAACTACGGCATGTGCGGCCGTGCCTACGACCCGCGGTTCCTGTGGATGTGGCCGAATGCGCGGATTGGCGTGATGGGTGCCGAGCAGGCGGCAGGCGTACTGGTGCAGGTCAAGCGTGAACAAGCCGAACGCAGCGGCCATCCCTTCAGCGCCGAACAGGAAGCCGAGATCAAGCAACCGATCCTCGACCAGTACGAAGAACAGGGTCACCCCTATTACTCCAGCGCCAGGCTGTGGGACGACGGCGTCATCGACCCGGCCCAGACCCGCGATGTGCTGGGCCTGGCCTTGTCTGCGTCACTGAACGCGCCTATCGAACCGAGCCGCTTCGGCGTGTTCCGGATGTAAACGGGGAATGTCCATGGATAACTTCAACACCCTCGAACTGCACACCGACCCACGGGGCGTTGCTACCCTGTGGCTCAGCCGCGAGTCGAAAAACAACGCGTTCAACGCCGAAATGATCCGCGAACTGATCCTGGCCCTGGACCACGTCAGCAGCGATCCAAGCTTGCGCTTCCTGCTGATCCGCGGTCGCGGCAAGCATTTCAGCGCCGGCGCCGACCTGGCCTGGATGCAGCAATCGGCCGAACTCGATTACCACACCAACCTCGATGACGCCCGGGAACTGGCGGAGCTGATGTACAACCTCGCCAAGCTGAAGATTCCCACGCTGGCCGTTGTCCAGGGCGCCGCGTTCGGTGGCGCACTGGGGCTTATCAGCGCTTGTGACATGGCCATTGGCGCCGATGAAGCACAGTTCTGCCTGTCGGAAGTGCGCATTGGCCTGGCGCCGGCGGTGATCAGCCCGTTCGTGGTGCAAGCCATCGGCGAGCGCGCGGCGCGTCGTTATGCCCTGACGGCGGAACGCTTCGACGGGCAACGGGCGAAAGAGATCGGTTTGCTGTCGGAAAGTTACCCGGCCGAGGCCCTGGACCAGCAGGTCGAACAGTGGATCGACAACTTGTTGCTCAACAGCCCGGCGGCCATGCGCGCCAGCAAGGAACTGCTGCGAGAAGTCGGCAACGGCGCCCTTACCCCGGCGCTGCGGCGCTACACCGAAAATGCCATCGCCCGCATCCGCGTCAGCCCGGAGGGCCAGGAAGGCCTGCGGGCTTTCCTGCAAAAGCGTGCGCCGAACTGGCAAGCCGAATCGAATAACAAGGAGCCGCGTCGATGAGCGCCCCTGCCCTCACCACATTGCTGGTGGCCAACCGTGGCGAAATCGCCTGCCGCGTGATGCGCACCGCCAAGGCCATGGGCCTGACCACTGTTGCCGTCCACAGCGCCACTGACCGCGATGCCCGCCACAGCCGTGAAGCCGACATCCGCGTCGACCTGGGCGGCAGCAAGGCCGCCGACAGCTACCTGCAAATCGACAAGCTGATCGCCGCAGCGAAAGCCAGCGGCGCCCAGGCCATCCACCCCGGCTATGGTTTTCTGTCCGAGAACGCCGGGTTCGCCCGGGCGATTGAAAACGCCGGGCTGATCTTCCTCGGTCCACCGGCCTCGGCCATCGACGCCATGGGCAGCAAATCGGCGGCCAAGGCCCTGATGGAAACCGCCGGGGTGCCCCTGGTGCCCGGTTATCACGGCGAAGCCCAGGACCTGGAGACCTTTCGCGACGCCGCCGAGCGCATCGGCTACCCGGTATTGCTCAAGGCCACGGCCGGCGGTGGCGGCAAGGGCATGAAAGTCGTCGAGGACGTCAGCCAACTGGCCGAAGCCCTGGCCTCGGCCCAGCGTGAAGCGCAATCCTCGTTCGGCGACTCACGGATGCTGGTGGAGAAATACCTGCTCAAGCCGCGTCACGTGGAAATCCAGGTATTTGCCGATCAACACGGCAACTGCCTGTACCTCAACGAACGCGATTGTTCGATCCAGCGCCGCCACCAGAAAGTGGTGGAAGAAGCCCCCGCCCCCGGCTTGACCCCGCAACTGCGCCGGGCCATGGGTGAAGCTGCCGTGCGCGCAGCCCAGGCGATTGGTTACGTCGGGGCGGGCACGGTGGAGTTCCTGCTGGATGCGCGGGGCGAGTTTTTCTTCATGGAAATGAACACCCGGTTGCAGGTCGAGCATCCGGTCACCGAAGCGATCACCGGACTTGACCTGGTGGCTTGGCAGATCCGCGTCGCCCAAGGCGAACCCTTGCCGATCACTCAAGCACAAGTGCCGCTGCTCGGTCACGCCATCGAAGTGCGGCTATATGCCGAAGACCCGGTCAACGATTTCCTGCCGGCCACCGGGCGCCTGGCGTTGTATCGCGAATCTGCCGAGGGGCCGGGGCGGCGGGTCGACAGCGGGGTTGAAGAAGGCGATGAAATCTCGCCGTTCTACGACCCAATGCTCGGCAAGCTGATTGCCTGGGGCGAAGACCGTGAACAGGCGCGCTTGCGGCTGTTGAGCATGCTCGACGAATTTGCCATTGGCGGACTGAAAACCAACATCGGGTTCCTGCGCCGAATCGTGGCCCACCCCGCCTTCGCGGCGGCAGAACTGGACACCGGATTTATCCCACGTTACCAGGTGCAATTGCTGCCAGAGCCGGGCGAACTGGATGACGCGTTCTGGTTCGCAGCCGCCCAGGGATTCGCCTTGAGCCTGACACCGCGCGTGCGCTGCGATGATGCCGATTCGCCTTGGGCCAGCACCACCGGGCTGCGTCTGGGGCTGCCCAGGGAAACCACCTTGCACCTGAGCTGCGAAGGCCAGGATCGCGCGCTGACACTGGACGCTAGCGCCCATTGCGCGGAACTCAAGGGTGAGCAACTGGTGATCGAGCACCACGGCCTGCGCCGCAGTCATCGAGCGATTCGCCAGGGCGACAGCCTGTATTTGCAATGGGCGGGAGACCTGCACCGGATCGACCTGTACGACCCATTAGCCGAAGCCGAGGCCAGCCACAGCCATCAAGGCGGCCTGGCCGCGCCCATGAACGGCAGTATCGTCCGGGTATTGGTGAGTGTCGGCCAGACGGTGGAAACCGGAGCTCAACTGGTGGTGCTGGAGGCCATGAAAATGGAGCACAGCATTCGTGCGCCCAAGGCCGGGGTGATCAAGGCGCTGTATTGCCAGGAAGGCGAAATGGTCAGCGAAGGCAGTGCCCTGGTGGCATTCGAAGAATAGGCATCGGCCCGCTCCCAGGGCCGATCCAGTCAGAACCTGATGGTGGCCTGCACCACCACACCGATGAGGCGACATTGCTCGGTGTACAGGTTTTTCGGGTAAGTCGGATTGAGCGGAACCAGGTAACGCTGGCCGCTCTCTTCGATCAATTTGCGGAAGGTCGCGTCACTGCTACCGGGCAAGCAGACGACCACCAGTTTGCCAGGCACCGCCTCGATAGCCGGATCCACCAGGATCGACATGCCCTCGGGAATACTCAGCCCACTGGGTGCGGTCATCGCGTCGCCCACCACCACCAGCCAGAACGCGGCCCCCAAGGCGTGGTAGTCCGTCAGTTCGTAGCGCGCCTGGCTGTAGGCGCCAGGATCGCCTTCGCGAACCTCGCCAACCTCGTGCCATTCACTGACCGGGTAGCGGAAGTACGGGTTGTACTTCTGCGCCAGGGTCATGCCTTCGTCCGTGGAGGTGTCCGGCTCGCGAATCACCATCGCCACTTCCAGGAACTCCAGCCCCAACTCCCGCAGGACCCGGTTCATGTCTTCGACACTGGGTTGCCGGCGCCTGGTCAGCCAATGGCCGACGCCGCCCTGGGACATCCCCAACCGTTCTGCGAGCACCACTTGCGTGATGCGCAGCTCCTTCATCTTGGCCTTGACCAACTCTATCCATTTATCCATGTGCGGCACGATACGTGGATGACTCCGGCCATTCAAAACACAAATTGTAGTATTTAAATTATCGTCACAATTACGATAAGTACTATTCTGGATTCAGGAGTTCAGCCCCACACACGGAGATTTTCATCACTATGGATACACCCAGTAAAGACCAGCCCGGCAGCCCTTTCGACAGCACGTTCCCTTCATTACAGGATTGCCCGGCAGCCAAACGAGCCCTCGACTACTACTTGAAACCGGGTGTTTCGCAGGCACAGGCAGAACATCGCTTCTTCGACGTCAACCACAACGTCAGCGCAGAAGAAGCCCTTGTTCACGCATGCGACCTGCTGCGCTGTGCAGCGGCGACCGCTCACGAGTCTGCCAACCAGTTGAATGGTTCGAGCCGTGACCTGGCATTTTCGGTGGTGCACATGATTGATCTGGTCAAGGTGATGCTTGACCGATCCCTGGATGGCTACCCGACTCGCTAGGGGTAACGCTTGGGAATGTCGCCGCGAACGCGCACGACAAGCATGAATTTTCCAATCGATGCGATAAAACCATTTGACTTGCAAATGATAATGATTATTATTGCATCAGCTGGTCGCGAGATCAGTCGATAGATCAGAAGACCTTAGGTCGGACTTCTGGAATATCTCCTCATCAGGCTAATCACGGTTTTTGACCCGGCTTTTTGCCGGGTCTTTTTTTTGCCGATTTTCGGCTTATGGCTTCAGGCTAATGAAGTCTTTTGGGTGCTGCCAATTCGATGGCGGCGATGATAGCAAATGAATATCTGTTTACAAGAGCCCCCGCCACACAGGCGAGAACAATCGACAACCAGCACTTGAGAATCAATTGCAGACTCTCTAAGCTGGCTCGGCGTCCAGGGAGGACGCCCCCTCGTTTACGTGACGTAAATCGTCTCGCCCCCCCCTTCTTGCGTGTACAGTAATGGCCATGAAAATCCTTTCCAGGAATCGTGACCGTGGCTAAATCTTCCTTTGATATCAGTGCCAATTTCGACAGCGGCAACATCGAGATCGTCGACATCAGCAACCCGTTGCAGTCGTTGCTCAAGATCAGGCCCGACACCCGCAGCCCCCATTTCCAGTGGTTCCACTTCAAGGCCAGCGGCCTGCACGTTGGCCAGGAGTATTCCTTCCGCCTGCTCAACGCCAGTCAGTCGTCTTACAACAAGGCCTGGACGGGCTACCAGACCGTTGCCTCCTACGATCACGTCAACTGGTTCCGCATTCCGACCCAATTTGAAGGCGACGCCCTGCGCTTTTATCTGGAGACCGAACAACCCAACGCCTGGTTCGCCTACTTCGAACCCTACAGTCGCGGCCGGCATGATTGGCTGATCGAGCAAGCGCAGCACAAGGCCGGCACCGAACTATTGGCCGTTGGTAAAAGCGTGGAAGGTCGTGACATTCAACTGCTGCGCAAGGGCAGCGGTGCGCAAGGCCGGCGCAAAGTCTGGATCATCGCCCAGCAGCATCCCGGCGAGCACATGGCCGAGTGGTTCATGGAGGGCGTGATCGAACGCCTCCAGCAGCATGACGATACGCAACTGAACCAATTGCTCGCCAAAGCCGATCTGTACCTGGTGCCGAACATGAACCCCGACGGCGCGTTCCACGGGCATCTGCGGACCAACGCCATGGGCCAGGACCTCAACCGTGCCTGGCAGAACGCCAGCCCGGAAATCAGCCCCGAGGTCTTTTTCGTCCAGCAGCAAATGGAAAAGTACGGCGTCGATCTGTTCCTCGATGCTCATGGCGATGAGGAAATTCCCCACGTCTTCACCGCCGGTTGCGAAGGCAACCCGGGCTACACACCACGCATTGCCGAGCTCGAAGAGCGCTTTCGCAGCCATCTCAAGCACCAGACCAAAGACTTCCAGACCACTCACGGCTACACCCGCGACGAACCGGGCCAGGCCAACATGACCCTGGCCTGTAACGCGGTCGGCCAGAAATATGACTGCCTGTCCCTGACCCTGGAAATGCCGTTCAAGGATCATGACGATCATCCGAACCCGATCACCGGTTGGTCTGGCAAACGCTCGATGCAACTGGGCAAGGATGTGTTGAGCACCATTGAGGCCATGGTTGACGAATTGCGCTGATCCAGCGACCTGAACAGATCCACCGTGGCGAGGGAACCTGCTCCGCTCGGTGATGTAGGAGCTGGCGAAGCCTGCGATCTTTTGATCTTTCACTGGAGACTCAAGTGTCAACTGAAAAGATCGCAGCCTCGCTTCGCTCGGCAGCTCCTACAGACGCCACCCGGTGGGAACAAGCACCCTTGCCATGATTTCATCAGTCCTTGCCACGCAACATACTGTCCAACACCTCATCCCGGCGCACCCATGCGTGAAACAACGCCGCCGCCAGATGCACCAGCACCGTCACGAACAACAGGTAAGCCAGGTACCCGTGGGCCTTGCGCAGCAGTGCGAACGTCTGGGCGTGCGCTGGCAGAATCGAAGGCAGTTGCAGCGAGTCGCCGAGCATCACCGGGTCTCCCGCCGCCGAAATCATGCCCCAGCCCAACAGCGGCAGGACCAGCATCAAGGTGTACAACAGCACATGCGAGGCGTTTGCCGCCAGCACCTGCCAGGCCGGTAGATCGGCCGGCAACGGCGGTTGACGGGTGGTAAAACGCACCATCAGGCGCACGATCACCAGCAGCAAAATCGCGATACCCAATGGCTTGTGCAACTGCAGCAGCCATTCATGGCGTTCGGACACCGAGGCGACCATGCCTGCGCCGATGAACAGCATGGCGATGATCATCACGGCCATCAGCCAGTGCAGCAGCCGGGCCAGCGGTGCAAAGTGACGAGGGGCGCTCATGGGCGGGACTCCTGTTTGGCGGGCAACTGGCCCACTTCGCTGGTACGGCGCAGATAGGAACTGGCGTAGGCGGCGGAGCGCGCGGCCAGTAGTGGGTCTTCGGAACCCTCGATCCCTTGGGGCAGGATCAGCGGGTCATAGTTGATGTCGCGGCATTCACCGTTGTCCTGCGCCTGGGTGCGCTCCAGCACCAACGTGCCGGCATTGAGTACCTTGCGGTCAGCAGGCCAGGCCTTGCTGGCATCGTTCACCGGGTCCCCCGGGTTGGCCAGGGTGATGTTCAACTGCCAGCGCAACGGCCCGGCGGCGAGACGCTTCACCAAGTCTTGCTCGAGGAAGTCGGCCCCCTGGGGGGGCGTCGCATCCGCAGCGTCCTGGCTGATCGGCACCACGCCCCAGCGCACCGCCTGGCGCTGCCCGGCGGGGTTGACCAGGTAGAACGCGTTGATACCGTTGTAGGTTTCGGTGGCATAGCTGGCCGACGGCTTGGCGGTCTTGATCCATTGCAGGAACGGCGCCGTTTCGGGGTGCGCGGCAAAGAACGCCGGTACGGCCGCAGGGTTCGGTTTTCCTGTGGCAGGGTCCGGCGACTGGGCTTGCAGGAGTTGGTAGAAGGCTTCGGGCGTGCCCACCGGAAACACCGGCATGCTGTTCATGCCGGTGCGCCATTGCTGGCCGTTGGCCTGGGTAAAGCGTAGCGCCAGGCTGCGAATCGGCACACTGCTGTCCGGTGCATAGGGGTTGCCGCTGGGCAAGGCGAACCGCCCAACCACTGGCGTTTGCGCCTGCGAGAACACTTGGGCACTGGAATAGGCGCTGGCCTCGCCCGTGCTTTGGAAATAGCCCGCGACGCAGATACCTTTTGAGTGGTTGCGGCGAAAGCCCGGGTGAACGCCGTTGTTTTTTTCCAGTACATTGACCAACGCCTGCGGTGTCAGGCGCTGTGGGTCGAGGCTGCCATTGACGTAGGCAAACGCGCCGGCCAGCGCGGCAACAATCACGGCGATGCCGCTCAGGCGCAGTGTCAGGCCGGCGGCACTCAAGGGTGGCCGGCTCGACGAGGGTGAAGGATCAACCATGAGAACGCTCCAGGGCTCGGGGCCATTTGTTGGAAAGAACCCGTCAGACGAAGGCCCGGCAGGTTTATTCCCACGCCTCGTATTTATTTTTCCTGCACTGGAATAATCTCGTTCGAGGGTCGTCTTTCCAGTCCCGGCGCAGCGACCGCCTACAGAAGCCACACCCTTATGAACGCATTCGACGAACAGTTGCGCGAACTCATCCCCAGGCTACGGCGTTTTGCCGTGTCGCTGACGCGCAACCCGAGCAACGCCGATGACCTGGTGCAGGCGTGCCTGGAGCGAGCGTTGTCCAAATGGAACGACAAACGCCCGGACGGCGATCTGCGGGCCTGGCTGTTTTCGATTCTGTATCGGCAGTTTATCGACGGCCACCGCCGCTCCCGACGGTATGCACGCATGCTGGAGTTTTTCACCGGCCGCGACGATGCCCACCCTTCGGCCGAGCGCAGCGTGATCGCGCAATCGTCCCTGCAAGCGTTCGATCAGCTCACGACGGAACAACGTGCACTGTTGCTGTGGGTGTCGGTGGAAGGCTTGAGCTACCAACAAGTCGCCGACATCCTCGGCGTGCCGACCGGCACGGTAATGTCCCGTCTGTCGCGCGCTCGACAGGCTCTGCGCCAACTCAGCGACGGCGAAATCACCCGCCCCACCCTGCGGATACTCAAATGATCAGCATGCCCCCCAGCGACAGCGACCTGCACGCCTACGTCGATCGCCAACTGAGCGAGGCCGACCAGCGCCTGGTGCAGGCCTACCTGGCCAACCAACCGGAAGTCGCCGCCCGGGTCCGCGCCTGGCAACAGGACGCGCAGCACCTGCGCACGGCCCTGAGCGGCGCCTTGCAACAGCCGCCCAATCCGGATCTCGACCCGGCCATGATTCGCCAGCGCCTGAAACAGCGCTCCCGCCGCCACCTGGCCAACGCCGCGGTGTTGCTGCTGGCCGTCAGCGTGGGTGGCTTCGGCGGCTGGCAAGCGCGGCAAATGACCCTGCTCAGCACCGCAGCCCCCATGGCCGATGCCTTGCAGGCATACCGCTTGATTGCCCAGCAGGGCATCCTTCCGGCCGACTACCAGACGGGTGACGAGCAGAGCATGCAAGGCTGGCTCGACCGTTACTTCACCCAGGCCGACCGCCTGCCAGACCTGTCGGGCGCCGGTTTCAAGCCCGTCAGCGGACGCTTGCTCAGCACCGAACAAGGCGCAGCGGCGATGGTGGTCTACCAGGACCCGAGCGGTCAGAAAATCAGCTTCTACGTGCGCCCGCCCGGCCCGAAAAACTTCCTGCTGCCACGGGGCAGTCGCCGTGAGGGCGAGCTGCAAGCCGAGTACTGGTCCGGGCCCGGCTACAACTATGCGATGGTCATACCCAGTGATACGCCGACGGTGCAGCGGCTCAAGCAAACCCTGAATTTCTGAGCCCCTTACCCTGTGTAAATCTCTGTGCGAGCTTGCTCGCACAAAGGATAAGGGCTGCGCTTGAGAGTGTATTCACCCCTGCCCAAACACCAGCGAAGGCCTGCGCAGCAACGGGTCGAACGGGTTGATCCGCGGCCCGATCAGGGCCGCCTCGCGCTTGAGCATGTCCACCACCGTCGGCAGGCGCTCGGGCCCCAGGCGGTCACTCACCGTTGCCACGCTCAAGGCAGCCACGGCCCGGCCGTCACGGTCCAGGATCGGCACGGCCACCCCGGCCATGCCCTGCAATACGCCGGTGTTACGCCCGGCGTAGCCCAGCGTACGGACGTTCTCCACTTCCGAACGCAGGAACACTTCGTCGTACAAATGGAAATCCTTGAGCCGCGGCAGGTTGTATTGAATCACCGTGTCGCGCTCTTGCTCCGGCAGAAACGCCAGGATCGCCAGGCTGCCCTGCCCCACGCCCAACGCCACGCGACCACCGATGTCGCCGGTGAACGTGCGGATCGGAAACGGCCCCTCGCTGCGGTCCAGGCAGACCGCATCGAAACCACTGCGCGCCAGCAAAAACAGCGAGTCCCCCAGAGAAGCCGACAACCGCAGCATCGCCGGGCGCACCAGTTCGCGCAGGTTGCCGGTGTTGCCCGCGCGGGCGGCCAGGGCGAAGAACTCCAGGCTCAGGCGGTAGCGTTTGCTGCGTGCGTCCTGCTCGACCATGCCTTCGTCCATCAGGCTACGCAACAAGCGATGCGTGGTGGGCTGGGACAGGCCGATGCGCTGGGCCAATTGTGTCACCCGCTCGCCACCCTCGGCGGTGTCACCCAGGCTGCGTAACACGGCAAACAGCCTGGAAACCGCACCGACACCCACCTCGCCTTTCTCATTATTCCGATCAGTGGAATTAGACATGCTATTTCTCATCATTAAATTTATTCACTGAATGAAACTGAAAATAGTCTTCGCTTCAGTGAAATAGTCCATTGAGCCCATCCTATTCTTCGTCCTACTCTTCGTCCAGACAGGGGCGATTCGAACAACAGCGGCAGCCGACTTGAAGTCGAGCGCCAACGCACCCCAGCAGCATCCTTTCGTATCTGCCCATAAAAAAGCGCGCCTTGCGGCGACGCATAACAATCCCAGGTGGAGCGCAGCTATGGCTTTTGTGCAACTTGAAGGACTTGGCAAACGTTACGGCGATATCGACGCCGTGGTCGCCACCAACCTGTCGGTGGAAAAAGGCGAGTTCGTCTCGCTACTGGGACCTTCCGGCTGCGGCAAAACCACGACCCTGCAGATGATCGCCGGCTTCGTCGAAGTCAGCAGCGGGCGCATCCTGCTGGACGGTCGCGACATTACCCACGCCAAGCCCGCCAGCCGTGGCTTGGGTGTGGTGTTCCAGAGCTACGCGCTATTTCCCCACATGACCGTCAAGGACAACGTTGCCTTCGGCCTGCGCATGCGCAAAGTGGCCAATAGCGAACTGCAACAACGGGTGGACCGGGTGTTGAAACTGGTACGCCTGGACCGCCACGCCGACCGCTATCCGCGAGAACTCTCGGGCGGCCAGCGCCAGCGCGTGGCACTGGCCCGGGCCTTGGTGATCGAACCCCCAGTGCTGTTGCTCGACGAGCCACTGTCCAACCTCGACGCCAACCTGCGCGAAGAGATGCAATACGAAATCCGCCGCATCCAGCGCGAAGTCGGGATCACCACGCTGATGGTGACCCACGACCAGTCCGAAGCCCTGTCGATCAGTGACCGGGTCGTGGTGATGCAGGCCGGGCGCATTACCCAGATCGACGCGCCGTATACCCTTTACGAGCACCCGCGCACCGAATTCATTTCCGGTTTCGTCGGCAAAGCCAACCTGCTGCCCGGCGAGCGCAACAGCGCAGGCGTCGTTCAAGCCTGCACCCGAGGCGATGGGGGACTGACCCTGAGCCTGCGCCCGGAAAAAATCGACCTGTGCGAGGCCGGTTCTGGGCGATTGCAAGGCACCCTCGTCAGCCGCTTCTTCCTTGGTAGCCAATGGCTGTACGGCGTCTCGACCAGCCTGGGTGAACTGTGCGTGGTGCGCCGCAACGACGGCTCGGCACCCTTGGTCGAAGGCACGGCGGTGGGCCTGGACTGGGATCCGGCACTGCTGCGGGTGCTGAGTGCGGACGAGGTGCCGGCATGAAGCTGATCGATGCGATGCGCCGCGGTCGCCAAGGCTACCTGATGTCCGCGCCGGCCCTGGCCTTGTACCTGGGCTTGCTCGTCATTCCCTTGGGCTTGACCTTGGTCCTGTCGTTCAACGTCTTCGACTACAGCTCGGGCATCAACGGCGACGCCTATACCTTCGAGCACTACACCAACCTGCTGGGCGACCCGTACTTCTACGAGATCTTTTGGCGCACGTTCTGGATCAGCGCCTTGACCACGCTCTTGTGCGTACTGATCGGCGTGCCCGAGGCGTACATCCTCAGCCGCATGGGCGCACCGTGGCGCTCGATTTTCCTGATCCTGATTCTCACGCCGCTGCTGATTTCGGTGGTGGTGCGGGCCTTTGGCTGGAGCCTGTTGCTCGGCGCCGACGGCTTGGTCAACCAGATCCTGCAGGCCTTCGGTGGCGCGCCGATGAAGCTGCTCTATACGCCGTTCGCCGTGGTCATCGCCCTGGTCCACGTGATGTTGCCGTTCATGATCATTCCGGTCTGGACCTCGCTGCAGAAACTCGACCCAGCCGCCGAACAGGCCGCGCTGTCACTGGGGGCGAGCCAGTTCACGGTGATCCGCAAAGTGGTGCTGCCGCAAATCATGCCCGGCGTGCTGTCCGGCACGCTGATTGTGTTCGGTCTCGCCGCCAGTTCCTTCGCGATCCCCGGCCTGCTCGGCGGACGGCGCTTGAAGATGGTCGCCACGTTGATCTACGACCAATACCTGTCGGAGCTGAACTGGCCCATGGGCGCGGCCATTGCTGTCGCGCTGCTGCTGCTCAACCTGCTGATCATGCTGTCGTGGAACCGGATGATCGAAGGCCGCTACAAGAAGTCATTGGGGTAATGGGTCATGTCTAGAAACGGTCCTTTCGCGCTGCTGTTTCACGCCCTGCTGGTGGCCTTCATGCTCGCGCCGCTGGTGGTGGTCTGCCTCGTCGCCTTCACCCCGGAAAACACCCTGAGCCTGCCGACCACCGAGTTTTCCCTGCGCTGGTTTCGCGCCGTGTTCGAACGCGCGGATTTTGTCGATGCCTTCTACAACAGCCTGGTCCTGGCGTTCAGCGCGGCCTCGCTGGCGACGCTGATTGCGGTGCCGGCAGCCCTGGCGATCACCCGGCTCGAGTTTCCCGGCCGCGACTTCTTCAATGGCCTGTTCCTGTCGCCGATCATCATTCCGCACCTGGTGTTGGGCGTGGCGTTGCTGCGCCTGTTTGCGCTGATGGGCGTGAACGGCAGCTTTGCCTGGCTGATCTTCGCCCATGTGCTGGTCATCACGCCCTACGTGCTGCGCCTGGTGCTGGCCTCGGCCATCGGCCTGGACCGCAGCGCCGAGCAGGCTGCGCAATCGTTAGGGGCCGGGCGCTTCACGCTGTTCCGGCAAATCACCTTGCCGATGATCCTGCCGGGGGTGGCCGGGGGCTGGCTGCTGGCGTTCATCAACAGTTTCGATGAAGTCACGCTGTCGATCTTCGTCACCTCGCCGGCCACACAAACCTTGCCGGTGCGCATGTACGTGTACGCCACCGAATCCATCGACCCGATGATGGCAGCGGTGTCGGCACTGGTCATCGCGCTGACCGCGCTGACCATGATTGTGCTCGACCGGGTCTATGGCCTGGATCGGGTCCTGGTAGGCAAACAATGAGGGCACCATGGCGCTGCTGAAACGACTGGCCGAAGGCGACCGCCCGGCCCTGGACTTTACCCTCGACGGCCAGCCTGCCATCGGCCTGTTGGGAGACACGCTGCTGACCGCCGTGCTGACCTGCAGCGAACACCTGCGCGGCAGCGACTTCAGCGCCGAACCCAGGGCCGGTTTCTGCCTGATGGGCGCCTGCCAGGACTGCTGGGTGCGCCTGGGCGATGGCCGCCGCGTCCGCGCCTGCTCGACCCTGCTCGAAGCCGGCCAGCACATCACCCGCGAACCGGGGCGCCAGCTATGAACACTGTCGACAGGCATGGCCTCTTCGCGAACAAGCTTTGCTCCCGCCGCAAAAAAACTGTGGGAGCAAAGCTTGCTCGCGATGACGGCTCCAACAGCAGCACAAATCCCCCGGCCCTGCCAATGAGGTGGCGATGAAACCGATAGCCATCATCGGCGCCGGCCCGGCCGGTATCCGTGCTGCGCAGACATTGGTCGCCCACGGCCTATACCCGGTTCTGCTGGACGAAGCCGCCCGCGGTGGCGGACAGATCTATCGGCGCCAACCGGCCAATTTCAAGCGCTCGCCGGGCAAGCTCTATGGCTTCGAAGCGCACAAGGCCAACGCCATCCACCAGACGCTCGACGCATTGCGCGAACAGCTCGACTATCGTCCCGACACCCTGGTGTGGAACGCCGAGGCCGGCCTGCTCGATACCCTGCATGAAGGCCGCGCCGACCGCCTCGAGTACGCCAGCGTGATCGTCGCAACTGGCGCCACCGACCGGGTCCTGCCTGTGCCGGGGTGGACCCTGCCCGGGGTGTACAGCCTGGGCGCGGCGCAGATCGCGCTGAAGTTCCAGGGGTGCGCCATCGGTGAACGGGTGGTGTTCGCCGGCAGCGGCCCCTTGCTGTATCTGGTGGCCTATCAATACGCCCGGGCCGGCGCCAACGTGGTCGCGGTGCTCGACAGTTCGCCCTTTAGCGCCCAGGTCCGCGCCCTGCCCGGCCTGCTGGCGCAACCGGCCACCCTCGCCAAGGGCCTCTACTACCGCGCCTGGCTGACCGCCCATGGCATCGCCGTGCATCAAGGCGCGAGCCTGTCGCGTCTCGACGGAGCACGCCGGGTGCAGTCACTGAAATGGCGCAATGCACGCGGCGAACACACCCTCGACTGCGATGCGGTGGCCTTCGCCCACGGCTTGCGCAGCGAAACCCAACTGGCCGACTTGCTGGGCTGTGACTTCACCTGGAACGCCCTCAATCGCGCCTGGCTGCCCCAACGGGACCTCGCCGGGCGCAGCAGCGTGCCGGGGATTTACCTGGCCGGTGACGGTGCCGGAATCATGGGTGCCGACGCGGCTGAAATAGCCGGCGAACGGGCAGCCCTGGCCTTGCTCGAAGACAGCGGTTATCTGATCGACCCGCAGCGTTGCACTCAGTTGGAACAATCGCTGGAACGCATCGGCCATTTCCGACAGGGCCTGGAACGCGCGTTTGCCTTTCCTGAAGAGTGGGCCGCCGACGCTGCCGATAACCTGATGATTTGCCGCTGCGAAGAAGTCAGCGCCGGCGACATCCGCCAGGTGGTGGGTGAAGGCCATTGGGAAATCAATCGGGTCAAGGCGCATTGCCGGGTCGGCATGGGCCGCTGCCAGGGACGAATGTGCGGTGCCGCCGCGGCGGAAATCATCGCCCGCGAAAGTGGCCGCACCGTTTCCAGCATCGGCCGTTTGCGGGCCCAGGCACCGATCAAGCCCGTGCCGTTCGGCCTGGAGGTCGAGCCATGATTGAAGTGGATGCGGTGATCATTGGCGGTGGCATCGTCGGCGCCTCGGCCGCGTTGTTCCTGAGCCATGCCGGACGCCGGGTGGCGTTGCTGGAGCGCGACTTCTGCGGTTCGCACTCCAGCGGCGTGAACTACGGCGGTGTGCGCCGCCAGGGCCGACCGCTGTCGCAATTGCCCTTGTCGCAACGGGCCCATGAAATCTGGAGCCAGTTGCCACAATTGATCGGCATCGATGGTGAGTACCAGCGCAGCGGTCATTTGAAGCTGGCCCGCAGCGCTGAAGATCTGCAAGCGCTGCACGACTACGCCGTCGCCAGCCAAGGGTTTGGCCTGGATCTGCAACTGCTCGATCGCGATGCGTTGCGCGCCCGTTTTCCGTGGGTCGGCACTGTCGCGGTCGGAGCGTCGCTGTGCCCGGACGACGGCCACGCCAATCCACGCCTGGTATCGCCTGCCTTTGCCCAGGCCGCTCGCCGGCAGGGCGCGCTAGTCCACGAACAGTGCGCCGTCAGCAACGTGGTACACGACGGCCAGCGCTTTGCCGTACACACCGCAACGGGCCTGACGTTCCATGCGCCCTGGCTGCTGAACTGCGCCGGTGCCTGGGCGAGTCAGTTCGCCGCGCAGTTCGGCGAAGCGGTGCCGATGCACGCCGGGCATCCGGCGATGCTGGTCACCGAGCCCTTGCCCTTGGTCATGGACGCCAGCACTGGCGTCGAAGGCGGCGGCATCTATGCCCGCCAGGTTTCACGCGGCAATTGCGTGCTGGGCGGCGGCCAAGGTTTTGCCTTGGACGCCGCTCGCGCCCGACCCGGCCAGAATGCGGTGCTGGAAATCCTGCACCAGGCGGTCGAACTCTACCCATTCCTGGAAGGCGCCCAGGCGATTCGTACCTGGAGCGGCACCGAAGGTTACCTGCCCGATCGCCAGCCGGTGATCGGCCACAGCAGCACCCAGCCCGGTCTGTTGCACGCGTTCGGCTTTGCCGGTGCGGGCTTCCAGATCGGCCCGGCGGTGGGCCAGGCGCTCACCGAGATCATCTGCAGCGGGGCTTCGACCACGCCGCTGGATGCGTTTTCCATCACCCGGTTTCACTCCATCTCCGTTGCTTGATAGAGGAAGGTCGCGCCAATGAATAACGTCAAACGCAGTGCACTGTTCGGTTTCTGCTCGCTGGGTTCCGCTTGCCTGGGCACCCTGCTCCCGCTCACCCAGGCGTTGGCCGAGCCGACGCTTTACCTGGGCATGAACGGCGGAACCATGGAGCGGCTCTACGCCGACAAGGTCTTGCCGGCCTTCGAGAAAGCCAACAACGTCAAAGTGGTCATCGTGCCCGGCACCTCCGCCGACATCCTGGCCAAAGTCCAGGCCAGCAAAGGCAACCCGCAGATGCATGTGATGTTCCTCGATGACGGCATCATGTATCGCGCCATCGCCATGGGCTTGTGCGACAAGCTCGAAGACAGCCCGCCCCTGGCGCAGATCCCGGCCAAGGGACGCATCAAGGATCAAGCCGTGGCCGTCAGCCTCGGGGTGACGGGGCTGGCCTACAACACTCGGCTGTTCAAGGAGAAGGGCTGGAATACGCCCACTTCATGGATGGACCTGGCCGATCCGCGCTTCAAGGACAAAGTGGTGTTCCAGTCGATGGCCTCGTCCACATTCGGCCTGCACGGTTTCCTGATGTTCAACCGGATCCAGGGCGGCAGCGAAACCGACGTCGAGCCGGGCTTCAAAGCGTGGCCAAATACAGTGGGACGCAACGTGCTGGAGTACATCCCGAGCTCGGCGAAGATATCCGAAATGCTGCAGACCGACGAAGCCGCGCTGTTCCCGCTGACGCCGACCCAGGTGACCGCGTTGAAACTCAAGGGCATGCCGGTCGAATATGCCCAGCCGAAGGAAGGCGCCGTGGTCCTCAACGTCGCCGAATGCGCCATCGCCCAGAATACCCAACCGGAACTGGCGCAAAAGCTCGCGGCTTTCCTGCTGACCCCGCAAGCCCAGGCCATCGCCCTGGAAGAAGGCGACCAGATCCCGTCCAACCCCAACACCCCGACCACCGACAAGACCCGCGGCCAGGTGGAAGCGATGAAGCAATACCTGGAAACAGCGATTGCGGTGGATTGGGACCAGGTCAACGAACAACGCCCGGCCTGGAACGCCCGCTGGAACCGCAGCATCGAGCGCTAGCGCGCGCTTTGCAGTTATCATGCGGCCTACTCACAATGAATTGAACAGATGACCTGTGGCGAGGGAGCTTGCTCCTGCTGGGTTCTGTAGGAGCTGGCGAAGCCTGCGATCTTTTGATCTTGATCTTTGGCTTGGGATTCAAGTGTTAGGGGAAAGATCGCAGCCTCGTTGCACTCGACAGCTCCTACACAGCTCCTACACGGCTCCTACGCAGCTCCCACAGCGCCGCCGAGCGGGAGCAAGCACCCTCGCCACAGTTTTTTTTCGCGCTCTTTTTTCTTGATCAATAGCGAACCTCTCCATGCACACCCTCGCCCAACTACGCGCCGGCCAGCTCTCAGGCATTACTCGGCTGGACCTGGCCTGCGGCTTGACGGAGTTTCCCAGGGAAATCTTCGACCTGGCCGATTCCCTCGAGATTCTCAACCTCAGCGGCAATCAGTTGGACACGCTGCCCGACGACCTGCATCGGCTGACTCGCCTGCGCGTGCTGTTCTGTTCGGACAACCGCTTCACCGAACTGCCCGAATGCCTGGGCCGTTGCAGCGCGTTGACCATGGTCGGTTTCAAGGCCAACCGCATCGCGCGCGTCACGGGCGCCGCGCTGCCACCACGGCTGCGCTGGCTGATCCTGACCGACAACTGCGTCAACCAATTGCCGGATGAACTGGGCCAACGCCCCTCTCTGCAAAAACTGATGCTGGCCGGCAACCGTTTGCAGCAGCTGCCGGCGAGCCTGGGCCAGTGTCATCGACTCGAACTGCTACGCATCGCCGCCAACCAACTGACCGAACTGCCGCAATGGTTGCTCAAGCTGCCAAGCCTCAGCTGGCTGGCCTACGCTGGCAACCCGCTGCAAGCCCAGGCAGAAGCGGCGGCCCTGAATAGCACAACGCCTATCGCCTGGGCGCATCTGGAACTGCAACAGCCACTGGGCGAAGGCGCGTCGGGGGTAATTCATCAGGCGCTCTGGCGGACGCCCGGCCAGGTGGCGCAAAAGGTCGCAGTGAAGCTGTACAAAGGCCAGATGACCAGCGACGGCTCGCCCCTGCATGAGATGCATGCCTGCATCACTGCCGGTCGACACCCGAACCTGATTGAGGTGCTGGGTCAGGTTGCCGGACACCCCGAGCAACAGGCCGGGCTGGTGATGGCGCTGATCGAGCCCAGCTACCGTAACCTCGCCGGGCTGCCGAGCCTGGCGTCGTGCAGCCGTGACGTGTATGCCGATGAGCTGCGCCTCAACGCCCAGGCGGCCCTGCGCATCGCCCATGGCATCGCCTCGGTGGCGGCGCACCTGCACCGCCAGGGCATCACCCACGGGGATCTCTACGGGCACAATATCCTGTGCAATGACCAGGGCGATTGCCTGCTGGGGGATTTTGGCGCCGCGTCGTTCCACGCCACCACGGACAACCTTCAAACCCGCGCACTGCAACGCATCGAAGTGCGGGCCTTCGGGATTCTGCTGGGGGAATTGCTGGCGCGGATCGAACCGGCGCTCGGTGCTGAGGAACTGGCAGTGTTGCAGGATCTGCAGGTGCGTTGCTGTCAGCCTGATGTGCTGGCGCGGCCGGGGTTTGATGAGATCGAAGGTTTACTGCGCGACCGTGGCGAGGGAGCTTGCTCCCGCTGGACTCTGTAGGAGCTGGCGAAGCCTGCGATCTTTTGATCTTGATCTTGATCTTGATCTTTCGCTTGAGACTCAAGTGTCTGGGGAAAGATCGCAGCCTCGTTGCACTCGACAGCTCCTACACAGCTCCTACACAGCTCCTACACAGCTCCTACACAGCGCCTATGCGCCGCCGAGTGGGAGCAAGCTCCCTCGCCACAGGGGATTGCCTGTACTTCGCTTAACCCGCCAACCCGACAAACATGTCCTGCACGTCATCGTGGTTGTCGAGGCCTTCGAGGAACGCTTCGACTTCAGCCATCTGCTCGTCGGTCAGGCCGCTGACCGGGTTTTTCGGCTGATAGCCCAGCTTGGCCGACAATACGGTGAAGCCCTGCTCCGGCAAAGCCTTCTGTACCGCATCGAGGTCGGCAGGATCGGTGATGAACAGCGTCGCGCCTTCTTCGCCCGGCTCGAAATCCTGGGCACCGGCCTCGATGGCGGCCATTTCCGGATCGGCGTCCGGGCTGTCCGGCGCGGCTTCGATCATGCCGACATGGTTGAAGTCCCACGCCACCGAACCCGAGGCGCCGAGTTGGCCCTTGCGGAACGCGACGCGAATTTCGGCAACGGTACGGTTGATGTTATCGGTCACGCATTCAACGATCAGCGGCACCTGGTGCGGCGCGAACCCTTCGTAGGTGACGCGGTGGTATTGCACGGTTTCACCGAGCTGGCCAGAACCTTTCTTGATCGCACGCTCCAGGGTCTCGCGGGGCATCGAGGCCTTCTTCGCCTGTTCGACCACCAGTCGCAAGTGCGCGTTGGTAGCGGTATCAGCGCCGTTGCGCGCGGCAATGGTGATTTCCTTCACCAATTTGCCGAAGATCTTGCCCTTGGCGTTGGCAGCCGCTTCTTTGTGTTTAACCTTCCACTGTGCGCCCATTACTCACTCTCTTGTCTGACGCGCCGAGACATCTGCCGGCCGGCGCTGTGGCGCAAGTTTATACGGCCTAAACCGGCTGATCGACCAAAAAATTCACCCTGCCGGATCGACATTTTCACAGCGTGTTGTAGGGCGTTTCTGAAATAGCGATTCACAAGCACCGTTTCCCCTCGCGGTTTCGTACCCTCTGCGCCTCTCTCCCCGCCAGTAGGAGCTGCGATGCGCAACGACACGGAAAGCCCCTTCAGCCTGACGCTCACGCAAAGCGACTTGCAACTGCAAGTCTTGCGGTTCAATGGCCGCGAAGCCCTCAACCAGCCATACCGCTTTGACCTTGAACTGATCGGCCTGGCCCCACCGATACCCCCCGACCTGCTCTTGGGGCATCCGGCCTTCCTGCGCCTGGACGGCGAATCGGGCGTCCATGGGGTTGTCCACAGCGTCAGCCTGAGTGCCCTGGCGCCGCGGCGCATCGGCTATCGCTTGACGTTGGTCCCCTACCTCCAGCAACTGGAGCAAGGCCCGCGGCGCCGGGTTTTCCATCGGCTGAGCGTGGTGCAGGTGCTGCAACGCCTGCTGGAAGAACATGCGCTGCCTGTCGACAGTTACCGTTTCGAACTGCCCCATGGGCAGTATCCGTGTCGCCCGTTTTGCATCCAGTACGACGAAAGCGACCTGACCCTCCTGCAACGACTGTGCGAGGAAGAAGGCATTCATTACCACTTCGAACACACTCCCCAGGGCCATGTCCTGGTGTTTGCCGAAGACCCCAAGAGCTTTCCCGCGCGCCCCATCGAACTGTCCCTACACCCGAACGACAGCCTGCTGCCGGCCGTCAAGCGCTTGTATTTGCGTCACCATCCGATCATGCCAGGCCTGCCCGTCGGGTTCAGCGACCGGGCCTCGTCCGACACCCAAGCCTCGGCGACGAATCAACCCCTTGAACGGATCGATCACGAAGGCATGCGCGGCAACCCGGCCTTGGCTCACCGTTACCAGGCTGGTCGCCGTCACCTTGAACGGCTGCGCTGCCGGCAACGGGAAATCCATGGCCACAGCACCCAAGCGGCCCTGCACGGCGGCGACATCGTGCAGATCTGCGAGCACCCGGTTTCCACCTTCAACGATCAATGGCTGATCACCGAAGTCCAGCATCGCGGGCGGCAGTTTTCGATCCTGGAACCGGACTTGCCCGCCGCACCGTCGGCCCGTGGCTACCGCAACCGGTTCACCGCCATTCCCTGGTCCACGGTGTTCAGGCCGGCCCTCAAGCATCCCAAGCCCTGCATCCCCGGATACCACCTGGCCCATGTACTCGGCCGCGCCGGTCAACCGGCCAACCCCGATGAACGTGGCCAGGTGAGTGTCAGCCTGTGGGCGCCGGACCAGGACGGCATCACGCTGCCCGTGTCGCGGCTGACGTTGGGTGGCAGCCCCAGCCTTTTGGCCGGCAGCGAAGTGCTGGTGAGCTTTCTCGATGGCGACCCCGATCGACCGGTGCTGTGCCCAGGGGCTGTCGATACCGGCGCAGGCCCTACCGCCGCGCCCCCGAAACCGCCCCGTGGCAATCATGATGCGGGGCTGCTGTTGGACTGGCTGCTCAATCCGCCGGACTTCACGCCTTGATCCAACCCGGTGGCTTGATGCCGGCAAAACTGATCTGGCTCATGCAAACCCAGCGAAACGGGCTTAGAGTAAACGGATAACGCCGCGCTAGACGGCGCTCTACCCTGATCGTTGGAGATCCCTGCAATGCCCTGGAAAAACTCAGAAAACCGCTACAGTACCGTCACGGTGACCTTGCATTGGCTGATGCTGGTGCTACTGGCCGTGGTTTATGCCTGCATCGAATTCCGGGGAATTTTCCCCAAGGGCAGCGATGGCCGGACCCTGATCAAGGAAGCGCACTTCATGCTCGGCCTGACAGTGCTCCTCCTGGTCTGTCTACGCCTGTTCGCCCGCAGCATGGGTAAGGCACCGGCGGTTTTCCCGGCGTCGCCTGCGTGGCAAACCCTCCTGGCTCGCCTGATGCACTGGGCGCTGTACCTGTTCATGATCGCCATGCCGCTGCTGGGCTGGCTGATCACCAGCGCCGAAGGGCATCAGGTGATGTTCTACGGTTTCGACCTGCCCTTGCTGATCGGTCAGGACAAGGATTTTGCCAAGCAGCTGGAAGGCTGGCATGTGCTGGGCGGCACCATCGGCTATTGGTTGATTGGCTTGCATGCCTTGGCGGGGCTGTACCACCACTATGTGGTACGGGATAACACGCTGCTGCGGATGATGCCCAAACGCGGTTGATCGCCGTTACTCGAACCCTCGGCGGCCTTGCAAACCGCCGGTGTGGACGAAGATCAAACGGGTGCCAGGGGCAATCCCTCCGGCCTCGACCCGCGCTTTAAGCACCATCAAGGCTTTGCCGGTGTACAACGGCTCCAGTTCGATGGCCGCCGTGGTTTCGATGAACTCGGTGAGTTCGGCATCAACCCGGGCGAAACCACCACGGCTGCCGTCGAACAATTCATAAAGCGCACTGCAAAGGCCCGCCTCCCCCACGATGCTTTCGACTTGCTGCGCCACGCCATGGTCCTGGGGCACCGCCAGCACGCCATAGACCGGACGCTGCCCCGCTTCAGCCAGTACCAGCCCAGCCAGCGACGTTCCGGTACCGCAGGCCAGCCACCAACCGTGAAAGTCCGCCCAGCCCAACGTCGCCAGTTGCTCACCGACACTGGCTGCCCAGGCCATGCAACCTTGTGCGCCAGGCAACCCCGAACCGCCCTCGGGCACCGGATGCAAATGTGGATAGCGGATCTGCCACGGCGCCCAGAAACCCGGCGCGTGTCGCTCTCGGTATCCGCCATACCCCAGCCAGTGCAGGTCCATGCCAAACGCTTTCAGGTCGCGCACTGTCGGCGTGTCCTGGGGGTGACCACGCAACAGCCCCATCGTGGGAAACCCGAAGCGCTTGCCCGCCGCCGCCAACGCATGCAAATGGTTGGAATAGGCCCCACCCAGGCTAATGACCCCCTCGGCACCGGCCTCATGGGCGGCGCGCAAATGATGAATCAGCTTGAACCACTTGTTGCCACTGATCAGCGGATCGATCCGGTCCAGGCGCAACACCGCCACCTCAACACCGGCGCGGGCGAGCCAGTCCAGGTGAAGGGGTTCGAGTCGGGGTTGGGGATGCCAGTCGAGGGCAGGAAGCAGCATGGCAGCAGGCCAGGGGGAAATAGGCCGGCATCTTAACAGCTTGGCAGCGGGTGATTTCAGGTTCACCACATCCCCCTGTAGGAGCGAGCTTGCTCGCGATAGCGGCAGGTCAGTCAACATTCATGCTGCTGACTAACCGCTATCGCGAGCAAGCTCGCTCCCACAAGGGGTTTCCTTGGGGGGTGTGTTACAACTGCGCCGCCAACCGCGAACCCTGGTTGATCGCCCGCTTGGCGTCCAGTTCCGCCGCCACGTCGGCACCGCCGATGAGGTGAACGGCCTGCCCCGCCGCTTCCAGGCCTTCCTGCAATTCACGCAGCGGATCCTGGCCGGCGCAGATCACGATGTTGTCCACGGTCAGCACTTGTGGCTCGCCGGTTTCGCCGATGCGAATGTGCAGGCCGTCGTCGTCGATCTTCAGATACTCGACACTGTTGAGCATCTGCACCTGCTTGTTCTTCAGGCCCGTGCGGTGGATCCAGCCAGTGGTCTTGCCCAGGCCGTCACCGACCTTGGACGTCTTGCGTTGCAGCAGGAACACCTGGCGCGCCGGTGCATGAGGTTCGGCCTTGATCCCGGCGACGCCGCCACGAGCCTCGAGGTGGGTGTCGATACCCCACTCCTTCCAGAACGCCTCGCGGTCCTGGCTGGTGGCAACGCCTTGGTGAACCAGGAACTCCGACACGTCGAAGCCGATACCGCCGGCGCCGATCACCGCGACGCTGCGGCCCACCGGCTTGCGCTCCAGGATCACGTCCAGGTAGCTCAACACCTTGGCATGCTCCACCCCGGGAATCGCCGGCACGCGCGGCGCGATGCCCGTGGCGAGGATGATCTCGTCGTAACCGCCAGCCACCAACTGCGCAACATCCACCCGGGTGTCGAGGCACAACTCGACATGGCTGGTCTGCAATTTGCGCTTGAAGTAGCGCAGGGTTTCGAAGAACTCTTCCTTGCCTGGCACGCGCTTGGCGACGTTGAACTGGCCACCGATTTCACTGGCCGAATCGAACAGCGTCACCTGATGCCCACGCTCGGCCGCCACCGTGGCAGCGGACAAGCCGGCCGGGCCGGCACCGACCACGGCGATTTTCTTCACCTGGGTTACCGGCAAATAGTTGAGCTCGGTTTCGTGACAGGCCCGCGGGTTGACCAGGCAACTGGTGAGCTTGCCGCCGAAGGTGTGGTCCAGGCACGCCTGGTTGCAACCGATGCAGGTGTTGATTTCATCGCTGCGACCGGCAGCGGCCTTGTTGACGAACTCCGGATCGGCCAGGAACGGCCGGGCCATGGAGACCATGTCGGCGTCGCCTTCGGCGAGGATCTGCTCGGCCACTTCCGGGGTGTTGATGCGGTTGGTGGTGATCAGCGGGATGCTCACCGAACCACGCAGCTTGGCCGTGACCTTGCTGAACGCCGCCCGCGGAACCTTGGTGGCGATGGTAGGAATTCGCGCTTCGTGCCAACCGATCCCGGTGTTGATAATCGTCGCGCCGGCCTGCTCGATGGCCTTGGCCAACTGGACGATTTCGTCCCAGGTGCTGCCGCCTTCCACCAGATCGAGCATCGACAGACGAAAAATGATGATGAAATTCGGGCCCACCGCCTCGCGCACCCGACGGACGATTTCCACCGGCAGGCGCATGCGATTTTCATAGCTGCCGCCCCAACGGTCGGTACGGTGGTTGGTGTGGGCCGCCAGGAACTGGTTAATGAAATAACCTTCCGAGCCCATGATCTCGACCCCGTCGTATTCAGCCTTCTGGGCCAGTACCGAACAGGTGACAAAATCGCTGATCTGTTTCTCGATACCCTCCTCGTCCAGTGCCTTGGGCTTGAACGGGTTGATCGGCGCCTGGATCGCGCTCGGAGCCACTTGCTTGGGGCTGTAGGCGTAGCGCCCGGCATGGAGAATCTGCATGCAGATCTTGCCACCGGCCTCGTGTACGGCCCGGGTAACGATCTGGTGTTTGAGCGCTTCTTCTTCGGTGGTCAGCTTGGCCGCGCCGGAGTAAACACCGCCTTCGTCATTCGGCCCGATGCCACCCGTGACCATCAGGCCTACGCCGCCCCGGGCGCGCTCGGCAAAATACGCCGCCATGCGTTCGAAGCCGCCGGGTTTCTCTTCCAGACCAGTGTGCATCGAGCCCATCAGGGTACGGTTGCGCAAGGTGGTGAAACCCAGGTCCAACGGGGCCAGCAGGTGCGGGTAATGAGAGGCGGTCATCGGTAACTCCACAACGGGCGATCACGGGAAAAGCGCAAGCTCTGCGGCTTGCGTCTGTCATGACCCACAGCGTAAGAGTCGGGATGCGGGCGCTCAATGACCGTAACTGACAACTTAATGATCAAAACGTGCAGGGCGCAGTCGTGCGTGACTCCCAGAGGGATGGGTCAGTCCTATCAACGCTGGCTCACGTGCTCAAACCCAAAAATAACGCTAATACAGAGTCGTCATTGCATGCATCCCCAACGAAAAATGCTGCACAACGAGTTGCACGCCCGCCCGTCGCTGTATTTCGACGAACCGGCTCACGTCTTCCACCTGGCGTTTCTGGGCGACAATGCCCAGTGCAACGCGCTGCTCGCGCGACTGTGCCCTGAAACCGTCGCAGCAGAGGCGGCACAAGGCATCACCCGCCTTGAAGGACATCCGCTCAAGTGGGAGCGCCACGCCGAGTTCTTCACCCTGACCCTGGTCGTGCCTGCCAGCACCAATGAACTGCACTGGACAACGCTGCCCGAATGCCTTGCCCAGGGTATCGAAGGTCATTCCCAGCACCTGATCAATGCCGTTCAGGTGGTGGTGCGCGCAGAAGCCGGTCTCGACCTGCCCAGCTACGGTTTCAAGGACCCTTGCGGCTCTTGCGTGGGCGGTGGCGATGCGGTGGTCTGGAGCGATTTTCGCCTGACCGAGGATGGCACCAATCGCCTGCTGTTCATCAACCGACGGCTCAACGCCTATCGCCAGGGCCGCATGATCCGGCGCCTGCTGGAAATCGAGACCTACCGGATGATGGCGTCCTTGTCGCTCAACACCGCCAAGGCACTGGACCCGCAACTGAACGAATTCGATCGCACCCTGGTGAGCCTGTCCGAACGCAACGCCAATGCCAGCGGCGTGCATGCCAAGGCCCTGCTGGAAGACATCGCCCTGCTGTCTCGCCAGGTCGTCAGCAGTACGGTCAGGAATCGCCACCGTTTCAGCGCCACCCGCGCCTACGCCCAACTGGTGTTCGAGCGCCTGGGGGAGTTGCGCGAAAGTCACCTGGGGGATTGCCAGCGGCTGGGCGTGTTCATCGAACGGCGTTTCAAACCCACGGTGCGTTATTGCGCAGCCACCGAACAACGCCTCGAACAACTGGCCATGAGCGTCGCCAACCTGGGTGACTTGCTGCAAGCCCGCGTGCAGGTCGAGATGGAAGACCAGAACGCCGAGATCCTGCGCAGCCTCAATGCCCGCGCCGATGCTCAGATCAAGATCCAGCGCGCGGTGGAAGGCCTGTCGATCATTGCCATCACCTACTACCTGATCAATCTGTTCAAACTGGTCTACAGCGGGCTGCACACCTTGGGCGCAAACCTCTCGGCCCGCGAGGCACTGCTGGGCATGACGCCACCGGTGCTGTTGATCCTGCTGCTGATTCTGATCCGGATCAGGAAGGCCAAAAGTCACTAGTGCGCCTTGCCAGCGCAGAGGGCGTCCAAGGGTTCCATGGACGCCTTTGCGTTTGCCGAGCGTGATTAACAATCAGCGCCCGCCCTTCGCTAATCCCTTGTTTTACCGTACCCTGCCCCGTGACTCCTGATGAAAAATCACGAACCTGCACACGGCCGCTGACTGTTCTCCCATGCGCAAATTTCTGTACCTGCTGTTTTCCTTGGCCTTGATTGCCGCACTGATCACCTACGCCCTGTGGACGACGGATCGTCCGGCGGGTCATTACCTGTCCGACCTGCGCATCAGCCTGGCGGTCGACCAGGGCACGCCCGCCGACCGCGGCAACCTGCTGGGCATCCAGCCCGAATTGTTCCCCACCGACTACCAGAGCCCCGAGCGCCTGCATCGCAAACTGGCGGCCTATCTGCAGACGGCTCGCGACCAGGGCTTTCTCAATGCCAAGACCGTGGTGGTCCTGCCCGAGCACATCGGCACCTGGTTGATGGTCGGCGGCGAAAAAGACGAGTTGTACCAGGCCAGTACCTTGAAGAAAGCCATGAACTGGCTGGCGGTCAGTAATCCGCTGGCGTTTATCCAGGCATTGGTCAGCGCTCAAGGCGATAGCCGACTGGACGATGCCTACCTGCGCATGAAAGCCGAGCGCATGGCCCATGACTATCAAGCGCTGTTCGGTGGGCTGGCCAAGGAGTTCGGTATCACCCTGGTGGCCGGCTCCATCGTGCTTCCCGAGCCCAGTGTCAGCGACGGTGAACTGAGGATCGGTCGCGGCGCGCTGTACAACAGCAGCCTGGTGTTCGGCAGTGATGGCCGGCCGATCGGCCAACCACAACGCCAACGACATCCCGTGTTTGAACAGCGCGATGTGCTTGAAGCCGACCGACCGACCGCTTTCCAAGTCATCGACACCCCCGCCGGACGCCTGGCCGTGCTGATCGGCAGCGACAGTTGGTACCCGCTCCACTACCGGCAACTCAACGAGCAGGGGGCGCAACTGATTGCGGTGCCCGCCTTCATCATGGGTCGCGATACGTGGAATAAACCCTGGAGCGGTTATAAAGGCCTGTCCACGCCGAGCGAGGTGAGCCTCAAACCGGGTGAGGTGAGTGAGGGCCAAGCCTGGCATCGCCTGACACTGACCGGTCAATTGCCCATCAGCCAGGCCCGCAACGGCGTCAGCGTGTTCCTGCGTGGCCAGTTCTGGGACAGAGGCAGCGCCGGCCAGAGTTTCATCAGCCACAACGGCCAACACTTCCCCGATGGCAACGCCCGTGGCGCCCGCCTGCTGAACCTGTGGTTGTGAGCATGAAACCGCAGCCGATGCGCCTGGGGAATTTGTCAGTGGGCTTCGTCCATAGCCTGGCTGATGCAGTCGCCAGCCATGGACAGGACCCACAACCTTTGCTTGAGCAGTATGGTCTCGATGCCGCGCGCCTGGCCGAGCCCGGGGCACGGCTGTCGATCCCACGCTACATGCGCCTGGGCCACGCCGCGATTCAACAGACCCAGGACCCGGCCCTGGGCCTGCGCATGGGCCAACTCGGCCGCTTGAGCCAGGCCGGGCTGGCAGGCGTCACCGCGGCCCAGGCGCCAACCGTGCGCGAGGCCGCCCGCTGCATGATCCGCTTCGAGCCGCTGTATGGCTCCAACTATCGCGGCCAATCGAGCTTCCATGAAGATGCCCGGGGCGCTTGGCTACGGTTCTATTCCATCAGCCCGTATAACGCCTACAACCGCTTCGTCGTGGATTCGATCATTGCCGGCTGGCTTGCGCAACTGTCCAGCGTCAGCGGCATCGCGCTGCGACCCGAACGCATCGAAATCGAATTCGAGGAGCCGGCGTACGTGGAGGCCTACCGCACGCTCGGTGACTGCCCGATCCAGTTTGGCGCCGAACAGAATCAACTGCGCCTGGGCCTGGACAGCCTCGCCCTGCGCAATCCACAGCATTGCCCCAGCACCTGGCATCACCTGGTTCAGTTATGTGAACGGGAACTGGAACAACTGACCCGCACCCGTAGCCTGCGCGAGCGCATCATCCAACTGCTGGGACCGCTGCTCAACGGCGGCCGGGAACCCGATCTGGAAGAAGTGGCGGCCCGCCTGAAGCTGCCGACCTGGACCCTGCGTCGCAAGCTGGCCGAGGAAGGCACGCAGTTTCGCGCCATCCTCAACGACACTCGCCGCGACTTGGCCATGACGTACATACGCGATACCGAACTGGCGTTCGGCGAAATCGCCTATCTATTGGGATTCGCCTCAGCCGAGGCATTTCAACGGGCCTTCAAGCGCTGGAACAACCAGACGCCTGGGGAGTTTCGTCGTAGCCACAGAGGGGTTTGAACCTCCAGAGCCTGGTTTTGCGCTTACTACTTATAGATTGTAGCGAAGCTTACAACTCCGTCGCATCTTCGGCGGGTTCCAACGTGTCCAGTTCATACGCCTGGTATTCCAGCAGCTCTTCCTGATAATCATCCATTACGTGTCCTTCCCCTGTCATTGAAACCAATACCTGATGGCGCTGGCATCAGCATAAAGCTGCTTTATGAACAAAACATGAAGCAAAGGCTTCATGAATTAAACGTAGCACAGGGGCGCAAAATTACCGTGTGAAGCGTGACAGGGCGTTACTCCCTGCCACTGGACTTCAGGATGCCGGAAGCGGCTGGATCGGCTCGGTCGGGGCCGGCAATGAGCTGGACGGTGGTGGCGGCGTAACGGTTTCGGTCGTCGGCGCAGACTCGAACGACTCGGGCGCAATCGGCGCGGGCTCGCTCGGCGGTACGACGGGCTCCGACACCGTGGGAGCGGTTTCGACGGGGGCCGGCGCGGCCTCCTCTACCGGGGTGGCTGGCACGGGGGCGACAGGCTCCGGGGCAGGCTCCGGTGCAGGCGCTGGAGCGGCCACTAGGGCAGCCGGCTCGACCTTGGATTCCGGAACGCCCAGTTCAGCTTTCGGTTTCTCTGCGTTCTCGGCGTTCTCGGCAGCTTTCTTCGCCTCGGGAGGCAGGAACAGCTCCACCAAGGCGAAGAAACGCTCATAGAACTTGGCCGCGGACACGGTTTCGCTGGCGACCTTGACCATCGAATCATCCGAGGAGCCGATCGGCATCGATACCGAACCCAGCACACCCACGCCCAGGCTGGCGGAGTTGTTGATTTTCTTCAGGGCATAACGGTCCTGCAAGGCGTTGGCGAACATGGTCGCACGGTGTCCAGCGCCGCCATCTTCGGCACAGACCAGGTTGAAACTGATCTCCATGTGGGTGTCGCCGGTTTGCTGGAAACTCTTGTGACCGCTGACCAGCTTCGGATCGCTGCTGGTGATGATGTAGCCCTGGCTGAGCAATGCCCTACGCCCGGCCTCACAGGTCGTCGCATCGCTCACTGGGTAAGTGCGCGAAAACGTGCCGGAATCATCGAAGTTCTCGTGCTCGTAAATGGCGGTTTTCTTCGACGAGCAACCGGCTGCGACGGCCAGCACCAGTGCAAGCCCGACGGTGCGCATGTGAAATGATTTGAACATTGAACATCCTGAGAAAAACGGTCCGGGGCGTATTGTGCAACAGAACGCGACTTGGCAGCGTGGCTAATCTTGTTTCAAGGGGGTTACAAGTCTACTGGGGGTTGTTTGCAGGAAAAAGACGCCAGCCTGATAGATCGACGAACACCCGCCCCGAGCAACAAGCAGACACAAAAAAATCCGGGATTTAGCTTAATGCTGTTCAGTCGCGCCGTTAATGAAGATTTTGATATCACGTTCAGAGCGGCGTAGTTCAGTGTGTATATCCATTACCGCAGAAACGGATATACACCCAAAACCCAAAACCCAAGCCAAAAAAAACGACGCTTCCCCATTTCTGAAAGAAGCGCCGTTTTTTCTAACTGAACAGCATCACAACCAGGTTTGAAAAAGCATCAAGCAATTAGAAACGCTTGATCTCCGCCTGGCTCTCCAACTGCTTGCGATACGCCGCAAAGTCCTGCTGACCAACACGGGACGCGAGGTAGCGGCGATACTCCGCCTTCTCTTCGTCAGTCGGTGCCGCCGCTTCGTTCACGCCGTTCAGACGCACAACCACCAGGCTGCCATCAGGCAAGGTCACGCTGGTGAACGTCGGCTTGTCCTTGGACTCAGGCTTGGGCATGCGGAACAGTGCTTGCAGCACCGCCGGTTCGATGCCTTCCTGGTTGCGGGTTGCCGCCTGGGTGGCTTTCCAGTCTTGGCCGTCGACCGGCTTGTCCAGTGCTGCCTTGCCGTCGCGCAGGCTGGCGATCAACTCGTCGGCCCGGGTCTTGGCTGCCGCGCTGGCGTGCTCCTTGGTCAATTGAGCACGAATCGGCCCTGCCACGCTTTCCAGCGGCAGTTGCTCAGGCTTGCGGTGCTCCTTGGCACGCAGCACCACGACGGTTTCCGGGTCCAGCTCGATAGCGGTGCTGTTGGCACCCTCATCCAGCACTTCCGGACTGAACGCAGCAGTAACCACGGCACGATTGGCCGCAATCCCTTCGCCGCCTTCACGACCGAACGGGGCCGACGTGTGGATGGTCAGCTTCAGGTCCTGGGCCGGTTGCGCCAGGTCGGACGCTTCGAACGAGGCATCCTCCAGTTGCTTGGTCGCCTCAACGAAACGCTGCTCCACCTGCTGGGTCTTCAGCTCGCGGGTCAGCTTGTCCTTGAGACTGGCAAACGTAGGCACTTCAGGCGCCTCGACACCCAGCAGCTTGATCAGGTGCAGACCGAAATCGGTGCGTACCGGAGCCGAAACCTGGTCCTTGTTCAAGGCGTACAAGGCCTTTTCGAATTCCGGATCGTAAACGCCAGGACCAGCGTAGCCTAGATCGCCGCCGTTGCTGGCCGAACCCGGGTCTTGGGAAAACTCCCTCGCCAACGCTTCAAACGACTCGCCTTTGGCCAGGCGAGCCTGGATCTCTTCGATCTTCGCCTTGGCCTGGGCTTCGGTCACCTTGTCGTTCACTTCGATCAGGATGTGCGCAGCCCGACGCTGTTCGGACAGGTTGGCGATTTCTTTCTGATAGGCCGCCTGCAAGTCTTCGTCCTTGACGCTGACCTGATCGAAGAAGGAAGCTTTCTTCAGCTCGAGGTAATCGATGACCACCTGGTCAGGCGTCATGAATTCCTTGGCGTGTTGGTCGTAGTATGCCTTGACCTCATCATCGGTCAGCTTGACGGAGGCCGGGTCGGCCTTGATGTTCAAGGTGGCGAAATCACGCGTCTGTTTTTCCAGGCGGGCAAATGCCAGCACTTGGGCATCGGTGACAAAACCGCTGCCCGCCAGGCCGGCGCGCAACTGACCGATCAGCATTTCCTGAGCCAGCATCTGGCGGAACTGCATACGGCTGTAGCCCAACTGGCGAATGACCTGATCGAAACGCTCGGCGCTGAATTTGCCATCGACCTGGAACTCAGGCGTCTGCAAGATCACTTGATCAAGCGCGGCTTCGGAGAAAGCGAATTTCGCATCGTGTGCGCCTTGCAGCAACAACTTGCGGTCGATCAGGCCCTTGAGCGCTGAATCGCGCAGCATTTTTTCGTCCAGCAGAGAGGCGTCGAAATCCTTGCCCAACTGTTGCATGAGCTGACGGCGTTGCATGTCGACCGCCTGGCTCAGCTCGTTCTGGCTGATGTTTTCGCCGTTGACCTTGGCCGCTTCGTTGCTGTTGGTAGTGGCTTTGAAAATGGCATCGAAACCGGTCAACGCCATCAATGCGACGATGACCCCGATGATGGTCTTGGCAATCCAGCCTTGTGAATTGTCCCTGATATTCTGCAGCATGCGTCCCCCAGAAACGGTTGAACTTCAAATTTAGGCAACCGTGGAGCGTGGGTAGAATCCGGATAGAAGAAAGGCGCATCCGAGGATGCGCCTTCTCGTAACTGGCGGAGCGGACCGGACTCTAACCTGCAAGCCCTGGTGTGCCAGACCGGTTGCAACCGGCCGTATTACCGCTCCGCTGCCAAGCCAGGCATGACCCCGACCCGGATAAACTCAACGAAACCTTAGTTAACGGCTTCTTTCAGCGCTTTACCAGCTTTGAAGCCTGGCTTTTTGGCAGCAGCGATTTCCAGCGTCTTACCGGTCTGCGGGTTGCGACCGATACGAGCAGGACGATCGGTCACGGAGAAGGTGCCGAAACCAACCAGAACAACAGAGTCGCCAGCCTTCAGAGCGCCAGTGACGGATTCGATTACAGCGTCCAGCGCACGGCCAGCAGCAGCTTTCGGGATATCAGCGGATGCAGCGATAGCATCAATCAGTTCCGACTTGTTCACTCTAAGTCCCCTTATATCTATTTGAGATGATTCTAAGTTTTTTTGGTGAAAGCAAAAACGAGTGCTGAATGGCCTGCAGACACTTAAGAGCCGCTTTATAACAAGGGCTCTAAAAAACTGTCAAGGAAGCCCCCCAGGCAAATGCGTATTAATGCGTGCTAATTCTTTCCTTAGAGTCAGACTCTCGCTTTTCTTCCTTCGCGACAATCTCAGGAGCCACATCCGGCAAGGGCTCCGGCGCGTATTGCAGCGCAATTTGCAGGACCTCGTCAATCCATTTAACGGGTTTGATCTGAAGATCTTGCTTGATGTTGTCAGGAATTTCCTTCAGATCGCGGACATTCTCTTCAGGAATGATCACGATCTTGATCCCACCACGGTGTGCCGCCAGCAATTTTTCCTTCAGGCCACCAATCGCCAGGACTTGGCCACGCAGCGTGATTTCACCCGTCATGGCGACGTCGGCGCGCACCGGAATACCGGTCAGTGCCGAGACCAGCGCCGTGCACATGCCTACACCGGCGCTTGGGCCGTCCTTGGGCGTAGCCCCTTCAGGCATGTGGATATGCGTGTCGCGCTTCTCATGGAAGTCCAGGGGAATGCCCAGGCTCCGGGCGCGGCTGCGAACCACCGTCAACGCCGCAGTGATGGACTCGACCATCACGTCGCCCAGGGAACCGGTCTTGATCAGTTGACCCTTGCCCGGCACCACGGCCGCTTCGATGGTCAGCAACTCACCGCCGACCTGGGTCCAGGCCAGGCCAGTCACCTGGCCGATCTGGTCCTGTTGCTCGGCGAGGCCATAGCGGAACTTGCGCACGCCCAGAAAGTGCTCCAGCAGGTCCGAAGTGACCTTGACCGCGAAGCGTTTTTCCAGCGCATGTTCCTTGACTGCCTTGCGGCAGACCTTGGCAATCTGCCGTTCCAGGCCACGTACACCGGCTTCGCGGGTGTAGTAGCGGATGATGTCGCGAATCGCTTCCTCGTCGAATTCCAGCTCGCCTTTTTTCAGGCCGTTGGCCTGGATCTGCTTGGGCGAAAGGTACTTCACGGCGATGTTGATCTTCTCGTCCTCGGTGTAGCCCGGCAGACGAATCACCTCCATCCGATCCAGCAATGCTGGCGGAATGTTCATGGAGTTGGAGGTGCAGAGGAACATCACGTCCGACAGGTCGTAGTCGACCTCCAGGTAGTGATCGTTGAAATTGTGATTCTGCTCAGGATCGAGGACTTCGAGCAACGCAGAGGCAGGATCGCCGCGCATGTCGCTGCCCATCTTGTCGATTTCGTCCAAAAGGAACAGCGGATTGCGCACGCCGACCTTTGTCATCTTTTGAATCAATCTTCCCGGCATCGAACCGATGTAGGTCCGGCGATGACCACGAATTTCCGCCTCGTCGCGCACGCCGCCAAGGGCCATGCGTACGAATTTACGGTTGGTTGCGTGAGCAATCGACTCCGCAAGGGAGGTTTTACCAACCCCGGGAGGACCGACCAGGCACAGGACCGGGCCACGAATCTTCTTCACGCGCTTCTGCACGGCGAGGTATTCAAGGATGCGCTCCTTGACCTCTTCCAGGCCGTAATGGTCGGCGTCGAGGATGTCTTCGGCACGCGCCAGGTCAAGACGCACCTTGCTCTGGGCTTTCCACGGCACCTGGACCAACCAGTCGATGTAGGAGCGCACCACGGTGGCCTCAGCAGACATCGGCGACATTTGCTTGAGCTTGTTCAGCTCGGCCTGGGCCTTGGCCAGTGCATCCTTGGGCAAGCCGGCGGCATCGATGCGTTTTTTCAGCTCTTCGATTTCGTTGTGGCCTTCGTCGCCATCGCCCAGCTCTTTCTGAATGGCCTTCATCTGCTCATTCAGGTAGTACTCGCGCTGACTGCGCTCCATTTGCTTCTTCACACGACCGCGAATGCGTTTCTCGACCTGCAACAGATCGATTTCGCCGTCGAGCAGTGCCAGCACGTGTTCGACACGGGCCGACAAATCAATGATTTCGAGAATTTCCTGCTTCTGCTCGATCTTGAGGGCCATGTGGGCCGCCATCGTATCAACCAGCCGTCCCGGCTCATCGATGCTGTTAAGCGACGACAGGACCTCTGCAGGCACCTTCTTGCCCAGTTGCACGTATTGTTCGAACTGCGACAGCAGGCTGCGGACAAACACCTCTGATTCACGCTCGGGCGCATCGACCTCTTCGATCAGCGACACCTCGGCCCGGCAATGGCCGTCCACTTCGCTGAAACGCTCGATAGCACCGCGCTGCTCGCCTTCGACCAGGACCTTGACGGTGCCGTCGGGCAGCTTGAGCAATTGCAGAACCGTTGCAATCGTACCTACGCGATACAGTGCGTCTTCGCCGGGATCATCGTCGGCTGGATTTCTCTGAGCCAGCAGCAGAATCTGCTTGTCACCCGTCATCGCAGCCTCAAGGGCTTCGATGGACTTCTCGCGCCCCACGAACAGCGGGATAACCATGTGCGGATACACCACGACATCGCGCAATGGCAGGAGAGGCAATTCGATGGTTGTCTTCATGATTTCGCCTCTACGGCGGCCCTCGGGCCGGAAACAGATGGAAGTAAGCTTGAAACCAAGATGGGGGCAGCCTTGAAAAAAAACAAGCGCTAAGACACGTCTAAAACGCGCTAAAAGCAAAGGGGCCCGAAGGCCCCTTCTTTGTTCCGGCAGCGGGACGCTTAAGCGTCCGGTGCGGCCTTGGCAGCCGGCTCACTGTTTTCATAGATATACAGTGGCTTGGACTTGCCTTCTATAACGCTTTCATCGATCACGACTTTACTCACCTCGGACTGCGAGGGGATCTCATACATCGTGTCGAGCAATACGCCTTCGAGAATCGAACGCAATCCACGGGCACCGGTCTTGCGCTCCAGGGCACGTTTTGCGACCGATTTCAGCGCGTCGGAACGGAATTCCAGGTCTACACCTTCCATTTCGAACAGCTTGGCATACTGCTTGGTCAGGGCGTTTTTCGGCTCGGTCAGGATCTGCATCAACGCCGCTTCATCCAGCTCGTCCAGCGTCGCCAGGACCGGCAGACGACCGACGAATTCCGGGATCAGGCCAAACTTGACCAAATCGTCAGGCTCGACTTCACGCAGGGATTCACCGACTTTCTTGCCTTCTTCCTTGCTGCGCACTTCGGCGTTGAAACCGATGCCACCACGGGTGGAACGGTTTTGAATAACCTTTTCCAGGCCGGAGAACGCACCACCGCAGATGAACAGGATGTTACGGGTGTCGACTTGCAGGAATTCCTGCTGCGGATGCTTGCGACCACCTTGGGGTGGAACGGAAGCGACCGTACCTTCGATCAACTTGAGCAAGGCCTGCTGCACGCCCTCACCGGAAACATCCCGGGTGATGGACGGGTTGTCGGACTTGCGGGAAATCTTGTCGATTTCGTCGATGTAGACAATGCCCATCTGGGCCTTTTCCACATCGTAGTCGCACTTCTGCAACAACTTCTGAATAATGTTCTCGACATCTTCACCTACATAACCAGCCTCGGTGAGGGTGGTTGCGTCGGCGATGGTGAACGGAACGTTCAGCAAGCGGGCCAGGGTTTCGGCAAGCAGGGTCTTACCCGAGCCTGTCGGGCCGATCAGCAGGATGTTGCTCTTGCCGAGTTCGACCTCGTCATTCTTCTTGTCACGTTGGTTCAGGCGCTTGTAGTGGTTGTACACCGCTACGGCCAGTACCTTTTTTGCACGTTCCTGACCAATCACATACTGATCAAGGATGCCGCTGATTTCTTTAGGCGAAGGCAATTTATGCGCGCTGCTCTCGGCCTGGGCTTCCTGCACCTCCTCGCGGATGATGTCATTGCACAGGTCGACGCACTCGTCGCAAATGAAGACCGAGGGGCCGGCAATCAATTTGCGCACTTCATGCTGGCTTTTGCCACAGAAGGAGCAATAAAGCAGTTTGCCGTTGTCCTCGCCGTTGCGGGTGTCAGTCATTCGATCGATCCAAATCCGATAGGCTTGCAACACAAGATGAAGGCAATTGCGGGCTTTTTCAAGCCCGCAGGCGGCCGGTCATCCCAACCACCTGCATTTTGAGCGGCTTAGGCAGGCATTTGACGCTTGTTGATCACGGAGTCGATCAGGCCATATTCGGCTGCACGCTCGGCGCTCATGAAGTTGTCACGCTCGGTGTCACGCTCAATGGTTTCGAGGCTTTGGCCGGTATGATGGGCCAGCAACGAGTTCAGGCGCGAACGAATGTGGAGGATTTCCTTGGCATGGATGTCGATATCCGACGCCTGGCCCTGGAAGCCGCCCAATGGCTGGTGAATCATCATCCGCGAGTTAGGCAGGCAGTGACGCTTGCCCGCTGCGCCGCCGGCGAGCAGGAAGGCGCCCATGCTGCAGGCCTGGCCGATGCAGATGGTGGAAACGTCAGGCTTGATGAACTGCATGGTGTCGTAGATCGACATGCCCGCAGTCACCGAACCGCCAGGTGAGTTGATGTACAGATGGATATCCTTGTCCGGGTTTTCCGCTTCAAGGAACAACAGCTGCGCCGCGACCAGGTTGGCCATGTAGTCTTCAACGGGGCCGATCAGGAAGATGACGCGTTCCTTGAGCAGACGCGAGTAGATGTCATAGGCACGTTCGCCGCGGGCGGACTGCTCGATAACCATCGGGACCAGGCCGCCTGCGGCCTGGATGTCAGAGCTCTGCTGATAAAAAGAATTGCGGGACATGTCTCGCAGTCACTCCCAAATAGTTATGTCTTGAATACGCATAAGCCAGCGCGAAGGCTGGCTTATGGGTGTTTATTTCTTACCGCAGAACCATCAATCGGCTTGTGGAGCTTCCACCGGCTTGACCGCTTCTTCGTAAGAGACCGCTTTATCGGTCACGCTAGCTTTCTGCAGAACAGTATCCACAACTTGTTCTTCCAGCACAACCGAACGGACTTCGTTCAGTTGCTGGTCGTTCTTGTAGTACCAGGACACGACTTGCTCAGGCTCTTGATAAGCCGAGGCCATTTCCTGGATCAGCTCGCGAACGCGGGCTTCGTCAGGCTTGAGCTCGAATTGCTTGACCACTTCGGCGACGATCAGGCCCAGCACGACGCGGCGCTTGGCTTGCTCTTCGAACAGTTCGGCAGGCAGTTGATCCGGCTTGATGTTGCCACCGAACTGCTGAACGGCCTGCACGCGCAGACGGTTCACTTCGTTGTCCAGCAGAGCCTTTGGCACTTCGATCGGGTTGGAGGCCAGCAGACCGTCCATGACCTGGTTCTTGACCTTGGACTTGATGGCTTGGCGCAGTTCACGCTCCATGTTCTTGCGAACTTCGGTGCGGAAACCTTCCAGACCGCTTTCCTTGATGCCGAACTGGGCGAAGAACTCTTCGTTCAGCTCAGGCAGTTTCGGCTCGGAAACAGTGTTGACGGTCACGGTGAACTCGGCGGCTTTGCCAGCCAGGTCCAGGTTCTGGTAGTCCTCAGGGAAGGACACGTTCAGAACGCGCTCTTCACCGGCCTTGGCGCCAACCAGGCCGTCTTCGAAACCAGGAATCATGCGACCGGAGCCCAGCACCAGCTGGGTAGCCTTGGCGGAACCGCCCGCGAACACTTCACCGTCGACCTTGCCGACGAAATCGATGTTCAGTTGATCTTCGTTCTGGGCAGCACGCTCAGTCACTTCGAAACGGGTGTTCTGCTTGCGCAGGATGTCCAGCATCTTGTCCAGGTCGGCATCCGACACGTCAGCGCTCAGGCGCTCGACGGCGATGGATTCGAAACCGGCAACCGTGAACTCAGGGAACACTTCGAACGTGGCGACGAATTCCAGGTCCTTGCCTTTTTCCAGCACTTTAGGCTCGACGGACGGAGCACCGGCCGGGTTCAGCTTTTGCTCGACGACCGCTTCGTAGAACGAAGACTGGATCACGTCGCCCACGGCTTCCTGACGCGCATCAGCTTCGTAACGCTGACGGATCACGCTCATTGGCACTTTGCCTGGGCGGAAACCTGGGATTTTGGCCTTTTGGGCAGTCTGCTGCAGACGCTTGTTGACCTGAGTCTCGATGCGCTCAGCCGGCACGGTGATGCTCATGCGGCGCTCAAGAGCAGAAGTATTTTCAACAGAAACTTGCATGGATATTCCTCGTTGCACAGACGTTGGCCGGGCGTTTCCGACCCCAGAATCAAGGGCATGCATTCTAGTAGGTCAAACTCAAGAAGTCACCCTACTGAAAACGCGCTGGAAACAGGCGCCGGATTTAGGACGGGACAAACGGTCATGTCCCACCCGGATTGCAAATACAGTCGATTCATCCCAGGGCTCTGCACCGACGCTTCTATATATAGAAGCGACTTGTCCGATCGCGCGACGCCCGCCCCCACAAGGAGACCGACGGACATGTCGCGCATCATCACGAAACACATTCGCGACGAACCGAGCGCGGCACACAACCCCAAGAACAGCGCCGACGCCAAACACAGAACCACTGAAAACAAAAACGGCGCAGCCCTTTTCAGGTACTGCGCCGTTTTTTGCTATTTAAATAGCGACTTGTATGGTGCGGACGGAGAGACTCGAACTCTCACACCTTGCGGCGCTGGAACCTAAATCCAGTGTGTCTACCAATTCCACCACATCCGCGTATCAAGCTTTTAAAGCAAAGGCGCCAGATTGTTAGATCTGGCGCCTCTCTAGAATATGGGGTGGACGATGGGGATCGAACCCACGACAACGGGAGTCACAATCCCGTGCTCTACCAACTGAGCTACGCCCACCATATTGCCTTGTTGCCTTACTTGTGCCAAAGCTGCCTAATTGGCGCACCCGGCAGGACTCGAACCTGCGACCATCCGCTTAGAAGGCGGATGCTCTATCCAGCTGAGCTACGGGCGCCTTTTTAATCTGTATTCTTGGACGATTACAAACTAAGTGCTTTCAGTTTTGCCGAGTTGAAACAACCAACTCTGCTCTACCTTCTTAACCAGTGCTAGGCTGTGCCCGACAAGTGCGACGAATGTTATAGACGGCCTGATAGGTCGTCAACTCTTTTTTAAAAAAAATTCATTTAATTAAAGGGGTTAGGGGAATTTGCAGACCAAGCGCCTTTGCCCTCACGCCCCGGCATGCGAGAATACGTTCTCTTTTTTTCCCCTCTCGATGGTTAACCACGCGCAATGACTGCACAACTTATCGACGGCAAATCGATCGCCGCCAGCCTGCGCCAGCAGATCGCCCAACGAGTCACCGAGCGCCGCCAGCAAGGCTTGCGCACGCCCGGCCTTGCGGTGATCCTGGTCGGCAGCGATCCTGCCTCTCAGGTTTATGTCTCGCACAAGCGTAAAGACTGTGAAGAGGTCGGCTTCCTTTCCCAGGCCTACGACCTGCCTTCCGAAACCACCCAGCAAGCGTTGGCCGATCTGATCGATCGCCTGAACGATGACCCGAACATCGACGGCGTTCTGCTCCAGCTACCGCTGCCTGAACACCTCGACGCCTCCAAGCTGCTGGAGCGTATCCGCCCGGACAAAGACGTCGATGGCTTCCATCCTTATAACGTCGGTCGCCTGGCCCAGCGTATCCCGTTGCTTCGTCCCTGCACCCCGAAAGGCATCATGACGCTGCTGGAAAGTACTGGCGTTGACCTGTATGGCCTGGACGCCGTAGTGGTGGGTGCGTCCAACATCGTTGGCCGTCCGATGGCCATGGAGCTGCTGCTGGCCGGCTGCACCGTGACCGTGACCCATCGTTTCACCAAGGATCTGGCCGGCCATGTCGGTCGCGCGGACCTGGTGGTGGTGGCCGCCGGCAAACCCGGCCTGGTAAAGGGCGAGTGGATCAAGGAAGGCGCCATCGTCATCGACGTGGGCATCAATCGCCAGGATGACGGCAAGCTGGTGGGCGATGTGGTCTACGAGACCGCCCTGCCCCGCGCTGGCTGGATCACGCCGGTGCCCGGCGGCGTAGGCCCGATGACCCGCGCCTGCCTGCTGGAAAACACGTTGTATGCGGCCGAAACGCTGCACAGCTGATACACGTCAACAAAAACCCTGTGGGAGCGAGCCTGCTCGCGATAGCGATGGACCAGCCAACATCCAGTTGACTGACACACCGCTATCGCGAGCAAGCGCGCTCCCACAGGTGTTTCTGGCGACCGGACTTTAGCCGCCAAATTACAAATTCCTCAGATTCGCCTCGCCAAAATCCCCCTTTCATTAAACTTTATTTATTCGCAAGCCTTGGCGGCACAGGCATATAGCGCTGCTGTCGCCCATACTCCTAGAATGCGACGTTTTTTTAAAAGTCGTTGCTCAACGGCACCTTTAACTCTATCGAGCCTACTCGCGTGAAAATCCGTCTTTCGATCATCAGCCTGTTCATCGCTTTCACAGGCAGCTTTATCACGCAAAATATCGCAGCACAGGAAACCATCGCGCCCCCACGGAATACAGCCAAGCTACAAGTCGCCTCAGGCAGCGCGATGTTGTTGGACCTGCAGACGGATAAAGTCGTCTATTCGAGCAACCCGGATGTGGTGGTACCCATCGCGTCGGTGACCAAGTTGATGACCGGCCTGATCGTGCTGGATGCCAAACAGAACCTGGATGAATACATCTCCATCACCATCGCCAACACCCCAGAGATGAAGGGCGTGTTTTCCCGGGTCAAGCTCAACAGCGAACTGTCGCGCCGGGACGTGCTGCTGATCGCCCTGATGTCTTCGGAAAACCGTGCCGCCGCCAGCCTCGCCCACCACTATCCGGGCGGCTACGCGGCGTTCATTGCCGCCATGAACGCCAAGGCCAAGGCGCTGGGCATGACCAGCACCCATTACGTCGAACCGACGGGCCTGTCGATCCACAACGTCTCGACCGCCAGGGACCTGACCAAGCTGCTGATCGCCGCGCGCAAGTACCCACTGCTGAGCGAGCTGAGCACCACCAAGGAAAAGACCGTTACCTTCCGCAAGCCTGTGTATAGCCTGGGTTTTCGCAACACCGATCACTTGGTCCACAAGGCCAACTGGGATATCCAGTTGACCAAGACCGGCTTCACCAACGAGGCCGGCCACTGCCTGGTGCTGGTGACGAAGATGGGCAACCGCCCGATGGCGCTGGTGATCCTCGACGCGTTCGGCAAGTACACGCACTTCGCCGATGCCAGCCGGATTCGTAGCTGGGTGGAAACCGGAAAAAGCGCCGCTGTGCCGGCGGTGGCCCTGCAATACAAGGCAGCCAAGAATCTCAAGAGCCGCCAGAGTGGTGTGGTGGAAGCTTCCAAGTAATCCACGAACCCTAAAAGCCCTGACTCGTTCGTGATGCTGTTCACTTAGAAAAAGCGGCGCTTCTTCAGAAATGGGAAGCGCCGTTTTTTTGGTTTTTTGCGGTACTTGTTTTGGTGTGTATATCCGTTGCTGCGGTAACGGATATACACACCAACCCACACCTCTCGGAACAGATAATCCCTAGACCTTCAGGTCACCCAGCGGATCATAAGGCTTGGGCTCAGGCTTGCGCTCATCCTTCTTGTCCAGCGGCGCCTTGGCCGGCCCTACCGGATCAACCTGAGGATCCTCAAGGTCCGGCGAATCCGGATCAAACCCCAAGTCATCACCGCTGGAATGCTCTGACGAATGTGGCCCCGTAGGTGTTTTCGACTGTGCCATGCGTGTCCTCCTCCAATCACGGTCGGAAAATGCCCAACCCTGACGATAAGAGCCTCAGGCCTTCCGGGTTGTGCCCGGCAAGTGACGAACGGGATGAACGATCAATGCGCCGCGCCCAAGGTCTTGGTGGCCCGTGCCGCCGCTTGCTCCTGCCCTGCCCCAGCCAATTCTGCCGCAGCCTTGAGCCACCGCTGCGAGTCGACATTGGCCGGAAGCTGCGTGGGGCGCTGGACCAGCACCGCCCAGCCACCCGCGCTTTTGAGGGCCGATTCGAAGGCACTGAAGCTCATCGACTGCCGCCGGCTCATGCCCGAGCGTAGTAATACCGTCTGCTTCTGACGATTGTAACCGGCGACAATCCCATACCGAGGCTCGGCCCAGAACGCCGAACCGTCGATATAGCGCACCAGCACCGGATAGCCTGCCGCAACCTGTTCCAATAACGCGGGCAGCCTGGCGTCGAGCGGATACACCAACAGCCCGTATTCGCGCGCCAGGGTTTGCATATTCTGCTGCAAACCGGCTTCGCCACCCGGCAGGTGCAACGGCTTTTCCAGCAGCCCCGGCGTGATCACCGTGCCTTGCAGCGTCAGCAGGGCCGCCAGGGACTGCGGGGCGCCCTGGTACATTTCGCCACGAAAGAACGGCACGCTGTTGAGTTCCACCCGCTCGGGCAGGCGCTGGATCTGCGGCGACACGCTACCGGCACACCCCACCAGGGCGACGAGGCAGGACAGCGTCAGGACCAGTGATCGAAAAAATGAAATGACTGGCGACATGATGACTCTCTTGTTCAGGCGCCCGGCATCCGGGCCAGGCTTGGGTCGACGATCATAAGGTGCGCACAGTCCTGGGTATAGCCATAACGACAGTTTTACGAGCGCGATAGAGCGAACCGATCCGTGCCCAACCGCTACGGATCAATTGCCTGAAACACTTGAGCGACTAGACTGTCCATGTATTAGGTGCGTTATCCCGGATTGGGATAAAAGGAGGCACAGATGAGCCTGACAACGACAATTCTGATGCTGATATTCGGCTGGCTGAGCGTAGCCACGGCCATGCTGTGGGGGGTGCTTCGGATCACTCGGCGCCATCATCACGCGCCACCTGCGCAATCGGAAAAAACCACGAAATCCGCCCGACGCCACGCCACCGCACACTGACCACTCGCTATTCAATCGAAAAAAAAGCCACCCGGGCCTCGACCCGGGTGGCTTCTGTCTGCCTGGTATCAGGCGTTGTCAGCCAACGCCCTTTCCCTGGCCCGACGGGACAACATGTTCAACACCTCGATCGCCGCCGAGAACGCCATGGCCGCGTAGATATAGCCCTTGGGCACATGGGCACCGAAGCCTTCGGCGATCAGCGTCATGCCGATCATGATCAGGAAGCCCAGGGCCAGCATCACCACCGTCGGGTTGTCATTGATGAACTTGGACAACGGCTCGGCCGCCAACAACATCACCAGCACCGACACGACGACCGCGATGATCATGATCGGCAAATGCTCGGTCATGCCTACGGCAGTGATGATGCTGTCGATGGAGAACACCAGGTCCAACGTCAGGATCTGACCGATTGCCGCGGCAAAACCCAGGGTCACGCCGGACGTGGCCGACTTGGGGTCGTCCGGTGCGGGGTCCATGCTGTGGTGGATTTCAGTGGTCGCTTTCCACAGCAGGAACAGGCCACCGGCGATCAGGATCATGTCTTTCCAAGAGAACGCCTGGCCGAAGATTTCGATGACCGGTTCGGTCAACTGCACAATGAAGGCAATGGTGCTCAACAAGCCCAGGCGCAGGATCAGCGCCATGCCGATACCGACGCGCCGCGCCTTGGCACGATGCTGTTGGGGCAGCTTGTTGGTCAGAATCGAAATGAAGATCAGGTTATCGATGCCAAGCACGATTTCCATCACGACCAGAGTCGCCAGGGCGATCCACGCGGTGGGGCTGGCGGCGAGCTGTAAAAGATAATCCATGGGTCAGTCCTGACTGAATGTGACGCGTTAGATGGTTTTGGTCGGGGTTTGTGTTTCGTCAGCTTCGTCCGCTGGCTCTTTCTTCGGGCTGATCAACCCGCCGGAGGCTTCGCTGATCGCCTGTTCGGCGGCCTTGTGGGTGTCGTCGATGGCCTGCTTGGCGGTTTGTGCTGCCTGCCCCATCAATTGCTGGGCACTTTTTTCAGCCTGTTCACAGCCCACCAGTGTCGCTGCAGATATCACCAACAGAGCTGCAAGCCCCAGGGATTTGTACGTCATGGAATCAATGCCTCTTGAGAGAATAGAAGGCGCACGAAAGTGGCCCGCCAATGGCCAGGCATTCTAGAGAGGCGAATACTTCAGGAAAATTCGTATTTTCAGCGGTTATACTTCGATTTTTACGAATCCGCGTGAACCCATGCTCAATTATCGACAATTGCATTACTTCTGGGTGGTAGCGAAAACCGGCAGCATCGTGCGCGCGTGCGAGCAGTTGAGCCTGACCCCACAGACCATCAGCGGGCAGATCTCCCTGTTCGAGCAGACCTATAACATCAAGCTGTTTCGCCGCGTCGGACGACAGCTGGAACTGACCGAGGCCGGCCGCCAGACCTTGCCCTACGCCGAACACATGTTCCAGTTGGGCGGTGAGCTGGAATTGATGCTGCGAGCCCAGCCCAACGAGCAGCAAACCCTGTTTCGGGTCGGGGTGGCGGATGTGGTGCCCAAATCCATTGTCTACCGGCTGCTGGCGCCGACCATGGAGTTGAGTGAGCCGCTGCGCATCACCTGCCGCGAGGACAAGCTCGAACGGTTGCTGGCGGACCTGGCGATCCAGCGTCTGGACCTGGTGATTTCCGACAGCCCGATGCCAACTCACCTGGACATCAAGGGCTACAGCCAGAAGCTGGGGGAATGCGGGATCAGCTTTTTCGCCACCGCCGCGCTGGCCGAACGCTACGGGCCGGATTTTCCCCATGGCCTGCATGACGCTCCGCTGCTGATTCCCGGGCCGGAAACTGTCGTGCGCAGCCGCTTGCAGCGCTGGTTCGCCGAGCAACAGATCCAGCCGCGCATCATCGGCGAGTTCGACGACAGCGCATTGATGCAGGCCTTCGGTCAATCAGGCAGCGGGATTTTCATCGGCCCAAGCGTGATCGCCGAAGAGGTCAAGCGCCAATGCGGCGTAGAGGTGATTGGCCAGACCGATGCGGTGAGCGAATCCTTCTACGCCATTTCCGTGGAGCGCAAGGTCAGCCACCCTGGAATCGTCGCGATTGCCGAAGGCGCGCGTCGCGAGTTGTTCAGCGCTTAGCAGGTGACACGAGGTTTGAAGGTCATCAAAAGCAACGCCAGCAGGATCGATACGAAGATGAACCCGGCCGCCGCAAACCCGACACTGCCCAGGCCCAGGGTATCGATGACCCGGCCACCGACCATCGCCCCCAGGCCAATCCCCAGGTTGGCCCCGGCAATGTTCAACGAAGCGGCAAAGGCCGGGGCCTGCGGGGCCGCCTTCATCAGCCGCACATGGCTGACCAGGAACAAGGCCGCCTGGGTCACGCCCCAAATGCCCATCGCCGCCGCCAGCGCGAGAGGTGAATGAATGCTCGGCACCAACGCCACCATGCCGCCGATCAGGAACAGGCAGAACACCATCGACGCAATCAACGGATGCCGGTCCACCGCCCGACCGCCCAGGGAGTTGCCCAGCAGCCCGACGGCGCCGAAGCCCATCAGGCACCACCCCACCAGGGTGCCATCGAACCCGGCGAGGCGTTCGAGGATGTCCGCCAGATAGGTGTAGGCGGTGAACATGCCGCTGAACACCAGGATCGATAACAGCACATGCCCTTGCATCAACGGGCTGCGCAGGATCTTGAATTGCGAACGAAAGCTCACCTGATGCTGGTGCAGGTTGGTTTTCGGCAAGTAGATAAACAGCAGCAACGCCTTGGCGAAGGCGATGACTGCCAGGATCGCAAACGCGCTGCGCCAGCCAAACGCATCGGAAATCAACGTGCCCACGGGAATGCCGAACACCGTGGCACAGACGATGCCGAAGCCGATCCGGGCAATGGCCCGCCCGGCCAACTGGGGCCCGACAATGTCCACCGCCGTTTCGCTGGCCAGCGCCCAGAACACCGGCAGGCCCAGGGCCGGAATCAACCGGGCAACGGCCATCACCCAGATGTTGGGGGCGAAGGCAGCGAGCATGTTGGCCAGGCCGAACATCACCAGCACGCTGATAAACAACTTGCGCCGCTCGAAGCGGGCGAACCAGGCCGTCAGGAATGGTCCGAACGCCGCCACGGTAAACGCGAACAATGTCACCAGCAGCCCGGCCTGGGGAATGCTGACGTGCAGGTCGCGGGCGATGGAAGGTAACAGGCCAACGATGACGAATTCCGTGGTCAGCACGGTAAAACCGGCGGCCGACAACAGGAAAATGGGTAACAACATGCAGAACTCCGGCAAAACGACGACACCAGCGTCAGCCCAAGGGCTCGCTGGCGGATATAGAAAGGTGATGACGGCAAGCCTAACAGAATGCGTTCACCAGACAAAACGCGCTTGAACACCCGAGTGACGGATCGTCACAGGTCCGTCAGATTTTTCATCGGGCTGTGATAAAGTCCGCGGCCTGCAAACGCCGTACTTTCTCTCGGTCCGCTCATGTGGCCTGCCCGCTTGTTGCCCTGACTCGTCGACCGTCGCACACAATAAAATCAGAGATGCCGCTATGACAGCTTCGTCCGTTACCCCTATGCAACGCCTCAAACGCACCAGCCTGGTGACGCAAATCATCATCGGTCTGATCGCCGGTATCGTCCTGGCATGGCTGGCGCCCGACCTGGCCAAGTCCACCGAATTCATCGGCAAGGTCTTCGTGTCCGCGCTCAAGGCCGTGGCACCGATCCTGGTGTTCGTGCTGGTCATGGCCTCGATCGCCAACCACAAGCATGGCCAGCAAACCCATATCCGGCCGATTCTGTTCCTCTACCTGCTGGGCACTTTCGCCGCGGCGGTGGTCGCGGTGGTTGCCAGTACGCTGTTTCCATCCAGCCTCGTGCTGTCGACCCAAGACGTCGCGATCACGGCACCTGGCGGCATCAGCGAGGTGCTGCAAAGCCTGCTGCTGAGCGTGGTGGACAACCCGGTCCGGGCCCTGCTCAACGGTAATTTCATCGGCATTCTGGCCTGGGCCATCGGCATGGGCGTCGCCATTCGTCATGCCGGCCAGACCACCCGTACCGTGCTCGAAGACCTGTCCCACGGCGTGACTGTCATCGTGCGCGTGGTGATCCGCTTCGCCCCGCTGGGGATCTTCGGGCTGGTCGCCTCGACGCTGTCCACCTCCGGCTTCGGCGCGCTGCTCGGTTACCTGCACCTGCTCACCGTGCTGATCGGCTGCATGCTGTTCGTGGCGTTGGTGGTCAACCCACTGATCGTATTCTGGAAACTGCGTCGCAACCCCTACCCGCTGGTATTCACCTGCCTGCGCGAGAGTGGCATCACGGCGTTTTTCACCCGCAGCTCGGCGGCGAACATTCCGGTGAACCTGGAACTGAGCAAACGCCTGGGCCTGCACGAGGACACCTATTCGGTGTCGATCCCGCTGGGCGCGACCATCAACATGGCAGGCGCCGCCATTACCATCACCGTGCTGGCCCTGGCGGCCGTGCATACCCTGGGTATTGCAGTGGATATGCCAACGGCTGTGCTGTTGAGCATTGTGGCAGCCGTTAGCGCATGCGGCGCCTCCGGGGTGGCCGGCGGTTCGCTGCTGCTGATTCCCCTGGCGTGCAGCCTGTTTGGCATTCCCAGCGAAATCGCCATGCAAGTGGTCGCGGTAGGTTTCATCATCGGCGTCCTGCAGGACTCGGCGGAGACGGCGCTGAACTCGTCTACGGATGTGCTGTTCACGGCGGCGGCATGCCTGGGTGAGGAAGAGAAGCTCGCGCGTACGGCGTAACAACTGCGGTGGCTATTGGATTGTTATCGCGAGCAAGCTCGCGATAGCGGTGGCACATCGGCCAAGGATGTGCCAGACAGCCACAAAAAAGCCCGGGAACGGCCCACACCGTCCCGGGCTTTTTCATGCCTGCGGGGTTAGAACGCGCCCATGTAGTCGCGCTTGCCCACTTCCACGCCATTGTGGCGCAGCAAGGCGTAGGCGGTGGTGACGTGGAAGAAGAACTGCGGCAGGCCGTAGGTCAGCAGGTAGTTCTGGCCGCTGAAGCGCTTTTCCTTCGGCGTGCCTGGACGGGTAACGATTTCGATGCCTTCCTTGCCATCGATCTGCTCAGGGCGGATGCCGTCGATGAAAGCCAGGACCTTGGCGATCAAGGCTTGCAGCTCGGCGAACGTGGTCTCGCTGTCGTCATACTTCGGCACTTCGATCTCGGCCAGACGTGCAGACACACCTTTGGCGAAGTCCACCGCGATCTGCACCTGACGCACCAGCGGGAACATGTCCGGGTACAGGCGAGCTTGCAGGAAGGCGTTCGGGTCGATGTTCTTCGCGGTGGCGTGGGCTTCGGCCTTGTTCAGAACGTCGCTCAACGCGTTGAGCATCTGCTTGAAAACCGGGACGGAAGCGGCGTACAGGGAAATAGTCATGGCGATCTCTTGCAGGTGACAGGAAAGAATCAATCAAACGGCTGCGATTATAGCCACGGCGTGTTGCACGGCTTGTCTTTTATTGCGCAAGGATTAGGCTAGGCGGCTTCCACAGCATAGGGAACGCGCGATGAGCATTGAAGAACAACACCAGGCTGAAGAACCGCGGCTCAATAGCACGGAAATCCGCATCCTCGGCGCGCTGGTCGAGAAGCAGGCCACCAACCCCGAGACCTACCCGCTGACCCTCAACGCCCTGGTACTGGCCTGCAACCAGAAAACCAGCCGCGAACCGGTGATGAACCTCAATCCGGGCCAGGTCGGCCAGAGCCTGCGGGCACTGGAAGGTCGTGGCTTTACCAAACTGGTGATGGGCAGCCGCGCCGACCGCTGGGAGCATCGGGTCGACAAAGCCCTGGAGCTGGTACCCGCCCAGGTAGTCCTGATGGGCCTGCTGTTCCTGCGTGGTCCGCAAACGGTCAATGAGCTACTGACCCGTAGCGGGCGGATGCACGACTTCGAAGACGCCGAACAAGTGGTGCACCAACTTGAACGCCTGATCGCCCGTGGGCTGGCACTGCTGGTGCCACGCCAGGCCGGCCAACGCGAAGACCGCTATGTGCACGCCATGGGCGACCCGGCGGACATCGAAGCGATTCTCGCCGCCCGCCAGCACCCGGTGGAGCGCGGTGCCGGCAGCGGTGTCTCGCTCGAACGCATCGAAGAACTCGAAGCCCGGATCGCGGCCCTGGAAGAACGCCTGGCGCGGCTGGAATAATTGCTGGAATCGCCAGTAGCGCTGTGAGCTGTCGAGAGCAACGAGGCTGCGATCTTGTTCCAGACAATTGAGTCGAGAGCGAAAGATCAAAATCAAAAGATCGTCCGAACGCGGCCCGAGCCTTCGACAGCTGCTACATGGACCGGGCGAAGGCCACGGCTTTTTCAAATTGCTCCAGGTTGGGCCGCACGCCGGTGTACAGCACGAACTGTTCCAAGGCCTGGATCGCAATGACTTCCAGCCCGGTGATGACCTGTTTGCCTTCGGCCCGGGCGCGCACGATCAGTGGCGTTTCCGACGGGATCGCCACGACATCGAACACGGTCTCGGCCGTGGCGATGATCTGGGGCTCAAACGCCAACTGGTCGGCCTCCGGGCCGCCAGTCATGCCGATCGGCGTGACGTTGATCAGCATCTGTGGCCGTCGGGTACCCAGGTCAGCTTGCCATTCATACCCCAGGGACTCGGCCAGGGCCTGCCCGGCGGCTTCATTGCGGGCAACGATCAGCCCGTTCTTGTAGCCGCCATCGCGCAAGGCACTGGCCACAGCCTTGGCCATGCCGCCGCTGCCGCGCAGGGCAAAGGTCGATTCCTTGGGCACGGCGTGGCTTTGCAACAACTGGGCGATAGCGATGTAGTCGGTGTTGTAGGCCTTCAGATGGCCGTTGGTATTGACGATGGTGTTGATGGACTGGATCGCGGCGGCGGAAGGGTCCAGCTCGTCCACCAGGGCAATGCAGGCTTCCTTGAACGGCATCGACACGCCGCATCCACGAATACCCAGGGCGCGGATACCGCCCACGGCGCCAGGCAGGTCCTGGCTGCTGAACGCCTTGTAATAGAAATTCAGGCCCAATTGTTCATACAGGTGATTATGAAAGCGCAGGCCGAAGTTTCCGGGACGCCCCGATAACGACATGCACAATTGGGTGTCTTTGTTGGGATTGATCTGCATGCGTGTCTCCTTGCAATTCACTTTCGGACAGACGGAATCACCGCTGCGAAGGCTTTATTCGATGATGATACCGCCAGCCCCAGCCAGGTCTAAGGCGCCTGGATAACGCGGTGCGGTAAAGAAAAGCGCTACAGACCTTACACAATATTTACCCAACGGCGCCGCAAATCCTGAGAAAATCGTTGTCAGAGCAAGTATCCCCGCGACCCTCATCGGGTCTGTTGCAGACCACAAGCGTCGGGGCCGAAACGAGGAACAGCCATGAATCGTAAACTTCCCATCATCGCCCTGCTCATGGGGGCACTCGCGGTCACCGGCCAGGCATCCGCCCACGGTCGTGGTGGTTGGGAGGGGCCCGCAGTGTTTGGCGCCATTGTCGGTTCGGCCATCGTTGGCTCGGCCCTCATCAACCGTGATCGTCCGGTGTATGTGCAGCAACCGGTCTACGTCCAGCCACAGCCGGTCTATGTGCAACAACCACCGCCGGTCTATTACCAGCCACAGCCGGTTTACGTGGAGCGGCCGATCTACTATCGCCCAGCGCCGGTGTATTACGGGCCACCACGAGGCTACTACTATGGCCCGCCTCGTGGTCATTACGGTCGCTGGTAATCAGCCTCCCGCGTGCTACAAAAAAGCCTGTGATCAATGATCACAGGCTTTTTTGTATTCGCTGGCTAACCCTGTGGCGAGGGCGCCTGCTCCTGGTCTACGCCGTAGAAGCTATGTAGGAGCTATGTAGGAGCTGTTGAGTGCAACGAGGCTGCGATCTTTCCCCAGACACTTGAATCTCAAGCGAAAGATCAAGATCAAAAGATCGCAGGCTTCGCCAGCTCCTACAGAGCCCAGCGGGACCAAGCTCCCCTCGCCACGGTGTACTCGTCAGACGTGCTCGCTGCTTTTGAGTCGTACCGGCGCATGCTCCGCCGCCCCGTGAACAGGCTCAGCCACCACGGGAATCTCGTTGCCATCGCAGTCGTGCAGCTTGCCATCGCTGAAGTAATCACCTTCACGCAGCGCAGCCAGGTCCTGGTAGCGCAGCACCCGCTCGGTGCCAGCGGCAAAAACCGATTGCTGGTCGGAGTTGCCCGCGGTGAAGTGGTTGAACGCCAGGTTCAGCGTGATCGCCATGATTGCCGAAGAACTGATGCCCGAATGAAAGATGGTCGCAAACCAGCTCGGGAAGTGGTCATAGAAGTTCGGTGCGGCGATAGGAATCATGCCAAAGCCAATGGAGGTGGCGACGATGATCAGGTTGACGTTGTTGCGGTAATCGACCTTCGACAGCGTGCGAATACCACTGGCAGCCACCGTACCGAACAGCACGATGCCGGCACCGCCCAGTACCGAGGTCGGCACCGCCGCGATCACCCGGCCCATGAACGGCAGCAGGCCGAGCACCACCAGGAATACCCCGCCAGTCGCCACTACGAAACGGCTCTTGATCCCGGTCACCGCCACCAGCCCGACGTTCTGGGCAAAGGCACTCTGGGTAAAGGAGCCGAAGATCGGCGCGATCATGCTCGACAGCATGTCGGCCCGCAAACCGTTGCCCAGACGCCTGGAGTCGACTTTGGTGTCGATGATCTCGCCCACGGCCAGGATGTCGGCGGAGGTTTCCACCAGGGTCACCATGATCACAATGCACATCGACAGGATCGCGGCGATGTGGAAAGTCGGCATACCGAAATGGAACGGTGTCGGGAAGCCGAACATCGGGCCTTGGCTGACCGATGAGAAGTCCGCCATGCCGAGGAACACGGCGATGACAGTACCAATGACCATCGCCAACAAAATCGACAACCGCGAGATGGTTGCATTGCCCATTTTGCTCAGCACAAGCACCAGCACCAGGGTCACCGCGGCCAGGCCGATGTTGGCCATGCTGCCGAAATCAGCGGCGTGGCTGTTACCTCCCATGGCCCATCGCGCCGCCACCGGCATCAGGGTCAGGCCGATGGTGGTGATCACGATGCCAGTGACCAGTGGCGGAAAGAACCGGGTGATGCGGGAAAACACCGGGGTGATCAGCAGACCAATCAGGGACGCGGCGATCACCGCGCCGAGGATGGCTTGAAAGCCGCCCTCCCCGCCGCTGCCGACAATCGCCACCATGGTCGCGACGCCCGAGAACGATACGCCCTGCACCAAGGGTAACTGGCAGCCGAAAAACGGCAGGCCGAGGGTTTGCAGCAACGTTGCCAGGCCCCCCGCGAACAATGACGCGGCAATCAACAGACCGATGTCCGCGGGCGAGAGCCCGGCCGCCTGGCCGATGATCAATGGCACGGCGACGATGCCACCGTACATGGTCAACACATGTTGCAGGCCGTAAGCCATATTCGCGCCGACGCCAAGGTTTTCGTCCTCGGGCCGTGGGAGTGAAACATGGGGCGTTTTCATGGTTCGGGGATTCCCTGTTTTTTGTTATGGGCACACTGTATTCAAAACTCAGGACAAATGTCCATAGAGTTGTATACAACTTGTTGCCATTCGCAGGAACAGGATCCCCCGGCCAACTGTTTTCTATGCCTGGAGCAACCCCACGATCGCCGGCTGCAACAGCTCGCGCGGCGGTACGCGCAAGCCAAATTCTTGTTCCAGCAAGTCGATCAACTCATCGGTGTCGGTGATCAACCGGCGCTCGCTTTCCTGCCCCATCCGGTGCACCGCATAGCTGTTGCCGTTCAGGGTCTTGCGCAGCCCATCGCCGGTGCGGGCGACCATCAACCGCCCCATGAACGGGGACTCCGGGTGGCTGCTGACGTACCAATTACCGAGGGTGTAGTCGATGTCTTCCTGGCGTTGCAGATCGAACAAGTACATCGGCCGCCATTCGTCGGCGACGTTGGCGCGCAACAGGTAACCGTCCGCATGGGTATCGATGCGGTACGGCTCATGGGGCGTGACTTGTGCTTCACGGCTGTCCAGCAGCAACGGCGCAGTGGGCACCATGCCACCAAAGCCGACGTCGGTGATGTAGCGCACACCGTCGAACGTCACCAGGCTCAGCCGATGGGTTCGGGCAGCCCAGGTGCCTTCGGGCGCGTTCATCACCACGCGCCCGGTGATGCCGCGAGCGTCGAAACCCAGCTCCTGCAACAACGCCAGGAACAATTGGTTGAGTTCATAGCAATAGCCGCCGCGCCCTTGTTCGAAAATTTTTCGTTCGACCGATTCAAGATCGATGGGCACGGGTTGACGCAGCAACGTCGACAGGGTTTCAAAAGGGAATTCGGCGGTATGGCGCCCTTGCAGTTGACGCAACGTGTCGAGGGTCGGCGCTGGGGGGGCGTCGAAACCCAGGCGCCGCAGATAGCGGGCCGTGTCGCTCAGTTGGGGATGACTCATGAGGGGTGTCCTTTTCCAGGGTCGGCGCTGCGCTCACGACAAGCGCACGGCTATTGGCCGCCAGATATAAGGCATTCCCCTCACAGAGACAACAATCGACCCAGATGCCTCGCCTGGTCACAGCCGCTTGCGTGACGCCAGCCGGATCCACGTAGGCGCATGGTCGCTGGGGTGGGGTTGGTTCCGGACCCAGGCGTCCACACCGGCCTCGCTCAGGTAGGCGCTGGCCACCGGGTTGAGCAGCAGGTGATCGATGCGCAGCCCGGAGTTTTTCTGCCAGTGCTGGCGAAAGTAATCCCAGAAGGTGTAGATCCGCTCGTCCGGATACAGGTGGCGCAACGAATCGGTCCAGCCCTGGTCCAGCAGCCGCTGGTAGCACGCGCGGCTTTCGGGCTGTAACAGCGCATCCTTGAGCCAGGAGCGCGGGTTGTAGATGTCCATGTCGGTGGGCACCACATTGTAGTCACCGGCCAGCACCACGGGATGATCACTGGCCTGCAACCCTTGGGCGTATTCAATGAGCCGTTCGAACCACGCCAGCTTGTAGTCGAACTTCGGCCCCGGTTGGGGGTTGCCGTTGGGCAGGTACAGGCAGCCCACCAGCACGCCATGCACCGCCGCCTCCAGATAGCGACTGTGACTGTCATCCTCCCCGCCGGGCAGGCCTCGGCGGCTCTCCAGCGGCTGCGCGTCACGGGCCAGGATCGCGACACCGTTCCAGGACGCCTGCCCATGCCAGATCGCCCCATACCCCACCGACTCCAGCTCCGCCGCCGGGAAATCCTTGTCCACGGCCTTGAGCTCCTGCAAGCAGGCAATGTCGGGCTTTTCCCGCTCCAACCATTCCAGCAGGTTGGGCAGCCGGGCCCGGATGCCATTGATGTTGAAGGTCGCGATCCGAAGGTTTTTCATAGCGCCAGAACTCGAAAGGCCAAGTCACAGTTGAGACCGACAAACGGGCTGGGTGGTTGCAACAGGTTTTCAGGAACCCGTTTTCGACAAGGGCTGGCCTTTCTCCAACAAGCGCGCAAAGGCTTGCTTGTCGATCGGCCGGCTGAGGAAATAACCCTGCACTTCGTGGCATTGGTCCGAGCCCAATGAACCGAGCTGGGCCAGGGTCTCCACGCCCTCGGCAGTCACAGTCAGCCCCATGGCCTTGCCCAGGTTGATGATCGCTTGTACCACGGCGCGGTCGTTGCTGCTGTTGCTCATCGAAGCAATGAAGCGCTTGTCGATCTTGATGCCATCGAATGGATAGGTGCGCAGATAACCGAGGGACGAATAACCGGTACCGAAATCGTCCATGTTCAAGCGCACGCCCAGCTCCTTGAGGGCATTCATGACCTGCAGAGCGCCATCAACGTCATTGAGCATCACGTTTTCAGTGATCTCCAGTTCCAGGCGACTCGCCGGGAAACGGGTTTCGACCAACACCTGTCGCACATCCTCCACGACATCGCTGCGCTCGAACTGCGCCGGTGACAGATTCACCGAGACCATCAATTGTCCCGGCCACGTCAGTGCGGTTTCGCAGGCCTCGCGCAATACCCATCGCGAAAGCGGGACAATCAGGTCGGTTTGCTCGGCCAATGGGATGAAGGCGTCGGGGCTCAACAAGCCTTGGGTCGGATGCTGCCAGCGAACCAACGCCTCGACCGCCACGATCTCCCGACCATCGACGGTGTAGCGCGGCTGGAAATGCAGGACGAATTCGTTTTTCTTCACAGCCTGGCGCAGGTCGCTTTCCAGTTGGCGCCGGTGCTGGATCTGATCGTTCATCTGCGAGGCGAAATAGCACCAGGTTTTCTTGCCCTCGGACTTGGCCTGGTACAAGGCAATGTCAGCGCAGCGGATCAGTTCTCCGGGCACATAACCCTGGCGACGGCTGACAGCGATACCAATGCTGGCGCCGATGTGCAACGAATGGGTTTCGTAGAGGATCGGCTGCTGCAGGCTGTCGATCAGCCGCTCACAGAATCGATCGATCTCAGTGGTGTGCTCCATCCCGTTGAGCACCAACACGAACTCGTCTCCCCCCAGGCGCGCCACCAGGTCTTGCTCACGGGTGCAGTCGCGCAGTCGCTGGGCCACTTCCAGCAGCACCGCGTCGCCGGCCGGGTGGCCGAGGGAGTCGTTGATCGGCTTGAAGTTGTCCAGGTCGACCATCAGCAAGGTCAGCGGCGCGGAATGCTCCTTGGCCACCAGCGCATCATCCAGGTGCCGCGCCAACTTGTTACGGTTCGGCAGGCCGGTCAGCGCATCGTGCATCGACAGATGCTGGACCTGGGCATGGGCCGCCACTTCATCGGTGATGTCGCTGGCGGTGCCGCGATAACCCACCACCTCGGTCTTGTTGTAGATCGGGCGTGCCGATACACGGCAGAAGCGCAATTGCCCGGAGTAATCGCGGTAGGAACAGCGCAAGTTGCTGTTGTTCTGTTCCTCCGTCAACTTGCCCAGCCAGAGGGCAATCGGCGTGGTGTCGCAATACAGCAGTTGCTCGATGTCCTGCCCCAGCCATTGCTGGTCGGAAAAACCGGTGACCGTATTGAAACGCCCCGACAGATAAGTGATGCGTTGCTGGCCGTCGATTTCCCATATCCAGTCGGAGGCCGCCTCGGCCACGGCCCGGAAGCGCTCTTCGCTGGCCTCGAGGGCATGCGCCGACTGTTCCAGGCTGTCGTAACTGGCGTCCACATGCCGTGCCGTGCGCAATGCATAGCGAAAAAAGTAGGCAGTCAGCAGTGCCAGAATCAGCAATGCACCACCCAACGGCGGCACCAGAGACCAGAGCAATTGCTGGCCCGGTCGCTCCAGGCGCGACACCAGACTAAAGCCAGTACTGTCCAGCGGCACCGCCGGCTGGCCGGGCTCAAGCGCGGTGTCTTTCTTGAGATTCAAGTCGGTGAGGCCATAACTCTTGCCCAGCTTGCGCAGCTTGACGGGCGTCAGTTGGTCGACGAACAGCAGGACCGAGGTGCCTTTGGACTCGACCTGGGGCCGTTCGTCGTTGGGCAGAATCACCGAAGCCGTGACGATGGCCGGCCAGCCCTCGAACAACGTGTAGCGGATCGTCGACTTTGTCAGGTCAGGCTGCGCCTGGAGCTGGTCCACCAGGTCCGTCAGCGGCGCATTCATATAAACCGCAGCTTCATCCTGGACATTGCGCCCGCGCACCACGGCATATTTGGTGCGTTGCCGATCAATGACAAACACACCCTCGTATTCATCATTGGTGAACAGGGTCTTGCCCATGTTCTGTTCGGTGTAGGCCCATTGCACGTCGACCTCGCCGTTGAGGTGGTCGTAGGCCGTGGTCCAATAGGCGTAACTGGCGATGTAGTTTTTTGAGGCGGTGATGCGATTCTCGAGGGCGCGCTCGATATAGAAATGCGTCTTGCGCACATCCTCGGCGTCCAGCTTTTGCGCAATATTGAACAATGCGGCAACCGCCACCAGGACGCCCAGGACAAACATCGCCCCGAGCGCCACGACCAGGCGACGGGTAATCGGTGTGTGACGCGCAGTGTTCGAAGGGCTATCGGCAGTGGAATCCATTGACCTGCTCCTATCCTGTCAACGCTGGCTTCGGTGTCGAGAACGGTGAGATCCAGAGCCAGTCGTGTTCCCAACCTTAGCACCCGCTACCTGATCGGTTGGCGAGCCCACGGCTTTTTGCGAAAGAACCTACGCACCTCGTGTATGCCGCCAGCGCAGTGTCTGAACAATGGACCGTGACACGTTGCCGATGATTCCAACCGATCTTCAACGATCCGAGCGCGCCAGCGTATCGAGCCCACTTTCCGTCGATAACACCGCCACACGGTTGCGGCCGCTGTGCTTGGCCTGGTAAAGCGCCGCATCGGCCCGCTGGATGAAGACCTCGATGCTGTCCAGGCTGCTGGGCACAAAGGCATAGCAGCCCAGGCTCACCGTGAGGTAGCCGGTCGGGGAACCGGAATGGGTGATGTGCTTGTCGATGACGCTGCGGCGGATCTGCTCGGCCAACGCCATGGCCCCCGAAATATTGGTATCGGGCAACAGGACCGCAAACTCTTCGCCGCCATAACGCACCGCCAGATCGGCCTTGCGATGACAGCAGCTCTTGAGCACCTTGGCCACTTCCGCCAGGCAATGATCGCCTGCCACGTGCCCATAGGCGTCGTTGTAGCGCTTGAAGCAATCGATATCGAGCATGATCAGGCTCAAGGGGCTGCGCTGACGAGCACCCCGGCCGAACTCAATGTCCAGGGCCCGTTCGAACAGACGCCGGTTCGCCAGCCCGGTGAGGCTGTCATGGGTGGCAATCAGCTCCAACGCTTCTTGAGCCTTGCGCAAGTCCGCCTCGATCCGTTCGCTGGTACGTACCTGGCGCACGAATACCCAGCCGAACAAGCAAATGCCCAGCACCACCAGGCCGACAATGAGGCTGGATTGGAAAGCCCTGTCATGCCACCCCGCCAGGATCGCATCTTCAGACATCGCGGCAGTGACCACCAGCGGATAAGCCTGCAGATGTTGGTGCCCATACAGCCTGACGACACCGTCGAAGGCCGAACGAATGAGTGCATCGCCAGACATCCCGCTGGCCAGGGCATGGTTGTAAATACTTTCCTGGGCCAACGGGTGACCGATCCGCCCCTCATCGAAGGGGCGATGGGCCAAGAGTGTCCCGTCAGACAAAGCCAGGGCCATCTCGCCTTGCTCATCCAGGCTGAAGCTTTTGAAGAATCGGTCGAAGTACGACATTTTGATGCCGGCCATCAACACGCCTTGGAAGTGGCCATCCTGATCATTCAAACGCCGGGAAACGGGAATGATCCATTCGCCGTTTTGCCGGCTGCGGATCGCCGGGCCGATATGAGCGACCAAGGAGGCATTCTGTTGATGGAAAGCAAAATACTCCCGATCCGCCACCCCCGCGCCCCTGTGCAGGTCGTCAAAGGAGGTCACCACCCAGTGACCGTGCTTGTCGAACAGGAACAGGCCATGCAATTGCTCAAGCGATTGCACACGTCGGGCAAAGGTTTGCTGCAAGCGCGGTTGTACGGCGGGGCCGAGGCCATCTATTTGGATCCAATCTGCCAGACTGGCCAACACCAGATCAGCCTGGAGGAAGGTGTCCTGGGCCTGCTGGGCCATGGCCCGGGTCAGGGTCGCCGAAGCGACGCGGGCCGACTCCAGGTCGTGACTGCGCGACTGCTGCAGTTGCAGGTAAAGCAAACCGCACAGGCACAGGCACACCGCCGCGATAAACGTAACCGCTGCCTTGAGCAACGGCAGGCGCTTCAAGGCACCACCCGGGACATGGAAAGGATCGAAAATAGGGATAGGCAAGCGAATTCCTGAAGGGGGCAAAACATGAGCGAATTCGCTCAAAGCCCCTAATATTCGTGAGCTTAGCCTACCGCTTGTGAGGCGGCAATTTGCCTTTGCAGCAGAGCCGATGGGTGGCTGCAGTGGATCCAAAAACCCGCCCAGGAGCCAACAAAAATACCCTCATCAGAACGATGAAATTACCCATGTAGGAGCTGCCGAAGGCTGCGATCTTTTGATCTGATCTGATCTTTCACTTGGGATTCAAGTGTCTGGGGAAAGATCGCAGCCTCGTTGCACTCGACAGCTCCTACACAGCTCCTACACAACTCCTACACAGCTCCTACAGCGCAGCCGAGCGGGAGCCAGGTCCCTTGCCAGGGTCAGGTTGCCGCTCTCACCGTACCGGCGGCACCCGGATCTCCCCGGCTCGGCATTGTGTCCTGACGCCCCTGCCACACGCGGCGAACTCTAAATCCTTGTCCATGCACACCCGCACTTCCGACAGTTGCGGCCCGCTGCAAATCACCGCAATGCCGTCAGGCCCGATGCCTGGATTGCTTTGGCGAAACAACCGGACAATTTCATCCGCCTGGAAATAATACGAGGAATTGAACGGCTGCAACTGCGATGGAATTTTCACCGCGCCCAAGGCTTTGTCGGCAACCTCCAGGTAGCCCATGGCGCCCAAGCCGCTGCAAGTGCCGTGTTTGTACCACTCATGCGCCATCAACTTGCGAGTAGGAAACAAGGCCAACCCCTTCTTCTGCTCCGCCGCCGTCAACGGCACCTGGGGCGCACAGGATTGCGGCCAGCCGCCGCGGGTGTATTGCGGCCAGAGGCCATGGAGCACAAAGCCGTAGCCTTTGCCGGAACACTGCGCATCCGCCTGGTGAGTCAGGCAGAACGTCGGTGACCAGGACAGCGCCAGCAAATAGTAGTCGAACACCCCGGCCACGGATTGCGCCCGTGCGTCACCGGACTGGCGGGCATTGGCCGCGCCCATGGAACCCAATGCCAGTACGATCAGCACGACAATGGCAAGACGTTGTTTCATTGACCCACTCCTTGGGGCGATTGTGCGAAAGCGCAATGATCCGGCGATGATTGTTTCAACCTTGTGTTTCAACTGTTTGAAGGGCTGTTTTTTACAAGCAAACCTTTTTACAAGCAAACCTTGCCGGGGGGCTATCCAAATTGCGTAACGCCCCATACCGTAGATCGCCTTTGACTTCTACGTGCCCCGTCCCCCATGAGCAAACCGACCCCAACCGACGACGAACAGCCCCTGACCAGACCCGTCGCCGTCAGCCTGCGCGTGGCTTTCTGGTTCTGGCTCAAACTGGGCTTCATCAGCTTCGGCGGCCCTGCGGGGCAGATCTCGATCATGCATCAGGAGCTGGTAGAGCGCCGACGCTGGATTTCCGAGCGACGATTCCTGCATGCGCTTAATTACTGCATGTTGCTGCCGGGGCCAGAGGCCCAGCAACTGGCCACGTACCTGGGTTGGCTGATGCACCGAAGCTGGGGCGGGGTGATCGCCGGGGCGCTGTTCGTGCTGCCTTCGCTGTTCATTCTCATCGCATTGTCCTGGCTGTACGTCGCCTTTGGTGAAGTGCCGGTCGTGGCGGGCATTTTCTATGGCATCAAGCCGGCCGTGACGGCAATCGTCGTGCATGCCGCCCACCGGATCGGCTCCCGCGCACTCAAGAACAATTGGCTGTGGGCGATCGCCGCGGCGTCGTTCACCGCAATATTTGCCTTCAACGTGCCCTTTCCGCTGATCGTGCTGGGTGCCGCCCTCATCGGTTACCTGGGCGGTCGCTGGATACCGGAAAAATTCAGCCTGGGCGGCCATGATGGCAAGCACCAATCCTTCGGCCCGGCATTGATCGACGATGACACCCCGCCCCCGGACCACGTACGGTTCAGCACCTTCAGGCTCGCCCGGCTGGCGATCATCGGCGTCCTGTTGTGGACATTGCCAATGGGCCTGCTGACCGCGGTGTTCGGCTGGGAAGGCACGCTGACGCAAATGGCCTGGTTCTTCACCAAGGCTGCATTGTTGACGTTCGGCGGCGCCTATGCGGTTTTGCCCTACGTGTACCAGGGTGCCGTCGGACACTTCGGCTGGCTGACGCCGACACAGATGATCGACGGCCTGGCCCTGGGCGAAACCACCCCCGGGCCGCTGATCATGGTCGTGGCCTTCGTCGGTTTCGTCGGAGGCTACGTGATGCAGGTGTTTGGTCCCGAACAGGCCTTTCTCGCCGGGGCCGTCGCGGCCACGCTGGTGACCTGGTTCACGTTCCTGCCCTCGTTCCTGTTCATCCTGGCCGGCGGCCCGCTGGTGGAATCGACGCACAACATGCTGAAATTCACCGCGCCACTGACGGCGATCACCGCGGCGGTGGTCGGGGTGATCCTCAACCTGGCGTGCTTCTTCGGTTACCACGTACTCTGGCCCAACGGTTTTGCCGGTGCCCTGGACTGGCCGTCGGCAATCATCGCCATCGGGGCGGCCGTTGCGCTGTTTCGCTACAAGCTGGGGGTGATCCAGGTGTTGCTGGCGTGCGGGCTGGCTGGGCTGGCGGTGCACCTGCTGCGCTAGACGAGGCGTTTGCTCAGGTACGTCGCCGAGGCCGGGCACAAGGTTTTGAATTGGGCCGTCGCACTGATCGAAGCAGGCGCCAGCGAGCGGTCCCCCGCCTGATAGCCCTGGCCGGTAAAAAACGCAGCGGCGCTGTCGGTCAGCAGATGGAGCCGTTCTACACCCTCACGTTTGGCAAACGCTTCGATAGCGGCCAGCACCGCCGCGCCAGCACCCTTGCCCCGCTGCCCCTCAAGGACAACCAGTGAGCGCAGCAACCGGTCAGCCCCCTCCCCCTCGATGCCACCAAACGCCACAACAACATCTTGGTGGCTGAAGCTGAAGAACTGTCGACCGGGATACGTCAGGTCGTCCACGGGAAGACCGGCCAGGGTGAGCGCATCGCGCAACGGTCCCAGGTCGTTATTGCTCAGTGTTGTCATGCGCATGGTTGGTGCTCGGTCCTGTGTCCTGTCCTGATCATCGGGGCATTCCCGAATTTGGTTACAACTCACGGGGTGAATCGGAAGGTGAAGTTCAATAGGATTGCTCAAAAGTAAGCCACTGGCGTACATTAGCAATGATTTTTATTGAAACTCCAATTTTACCCGGCGAGTCAAAGAACTGATGGATGACGATGATTTCGCTGTCCTACAGAAACTATTGGTCTGCAACCCCTCCGCTGGTGATGTTATGGAAGCCACCGGGGGGATCCGAAAGATCCGCATCGCAGCCAAAGGCCATGGCAAACGGGGTGGGGCCAGGGTGATCTACTACCACTTCGTCCATGCTTCGCGGATCGCGCTGTTGATGATATACCCGAAAAATGAACAGCAAGATTTGACTGTCGATCAACGCAAAGCATTGAAAATGATTGTCGAGCACTGGAGATAACCATGAGCAAATTTTTCGATGAGCTGATGGAAAGCGTACAACAGATGGATGAAATCGTTCGAGGCGAGCGCCAGCCGTCCCGGGAGTTCATCGTCGATGCGTTGCAGGTGAAAGAAATACGCAAGGCTACCGGCCTGACCCAAGCCAAATTTGCAGCACTGATCGACGTCCAATTGGGCACGCTTCGCAATTGGGAGCAAGGACGACGCGAGCCAACCGGTCCCGCTAAAGCGCTGTTGCGGGCGATTCATAATGATCCGAAACACGTGATCAGCGCCTTGGCAGTTTAAGCGTTACCGAAATGAACAGAACCTCTCAGGCACCGCTTCCATGTTGTGAAGGCGCTTGCTCCCCCACCCCATGACCCAGCGCAAATGAACACCCCAGCCCATCAGCTAAGCTCAACCTATCATCACGACAGGGAATCGACATGAGCAAGGCAGACGAGCTAGCGGCCAAACTGAGGAAAACCCAGCAAACCCGCGCCGATACCGACAACTGCGCCGACCTGGCGATCGAGCACTGGCCCGCCCAGGTCTACGAACTGTATCGCCAGATCGAAATCTGGTTGGCGCCCGTGTGCGAGGCAGGCCTGGACATTCGGCGTAACCCCACCCATGTATTTGAAAGTCATTCCAGCGGTTCGACGTACAGCTACGCCATCGATCAACTGGTGATCGAAGGCAATCACCAGCGCATTTCATTCGACCCGATTGCGCGTTTCTCGTCCAAGGGCGAAGGCTGCATTGAAGTCCATATGAAGGGGCAGGAACACTGCATCGTGCGCACACTCGGCGAACATGGTGAATCGCTCTGGCATCTCCAGGCACTGCGCCTGTCCGCACAACCGCATCCTGAACCCGCCATGCTGGACGAGGACACCTTGCTCGCGCTGGTAGAGCAAGGCCTGGGGCTTTAACGCAAATGGGCGACCCTTGAGGTCGCCCATTTCGTTGGAGAACACACTAGAACTGCGGTGCTGATTCGAGTGTTGGATCGTTCCCGGGCACCGGTGGCGTCAGTTCTTGCGCCGGTCTGCCCACGAGTTTATGCAAGGCATTGTCGATTTCGTCAGCCGCACCTTGCGCGTATCGGGTATCCGCCCAGCTCCAGTACGGATCGGAGATCAGCCCGCCCACGGCGTGTGCACACAGTTCATCGCTGTTGATCCCCCTCTTCCCGGCGGCGGCGATAACGGCCATAAGGGCTTGCTCTAATTGGGAAATTCGCTCGGTAGTCACAATCAACCAACGTGATGGATAACAAACCAAGAGCATAACAAGCCATCAATATGCCACCAACCTGAAGCGCCCAACGGTCGTCCTTTCAACCTTCTTTGGCTTACACGGCTCGCCTCAACCCACCGAGCCATAGGGCGTTGCTTGCGTAGCCGATGAAGATTCCCGGAGCGCTGACCGAGCAGCCAGCACCGCAAGAACAGCGGCAACGCCCAACACCGCCGCGCTGGTTTCAAAGGTCGCGCGATAGCCACTCAGGTCGAACAGAAGGCCACCCACTGTCGCGCCCGCGGCGATGGCGAGTTGGACGATCGCCACCATCAGGCCGCCGCCGGCTTCGGCATCTTCCGGCAGCGTCCGCGAAAGCCAGGTCCACCAACCTACGGGCGCCGCCGTGGCCACCAAGCCCCAAAGGCCGAGCAGGACGGTCGTGATCGTTACCGAGCCACCGAACACCACCAGGGCAATGGCAATCGCGGCCATCAACAGCGGGATGACGATGAGCGTCCGATAGAGGTTGTTTTTCAAGCAGGCGCCGATCAGGAAGGTGCCCAGCAAACCCGCCACACCGATCACCAGCAACATGAAGGACAGCATGGAAACGTTCACCTGCGTCACCGTTTCAAGGAACGGTCGCAGGTAGGTGAACAACATGAACTGGCCCATGAAAAACGTGCTGACCGCCAGCATGCCGAGTGCGACCGGTGCCCGGGTCATCAACTTGAAGACATTGGTGCTGCCCTGCTTCCCCTGCGAAGGCATGGAGGGCAGGCGTAACAGCAGCCAGACCAGGGCGATGGCGGCGACGGGCACGATGCAGAAAAACGCGCCACGCCAACCGATGATCGCCCCCAGGAAACTGCCCAGCGGCGCAGCGACCACCGTCGCCAAGGCATTGCCGCCATTGACGATGGCCAGTGCCTGCGGAACCTGATCGTCCGGCACAAGCCGCATGGCGGTGGCTGCCGACAGCGACCAGAAGCCGCCAATCGCCACGCCGATCAACGCGCGACCGAGCATGAATACCGCATAGTTTGGTGCAAACGCCGCCACGGTGCCTGAAACGATCATCAGCAATGTCAGCCCCAGAAGGAGCCATTTGCGGTCGACCCGGGCGGCGAGCGATGCGATGAACAGGCTGGTGATCAGCGCAAAGGCGCCAGAGACGGCAATGCCTTGGCCGGCCTGCCCTTCGCTGACGTGAAGATCGGCCGCTACCGGCGTCAGCAAGCTGACTGGCATGAACTCCGAGGCAACGAGCACGAATGCGGCGAGGGCCATGGCAAGCACCGCGCCCCAGGCGGGCTGGCCTTGTGGCAAGGGGTTATCGGTCATTGGAGGACAATCCTGTGTTTCTTGTGTGGGAGCGAGCTTGCTCGCGATGACGGCAGCTCATCCAACATCACCGTCTCTGGCAGACCGCTTTCGCGAGCAGTTGGCAAGCGGGCCGTTGACGTCTGTCTTCAGCCGGCCAAAGTCGCGTTATCGATCACGAAGCGATACTTCACATCGCCCTTGAGCATGCGTTCGTAGGACGCGTTGATCTGCTCGGCCCGGACCAGTTCGATGTCGGCGACGATGCCGTGCTCTGCGCAGAAATCGAGCATCTCCTGGGTCTCGGGGATGCCGCCGATCATCGACCCGGCCAGGGTGCGCCGCTTCATGATCAGGTTGAAGACATTCGGCGAAGGATGCGCAGTTGCCGGGGCGCCCACCAGGGCCATCGTGCCGTCGCGCTTGAGCAGCACCAGCAACGCGTCCAGATCGTGAGGGGCCGCCACGGTGTTCAAGATGAAATCGAAACGCTTGGTGTGCGCGGCCATTTCTTCAGCATTGCGCGACACGACGACCTCGTCGGCCCCCAACTGCCTGGCATCCTCACGCTTGGACTCGGACGTGGTGAATGCCACGACGTGAGCCCCCATCGCATGGGCGAGCTTGATGCCCATGTGGCCCAGGCCGCCGATGCCGACCACACCAACCTTCTTGCCCGGCCCGACGTTCCAGTGGCGCAACGGCGAATAGGTGGTGATGCCTGCGCAAAGCAGCGGCGCGACGGCGGCAAGCTGGGCTTCGGGGTGACGAATGCGCAACACGTAGCGCTCATGCACCACGATGTTTTGCGAATAACCGCCCAGCGTCCAACCGGGTTCATCCGGGGTTGGGAAGTTGTAGGTCCCGATCATCCCGTCACAATAGTTTTCCAGGCCGCTGTCGCAGTCGTCACAGTGCTTGCAGCTGTCGACAATGCAGCCAACGCCCACCAGGTCGCCGGTCTTGAAGCCGGACACATGGGCGCCGACCGCCGCGACCCGGCCGACGATTTCGTGACCCGGCACGCAAGGAAACTGGGTACCCGCCCACTCGGCACGCACCTGGTGCAGGTCCGAATGGCAGATACCACAAAAAGCGATGTCGATCCGGACGTCATGCGCGCCCGGCATGCGACGGGTGATCTGCAGGGGCTCAAGGGGCTTGTCGCCCGCGTGAGCGCCATAGGCTTGTACACGCATCAGAAGACTCCTTGCTGGTTTGAGTGAGGTTGTATCTTCAGGGCTAGGCCCGGCCGGCCGGTAGTGCATTACGCTGAGATGCTTGCCTGATCCTATGAGTGTTTCTATCGCGGTATAGGCAGCGCTTCGCTTGGCGAGTTAATGTTCTGCCTATAGCGCTTGAGCCGAGATGACATCCGGAACCGACATGGCCACCCAACGCAGATCCGTACAAGAGACTCTGGCCGCTATCATCGGCGCCCGGACCTCACACCCGGGCGACTTTGAAACGCCCATCGCCGGCCTCGTCTTCTTTCGGCGTGACGCCCCGGCGCCGCCGGTGATTTGCATGATCGAACCGAGCATCGTGCTGGTGGCCCAAGGCGAGAAGCAGGTGTGGATCGGAGGCGAAGCCTATGGCTACGACACCGGGCGGTTCCTCATGACCTCCCTGGACATCCCGGCCAATTCCGAGGTGATGCAGGCCAGCCCCGAACAGCCCTGCCTGGGCCTGGTCCTGAGGCTCGACTTGCGCATGGTGGCCGATCTTATCGCCCAAGGCAGCCTGTCGCCGCCGCGTGATCGAGCAGTCGGGATCGGCGCGGGAATCGGCACCGCGACACCCGACCTGCTGGCGCCGTTCGCACGCCTGCTGGGGTTGCTGGATGAACCCGAAGCGATCCCCATACTCGCGCCGTTGATCCAGCGTGAGATTCACTACCGGCTGCTGCTCAGCGACCAGGCCGCCCGGCTGCGGCAGATCGTTTCGGTCGATAGCCAGGGCTACCGGATCGCCAAGGCCATCGACTGGTTGAAATTGAACTACACCGAACCCGTGCGCGTAGACGACCTCGCCGCGCGGGTGCAAATGAGTGCGCCGACGTTTCACCACCACTTCCGCCAGCTCACGGCGATGAGCCCGCTGCAATACCAGAAGTGGCTGCGGTTGAACGAAGCAAAACGCTTGATGCTCAACGAGCACGTGGACGTGGCGAGTGCGGCCTTCAAGGTGGGTTATGAAAGCCCTTCCCAGTTCAGCCGCGAATACGCCCGCTTGTTTGGCGTGCCGCCCAAGCGCGACATTGCGGCATTGCGCGGGCCGGCCAAGGCGGTTTGATTCATCAGTGGGAGCAAAGCTTGCTCGCGATGCAGGCACCTTGGCCTTCGGGAGACCGCGTCAGCTTCATCGCGGGCAAGCCTTGCTCCCACAGAGCGGTGCCGAGCACGTGGACGTGGCGAGTGCGGCCTTCAAGGTGGGTTATGAAAGCCCTTCCCAGTTCAGCCGCGAATACGCCCGCTTGTTTGGCGTGCCGCCCAAGCGCGACATTGCGGCGTTGCGCGGGCCGGCCAAGGCGGTTTGATTCATCCGTGGGAGCAAAGCTTGCTCGCGATGCAGGCACCTTGGCCTTCGGGAGACCGCGTCAGCTTCATCGCGGGCAAGCCTTGCTCCCACAGAGCGGTGCCGAGCACGTGGACGTGGCGAGTGCCGCCTTCAAGGTGGGTTATGAAAGCCCGTCCCAGTTCAGTCGCGAATATGCCCGCTTGTTTGGCGTGCCGCCCAAGCGGGACATTGCGGCATTGCGCGGGCCGGCCAAGGCTGGTTGATTCATCCGTGGGAGCAAAGCTTGCTCGCGATGCCGTTACCTTGGCTTTCAGGAGACCGCGTCGGCTTCATCGCGGGCAAGCCTTGCTCCCACAGAGCCATGCCTCTGCGCCAACGCAACGCACCTCTGCGCCAGGATCATCGTCGGATCAACCAGCGCCACCCTGTGCCCACGGATGTCGAACGCCTCGCAATGCGCCAGCACCAGCGGCAACTCCGTGCACCCCAGGATCAACACCCCCGCCCCCAGCTCGCACAAATGCTCGGCCGCCAGCAACAGTTGCTCCTTGCAGAGCCCCTGCGTGAAGCCAGCCTTGATACCGCGCGGTCCGTAGATGGCGTCCATGACCATCGCCTGATAATCGACACCTGGCGTGAGCACCTGAAGCCCGGCATGGCGCGCCGCCTGGTGATAGACCTGGCTCTGTACAGTACCGGAAGTCGCCAGCAGGCCAATCGCCTTGCCCGAACCATAGGTGCGCGCGATCCACTCCACGGTCTCGCTCAGCATGTTCACGATGGGCACCCGTAGGTGCGCCTGGATGCGCTCGACGAAGGCATGGGCGGTATTGCAGGGAATCGCAATGGCATTGGCGCCGGCACTTTCGAGACGTTTGCACGTGGCATACATCGCCATCGTCGGATCGGTCTCATCGCGCAGCAGATTGGCCGTCCGATCGGGTATCTGCGGGTTCTGCTCGACCACCATCTTGATGTGGTCCTGGTCCTTTCCCGCTGGGGTACTGGCCACCACCTTGGCCATGAAGTCCACCGTGGCGGCAGGCCCGACGCCCCCCACGATGCCCAGCTTGAACGGTGGGCGCCTGGGTTGCTGGTCCAGCGTTGCAAAGTCGGCGTAGATCTCATTGATGTCCAGCACGGTTATCCCGCGACGCTGCAAGTCGGCGCAGACGAGGGAAAGTTCGGTCATGCCCGGCAGGATCACCGTCGCACCCTGGGCCTGCAACGAGAGGCACGCCTGGTAGACCGCTTCAAGCGGCACGCCTTCGAGGTGACCGTCCTTGATGCCGTTGAGGCCGTACATCGCCTCCATCAACCCCGCTTGAGCGTCTGCGTCGAGGTAAACAATCTGGAAGTCTTTGCCGAAATGTCGCTCGAACAATCCGCAATGGCGCACGAAGTCGGAGGCGATCACCCCCAACGTCGTCTGGGGCGGCACCGTGTGGCTGACGTGCCGGGTCAAGGCGGCCATCATGTCCAGCACGGGAATGCCCAACTCCTCCTCGATTTCAGCGCGAAAGGTATGGCTGGCGAAGCACGGGAGCATCACCGCATCGAAGCCACTGTCCTCGAACGACTTGCACACCTGGAACACATAGAACTTGCGCGACGTCATGCTCGCGCCCTGGTCCAGCGGCAACAGCACGTCCTTGAACGGGTGCTGCTCGAACAGGAAATGGTAGCGCCCCTGATCCTCGAGCACCGCCCGGGACTTGACCAGCTTGTAGAACAGATCGCCCCCGGCCAGTGACCCAAGCCCACCGACGATACCCAACTTGCGAACCACAGAGGCCTTGTGGCTCGACTTCACTTTAGCCTTCATGAACGTCTCCTCAAGCCACCGGCACCGGCTCGGATCGAGACCGAACAGGGGAATGAATGCCCTCGTCCTCGTCGGCCTCTTCGTGCGGTTCGGTCTTGGCGACCACCGCCGTCGCAATGCTGTTACCCACCACGTTGGTGGCCGTGCGGGCCATGTCGAGGAACTGGTCGATGCCGATGATCAACAGCAACCCCGCCTCGGGAAGATTGAACATCGGCAACGTCGCCGCAACCACGACCACCGAAGCCCGCGCGACACCGGCCATGCCCTTGCTGGTGATCATCAGTGTCAGAAGAATCAGTATCTGCTGCGTGAAACTCAAATCAATGTTGTAGGCCTGCGCGATGAACAGGATGGCGAACGCCTGGTACATCATGGAACCGTCGAGGTTGAACGAATAACCCAGGGGCAACACGAAACTGGACACGCGTTTTGGTGCACCAAATTTCTCCAGCGCCTCGATGGTTTTCGGGTAGGCGGATTCGCTGCTGGCGGTGGAAAAGGCCAGGAGAATCGGTTCGCGAATAAGCTTGCCGAGGTGAAAAACCGAGCGGCCGAGGAACAGGTAACCGGCACCGAACAGCAACGCCCACAGGATCAGGATCCCCAGGTAGAACTCAGCAATCAGCTTGCCGTAATCCACCAGCAAGCCAAGCCCCTGGGTGGTAATGGCCGAGGCGATGGCGGCAAACACCCCAATCGGCGCGAAGGCCATCACGTAGTCGGTGATCTTGAACATCACCTTCGCCAGCTCTTCGATGGAATCGGTGATCCGGGTGTAACCCGCCCGTTTCACGCCAGCCAGTGCAAAGCCGAAGAACAGCGAAAACACCACGATCTGCAGGATCTCGTTGTTGGCCATCGCTTCGGCAATGCTGCGCGGAAACACATGGCCGATGAACGCCTTGAGACTGAAGTCACCGGTGTTGACCGGCACGGCCGCCGTTGCGTGCTGGGCCACGTCCATGTTCAACCCGGCACCGGGTTGAAACAGGTTGACCAGGCCCATCCCGATCAGCAGCGAGACGACCGAGGCGGTGACAAACCAAGCCATCGCCCGAGCCCCGATCCTGCCGACGGAACGTGAATTACCCATGCTGGCGATACCGCCGACCAGCGTCGCAAAAACCAGCGGTGCGATGATCATCTTGATCATGCGCAGGAAAATATCAGTGACCATCGAGAAGTAACTAGCGATCTCTTTGGCACTTTGCTCGCTCCCTGCGAAATGGTGACACGCCCAACCAACCAGTACGCCCAGGGCAATGCCCATTGCAATTCGACGTGGGAGCTTATTCTTCTTCACGGTGCTGTCCTCAAGTAGTTCTTGGAGTTTTTTTACTTGGCAGGATCGATTCTAAGGAGCGGATTCGCGAGGATGATGAGTAATCCAGCTAGCCCCATGCGCTTTTGGAATACTTAGCGAAAGGCCACGCTGTACCGGGCGATTGCACAGTAAAATCGTGCTCTCACAAGCGGGAGTTCTCGGTATGCAACTCAAATGGCTGGATGATCTTCTGGCGATTGGCGAATGGAAAAATTTCTCCCGCGCCGCCGAGGTTCGTTGCGTGACGCAATCGGCCTTGTCACGGCGTATCCGCTCACTTGAGGAGTGGGTGGGCGTCAAGCTGGTGGACCGGGGCACCTACCCTGTCCAACTCACCCCCGCGGGAGTCACCTTCTGCGATGAAAGCCGAGAGGCCCTCGCCGGCTTACTGAGGTTGCGCTCGACACTGCGCGACGTAGAACGAATGCCGGGACGCTCGATCCAGATCACCGCTGGCCACAGCCTGTCGATGACCTTCTTGCCCAAGTGGCTCTCGCAGTTCCAGCAACACAACGAGCAGTTCAACGCCCGAGTGGTGGCCGCCAACATTCATGACGCCGTCATTGCATTGGAGGAAGGCAGTTGCGACTTGATGATGGTCTACCACCATCCGCTTGCGCCCATCCTCCTGGACGCGGAGCGTTTTGGCAGCCTGGTGCTCGGCCACGATGCGTTCATCCCCCTGTGCGCGCCCAACCGCAAGGGCGAACCACTGTTCCGCCTGCCCGGCCGCGCTGGCAAACCGGTGCCCTACCTGGCCTACACAGCAACGACGTTCCTCGGACGCGTGGCGGATATCGTCATCAACAACGGCCCTGAACCGATCGCCCTGGAGCGCTGCTATGAAGCGGACATGGCGATGCTGCTGATGCGCATGGCTATCGAGGGCTACGGCGTGGCCTGGTTGCCGCAGAGCGCGGTGGCCGACGAGTTGGAGCGAGGGCTGTTGGTGCGGGCCGGTGGCGAGCAATGGAGCACGCGCCTGGAGATTCGCTCGTACTGTGCGATTGCCAATCGCAACCCAACGATGCGTAAGCTGTGGAAGACCTTGGAAGGCGCTTCTTTGCAGCGGCTGGGCAGCGCACCCTCTGCGCCAGAAGGTGCGAACTGATCGGTGGAGGCTACGCGCTCAAGCCGATCCAGCCGTGGAAACCCACGTAGAGACCGACGCCGATGATCAACACGCTGGACAGGTAAGGTGCCCGGCGCGCAACGGTGCCCAGCCAAGGCCAGCGATTGGACGCCTGCCTTGCACCAATGGCCGCTGCAGCCCCCACGGTCACCAGGGTCATCGCCAGGCCGATGCTGAAACACAGGACAAGCAGGCCGCCCAGCGCGACTTCTTTGACTTGCAGGCACAGCAGCAGCACGGTAATGGCCGCGGGGCAAGGAATCAGGCCGCCCGTCAGGCCGAACATGATGATCTGGCCCGTACTGACCTCCCGATGGGTGAAGCGCTTGCGGATGTCGTTAGCATGCGCCTGTTCGTGGGCGTCCTGATAACCCTCCAGCGACAGCACCAGGCCTTTGGGTTCGGGATGCCCGTGGTCATGTTCGTGGTGGTGGTGATGATGATCGTGATCGTGATCGTGATGATGGTGTTCATGACTTTGCGCGAACCTGAACATCTGCTCGCCGCGCCAGGTACGCCACAGCATCCACAGCGCGATTGCAATGATCAGCGCGGCAGAGGCCAGCTGGAAATATGGCTCGGAGGTTTCGGCGTCCAACCCCTGGCCCAGGTACATGCCGCCGATGGCGACCAACCACACCACCGCGGTGTGGGACAGCGTCGCCGCCAAGCCCAGCAACACCGCCTGCTTGACCGAGCCCCGAATGGCCACGATAAACGCCGCCATCATGGTTTTCGAATGACCCGGTTCCAGGCCATGCAAGGCGCCCAGCAAGATAGCGCTGGGGAAATACAACCAGGCGTGAGTGCCACCCTGTTGCAGCAATTCAGCAAAATTGGGCATGTCGGGCCTAGAGATACTTGGTGATTTGTTTGAAGGCTTCCAGCGGCGCGCGCTCGCCTTTATGCAACGACGAAACGGTGTCCTCCAGGCAGTGATCGATGTGATCCTGGATCAACGTCCGCTTGGCCTGGCACACCGCTTTCTCCACCGCATGCAACTGCTGGGCGATATCCACGCACTCACGCCCCTCTTCGATCATCGTGATAATGCTGCGTAAATGACCGTCCGCGCGCTTGAGCCGCTTGATGATCGCCGCATGGCTTTGGTGGGGATGTTCGTGGTCGTGCTCAGTCATGGTTTGAGCCTTGGGTTTCGATGAATTTACCCCGCCATCCTATCCCCCCAGGGGGGATATAAGCAAACCCATCAAAACGCCGACCAACCTGTGGGAGCGAGCTTGCTCGCGATGACGGCATCACATCCAACGCCTCCATCAACTGACCCACCGCTATCGCGAGCAGGCTCGCTCCCACAATCGCTGGCTGCAAGGGATGATGAGTCAGGCAGGCGACCTTATGAGATCGCCCACTTCCATTACAAAGCCAAGACCTGCGCCTGCAATCGCCGCCCAATCACATCCAGCAAATCACACCCATCGCGCAGGGGGATCGCTAGCACTTGGGCAAAATCGTGGAGTATCACGGCGTCCGTACTGATGTCGGAACGCATGGCGAGGTTCTCCAGCAACTGGGTGACAGCGGCGATGCGGTAAGCGGCGGTGTCGTGCAGCACGTCCAACGGTGCTTCTGTGTCGATCAAGAGCGCGTGGAAATTGTTTTCGATTCCGGTGATAGGCATGTAGCGGGACATGAGGGAGTTACTCCTGCGGGGATGGGAGGTCAGTGGCGGATTGGGATGCCGCAGGCAAAGGGAGCGAATGAGGGATCGAGATTCGGATATTTGGCAGGAGATATTCTTGGGTGACGCTAGACGAAAGCCACCTTGGATTGGCTGTGGTTTTCGGAGGGTTGGGGGTGAGCTTTTTCATTGGCTAACTTCCTGAGTAAGAGAAATATCTGCCAGCATCACTTCCACATGATGGGTGGCAGCTGTACGCGGGTGTGGAAGACCGGCACTCAGGAACCCGGCGCGCCCTAGGACGCCCCGCGTACAGCCGCCGTAATTTAACAGCAGACATAAGAAAAGTGTCTGCTTTAAATTTTGCGGCGCTACGCGCCTTTGAGTAAGGGCTTCCACACCCTGCCGCTGAATTTGCAGCGACGGAGAAAACTTAGCGCACGGGGTGACTGGGTGGATAGTCAGCGGGGAGCGACGCGGCTTGAGGGAAATTTCCGATGAGAGTGTCCGGCTATGGATTGGGCAGCGCAGCTATGGGCGACAAGGACAAATCTCGAAACGAATGCGCCCAACGCTTTTCGTCCAGGCCGCAACATAGGCCACGCCAACAGGATGGGCTATAATCCGCCCACCAGCGCGATTTGAGGTCCAGCCCATGGGCAATGTCAGCCTTGAAACCAAAAAGGCCTATGCCGCCAGGACGCGTAGATCCAACTACGCGGCCAGCCTCCGTCTGGAAGGTTTCAAAACGACCTTCGCGGACGGCGAACGCAAAATGCCAACGCGTGAAGAGGTCTTGAAGGCCTTCACCCAGACCAGAACCTGATGCCTGACAAATATGGAGTCGGCGAGGACGCTTATTGCTATCCCGGCTCCACCGTCCTTCGCAACAAACTCGATATTCGAGACGAACCGACCCTAAGCGAAGCCGAACAACAACTCTCGGCCATCGCAGCGGACAACGTCGAATTCAGCCCTCCTCCCTACAGCCTGACCTACCTTCAAAACATTCATCGAATCCTCTTTTCAGACCTGTTCGAATGGGCCGGAGAGCTGCGCACCGTTGGCATGTCCAAACAAGCCACCCGCTTCTGCCAACCTGAGTACATGGAGAAGGAAGCCAATAAGATCTTCGCCAACATGGCCGCGGCAAACTGGTTCGAGGGCATGGAGCGGGTTGAGCTGATCGTCGCTGTGGCAGAGGCCTATTCCGACATCAACGTCGTACACCCCTTCCGCGAAGGCAATGGCCGTGCCCAGCGTATTCTGTTTGAACACCTCATCATGAATGCCGGGTTTGAAATCAGTTGGTGGGGGATTGAGAAGGACGAGTGGATCTACGCCAATATCGCGGCTTATAACTGCGTCATGGAGCCTATGGAGCAGGTTTTTGAGAAGTGTATCGGACAGGCGATTCAAGCTTGACCGCACAACGTTATCCCCTCGCTCACCGCCTTACGGTTTATTTCGCTAAGTGATACAGTCGCCGTCAATTGACGTCTGCTAAAGCCACCGAAATGTACAGGACGAAATCATTCTCATCTAACAAGGAAGGTCGAGACTTTGTGGTGGGCGACATTCATGGGCATTTCAAATTTCTAACAATGGCCTTAGACAAACTAGACTTCAACACCGAGCTGGATCGTATTTTTTCCGTGGGGGACCTCATCGACCGCGGCCCCGACTCCATGGACGTGTTGAACTGGCTTGAGAAGCCATGGTTCCATGCAGTGCGTGGCAATCACGAACAGATGCTTATTGACTGTATCTCCGGGCATGGGGATATCCCCCGACATATCCGAAATGGTGGAGCCTGGCTGTACGAGTTACAACCCACCATCCAGCATGAACTCTCAAAATCCTTGCAAGCACTTCCATTGATCATTGAAATCGACTTATTAAACGATCAAACAATTGGAATAGTCCATGCCGAAGCCCCCGTCATCCAAAGTAACGATGGCTGGCAGGAAGCCAAAGATGCAATCACAGGAAAAACTGGAGAGCAACATCAGCGGCAAGCCTTGAAGACAGCGCTGTATGCCAGAGAAAAAATCGAGCAAAACGACCACACGCCCATCAAAGGAATAGACCGACTCTATGTTGGACATTCAACAGTGCCCAGTATTATGCGCTTGGGCAATGTCGTATATATCGACACCGGCTGCTCATTTTCCGATGGCGCATTAAGCCTGGTTGATATCCAAACCGAATCCATCATTAGTATGAGCATGAGCCAGTGAGACAAGGTATCGCTCTGCTTAGTTTTTTTCGAGGCAAAATCGCCATCAGATGATAGTGGCCGAGACTACCAGGGCGCGTAGCAGGCGATTCCGTTTGAGAAAACCAAAGACTCTGGCGCCCTAGCGACTCTGCAATCGATCCTCGCTCATAATTTAGGGAAGTTTCCTACACACCAATTTCTTGCTGAATTTTTGTCAGGAAGCCTATAGTTCCGGCGTCCCCCCACAGCAGTGACTCGGGTTTATGGCAGGCATATTGATACAAAAGATCTAAGTGTTTGCGGAATGAGTCAGCCTCCGCACAAAAAATAGTGGTCGTCGTCGGCCAATGAATTGACTACTTGATTTTGTACGATGAATTTCGTACAACTGACACGGAGTTACGTCGGCGCATGGGTTTCAAAGCGGCAAAGTCGGCCCTGATCAAGGCACTTAAGAATGGGGACTTCCAGCATGAAGCGCGGGGCAGCATCACCGTCAAAAACCTCTTGGCGACCGGTCAGGTAACCCCCCAAGAGGTGATCAGCATCGTCGCACGATGCGACGGTTCCCACCACTCGTGCTCTGAGCACCATCAGGTAAAAGGTGTGGATGTTCACCTGATCAAATACAGCGGTTGGTACGTAAAATTCTACGTAATCGCACCAGATGTATGGTTTATCAGCGTTCATCAATGAGTTAATGACTATGAAGTTTTATCAAGAGGGCGATAAGAGTCGAGCGATTTGCAGTCACTGCGAAGGCTTGGTGCAGACGACATTTACCCGCAGAAACGTACCATTCGACGATGGTCTCGGTGAGGCAAAGGGTGTTTTGGTTTCAGTGTGTGACGTATGTGATCAGGTCGTAGGGATACCAGCGCAGTCCACTCCGGCAATCAAAGCGGCTAGAGAAGCTGCTGTCGTGTCTATCGAAACGAGGCTCCCTGCTTCGTATCTTGATCGATTGGATCAGGCTATGCACGTAATCACCACTGCCGCTGCGACTAAACATCGAAAAATGTTCTTAAGCCTCTATATCGATTTTCTAGCTAGGGAACAGCGAGCTGGAGAAGGGACAATTTTCACTTGGCGCCAAGCCGCATGCACTGCTGTCGACGAGAAAACTCATCTCGATCATTTATTCAACGTCTGCCCTCACAAAGAAGAAAGCAAAAGATTGTCATTGAAGCTGAACGCATATATCGCCTCTGAGCTGGACGATCTCCAGACCCAGTCTCAGTTAAGTCGGACGGACTTTATAAAACACATGATCTGTCAGATGCAAAATGATGTAGTAACCAGCCCAAAAGAGAAGCTTGTACAGGAGTTAACTTTATTTGCGAGAGCCGCTGTATAAACACCGCATACGAATCAACTTTTTGGCTATCTGAACATTACTGCCAGATCAAAACGACAGGTCCCTCAACACCACCCCTCTATCCCTGATAAACTGCGGCTCTCTGCCTCGTTGATTCAGATCCTCCCAATGCTCCTACAAACTGCTTCACTGTCCCACCGCTTCTCCGTCGCCCCGATGATGGACTGGACCGACGCCCACTGTCGCTTCTTCCTACGCATCCTCTCCAAGCACGCCCTGCTCTACACCGAAATGGTCACCACCGGCGCGCTCCTCAATGGTGACCACGAACGCTTCCTGCGCCACCACGAAGCCGAACACCCGCTAGCCCTGCAACTAGGCGGCAGTGTCCCGGCCGACCTGGCCGCCTGCGCCCGTATGGCCCAGGATCACGGCTACGACGAAGTAAACCTCAACGTCGGCTGCCCCAGCGATCGGGTGCAGAACAATATGATCGGCGCCTGCCTGATGGGGCATCCGGGGTTGGTGGCTGACTGCGTGAAAGCCATGCGCGATGCAGTGTCGATTCCGGTGACGGTCAAGCATCGCATCGGGATCAATGGGCGGGACAGTTACGAGCAATTGTGTGAGTTTGTCGGGACGGTGCGTGAGGCCGGGTGTACGAGTTTTACCGTGCATGCGCGGATTGCGATTCTGGAGGGGTTGTCGCCGAAGGAGAATCGCGACATCCCGCCGCTGCGTTATGACGTGGCCGCGCGGTTGAAGGCGGATTTTCCGGAGTTGGAGATTGTGCTCAACGGCGGGATCAAGACGCTGGAGGCGTGCCACGAACATCTGCAGACCTTCGACGGTGTGATGCTGGGGCGCGAGGCTTATCACAACCCGTATCTACTGGCCGAAGTCGATCAGCAGTTGTTCGGCAGCACCGCGCCGGTCATCACCCGGGCCGAGGCGCTGGCGCAGTTACGACCGTATATCGCCGATCACCTGGCCGCGGGTGGGGCGATGCATCACATCACCCGTCACGTGTTGGGGCTGGGCACCGGTTTTCCGGGCGCGCGGCGATTTCGGCAGTTGTTGTCGGTGGATATTCACAAAACCAAGGATCCATTGGCGTTGCTGGATCAGGCGGGGCAACTGCTGGAAGGGCGTTAACCGTCACTTGCTTTGAACCTGCACGCTGTTTTGGCATCGTATCTACCGATACCGCCCCGGCCTTTCAAACAGCCGTTTTCAGGTTGTTGCCGCTGGGGCCCGTCGATACCCCTTCACGCCCTTGAGTGGCTGCCGGCCCTCGGGTAATGTCAACGGACCCATAGGACAGAGCACGCTCATGACTTCCAAGCTGGAACAACTCAAGCAATTCACAACCGTCGTGGCCGATACCGGCGACTTCGAGGCCATCGCCCGCGTCAAGCCCGTGGACGCTACCACCAACCCTTCCCTGCTGCTCAAGGCTTCGGCCATTCAAGGTTATGCCGAGCAGCTGAACGCCTGCGTGGCGGACTGCAAGGGCGACGTGGGCCTGGCCAGCGACCGTTTTGCCGTGGCGGTTGGGCAAGAAATCCTGAAAGTGATCCCAGGGCGCATTTCCACTGAAGTGGATGCGCGCCTGTCGTTCAACACCGAGGCCATGCTCAAGCGTGCGCATCGTCTGATCGATCTGTACGAAAAGGCCGGCATTGGCCGCGAGCGCGTGCTGATCAAGATCGCCTCCACCTGGGAAGGTATCCGCGCTGCCGAGCAGTTGGAGCGTGAAGGCATCCAGTGCAACCTGACACTGCTGTTCTCCTTCGCCCAGGCCGCTGCCTGTGCCGATGCCGGGGTGTTCCTGATTTCGCCGTTCGTGGGCCGTATCTACGACTGGTACAAGAAAGCCAACGGCAACGACTACACCGGCGCGGATGATCCGGGCGTGCAGTCGGTGACGCGCATCTACAACTACTACAAGGCCAATGACTACAAGACCGTGGTCATGGGCGCGAGCTTCCGCAACCTCAACCAGATCGAGCAACTGGCCGGCTGCGACCGCCTGACCGTCAGCCCGGACCTGCTGGAAAAACTGGCCGCCGACGACGGCAAGCTGGAGCGCAAGTTGGCGCCAGGGCAAGCCGGGGAGGCCCGCTTGAACCTCAATGAAGCGCAGTTCCGCTGGTTGTCCAACGAGGACGCCATGGCGACCGAGAAACTGGCCGAAGGTATTCGTCAGTTTGCCCGGGACCAGGAGAAACTGGAGGCGTTGCTGCAAGCCAAGCTTTGAGCTGATTCACAAGGCATGCAAAAAGGGCGAACCTTGGTGGGTTCGCCCTTTTTTATGTGGCTTGGCCTGAGGGATGTGGCGGATCGATAGACACTATCGCGAGCAATCTCCCACAGGTGAATGCATTCCAATGTGGGAGCGAGCTTGCTCGCGATGAGGGCGGTCAGCCTAAGCAAAACCCAGGGATCAAGGCCCCTCTAGCGCATTCACCAGGTCATGGAAGGCTTCACGATTGGAATCGTTGAGCCCCATCAGGATCTTGTGGGCTTCGAGCACCTTGATCCGCACTTCTTCTTCGGACTGGTCCTGGTCAGGCAGGTCGTCCAGGCATTCCGGGCACGGCACAGGGTCGCTCACGATGTTGAACACCTGGTCGAAGCCCATCGATTGCAGCAGACGGGTGATGTCGTTGTGGGTGGTGACGACAGTCGGCAGCAGACCGACCTTTTGCCGCGACAGGATCGACAGTTTGGCCAGCAGGCCCAATGTGGTGCTGTCGATGCTGCGGGTTTCGGTCAGGTCGATCACGATGGCGCTGAAGTTCAGCGCAGTGAAGATCCGCTCAATCGTCGCATCCAGCGCCGAACACAGGGTCAGGCGCACTTCACCGACAAACTTCAGGACAAAGGTGCCGTCCTGCTCGGCGAACTGGATTCTACCGGTACTCATCAAAGGTTCCTGCTCAACACTAACAGGGCGATATCATCCGGCATCTCCCCTAGCGTGGCTAATCCAAACACTTGACGCAAGCCTTCCAGGCTGCCGCCCGCTGCTCTCACCCGTTCAGGCAAGGCCGCTTCTTTCTCTTTGAGTGTAGGTTCTGTCAAAAGGTCCAAAATGCCATCAGACATCAGCGTCAGGCTGAATGTCGGCGGCAATTCCAGTACGTGGTCTTCGTAGGTGGCCTCGTTGAACAGGCCCACCGGCAAACCACGTCCTTCCAGGTAACGCACACTGTCTGGCGTATACAACACAGGCAAAGGCAGGTGACCGCCAATGCTATAGGTCAACAAACCCGTCTCCTCGTCGATGACTCCACCGACCATCGTGACGTGTTTGCCCAGCTTACAACTGATCAGGCCTCGGTTGATATGCCCAAGGACTTCCGAAGGCTTGAACTCTGGCAGCGTGCCGTTGCGCTTGGACTCGAACAACAGGCGCGTGGTCATGAACTTCAACAGCACCGTCACGAATGCCGAAGAAGCACCATGGCCGGAAACATCCGCCAGGTAGAACGCCACTCGCCGCTCATCGACCCGGAAATAGTCCACGAAATCGCCCGACAGGTACAACGACGGGATGATCTGGTGGGCAAAACGGAAATCGTCGACGGCCCAAGGGCTGACCGGCAGCATGTTCATCTGCACCTGGCGCCCGGCGTTCTGGTCTTCCTGCAACAGGTTCAGGCTGGCTTCCAGCTCGCGGTTGGCGGTCTCCAGCTTTTCGCGGTAGCGCTGGTTTTCCAACAACAGCCGCGAACGGTCCAAGGCCCGGCGCACCGAGTGCTCGAGCACCGCGAGGTCTTCAAGGGGCTTGATCAGGTAATCTGCCGCGCCCAGGCGCAATGCCTCGACCGCGTCGTTCATCACGCCGGCGCCCGAAACCACGATCACCGGGGTCTGCGCGGAAATCTCGGTGACCTGGCGAATGAGTTCGAGTCCGCCCATCTGCGGCATGCGCAGGTCGCAGATGACCAGGTCGGGCTTGTCTTGCTCGAATACCTGAAGACCCTGTTGGCCATTGCTGGCCTGCAGGACGCTGAAACCACTGTCTTCCAAGTAGGCTGCGAGACTGGCTCGCACCACTTCGTCATCATCGATTATCAGCAGCGTGGCACTGGTTTTTGGCATGTGGGCAAACGGCGCCAGAATTAGGTTGGCGTAGCGGGCTGGGCCGTCTGGCCTTGCACGCACTACTGGATTCGCTTTCTAGCCTCTCTGTCGTACAGGTTTCAGGTCTTTGCCCTACACGCAACTACATCAGAGGTGCCCTTCTAAGGCGCAGACGGTACTCCCATCCGCGGGGCGTTTCAAGCTCATGCAGATAGCCGCTTGCCGTCTTTATTTGTCAAAGCACAGAGAGTTATAAGAACCGAGCGAAGCGTAACTCAATGGAAGGATCAAACCTGTTCAAACACGACGCCAAAGCACAGAAGGCGGCCTTCTGGGCCGCCTTCCTGGTTTTACAGGTCGAAATTAAAAATCGTCTTCGACCTGGCCATCCTTGACCTTGAATTCGCGGTTTTGCAGGTAGGCATTGCGGATGAAGACGTATTTGTCGCCACGCACCATCTTCTCGGCCGACAACAGGCTGGCGCGGGTGTCGACGATGTTCAGGCCTCGAATAGAGTTACGCACCGAGACGTTATCGATATAACGATACGGGGCCGTGTAGTCATCGACCAGCTTGGCCGGCGCGTCACGCAGGGTGCTTGGCCCCAGCAGCGGCAACATCACATACGGCCCGCTGTCCAAGCCCCAGTAGCCCAGGGTCTGGCCAAAATCTTCGTCGCTGCGCTGCAGGCCCATCTGGGTGCCCACATCAAAGAAGCCCAGCAGGCCGAAGGTGGTGTTGAAGATCAATCGGGCAGTGTCGACCCCGGCCGCGGCCGGCTTGGCCTGCAGCACGTTGTTGGCCAGGTTGCCCACGTCGCCGATGTTGCGGAACATGTTGTGGATGCCGTCTTCAAGGAACTGCGGCGTCACGTATTGATAACCCTGGGCCAGTGGCTTGAGCGCATAGGTGTCAATGGTGTCATTGAAGATGAAGATTGGACGGTTGATGCTTTCCCAAGGATCTTCTTCCGTCGCGGCCTGGGCAACGAACGGAACCAGCAGGACGCTGGCAGACAAACATAGCTGAGCTAGACGATGGCTCCAGCGCATAGGGGGAAACTCCTTGGATTGTTCAGGCAAGGGCGCCGAGCCCAGGCGGTAAGCTGGCTAGTATAAGACGGAACGCGTGGATAGGCAGCACCGAAAAACACGTAGGCTGTAGGACGTTTCCACGACCGGCGTCCTTCATTTCACTGTCACCGGACTGTCATCGAGGCCCTTTAGGCTGGTGGTTATTTCAAGGATGTTCCCATGCCCCGCCCCGAAGCCCTGCCCCTCCCCGCCCCCAGCCTGACCGCCGTACTGTTTGGCCTGAGCGGATGCCTGGTGGATTTCGGCGCGCGCATCCGTCAGCCAGGCGCAGAGCCCGTCGAGCATGCACAGCCAACACCTGGCGCCCTTGAGAGCTTGCACCAGTTGCAGCGCCAGGAAATCCCTTGCGCCTGGCTCGACGAATTGCCACCTGCCGTCAGCCATGCCTTGGCGGCGTCATTGCCAACGTGGATCAAACCACCGCAACTTCCCGCAACAAATAATCCTTGGCCGGCACCGCATGCCTGCTGGCAGGCCCTGATGGCGCTGAACGTCCAGCAACTGGACGGTTGCGTGTTGGTCAGTGGCGAACCCCGGTTGTTGCAGTCAGGCCTCAACGCCGGTTTGTGGACCATCGGCCTGGCGTCCTGCGGCTCGCTGTGTGGCCTGGCGCCTGACGAATGGCAAGCGCTGAGCCAACAGGAACGGGAAACCAAGCGTGCCAAGGCCACCGTGCAATTGTTCGGCCTGGGGGTGCATTCAGTGATCGATCACCTGGGCGAACTTGATACTTGCCTGGCGGACATCAGCCTGCGCCGACTCAAAGGCGAGAAGCCATGACCGGGATCATGCAGGGAGCGCGAGGGTAGATTACTCTTAAGGTAAGCCACGGACTTTTGACACGCTGTCGCGGTCCATGGCTGTGCCTATCAATAAAGGGAGTACGCCAATGCCTGCCCGCGAATTGCAAGAACAGCTCAATACACTGCGCGAGCAATTGGACCAGAACCCGCCGCTTTCCGAAGCCGAGCGTGATGATCTACGGACGCTGATGGAACAGATCGAGTTTGAACTTGAGCTGGAAACCAAAACGCCGGACAACAACCTCGCCGACAATGTGAACCTGGCTGTCGAGCGCTTCGAGGTGGAACACCCCACCCTTGCCGGGACCTTGCGCAACATCGTGCAAGCCTTGGGCAACATGGGGATCTGAACCCTTCAAATGCAAAAAAGCCCTGCTATCGCTAGCGGGGCTTTTTAATGTCGGCAATCTGAAATGCAATCCATTGTGCGAGCAAGCCCGCTCCCACATCAGAGACTCACTGGCGGACCAGGCGATGGTTCGGCAGTTGAACGTCTTCAGTACTGCGATACGGATTGATATCCAGCCCGCCCCGACGCACATACCGTGCATACACCGTCAGTTTTTCCGGCTTGAGCAAGCGCTGCAGGTCGAGAAAGATCCGCTCCACGCATTGCTCATGGAAATCGGAATGCTGGCGGAAGCTGACGATGTAGGCCAGCAGGCTGGCCGGGTCCAGGGCCGCGCCGCGATATTCCACCGCCACGCTGCCCCAGTCGGGCTGGCTGGTCACCGGGCAATTGGACTTGAGCAGGTGGCTGTGCAGGCTTTGCTCGACAATGCGTGAAGCATCGCAGCGCAGCAGCTCCGGACGCGGGTGCGCGTAGGAGTCGACGCTGATGTCCAAATCGTCGATGCACGTACCGGGCAGCGCCACGATGCCTTCACGCTCCACGTCCTTGAGGCTGCGGATCCGCACACCCACTGCTTTGCCGGCAGCCGCCGACAGGTCCTGGCGCAGGGTCGTTTCCAGGCTCGCGGTATCGGCGAACGGCGTCTGGTTCAAGGAGTTGAGGTACAGCTTGAAGGATTTGGACTCGATGATGTTCGGCGAATCCGCCGGGATCGCGAACTCACCGATGGCCACCACCGGCTTGCCGGACGGCAGCAGCCACGACAGCTCGAAGCAGTTCCAGAAATCCACGCCCTTGTACGGCAGGGTCTCGGCCGTCAGGCCCAGTTCCGCCCATTTCGCGGCGCGCGGGATCGGGAACAGCAGTGACGGCGTGTACGTGGCGATGTATTCGCTGGATTTGCCCAGCGGCGAATGTTCGGCTGCGGGATGCATGACGGAAACCTGACTGAAGAATCAGCCGATTCTATCAGCCTTTGCCGCAGCCTTTGAGTGCTTACTGACTGACTGTCAGGTCGCCCTTCATCCCGGCCTGGTAATGACCGGGGACATTGCAGGCAAATTCCAGCCGGGTGGCCTTGTCAAAAGCCCAGGTCAACTCCGCGGACTTACCCGGCTCAACCAGCACGCTGTTAGCGTCGTCGTGGCGCATCATGCCGCCTTTGCCACCGTGCCCCATCGAGGTCGGATTCATCGAGGCATGCTCCATTCCCGGCTTCATCCCGGTCGGCGTCAACATGCCGCTCTGTTGCATCTTGAGCATTTCCTGCTGGTGCTGGGCATGCATCGCAGCGTTACCGAGGTTGAATTCGTGCAGTAACTGGCCTTTATTGATCAGTACGAACCGTACCGTCTCGCCCGCCTTGATATCCAGCGCGCCGGGATTGAACGACATGTCGCCCATCACCACCTCGATGGTGCGACTGGCCTTGGCCGCTGGCGTGGGCTGGCCGAAATCAAAGTGCTCACCGGGCGATGCCCACAACGCGGTACTCAATACCCACGCAGAGGCGGCCAGGATCAGACGGTTTACCATCAACATGTTCATACTCCGACAAGGTAAGGTTCAACTTGCCCAGGACTCTAGATGGGTGCGGCTGCCAATTGACTGACAACTGCATTACAACTCTGTCAGGTTGTGCCACGGCCACGGCCGTCGCGGTATAACGCCCACGTTCAAACCATGTCTTGAGCTGCCCATGAAACTGCTGATCGTCGAAGACCAAACCAAAACCGGCCAATACCTGCGCCAAGGCCTGGGTGAAGCCGGGTTCAACGCCGACCTGGTGGCCGATGGCGTCACCGGCCAGCAACTGGCCTTGAGCGGTGAATACGCCTTGCTGATCCTCGACGTGATGTTGCCCGGCCGCGATGGCTGGCAGATCCTGCAAGCGGTCCGCGGCGCCGGGCTGGATACACCGGTGCTGTTTCTCACCGCGCGGGATGCGATACAGGATCGGGTACACGGCCTGGAGTTGGGCGCCGATGATTACCTGGTCAAGCCCTTTGCTTTTTCCGAGTTGCTGGCGCGGGTGCGCAGCCTGTTGCGCCGGGGCAGTTCGGCGCAACAGGAAACCAGCCTGCAACTGGCCGACTTGCGCCTGGACCTGATCCGCCGTCGCGTCGAACGCAGTGGCCGGCGCATCGACCTCACCGCCAAGGAATTCGCCTTGCTGGAAATGCTTCTGCGCCGCCAGGGCGAAGTACTGCCCAAGTCGCTGATCGCGTCCCAGGTCTGGGACATGAATTTCGACAGCGACACCAACGTCATCGAAGTCGCGATACGACGCCTGCGAATCAAGATTGACGATGACTTCCCCAGCAAACTGATCCATACCGTGCGGGGCATGGGCTATGTGCTTGAAGAGCGCAGCCTGTGAGGGGCCGGTGGTCGCTGAGCAGTCGCCTGGCGCTGCTGTTCGCCGCCTGCACCGCCGTGGTGTCGTTGTTCGCCGGGGTGTTGTTCAGCCGTGGCAGCGAGGCGCATTTCATCGAGTTGGACCAGCAACTGCTCGAAGGCAAGCTGATCGGCCTGCGCCGAGCCCTGCAAGACCTCGACGCCGAGCAGACCCAGGCTCGCCTGGAAGATGAACTGAGCCGTCAGGCCGACCTGGCGCTGCGCATCAAGGGCAGCGATGGTGTGCGCTGGTACGACAGCTCGATCCGGATTCCAGCTCAATTGCCGGAGCGTCCCGGCCTGTCGACCCTCAGCGATGCCGACACCGATTACCGGGTGTTGAATGCGCCGTTGTATCCCGATCGAACCAATTCGCCGCAGCTGACCCTGTTGCTCGACATCACCCACCACCAGCACTTCCTGCAACGCATGCAGCGCCTGATCTGGCTGACCGTCGGCCTCTCGGCCCTGGCCACCGCCCTGCTTGGCGCCTGGGCCGCCCGGCGGGCCTTGCACCCCTTGCGACGCATGGGTGCCATTGCCGGCAGCGTCTCGGCCCGCTCCCTCAACGCTCGACTGCCCGAAGAGCAAATGCCCGCCGAACTGGCGGAATTGGCCCACAGCATCAACGCCATGCTCGGGCGCCTCGACGATGCGTTTCAGCGGCTCTCAGCGTTCTCTGCCGACATCGCCCATGAATTGCGCACGCCGCTGTCGAACCTGCTGACCCACACCCAGGTCACCCTCACCCGCGAACGCCCGCTGGAGGATTACCGCGAGGCGTTGCACAGCAATCTCGAAGAACTGCAATGGATGGCGCAACTGGTCAACGACATGCTGTACCTGGCCAAGGCCGACCACGGCTTGCTGGCGCTCAATCGCGAACCGCTGCAATTGGCCGAAGAAGTGGACGCGCTGCTGGACTTCTTCGCGCCCCTGGCCGAAGACGCCAACGTACGCCTGAGCCGCGAGGGCGAGAGCCGCATCGAGGGTGACCGCAACATGCTGCGCCGGGCCCTTTCCAACCTGCTGGACAATGCGCTGCGCTTCACCCCGATTGACGGCGAAGTGCGGGTGCGCATTATCGATGAGGCTCAAGGGGTGAACATAAGCGTGGAGAACAGTGGCGAGGGGATTGCAGCGGATTTGCTGCCGCGACTGTTCGACCGCTTCTACCGCGCCGACCCGGCCCGCCAGGAGGGCAGCAGCGAACACGCGGGGCTCGGACTGGCCATCACCCGCTCGATCATCCGCGCCCACGGCGGGCAGATCCGCTGTGAGTCGGCCGATGGTTGGACGCGATTCCTGATCGAATTGCCGAAGGGGGATTGAGCCCGACGCCCCCGGTGGGGAGAGTCCTGTAGGAGCTGACGAGTGCAACGAGGCTGCGATCTTTCCCCAGACATTTGAGTCTCAAGCGAAAGATCAAGATCAAGAGATCGCAGGCTTCGCCAGCTCCTACAGAGCCCAGCGGGAGCAAGCTCCCTCGCCACAGGGGGATTCAGAGTCCGCGACAACCTCAGGAATACCGCAACGCCTGCGCCGGCTCGACCTTCGCCGCACGCCACGCCGGGTACACGGTGGCGAGGAAGCTCAGGATGAACCCGGCCGAGCAGATCAGCAGCACATCACCGCGCTGCAGCTCCGAGGGCAGGTTGCTGACGAAGTACACATCGGAACTGAAAATGTGCTGGCCGCTGACCCGTTCCAGCCAGCCCACCAGCGCACTGACGTTCAGCGCTGCGATCACCCCCAGGACGCCGCCAATCAGCGTGCCGACGACGCCGATCACCGTGCCTTGGACCATGAAGATCGCCATGATCTGCCGCGGCGTGGCGCCGATGGTGCGCAGGATCGCAATGTCCGCACCCTTGTCATTCACCACCATGATCAGCGTGGCGATGATGTTGAACGCCGCCACCGCGACGATCATCAGCAACAGCAAGCCAATCATGGTTTTTTCCATTTTCATGGCGCTGAACAGACTGCCCTGGGTGTGGGTCCAGTCGTCGGCTTTGTAGGCCGCGCCAAGACTGGCGGCGATATCAGCGGAGACCTTCGGCGCCGCGTACAAGTCTTTCACCGCCAGGCGCACGCTTTGCACCTGGTTGGGCTGCCACTGCTGCATCTGCGCGGCGTCGGCCAGGTGGATCAGCGCCATGGAGCCGTCCAGCTCGGCACCCACCTTGAACACACCTACCACGTTCAGCCGCTGCATCCGTGGGGTAATGCCGCCAGGGGCACTGCTGATTTCCGGCACGATCAAGGTGATTTTGTCGCCGACGTTCAGGCGAAAGCGACGGGCGGTGATTTCACCGATCACCACGCCAAACTCTCCGGGTTTCAAGGCATCCAGACGCCCCTGGACGATATGCTGGGCGACGATGGACACCTTGCCTTCCTGGGCCGGGTCGACGCCGCTGATCTGGATCGGCTGCATCGAACCCTTATAGCTGAGCATGCCTTCCATCTCGGTGAAAGGTACGGCGGCGGTGACTTCAGGGTTTTTCAGCGCCGCGGCGGCCACCGGCTGCCAATCGTCGATCGGATTGACGCCGACGATAGTGGCGTGGGGCACCATGCCGAGGATGCGCGAGCTCATTTCGCGCTGGAAGCCGTTCATCACCGACAACACCACGATCATCGCCAGCACACCCAGGGCGAGGCCGATCATCGAGGTCATGGAGATGAACGAAACAAAGCGATTGCGGCGCTTGGCGCGGGTATAGCGCGTGCCGATAAAGATCGATAACGGTCTGAACATTCGCGGGGCACCGTATGAAAATAAAAGACCCGGCACTTGTTTCAAGCACCGGGTTTCGGTTGGTCAGATGGGCGTCAGGCAACCTTCCTGCAAGTGCAGGACACGGTCCATCTGCCGGGCCAGGTTCATGTCGTGGGTCACCACCAGGAACGCGGTGCGCATCGACGTGCTGAGCTCCAGCATCAAATCCTGGATGCCCTGGGCCGTGTGGGCGTCGAGGTTGCCGGTCGGCTCGTCGAGCATCACCAGGCCAGGCTTGTTGACCAGGGCCCGGGCAATCGCTACGCGTTGGCGCTCACCACCGGACAGTTCGGCCGGCTTGTGCTCCAGGCGATGCCCCAGCCCTACCCGCTCCAGCAACGCCGTGGCCCGCTGTCGGGCCTCTGGAATCGCCGTGCGGCCGATCAACAGCGGCATGCAGACGTTTTCCAGCGCGGTGAATTCGGGCAGCAAATGGTGGAACTGGTAGACGAAGCCCAAGGATCGGTTGCGCAGCAGGCCACGGGCCTTCTCGTTCAACGCCGAAAGTTCTTCGCCCGCCAGCCAGACGCTGCCGGCGGTCGGCGTATCCAGGCCGCCCAGCAGGTTGAGCAAGGTACTCTTTCCCGACCCGGAAGTGCCGACAATCGCCACACGCTCACCAGGATGCAGCTCCAGCTGCAGGCCCGACAACACCACCACCGACTCAGGACCTTCCTCGTAGGATTTGCCCAGGTTGCGGCAGCTCAAGATTGCTTGTTCACTCATGCCCGACTCACTCATAACGTAACGCCTCCGCAGGCTGGGTGCGCGCGGCACGCCAGGCAGGATAAAGGGTGGCGAGGAAACTCAGGACCAACGCGGCGCCGCAGACCATCAACACGTCATCGGCCTGCAATTGCGATGGCAGGTAATCGATGAAGTACACGTCGGCGTTGAGAAACTTGTGCCCGATCAGGCCTTCGAGGGCGGCAATCGCGGCGCTGACATTCAGCGCGGCGAACATCCCGACCAGGGCGCCGACGAACGTACCGATCACGCCGATGACCGTGCCTTGGACCATGAAGATCCGCATGATCTGCCCCGGCGTGGCGCCGAGGGTGCGCAGGATCGCGATGTCGCCCTTCTTGTCGTTCACCACCATCACCAGCGTGGAGATGATGTTGAACGCCGCCACGGCAACGATCAGCAACAGCAGCAGGCCGATCATGGCTTTTTCCATGCGGATCGCCTGGTACAGGTTGCCGTGGGTACGGGTCCAGTCCCGGGCGTAGTAACGATCTTCGCCGAGTTGCTGGGCGATGGTCCACGCAACGCGCGGTGCCTGGAACAGGTCATCGAACTTCAACCGCAGGCCCTGGACCTGATCCGGCTTCCAGCGATGCAGGCGTGCCAGGTCCTGGAGGTTGGTGACGCCCAGGTAACCGTCCAGCTCGCCGGCGCCGACATGGAAAATGCCGACCACGGTGAAGCGTTTCATGCGCGGGAACATGCCGCCCGGGGTCACGGTGACCTCCGGGGCGACGAACGTCAGCTTGTCGCCAATGGCAACGCCGAGCTTGGCCGCGGCCTTGTCGCCGATGACGATGCCGAAACTGCCTGGCGCCAGGTCGTCGAGTTTGCCCTGCTGCATGAAGTTATCGATGATCGATACCTGCCGCTCGAGCCCGGGGTCGATGCCATTGAGCAAGACCTTGGACACCTTGCCGTCGTTGGTCAGCAGCCCCTGCATCTGGGTGAACGGCGCAACGGCCAGCACCTGCGGGTTCTGCTTGACCTTGGCGGCCAGGCTCGGCCAGTCGCTGATGGCTTCGCCGGATTCGAGGGTCGCGTGGGGCACCATGCCCAGCACGCGGGTGCGCATCTCATGGTCGAAGCCGTTCATCACCGAAAGCACGACGATCATCACGACCACGCCAAGGGCCAGCCCGATGATGGACGTCAGGGAAATGAACGATACGAAATGATTGCGACGCTTTGCACGGGTATAACGCGTGCCGATAAATACGAAGAGAGGTCTGAACATGTCGGGGCTTGTTCGGAGGGAAAAGGAACGTCCTTGTGGCGGGGGTCACAAACCAGCTTTACACTCAGACCACCGCCGCTACCATGGGTTCGCCATGTCGACATTAGATGAAGAAGATCGCCGCGAATACTACCGTATCGAGGACACGATCGCACTGGAAATTCGGCCCCTGTCCATTCCTGAAGCTGCTGGCCAGGATGTGTTGCAGGATGCATCTCCATTGTTCAATCTGCTCAGTGAATTGCACCTGAGCGAATTCGAGTCACAGCACCTGCTGCGCCAGATCAGCGAGCGCGAACGCAGCATCGTGGCGTATCTCAAGGCAATGAACAAACGCATCGACCTGCTCAGCCAGGTCATTGCCCTGACGGTGCTCGGCGAAATCGGCGAACCGCAGCCGGTGATCATTTCCGAAGGCGGCGTCGACTTCCAACACCCTACGCCGATCGCGGTCGGCAGCCACTTGTCAATCAAACTGGTGCTGATGCCCCAGGCCCTCGGCCTGTTGCTTCGCGCGCGGGTCACCCACTGCGACCCCAAGGGCGACGGCTACGACGTGGGCACCGAGTTCGAACGCCCAACCGACGCCCAGCGCCAGTTGCTGGCCCGCTACATCCTGCAGAAACAGGCGCAAGAGCGGCGCCTGGCCCGGGAACAGAACGAATCAGGTATCGATAAGGAAGAACCGTGACCCTCATTTATGGCCACCGCGGCGCCAAGGGCGAAGCGCCGGAAAATACCCTGACCGGTTTTCAGGAGTGCCTCAAGCACGGCGTACGCCGTTGCGAGCTGGACTTGCACCTGTCCATGGACGGCGAGTTGATGGTGATCCACGACCCGACCCTCAAGCGCACCACGGACCGACGCGGCAAGGTGGTGGAGCATTCCGCCGCCGAGTTGGTGACCTACGATGCGCGCAAGGGTGGCCCGGGCTGGATCAAGCCGTGCCCGATCCCACGCTTGGAGGAGCTGTTCGAGAAGTGTGATTTCGAGCACTGGCAACTGGAAGTCAAGAGCGCCTCGCGCACCCGCGCCGCCGCCACGGTGCTGGGCATCCGCGAAATGGCCCAGCGTTTCGGGCTACTGGACAAGATCACCATCACGTCCAGTTCCCGGGAAGTGCTCAAGGCCGCCCTGGACCTGACCCCGGATATCTCCCGCGGGCTGGTGGCCGAATACGCCTGGCTCGATCCGTTGAAGGTCGCCCAGAGTTACGGCTGCGAGATTCTGGCGCTGAACTGGACCCTGTGCACGCCGGAACGCCTGATCAAGGCGCAGCGACAGGGGCTGCATGTGTCGGTGTGGACCGTCAACGAGCCCGCGCTGATGCGCAGGCTCGCCGACTTTGGCGCTGACAGCCTGATTACAGACTTTCCCGGTTTGGCCACCGCCACGCTCGAGAATGGCTGAAATCGGTCTCCCCGGCCGGCTCAGGCCACCGGCCGGAGCCGCTCAAAAAAGCCGGTTGAGCCCGTCATAGGCCGCTACCCGATAGGCTTCTGCCATGGTCGGGTAGTTGAACGTGGTGTTGACGAAGTACTTCAACGTATTCAGTTCGCCCGGCTGGTTCATGATCGCCTGGCCGATGTGCACGATCTCCGACGCCTGGTAGCCAAAGCAGTGCACGCCCAGCACTTCCAGGGTCTCGCGGTGGAACAGGATCTTCAGCATGCCTTGCGGCTCGCCGGCGATCTGCGCCCGCGCCATGCCCTTGAAGAAGGCCTTGCCCACTTCGTACGGCACCTTGGCCTGGGTCAGCTCCTGCTCGTTCTTGCCGATCGAGCTGATCTCCGGAATGGTGTAGATGCCGGTCGGCACGTCGTTGACGAAGCGCCAGCTGCCGTTGTCGACAATGCTGCCGGCGGCCGAACGGCCCTGGTCGTGGGCGGCACTGGCCAGGCTCGGCCAGCCGATCACATCACCGGCGCCGTAGATGTTCGTCACGCAAGTACGGTAGTTCTCGTCGACTTCGATCTGACCGCGGCTGTTGACCTTCACGCCGATGTTTTCCAGGCCCAGGGTGTCGGTGTTGCCGGTACGGCCGTTGCACCAGAGCAAGGCGTCGGCCTTGATCTTCTTGCCGGACTTGAGGTGCAGGATCACGCCATTGTCGACGCCTTCGACGCGGTCGTAGTCTTCGTTGTGGCGCACGGTGATGTTGTTGTTGCTGAAGTGATAGCTCAGGGCCTGGGAGATTTCCGAATCCAGGAAGCTCAGCAACTGGCCACGGTTATCCACCAGTTCCACCAGCACACCCAGGCCGCTGAAGATCGAGGCGTATTCGCAACCGATCACGCCGGCGCCATAGACGATGAGTTTACGCGGGGTGTGACCCAGGCTCAGGATGGTGTCGCTGTCGTAGATACGCGCATGATTGAAATCGATATCGGCCGGACGATACGGGCGCGAACCGGTGGCGATGATGATGTGCTTGGCCACCAGCTTCTCGACCACGCCATTGCCGCAGACCACTTCGACGGTCTGCTCGTCGGCAAAGCTGCCGGTGCCGAAGAACACATCAACGCGATTACGGGCGTAGTAGCCGGTGCGCGAGGCCACCTGCTTGGAGATCACCTTCTCGGCGCTCTTGAGCACGTCCGGGAAGGAGAACCAGCGCGGCTCGCCGATGGCCCGGAACATCGGGTTGGTGTTGAACTGCATGATCTGCCGGACCGAGTGACGCAAGGCCTTGGACGGGATGGTACCCAAGTGGGTGCAGTTGCCGCCGACCTGCCGACGGCTGTCGACCATCGCCACCTTGCGCCCTGCCTTGGCCGCGTTCATTGCCGCGCCTTCCCCCGCTGGGCCAGAGCCCAGTACCACCACGTCGTAGTTGTAGACAGCCATGCGTACTCCTCAGAACAGGCCGTGGCGCCTCACTTGGCACCGACGGCTAAATCATGCCGGCCTGCGGCATGAAGGAACAATTTGGGGCCGGTTCACGAGCCCGGCCACAGTCTATAGAAGCGTCAACGCCGCGCACATTACCCCTTGGTCGCGTCGTAGGCTAGTTTTGCCTGTGCTATTTCGCCACAGGTATGCTTTCACAGCGCTGTCATCATTGGGTTTTTCCGCCAGTCATCCGTTCAAATGCTTCATTGGTGCGAACGACGAACCGCTCCCCCTCCCGCAACACGAAAAATACCCCGACATCATGTTTCTGGGCATAGTCCCAACCCCGTTCAGGCCCCAGAATCAGCAACAGCGTCGATAGTCCATCGGCCATCAACACCGAAGGATGAATCACCGTGACTGACGCCAGGTTATGTAGGACCGGCGTGCCGGTGCGGGCGTCAAACGTGTGGGAATAACGCCTGCCGCCCTGTTCGAAATATTTACGGTAGTCGCCCGAGGTGGAAACCCCGTAGCCGTTGACCTCGATGACACGCTCGGCCACTTGCCGGTCGTCCCGGGGCTCTTCCAAGGCGATACGCCAGGCCGAACCATCTGGCTTGCGCCCCGCAGCCTTGAGTTCACCGGTAGCTTCGGCCAGGTAACTGTCGATGCCCAGTGCCTGGAGCCGGGCGGCGATGCGGTCGACGGCATAGCCTGCAGCGATGCTGTTGAAGTCGACTTCCACCGCGGCGTCCTTGCACAACCGATCGCCCTCGATGCGCAAATGACCATGACCGACGCGTTGCCGCATCAGGGCCAAAGCTTCTGCAGTCGGCACTTTCTCTTCTCGGGACTGGGGCCCGAAGCCCCACAGGTTCAGCAGCGGCTCCACGGTCAGGTCAAACGAGCCGTCGCCTTGAACCGACAACCGCTCACCTACGCGAACCAACTCCAGGACCGGGCCAGGCATGACCTGACAGCTGTTGGCCGGCAGCGCATTGAAACGCTCGATGTCCGAGTCGCTGCGATAGGTCGAGAGTTGCCGATCCACTTCGGCAAGGATGCTTTCCACTTCGGCCTGCACCGTTTTCGCAGCGGGCCCGGCGGAATGTCTGACGTATTGAATCGAATAGTGGCTGCCCATGGTCGGGCCGTCGAAGCGCTCCAGGGTGTCGCCGTTGCCGCAACCCGACAACACACCGGCCAGCACCATAAGCCCAATCCATCGTCCAGTTAACAAATCTTCATCCCCCCTCAAAACCGCGCCCGCCATTATGAACGCCAGCGCACGCAAAAAACCCTGTGGGAGCCAGCCAATGGAGCCCTGTGGGAGCAAAGCTTGCTCGCGATCCAGGCGATACGGTTCAACTGCAAGACCGAGTCATCGTTCATCGCGAGCAAGCTTTGCTCCCACAGATTCCAAGGTTCCAAGGTTCCAAGGTTCCAGCAAGCCTCCCACAGGGGTGCAGCATCTTCATACAAGATTTACCAGAACGAGTAGCTACCCATGTCTTCCCAAACGAGCAACGGCAAGGCGATTTTTCGCGTTGTCAGCGGCAACTTCCTGGAGATGTTCGACTTCATGGTCTATGGCTTCTACGCCACGGCCATCGCCAAGACGTTCTTTCCTGCCGACAGCGCTTTCGCCTCGCTGATGCTGTCCCTGGCCACGTTTGGTGCCGGGTTCCTGATGCGTCCCCTCGGGGCGATTTTTCTCGGTGCCTACATCGACCGCCACGGTCGTCGCCAAGGCTTGATCATCACGCTGGCGATGATGGCCATGGGCACGATACTGATCGCCTGCGTGCCGGGCTACGCCGTCCTGGGCGTGGCGGCTCCCTTGCTGGTGCTGCTCGGTCGTTTGCTGCAAGGCTTCTCCGCGGGCGTGGAACTGGGCGGCGTGTCGGTTTACCTGGCGGAAATCTCCACACCGGGGCGCAAGGGTTTCTTTGTCAGTTGGCAATCCGCCAGCCAACAGGCTGCCGTGGTGTTTGCCGGCCTGCTGGGGGTGGGCCTCAATCACTGGCTGAGCCCCCAGGAAATGGGCGACTGGGGCTGGCGCGTACCGTTCCTGGTGGGGTGCATGATTGTGCCGGCGATATTCGTGATCCGTCGCTCATTGGAGGAAACACCCGAGTTCCAAGCAAGGAAACATCGTCCCAGTCTGTCGGACATTGTCCGCTCCATCGGTCAGAACTTCGGCATTGTCTTGGCCGGTATGGCGCTGGTGGTGATGACCACCGTGTCGTTCTACCTGATCACCGCTTACACACCAACCTTCGGCAAGGCCGAGCTGAACCTCTCGGACCTCGATGCGCTGCTGGTCACGGTGTGCATCGGTTTGTCGAATTTCTTCTGGCTGCCCGTGATGGGGGCGTTTTCCGACAAGATCGGACGCAAACCCCTGCTGCTCGGTGCGACTGTCCTGGCGATCCTCACCGCCTATCCAGCGCTGTCCTGGTTGGTGGCGAATCCCAGCTTCAGCCATTTGCTGATCGTCGAGCTGTGGTTGTCGTTCCTGTATGGATCGTACAACGGTGCAATGGTCGTGGCCTTGACGGAAATCATGCCGATCGAGGTGCGCACCACCGGTTTCTCCCTGGCCTACAGCCTGGCGACAGCGACGTTCGGCGGGTTTACCCCGGCGGCTTGTACCTATCTGATTCATGTATTGGATAACAAGGCCGCGCCGGGGATCTGGCTCAGTGGCGCGGCCATATTGGGGTTGATTGCTACCTTGGTGTTGTTCAAGGGTAATCGTCATGAACTGCGGACTGCGCAAGCTTCGATGGTGAGCGGCGCCTGATAGATTGCCTTCGTCGGATCGCCGCCCGGAGCAAGCCCAGGCAGCACAAACTCCAGATACAAAAACGCCCCGACAAGTCGGGGCGTTTTCATAAGCAGCTAAGGCTTAGCGCGGGAATGCAGGCGGGTTTACACCGGCCATGTCTTCCATCACGCGAACCACCTGGCAGCTGTAACCGAACTCGTTGTCGTACCAGACGTACAGGACAACGCGGTTGTCTTGGCAGATGGTTGCTTCAGCATCCACTACACCGGCGTGGCGCGAGCCCACGAAGTCGGTGGACACCACTTCCTGCGAGTTAACGAAGTCGATCTGCTTGTGCAGGTCGGAATGCAGCGCCATGTAGCGCAGGTACTCGTTCATCTCTTCGCGAGTGGCGGCTTTCTCAAGGTTCAGGTTGAGGATGGCCATCGACACGTTTGGCGTCGGCACACGGATCGCGTTGCCGGTCAGCTTGCCAGCCAGCTCAGGCAGGGCCTTGGCAGCGGCGGTGGCAGCACCGGTCTCGGTAATGACCATGTTCAGCGCGGCGCTGCGGCCACGGCGGTCGCCCTTGTGGAAGTTGTCGATCAGGTTCTGGTCGTTGGTGTACGAGTGAACGGTTTCGACGTGACCGTTGATGATGCCGAACTTGTCGTTCACGGCCTTGAGCACCGGCACGATGGCGTTGGTGGTGCAAGAAGCGGCGGAGATGATCTTGTCGTCAGCGGTGATTTCGCCGTGGTTGATGCCGTGAACGATGTTCTTCAGCTTGCCCTTGCCAGGCGCAGTCAGCACGACGCGGTCGATGCCCGGGCAGGCCAGGTGCTGGCCCAGGCCCTCGGCATCACGCCATACACCGGTGTTGTCCACCAGCAGCGCGTCTTTGATGCCGTACTGGGTGTAGTCCACCTCGGTCGGGTTCTTCGCGTAGATCACCTGGATCAGGTTGCCGTTGGCGAGAATGGTGTTGTTTTCTTCATCGATGATGATGGTGCCGTTGAACGAACCATGGACCGAATCACGACGCAGCAGGCTGGCGCGCTTGGTCAGATCGTTCTCGGCGCCCTTGCGCACCACGATGGCACGCAGGCGCAAGCCATCGCCGCCACCGGTTTTTTCGATCAGGATGCGCGCCAGCAGACGGCCGATACGACCGAAGCCGTACAGGACCACGTCAGTGCCTTTGCGAGGCGAAGCGTTCTGTTGGCCAACCACATCAGCCATCTCTTCACGGACGAACTGCTCGGCGCTACGGCCATTGCCTTCGTTGCGGAATTTGAATGCCAGTTTGCCCAGGTCCACCGAAGCCGCGCCGAGCTTGAGCTCGCTCATGGCTTTGAGCAGGGGGAATGTTTCGTGGACGGAGAGTTCGCTGTCGTCGGAAGAACGGTGGCGAGCAAAGCGGTGGGCTTTGAGGATCGCGATGACAGACTGGTTGATCAGGCTGCGGCCATAGATCGAGCTCACCACGTTGTTATTGCGGTAGAGCTGACCGATGAGAGGGATCATCGCTTCTGCGAGAGCTTCACGATCAATCCATTCACCAAGACACTGGTCGGGCTTCTGAGTCACGGTAACCTTCCACATGTAGGGGCTGAAAAAAGGGGCTACATTATGCCGCCGAGTCCTCGGCGGAGCAATGCGCGCCTGTCGCACCGTGGTTTTCCTGTCGGCCTGGGTAGTCTGCAACTGACAGCAGCCCCCTTCCCCCGCTACAATTGTCGACTTTGTCGCAACGCTGGAGCTCAACCTTCCGTGCCCGTTCTGCGTCTTCCGCTTCTCCCTGCCGCGGCAGGTAAACAGCACTGGGGCAACCTGCCCGGTGCCGCCCTGAGCCTGGCCATCGCCGAGGCTGCCAGCGCTGCAAAGCGCTTCACCCTGCTGCTGACCGCCGACAGCCAAAGCGCCGAGCGGCTGGAACAGGAGCTGAGTTTCTTCGCTCCGGATTTGCCGGTCTTGCATTTTCCGGACTGGGAAACCCTGCCCTACGATCTGTTTTCGCCGCACCAGGACATCATTTCCCAGCGAATCGCCAGCCTTTATCGGCTACCGGAGCTCAGTCATGGCGTTTTGGTAGTGCCGATCACCACGGCCCTACATCGCCTGGCACCGACCCAATTCCTGCTTGGCAGCAGCCTGGTGCTGGACATCGGCCAGAAGCTCGATGTCGAGCAAATGCGCACCCGCCTTGAGGCCAGCGGCTATCGCTGTGTCGACACCGTTTACGAACACGGCGAGTTCGCGGTACGCGGCGCATTGATCGACCTGTTCCCGATGGGCAGCAAACTGCCGTATCGCATCGACCTGTTCGATGACGAAATCGAAACCCTGCGCACCTTCGACCCGGAAAACCAGCGCTCCATCGACAAAGTGCAGTCGATCCGCCTGTTGCCGGCCAAGGAGTTCCCGCTGCAGAAAGACGCCGTGACCCGCTTCAAGGCCCGCTTTCGCGAGCGCTTCGATGTGGATTTCCGGCGCTGCCCGATCTTCCAGGACCTGAGCAGCGGGATCACCCCCGCCGGCATCGAGTACTACCTGCCGCTGTTTTTCGAAGAAACCTCCACCCTGTTCGACTACCTGCCCCAGGACACCCAGGTGTTTTCCCTGCCGGGCATTGAGCAGGCGGCGGAAAACTTCTGGAACGACGTGCGCAACCGCTACGAAGAGCGTCGCGTCGATCCTTCCCGTCCTTTATTACCTCCGGCCGAACTGTTCCTGCCGGTGGAAGACTGCTTTGCCCGCCTCAAGGGCTGGCCACGAGTGGTGGCCAGCCAGCAAGACGTGGAAACCGGCGTCGGCCGTGAACGTTTCCCGGCCAAGGCGTTGCCGGACCTGGCCATCGAAGCCAAGGCCACGCAGCCCCTGGCGGCGCTGGCAGGCTTTCTCGATGCATTTCCCGGCCGCGTGCTGTTCACCGCTGAATCCGCAGGTCGTCGCGAAGTGCTGTTGGAGCTGCTTGAGCGCCTGAAGCTGCGACCGAAGACGGTGGACAGCTGGCCGGACTTCGTCGCCGGCAAGGATCGCCTGGCGATTACCATCGCGCCACTGAACGACGGGCTGGTCCTGGATGACCCGGCCCTGGCACTGGTGGCCGAAAGTCCTTTGTTCGGCCAGCGCGTCATGCAGCGCCGTCGTCGCGAGAAACGCGCCGACGCCGCCAACGACGCGGTCATCAAGAACCTCACCGAACTGCGCGAAGGCGCGCCCGTGGTGCACATCGACCACGGCGTGGGCCGCTACCTGGGCCTGGCGACACTGGAAATCGACAACCAGGCCGCCGAGTTCCTGACCCTCGAATACGCCGAGGGTGCCAAGCTCTATGTACCGGTGGCGAACCTGCACCTGATCGCCCGCTACACCGGCAGCGACGACGCCCTGGCCCCGCTGCATCGCCTGGGTTCGGAAACCTGGCAGAAAGCCAAGCGCAAGGCGGCCGAACAGGTGCGCGACGTGGCCGCCGAGCTGCTGGACATCTACGCCCGTCGTGCGGCCCGCGAGGGCTATGCCTTCGCCGATCCGAAAGCCGACTACGAAACCTTCAGCGCCGGTTTCCCGTTCGAAGAAACCGTCGACCAGCAGACCACCATCGAAGCCGTGCGCGCCGACATGCTCGCACCCAAGCCGATGGACCGGCTGGTGTGTGGCGACGTGGGCTTCGGCAAGACCGAAGTGGCGATGCGCGCCGCGTTCATTGCCGTGCACGGTGGCAAGCAGGTAGCGATCCTGGTGCCGACCACCCTGCTCGCCCAGCAGCACTACAACAGTTTCCGCGACCGTTTTGCCGACTGGCCGGTGACCGTGGAAGTGATGAGCCGTTTCAAATCCACCAAGGAAGTGAACGCCGCCGTGGCCGACCTGGCCGAGGGCAAGATCGACATCGTCATCGGCACGCACAAGCTGCTGCAGGACGACGTGAAGTTCAAGAGCCTGGGGCTGGTGATCATCGACGAAGAGCACCGCTTTGGCGTGCGCCAGAAAGAACAGCTCAAGGCCCTGCGCAGCGAAGTCGACATCCTGACCCTGACCGCCACACCGATCCCGCGCACGTTGAACATGGCAGTGTCGGGCATGCGCGACCTGTCGATCATCGCCACGCCGCCGGCCCGTCGCCTGTCGGTGCGCACCTTCGTCATGGAACAGAACAAAAGTACGATCAAGGAAGCCTTGCTGCGCGAGCTGTTGCGTGGCGGCCAGGTCTATTACCTGCACAATGACGTGAAGACCATCGAGAAATGCGCCGCCGACCTGGCCGAGCTGGTGCCGGAAGCGCGTATCGGCATCGGCCACGGGCAGATGCGCGAACGCGAACTCGAACAGGTGATGAGCGACTTCTACCACAAGCGCTTCAACGTGCTGATCGCCTCGACCATCATCGAGACCGGCATCGACGTGCCGAGCGCCAACACCATCATCATCGAACGCGCCGACAAGTTCGGCCTGGCCCAGTTGCACCAGTTGCGCGGCCGGGTTGGTCGTAGCCACCACCAGGCCTACGCCTACCTGTTGACGCCACCGCGCCAGCAGATCACCCCGGATGCGGAAAAACGCCTGGAAGCCATCGCCAATACCCAGGATCTGGGCGCCGGCTTCGTACTGGCCACCAACGACCTGGAAATCCGCGGTGCCGGCGAATTGCTCGGCGACGGCCAGAGCGGCCAGATCCAGGCCGTTGGTTTCACCCTGTACATGGAAATGCTCGAACGCGCGGTCAAGTCGATCCGCAAGGGCGAACAACCGAACCTCGATCAACCCCTGGGCGGCGGGCCGGAAATCAACCTGCGGGTGCCGGCACTGATCCCGGAAGACTACCTGCCGGACGTCCACGCACGGCTGATCCTCTACAAACGCATCGCCTCGGCCAGCGACGAGGAAGGCCTCAAGGACCTGCAAGTGGAGATGATCGACCGCTTCGGCCTGCTGCCGGAACCGACCAAGAACCTGGTGCGCACGACGCTGCTCAAGCTCAAGGCCGAACAACTGGGCATCAAGAAAGTCGACGGCGGCCCCAACGGCGGCCGGATCGAGTTCGAGGCCCAGACCCCGGTCGATCCCCTGGTGCTGATCAAGTTGATCCAGGGCCAGCCCAAACGCTACAAGTTCGAAGGGGCCACGATGTTCAAATTCATGGTGCCCATGGAACGCGCGGAAGAGCGCTTCAATACCGTAGAGGCGCTGTTCGAGCGCCTCACTCCGACCACTGCTTGAAGGACGCCAAATGCGCCTGTTTCGCTCACTGACCTTGTTGATGACCCTGGTCGCTCCCCTGGCATTTGCCGACGACCTGTATCAGGTTGAAATGATCCTGGTGCGCCAGAACGCCGAGCCGGCGATTGCCAGCCGCGCCGCACCGGAAGACTGGGACGCCGGCGCGCAACGCCTGGGCGCGGACAGCCAGCGCACACCGGCCATGGGCAACATCGTCGAGAAACTCAACGCCAGCGGCCAATACACGGTATTGATGCACAAGGCCTGGCAGCAGACCCTCGGCGAGCAGGGGCGCAAAATCGCCATCAGCGACGGCGCCGAACAGTTCGGGCAGTTCCCCATCGAAGGCACCCTGGAACTGAAGCTGGGCCGTTTCACCGACGTGGATGCCGATTTCTGGATCAACCAGATCAACGCCAATGGCCTGGTCACCTCCAGTGAGCGCCTCAAGCAGCAGAGCCATACCAAAAATGGCCAACTGAACTTCCTCGACAACGGTCATCTTGGCCTGCTGATCAAGATCACCTCGTTGACCGCGCCCGCGCCACGGCAGGCACCTGAAGTCATTCCGGACTGATTGGCGCGCCTATGCCCTCGCCCCTGAGCAAACCCCTGGCACCTTCCTGGGTCAATCGATTCAAGGAACAGAGCCTGGAGCGCGGGCGCCGTTATGCGCTGGAAAACCGCGTCAGGATCGTCGAGGCCGGCGACAGCACCATCACCGCCAGTTGCGAAGGCTCTGGCGGTAACGTCTACCGTCAGACCATTCGCCTGAAGGAGTCAGCCAAGGGCACGCTGATCCTGCTCGAAGCCGCGTGCTCCTGCCCGGTGCGCATCAACTGCAAGCACTGCGCGGCCGTGTTGCTGCAAGTCCAGGAAACCCTGGCCTACCCGGCCGCCGAAAAAGACGCGCACCTGCTGGAGAAACTCCAGGCCGTGCTGGACAACCGCAGCCCCAAGGCCCCACCACAAGTGCTGGTGGACAACGTGCAACCGGTGCCGCGCCTATGGCTGGCCAGTGTCGAGTTCAGCGCCTTCGAGCCGCGCAACGGCAAGATGCAGCGCTACATCCAACACCGCGCCGCGCTGTCCTTCGGTTACCTGGACGAATACGTCAGCGGCCAGCGCAACACCGACGTGCTGATTCGCCAGGAAACCCAGACGCTGCGGATAAAACGCCAAACCGATGTGGAACAGTCCTACCGCGAACAGCTGCGAATCCTCGGCTTCAAGGTCGCGACCCGACAAAGCAAGGCCCTGCCGGAAAGCGCCGGCGAACTGTACGAGATGGTCAACGATAGTGCCTGGCTGACCTTCACCCTCAACGACCTGCCGAAACTGCGCACCCAAGGCTGGGAACTGCAGATCGACGAAGACTTCGGCTTCGACCTGACGGCAGTGGACGAGTGGTACGCCACGGTAGAGGAAACGCCGGAGCGAGACTGGTTCGACCTGGAACTGGGAATCATCGTCAACGGTGAGCGCCTGAGCCTGCTGCCGATCCTGCTGAACCTGATGCGCTCGCACATCGAACTGTTCAACCCGGAACGCCTGGCCAGGCGTCGGGACGACGAACTCATTCTGGTCAACCTGCCCAACCGCCCGAACTCGGAGTTCGGCCCGCAGCAGGTGGCCCTGCCCTATGGCCGGCTGAAACCGGTGCTGGCGACCCTGGGCGAATTTTACCTGCAAGAACCCGGCACCACCAAACTGCGCCTCAACAGCGCGGACGCCCTGCGCCTGAACCCGCTGCAGGACATGCCGTTGACCTGGGAAGGTGGCGAACACATTCGCGGCCTGGCCCAACGCCTGAGGGACATCAAGGATTACACCGCCACCGCGCCAGAAGGCCTGAACGCGACGCTGCGGCCCTATCAACTCGAAGGCTTGAGCTGGATGCAATCGCTCAGGCAGCTGGAAGTCGGCGGCATTCTCGCGGACGACATGGGCCTGGGCAAAACCCTACAGACCCTGGCGCATATTCTCAGCGAAAAAAACGCCGGACGCCTGGACCGACCGTGCATGGTGGTAATGCCCACCAGCCTGATCCCCAACTGGCTCGACGAGGCGGCTCACTTCACGCCGCAACTCAAGGTGCTGGCCCTGTATGGCGCCGGGCGCAAAAAGCATTTCGAACGACTGGCCGATTACGACCTGGTCCTCACCACCTATGCCCTGCTGCCCAAGGATGTCGAACGCCTGGCCGCGCAGCCATTGCACGTGCTGATTCTCGATGAAGCCCAGTACATCAAGAACCCCACCAGCAAAGCCGCCCAGGCCGCCCGCGAGCTCAACGCCCGCCAGCGGCTGTGCCTGTCCGGCACGCCCCTGGAAAATCACCTGGGGGAACTGTGGTCGTTGTTTCACTTCCTGTTGCCGGGCTGGCTCGGGGACGTCAAGAGTTTCAATCGCGATTACCGTGTACCGATCGAAAAGCGTGGCAGCGATGTACGACTGCAGCACCTCAACGGTCGGATAAAACCTTTCCTGCTGCGCAGGACCAAGGAGCAAGTGGCGACGGAGTTGCCACCCAAGACCGAGATCATCCATTGGGTCGAACTCAGCGACGCCCAGCGGGACGTCTACGAAACCATGCGCCTGGCGATGGACAAGAAGGTCCGCGACGAGATCACCCGCAAAGGCGTGGCCCGCAGCCAGATCATTATTCTCGAAGCACTGCTCAAGCTGCGCCAGGTGTGTTGCGACCTGCGCCTGATCAGCGACGCCACCCTGCCCGCTCGAGGCAGCACCTCGGGCAAGCTCGACAGCCTGATGGAAATGCTCGAAGAGCTGTTTGAAGAAGGTCGCCGGGTGCTGTTGTTTTCCCAATTCACGTCCATGTTGGCGCTGATTGAAGATGAACTGAAGAAACGCGGCGTCGATTATGCCCTCCTGACCGGCCAGACCCGGGACCGTCGCACGCCCGTCAAGGAATTCCAGAGCGGCAAGCGTCAGATCTTCCTGATCAGCCTGAAGGCCGGTGGTGTAGGCCTGAACCTGACCGAGGCCGACACGGTGATTCACTACGACCCGTGGTGGAACCCGGCCACCGAAAACCAGGCGACCGACCGGGCCTACCGCATCGGCCAGGAAAAGCCGGTGTTCGTCTACAAGCTGATTGCCCGAGGCACGGTGGAAGAGAAAATCCAGCTGCTGCAAAAGGAAAAATCCGACCTCGCGGCCGGGGTGCTGGACGGACGCGTAGCCGGAGACTGGAAATTGCAGAGCGATGATATTGAGGCGTTGTTCGCGCCGCTGCCGGACAAGCTGGAAAAGCGCTAACCCCCCAATCCTTGTGGGAGCCGAGCTTGCTTGCGATGGCGGAGGGTCAGATCGCGCCGATGTTGCTCCCACCTTGCTTCGAGATAGCGACCTTCAAAAGATGCTAATCAACCAGCTGGGCAGCCCTCAGCGCGCCAAGCGCCGCCAACCAGCGAGGGTCCTGGCGATACTCGGTGGAGGCAAAGGCCCGGCCACGCATGCGGGCGATCCGTGCCGAAGGCTTGACCTTCAGGCGCTGGGCAGCGCTCAAGGCCAACTCTGCAGCCGCGCGATCATTGCACACCAGGCCCATGTCGCAACCCGCCGTCAACGCCGCTTCGATACGACTGGCGGCATCACCGACCACATGAGCACCGGCCATCGACAGGTCATCACTGAAGATCACACCCTCAAATTGCAACTCGCCGCGCAGGATGTCCTGCAGCCAGCGGCGGGAAAACCCGGCTGGATTGGCGTCGACCTGCGGGTAGATGACATGGGCCGGCATGACGGCGGCCAGTTGCTTGCTCAGCCTGGCGAACGGCACCAGGTCATTGGCGCGAATCTGCTCGAGGCTGCGCTCATCGTTCGGAATCGCCACGTGGGAATCGGCCTCGGCCCAGCCATGCCCCGGGAAATGCTTGCCAGTGGCGGCCATCCCGGCGGCGCTCATGCCGCGGATGAAGGCACCGGCCAATAACGCAGCGCGCTCGGGATCGCCTTCGAAGGAACGACTGCCGACGACGGCGCTGCGCTGGTAATCGAGGTCCAGCACCGGGGCAAAACTCAAGTCGAGGCCGACCGCCAGCACTTCGGTAGCCATGATCCAGCCACACTGCTCGGCCAGGTATTCGGCATTCGGGTTATCGGCTATCGCCCGCATCGCCGGCAGCCGCACAAAACCCTGGCGCAGCCGCTGAACACGACCACCTTCCTGATCCACCGCCAATAAAAGGTCGGGGCGGATGGCGCGGATCGATGCGCTCAACTCGCGCACCTGACGTGGATGCTCGATATTGCGGGCAAAGATGATCAGGCCGCCTACTTCAGGCTGGCGCAACAGGTGGCGATCTTCGGCCGTCAGCCAGGTACCGGCGACGTCCACCATCAACGAGCCTTGCAGGCCAGCAGTCATAGCATTTCCTTGATAATGATGAACCCGTGCGGTAACACAGGCACGACCACACCGCTGGGCCCAAGGCCCGGCAGGTTGCGGTCATGCAATGAAAAATGGAACGGGTTCGAAACGAGAGTCGGCATGGGCGGCTAGCTTAGCGGATGTAGGCCGCCGCGCCCACCCGTGCACTTACGCCTTGGCCAGCGCCGGCGTTGATTTACTGCGCGGACGCAGTTGCGCGGCAGCCATGGCTTCATCGGTGACGCCACTTTCGGCACGCATGCCCGCTGCCAGGAACGGCACCATCAGGCGCATCACCTGCTCGATGGACGTGTTCACGCCAAAATCGGTTTCAGCAATGGCGCGCAGCGCCTTGATACCGGACATGCTGAACGCCGCGGCGCCGAGCATGAAGTGCACCCGCCAGAACAGCTCGATGGGTGGAATACGCGGTGCGGCCTCATTGACCAGCAGCATGTAGCGACGGAAAACCTTGCCGTACATGTCTTCCAGATAACGTCGCAGGTGGCCCTGGCTCTGGCTGAAGGCAAGGCCCAACAGGCGCATGAAAATGGACAGGTCGTTGCCGCTGCGCGGTTGCACGACAAGGGCTTGCTCGACCAGGATTTCCAGCAGCTCTTCCAGGGTCGGCTTGACGTCAGGCTTGGCCTGGCGCCGTTCCAGCTCGCGATCGAGGCTGAGGCAGAAAGGCCCGAGGAACCGCGAGAATACCGCCTGGATCAGGGCCTTTTTCGAGCCGAAGTGATAGTTCACCGCCGCCAGGTTCACCCCGGCCTTGCTGGTGATCAGACGCAACGAGGTTTCAGCGAAACCTTTTTCCGCGAACAACTGCTCGGCAGCATCGAGAATGCGTTCAACGGTTTCCGACTGGGCCATGGTTACTCCGCCTGACAAACACTTGTTTGAAACATACGTTTCAGCCTAGGGGTTGTCAAGCCTGCCGGGGCGTTTTGCGAACGCCCGGTCACGTATTTAACCACACCTTTTCACGGGTGGTAGCCATGTCGTATCCAACAGCCCGACCGACCGTCCAGCGGCCGATGAAAAAAGGAGGATTGCCAAGCGGCGTCCACTGTATATAATCCCAGTCACTGTATAAAAAGACAGAGCGATCAATATGCTAAAGCTGACGCCACGCCAAGCAGAGATTCTGGCCTTCATCAAACGCTGCCTCGAAGACAACGGCTACCCGCCGACCCGTGCGGAAATCGCCCAGGAACTGGGTTTCAAGTCGCCCAACGCGGCTGAAGAACACCTCAAGGCGCTGGCGCGCAAGGGCGCGATCGAAATGACTCCGGGCGCATCCCGTGGCATTCGTATTCCCGGCTTCGAAGCCAAGGCCGACGAAACCACCCTGCCGATCATCGGCCGGGTAGCGGCAGGCGCACCGATCCTGGCCCAGCAGCATGTCGAGGAATCCTGCAACATCAACCCTTCGTTCTTCCATCCTCGGGCCGATTACCTGCTTCGTGTACACGGCATGAGCATGAAGGACATCGGCATCTTCGACGGTGACCTCCTGGCCGTGCACACCACCCGCGAAGCCCGCAATGGCCAGATCGTGGTGGCGCGAATCGGCGACGAGGTGACCGTCAAGCGCTTCAAGCGCGACGGCAGCAAGGTCTGGCTCATCGCCGAAAACCCGGAGTTCGCGCCCATCGAAGTGAACCTGAAAGATCAGGACCTGGTCATCGAAGGCTTGAGTGTCGGCGTCATTCGCCGCTAAAGGAGGCTTTATGCAGTTCCCTCACACACCACAACACACACAACTTCCGCTGTTCGAGGCATTCATGGCCCAACCGCTGGCTCCAGTCCTGAAAGAGGTCATCGAGTCGCCCTGGGGCGTCGAGCCCGAGGCTTTCAGCGAACTGTCGTTACGTGGTGCGGCCGGAAACTGCCTGAACCTGCTGGCGCCGATTCTGCGAGAACTCAGCCAGGACCAGGATGCTCGCTGGCTGACGCTGATCGCACCACCGGCCAGCGTCACCCAGGCCTGGCTGCGGGATGCCGGCCTGAACCGCGAACGCATCCTGTTGTTGCAACCACGGGGCGCCCAAAGCGCCCAACAGTTGACCTGCGAGGCCTTGCGCCTGGGCCGCAGCCACACCGTGGTCAGCTGGCTCAACCCGCTAACCGCGACCGCACGGCAACAGTTGATCAGCGCCGCCCGTACCGGGGACGCACAAAGCCTGAATATTCGATTGGGCTAAGACAAACGCGGGGCTTCTCCAAGACAGAGAAGCCGACCAGTCACACTATCCAAAAAAGCCGACAGGCGGGATCAATGAAGGACCCGCGGCCCCTCTTCCTTGTTGAATTCGCCTTCAACGAGGCGACCTGCCATCTGGACGCCCACGCTCAGCATCGCCTTGGCGACTTCGACGTGCTGGCCCTGCAGGAATACCTTGGCATCTTCGGAGAAGTTCAGGGTAACCAGAGAACCCTCGTCCTCAGCCCTGCGCAGCTCGATGCGGCCATCAGGAAGTTCGACAATTTCTAGAAAGGACGTAGGCATAAAAGTCTGTTCTCCACGAAAGGCGAGGATTATATAGTCATCGGCCAGGCTCCGCTCGGGATCTTGACCAAGCGTTATCAACGAATGTAACGGGCCGAGGGAAAACTCAGCACTCGTTCAACCCTTCACGAAAGCGTATCGCCAGGCTCTTGAGGTTCTGGCGCCAGCTCTCCAGCTCCTCCCGGCTCAACTCCTGCTCGGGCTCTTGCTCGTCCAGATTGACCGCCACGATCAACGGCTGGGTCACGTCCCCCTTGGGCTTGCGCGGGGCCCGCGGCGGCTCGAACAGCGCCGCATGGGCCGCCAATAGCTTCGCCAGCCAGGTTTCCGGGTTGTGCGCCAATTCGACCATTTCGGCCAATTCCGGGATAGCGATGGTTTCCAGCACTTCACGGGTCAACAACAGCTCGGCCCGCGGCGCATTCGCTTGTGGCAGGCGATAGAAACCGGCGATTTCATGGCACAACCCCAACAATGCACCGTACAGGTGAAACAGCGCGGATTCGCGTCCTGCCTGGAGCAACGCCGGGGAATTCATCGCACGTCCATCCTCGGCCCTGGTAAGTGCTTCAAGCGACAGACCGGCGAAATAGATTTTCTGATTGGTGCGGGTATAGAGTTCGTGGGCCATGGCGGCATCTCCCCAACGAAATGAAAGCTTCACGCAAGTGTGACAGTGTCATGGATCAACCGAGGCCACTGCAAGCCAAAAACAAAAAGGCCGCATGAAAACCTGTGGGTTGTCATGCGGCCTTTTTGTACATTCGAGGCTATCAGGCTGAGGAGCCTCGTTAGCCCCGGATCGTCAAACAGGCGCCATCAATCAGCGCTTGTCTTCAACCGTCCACTTACCGCCGTCGTAGTAGGCTTTCCAGCCGGTCGGCTTGCCGTCAACTTCGGTCTGCACGTACTGCTCCTTGGTCTTGCGGCTGTAGCGAATGACCGCCGGACGTCCATCCGGGTCTTTCTGCGGCGCCTCGCAAAGGAAATGGTACTTCGGATCGATTTCGTCCTTGTGCGGCACGATTTCCATCACCAACGGCGCACGGGTCTCACGGTTTTTCGGGAACTGGCTGGCTGCCAGGAACAGGCCGGAGGCGCCGTCGCGCAGGATGTAGGTGTCGTTGACCTTCTCGCACTTGAGCTCAGGCATCTTCACCGGGTCCATCTTCGGCGGCGCCGCGTCACCGCTCTTGAGCAGCTTGCGGGTGTTCTTGCAGGTCGGGTTGGTGCAACCGAAGAACTTGCCGAAACGACCGGTCTTGAGCTGCATCTCGCTGCCACACTTGTCGCACTCCAGGCTCGGGCCTTCGTAGCCCTTGATGCGATAAGTGCCCTCTTCGATCTCGTAGCCGGCACAGTCCGGGTTGTTACCGCAGATGTGCAGCTTGCGCTTTTCATCCAGCAGGTAGGCATCCATCGCCGTGCTGCAGATCGGGCAACGATGCTTGCCGCGCAGCACCAGGGATTCCGATTCGCCCTCGTCGTCCGCGGCGATTTCGTCGCCCGGCACCAGGTTGACGGTCGCCTTGCAGCGCTCCTTGGGTGGCAAGCTATAGCCCGAGCACCCGAGGAACACGCCGGTCGAGGCGGTACGGATTTGCATCGGACGCCCGCAGGTCAGGCATGGGATGTCGGTCATGACTGGCTGGTTGGCGCGCATGCCGCTGTCAGGGCTTTCGGCCACTTCGAGCTTTTTCTTGAAGTCGCCGTAGAACTCGTCGAGAACGTTTTTCCAGTCGCGCTCGCCCTGGGCCACATCGTCGAGGTTCTCTTCCATACCGGCGGTGAAGCCGTAGTCCATCAGGTTCGAGAAGCTTTCGGACAAACGCTCGGTAACGATGTCACCCATCTTTTCCGAATAGAAGCGACGGTTGTGCAGCGCCACATAGCCGCGGTCCTGGATGGTGGAGATGATCGCTGCGTAGGTCGAAGGACGACCGATGCCGCGCTTTTCCATTTCCTTGACCAGGCTGGCTTCGGAGTAACGAGCCGGTGGCTTGGTGAAATGCTGTGTCGGATCAAGCTTGATCAGCTTCATCACGTCGCCCTGGGCCATGTCCGGCAGGACGTCGTCATCCCCAGGCTTGGTGATTTGCGGCATGACGCGGGTGTAGCCGTCGAACTTCAGGATACGGCCCTTGGCGCGCAGCTCGAAGTCGCCGGCACCGACGCTGACCGTAGTCGACAGGTATTGTGCCGGCAGCATCTGGCAGGCCAGGAACTGGCGCCAGATCAGCTCGTAGAGACGCTCGGCATCGCGTTCCATGCCCGACAGCTTGCTTGGCTCGGTATTGGCATCGGACGGACGAATCGCTTCGTGCGCCTCCTGCGCGCCTTCCTTGCTGCTGTAGACGTTCGGCGTGTCCGGCAGGTACTTCTTGCCGAACTCACTTTCTATATAAGTGCGCGCCATCGCCACGGCATCGGCCGAAAGGTTGGTCGAGTCGGTACGCATATAAGTGATGTAGCCGGCTTCGTACAGGCGCTGGGCCATCATCATGGTTTTCTTCACGCCGAAGCCCAGGCGATTGCTCGCGGCCTGTTGCAGCGTGGAGGTGATGAACGGCGCCGACGGTTTGCTGCTGGTCGGCTTGTCTTCGCGCTTGACGATGCTGTAGCTGGAAGCCTTGAGCTTCTCCAGCGCCGCCATGGCCTGGGCTTCGTTGAGCGGCTTGAAGGCTTCACCCTTCTCGCGGGCCACGTCGAAGCGCACAGTCGCGCCCTTGGCAGTGCCGAGGTCGGCGTGGACTTCCCAATACTCTTCAGGGATGAACGCACGGATTTCCCGCTCGCGTTCCACCACCAGCTTCACCGCGACCGACTGCACGCGGCCGGCCGACAGGCCGCGGGCGATCTTGGCCCACAGCAGTGGCGAGACCATGTAGCCCACCACGCGGTCGAGGAAGCGACGCGCCTGCTGGGCGTTGACCCGATCGATATCCAGCTCGCCCGGCTGGGAGAAGGCTTCCTGGATGGCCTTCTTGGTAATTTCGTTGAACACCACGCGCTTGTAGCGGCTGTCATCCCCACCAATGGCTTCGCGCAGGTGCCAGGCAATGGCTTCCCCTTCGCGGTCCAAGTCCGTCGCGAGATAGATGGTGTCGGCATCCTTGGCGAGCCGGCGCAGCTCCTCGATGACCTTTTCCTTGCCCGGGAGGATCTCGTACTTGGCTTTCCAGCCGTGCTCCGGATCGACCCCCATGCGTGAGACCAGCTGCTTGCGCGCCTTTTCTTTCGGCGACAGCGCCGGGCCTTCACCGGCAGCAGCCTTGCCGCGCTTGGCGGCTGGCTCCTTGCTGGCGCTAGCCGAACCGCTGGTGGGCAGGTCTCGGATATGGCCGATACTCGACTTCACCACGTATTGGTTGCCCAGATACTTGTTGATGGTCTTGGCCTTAGCCGGGGATTCCACAATGACCAGCGATTTGCCCATGGATCAGAAAATTCCTGAATTCTAAAAAGTGAAAGGCGGTTGGCGCCTGACGCGGCACCGCTATATATAGTGGCTGCAAGGTGAGGTCAAGCGCAGGGTTGCCCACATACCGGCCTCAAGGCTTGGAAAAAATGCTCTCCTCGGCCTGCACCAAAGCAAAGCGTGGCACCTGTTCGCCGTCAACCTCAACGGACTCCTCGAACATGCTCAAGGGACGCACCCAAAAGCCGTAATCGCCATACAGGGCTTGATAGAAGACCACTTCTTCCTCGGTCTCGGAATGCCGCGCGACACTGAATACGCGGTACTGCGGACCTTTGTAATGTTGGTAGAGCCCAGGTTGTATCGGCATGCTTGGCACTCACTCAAATTTTTTCAAAATAAAAACAAAATCTTTTTTTTACTAAACCCGAAAAAACAAAAACCGGGGCACTTGGCCCCGGCTTCCATCAACGCGACGCTTAGACGCGTTCGAAGACAGTGGCGATGCCCTGGCCGAGGCCAATGCACATGGTGGACACACCGAAGGTGCCGCCATTCTGCTTCATGACGTTGAGCAGCGTGCCGGAAATACGCGCACCGGAGCAACCGAATGGGTGACCCAAGGCGATCGCGCCGCCGTGCAGGTTAACCTTCTCGTTCATCTTGTCGAGCACTTTCAAATCTTTCAGCACTGGCAGGGCCTGTGCGGCGAAAGCTTCGTTGAGTTCGAAGAAGTCGATATCGGCAATACCCAGGCCTGCACGCTTCAAGGCTTTCTGCGTGGCCGGTACTGGACCATAGCCCATGATCGCCGGGTCCACACCCGCCACAGCCATCGAACGAATCACCGCCATCGGCTGGATACCCAGGTCCTGGGCACGCTGGGCCGACATCACGATCATGCACGAGGCACCGTCGGTGATCTGCGACGAGGTACCGGCTGTCACGGTGCCGCCCTTCGGATTGAATGCCGGCTTGAGGGCCGCCAGGCTTTCCAGGGTAGTTTCCGGACGAATGGTTTCGTCGTAGTCGAACAGCTTCAGGAAGCCGTTCTCGTCGTAGCCCTGCATCGGGATGATCTCATCCTTGAACTTGCCTTCCACGGTCGCCTTGTGGGCGAGCTGGTGGGAGCGCACGCCAAAGGCGTCCTGCTGTTCGCGGGTGATGCCGTGCATTTTGCCAAGCATTTCCGCAGTCAGGCCCATCATGCCCGAGGCTTTTGCCGCGTACAGCGACATGTGCGGGTTCGGATCGACGCCATGCATCATGCTCACGTGGCCCATGTGCTCGACACCACCGACGACGAATACGTCACCGTTGCCGGTCATGATCGCCTGGGCGGCGGTGTGCAGCGCGCTCATGGACGAACCGCACAGGCGGCTGACGGTCTGGCCCGCCGCCGTGTGAGGGATCTGGGTCATCAGCGAGGCCATGCGGGCGATGTTCCAACCCTGCTCCAGGGTCTGGTTCACACAGCCCCAGATCACGTCTTCGACTTCGTTGGGGTCGACCTTGACGTTACGCTCCAGCAGCTTGCTGATCAGGTGCGCCGACATGTCTTCGGCGCGGGTGTTGCGGTGCATGCCGCCCTTGGAGCGGCCCATCGGCGTACGACCGAAGTCGACAATCACGACGTCTCTAGGATTCAAGCTCATAAATGTTCTCTCGCTCTAGTCGTTGGGCGCTTAACCGAAGAAGCTCTGGCCGTTCTTGGCCATTTCACGCAGCTTCGCGGTCGGGTGGTACAGCGCGCCCAGATCAGCGTACTGGTCAGCCAGGGCAACGAACTCAGCCACACCGATCGAATCGATGTAGCGCAGCGCACCGCCACGGAATGGAGGGAAACCGATACCGTAGACCAGACCCATGTCGGCTTCGGCGGCGGTTTCGACAATGCCGTCTTCCAGGCAACGCACGGTTTCGAGGCACAGCGGGATCATCATCCAGTTGATGATGTCCTCGTCGGTGACTTCGCGCTGCTCGTAGACGATCGGCTTGAGCACTTCCAGCACCGACGAATCGGCGACTTTCTTCTGCTTGCCGCGCTTGTCTGTCTCGTAGGCATAGAAGCCCTTGCCGTTCTTCTGGCCCAGGCGCTTGGCTTCGTAGAGCACATCGACAGCCGAACGGCGATCGTCCTTCATGCGGTCCGGAAAGCCTTCGGCCATGACGTCGCGACCGTGGTGGCCGGTGTCGATGCCGACGACGTCCATCAGGTACGCCGGGCCCATCGGCCAGCCGAATTTTTCCATGATCTTGTCGATGCGCACGAAGTCCACACCGGCGCTGACCAGCTTGGCGAAACCGCCGAAGTACGGGAACAGCACGCGGTTGACCAAAAAGCCCGGGCAGTCGTTGACGACGATCGGGTTCTTGCCCATTTTCTTGGCGTAGGCCACGGTGGTGGCAACGGCATGTTCGCTGGACTTCTCGCCACGGATCACTTCCACCAGCGGCATCATGTGCACCGGGTTGAAGAAGTGCATGCCGACGAAGTTCTCCGGACGCTTGAGGGCCTTGGCCAGCAGCGAAATGGAGATGGTCGAGGTGTTCGAGGCCAGGATGGTGTCCTCTTTGACCTGGTCTTCGACTTCAGCCAGTACCGCCTGCTTGACCTTCGGGTTCTCGACAACGGCTTCGACCACCAGGTCGACATGGCCGAAATCGCCGTAGGACAGGGTCGGACGAATGCCGTTGAGCACTTCGGCCATCTTCGCAGCGCTCATGCGACCTTTGTCGACACGGCCGACCAGCAGCTTGGCGGCTTCGGCCAGGCCCTGCTCGATCCCGTGTTCGTTGATGTCCTTCATCAGGATCGGCGTACCTTTGGACGCCGACTGGTAGGCGATACCACCCCCCATGATGCCAGCACCGAGTACCGCAGCCTGCTTCACGTCACTGGCGATTTCGTCGTAGGCCTTGGCCTTTTTCTTCAGTTCCTGGTCATTGAGGAACAGACCGATCAGGCTTTGCGCAGCCGAGGTCTTGGCCAGCTTGACGAAGCCAGCAGCCTCGACTTCCAGGGCCTTGTCGCGACCGAAATTCGCGGCTTTCTGGATGGTCTTGATCGCTTCGACCGGCGCCGGGTAGTTCGGGCCTGCCTGGCCGGCCACGAAACCCTTGGCGGTTTCGAAGGCCATCATTTGTTCGATGGCGTTGAGTTTGAGTTTTTCCAGCTTCGGCTGACGCTTGGCCTTGTAGTCGAACTCACCGCTGATGGCGCGCTTGAGGGTTTCAAGGGCCGCTTCCTGGAGCTTGCCAGGTTCGACCACGGCATCCACTGCACCCACTTTCAGCGCATCTTCAGCACGGTTTTCCTTGCCGGCGGCAATCCACTCGATGGCGTTGTCGGCACCGATCAGGCGCGGCAGGCGCACGGTTCCGCCGAAGCCTGGGTAGATGCCCAGCTTGACTTCCGGCAGGCCGATCTTGGCCGTGGTGGACATGACGCGGTAATCCGCCGCCAGGCACATCTCCAGGCCGCCACCCAGGGCGATGCCGTTGATGGCCACGACGGTCGGTACGTTGAGGTCTTCGAAGTCGCTGAAAATACGGTTGGCTTCGAGGTTGCCAGCGATCAGTTCGGCATCGGGCAGCTTGAAGTTGTCGACGAATTCGGTGATGTCGGCACCGACGATGAACACGTCCTTGCCGCTGCTGACGATCACACCCTTGATCGAAGCATCTGCCTTGATAGTGTCCACGGCCTGACGCAATTCATTCAGGGTTAGACGGTTGAACTTGTTGACGGACTCACCCTTGAGGTCGAATTTCAATTCGACGATGTCACTTTCAAGAGCCTTAACCGTGATGGCTTTACCTTCGTAAATCATCAACTGATCTCCACGATATGGAAGCTGAACAGTACACGTTGAACGCTGACCACTGGTTGGGCATTGACGTTTACCGTCGATGCTACGCCAATCCGCCAGGCACACCCGTCAACGCGATAGTCGGGGTCTGTAGGAGCATTCTGAAAATACAAACGCTCAATTCATACGCCCGTTTGATTTGGGTACGTCACCTTCACGGAATTTCCGACAATTGTCAATCGCCCTAAACACAGGCGTGAACGCGACTTCACGGTCATTTCCGTACCATACGGATCCGCAACACGGCGCCGCATGAGCAGCTATTCATAGGATCAATAATTAGAAAAATCGCCCTAATTCCAGACATACCGGATCCAGCCGACTACGCTGTCGGGAGCGCGATTGAACATTTGGGAGTGAAGGGCGTTACGAACGCACGCCCTGGTACGCGTTTGATTACCGGCCTGCCTGGCCAACCCGCCCGATGAGACTGTCGGGCTTTTTTATGCCTGTAGGAGCTGCCGAAGGCTGCGATCTTTCGCGTGAGACTCAATGGCCCGGGTAAAGATCGCAGCCTCGCTCCGCTCGACAGCTCCTACGCAGCTAAATTCGCTCAGGCCAGCGCCTTGAGCGTGCTGGCAATGTCCTGCAAAACAGTGGCTTCGCCCTTCTCGCCCCAGTACAAGGCGATCATTTGCCGGTCGGCTTCGACCTTATAGACGTTGGCCGGCAATTTTTCGAAATGATTGAGCAGCGCCTCATCCTGGCAGACTTCCCGCCATTGGTTGACCCACACGCCCGGCGCGGTCTGCCAATAGCTCCAGGCCGCCGGTTCCTTGCCGCGCCGGGGCCGGTGGTACTGCGCGCAAGGGTTTGGCGGCTGCTGGCCGAGCCAGTGCGGCCACTCCTGCGGCGCCAGCTGCATGGCCAGGCCCAGGCGTCGTGCCTCCATGCGCAGGGCCATGCGACCGCTCTGAACACGGGACGGACGCAACCATGCCAAGGGGCTTAACACCACCAACAGGATTGACACCACTATCCAGACCGTCATATTCGTACTCCCGAATTCTGATGAGCCCATTGAGCCATGTCGCCGTCAATGCGCTTGAAACCAGCCATACTTACCGTATTGCAATTCTCTGGAGTGCTTCCCATGTACTACGAACACATTCTGGTCGCCGTCGACCTCACTGAAGAATGCGATCCGGTCGTCAAGCGCGCCCTCGCCCTTTGTGAAGGCCGGGACACCAAGCTTTCGCTGGTGCATATCGTCGAACCGATGGCCATGGCCTTCGGTGGCGACGTCCCCATGGACCTTTCCCAGTTGCAGCAGCAGCAATTCGACCAAGCCAAGGAACGCCTTGACCGACTGATCGTGAAATACCCTGCCCTGAAAAAGGAATTCAGCCACCTGACCTACGGCCAGCCGCGCCAGGAGATCCATCACCTGGCCAAGGAACAGGGTTGCGACCTGATTGTGGTCGGCAGCCATGGTCGCCACGGCCTGGCGCTGTTGTTGGGCTCGACCGCCAACGACGTGCTGCATGGCGCGCCCTGCGACGTGCTGGCGGTGCACCTGATCAAGCGCACATGACCCCTGAACCTGTGGGAGCAAAGCTTGCTCGCGATGAAGGCATCTCGGTCTGTCGAATGACCGCGTTATCGTTCATCGCGAGCAGGCTTTGCTCCCACAGGCTCACCCCTACAGGGGAATAGCGTTTCAAATAAAAATCCCGGCGCTCATCGCTGAGCGCCAGGATTTCTTACCTCAATGAATCAAGCGTCCAGTTCAGCCCAGCGCTCGAGCAGTGCGTCCAGCTCGGCCTGCAACTGCTCCAGCTGCGCGATGACCTTGGCGGTTTCGGCAGCAGGTCGCTGGTAGAAGCCGGCCTCAGCCATCTGCGCTTGCACCGCGGCGATCTGCTGTTCCTTCGCGTCGATATCACCCGGCAGCGCCTCCAGCTCACGCTGCAGCTTGTAGCTGAGTTTCTTCTTGGCCGGTGCCGGGGCCGCTGCGGCAGCTACCGGGGCCGGCTCGGCCTTGACCACGGCCGAATTCAGGTCGGCCTTGCCGGACTTGCTCTCGGTTACTCCCAGCAGACGCGGTGAGCCGCCCTGGCGCAGCCAGTCCTGATAACCACCGACGTATTCACGCACCAGGCCTTCGCCTTCGAACACCAGCGTGCTGGTGACCACGTTGTCGAGGAATGCCCGGTCGTGACTGACCATCAGCACAGTACCGTTGAAGGTCAGCAACACCTCCTCCAGCAACTCCAGGGTTTCCACGTCCAGGTCGTTGGTCGGTTCGTCGAGCACCAGCAGGTTCGCCGGCTTGCTGAACAACTTGGCCAGCAACAGACGGGCGCGCTCGCCCCCCGACAGCGCCTTGACCGGCGTACGGGCACGCTGGGGGCTGAACAGGAAATCACCGAGGTAGCTCAGCACATGGCGACTCTGACCGTCGATGTCGATGAAATCGCGACCTTCGGCCACGTTATCGATCACGGTCTTTTCCAGGTCCAACTGATGGCGCAACTGGTCAAAGTAGGCGACGTCGATCTTCGTGCCCTCCTCCACCTTGCCATTGGTCGGCACCAGGCCGCCGAGCATCAGCTTGAGCAAGGTGGTCTTGCCAGTGCCGTTGGCACCCAGCAGGCCGATGCGATCGCCACGTTGCAGGACCATGGAAAAGTCCTTGATCAGGAACGGGCCGCCCGGGTGCGCGAAACTCACGTTCTCAAGGACCATCACCTGTTTGCCGGACTTGTCAGCGGTATCCAACTGAATGTTGGCCTTGCCGGTGCGCTCGCGACGCTCACTGCGTTCCATGCGCAAGGCCTTGAGCGCCCGCACACGGCCTTCATTGCGGGTGCGACGCGCCTTGATACCCTGGCGAATCCAGACTTCTTCCTGGGCCAGTTTCTTATCGAACAACGCGTTAGCGGTTTCTTCCGCCGCCAGCGCCGCTTCCTTGTGCACCAGGAAGCTGGCGTAGTCGCCGTTCCAGTCGATCAGGCCGCCACGGTCCAGTTCAAGGATGCGGGTCGCCAGGTTTTGCAGGAAGGAACGGTCGTGGGTGATGAACAGCACCGCCCCCTGGAAGTCCTTCAAGGCTTCTTCAAGCCAGGCAATGGCGCCGATGTCCAGGTGGTTGGTCGGTTCGTCGAGCAGCAGCAGGTCCGGCTCGGAGACCAGGGCCTGGGCCAGCAGGACGCGGCGACGCCAGCCGCCGGACAACTCGGCCAGGGTCTTGTCGGCCGGCAGTTGCAGGCGGCTCAGGGTGCTGTCGACCAATTGCTGCAGACGCCAGCCGTCTCGGGCTTCAAGGTCGTGCTGCACGTGCATCAACTTGTCCAGATCGGCATCGGTGACGATGTTCTGGCTCAGGTGGTGGTACTCGGCCAACAGCGCGCCGACACCGTCCAGGCCTTCGGCGACCACGTCGAACACAGTCCGCTCGTCGGCCACCGGCAGTTCCTGGGGTAATTCGCCGATTTTCAGGCCTGGCGCGCGCCAGACCGAGCCGTCATCGGGCTTCTGATCGCCCTTGACCAGCTTCATCATGCTGGACTTGCCAGTGCCGTTGCGGCCGATGATGCACACCCGCTCACCACGGGCGATCTGCCAGGACACCTTGTCCAACAACGGCATCGCGCCGAAAGCAAGGGACACATCGCTGAATTTGAGCAGGGTCATGAGCTTCTCCAAAAACCGGGCGCGCATTCTACCTGAGATGACGCCTCAGGGGTCCGCCAATTTCGCCACCGAAGCACTCTGCATGACAAATGTTGCGAACTTGCACCGACGGACCCGCAAAGCTTTCGCCAGCTGCTGGCAAAAGGCTAAGCTACAGACAGTTACCCTGGGTTACCCCTTGGGCTTGTCATGTTTTTTTATGCCCGGATGTCTCATGCGCAGTCGCCTTTTCAGTGTTTTATCGTGTCTTTTTGTATGTGCCACTGCCGTTCAATCCGCGCAGGCGGTGGATATCTCCACTCAACGCCAATATTACGACGAGGCCAAGCGCGCCTTGGCCAAAGGTGATTCCGGTCCCTACTTTCGCTATAGCCAGGCCCTGCGCGATTATCCGCTGGAGCCGTACCTGGCCTATGACGAGCTGACCGCCCGCCTCAAGAGCGCCAGCAACGCCGAAATCGAGAAGTTCCTCGCCGAACATGGCGACCTGCCCCAGGCCAACTGGATGAAGTTGCGCTGGCTGCGTTGGCTGAGCGAACGCGGCGATTGGGAGACCTTCGTCAAGTATTACGACCCCAAGCTCAATTTCACCGAACTGGACTGCCTTAACGCCCAGTACCAGCTCAGCCATGGCTTGAAGGCCGAAGGCTATGCCAACACCGAAAAGTTGTGGCTCTCCGCCAAATCCCAGCCCCAGGCGTGCGATGCGCTGTTCGGCCTATGGGCCTCCCAGGGCCAATTGACCGAACAGAAACGCTGGGCGCGCGTAAAACTGGCGGCCCAGGCCCGCAACTTCCCGCTGGCCAACAGCCTGGTCAGCGGCCTGACCACCCTCGCCCCCCGTGGCAAGTTGCTGGTGGACGTGGCGCAAAAGCCCGATCTGCTCAACCAGCCTTCGCGCTTCAGCCCGGCCGATGAGCCGATGGCCGATATCGTCAGCCTCGGCCTGCGTCGCCTGGCCCGCCAGGATCCGGAAAAAGCCATGGCGCTGCTGGACGGCTATGCCAGCACCATGCACTTTTCCCGGGATGAAAAAGTGGCGATCGCCCGGGAAATCGGCCTGACCCTGGCCAAGCGCTTTGACAGCCGGGCCTTGGGCGTGATGACGAAATACGACCCGGAACTGCGCGATGACACCGTTTCGGAGTGGCGCTTGCGCCTGCTGCTGCGCCTGGCTCGCTGGGACGATGCCTACAAACTGACCCGCCGCCTGCCCGAGTCGCTGGCCAGCACCAACCGTTGGCGATATTGGCAGGCCCGCACGCTGGAGCTGGCACAGCCGCAGAACCCCGAGGCGCTGGAGCTCTACAAGCATCTGGCCCGGGAACGGGATTTCTATGGCTTCCTGGCCGCCGACCGTTCCCAGTCGCCGTACTCTCTGATCAACAAGCCACTGGTAATGAGCCAGGCGCTGATCAACAAGGTTCGCAATACGCCGGGCATACGTCGGGCCCTGGAGTTCCACGCCCGCGGAGACATCGTCGACGGACGCCGCGAGTGGTATCACGTCAGTCGTCATTTCAACCGGGACGAAATGGTCGCCCAAGCCAAACTGGCCTATGACCTGAAGTGGTATTTCCCGGCCATTCGCACCATCAGCCAGGCCAAATACTGGGACGACCTGGACATCCGCTTCCCCATGGCCCACCGCGAAACCCTGGTGCGCGAGGCCAAGGTCCGTGGCCTGCATTCGAGCTGGGTGTTCGCAATCACTCGCCAGGAAAGCGCCTTCATGGACGACGCCCGCTCCGGGGTCGGCGCCACCGGCCTGATGCAATTGATGCCTGGCACCGCCAAGGAAACCGCACGCAAGTTCAGCATTCCCCTGGCCTCACCACGGCAAGTGCTGAACCCGGACAAGAACATCCAGTTAGGCGCGGCCTACCTGAGCCAGGTTCACAGCCAGTTCAACGGCAACCGCGTCCTGGCCTCGGCGGCCTACAACGCCGGCCCCGGTCGCGTGCGCCAGTGGCTGCGCGGCGCCGACCACTTGAGCTTCGATGTCTGGGTCGAAAGCATCCCATTCGACGAAACCCGCCAATACGTGCAGAACGTGTTGTCGTACTCGGTGATCTACGGTCAGAAACTCAACTCGCCGCAACCGCTGGTGGATTGGCATGAGCGGTATTTCGATGATCAGTGATTATTAGCGCAAGCTGTTGCTGAGAAGAAAAGAAATGCCCACATCGAAAGATGTGGGCATTTTTTGGTCGGTTACTCGCTCCGACAGGGGATTCATGTGGACGCCATACCTAGTCGGTTGCCGCCTCCAGCCCCACATTGAACTGCAACGCCGCCAACCGCGCATACAGCGCATTGCTGGCAACCAGCTCCTGGTGAGTGCCCACGGCAACCACTTTGCCCTGGTCCATCACCGCGATCCGGTCGGCGTTTTTCACCGTGGCCAAACGGTGGGCGATGACCAGGGTCGTGCGGTTTTTCATCAGGCTGGGCAGGGCCTGCTGGATCAGGTGTTCGCTTTGCGCATCGAGGGCGCTGGTGGCCTCATCCAGCAGCAGGATCGGAGCGTCCACCAGCAACGCCCGAGCGATGGCCAGGCGCTGGCGCTGCCCGCCGGACAGGCCCAGGCCGCCGTCGCCCAGGTGGGTCTGGTAGCCGTCGGGCATTTTTTCGATGAAGTCGTGGGCGTGGGCGATCTGCGCGGCCTCACGCACCTGCTCGGACGTCGCTTGCGGGTTGCCGTAGCGGATGTTCTCTTCGACCGTGCCGAAAAACAGCGCCGGGTTTTGTGAAACCAGGGCGAAGTGGCGGCGCAGGTCCAGCGGATCGAGTCGAGTCAACGGCACATCGTCGATCAGGATCTGCCCTTGCACCGGATCGTAGAAGCGCAGCAGCAGGTCATACACCGTCGACTTGCCTGCACCGGAAGGCCCGACCAGGGCCAGGGTCTCGCCGGCCTTGATGGTCAGGTCGAGGCCGTCGACCGCATAACTGTCCGGTCGGGAGGGATAGGAAAAACGCACGCCTTCGAGGCGCAAATCGCCCCGGACTCGCTCCGGCAAGGTGACAAGGCCTGAAGCCGGCGGCTGGATGATGTTCTGCGAACGCAGCAACTCGGCAATGCGCTCTGCCGCACCCGCCGCCCGTTGCAGCTCGCCGATCACCTCGCTCAGCGTGCCGAAGGCGCTGCCGACGATCAGGCTGTAGAACACGAACGCTGCCAGCTCACCGCCGGAAATCCGCCCGGCGATGACGTCCATGCCCCCGACCCAGAGCATCACCCCCACCGCGCCCAGCACCAGCACGATCACCAGGGTGATCAGCCAGGCACGCTGGGCGATGCGCTTGCGGGCGGTGTCGAAGGCCTGCTCCACGGTCACGGAAAAACGTTGTTCATCCTGGACCTGATGGTTGTAGGCCTGCACGGTCTTGATCTGGCCGAGGGTTTCGGAGACGTAGCTGCCGACATCGGCAATGCGGTCCTGGCTCTGGCGCGACAAACTGCGCACCCGACGACCAAAGACCAGGATCGGCGCCAATACCAGCGGCAGGGCAATCACCACGATGCTGGTCAGCTTGGGGTTGGTGATGAATAGCAACACGATGCCGCCGACCACCATCAAGGCGTTGCGCAAAAACAACGACAGCGACGAACCGATCACCGATTGCAGCAAGGTCGTATCGGCGGTCAGCCGCGACTGGATTTCCGAACTGCGGTTGTTTTCGTAGAAGCCGGGGTGCAAGTACACCAGGTGGTTGAAGACCTGCCGCCGGATATCGGCCACCACCCGCTCGCCGATCCAGGACACCAGGTAAAAACGTGAAAACGTCCCGATCGCCAACCCGACCACCAGCACCATGAACAGGCCGATGGATTGATTGAGCAGATGCGGCGAGCGGGTCATGAAGCCCTGGTCCACCAGCAACCGGATGCCTTGGCCCATGGACAAGGTAATACCGGCAGTGACAATCAGAGCCAGCAAGGCGCCGGCGACCTGTTTGCGGTAAGGGGCGATGAAGCCACTGGCCAGGCGTATGGCACGGCGATGTCGGGAAGAAAGCATCAAGGGCATCCGATAATGCAGCAGGAAAAAGGCCGGCCAGCGACGCCAAAGCGTAGCGGAACCAAATTGAATCAGAATGAGTCAGGTTAAATATGACCACTACGACTAGTGGCTAGATGTTATCGGTCTAAAGTCCGGCTGGAAACGCAACTGTGTTTCTGATTGAGTGGAGATGTCGCCATGAACCTACAAGGAGTGTCATGGCTCGGTCACCTGGCGACATTAAAGTAGGCACACAACCTGATGAGGAGACAGGCCATGTCCTTGCAACACAGCAGCGACGACAAGATTCAAGTAATCCGCACGCAACCGGACCAGTCCCTGGGCTGCTCGTTCATCGATGCCCAAGGGCGCGAAGTACCGATCACCGAAGACATGATCCGCAAATCCTGCAGCGAGCTGGAAAAACGACTGGTCAAGCCTGCCGAACAACAGTGATACAGCCCGTCTCGATTGGACCCGACCTTGATGTCGGGTTTTTTATGCCTGTTGATTTTGCAGGTTTTGGGCCAGGCTTTTGTGGCGAGGGAGCTTGCTCCCGCTGGGTTGCGAAGCAACCCCAGTTTCCAAAAAGCGACGACTGCTGCGCAGCCGGGCGGGAGCAAGCTCCCTCGCCACAATAGCGCTCCGCGCTAGATGGCAGTGGCACCCAGCGCCGTCACGATCTGTTGCAAGACCGCCGACTGCCCGTCGATACAAACCTTCAAGCTGTCGATTTCCCGCCGTGGTGGATAATGCTTGCGCAAGGCATCGAACGCGCTGCGTTGTTCGCCGACCGTGCCCACCAGGCTGCGGCGAAAGTTCGCGTCGTCGCCACGGGGGTCGTACACGCTCCGACACAGCGCCGCCAACGCCCATGCCGGGTCGGTTCCGGCGTCCAGGGTGATGCCACCCAGCCAGGGCCGAGGCAGCAGGTCGCTGAGGCTGACTTCAACCGGTCGCTCCAGGAAAGCGCACAAGGCCTGGTAGATCTGGGCAGTGCCACGCTGGCGGCCATCGAGGCTGTAACCGGCAATGTGCGGTGTGGCAATCACGCACAAGTCGGCCAGGTCCACATCCACGGTGGGCTCCTGCTCCCAGACATCCAGCACCGCTTGCAGGTCTTCGCGCTCCAGCAACACTTCGCGTAGCGCGGCATTGTCGATCACCGGGCCGCGGGCCGCATTGATCAGCCAGGTCCCGGGCTTGAGCTGGTTCAGACGCGCTTCGTCGAACAGGTGCCAGGTCGGTTGCTCGCCGTCGCGGGTCAACGGTGTGTGCAGGCTGATCACATCGCACTGCTCGATGATCTGCTCCAGGCTCACATAGTCGCCCCCCTCGGCGGCCTGACGCGGCGGATCGCAGACTTTCACGGTCCAGCCCAGCCCCTTGAGCACCTCGATCAACCGCCCGCCCACCTGGCCGGCACCGACCACGCCGAAGGTGCGCTGCTTGAGGTCCGCGCCTTCGATTTCAGCCAGGGTCATCAGGCTGCCCAGTACATAGTCCACCACGCCACGGGCATTGCAGCCTGGCGCACTGGCCCAGCGGATACCGGCCTCGGCAAGATAGTCCAGGTCCAGGTGATCGGTGCCGATGGTGCAGGTGCCGACGAAGCGCACCTTGCTGCCTTCCAGCAGGGCCCGATTGACTTGGCTGACCGAACGCACCAACAGCACATCGGCTTGCTCAACCATCGTCCGGTCGATCCCCCGGCCCGGTACCCGGCGGATTTCACCAAAACCTTGGAAAAACGCATCAAGCAGGGGGATGTTTTCGTCAGCGACGATCAGCATGGCAGAGCTCCTTTGGCGGGAGGGGCAGTGTAGGCGTTCCGTTGGGCCTGTGCATTACCCGAAGCGAATGTTGTGGCGAGGGGATTTATGTGGGAGCAAAGCTTGCTCGCGATGCAGGCGCCTCGGTTCCCAAGGAGACCGCGTCATCTTCATCGCGGGCAAGCCTTGCTCCCACAGGCGAAAGAACGATTACAAATCCACAACACAGGTTTTTTCCTGACCACTGCGTCAAGGCGTAGAATTCGCCGCCTTGCGCTTAACCTTTTCGGACGCTTGCCCTGTGAATCCTGTCATCGACGCCCCCACCACCACCCTCTCCCGCCCGGCACGGGTTCGCCTGGAACTCAGGACCCTGCTGGCCCTGGCGTTGCCGATCATGGTGGCGCAACTGGCAACCACTGCCATGGGGTTCGTCGATGCAGTGATGGCCGGCCGGGTCGGCCCACGGGACCTGGCGGCCGTGGCCCTGGGCAACTCGATCTGGGTGCCGGTGTTCCTGTTGATGACCGGCACATTGCTGGCAACCACGCCGAAAGTTGCCCAGCGCTTCGGCGCCGGTACGTTCGACGAAATCGGGCCGCTGGTGCGCCAGGCGCTGTGGCTGGCATTGGTGGTGGGGTTGATCGCGACGCTGGCGCTGCTCAGCGCCGAGCCGATCCTGCACATCATGAATGTGGACCCCGAACTGATCGGCCCATGCATGGAATACCTGCGGGGCATCGGCACGGGCCTGCCGGCCGTGGCGCTGTATCACGTACTGCGCTGCTTCAGCGACGGCCTGGGGCGCACGCGGCCGGCGATGGTGTTGGGGTTGTGCGGGCTGGCGCTGAACATTCCGCTCAATTACATCTTCATCTATGGGCACCTGGGCGTGCCCGCCATGGGCGGCGTTGGTTGTGGCTGGGCCACGGCCATCGTGATGTGGGTCATGGCCCTGGGCATGGCCGGTTGGGCCCGGTGGGCGCCGGCCTATCAGTCGAGTCGGTTGTTCAGCCGTTTCGACTGGCCGCAATGGGCGGTCATCAAACGCCTGCTGGGCATCGGCTTGCCGATTGGCATTGCGGTGTTCGCCGAGTCGAGTATTTTCGCGGTGATCGCGCTGCTGATCGGCAGCCTCGGCGCCACGGTGGTGGCCGGGCACCAGATCGCCCTGAACTTCAGCTCCCTGGTGTTCATGATCCCCTACTCCCTGGGCATGGCCGTCACGGTGCGAGTCGGCCAGGCCCTGGGCCGTCGCCAGCCGCGCGAAGCGCGCTTCGCTGCTGGGGTGGGCATGGGCACGGCCCTGGCGTACGCCTGCCTGTCGGCGAGCCTGATGTTCGCACTGCGCGGGCCTATCGCGGCGATCTATACCGCCGATCCGGTGGTGATCGACGTGGCTTCGATGCTGATCGTCTACGCGGCGCTGTTCCAGTTTTCCGACGCGATCCAGGTCACGGCGGCAGGCGCGTTGCGCGGCTTCCAGGACACTCGGGTGACGATGATCCTGACCCTGTTCGCCTATTGGGGCATCGGCCTGCCGGTGGGTTACGCCCTGGGCCTGACCGACAGGCTCGGTGCCGCCAGCGGCCCGAGCGGGTTGTGGCAAGGCCTGATCGTAGGCTTGAGCTGCGCGGCGCTGATGCTGTCGATCCGCCTGGCACGCAGCGCGCGCAAGCAGATCCGCCTCAGCCGTTCGACGGGTTAAGCGAGTTTCTTGCGGATCCAGTAGAGGTAAGTGCCCGCTTCCTCCTGCTGGGCCACCAGTTCGTGGTCCAGGAACACGCAAAACTTGGGGATGTCGCGGCGAGTCGAGGGGTCGGTGGCGATCACTTTCAGCAGCCCACCAGGGACCAGGTCGCGGATGTGCTGGTGCAGCATCATCACCGGTTCCGGGCAATTGAGACCCGTGGCATCCAGCGTGCCGTCGACCGGCGTGTCGTTCATTTCACTCATGTTCTACTCCTGAAGCTGGCCGGCATTGTCGCGCAATGTCGGTTCTGAGCAAAGCCTGTGGAATCGCAAACAGGTGGAAGCAAAACTATGGGAGCAGGACCGTGGGAGCAAGGCTTGCCCGCGATGCAGGCACCTCGATCTCCGGACCGCGTCATCGTTCATCGCGAGCAAGCTTTGCTCCCACAGCTTTGCTCCCACGGGGCTTTTTCGTGTCCAGCCGCCGCAGATGGCACGTCACTTCCTCGCGGTCGTGGTACAGCTGCTTGCAACCGATCTCGACCTTGATCCCCCGAGCCTTGAAACCCTCGGCAATGCGTTCGAGCAGGCGCTTGACCTCGGCATAACGCTGTTTCATCGGCAGCTTGAGGTTGACCACGGCCTCGCGACAATGGCCCTCGCCGATCCACTCTTCCAGCATCGCCGCGTTGCGCGCCGGTTTCTCGACGATGTCGCAGACCATCCAGTCCACCGGCTGCTTGGGCTTGAACGTGAAGCCGTCCGCCATCAGGTGCTGCACCAGACCGGTGTCCATCAGGCTTTCGGCCATCGGGCCATTGTCGATGGCTGTCACCAGCATGCCCCGGTTGACCAACTGCCAGGTCCAGCCGCCCGGCGCGGCGCCGAGGTCCACGCCGGTCATGTCGCTGTGCAGGCGCTCGTCCCACTGGTCCCGGGGGATGAAGTGGTGCCAGGCCTCTTCAAGCTTGAGGGTGGAGCGGCTCGGCGCTTCCCGGGGAAATTTCAGGCGGGGAATGCCCATGGGCCACATCGCCGAGTTATCGGATTCGGCCAGGCCCAGGAACACTTCGCGGCCGCTCTTGAAGGTCAGCAGCAGGCGCGGCTTGCGTGGGTCGTCCACCAGCTTGCCGGCGCCAATCAGCGCCTTGCGCAAGGGGCCTTCGAACTTTTTGCAGAAGTTCGACAATTCCTTGCCGTCGTTGGTATCCACCACCTCCAGCCACAGGCTGCCACAGGTCGGGAAAGCGGCCATGTGGGCCAGGATGACGCTGATGCGATCGGTTTCCGGCAAATCGATGAAAGTACCGCGCGCCCACTGGCGCGGAAAAATCAGTTCGGCGAAACGCTGGCCGCCCATCAGCCGCTCGGCGCCGTCGTCTTCGGTGCAGACAAATTCAGCACAGGCACTGGCCGGTTTGGCCTTGGCGTAGCCGGCCACGTTGAGCCGGGCCGCGTGTTCGGCGATCTCGGAACAGACCTCGCCTTCGAAGCCCGGGCGGCAGTGCATGAAAAGCGTATTCATTGAAACTCCGTAGCAAAGCCTGTCACGAAAACCGCCGCATGATAGCGGACTTCGGAACCCCGAACCTGCCCATAGAGTCCAGTGATTAGTCATACGCTCAAAACAGGGCTAGGTTAAAGGCTCTGTCCGTCCCGTCAGTCCGTAGCCGTGCGGACTCAAAGGAGTGATTTCAATGCCGTCCCTCGATAGCCTGAAAACCCTTAAAACACTGCAAGTCGACGCCAGGACCTACCACTACTTCAGCCTGCCGGATGCCGCCCGAAGCCTGGGCGACCTGGACAAACTGCCCATGTCGTTGAAGGTACTGCTGGAAAACCTGCTGCGTTGGGAAGATGAAAAAACCGTCACCGGCACCGACCTCAAGGCCCTGGCCGGGTGGCTCAAGGAACGCCGCTCCGACCGCGAGATTCAATACCGCCCCGCCCGGGTGTTGATGCAGGATTTCACCGGCGTCCCCGCCGTGGTCGACCTGGCCGCCATGCGCGCCGCCATGGAAAAGGCCGGCGGCGATCCTCAGCGGATCAACCCGCTGTCGCCGGTGGACCTGGTGATCGACCACTCGGTGATGGTGGACAAATTCGCCAGCAGCCAGGCGTTCGAGCAGAACGTCGACATCGAAATGCAACGCAACGGTGAACGCTACGCCTTCCTGCGCTGGGGCCAGAGCGCTTTCGACAACTTCAGCGTGGTGCCACCGGGCACCGGCATCTGCCATCAGGTCAACCTCGAATACCTGGGCCGCACCGTGTGGACCAAAGAGGAAGACGGTCTCACCTACGCGTTCCCGGACACCCTGGTGGGCACCGATTCGCACACTACCATGATCAATGGCCTCGGCGTGCTGGGCTGGGGCGTCGGCGGGATCGAGGCGGAAGCGGCCATGCTCGGCCAACCGGTGTCGATGCTGATTCCCGAGGTCATCGGCTTCAAACTCGTCGGCAAGCTGCGCGAAGGCATCACCGCCACCGACCTGGTGCTGACCGTCACGCAGATGCTGCGCAAGAAAGGCGTGGTGGGCAAGTTCGTCGAGTTCTATGGCGACGGTCTTGCCGACCTGCCCCTGGCCGACCGCGCCACCATCGCCAACATGGCTCCGGAATACGGCGCCACCTGCGGTTTCTTCCCGGTGGACGAGGTGACCCTGGACTACCTGCGTCTGTCGGGAAGGCCGACGGAAACAGTGAAACTGGTGGAAGCCTATTGCAAGGCCCAGGGCCTGTGGCGCTTGCCCGGCCAGGAACCGGTGTTCACCGACACCCTGGAGCTGGACATGGGCAGCGTCGAAGCCAGCCTCGCCGGGCCGAAACGCCCTCAGGACCGGGTTTCGCTGCCGAACGTCGGTCAGGCTTTCAGCGACTTCCTGGGGTTGCAGGTCAAACCCACCAGCAAAGAAGAAGGTCGCCTGGAAAGTGAAGGTGGCGGTGGCGTCGCGGTGGGCAATGCCGACCAGGTGGGCGAAGCCGAATACGAATTCGAAGGCCACACCCATCGCCTGAAAAACGGCGCGGTGGTAATCGCCGCCATCACCTCGTGCACCAACACCTCCAACCCCAGCGTGATGATGGCCGCCGGGCTGCTGGCCAAAAAAGCCGTGGAAAAAGGCCTGACCCGCAAGCCCTGGGTCAAGAGTTCCCTGGCCCCGGGCTCCAAGGTGGTCACCGATTACTACAAGGCCGCCGGCCTGACCGAATACCTGGATAAACTCGGTTTCGACCTGGTGGGCTATGGCTGCACCACCTGCATCGGCAACTCCGGGCCGTTGCCGGAGCCCATCGAAAAAGCCATCCAGAAAGCCGACCTGACCGTGGCCTCGGTATTGTCGGGCAACCGCAACTTCGAAGGCCGGGTGCACCCACTGGTGAAGACCAACTGGCTGGCCTCCCCGCCGCTGGTGGTCGCCTATGCCCTGGCCGGCACGGTGCGCATCGACATCAGCAGCGAGCCGCTGGGCAACGACCGGGACGGCAAGCCGGTGTACCTGCGGGACATCTGGCCCAGCAGCCAGGAAGTGGCCGCCGCCGTGGCCCAGGTCAACACCAGCATGTTCCACAAGGAATACGCCGCCGTGTTTGCCGGTGACGAGCAATGGCAGGCCATCGAAGTGCCGCAAGCGGCGACTTACGTCTGGCAGGACGACTCGACCTATATCCAGCACCCGCCATTCTTCGACGACATCGGCGGCCCGCCACCGGCCATCAGGAACGTCGAGGGTGCCCGGGTCCTGGCCCTGCTGGGGGACTCGGTGACCACCGACCACATCTCCCCGGCCGGCAACATCAAGACGGACAGCCCGGCCGGTCGCTACTTGCGCGAACAGGGCGTGGAGCCGCGAGACTTCAACTCCTACGGTTCCAGGCGCGGCAACCACCAAGTGATGATGCGCGGCACCTTCGCCAATATCCGCATTCGTAACGAAATGCTCGACGGCGAAGAAGGCGGCAACACGATCTACATTCCCAGCGGCGAACGAATGCCGATCTACGACGCCGCCATGCTGTACCAGGCCACGGGCACGCCCCTGGTGGTGATCGCCGGCCAGGAATATGGCACCGGGTCGAGCCGGGACTGGGCCGCCAAGGGCACGAACCTGCTCGGGGTCAAGGCAGTGATCGCCGAAAGCTTCGAGCGCATCCATCGCTCCAACCTGGTGGGCATGGGCGTACTGCCATTGCAGTTCAAGCTCGACCAGAACCGCAAGAGCCTGAACCTCACGGGCAAGGAAACCTTGGACATCCTGGGACTCAATGACGTCGAACTGACGCCGCGCATGAACCTGCCCCTGGTCATCACCCGCGAGGACGGCAGCCAGGAGCGAATCGAAGTGCTGTGCCGGATCGATACCTTGAATGAAGTGGAGTATTTCAAGGCCGGCGGGATTCTTCACTATGTCTTGCGGCAGTTGATTGCCGGTTAAAGATAAGCACCCACTGTGAGCGAGCTTGCTCGCGATAGCGGTCGATCAGCCAATATCGATGTTGACTGACAAGTCCCTATCGCGAGCAAGCCCGCTCCCACAGCTTCTGCGGCTTACTGACCGTTATTAGCGTTTTAACAGGCGGTGTTTTTATATCAGCCTGCCTATAATCCCGCCGACGCTCACGGGACAGAGTCTGCCAACTGCTTGCTCTCCTGCGCATGAACCTGCATGGACGCAAATGTGCTCTTTGCGCGACACGGTGGCGTCGAACACCCGACGGCCGCCCTCGCCCAGAGCGCTCCTGCTAAAAGGATGCTGTATGCCTGCTTTACCCTGGCTTCACCTGGCCCTTCTCTCCACAGGCTACTGTCTGGCGCTGGTCTACGGCCATTTGGCCTGGACGGCGGTCATCTCGGTCGCGCTGCTGTTGTTCGCCGGGTATGCGGTTCGCCAGCAGCAAACGCCGGTAGGCCAGTTTCTCGGGCATGCCTTGTTCCTGGTCATGGCCCTGGCACTGGCCCTGCATTGGATGCCTGGCTTCTTCAATGGGCGGGTGATCCCGGCGCAACGCCTGACCGACGATGCCGCGCCGTTTGCCATGTACCTGAACCAGGACAAGCCGCTGATCGGTTTCTGGCTGTTGCTGGCCTGCCCCTGGATCGTCGGCCGACGATCGTTGCGCCTGTCGGTCCTGGCCACGGCACAGGGCCTGGCATTGAGCGCGGTGCTGGCCCTCGGCGGGGCGGTGCTGCTGGGCATGATCCATTGGGCACCCAAATGGCCGGATCACGCCTGGATATGGGTGCTCAATAATCTTTTATTGGTGACGCTGGTGGAGGAAGCGCTGTTTCGTGGCTACATTCAGGGGGGCTTGAGCCGGCGCTTCAAACACCTGAATTACGGTGACAACCTGGCGCTGCTCCTGGCCTCGCTGCTGTTCGGCCTGGTACACGCTGGCGCAGGTTGGCAATGGGTGTTGCTGTCGGGCCTGGCGGGGGTCGGCTACGGCCTGGCGTATCGTTTCGGCGGCCTGGGCGCGGCGATTGCCACGCATTTTTTCCTCAACCTGCTTCATTTCGCCCTATTTACCTACCCGATGCTGGCGTGATAGCGACAAGCAAAAATAACTTCAATTAAAACCTGACACCGCCGACAACCTTTCATAGCCTTTCAAAGCCTTGCGGATCTACACACCATGCGCAACAACCAACCCGTCACACAACGCGAAAGGACCTTCCCGGCCCAGCAACGATTGATTTCGACCACCGACGCCAAGGGCGTAATCACCTACTGCAACGACGCGTTCGTTGACATCAGCGGGTATTCGAAGGAAGAACTGATTCGTTCGCCGCACAATCTCGTGCGCCATCCCGACGTCCCATCCGCGGTGTTCGCGCACATGTGGGGTACGCTGAAACAAGGCTTGCCATGGATGGGCATCGTCAAGAACCGCAGCAAGAACGGTGACCATTACTGGGTCAACGCCTATGTCACGCCCGTGTTCGAGGGCAATCAGGTGATCGGCTACGAGTCGGTACGAGTCAAGCCCAGCGCCGAGCAGATCGCCCGCGCCGAAGCGCTTTATCAACGCATCAACCAAGGCAAGTCCGCGGTTCCGGGCAGCGACAAATGGGTGCCCATACTGCAGGACTGGCTACCGTTTATCCTGGTCAGCCAGTTGAGTTTCATCGTCGGCGCGTTCCTGGATTCCTCCTGGGGCTTCGCTCTGGCCGCCCTGCTGTCGGTGCCGCTGGGGCTCCTGGGCTTGCAATGGCAGCAACGCGGGATCAAACGCCTGCTGCGCCTGGCCGAGCAAACCACGTCCGACCCGCTGATCGCGCGGATGTACACCGACAGCCGCGGCGTCCAGGCACGCCTGGAGATGTCGATCCTCAGCCAGGAAGCGCGCCTGAAAACCTGCCTGACCCGCCTGCAGGACACCGCCGAGCACCTCAACGACCAGGCTCGCCAGTCCAACACCCTGGCCCATGACAGTTCCAGCGGCCTGGAGCGCCAGCGGGTGGAAACCGAACAGGTCGCCACGGCCGTCAACCAGATGGCGGCAACGACCCAGGAAGTCGCCAGCCACGTGCAGCGCACCGCCGATGCCACCCAGGAAGCCAATCGCCTGACCAGCCGCGGCCGCGACATCGCCGGCGAAACCCGCGAAGCCATCGAGCGCCTGTCGGTGGTGGTCGGCGAGACCGGGCAGACCGTGACCCAGCTGGCCAAGGACAGCGACGAGATCGGTGGTGTGGTCGACGTGATCAAAGGCATCGCCGACCAGACCAACCTGCTGGCCCTCAACGCCGCCATCGAAGCGGCCCGTGCCGGGGAAATGGGCCGCGGCTTTGCCGTGGTGGCTGACGAAGTGCGGCAACTGGCACAACGCACCAGCGAATCCACCGGGCAGATCCACGCCCTGATCGCCAAGCTCCAGCAGACCGCCACCAACGCCGTGCAAACCATGGATGCCGGCCATCGGCAAGCCGAAGAAGGCGTGGCACGGGTCATGGAAGCGGACGAGGCGCTGGTGGGAATCAGCGAAGCGGTGGCCCATATCACCGACATGACCACCCAGATCGCCGCCGCCACCGAGGAGCAAAGCTCAGTGGCCGAGGAGATCAGCCGCAACATCAGCAATATCTCGGAACTGGCCGACCAGACCTCGGGCCAGGCCCACAGCTCGGCACTGCTGAGCGAAGAACTGACTCGAACGGCCCATACGCAGTATTCGTTGGTGGAGCGGTTTAACCGCTGACTTCAATTGGGCCAACTGAAAACCCGGACAGCGAAAGCTTCCGGGTTTTTTACTGCCTGAAAGATCGCTTTCGCGAGCAGGCTCGCTCCCACAGGGGCTCTAGTAACTCATTGAAATGCATTCTAATTGTGGGAGCGAGCCTGCTCGCGATGAGGCCATGGCAAGCAGCATCAATCTCGAGACAGAAACCCGGCCACTCCCTGCGCCGCCGCCTCCAGATGCTGCTCATGACTGAACCCCGAAGCCTTCAGCGGCTTCAAATCATGATCGCCCGACGCCAGCCACAACACCTCGATGCTCGGTGACAAGGTGCAGCCCTGCACCGCCTCCCGATTGCCCAACGCATCGCGCTCGCCCTGGACGATCAAGGTCCGGGTTTTCAACGCCGCCAGATGCTCGACCCGTGGCTTCTGCGGCTTGCCCACCGCGTAGAAGGGATAGCCCAGGCACACCAGCGCATCGGCGCCCAGCTCATCGGCCAGCAGGCTCGCCATGCGCCCGCCCATGGATTTACCCCCCACGGCCAAGCGCCCAGCGACATAAGGCCGCACCGTGGCGTACACCTCACGCCAGCATTCCAGCAGCTTAGGTGCCGGGTTGGGTGGCCGCTTGCCCCCATCCAGGCGCCGCTGGGCCATGTAGGGAAACTCGAAGCGCAACACGTTGACGCCCTGTGCGCCAAGGCGCGCGGCCATTTGTTCCATAAAGCCACTGTCCATTGGCGCACCGGCGCCATGGGCCAGGATCAGGGTGGGTGCCCTGGCGCTGGCGACCGATTGCCCGGCTGTCCACAACCAGCCGTGTTCGGCCACACATCGCGCCCATTGATCCCCGTCAATACTGGCCTTGTGCTGTTTGTCCATGCTGACCTCGCTTTTAGTCTGCCTATAACTCCAGGCGAAGAACGCCGCACTGCCTTGCGCAGGCGCTACTTCGGCTGAACCGTGGATGGGGAACCATGAACACTTCTATCAGTACCGCCTACAACTACAAGGTGGTCCGCCAATTCGCCATTATGACGGTGGTGTGGGGCATCGTCGGCATGGGGCTCGGGGTTTTTCTCGCCGCCCAATTGGTCTGGCCACAACTCAACTTCGATTTGCCCTGGACCAGCTTCGGCCGCCTGCGCCCGCTGCACACCAACGCGGTGATCTTCGCTTTCGGCGGCTGCGCCCTGTTCGCCAGTTCGTTCTACTCGGTGCAACGCACCTGCCAGACTCAGTTGTTCGCGCCGAAAATCGCCGCGTTCTGCTTCTGGGGCTGGCAACTGGTGATCCTGCTGGCAGCCATCAGCCTGCCATTGGGCTACACCAGTTCCAAGGAATACGCCGAGCTGGAATGGCCGATCGATATTCTGATCACCATCGTCTGGGTCGCCTACGCCATCGTGTTCTTCGGCACATTGGCAAAGCGCAAGACCAAGCACATCTACGTCGGCAACTGGTTCTTCGGTGCGTTCATCATCACCGTGGCGATCCTGCACCTGATCAATAACGCCGAATTGCCGGTGAGCTTCACCAAGTCCTATTCGGCCTATGGCGGTGCAACCGATGCGATGGTGCAGTGGTGGTACGGCCACAACGCCGTGGGCTTTTTCCTCACCGCGGGCTTTTTGGGGATGATGTATTACTTCGTGCCGAAACAGGCCGAGCGCCCGGTGTACTCCTATCGCTTGTCCATCGTGCACTTCTGGGCGTTGATCACCCTGTACATCTGGGCAGGTCCCCACCACCTGCACTACACCGCGCTGCCGGACTGGGCACAGTCACTGGGCATGGTGATGTCGCTGATCCTGCTGGCACCGAGCTGGGGCGGCATGATCAACGGCATGATGACCCTTTCGGGCGCCTGGCATAAGTTGCGCAGCGACCCGATCCTGCGGTTTTTGGTGGTGTCCCTGGCGTTCTACGGCATGTCGACCTTCGAAGGTCCGATGATGGCGATCAAGACCGTCAACGCCCTCTCCCACTACACCGACTGGACCATCGGCCACGTTCATGCCGGCGCCTTGGGCTGGGTGGCAATGGTGTCCATCGGCGCGCTGTATCACATGATCCCGAAAATCTTCGGTCGCGAGCAGATGTACAGCATCGGCCTGATCAATGCGCACTTCTGGCTCGCGACCATCGGCACCGTGCTGTACATCGCCTCCATGTGGGTCAACGGCATCGCCCAGGGCCTGATGTGGCGTGCAATCAACGACGACGGCACGCTGACCTACTCCTTCGTCGAAACCCTGGTGGCCAGCCACCCAGGCTTCGTCGTGCGGTTGGTGGGCGGGGCGATCTTCCTCAGCGGCATGCTGCTGATGGCCTACAACACCTGGCGCACCGTGCAGGCTTCCCAGCCTGCCGAAGCCGCCGCTGCCGCGCAGATGGCCTGAGGAATCCACCATGAAACACGAAACAATCGAAAAAAACGTCGGCCTGCTGATGCTGCTGATGGTCCTGGCCGTGAGCATTGGTGGCCTGACCCAGATCGTGCCGCTGTTCTTCCAGGACGTGACCAATAAACCGGTGGACGGCATGAAGCCCTACACCGCCCTGCAACTGGAAGGTCGCGACATCTACATCCGCGAAGGCTGCGTCGGCTGCCACTCGCAGATGATCCGTCCGTTCCGCGCCGAGACCGAGCGCTACGGCCACTACTCCGTTGCCGGCGAAAGCGTCTGGGACCACCCATTCCTGTGGGGCTCCAAGCGCACCGGGCCGGACCTGGCACGGGTCGGCGCGCGCTACTCCGATGACTGGCACCGCGCCCACTTGTACAACCCGCGCAACGTCGTGCCCGAATCGAAAATGCCGGCCTACCCATGGCTGGTGACCCAGGCAGTAGACAGCAGCCACACCGAAGGCAAGCTGCGCGCCATGCGCACCCTGGGCGTGCCGTACACCGACGACGACATCACCGGTAGCGTGGCCTCGCTCAAGGGCAAGACCGAAATGGACGCGCTGGTGGCCTACCTGCAAGTGCTCGGCACTGCCATCAAGAGCAAGAGGTGAGCCATGGTTCTTGAAATGAGTACTGGAATGATCCGCGGCCTGGGCACGGTCGTGGTGTTCGTGGCCTTCATTGGCCTGACCCTGTGGGTATTCAGCAGCAAACGTCGTCCAGAGTTCGCCGAAGCGCGCCTGTTGCCGTTCGCCGACGAGCCACCTGCCGACATCGCCACCCCCCAAGACCCTGCAACAAGGAGTACCCGGCCATGACCACCTTCTGGAGTACGTGGATCTGCGTACTGACCATCGGCAGCCTCATCGGCCTGACGTGGCTGCTGATCGGCACCCGCAAGGGCGAGACCAAGGGCAGCGTCGACCAGACCATGGGCCACAGCTTCGACGGCATCGAGGAGTACGACAACCCGCTGCCGCAGTGGTGGTTCCTGTTGTTCGCCGGCACCCTGGTGTTTTCCGTCGGCTACCTGGTCCTCTATCCAGGCCTGGGCAACTGGAAAGGCATCCTGCCGGGCTACGAGAACGGCTGGACCGGCGCCCATGAATGGGAAAAGGAAATGGCCAAGGCCGACGCCAAGTTCGGGCCGATCTTCGCCAAATTCGCCGCCATGCCCGTGGAAGAAGTGGCCAAGGACCCACAGGCCTTGAAGATGGGTGGCCGCCTGTTCGCCTCCAACTGCTCGGTCTGCCACGGCTCGGACGCCAAGGGTGCCTTCGGCTTCCCGAACCTGGCCGACAGCAACTGGCGCTGGGGCGGCGCTGCCGACACCATCAAGACCACCATCATGGGCGGCCGCATGGCGGCGATGCCGGCCTGGGGCGAAGTGCTGGGAGAGGCCGGGGTCAAGAACGTGGCCGCGTACGTACGCCACGACTTGGCCGGCCTGCCTCTGCCGGCGGACAGCGGTGCCGACCTGCAAGCCGGCCAGCAGGCCTTCAACACCACCTGCGTCGCCTGCCACGGCGCCAACGGCCAAGGGACCGAAGCCATGGGCGCGCCGAACCTGACGCACCCAGCCGGTTTCATCTACGGCACCAGCCTGGCACAGTTGCAACAGACCATTCGCCATGGTCGCCAGGGCCACATGCCGGCGCAGAATGAGTTGCTGGGCAATGACAAAGTGCAATTGCTCGCCGCTTACGTCTACAGCCTGTCTCACGGCACCGGCACCGAGCGTCTGCAAGCTGAAAGCAAAAGCGAATAAATCCTGACCACACCAACAGCCGCATTCATCTGGATGCGGCTGTTCCGTGCCCCTGCGCGACGCATTGTCGCACCCTTCCATAGTCTTTCTTTCGGTTCCCCGGATTCGGGTCTAAGCTTGCCGTTGCATGCGCTGGCGACTGCCGGTTTCAGGTCCACCCGACCCGATGCGTTCGACAATCGTTCGTCAAAAAGGCCGCAAAGGCAGGTGAATACCGGCTGTTGCGACAGTTGCCTGGCATCACCCGAACGCTGTGTTTGAACACACCCCGTTACAACCGACCTGACCCCCTCGCCTCTTTCCTTCGTTGCGACAATTTGCCGTGGGCGATTTTTGTCCCTACACCGAACATGGAAAGGCCGCAGAATCAGCTTTGGAAAGCATTGACCCAGGTCATGGCGCGTTGCAATGACCCCCCGCTTTCTCCATACTTGCGACCGATTTTTATCCTAATAAAACACCCAAACCGTGGAACCTTAGAATGAGCACAGCAATCAGTCCGACTGCTTATAACTATAAGGTAGTCCGCCAGTTCGCCATCATGACGGTGGTCTGGGGGATCCTTGGCATGGGGCTCGGTGTCTTCATCGCCTCGCAACTGGTCTGGCCGGAGTTGAACTTCGATCTGCCATGGACGACATTTGGACGCCTGCGCCCGCTGCACACCAACCTGGTGATCTTCGCCTTCGGTGGTTGTGCATTGTTTGCCACTTCTTACTACGTCGTGCAGCGAACCTGCCAAACGCGACTGATTTCCGACAGCCTCGCGGCCTTCACCTTCTGGGGTTGGCAAGCCGTGATCGTCGGCGCGATCGTAACCTTGCCACTGGGTTACACCACCACCAAGGAATACGCAGAGCTGGAATGGCCCCTGGCTATCCTGCTGGCCATCGTCTGGGTGACCTATGCGCTGGTGTTCTTCGGCACCATCGTCAAGCGCAAGACCAAGCACATCTACGTCGGTAACTGGTTCTACGGTGCCTTCATCCTCGTGACGGCCATGCTGCACATCGTCAACCACGCCTCCCTGCCGGTCAGCTTCTTCAAGTCGTACTCGGCCTATTCGGGCGCGACCGATGCGATGATCCAGTGGTGGTACGGCCACAACGCCGTGGGCTTCTTCCTGACCACAGGCTTTCTGGGGATGATGTACTACTTCGTGCCGAAGCAGGCCGAGCGTCCTATCTATTCCTATCGCCTGTCCATCGTGCACTTCTGGGCGCTGATCACCCTGTACATCTGGGCAGGTCCCCACCACCTGCACTACACCGCACTGCCGGACTGGGCGCAGTCCCTGGGCATGGCGATGTCGATCATCCTGCTGGCGCCAAGCTGGGGCGGCATGATCAACGGCATGATGACCCTGTCGGGCGCCTGGCATAAGCTGCGCACCGACCCGATCCTGCGGTTCCTGGTGGTGTCGTTGGCGTTCTACGGCATGTCGACCTTCGAAGGCCCGATGATGGCCATCAAGACCGTCAACTCCCTGAGCCACTACACCGACTGGACCATCGGCCACGTGCACGCTGGTGCGCTCGGCTGGGTTGCGATGATTTCCATCGGCGCCATCTACCATATGATCCCGAAACTGTTCGGTCGTGCGCAGATGCACAGCACCGGCCTGATCAACGCGCACTTCTGGCTCGCGACCATCGGCACCGTGCTCTACATCGCCTCGATGTGGGTCAACGGCATCACCCAAGGCCTGATGTGGCGTGCAATCAACGACGACGGCACCCTGACCTACTCGTTCGTCGAAGCCCTGCAAGCCAGCCACCCGGGCTATATCGTCCGAGCCCTGGGCGGCGCGTTTTTCGCCAGCGGCATGCTGTTGATGGCCTACAACGTGTACCGCACCGTTCGTGCCTCTGACCCGGCTGAAGCTGAAGCCGCCGCCAAGATCGCCGTAGTTGGAGCTCACTGATGAAGCACGAAGCCGTAGAGAAGAATATCGGCCTGCTGGCCTTCTTCATGGTCATCGCCGTGAGCATCGGCGGCCTGACCCAGATCGTTCCGCTGTTTTTCCAGGACGTGACCAACAAGCCGGTCGAAGGCATGAAGCCACGTACCGCCCTTGAACTGGAAGGTCGCGACATCTACATCGCCAACGGTTGTGTCGGCTGCCACTCGCAGATGATCCGTCCGTTCCGCGCCGAGACCGAGCGCTACGGCCACTATTCGGTGGCCGGTGAAAGCGTCTGGGACCACCCGTTCCTGTGGGGTTCCAAGCGTACCGGTCCGGACCTGGCCCGTGTTGGCGGCCGCTACTCCGACGACTGGCATCGTGCGCACTTGTACAACCCGCGCAACGTGGTGCCTGAGTCGAAAATGCCGGCCTACCCGTTCCTCGTAGAAAACAAGCTCGACGGCAAAGACACCGCCAAGAAAATGGAAGTCCTGCGCACCCTGGGCGTGCCTTACACCGACGAAGACATCGCCGGTGCCAAGGATGCCGTCAAGGGCAAGACTGAAATGGACGCGCTGGTGGCCTATCTGCAAGGCCTGGGCACCATCATCAAAAGCAAACGGTGATTTAGATGGATATCGGGATGATTCGTGGCCTGGGCACCGTCGTCGTGATGGTTGCCTTTATCGGTCTGGCCTTGTGGGTGTTCAGCCCCAAGCGCAAGTCGGAGTTTGAAGACGCGACCTTGCTGCCGTTCGCGGATGATCCCGAAGCCATCAAGCACGTCGAGCAAGCTTCTAGGAGTAACAAAGAATGACTACGTTCTGGAGTCTGTACGTCACAGTCCTCAGTCTGGGAACAATCTTCGCCCTGACCTGGCTGCTGTTGTCGACCCGCAAGGGCCAGCGCACCGAGCAAACGGACGAGACCGTTGGTCACTCGTTCGATGGCATCGAGGAATATGACAACCCACTGCCAAAATGGTGGTTCATGCTGTTCGTGGGCACCATTGTGTTCGCCCTCGGTTACCTGGTGCTCTACCCTGGCCTGGGCAACTGGAAAGGCCTGCTGCCAGGCTACAACTACCTGGACACCGAGAAGCAGACCGCCTTCGCCAACGGCCAGACTGGCTGGACCGGCGTCCATGAGTGGGAAAAGGAAATGGCTCGTTCGGACGCCAAGTTCGGTCCGATTTTCGCCAAGTTCGCCTCCATGCCGATCGAAGAAGTCGCCAAGGACCCGCAAGCCCTGAAGATGGGTGGCCGCCTGTTCGCCTCCAACTGCTCGGTTTGCCACGGTTCCGACGCCAAGGGTGCCTATGGCTTCCCCAACCTGACCGACGCCGACTGGCGCTGGGGCGGTGAACCGGAAACCATCAAGACCACCATCATGGGCGGTCGTCACGCCGTGATGCCGGGATGGGCTGCCGTGGTCGGCGAGCAAGGCGTCGCTGACGTGGCTTCCTACCTGGTGACCAGCCTGCACGGCCGCAAACTGCCGGAAGGCGCCAAGGCCGATCCGGCCAACGGCCAGAAACTGTTCGCGGCCAACTGCGTGGCCTGCCACGGCCCAGCCGGCAAGGGCACGCCCGCCATGGGCGCACCTGACCTGACGCATCCGGCCGGCTTCATCTATGGTTCGAGCTTCGCTCAACTGCAGCAGACCATCCGTTACGGCCGCCAGGGCCAGATGCCTGCCCAAGCGGACCTGCAAGGCAATGACAAGGTCCACTTGCTGGCCGCCTATGTCTACAGCCTGTCTCATGGCGAAAAGGCTCCGGCCGCTGACGCCCAGTAAGACAAGTAGCTGATACACCAAAGGCCCCGCCAATCAGATTGGCGGGGCCTTTTTGTTACTGGCCGAAAAACCTGGGGAAATCCGTTTTGCTTGCCGGCCACCCACACAGGTAGTAACGTGCCTACATTCAAGTTCAAACGAGGACACTTCCATGTCCATCACCACCATCTCCAGCCGCGAATTCAACCACGACACAAGTGGTGCCAAAAAAGCCACCCGTGAAGGGCCGGTGATTATCACCGACCGTGGCAAGCCGGCCCATGTGCTGCTAAGCATTGAGGAGTACCAGAAACTGACCGGCATCGGCACCAGCATTGTCGAGTTGCTGGTCATGCCCGATGCGCCGGACATCGACTTCGATACCGAGCGTGCCGTCATCGCCCCCCGCTCGGTGGACCTGTCCTGAATGTTTTTACTCGATACCAATGTCATCTCGGAACTGCGCAAACCCCAGGCAGACAAAAACGTCCAAGCCTGGGCACGTAGCGTTCCTGCTCCCAGCCTGTATCTCTCGGCGATCACCGTACTGGAACTGGAAACTGGTGTGTTGCGCTTCGAACGCAAGGACCCGGCGCAAGGCAGTCGCCTGCGGGCATGGCTGGATAGTCACGTGATGCCAGCCTTTGCCGGCAGGATCCTGGCCGTGGACCGTGCCGTCGCACTGCGTTGCGCTCGCCTGCATGTGCCTGACCGCAGCAATGAATGCAATGCGTTGATCGCCGCCACCGCCCTGGTCCATGGATTGACCGTGGTGACCCGCAACGTGAGTGATTTTCAAAGCAGCGGCGTGGCGGTGCTCAACCCGTGGGTTGGCTGATGCATATTCGGCAGTCATCACAAAATGGCCTTTTGTGGCGAGGGAACTTGCTCCCGCTGGGCGGCGGTGTAGGAGCTGTGTAGGAGCTGTGTAGGAGCTGTCGAGTGCAACGAGGCTGCGATCTTTCCACTGACAATTGAGTCGAGAGCGAAAGACCAAGATCAAGATCAAGATCAAGATCAAGATCAAGATCAAGATCAAGATCAAAAGATCGCAGCCTTCGGCAGCTCCTACGCGCAGCCGAGCGGGAGCAAGTTCCCTCGCCACAAAAACAGGGCAGTCTTCAGAACGCGCCCTTCGTTTCGCTTACAGTTATGAAATAGCTATAGTCAATTGATCTGAGTCATGACTTGTTACATCCGCTACACCATTCTATGCAGACCCCCAACGCGACCAAAGGTCGCACCCTTGGGCTAGAGCGACAGGCGTATCATTGCGCCACCGCAACACCCTTTCTGACCGTGGTCGGCACGTACTGGCCCCGGCACTTTTCCACTGCCGTGGGATGCATTCGATGAGCAACCAGATTCCGGTACATGACGTCACCCCGCCTGCCAAGGACGCGAACAAAAGCGTCGACCTGTATGCCTCTCGGGAAAAAATCTACACCCGAGCCTTCACTGGCCTGTTCCGCAACCTGCGCATGGTTGGCGGCGCACTATTGTTCCTGCTGTATTTCGGTACGGTCTGGCTGAACTGGGGTGGCCATCAGGCCGTCTGGTGGAACTTGCCGGAACGCAAATTCTTTATTTTCGGCGCCACCTTCTGGCCCCAGGATTTCATCCTGCTCTCCGGGATGTTGATCGTTGCCGCCTTTGGCCTGTTTTTCATCACCGTCTATGCCGGACGCGTATGGTGCGGCTACACATGCCCGCAAAGCGTGTGGACCTGGATCTTCATGTGGTGCGAAAAAGTCACCGAAGGCGATCGCAACCAGCGCATCAAGCTCGACAAGGCGCCCATGAGCGCCCACAAGTTCCTGCGCAAGTTCGCCAAGCACAGCCTATGGCTGCTGATCGGCTTCGTCACCGGCATGACGTTCGTCGGTTACTTCACGCCAATCCGCGAACTGGTGTTCGAGTTCTTTACCGGCCAGGCCGATGGCTGGTCGTATTTCTGGGTGGGTTTCTTCACCCTCGCCACCTACGGCAATGCCGGCTGGCTGCGTGAGCAAGTGTGCATCTACATGTGTCCTTACGCGCGCTTCCAGAGCGTGATGTTCGACAAAGACACCTTGATCGTTTCCTACGACCCGCGTCGTGGCGAAAGCCGTGGCCCACGCAAGAAGGGTGTTGACTACAAGGCCCTGGGTCTCGGGGACTGCATCGATTGCACCATGTGCGTCCAGGTCTGCCCTACCGGCATCGACATCCGCGACGGCCTGCAGATCGAGTGCATCGGCTGCGCGGCCTGCATCGACGCCTGCGACAACATCATGGACAAAATGGATTATCCACGCGGCCTGATCAGCTACACCACCGAACACAACCTTTCCGGGCAGAAAACCCATAAACTGCGCCCGCGCCTGATCGGTTATGCCTTGGTACTGCTGACCATGATCAGCCTGTTGGCAGCAGCGTTCTTCATGCGCTCGCTGGTGGGTTTCGACGTCAGCAAGGACCGCGTGCTGTACCGCGAAAACGCCGAAGGCCGGATCGAGAACGTCTACAGCCTGAAGATCATGAACAAAGACCAACGCGACCATACGTACGTCCTGGAAGCCACTGGCCTGCCCGACCTCAAGCTGCAAGGCCGCCGGGAAATCAAAGTCGCGGCCGGCGAGATCTACAGCCAGCCAGTCGAGCTGTCCAGCGCACCAGAACAACTGCCATCGAGCACCAACGAGGTGACCTTCATCCTCAAGGACGCCGATGACGAAAGCGTACATGTCGAAGCCAAGAGCCGGTTCATCGGCCCACAAACTCGTTGAGAGAACTGAACATGCCTGCAGCAACCGCCACCAGCCCTTGGTACAAGCACCTCTGGCCGTGGATCATCATCGCGATCCTGACTTGTTCGGTGACACTGAGCCTGACGATGGTAACCATTGCAGTGAAGAACCCGGACAACCTGGTCAACGACAACTATTACGAAGCCGGCAAGGGCATCAATCGTTCGCTGGAGCGTGAATTGCTGGCCCAGACCCTGCAACTGCGCGCCAACGTGCAACTGGACGAGCTCACCGGTGAAGTGAACCTGCGCCTGAACGGCAACAGCCGTCCCCAGACCCTGGAACTGAACCTCATCTCGCCGACCCAGCCGGAGAAGGACCGCAAGATCGTCCTGACCCGCAACGACAGCGAACCGGGGCGCTACGTCGGCCAGTTGACGGACAAAGTCGAGGGCCGTCGCTTTGTCGAATTGCTCGGGGTGGAGAACGACAAGACCTGGCGCCTGTTCGAAGAAGAACAGATCAACCACAACCAGGACATCCTGCTCGGCGATGAACCGCTGCAAGGCGCTGAAGACCTGGGAAAATAAGCTAGACGACAGCCCCTGTAGGAGCTGCCGAGCGAAGCGAGGCTGCGATCTTTGCCCAGCCGCTTGAGTCCCAAGCGAAAGATCAAAAGATCAAAAGATCAAAAAATCGCAGCCTTCGGCAGCTCCTACAGTTTGTGTATCTCCTTGCTTGCAAGCCCACTATGCCAGGCCTTCATGCGACAACCATGACCACTCCACAGCCCTGCTACCATTGCGCCCTGCCCGTACCTGCGGGCAGTCGCTTCACTGCCGTTGTCCTCGGTGAAACCCGCGAGCTGTGCTGCCCGGGCTGCCAGGCTGTGGCCGAGGCCATTGTCGCCGGTGGCCTGGAAAGTTATTACCAGCATCGCAGCGAAGCGTCGGCCAACCCTGACACCCTGCCCGTCCAGTTGACCGATGAACTGGCGCTGTACGATCGCCCTGACGTGCAGCAATCATTCGTGCGCCATGAAGGCGAACTGGCCGAAACCACCCTGTTGATGGAAGGCATCAGTTGTGCTGCCTGCGGCTGGTTGATTGAAAAACAATTGCGCAGCCTGCCGGCCGTGGCCGAGGCGCGGTTGAACCTGTCCAATCATCGCCTGCATGTACGCTGGGCCGACGCTCAACTGCCGCTGAGCACGCTGCTCGCCGAATTGCGCCAGATCGGCTACGTAGCGCACCCGTACCAGGCCGACCAGGCCTGTGAACAACTCGCCGCACAAAACCGCCTGGCCCTGCGCCAACTGGGTGTAGCCGGCCTGCTGTGGTTCCAGGCGATGATGGCGACCATGGCCACCTGGCCGGAATTCAACATCGACCTGAGCCCGGAGATGCACACCATCCTGCGCTGGGTTGCCCTGTTCCTTACCACACCCATCGTGTTCTATAGCTGCGCGCCATTCTTCAAGGGCGCCATGCGCGACCTGCGCACCCGCCACCTGACCATGGACGTTTCGGTGTCCCTGGCCATCGGCGGCGCTTACGTTGCCGGAATCTGGACGTCGATTACCGGTGTCGGCGAGTTGTACTTCGATGCCGTGGGCATGTTCGCCCTGTTCCTGCTGGCCGGCCGTTACCTGGAACGCCGGGCCCGGGAGCGCACGGCTGCCGCCACCGCCCAGCTGGTCAATCTGTTACCGGCCTCGTGCCTGCGCCTGGAGGATAACGGCCAGAGTGAACGCATCCTGCTCAGCGAATTGCGCACCGGTGACCGGGTGCTGGTGCATCCCGGGGCGGTCCTGCCGGCTGATGGCAGGATCCTCGATGGCCAGTCCAGCATCGACGAATCGCTGCTGACCGGCGAATACCTGCCACAACCTCGCCAGGTGGGCGACGCGGTCACCGCCGGCACGCTGAACGTCGAAGGGGCCTTGACGGTCCAGGTGCTGGCCCTTGGGCAAGACACCCGGTTGTCGGCCATCGTGCGGCTGCTGGAACGGGCCCAGGCCGAGAAGCCGCGACTGGCGGAAATCGCCGACCGCGCCGCCCAATGGTTCTTGCTGTTCTCCTTGCTCGCCGCTGCCGTCATCGGGCTGGTGTGGTGGCAACTGGACGCTTCGCGCGCGTTCTGGATCGTCCTGGCGATGCTGGTCGCCACCTGCCCTTGCGCGTTGTCCCTCGCCACGCCGACCGCCCTCACCGCGGCCACCGGCACCCTGCACAAGCTTGGCCTGCTGCTGACACGCGGCCATGTGCTGGAAGGCCTGAACCAGATCGACACGGTGATTTTCGACAAGACCGGCACCCTCACCGAAGGCCGCCTGGCGTTGCGTGCCATTCGGCCATTGGCGGCCCTCGACAGCGATCAATGCCTGGGCTTGGCCGCAGCCCTGGAAAACCGCTCCGAACACCCCATCGCCCGCGCCTTCGGCCGCGCGCCGTTGGCCGCCGAACAGGTGCAAAGCACCCCAGGGTTGGGGCTGGAAGGCTTGGTGGCCGAACAGCGCCTGCGCATCGGCCAGCCCGGTTTTGTCTGCGAACTGAGTGGCGCCGCCGTACCGAAAATGCCGGACGAACCGGGGCAATGGCTGTTGCTGGGCAATGAGATCGGGCCACTGGCCTGGTTCGTCCTCGATGACCGCTTGCGCGTCGATGCCCCGGCCCTGCTGGCGGCCTGCAAGGCACGGGGTTGGCGGACATTGCTGCTATCGGGAGACAGTTCGCCGATGGTTGCCAGCGTCGCCGCCGAGCTGGGCATCGATGAAGCCCGCGGCGGCCTGCGCCCGGACGACAAACTGGCCGTGTTGCAGCAGTTGCACCAGCAGGGTCGCAAGGTGCTGATGCTCGGCGATGGCGTGAACGACGTGCCAGTGCTGGCGGCGGCGGACATCAGTGTCGCCATGGGTTCGGCCACTGACCTGGCCAAGACCAGCGCCGACGCGGTACTGCTGTCCAACCGCCTCGACGCCCTGATCCACGCCTTCAGCCTGGCCCGCCGCACCCGCCGGGTAATCATTGAGAACCTGGTGTGGGCAGGGCTGTACAATGGCCTCATGTTGCCGTTCGCCGCCCTCGGCTGGATTACGCCGGTGTGGGCCGCGGTCGGCATGTCCATCAGTTCGTTGACCGTGGTGTTGAATGCGCTGAGGCTGACGCGTCAGCCCAAGACGCCGGTTTTCGACGCCACGCCCGATACCCGCCCGCTGCCGGTCTGAGCCGCACGGGCATGGAGTTCCGACATGCCAGCTCTCTACGTGATGATCCCCGCCGCGCTGCTGATCGTGGCCATCGCCGTGTACATTTTCTTCTGGGCCGTGGACAGCGGGCAGTACGACGACCTCGACGGTCCGGCCCACAGCATTCTGTTCGACGATCAGGACCCGAACCACAAGGCGGCAGTGGACGAAGCCAGTGGCGAGGCCCGCAAGCCGGACGACAAGGCCCCACCCCATGCTTGATCTGGCGCCACTGCTGGTTTCGGCGGTTATCCTTGGCCTGCTCGGCGGCGGACACTGCCTGGGCATGTGCGGCGGCCTGATGGGCGCCCTGACCCTGGCGATTCCCAAGGAACAACGCAGCCGGCGCTTTCGGTTGCTGCTGGCGTACAACCTGGGGCGGATCCTGAGCTACGCCGCCGCCGGGTTGCTGATTGGCCTGGCCGGTTGGGCCGTGTCCAATAGCCCGGCAGCGATGATCATGCGAGTGCTGGCCGGCTTGCTGTTGATTGCCATGGGCTTGTACCTGGCGGGATGGTGGAGCGGCCTGACCCGCATCGAAAGCGTGGGGCGTGGCTTGTGGCGACACATCCAGCCCGTCGCCAACCGTTTGCTACCGGTGTCGAGCCTGCCCCGGGCCTTGCTGCTCGGCGCGCTATGGGGCTGGCTGCCGTGCGGCCTGGTCTACAGCACCCTGTTGTGGTCCGCCAGCCAGGGCAATGCACTGGACAGCGCGCTGCTGATGCTCGCCTTCGGCCTGGGCACCTGGCCGGTGCTGCTCGCCACCGGCCTGGCCGCCGAACGCGTCACCGCCCTGCTGCGCAAACGCAGCGTGCGCATGGCCGGTGGCTTGTTGGTGATTGTTTTCGGGGTATGGACACTGCCGGGGCCGCATCAACATTGGCTCATGGGGCATTGACCGAATGGAGCTCATATCCACCACAAATTCTTTGTGGGAGCGGGCTTGCTCGCGATTGGCCCTGACTCAGCTCCCACCCCGTTGACGCAAATCAAAACGTCCACGCCCACGCGCCCCTAGACTCGCCCCATGCCAGTCTATCCGGGGAATGCCCGCATGCTCGACACCATTTGTTGGGACTCAGATCTCATCCGCCGTTACGACCTGGCGGGACCACGCTACACCTCGTACCCCACTGCGGCGCAGTTCGGCAGCCAGGTGGGCACCTTCGACCTGCTCCACGCCCTGCGCGACAGCCGCAAGGCCCTGCGGCCGCTGTCGCTGTACGTGCACATACCGTTCTGCGCGAACATTTGCTACTACTGCGCCTGCAACAAAGTCATCACCAAGGACCGCGGTCGCGCCCACGCCTACCTGCAGCGCCTGGAACAGGAAATCCAATTGATCGGCTGCCACCTGGACCCCACCCAGCGCGTGGAACAGTTGCACTTTGGCGGCGGCACTCCGACATTCCTCAGCCACGACGAACTGCGCCAACTGATGGCCAAGCTGCGCCAGCACCTGAACCTGCTGGACGACGATTCCGGTGACTACAGCATCGAAATCGACCCCAGGGAAGCCGACTGGTCGACCATGGGCCTGCTGCGCGAACTGGGTTTCAACCGGGTCAGTATCGGCCTGCAAGACCTTGATCCAGCGGTGCAGCGTGCCGTCAATCGCCTGCAAAGCCTGGAAGAAACCCGTGCCGTGGTCGAAGCCGCCCGGACCTTGCAGTTCCGTTCGATCAACATCGACCTGATCTACGGCCTGCCCAAGCAGACCCCGGAAAACTTCGCCCGCACCGTCCAGGAAGTCATCCACCTGCAACCGGACCGGCTCTCGGTGTTCAACTACGCCCACCTGCCGGAACGCTTCATGCCCCAGCGGCGCATCAACAGCCTGGATTTGCCGAACCCGGAGCAGAAACTGGCGATGCTGCAAGGCACCATCGAACAACTCACCGACGCCGGTTACCGCTACGTCGGCATGGACCACTTCGCCCTGCCCGACGACGAACTGGCCATCGCCCAGGAAGAGGCCACGTTGCAGCGTAACTTCCAGGGCTACACCACCCACGGTCACTGCGACCTGATCGGCCTCGGCGTGTCAGCCATCAGCCAGATCGGCGATGTGTACTGCCAGAACAGCAGTGACCTGAACCACTACCAGAACACCCTCGCCGACGGACAACTGGCGACCAGTCGCGGGCTGATCTGCAACGCTGACGACCGGCTACGGCGCGCGGTGATCCAGCAGTTGATCTGCCATTTCCACCTGCCCTTCGCCGAGATCGAGCAAACCTTCAACATCGATTTTCGCGGCTACTTCGCGCTGCAGTGGCCGCAATTGCAGGCCATGGCCGCAGACGGGCTGATCGAGCTGGATGACAACCACATCCGGGTCTTGCCTGCCGGGCGCCTGCTGGTGCGATCGGTGTGCATGGTGTTCGATGCCTATCTGGACCAGCACAATCGCCAACGCTTCTCCCGAGTGATCTGAGCGCGACAATTTGACGACGAAGCCACGCTGGCCGGACTGTCTGCTCTGGGGTACCCTTACGTCCTATGCGTGATTTCCCACAAGGATTTAAGAAATGTCCGAGCCAGTCAAACTGCGCGCCCACAACCAGGCCCATTGCAAGGATTGCAGCCTGGCCCCCCTCTGCCTGCCACTTTCGCTGAACCTGGAGGACATGGACGCGCTGGACGACATCGTCAAACGGGGTCGCCCGTTGAAAAAAGGGGAATTCCTGTTTCGCCAGGGCGATACCTTCGATTCGGTCTATGCGGTGCGCTCGGGCGCCTTGAAGACCTTCAACCTGAGCGACGGCGGCGAAGAACAGCTCACCGGCTTCCACCTGCCCAGCGAACTGGTGGGCCTGTCCGGCATGGACACCGAGTCCCACCCGGTCTCGGCCCAGGCCCTGGAAACCACCTCGGTGTGCGAAATCCCCTTCGATCGCCTGGATGAGCTGGCCATACAGCTTCCGCAACTGCGCCGCCAGTTGATGCGCGTCATGAGCCGGGAAATCCGTGATGATCAGCAAATGATGCTGCTGCTCTCGAAAAAAACCGCCGACGAGCGTATCGCCACGTTCCTGGTCAACCTCTCGGCACGCTTCCGCGCCCGCGGGTTCTCGGCCAACCAGTTCCGCTTGAGCATGTCGCGCAACGAAATCGGCAATTACCTGGGTCTGGCGGTGGAAACCGTGTCCAGGGTATTCACTCGCTTCCAGCAGAACGAGTTGATTGCCGCCGAAGGCAAGGAAATTCACATTCTCGACCCGATCCAGCTCTGCGCCCTGGCCGGCGGCTCGATCGAAGGCTGATGGCCGCGCGCGGCTGAGGGATGTTCCCAGCCGCGCTATACTGCCGCGTTTGCAGCTTAGCCAGGACACCTCCACGATGGTCTTTGACTCCTTCGACATCAAATCCCTGATCCGCCCTGTGATCGATTTCCCCAAGCCCGGCGTGATCTTTCGCGACATTACCCCCCTGTTCCAATCCCCGACTGCCCTGCGACTGGTCATGGACAGTTTCGCCCACCGGTATGTCGAGGCCGAGTTCACTCACATCGGCGCGATGGATGCGCGGGGTTTCCTGATTGGCTCGATCCTGGCCTATCAGTTGAACAAGCCGCTGATCTTGTTCCGCAAGCAAGGCAAGCTGCCGGCCGATGTGCTGGCCGAGGGTTACCAGACCGAATACGGCGAAGCCTTCCTTGAAGTGCACGCCGATAGCTTGTGCGAGGGTGATTCGGTGGTGATGTTCGATGACCTGATCGCCACCGGCGGCACGCTGATCGCCGCTGCCAACCTGATCCGCCGCATGGGCGCCAAGGTCCATGAGGCCGCGGCGATCATCGACCTGCCGGAGCTGCTCGGCACCCAGCGCCTGGAAGACATGGGGATTCCCACTTTCTGCCTGACGCAGTTCTCGCTCAGCGAAAAATAATCTCGCCAACGAAACACAACCCCTGTGGGAGCGAGCTTGCTCGCTCCCACAGGGATTTGTGTTGCTGTTACAACGCGATCGGCTTGCGCCCCGCAAACGAATGCGCCAGCGTCCCGCCATCCACCAATTCAAGCTCCCCACCCAGCGGCACGCCGTGGGCGATGCGAGAGGCGACCAGGCCTTTATTGTTGAGCAGTTGGGCGATGTAATGGGCGGTGGCTTCGCCTTCGACCGTCGGGTTCGTAGCAAGGATGACTTCCGTGAACGTACCCGCTTCTTCGATCCGCGCGATCAACTGCGGAATACCGATGGCTTCAGGCCCCAAGCCGTCGAGCGGTGACAGATGGCCCTTGAGCACGAAATAACGGCCACGAAAACCGGTCTGCTCTACCGCATACACATCCATCGGCCCCTCCACCACACAGAGCAAGCTGTCGTCCCGTCGCGGGTCGGCACATTGTGGGCAGAGGTCGTCCTCGGTGAGGGTTCGGCATAAACGGCAATGCCCTACGCCTTCCATGGCCTGGCTCAGGGCCTGGGCCAGGCGCGAACCGCCGCTGCGATCACGCTCGAGCAATTGCAACGCCATGCGCTGGGCAGTTTTCTGACCTACACCCGGCAACGTTCGCAGGGCATCGATCAGTTGGCGAATCAAAGGGCTGAAGCTCATGGAGGAAATGTCCGACATAACAACGAGACGCGGTTTATACCCGCGCCTCCGATTAGCGTCAAATACTCAATCCTGCGCGACCCGCACCACCAACTTGCCGAAGTTGCGCCCTTCCAACAACCCGATAAACGCCTGCGGCGCATTCTCAAGGCCATCGACCACGTCTTCACGGAACTTGACCTTGCCATCACGCACCCAAGGGACCATGGCGCTGATGAACTCCGGCTGACGGTCACCGTAGTCATCAAACACAATAAACCCCTGGATCCGCACACGCTTGGTCAGCAAAGTGCGCTGCAACTGCGGCAAGCGATCCGGGCCGCTCGGCGCTTGATGATCGTTGTAGGAAGCGATCAAGCCACAGAGCGGGATCCGCGCCTTGGCGTTGAGCAATGGCACGACGGCATCAAACACCTTGCCACCGACGTTTTCGTAATAGATATCGATGCCCTTGTCGCAAGCCTGCGCCAGCTCCTGGGCAAAACTCGCGCTCTTGTGATCGACACAGGCGTCGAATCCCAGCTCGTCGACCACGTACTTGCATTTCTCACTGCCACCCGCGACGCCGACGACACGCAGGCCCTTGATCTTTGCCACCTGTCCGACCACCGAGCCCACCGCACCCGAGGCCGCCGCGACCACCAGGGTCTCCCCGGCCTTGGGCTGGCCAATGTCCATCAGCCCCATGTAAGCGGTCATGCCCGGCATACCCAGCACACCCAGGGCCATCGACGGGCTGGGCAGCCCAGAAGGGATGGGCATCACGTTGCGCCCGTCGCTGATGCAGTGGCTCTGCCAACCGGTGGCCCCTACCACCAGATCACCCTCCTGGAATTTCGGGTGCGTCGAGCGTTCCACGCGGCTGACGGCGCCACCGGTCATCACCTCGTCGATTTGCACCGGAGCAGCGTAGGAAGGTCCGTCACTCATTCGCCCGCGCATGTAGGGGTCCAGGGACAGGAACAGTGTCTTGAGCAGGATCTGCCCTTGCGCCAGGTCCGGCAGCGTCACGTGCTCCAGCCGGAAATTGTCCGGGGTCGGGGCGCCGTGGGGGCGGGAGGCAAGGACAATGCGCTGGCTGGAAGTCGATGCTTGTGACATGGAAGCGTCTCCTTGATCGTTGAGTGGCACGTATAGGGAGCAGACCATTGCCAAGGGGGTGGCGTTCGATGTTTGTTCAGCAGGTGCTTGTGGGAGCAAGGCTTGTCCCCACAGATAAGATTTCTGCCACCGCTCGCTCCCATGACAGAAACAAAAATGCCAGGCGCGATGCCTGGCATTGTGTGTAGCCCATCCCGACCGGGATGGTGAATCAGAACGGCAGTTTCATGCCCGGCGGCAGTTGCATGCCGGCCGTCATGCCGGACATCTTGTCCTGGCTGTTGGCTTCGATCTTGCGCACCGCGTCATTGACGGCGGCGGCGAACAGGGCTTCGAGCATTTCCTTGTCGTCTTCGCTCAGGCCTTCGACCACGCTTGGGTCGATGCTGACGCGCTTGATGTCGTGGCGACCGGTCATGACCACGGTCACCATGTCGCCGCCGGACTTGCCGGTGACTTCGGCGTTGGCCAATTCTTCCTGCATCTTGGCCATTTTTTCCTGCATCTGCTGCGCCTGCTTCATCAGGCCGGCCATGCCACCTTTCATCATGGGAATCACCTCGAAAGTACTTGGATAAACAACGCGCCCGGCCCGTTCGGCCCGGCGCCTTCAGTTATGAGCCCTGGGTGACCGGGGCCTCGACAGGTTCGATAGTATCGTGACGAACCACGGCGCCGAACTGTTGCATCATCTGCTGGATGAATGGATCACCGTGGATCGACTCCTCCGCTTCGCGCTGACGGTCCGCACGGCGCCGGGACGCCGCTTGGGCCGGGGTCTCCTGCTCGGGCTTGATCAGCTCGATGGTCAGCGTCAGGGGGCGCTGGTGGTACTGGTTCAGCGCATCGTTGAGGCGACGTTGCTGGGTCGCATTGAACAGGGCGCTATGGGCCGGGTCCAGGTGCAGCAGCCAGTGGTCGCCCTCCACGGCGATCAGCGTGCAGTTGGCGGCGATGCTGCCGGTCATGCCGCTGATCGGCAGTTTAGGGAACAGCTCCAGCCATTGCAGGGCCAGCCCGGTGGCCGGCATCGCCGCAGGTTCCGGCTCGGGCTCCGGGGCCGGCTCAGCGGCGTGCTCGCTGGCCAGGTCGTCCAGGTAGCTGTAGGCCGAATCCATGTCCGGCTCGATGTAATCCTCGTCCAGCGGCGGCTCGTCGTCCTCGTCGACGCCTGGCGTGGCGACATCGACGTCGGCCACTGTCGGCTCGGGCACCGGCGCGGCAACCCACTCCGGCGCATCGGGCACCACGCTGTCGGGCGTTGGCAAAGGCATCGGCGGCAACTCAGGCTGCTCGGCGACGGTCTCCAGGACCGGCTCCACGGCAGGTTGCTGGACAACCTCGGGCTCGATCGGATCGTTCCAAGGCAGATCGACGACGGCTTCAACGACCGGTTCGGGCAGCGCCTCAGCGACCGGTTCAGGTTCTGGCTCAGGGGCTGCAGCAACGGGGGCCGGGGTCGGTGGTACCACAGGCGCTACCGGAGCCGAAGCCACTGCCGGCGCAACGACGGGCGCGGCAGCCACTGGCTTGGCGGAATCAGCTGTGGCCTGGCTGATCCCCACTGGCTTTAGCGTTTGCCTCGGGGCGTCCGCCGTGTCGGCTGGCCGGAACGCCAGCATTCGCAGCAGGACCATTTCGAAGCCGCCGCGCGGGTCCGGTGCCAGGGGCAGGTCGCGACGACCGATCAGGCCCATCTGGTAATAGAACTGCACGTCTTCGGCCGGCAATGCCTGGGCCAGGGCCAGTACGCGATCACGGTCGCCGTGGCCGTTGTCGACACCCTCAGGCAAGGCCTGGGCGATGGCGACCCGGTGCAGCACGTTGAGGATTTCCGAGAGCACGCCATTCCAGTCCGGGCCCTGCTCGGCCAGGTGACGCACCGCTTCGAGCAGCGCCTTCGCGTCGCCTTCGATCAGCGCATGCAAAACGTCATAGACCTGGCCGTGATCGAGGGTGCCGAGCATGGCCCGGACATCCGCGGCCATGACCTTGCCTTCACCGAAAGCGATGGCCTGGTCGGTCAGGCTCATGGCGTCGCGCATCGAACCATCGGCGGCGCGGCCCAGCAGCCATAGCGCATCGTCCTCGAAGGGCACATTCTCGACGCCCAGTACATGGGTCAGGTGCTCGACCACCCGCTCCGGCGTCATGTTCTTGAGGGAGAACTGCAGGCACCGCGACAAAATGGTTGCAGGAAGTTTCTGCGGATCGGTGGTCGCCAGGATGAACTTGACGTAGGGCGGCGGCTCTTCGAGGGTCTTGAGCAGCGCATTGAAGGAATGACTGGAGAGCATGTGCACTTCGTCGATCAGGTAGACCTTGAAGCGCCCACGGCTCGGCGCGTACTGCACGTTGTCGAGCAGCTCGCGGGTGTCTTCGACCTTGGTGCGGCTGGCGGCGTCGATCTCGATCAGGTCGACGAAGCGGCCCTCGTCGATTTCCCGGCAGACCGAGCACTCGCCGCAAGGCGTGGAGGTGATGCCGGTTTCACAGTTCAGGCACTTGGCGATGATCCGCGCGATGGTGGTCTTGCCCACGCCACGGGTACCGGTGAACAGGTAGGCATGGTGCAGCCGCTGGCTGTCCAAGGCATTGATCAGAGCCTTGAGCACATGGGTCTGGCCGACCATTTCGCGGAACGAGCGCGGACGCCATTTACGTGCAAGAACCTGATAACTCATCGAAAACCGTCGCAACGAAGGAACATAAGCGGCTAATGCTAGCGGAGCAGGGGCGAAATTGCATCCGGTGTGCTCGTCTAATCTGACTAAGATTGGATCAGAGACCCGCTTGTCGACATGGGTTTTGCACAATCAGGAGAGTTTATGCGTTCAGCCATGGGGGCTTTGCTGTTGTTGGGTACCAGTTGCTTTGCCGAGGAAGGCCCCCTGCGTTTCGCCATTACCGACGGCTGGGCGATGCCCATGGTGCAGATCGAACGAGGTCGCCCGACCCAGGGCATCCTTCCCGATATATTGACCAGCCTGGCGACCCAGATGGCAATGCCGGCGCAATTCCATGTCCTGTCCCGCGCCCGCCTCGACGGCGCCATGAAACACGGCGAGATCGACGTGCGCTGCTATGTCAGCCCCGATTGGGTGAAGGACAGCGGCGACTACCTCTGGAGCAGCCCGCTGTTTTTCCAGCGCGACTTGCTCGTCGCCACGGCAAGCGCCCCTGCGGCGATCACGCTCAGCACGTTGCCGGAGCAGCCCATCGGCACGGTGCTCGGCTATACCTACCCCACCTTGCAACCCTTGTTCAACCGTGGACAACTGCACCGCGACGATGCCCGCAGCCAGGAACAAGTGCTGGCGAAACTGCTGGCCGGGCGTCATCGCTACGGGATCAGCAACCAATGGGCGCTGGACTGGTTCAATCAACGTCATACCGCTGATCGGCAACTGCAAGAGGTGGCAGTGCTTCAGGAACAGCAGTTGAGTTGTTACGTGCGCAACGATCCGAACATTCCAGCACAACGCATTCTGGAAACCTTGTCGAACATGAAAACGTCCGGGGAGATCGACGCGATCATCCAGCTTTACACGGGCCGCAGTGAAGCATCGCGGGCCAGGAGCGAGGCGTCCTCCCCCTGATCGCCTGGCCGCTGCTGCCATTGCGACGGCGGGATGAACCCCTGCACCCAGCCGGGTATCTGCTCGGGCGGCATGGGCCGGGCGATGAAATAACCTTGTGCCACCTCGCAGCCCAGGCTCAACAGCAGTTGGCCATGCTCAAGGCTGTCCAACCCTTCGGCGACCACCTCACGGCCAAACGCCCGGGCCAGGCCAATCACCGCTTCGGTCAGTGCCAGGTCGTCACGGTCATGGAGAATGTCGCGGACAAAGGTCTTGTCGATCTTGATGGTTTGCGTGCGCAGGTGCTTGAGGTCGTTGAGCGAGCAATAGCCCGTGCCGAAACCACCCAGGGAAAACCCCACGCCCAAGGCATGGCAGGCCTGGAGGCAGGCGCTGACGTGGGCAAGGTTTTCCACCGCGACGGATTCGACAATCTGCAGATCCAACAGACGTGGCGGTACCGCCGGATGCCGTTCCAACACCTGTCGCAGCCGCTCGACAAAATCCGCCCGCTGGAAATGCCGCGCCGAGATATTGATGCTCACCGGCCAGCCCTGCCCCGCTTGCTGCCATTGCTGCAACTGGGTCAATACCTGCTCCATGACCCACTCGCCGATCTCGACGATCAGGTCGGTCTCTTCCACCAGCGGCAGGAACTCCCGTGGCGGCACCAGGCCGCGTTGCGGATGCTTCCAGCGCAGCAGCGCCTCCAGGCCGACCACGGTGCCATGACGCATATTGACCTTGGGCTGAAAATGCAGCCGCAGTTCATTATCGGCCAGTGCCTGGCGGACCCGTTCGACGGTCTGGTAAGTGGCTCGCACTTCCTTGTCCCGGGACACATCGAACAAGTGGAAACGATTGCGACCGCTCTGCTTGGCCACGTACATCGCCTGGTCGGCGTGGCGCAACAACGTCTCGGCGTCTTCGTTATCCCAGGGGAACAGTGTGACGCCAATGCTGGCGAAGACCTTGATGTCCTTGCCGTCAATACCATACGACTTGGAAACGGCGATCAACACCCGGTTCAACGCGGCGTGCAACTCATCCATCCCACGCACATGACGCAGCACCAGCACAAACTCGTCGCCCCCCAACCGCGCCACCACATCCTCGCCACGCACGATACTGCGCAGGCGCCTGGCGACCTCCACCAGCAACCAATCACCACTGGCGTGACCATAGCCATCATTGACCGCCTTGAAGCCATCGAGGTCGAGCATGCACACTGCCAGGGGCAAGTTTTCCGCACGGGAAAACGCCAGGGCGTGGTCCAGCAGATCGGACAGATAAGTACGGTTGGGGAGCCCGGTCAGCACATCGTGACCGACCCGCCATTGCAGCGAATGCAGCAGGCGACGCTTTTCGCTGACGTCGAAGCGAATCGCCAGATAGCGCTCGACTTGCCCTGTCTCGTCATCGATCACCGGCACCAGGGTGGTGTCGACCCAGTGCAGCGTACCGTCCTTGGCCCGGTTGCAGATTTCCCCTTTCCAGACCTGGCCCAGGGCGATGGTGCGCCACATGGTGCGGAAGAATTCGTCAGGGTGCTCGCCGGAATTGAGCAGGCGATGGTTCACGCCCAGCAGCTCATCGCGCCGGTAGCCAAAAAGGCTGCAAAATTGATCGTTGACGTAGGTGATGCGCCCGCTCAGATCGGTTTCGGAAAAAATCGCGGCGGCGTCAACGGCTCTGCGGTACTTCTTATCCATCGAAGCAGTCATCCATGAGTCAGGCTCATTTGTCGCGCGCGGTTGCACCGCCTTCAAGACAGGCGAAAATCAACTAGGCTCAAACACTCTGAGGAAAGCTGGAGCGCGGGCCTTGGCGGGGTTAAGGGAGGGCTTCAGCCCTTGCCTTGTATCGCGGCAAGAAACGCAAGGCCCGGTCTCTGCACACACCCCGGTTTCTGAAGCAGGTCACCAAATACCCGTGCCAAAGGCCGATTCTACGAAAGACATCACATTTTGCAAAGCAAGGTGATGGATCACGCGGTTGCCTAATGCGAAAATCTATCGTTAAGTTCTTGATTCTAAATGGGAATTAAGCGATGCAAATTTCAAGTTTGGGTCCAGCCATCAGACGCTACCGCAAAGTAGCGGGGCTTACTCAGGCTGAACTTGGCGAAAAAACCGGTTTTGACCCCAAAACCATCAGCCGCTTCGAAACCGGCACCTACACCCCCAGCGTCGAAGCCTTGTTCCTGCTTGCCAATGTGCTGGATGTACAACTGAAAGCCTTTTTTGCCGACATGGGCGATGAGGACGAACAGCGGGCGTATCTGTTCGGTGTCATACACAAAGCCCCCTCCAAGGACCTGGGAAAACTGATCGCAGCGGTCGACCAGGCCTTGTCCAAGCCTTGATGCAGATGTGAAAGAGAAGCCGGGACTGTCGATGGGAGGCAGGCCGGGTTTCTCTTTGACTTCGGCCTGTCCTGCCTGGCCAAAACCTGAACAGCAGAACGCACTGATCGATTCGATCAGCAACACAAAAAGAAATTTTGAATTTGGCAGACCCTGCGAACGAAGGCCTGAGCGTTATGGAGGCAACCCCACCAGCCACACCCCGGCACACAATGTTCCCGCTGTGGCTGCTTCCTTCCGGATCTGACCAGGTTCACGGGTAATCGTTGCGGGGGGACCGATGGGGTCACCATAACGACGCCCGCCTGACGGCGAGCCGCGCCATTGTACCTATCTGGCAAGAAGTTACAACCGTTCGTGCCGGATTAAAAAACTTAAGATGTTCAAGCACTTGCTGTGGCAGCAAAGCTTGCTCGCGATGACATCGACACATCAGGCAAGGATGCAGGCGGCTTTCACAGGAACCTACAACAGCACCTCATCCGCCCGGCCACCCTCCTCCTGGATCACCAGGTGGATGAAATGCAGCTTGGTAATAACGGCCGCCGGCACGACGAACGGGTAGAAATCCGGTTGGCCCATGCTGCGGGACAGTTCGTTGAGCATGCCGGCCAGTTCGATCCAGGCGTTGACGAACGAGAGGAAAGCCGCACCGCCAGCGTGCTCGCAATCGTATAGGGTTTCGGGCGGGAACGGCTGGTAGTCGAAATCCATTTCCCGGGCGCTCATGCCCAAACCCAGGGCGGTGTCCACCGCGTCCATCATGTGCAGGTAATGCGCCCAGGTTTCCGCCCAGTCCTCCCACGGGTGCATGGTGGCATAGGCGCTGACGTAACGGGTTTGCCAGTCCAGCGGCGCGCCTTGCTGGTAGTGCCGGTCCAGGGCTTCGGCATAACTGGCGCGCTCATCGCCGAACAGCTCGCGGAAAGCCTCGAGCCAGTGGCTGTTGGCGATCAGCCGGTCCCAATAATAGTGCCCCACCTCATGTCGGAAATGCCCGAGCAAGGTGCGATACGGCTCGCGCATCTGCTGGCGCACGTATTCACGATGGGCATCGTCAGCTTCCTTGATGTCGAGGGTGACCAATCCACTGGCGTGACCAGTGGTGGGTGGTGTGCCGTCGGGATCGACACCGATGAAATCAAACGCCAAGCCGGTGTTTTCGTCGACGGTTTTCGGGATGACCGACAAGCCGAGGCTAATCAGTTGCGCGACCAGACGACGCTTGGCTGTCTCGACCTTGCACCAGCGTTCGGGGTTTTCCGGGATCGACAGGTCGGGAATGGTGCGGTTCAAGCTACAGGCGATGCACAGGGTATCGTACCCGTTGGCCGGCAACAGCCAATTGCAGGCCGCCGGGGTGTCGAGGTTGGCGCAACGGCGGAACAGCCCGGCTTGGGGATCGGCGTCCAGCGTCCAGGTCCCGGCTTGCTCGCCGGGTTGCAAGGACGTCAGGCGACTGCGCTCAGGTTGATAACCCAGCGCCGCCAGGCAGGCCAGGCATTGGCTGTTGCGAAAGAACAACGACTGGCCGCAACGGCACGACCAGACCTTGCTGTTACGTGACCGATCGCCCAGGAACGGCGCAGCGATGCGTGAGCTCAGTTGTTCGAAGAAGCGGTACATGGCGATCTCTCCCTGGAGCCTGCAAGACTAGATCACCTTACGTTCATGATCGTTCCGAGCGATGTACCACTGGCAGCGGATAAACCGTGGCGAGGGCACTTGTCCCCTCGCCACACAGGGCGCTAAACCGTGATGCCATGCTGACTCAGAAAGACGACAAACGCCTCTTCATCCAGCACCTTGAGCCCCAGTTCATTGGCCTTGGTCAATTTCGAACCGGCGCCCGGCCCGGCCACCACGCAGTGGGTTTTCGCCGACACGGAACCTGCGACCTTGGCCCCCAGGCTCTCCAGCTTGTCCTTGGCGACGTCGCGACTCATCAACTCCAGCGAACCGGTCAGCACCCAGGTGTGACCCGCCTCAGGCAAACCTTCGACGACCTTCTTCTCGCTCTGCCAATGCATGCCGAAGTCCTGCAACTGTTGCTCCGCGGCTTCGGCCTGCTGACGGTTGGCGGCAATGGCGAAGAACTCGCGCACGGCGTTGGCCTGTTTTTCCGGCAACGCCTGGCGCATGTCCAGCCAGTCGGCACTCATCACCGCCTCGAGTGAACCGAACTTGTCTGCCAGTTTCTGCGCTCCGCCCGGTCCGACCGAAGGAATGTTCAACTTGTCGAGAAAACCACCCAGGGTCGTGCTGGCGGAGAACTCGGCGCCCAACTCGCCCTGATCCTGGATCTCAAGGCCGTGGCGCAACAGGTCCTTGATCACCTGGCGATTGTGCGAGTCCTCGAAGAAGCTGTAGATCTCGTGGGCCACTTCCAGGCCGACGTCAGGCAAGTACGTGAGCACCTGGGGCAGAGCCGCCTGCACGCGCTCCAACGAACCGAGGGAGCGAGCCAGGACCTTGGCGGTTTCCTCGCCCACGTCCGGAATGCCGAGGGCGTAGATGAAACGCGCCAGGCTCGGTTTCTTGCTGTCGACAATGGCCGCCAGCAGGTTCTTGCTCGACAGTTCGGCGAAGCCTTCCAGGTCGACCACCTGCTCGAAGGTCAGGGCATACAGATCGGCGGGCGAACCCACCAGGCCCTCGTCCACCAGTTGCTCGACGCTCTTCTCGCCCAGGCCCTCGATGTCCATGGCCCGACGCGACACGAAGTGGATGATCGCCTGCTTGAGCTGCGCACCACAGGCCAGGCGACCGACGCAGCGGTACACCGCGCCTTCGCTGATGGTTTCACGGCCCTTGCTGCGCTTGATCAGTTGTGTGCGCTCGACATGGGAACCACACACCGGGCACTGCCGGGGGATCTCCACGGGGCGGGCATCGGCCGGACGGCGCTCGGTGATCACTTGCACCACTTGCGGGATCACGTCGCCGGCACGGCGGATGATCACGGTGTCGCCGATCATCAGGCCCAGGCGTGCCACTTCGTCCATGTTGTGCAAGGTGGCGTTGGCCACGGTCACGCCAGCGACCTTGACCGGCTTGAGGCGTGCCACGGGCGTGACAGCGCCGGTGCGACCGACCTGGAACTCGACGTCCAGCAACTCGGTGAGTTCTTCAGAGGCCGGGAATTTATGAGCGATGGCCCAACGCGGCTCCCGGGCGCGAAAACCGAGCTCGCGCTGGGAGGCGATGCTGTTGACCTTGAACACCACCCCGTCGATTTCATAAGGCAACGCGCTACGACGCTCGCCGATGTCGCGGTAGTAATCCAGGCATTCGTCAATACCGTGGGCCAGCTTCAACTCACGACTGATGGGCAAGCCCCAGGCCTTGAGCTGCTTGAGGTTGCCAATGTGGGTATCGGCAATGTCCGCGGTCACTTGGCCGATGCCATAGCAGCAAAATTCCAGGGGACGGTTGGCCGTGATCCTGGAGTCCAACTGACGCAGACTGCCGGCCGCCGCGTTGCGCGGGTTGGCGAAGGTCTTGCCACCCGCTTCCAGTTGCGTGGCGTTGAGGCGTTCGAAGCCGGCCTTGGACATGTACACCTCGCCGCGCACTTCCAGCAGTGGCGGCCAGCCGCTGCCCTGCAACTTGAGGGGGATGTTGCGCACCGTACGCACGTTGACGCTGATGTCCTCGCCCGTGGTGCCATCACCACGCGTGGCACCGCGCACCAGCATGCCGTCCTGATACAACAGGCTGACCGCCAGGCCATCGAGCTTCGGCTCGCAGCTGTACTCCACCGCCGCACCCCCGCCCAGCAGGTCGCCCATGGGCAGGTCGAGGCCTTCAGTTACCCGGCGGTCGAATTCGCGCATGGTGGTTTCGTCGAAGGCGTTGCCCAGGCTGAGCATCGGGATCTCGTGGCGCACCTGGCTGAATGCCGAGAGCGCCCCGCTACCGACCCGCTGGGTCGGGGAATCACTGGTCACAAGTTCCGGGTGCTGCTCTTCCAGGGCCTTGAGCTCGTGGAACAAGCGGTCGTACTCGGCGTCCGGGATGCTCGGCTCATCGAGCACGTGGTAGCGGTAGTTGTGCTGATCCAGCTCGGCGCGCAGCTGTTGAATTCGGGTTTCGACGGCGTTCATGGGTGTTCTCTCATAAAGCAAAAGAGCAGCCTAGGCTGCTCATTCTCAATACTTCGATCGCGTGCAGGAGCTGTAGGAGCTGACGAGTGCAACGAGGCTGCGATCTTTCCACTGACGATTGGGTCGTGAGCGAAAGATCAAAAGATCGCAGCCTCGTTGCACTCGACAGCTCCTACAGGCCAGCGATCTTTGGCCTCAGCGCTTCTGGGTCAGTGCCCGGCGCTCGAATTCGACGATGCGCTGGCGGTAGTGCTCGATAGTCTGGGCGGTCAGCACGCTGCGCTGGTCATCCTTGAGTTCGCCATTGAGCTCCTGGGACAACTTGCGAGCCGCGGCCACCATCACATCGAAGGCCTGCTTGGGATGACGCGGGCCCGGCAGGCCAAGGAAGAAACTCACCGCCGGCGTGCTGAAATGATCGATGTCGTCGAGGTCGAACACGCCAGGCTTGACGGCGTTGGCCATGGAGAACAGCACCTCGCCGTTGCCGGCCATGCTCTCATGACGATGGAAAATATCCATCTCGCCGAAACGCAGGCCGCTTTCCAGGATGTTCTGCAGCAACGCCGGGCCCTTGAAGCCGGCCGGGTCGCGGCAGATCACGCTGATCACCAGCACTTCTTCAGCCTGGGCCTGGTCTTTGTCGGCGCTCGAGGTTTTGTTCTCGTCCGGGAAATCGCTGTCGCGACTGCTGAAGCTCGGGCCACCATCCAGGTCGAGATTCAGGTTCAAATCACCCTGGGACGGTTCGCTGTTGCGCTTGCCGCGCTTGGAACCCGATTCCCGTGGCTCTCGGGCAGGCGCGCTCATCGACGGCAAGTCATGTTCATCCAGCTGCGGCTCCTTATGGGTGTCCAGCACCCGGGGCGGGCCCAGCAGCTCGGCGCTGTCATCCTCATCGGGCAGGTTCGACAAGCTGCGGTCCAGGCGAAACTTCAGTTTCCCCTTGCCGCCGCGCATGCGGCGCCAGCCGTCGAAAAGAATACCGGCAATGACAATGATGCCGATGACGATCAGCCACTCGCGCAGACCGATTTCCATGTAATCCCGTGCCTCTATAAAAATGCTGAAAAATAAGGGGCTTAGCTATTTGCAAACCGCTTTAAAACGTGGCGCCAACTCTATGTTCTGAATGGCGTTTTGCCCACGCATACGAAAAATTGACATTAAACTAGCACGACCAAAGATAACTTTACACCGTCTGTCGCACAGGCTTGTGCCCAATCTGTTAATTGAACATCACCCCCCAGGGTAAAAATACCTACAGCGTTCCAAGCAAATGCCCTACAGCTTGTTGATCAGGCATCCACCATGGCCATGGCCTCCTCCACATCCACCGCCACCAGTCTCGAACAGCCCGGCTCATGCATGGTCACCCCCATCAACTGATCGGCCATTTCCATGGCGATCTTGTTGTGGGTGATATAGATGAACTGCACCGTTTCAGACATCTCCTTCACCAGCCGTGCGTAACGGCCTACGTTGGCGTCGTCCAGTGGTGCGTCGACCTCATCGAGCATGCAGAACGGCGCCGGGTTCAGTTTGAAGATGGCAAAGACCAGGGCCAATGCGGTCAGCGCCTTTTCGCCACCGGAGAGCAAATGGATGGTGCTGTTCTTCTTGCCAGGAGGACGCGCCATGATTGTCACCCCTGTATCGAGTAAATCTTCGCCCGTCAGTTCCAAGTAGGCGCTGCCGCCACCGAAAACTTTGGGGAAAAGTGCCTGCAAACCGCCATTGATCTGATCAAAGGTATCCTTGAAGCGATTGCGGGTTTCCTTGTCGATCTTGCGAATGACGTTTTCCAGGGTCTCCAGCGCTTCCACCAGATCGTCGTTCTGGGCGTCCAGGTAGCGCTTGCGCTCGGACTGCTGTTGATACTCGTCGATGGCCGCCAGGTTGATTGCCCCCAGGCGCTGGATGCGCTGGGCAATGCGCTCCAGTTCTTCCTCGGCGTCCTTCTCGTTCGCCCCGGCCACCAGGGTGGCGAGCACGCCGTCGAGGTCGTAGCCGTCTTCCAGCAACTGGTCCTGCAAGGCTTTGCGCCGCACCGTCAGGGCTTGCCACTCCATGCGCTGCTGTTCCATCTGGCCGCGGATCAGTTGCGATTGCTGCTCGGCCTGGCTGCGGCGCTTCTCGGCGTCGCGCAGTTCGCGGTCGGCGTCCTCCAGAGCGATCTGCGCCGTCTTGAGCTCTTCGTCGACGCTCATGCGCTTGTCGAGCAACTCTTCGAGCTTGAGGCGCAGCTCTTCCAGCGGCGCTTCGCCCTCCTCCAGATTGAGGCTCAATTGTTCGCGTTTTTCGGTCAGGCGTTCGGACTGCATTTCCAGCCGTTCCAATGCCTGGCGCGTGGAATCGTGCTGGGCCTTGAGCGAGCCCAGGCGCACCGCCAACTGATGGGCATGGTCCTTGTGCTGGCGCGCTTCCTGGCGCACCCGATCCAGGCGCTCGCGCAGGCTGTCACGCTGGGCCAGCAGCAGTTCGCGCTGCTCGGTGTCCAGTGCCATGGCATCGAGGGCCTCTTGCAGTTGCAAGCGCGCCTCGCCGATCTGTTCGTGCTCCAGCGCCCGCTGCTCGCCCAGTTCGGCGATTTCTTCTTCGAGGCGGGTGCGGCGCAGCGCCAACTGTTCGACCTTGGCCTTGCCGGCCGACAGCTGCGCCTTGAGCTCGCCTTGCTGGCGCGCTTCATCCTGCAACAGCCGGCGCAGGTGTTCGCGGCCGTTCTCCTGCTGACGCTGTTGCGCCCGCAGGTTCTGTAATTCGGTTTCCAGGGCTTCGACGCTGGCCTCGCGCTCTTCGCGCTCGGCGCCCAGGCGCTGGATCTCCTGGCCACGGGCGAGCATGCCGCTCTCGGCTTCGCTGGCCCGACGCACCCGCAGGAAATGCCGGCCGACCCAATACCCGTCACGACTGATCAGGCTTTCGCCGGCCGCCAATTGCCCACGCAGGGCCAAGGCCTGCTCAAGGCTGTCCACCGGTTTGACCTGCCCCAGCCAGGGCGACAGGTCGACCTGGGCCTCGACCTTGTCCAGCAAGCTGCCGGGGATTCGTACGCCGTCGCCCGCCGGACTGAGCAGGCGCAGATCGCCCTGAGTGAAACCCGACAGGTCGAAGCCACCGAAGTCATCCACGAGCACGGCTTGCAGATCGGCACCCAGCACGGTTTCCACCGCCAGCTCCCAACCGGCATCGACCTTCAGGCCCTCGGCCAGTCGCGGACGCTCGGCCAGATGCTGGTCGCGCAGCCATTCGGCGGTGCCGGTGCCTGGGTCCAGTGCGGCTTGCTGCAAGGCTTCCAGCGAGGCCAGGCGCCCATTGAGCCGCTGCAATTCGCCCTGGGCCTGTTGCTGGTTCTGCAAGGCCAGTTGCAAGGCCTGGCGCAGTTGTTCGAGCCGTTCGACCTGGGCGTCTTCGCTGGCCTGCAAGTCTTCGAGGGTGGCTTCGCTGGTCGCCAGTTGCTCGTTCAGATCCAGGATCGCTGCGTCTTCCGGGTCCGCCGCGAGCAAGGCGCGCTCTTCGGACAGGCGACGCTGACGTTCGGCCAGGCGCTCCATGCTGGTTTCCAACTGCTGGATGCGCGACTGCTGGACTTCAGCCTGACGCCGCGGCTCGGCCGAGGTCAGGTTGAAACTGTCCCACTGCTCTTGCCAGCCATGCATGGTCAGCTCGGCTTCTTCCAGGGCCGCGGCAGCCTCTTCGGCGGCGGCGCTGGTGATTTCCTGCTCCGGCGTGAGTCGGTCCAGCTCCTCGCCGAGGGTCAACAGCAAGGTGCGGTCGTGCCCCAGGTGTGATTCGGTTTCCAGGCGCGCCCGCTCGGCTTCCTTCAAATCATCCTGCAACTGCCGCAGTCGTTGTTGACCATGCTGGATGCTCTGCTCGACCCGGGCGATGTCGCCCCCCACGGAATAGAAGCGCCCCTGCACCAGATTGAAGCGCTCGGACAGGTCGTGGTGCCCGTCACGCAGGCGCTCGATGGCGGCGTCGGCGTTGCGTTGCTCGGCCACCAGGGCTTCGAAGCTGACTTCCTGGTTACCGATGATCGCCTCACGCTGGCCGACCTGCTCGTTCAACGCCTGCCAACGCAGGGCCGACAGCTGGGCCTTGAGCTGGCGCTCCTCGCCCTTGTATTCCTGGTACTTCTTCGCGGCCTCGGCCTGACGGTGCAGACGCTCGAGCTGGCGTTCGAGTTCTTCGCGCAGGTCGGTCAGGCGCGCCAGGTTCTCGTGGGTGCGACGAATGCGGTTTTCAGTCTCGCGCCGCCGCTCCTTGTACTTGGAAATACCGGCGGCTTCTTCGATGAAGTTGCGCAAGTCTTCGGGCTTGGCCTCGATCAGCTTGGAGATCATGCCCTGTTCGATGATCGAGTAGCTGCGCGGGCCCAGGCCGGTGCCGAGGAAAATATCGGTGATGTCGCGACGCCGGCACTTGGCACCGTTGAGGAAATAGCTGTTCTGGCTGTCGCGGGTCACTTTGCGACGAATGGAGATTTCCGCATAGGCGGCGTACTCGCCCACCAGGGTGCCGTCGGAGTTATCGAACACCAGCTCGATGCTGGCCTGGCTCACCGGCTTGCGGCTGGTGGAGCCGTTGAAGATGACGTCGGTCATCGACTCGCCACGCAGGTTCTTGGCCGAGCTCTCGCCCATCACCCAGCGCACGGCGTCGATGATGTTCGACTTGCCGCAACCATTGGGCCCGACCACCGCCGCCATGTTACTGGGGAAGTTCACCGTGGTCGGGTCGACGAAGGATTTGAACCCCGCCAACTTGATGCACTTGAGCCGCACGTCAGGCCGCCGTCAGGGCAGAAACCACCAGATCGCAACTGCGCTGGGCGTAGGCCGTGAGCACGATGCGGATCTGCGGCAAATCACGGGCCAGCACGGCGGCGAGCAGGCGCTGGAACAGGTCTAGGAACTCGCTCATTTCCGCCTTGCGTTGTTCCAGGGCCAGGAAATAGGCACGGCTCATGGCCGGTTGCAGGTTCTCGACGGTTTCCTGCAAATACGGGTTGTTGGCAAAGGGATAGGCGGCGCGCATCACGCTGAAGCTTTCATCGACGAAGGTGCGGATGTCCTGGCGCACGTAGGCGTCGTTGAGACGCTGCTGGATCGCCACGAACGGCGCCATGTCGGCCTGTTCTTTCCAGCCATGGGCCACGGCGTTGCCCAGCAGGATGTACAGCTCGCTCATCAGCGTGCAGAGGCTGCGCACCTTGTGTTCGGTAAGCTCGGTGACGTGGGCGCCGCGGCGCGGCAGGATCGCGATCAAGTGGCGTCGCTCCAGGATCAGCAAGGCCTCGCGGACCGAGCCGCGGCTGACGTTGAGCGCCAGCGTGACCTTCTGCTCCTGGATGCGCTCTCCCGGTTTCATTTCGCCGCGAATGATGCGTTCGGCGAGGTGATGGGCGATTTGCTCGGCGAGGCTGTCCGGGGCCTTGAACGTCATGGTTGTCCTTCAAACTCTTCGATTTGCACAAGCGGCGCAGTGTAGCGCACTCGATACGTCATGGCGCAGGGCCTGTACCGGGTTTTTGGCACGATACAAGCAAAAAAATCCTATGGGAGCCGCGCTTGCTCGCGATAGCGGTAAGTCAGCTTGCATCCATACTGAATGTGGCGCCGGCATCGCGAGCAAGCGCGGCTCCCACAGGGTTCTACAGTGTCCATAGATCGTTGTTCATCGACCAAGTGGATTTTCTTGACCTTTAAGTCAGAAAATCGTTGACCGAAAAGTCAGAACTGATAAATTCAGCCCACGTCGATACAACAATAATGAGTCTGCGAGGCCTTCCGTGATCCAGTTTTTACTTAACCAGGAACTCCGTAGCGAGCACGCCCTGGACCCGAACCTGACCGTGCTCAACTATTTGCGCGAACACGTTGGCAAGCCAGGCACCAAAGAAGGCTGCGCCAGCGGCGACTGTGGCGCGTGCACCGTGGTGGTGGGCGAATTGCACACGGACGAAAAAGGCCAGGCGCGCATGCGCTATCGCAGCCTCAACGCGTGCCTGACCTTCGTTTCGTCCCTGCACGGCAAGCAACTGATCAGCGTCGAAGACCTCAAGCACCAGGGCCAACTGCACAGCGTCCAGCAGGCGATGGTCGATTGCCACGGTTCGCAATGCGGCTTCTGCACACCGGGCTTCGTCATGTCATTGTTCGCCCTGCAAAAGAACAGCGAACAACCCGACGCCCACCAGGCCCACGAAGCCCTGGCCGGCAACCTCTGTCGTTGCACTGGCTACCGGCCGATCCTGGCCGCCGCCGAGCAGGCCTGCTGCGCCAAGCAGCCAGATCAGTTCGATGCCCGCGAAGCCGAAACCATCGCCCGCCTCAAGGCCATCGCCCCGACCGAAACCGGTGAGCTCAACAGTGGCGACAAACGCTGCCTGGTGCCGCTGACCGTGGCCGACCTGGCCGATCTTTACGATGCTTATCCTCAAGCACGCCTGCTGGCCGGCGGCACGGACCTGGCCCTGGAAGTCACGCAATTTCACCGCACCCTGCCGGTGATGATCTACGTGGGCAACGTCGCCGAACTCAAGCGCATCGAACGTTTCGACGATCGCCTGGAGATCGGCGCCGCCGCCGCCCTCTCCGATTGCTACGAAGCCCTGAAAGCCGAATACCCGGACTTTGGCGAACTGCTGCAGCGCTTCGCCTCGCTGCAGATCCGCAACCAGGGCACCCTGGGCGGCAACATCGGCAATGCCTCACCGATTGGCGACTCGCCACCCCTGCTGATCGCCCTTGGCGCGCAGATCGTGCTGTGCAAGGGCCAGACCCGCCGCACCCTGGCCCTGGAAGACTATTTCATCGACTACCGGGTCACCGCCCGCCAGGAAAGCGAATTCATCGAAAAGATCATCGTGCCGCGGGCCAGTGCCGAACAGGCGTTCCGCGCCTACAAGGTTTCCAAGCGCCTGGACGATGACATTTCCGCCGTGTGCGCGGCCTTCAACCTGCGCATCGACAACGGCGTGGTCCGCGACGCCCGCGTGGCCTTCGGCGGCATGGCCGCCACACCCAAGCGCGCCAAGCATTGTGAAGCGGTATTGATCGGTGCGCCGTGGACCGACAGCACCCTCGAACGCGCCTGCATCGCCTTGGCTGAGGACTTCACGCCGCTGTCGGACTTCCGCGCCAGCAAGGAATACCGCCTGCTCAGCGCGCGCAACCTGTTGCGCAAATACTTCATCGAACTGCAAACGCCGCACATCGAGACTCGGGTGACCGCTTATGTCTAACCATCACACCGTAGAGAAGACCCAAACCGAACTGGCCGAGCTGTTCGCCCGCGACCTGAGCACTGGCGTGGGCCGCAGCGTCAAGCATGACAGCGCCGCCAAACATGTGTCCGGCGAGGCCCAGTACATCGATGATCGCCTGGAATTTCCGAACCAGTTGCACGTCTATGCCCGGCTGTCGGACCGCGCCCACGCCCGGATCATTCGCATCGATACCACGCCCTGCTACGCCTTCGAAGGCGTGCGCATCGCCATTACCCACCAAGACATCCCTGGCCTGAAGGACATTGGCCCGCTGTTGCCGGGTGATCCGTTGCTGGCCATCGATGACGTGCAGTTCGTCGGCCAACCAGTGCTGGCCGTCGCCGCCAAGGACCTGGACACCGCGCGCAAGGCGGCGATGGCGGCCATCGTCGAATACGAAGACCTGGAACCGGTGCTGGACGTGGTCGAGGCCCTGCGCAAGCGGCACTTCGTGCTCGACAGCCACACCCACCAGCGCGGCGATTCGGCCACGGCACTGGCGAGCGCCGAGCATCGCATCCAGGGTTCGCTGCACATCGGCGGCCAGGAACACTTTTACCTGGAAACCCAGGTTTCCTCGGTCATGCCCACCGAAGACGGCGGCATGCTCGTCTACTGCTCGACCCAGAACCCCACCGAAGTTCAGAAACTGGTGGCTGAAGTGCTGGGCGTGTCGATGAACAAAGTCGTGGTGGACATGCGCCGCATGGGCGGAGGGTTTGGCGGCAAGGAAACCCAGGCCGCCAGCCCGGCGTGCCTGTGCGCCGTCATCGCCCACCTCACCGGCCAGCCCACCAAGATGCGCCTGCCCCGGGTCGAAGACATGCTGATGACCGGCAAGCGCCACCCCTTCTACATCGAATACGACGTCGGCTTCGACAGCACCGGGCGCCTGCACGGCATCGCCCTGGAACTGGCCGGCAACTGCGGGTGCTCGCCGGACCTGTCGGCCTCGATCGTCGACCGGGCGATGTTCCATGCCGACAATGCCTACTACCTGGGCGATGCGACCATCAACGGCCACCGCTGCAAGACCAACACCGCGTCGAACACCGCCTACCGAGGTTTCGGCGGGCCACAAGGGATGGTCGCCATTGAAGAGGTGATGGACGCCATCGCCCGGCACCTGGGGCTCGATCCGCTGGCGGTGCGCAAGGCCAACTATTACGGCAAGACAGAACGCAACGTCACCCACTACTACCAGACCGTCGAGCACAACATGCTCGAGGAGATGACCGCCGAGCTTGAAGAAAGCAGCCAGTACGCTGAACGCCGCGAAGCGATCCGCCGCTACAACGCCAATAGTCCGATCCTGAAAAAGGGCCTGGCGCTGACCCCGGTGAAATTCGGCATTTCCTTTACCGCCAGTTTCCTCAACCAGGCCGGTGCCTTGATCCACGTCTACACCGACGGCAGCATCCACCTCAACCATGGCGGCACCGAAATGGGCCAGGGCTTGAACACCAAGGTCGCCCAAGTAGTAGCCGAAGTGTTCCAGGTAGAAATGGACCGCGTGCAAATCACTGCGACCAACACCGACAAGGTGCCGAACACTTCTCCCACCGCCGCCTCCAGCGGTGCCGACCTGAACGGCAAGGCCGCGCAGAACGCCGCCGAAACCATCAAGCGGCGCCTGGTGGAATTCGCCGCGCGGCAGTACAAGGTCAGCGAAGAAGACGTCGAATTCCACAACGGCCATGTGCGGGTGCGCGATCACATCCTGACCTTCGAGGCGCTGGTGCAGCAGGCGTATTTCGCCCAGGTCTCGCTGTCGAGCACCGGCTTCTACAAGACCCCGAAAATCTACTACGACCGCAGCCAGGCCCGTGGCCGGCCGTTCTACTACTACGCCTATGGCGCGGCCTGTGCCGAAGTGATCGTCGACACCCTCACCGGCGAGTACAAGATGCTGCGCACCGACATCCTCCACGACGTCGGCGCCTCGCTGAACCCGGCCATCGACATCGGCCAGGTCGAGGGCGGTTTCATCCAGGGCATGGGCTGGCTGACCATGGAAGAGTTGGTGTGGAACGACAAGGGCAAACTGATGACCAATGGCCCGGCCAGCTACAAGATCCCCGCCGTGGCCGACATGCCGCTGGACCTGCGGGTCAAGCTGGTGGAAAACCGCAAGAACCCCGAAGACACCGTGTTCCATTCCAAGGCCGTGGGCGAGCCGCCATTCATGCTCGGCATCGCCGCGTGGTGCGCCATCAAGGACGCCGTGGCGAGCCTGGGGGATTACCAGCACCAACCGAAAATCGATGCACCGGCGACGCCGGAGCGGGTGTTGTGGGGGTGTGAGCAGATGCGGGGGTTGAAGACCGTGAAGCCTGCGCAAGCCGAGGCCGAGCTGGCTTCGCTTTAGACCGCGGCGCGGCTATCGCGAGCGAGCTCGCTCCCACAGGGGATTTGTGTACGCCGATCCAATGTGGGAGCGAGCTTGCTCGCGATGAGACCGGAACAGACAAGAGAGATGTCGAGGTGAATATGTACAACTGGATCAGCGCCCTCGCCGACCTGCAAGATCGCGGTGAACCCTGCGTGCTGGTGACGATCATCGAAGAGCTCGGCTCCACCCCGCGTAACGCCGGTTCGAAGATGGTCATCAGCGCCAGCCAGACCTTCGACACCATCGGTGGCGGGCACCTGGAATACAAAGCCATGGAACTCGCCCGGCAGATGCTCGCCAGCGGCCAGCAAAGCACCCATCTGGAGCGCTTCAGCCTCGGTGCGAGCCTGGGCCAGTGCTGCGGCGGCGTGACCGTGTTGCTGTTCGAACCCATGGGCCAAGTCCAGGCACAGATCGCTGTGTTCGGCGCCGGCCATGTCGGCCGCGCCCTGGTGCCGCTGCTGGCGAACCTGCCCTGCAAGGTGCGCTGGATCGATTCGCGGGAGGCGGAATTCCCCGAACACCTGCCCCATGGCGTGCGCAAGGTCGTCACCGAAGAGCCACTGGATGAAGTCGACGAATTGCCCGTCGGCAGCTACTGCATCGTCATGACCCACAACCATCAACTCGACCTGGAACTGAGCGCCGCGATCCTCAAGCGCAACGACTTTGCCTACTTCGGCCTGATCGGCTCGAAGACCAAACGGGTCAAGTTCGAACATCGCCTGCGTGATCGTGGTTTTGACAGCAGCACCTTGCAACGCATGCGTTGCCCGATGGGTATTGGCGAAGTCAAAGGCAAGTTGCCTGTGGAAATCGCCATCTCCATCGCCGGCGAAATCATCGCCACCTATAACGCCGATTTCGGCCAGCACACCGCCCGCGCCGAACCGATTGCCAAGCTGCTGCCGGCCTCGCGCCGCAGCCAGGCGAACCGTTGAACACTCGTTGAGAATTCCCATGTCCCTGACACGCAAAGCCTACCGCGCCGCCCTGCTCCACAGCCTCGCCGACCCGGCCGAAGTCGGTATCGAGGCGTCCTATGAATATTTCGAAGACGGTTTGCTGGTGGTGGAAAACGGCCAGATCAGCGCCATCGGCCACGCCCATGACCTGTTGCCGACCCTGGCGGCGGATATCGAAATCCACCATTACCCGGACGCGCTGATCACTCCAGGTTTGATCGACACTCACATCCACCTGCCACAGACCGGTATGGTCGGCGCCTACGGCGAGCAATTGCTGGACTGGCTCAACACCTACACCTTCCCCTGCGAAAGCCAGTTCGCCGACAAGACCCACGCCGATGCCGTGGCCGATATTTTCGTCAAGGAACTGCTGCGCAACGGCACCACCACCGCGCTGGTGTTCGGCAGCGTGCACCCGCAATCGGTGAATTCGTTTTTTGAAGTAGCCGAGAAACTTGACCTGCGCATGATCGCCGGCAAAGTGATGATGGACCGCAACGCCCCGGACTACCTGGTCGACACCGCCGAATCGAGCTACACCCAAAGCAAGGCGCTGATCGAGCGCTGGCACGGCAAGGGCCGCCTGCACTACGCCGTGACCCCACGCTTCGCCCCCACCAGCACGCCCGAGCAACTGGCCCTGGCCGGTCAGTTGCTCGGGGAATATCCAGACCTGTACATGCAGACCCACATCAGTGAAAACCTGCAGGAGGTGCAATGGGTCAAGGAACTGTTTCCAGAGCGCAAAGGTTATCTGGACGTCTACGACCACTACCATCTGCTCGGCGAGCGCTCGGTGTTCGCCCATGGCGTGCACCTGTGTGACGACGAATGCGCGCGCCTGGCCGAGACCGGTTCGGCCATCGCGTTCTGCCCGACCTCGAACTTTTTCCTCGGCAGCGGCCTGTTCAACCTGCCGATGGCTGAGAAGCATAAAGTGAACGTGGGATTGGGCACTGATGTGGGGGGCGGCACCAGTTTCTCTCTGCTGCAAACCCTGAACGAAGCCTACAAGGTGATGCAGTTGCAGGGCGCGCGACTGAGCCCGTTCAAGTCGCTGTACCTGGCCACCCTCGGCGGCGCCCGGGCCCTGCGCCTGGAGGACAAGATCGGGACGTTGCAGCCAGGGACCGATGCGGACTTCCTGGTGCTGGACTACAACGCCACGCCGCTTTTGAGCTATCGCCTCAAGCAGGCCAAGGACATTGCCGAACGGCTGTTCGTGTTGATGACGCTGGGAGATGACCGGACGGTGGCGCAGACTTATGCGGCCGGTCAGTTGGTGCATCAGCGGTAGGTTTCATTGCCTGTTGAATCGCCATCGCGAGCAAGCTCGCGATTGGCGGTATGACTGATTCAACCCATCAAAGCTTGGCCGTCGAGCGCCCCGGCTTCTTGCTCTGCAGCAGGTGCGAGAACACCGCATGCAAATCATCCGACGCACTTTCCTCGTCGAGGTTGAGCTTGCTGTCGATGTGGTCCATGTGATGCATCATCAGGTCCACCGCCAGCGTGGCATCGCGCGCCTCGATGGCGTCGATCAACTGGGTGTGTTCGTCATAGGAACAGTGGGAACGGTTGCCGCTTTCGTACTGGGCGATGATCAGCGACGTCTGGGACACCAGGCTGCGCTGGAAGCTGATCAGCGGGGCGTTCCTCGCCGCTTCGGCCAGCTTGAGGTGGAACTCGCCCGACAAACGAATGCCGGCGCCACGGTCGCCACGGGAGAAACTGTCGCGCTCGTCGCTGACCATCTGCCGCAGCTCAGCCAATTGCTCGGCCGTGGCATGCTGCACCGCCAGTTCGGTGATCGCCCTTTCCACCAGGCGCCGAGCCATGAATACCTGGCGAGCCTCTTCGACACTCGGGCTCGCCACCACCGCACCGCGGTTGGGCCGCAGCAACACCACGCCTTCGTGGGCCAGGCGTGACAGCGCCCGGCGAATGATCGTGCGGCTGACCCCGAAAATCTCCCCCAGTGCCTCTTCGCTCAACTTTGTACCGGGCGCCAGGCGTTGTTCGAGGATGGCCTCGAAGATATGTGCATAGACAATATCGTCCTGGGTTCCGCTGCGGCCGGCTTTACCGGCTCGCGGTTGTTTCTTGAGGGGTTGCAACTGTTCGTTCATGGGCACTCGAGTCGGGAGAACTGCGGCGAATTGACCGTGACTGTAATACGGCACAGCGGGTCGCTGGCAAGTATCGCGTAAAAAACAGCCCGATTGTACACAACCTCTGATGGCAACACGACTGTACGGCTGTTTGCGGGCATGGCTGTATTGCAATCGGCTACTGCGTTGAGTTTAGGCTTTAAACCCAAAACCTGCGGCGCGATCAAGCCCAGCCAATCTACAACAAGGACCACCGCCCACCATGACCGAAGTCACGACCACGCCACTTCGTCCATTGGCCGACACCTCACCTTCGGCCATTGTCGCCGGGTTCATCGCGATGATGACCGGCTACACCAGCTCCCTGGTGCTGATGTTCCAGGCCGGGCAAGCGGCTGGGCTGACCAGCGGGCAGATTTCCTCGTGGATCTGGGCGATTTCCATCGGCATGGCGGTGTGTTCCATCGGTCTGTCGCTGCGCTATCGCACGCCGATCACCATCGCCTGGTCGACACCCGGCGCGGCGCTGCTGATCACCAGCCTGGGCGGCGTGAGTTACGGCGAGGCCATCGGCGCCTATATCACCTGTGCCGTATTGGTGACGATCTGCGGCCTGACCGGCAGTTTCGAACGCCTGGTCAAGCGTATTCCAGCCTCGCTGGCGGCGGCGTTGCTGGCGGGGATCCTGTTCAAGATCGGCAGCGAGATCTTCGTCGCCACCCAGCATCGCACCGGGCTGGTGCTGGGGATGTTTTTCACCTACCTGATCGTCAAGCGCCTGTCGCCCCGCTACGCGGTACTGGCGGCACTGTTGATCGGTACGGCGCTGTCAGGCCTGCTGGGGCTGTTGGACTTCAGCGGCTTTGCCCTGGAAGTCGCGACGCCGGTCTGGACCACGCCGCACTTTTCCCTGGCAGCCACCATCAGCATCGGCATTCCGCTGTTCGTGGTGGCGATGACCTCGCAGAACATGCCCGGCATCGCCGTGCTGCGGGCTGACGGCTACAACGTGCCGGCCTCCCCGCTGATCACCAGCACCGGCATCGCTTCGCTGTTGCTGGCACCGTTCGGTTCCCATGGCATCAACCTGGCGGCCATCAGCGCGGCCATCTGCACCGGGCCCCACGCCCACGAAGATCGCAACAAGCGCTACACGGCGGCGGTCTGGTGCGGGATCTTCTACGGGATTGCCGGGGTGTTTGGCGCTACGCTGGCGGCGTTGTTCGCGGCGCTGCCCAAGGAGCTGGTGCTGTCCATCGCGGCCTTGGCGCTGTTCGGGTCGATCATCAATGGCTTGAGCATCGCCATGAGCGAAGTGAAGGAGCGGGAAGCGGCGCTGGTCACCTTCATGGTCACGGCGTCGGGGCTGACGCTGTTCTCCATCGGTTCGGCGTTCTGGGGGATTGTGGCGGGGGTGTTGACCTTAGTGATACTGAACTGGCGTAGCGCCTAAAAAAAAAATCGCAGCCTTTGGCAACTCCTGCATTGGAATGCGTACATCCTGTAGGAGCTGCCGAAGGCTGCGATCTTTTTGACCGGCAACCCGAAGGACGGGCTGCCGGTTCAGACCATCAAGCGACCGGATTGATCGGCTTTTCCGGGTACCAGACGTCCATCAGCGGGCTGACCTCAACACTGGTCAGCTCAGGACGTGCCTTGAGCCAGGCTTCAACGGCAGCGCGCTGCTCTTCGGAAACCGAGCCACGCTTCTGCAGGCAAACCAGACCGTAGTCATCGCCGCCGACATAGCCCAGGCCGTTGGCTTCCATGGCTTCTTTGAGGAAAGCATCGAGGAAAGCGTCAATAGCCTCATCGGCCAGATCTTCTTTGAAATCCAGGTTCAGTTCGAAACCCAGCTCTTGAAATTCATCCACGCACAGTTTTTTGCGCAGACGCTGGGAACGGTTAGTCGCCATTGGAACAATCCTCATAAGTAATAACGGCCGGCACTCTACCAGTTTGGTGCACCGTTTGCCCGCCTGATCAGGTGTGTGGGCCTACCGTCGGTAAAAAATAGCGCCCGAAGGGCTCAGGCACGGCACACGCCGTTGCACCTTGGGGCATAATGCCGACACTTTCATGACGTTGAGGGCGTTCATTTTCATGTCCTCGTTTTTTCCCCCTCGCCTGTAGGGTTTTATTTCAAATGATCAAATCTTTGCGTCCACTGCTTTTGGCCGGCCTTCTTCTTCCCCTGGCCCTGCCTGCGTCCACCAGCGCCGCCACCATCAACACGGCCCTGACGCCCAATGTGCAAAAGGCCCTCAAGAACAGCAAGCTGCAGAATGACGCGCTGTCCCTGGTGATGATCCCGCTCAACGGCCCTGGCACCCCGACCCTCTACAACGCCGACGTCTCGGTCAATCCGGCGTCCACCATGAAACTGGTGACCACCTACGCCGCCCTGGAAATGCTCGGCCCCAATCACCAGTGGAAAACCGAGTTCTACACCGACGGCACCCTCAGCGGCGGGATTCTCAACGGCAACCTGTACCTCAAAGGTGGCGGCGACCCCAAGCTGAACATGGAAAAACTCTGGCTGCTGATGCGCGACCTGCGGGCCAACGGCGTGCAACAGGTGACCGGTGACCTGGTGCTGGACCGTGGTTTCTTCATCAAACCGCAGTTGCCTGAATTCAACGACGACGGCAACGACAAAAACAAACCGTTCCTGGTCAAGCCCGATTCCCTGCTGGTCAACCTCAAGGCCCTGCGTTTTGTCGCCCGCAATGACGGCGGCCGGGTGCTGGTGTCGGTGGAGCCGCCGATTGCGAGCATTCGCATCGAAAACCAGGTCAAGGCCGTCAACTCCAAGCAATGCACCGGCGGCGTGCGCTACAACCCAGTGACACAGACGGACGGCAGCGTGACGGTGACCGTCGGCGGCCAGCTCGGGGACGGTTGCAGCTCCCAGACCTACCTGTCGTTGCTGGACCATGCCACCTACACCGCCGGCGCCGTGCGGGCGATCTGGAAGGAACTGGGCGGCAGCATCCAGGGCAAGGACCGCCTGGCCGCGACCCCGAGCAACGCCAAGGTGCTGGCCCGGGCATTCTCCCCGGACCTGGCGGAGATCATCCGCGACATCAACAAATACAGTAACAACACCATGGCCCAGCAGTTGTTCCTGAGCCTGGGCGCGCAATTTCGTAACGAAGCCGACGGTGACGACGCCAAGGCTGCGCAACGGGTGGTGCGCCAGTGGTTGGCCAAGAAAGGCATCACCGCGCCGCACCTGGTGATGGAGAATGGCTCCGGCCTGTCCCGCGCCGAACGGGTCAGCGCCCGGGAAATGGCGGCCATGCTGCAAGCCGCCTGGCGCAGCCCGTACTCGGCGGAGTTCATCAGTTCGATGCCGATTGCCGGCACCGACGGCACCATGCGCAAACGCCTGAAGACCACCGCCATGGCCGGCGAAGCCCACGTCAAGACCGGGACCCTGAACACCGTGCGCGCCATCGCCGGCTACAGCCGTGACATCAATGGCAACACATGGGCGGTGGTGGCGATTCTCAACGATCCGAAGCCTTGGGGCGCTTCATCGGTGCTGGACCAGGTGCTGCTGGACTTGTACCGCCAGCCGAAACTGCCGCAGACGGCTTCGGCGCTCTAATCCCGCCAGAAACCAAATGTGGGAGCGGGCTTGCTCGCGAATGCGGTGTATCAATCAACGCAATTGTTGAATGTAACGCCGCATTCGCGAGCAAGCCCGCTCCCACAGTTGACCGTGTATATCCAGCTAGCTCAACTGCACCTCGACCCGATCCCGCCCGGCCTGCTTGGCCGCATACACGCCAGAGTCGGCCCTTAGCAACAACGCGTCGGCGCCCTCCCCGGCGCGCCAGGTGGCGATACCGAAGCTGGCGGTGACAAAACCCACGTTCTCGATGGGCGCCGCCCGCAAGCCCTCCCACAGCTCCAATGCCAAGGAATAGGCGCTGTCGCTGTCGGTGTCCGGGCACAGCACCACGAACTCTTCCCCACCCAGCCGGCAGAACACATCGGTGCGCCGCAATCGTTGCGCGACGCGCTGACAGACCGCCTGCAACACCCGGTCGCCCACTGCGTGGCCATGCTGGTCGTTGATGCGCTTGAAGTGGTCGATGTCGAGCATGATGACCGCCAGCCCCCCGGAACCGCGCTCGACCCGGGCCATCTCCGAAGTCAGGCGCTCCTGGAAATAGCGACGGTTGCGAATACCGGTCAGGGCATCGGTCACTGACAGGGCCCGCAGCTCTTCTTCCACACGCTTGAGGTCGGAAATATCCGAGATATAGCCGTGCCACAACACCCCGCCGCCGGGCAGTTCCTCGGGCGTGGCTTCGCCGCGTACCCAGCGCAGGCCGCGCAGGGGCAACTGCACCCGGTACTCTTCCCGCCATGGGCTCAAGGTGTGGGCCGAAGCACGAATCGAAGCGCGGACGCGCGTGCTGTCCAACGGGTGAATGCGCGAGAAAATCGCCTCGGCGTTCTGCACCAGCACATCGGGCTCCAATTCATAGATGTCGCGAATGCCGTCGCTGGCATAGATCACGCTGAAGCGACCATTGAAATCCATTCTGAACTGGTAGATTCCCCCCGGCACGTGGGCACTGAGCTTTTTCAGCAACAGGTCACGGGCGGCCAATGCCTCGTGGACGCGCTTGCGTTCGGTAATGTCGATGCAGATCGCCAGGTGCCCGACCCACAACCCCTGGTCATCGAGCATCGGTGTGGCGAGCATGTTCACGGTCAGGTGGCTACCATCGCGGCGCACCAGGGTCCACTCCCGCGCCTGTTGCCCGCCCTGCTCGCCGCCCTCGAGCAGCATCGCGTGGCACGTCGGAATCGGCTTGCCAAAGCGTGCGCCGAGCTGGGCGGCGCGAGCCTGGAGCTCGCGCGGCACATGCAGGCTTTCCAGGGTCATGCTCTGCAGGACCTCACAGCTCGGGTAGCCGAGCATCTGTTCGGCGCCGACGTTGAAGGTGGTGATGACACCACGCAGGTCCGTGGCGATGATCGCGACCTGGGTCGCCGCATCCAGCACACCGCGCAACTGGCCGTGGGTACCACGCAACTCCTGTTCCCGGGCGCGCAATTCACGGGTGCGTTGCTCTACCAGTTTCAAGGCCCGCTGCCGCTGGCTGACCAACACATAGAGCAAGACGCTGAGCAGCAGGCTGAGCAAACCGCCGAGCACCATCAGGCTCATCACCGAAGAATGGTTGGTCGCCAGGAACACCCGGCTGGGCCGCAACTCTATCCGGTAATCGCGATCAGCCAGGCGCAGCAGGCGAGTGGCCGACAATTCGCTGTGGCCCTGCCGGTTGTGGGATTCGAACAGCGCCTCCTCCGCGTTTTCGGTAGACAGGTCCATGACACGCATCGAGAGGTTATCGTGAGCGGACGCTGGCAGCCCATCACCCGCCAGTTGTCGCATGCTGATGGCCGCCACCACGTACCCGAACGGTTCGCTGACCGATTCCCGGATGACCGGCGCAACCAGCAGTACCCCGCGGGCAAACACCGGGTCGGTGCCCATCAGTTCCAATGGCTGCGAAGCCACCACCCGGCCACGCTGGCGCGCCCGCTCAAGCGCGGCACGAGGCAACGGTTCGGAAAGCAGATCCAGGCCCAGCGGCGCCCCAAAGGAAGCCTGGCTCTGAATGTAGAGCATCGGCGCGTATTCGTCCCGTTCGGCGGCCTGCCGCAGGCCACCGTTGCCGTCCGGCTCGCGGATCGTGAATTGAGAGGCCCCTTCGGCCTGCGCTTGTTGTTCGAACGATTGCCGTTGGTCGCGCTGCACCCTGGGCGCCCAGGCGAAGGCTCGGGTACGGCGCAATAGCGCGTCGGCGTAACCACGGAATTCAGTGTTGGAGACCCCTTCGGAGTTGGCAAAGAAACGCCTGAGGCTGTCGAGGCGTCGCTCCTGGTCATGGAAGTGTTCTTCGATGCGGCTGAAACGCTCTTCGGCTTGCAGCTCGAAGCGCTGGCGCAGTTGCTGATTGAACAGGTCCATCATCGCCCAGGTCAGCACGCCGGTCAGGACCGTACCGGCCAGCAGGACCAGCGAAGCCACCAGCCAGGCCGATACGTCTTCGCTGATAAAGCCCAGGATCCTGGGGCGCACCTGATGCAATGCCATAAACACAACTCAGAAAGGGGACCAGGCATAGGCACAGCCCTGGACACAGCCTAAGTTATAGCTATTAGCCATCACTTTGACCAGTCCCCAAACGAGGCCGCAAGCCTTGAATTACAAGGCTTCGTGGATCCAATCAGCTACAGGTCAACGGGCCGTGATCTTCCAGGCACGGTGGATCTTATTGTTACGCGCAAAATCCGGATCAATGGTCTTGGCCGTGATCTCCTCCACCGAGTAGCGCTCGCCGAGATTGTCCTCGAGCTGGAACTTGCGGAAGTTGTTGGAGAAATACAGCACGCCGCCTGGCGCCAGGCGCGCCATGGCCAGGTCCAGCAACTGCACGTGGTCGCGCTGCACGTCGAACACGCCTTCCATGCGCTTGGAGTTGGAGAAAGTCGGCGGGTCGATGAAGATCAGGTCGTACTCGTCACGACTGGCTTCAAGCCAGGCCATCACATCGCCCTGCTCCAGGCGGTTCTTGTCGGAAAAACCATTGAGCGACAGGTTGCGCCGCGCCCAGTCCAGGTAGGTCTTGGACAGGTCGACGCTGGTGGTACTGCGCGCCCCGCCCTTGGCGGCGTGGACGCTGGCGGTCGCGGTGTAGCAGAACAGGTTGAGGAAACGCTTGCCGGCGGCCTCTTTCTGGATCCGCAGGCGCATTGGCCGATGGTCGAGAAAGAGCCCGGTGTCCAGGTAATCAGTAAGGTTGACCAGCAGCTTCACGCCACCTTCGTTGACCTCGGTGAACTTGCCCTGGGCGCTCTGGCGCTCGTACTGCTTGGTGCCGCTCTGGCGCTCGCGACGCTTGATCACCACGCGGCTCTTGTCCACGTTCAGCGCCTGGGGAATCGCCGCCAGGGCGTCGAACAACCGGGCCGAGGCTTTTTCCGGGTCGATGGACTTCGGCGCGACGTATTCCTGGACGTGCACCCAGTCGTGGTACAGGTCGATGGCCATGGAATATTCCGGCATGTCGGCGTCGTAGACCCGATAACAGTCAATGCCTTCACGCTTGGCCCACTTACTCAGCAGCTTGAGGTTTTTTTGCAGGCGATTGGCGAACATCTGCCCACCTTCGCTCAACCGCGCCTGCTCGACCACAGGGGCCGGCGCCGGTGCTGGCTTGATCGGGTTGCCGTTCTTGTTGTACTGGCGCTCTTGCGGTACTTCAGGGGCTTGATCGTAGGCGGCCTGCTCACGCTCGGCCTGGCGCTGTTCCGGGGTGCGACGCTCACCAGTGACGAATTGATCCGGCAACACCTTGATCAGCAGCAATTTGCACGGCAAGGCGCCGTTCCAGAACGAATACTGCTTGTGGCTGCGAATGCCCATGCGCTTGCCCAGGTCCGGCGCACCGGTGAACACAGCCGCCTCCCAGTTCAAGCACGCCTGGCGCAGACGCTCGCCCAGGTTCTGGTAGAGGTAAAGCAGGCTGGCCTCATCGCCCAGACGCTCGCCGTACGGTGGGTTGCAGATCACCAAGCCCTTCTGGTTCTGGTCCGGACGCGGCTCGAAGGTGGCGACCTCGCCTTGATAGATCTTGATCCACTCGCTCAGGCCGGCACGTTCGACGTTGTTGCGGCCCGGCTGGATCAGCCGTGGGTCAGCTTCGTAGCCACGAATCCACAACGGCGGCTTGGCCAGGCCGGCGGCGGCGCGGGCAGTGGCCTCTTCGTGGAGTTTCTTCCACAGTGCCGGCACGTGGCCGAGCCAGGCGGTGAAGCCCCACTGCTGGCGACGCAGGTTCGGTGCCATGTCGGCGGCAATCATCCCGGCTTCCACCAGGAACGTGCCCACACCGCACATCGGGTCGGCCAGTGCCCCGCCTTCAGCGGCAATGCGCGGCCAACCGGCGCGGATCAGGATCGCGGCAGCGAGGTTTTCCTTCAGCGGCGCGGCGCCTTGCTGCAGGCGATAACCGCGCTGGTGCAGGCTGTGGCCGGAGAGGTCGAGGGAAAGGATCGCTTCGCCGCGGTCCAGGCGCAGGTGAATGCGCAGGTCCGGATTGAGCTTGTCGATGGACGGCCGCTCGCCCGATGGCGTGCGCAGCTTGTCGACGATGGCGTCCTTGACCTTCAAGGCGCCGAAATGGGTGTTGTCGATGCCCGAACCGTGGCCGCTGAACTCCACGGCCAGGGTGCCATCGGCCAGCATGTGGTCTTGCCAGTCGACATCCAGCACGCCGTGGTACAGGTCTTCGGCGTCCTTCATCGGGAAGCGCTTGAGTACCAGCAACACGCGGTTGGCCAGGCGCGACCACAGGCACAGGCGATACGCCGTTTCCATGTCGGCCATGCCGCGCACGGCCGAGGTGTGCTCGCGCGCTTCTTCAAGGCCAAGCCCGACGGCTTCCTCGACGAGCAGGCCTTCGAGGCCCTTGGGGCAAGTGAGGAAGAGTTCGAAACGATCGGACATGGGATTTCCAGAGCCTTTGGCTAAGTGGACCGGGCAACGCATTGCCGGGCCGGGTTCAATCAGGTGCTTTTCTCAAGAGCACCCGCGTGGCACGAAAGTGTGCCGCACCACCCTCGCCGCTCAGGTTAAAAGAGCTTAGAGGCGAAGGTAGATAAAAAATTCTGTGCAACAAATTGTGAAAACTCGACCCTTTCGTCGAATAGTACCCGAGTGCAACGGGAGGACATTCTCATCCGAACCAGACCTCCCCCTTTCGGCGCAGGGCCGATCATACAGGGGTCTTGCTCAAAAGCGGTCAACGAACATCAAGTTACTTATCGCCCTAACATCTTTATTGTTACGCGCTTATGACAAAACGATCATTCCATCCATGTGACGCTTTGGTTAGAACTCAACACAGGTTGACGTCACAACGGCGTCAACACCTCGGCTCGTCACGCCGGCAACGAGCCACCAACGGCAGAATGACTCTGCCCCGACCTCGATAGAGGTCGACGCTAAGTAACAGTCAACAAGTGAGGGCAACACCCTATGAGAAGACTTAAGCGTGATCCGTTGGAAAGAGCATTTTTACGTGGTTACCAATATGGCGTTGGTGGTAAATCCCGTGAGCTTTGCCCCTTTACTCTACCGTCGGTACGTCAAGCCTGGATCAATGGCTGGCGAGAAGGACGCGGCGACAACTGGGACGGTATGACCGGCACTGCGGGTATCCATAGACTCAACGAACTTCACGCCGTCGGCTGACACAGGGCTTAATACTCAAGAACCCGATAAATTTGACACCCATATCGATTTAACCACGCACGTCCCATCCGGACGGCGGGCTACGGCCCAGGGGGCTCCTTCGAGGAGCCCTTTTTAATGCCTGGGTTTCATGAGCGCTCTGCATGCCTGAACTGCAAACACTCTTGTGGGCTAACTCATCCTTCTGTGGGAGCAAGGCTTGCCCGCGATGAAGACAACGCGGTCTACCTGGAACCGAGGCGCCTGCATCGCGAGCAAGCTTTGCTCCCACCAAGGTTTACTCCCACAAAAAACCTGCTTGCCACCATAGAGCCGGCCGCGCCTGGATCAACCCAACGCCGCAATGGCATCCACCGACTCACGAATCAACGCCGGCCCCTTGTAGATAAAGCCCGAATAAATCTGCACCAGGCTCGCCCCTGCGGTGATCTTCTCGGCGGCGTGGCGGCCTTCGGTAATCCCGCCTGCGGCGATGATCGGTAAGCGCCCCGCCAGTTCAGCGGCCAGCACCTTCACCGTGTGGGTGCTCTTGTCACGCACTGGCGCGCCAGACAAGCCGCCCGCCTCGTCACCGTATTCCAGCCCTTCGACCCCTTCACGACCCAGGGTCGTGTTGGTGGCGATTACCGCGTCCATGCCCGTCTCGATCAGGGCCAGGGCTACCTGGGTGGTCTCTTCGTCGGTCATGTCCGGGGCGATCTTGATCGCCAGCGGCACGTGCCGGCCGTGAATCAACGCCAGTTCTGCACGACGCCGGGCCAGGTCGGCCAGCAGTTGCTTGAGCGAATCACCGAATTGCAGGCTGCGCAGCCCCGGGGTGTTGGGGGAGCTGACGTTGACAGTCACGTAGCTGGCGTGGGCGTAGACCTTGTCCAGGCAGATCAGGTAGTCGTCGACGGCGCGCTCCACCGGCGTGTCGAAATTCTTGCCGATGTTGATGCCCAGCACGCCCTTGTACTTGGCCGCAGCCACACGGGCCAGCAGATGATCGACGCCCAGGTTGTTGAACCCCATGCGGTTGATGATCGCCTCGGCTTGCGGCAGGCGGAAAAGCCGTGGCTTGGGGTTGCCCGGCTGCGGTCGAGGGGTGACGGTGCCGATTTCCACGAAACCGAAACCCAACTGGGCGAACCCGTCGATGGCCGCGCCATTCTTGTCCAGGCCTGCCGCCAACCCGACCGGGTTGGGGAACTCCAGGCCCATGACCGTCACCGGCAATTTTGCCGGGGCCTTGCACAGCAATCCATTGAGGCCCAGGCGTCCGCCGGCGCCAATCAGATCCAGGGACAGGTCGTGGGAGGTTTCCGGGGAGAGTTTGAACAGCAGTTCACGGGCCAGGGTGTACATGGGCGGCTTTGACTCGGGCGACGAAATGAGGCGGCGATTATAGCCGGGCAACGGCGGCTCAAGCGAGGCGCCCGCACAAAACGATAGCGCTGGCATATGCCTTGCACCCTTTTGGTCATCAGCGCCCATGCCAGCGACGGAATGAGTGCCACACTGTTTTAAGGGACAACGGCGTCGTCGTCCGGTCTCCTGGGCCCGGACACGGCGCTTTTTTTTGCGGAAGGTGATACCGATGAATGAAGTTCCAGCCAACCCCCTGGCCTGGGTCAACGGCAGCGATGCCCCGGAAAAGAGCGCGGTCAACCTCGGTTTCATGGCCTTGAGCGACTGTGCCCCGGTGGTGGTCGCCGCCACCCAGGGCTTCGCTCAGCCCTACGGCCTGACCCTGAACCTCAAGCGCCAGGCGTCCTGGGCCAACCTGCGCGACAAGCTGGTCAGCGGCGAAATCGATGCCGCCCACAGCCTGTATGGGCTGATCTACGCAGTGCACCTGGGCATCGGCGGGGTCGCGGCAAGCGACATGGCCGTGCTGATGGGGCTGAACCAGAACGGCCAGAGCATCAACCTGTCCCATGGCTTGCAGGCCCAGGGCGTGACCAGTCCTGAAGCACTGGAACGGCATGTGCACCAAACTCGCCCGAAACTGACCTTCGCCCAGACCTTCCCCACCGGCACCCACGCCATGTGGCTCTATTACTGGCTTGCCGCCCAGGGCATCCACCCGTTGTCGGACGTCGACAGCGTGGTCGTGCCTCCGCCGCAAATGATCGCGCACCTGCAAGCCGGGCGTATCGACGGGTTTTGCGTCGGCGAGCCCTGGTGCGCCAGCGCAGTGAAGCAGAACCTGGGCTTCACCCTGGCGACTACCCAGACCATCTGGCCCGATCACCCGGAAAAAGTCCTGGGTTGCACCCGCGCGTTCGTCGAGCAATACCCCAATACCGCCCGGGCCCTGGTGATGGCGATCCTCGAAGCCAGCCGCTTCATCGAACAAAGCAACGAAAACCGTCGCAGCACCGCGCAACTGTTGACTGCGCCTGAATACCTCGACGCCCCGCTGGACTGCATCGAGCCGCGCCTGCTGGGAATTTATGCCGACGGCTTGGGCAACAGCTGGCAGGATCCCCACGCCATGCGCTTTCATGGCAACGGCGAGGTGAACCTGCCGTACCTGTCCGACGGCATGTGGTTCATGACCCAGTTCCGCCGCTGGGGCCTGCTGCGCGAAGACCCGGATTACCTGGCCGTGGCCCAGGACGTCCAGCAGCTCAAGCTGTACCGCGAAGCCTGCGCGGCGCTGGACATCGCGTCCCCGCGCCAGGACATGCGCAGCAGCCAGCTGATCGACGGCATCACCTGGGACGGCTCGGATCCGGCCGGGTACGCCCGCAGCTTCAAACTGCACGCCTTGAGCGATGCGGCTCCCCTTCTCGCCAGCCGCTGACAGGAGCCCACGACCATGCTGCGTATCCTGCTGATCAACGACACCGCGAAAAAAGTCGGTCGCCTCAAGGCCGCCCTGATGGAAGCCGGATTCGAAGTGATCGACGAATCCGGCCTGACCATCGACCTGCCGGCGCGCGTCGAAACGGTGCGTCCGGACGTGATCCTGATCGATACCGAGTCACCCGGGCGCGATGTGATGGAGCAAGTGGTACTGGTCAGTCGCGACCAGCCACGACCGATCGTCATGTTTACCGACGAGCACGACCCCAATGTGATGCGCCAGGCGATCAAGTCGGGCGTCAGCGCCTACATCGTCGAAGGCATCCACGCCGCGCGCCTGCAACCGATCCTCGACGTGGCCATGGCCCGCTTCGAAAGCGACCAGGCCCTGCGCGCCCAACTCCTGGCCCGGGACCAGCAACTGGCCGAACGCAAGCGCATCGAACTGGCCAAGGGCATGCTGATGAAGATGAAGGAATGCAACGAGGAACAGGCCTACACCCTGATGCGGCGCCAGGCCATGAGCCGCCAGCAGAAGCTGATCCAGGTGGCGGAGCAGATCATTGCCATGAATGAGCTGCTGGGCTGAACGCCTTGTAGCGCCTGGCTCGCGATAGTCCCCCTTGTTGGCACAGATCTCGCTTAAGCAAACCCACAGGTAACCAACGGCGGTTGCCCCACCTACGACAAAGACGTCGCACACCCTCCTTGCCTCTCTGGCGATCCGGGTTGCGGCGTTTTTTTGTTTTGGCCCTTCGGGGCCGGTGGTGCGACCACAGGCGGCGCACTGCTCAAAAGCACTGACTCATTTCTCGAGACTTTTACAGCTGAGGTGCGCGATGAATTCAAGCTTCTGGAAATCCGGCCATACCCCGACACTGTTCGCGGCCTTCCTCTACTTCGACCTGAGTTTCATGGTCTGGTACCTGCTCGGTCCTCTGGCGGTACAGATCTCCGCTGACCTGCACCTGACCACCCAGCAACGCGGCCTGATGGTGGCGACGCCGATCCTGGCCGGCGCCGTGCTGCGCTTGTTCATGGGCCTGCTGGCCGATCGAATTTCGCCAAAGGCCGCCGGCATGGTGGGCCAGGTGATCGTGATCAGCGCGCTGTTCTGCGCCTGGAAACTGGGCATCCACAGCTACGAACAAGCCCTGCTGCTCGGCCTGTTCCTCGGTGTGGCCGGCGCATCGTTCGCCGTGGCCCTGCCGCTGGCGTCCCAGTGGTATCCGCCACAGCACCAAGGCAAGGCCATGGGCATTGCTGGCGCCGGTAACTCGGGCACCGTGCTGGCTGCGTTGATCGCGCCGGTCATGGCCGTGACCTTCGGCTGGACCAACGTGTTCGGCTTCGCGCTGATTCCACTGGTGCTGACCCTGGTGCTCTTCACCTGGCTGGCCAAGAACGCCCCCGAGCGGCCGAAAGCCAAATCCATGGCCGACTACCTCAAGGCCCTGGGCGATCGTGACAGCTGGTGGTTCATGTTTTTCTACAGCGTGACCTTCGGCGGTTTCATCGGCCTGGCCAGCGCCCTGCCCGGCTATTTCAACGACCAATACGGCCTGAGCCCGGTCACCGCCGGCTACTACACCGCCGCCTGCGTCTTCGGGGGCAGCCTGATGCGTCCCTTGGGCGGTGCCCTGGCAGACCGTTTCGGCGGCATCCGCACCTTGCTGGGCATGTACACCGTAGCGGCCGTCTGCATCGCCGCAGTGGGCTTCAACCTGCCGAGTTCCTACGCGGCCCTGGCCCTGTTCGTCTGCACCATGCTCGGTTTGGGTGCGGGCAACGGCGCGGTGTTCCAACTGGTGCCACAACGCTTCCGTCGCGAGATCGGCGTGATGACCGGATTGATCGGCATGGCCGGCGGTATCGGCGGCTTCGCCCTGGCGGCGGGCATGGGTGCGATCAAGCAGAGCACCGGCAGCTATCAACTGGCCCTGTGGTTGTTTGCCAGCCTCGGTGTCCTGGCCTGGTTTGGCCTGCACGGCGTCAAGCGTCGCTGGAGAACCACTTGGGGTTCGGCCGCTGTCACCGCTGCTCGGGTATAACCTGTAACCATGAGCCTGCAACTGAGTTTCGCCGAGGCCAGTGCCATCGGCCCGCGGGAAGAAAACCAGGACGCCCTGCGCCTGGTCACCCCCGCCCCGGCCCTGGCCGCCAGCAAGGGTTACCTGTTCGCCATCGCCGACGGCGTGAGCCAGTGCGCCGATGGCGGATTGGCGGCCCGCTCGACCTTGCAGGCGCTGGCCCTGGATTACTATTCCACGCCGCAAACCTGGGGCGTGGCCCAGGCACTGGACCGGCTGTTGCTGGCCCAGAACCGCTGGCTGCAAGCCAACGGTGGCGGGCAACCGCTGCTCACCACTGTCAGCGCCCTGGTCCTGCGGGGCCGGCGCTTCACCCTCGCGCATGTCGGTGATTGCCGTGTCTACCGCTGGCATGCCGATCACCTGCAACGGATCAGTGAGGATCACGTCTGGGAACAGCAAGGCATGCAACATGTGCTCAAGCGCGCCCTGGGCCTGGATCAACACCTGATCCTGGACTTCCTCGATGGCGAATTGCGTACCGACGAAACCTTCGTACTGCTTAGCGATGGCGTCTGGGCGGTCCTGGGAGACACAGCCATCGCCGGCATCTTGCGCGACCAACCGGACCTGGACCTGGCCGCACAGACACTGGTCAACGCCGCGCACCTGGCCGGTAGCCAAGACAACGCCAGCGCCTTGCTGGTGCGGGTCGATGCCGTGGGTGAAGCGAGCATCGGCGATGCCCTGATCCAGTTGCAGCAATGGCCCCTGCCGCCAGCGCTGAAACCGGGCCAGGTCTTCGAGGGTTGGCAGGTCGAAAGCCTGCTCGGCCACAGCCAGCAATCGTTGCTCTACCGGGTACATGACGGCCAGGGCCAACCTTGGCTGCTGAAAACCCTGCCCATGCATCTACGGGACGACACCCGGGCCGGACAGGCCTTGCTCTCGGAAGAATGGTTTCTCAAGCGCGTCGCGGGGCGGCAATTTCCCGAGGTCCATGGCGCTCCCCAGCGCCAGCATTTGTACTACGTGATGCGGGAATATCCGGGTGCGACCCTGGCCGAGCTGTTCAACCAGGGCGGGCCGCTGCCCTTGGCTCAATGGTTGGACTTGGCGCAACGGCTGGTGCGGGCGGTGGGCCTGTTGCATCGAAGGCAGATCTATCACCGCGACATCAAGCCGGAAAACCTGCACTTGGGCGACGACGGGGAGCTGCGCCTGCTGGATTTCGGCCTGGCGTACTGCCCGGGGCTGTCTGAGGATCAGGCCAACGTCTTGCCCGGCACACCCAGCTATATTGCCCCGGAAGCCTTCGCCGGCACCGCACCCACGGCGCAGCAGGATCTGTATGCCGTCGGCGTAACCTTGTATTTCCTGCTGACCGGGCATTATCCCTACGGCGAAATCGAAGCCTTCCAACGCCCGCGCTTTGGCGTGCCGGTCAATGCCAGCCGCTATCGACCGGACCTGCCCGAGTGGCTCGGGCTAAGCCTGGAGCGCGCCGTCGCGGCCGATCCGCAACAACGTTTTGAAACCGCCGAGGAATGGCTGTTGCTGCTGGAACAGGGCGAACGCCGCAGCTTGAGCGTCAGGCCCAGGCCGTTGCTGGAAAGAGAGCCGCTGAAGGTTTGGCGGACGTTGGCACTGGTGTCGTTGGTGGTGAATGTTGTGCTGTTGTTCCTGGTGTTTCATAGCTGAGATCCGGTCGCTCCCATCGCGAGCAAGCTTTGCTCCCACAGGAATCTGCTTCCATAGGAGGTTTTGCTGCCACAGAGGATTTGCTTCCACAGGAGGTTTTGCTGCCACAGAGGATTTGCTTCCACAGGAGGTTTTGCTGCCACAGAGGATTTGCTTCCACAGGAGGTTTTGCTGCCACAGAGGATTTGCTGCCACAAGGGATCCGCTGTGGGAGCAAAGCTTGCTCGCGATAGCGGCTTGCCTGTCACTCCACATCCACCGCCCCCACGCTCCATTACCGGGCAACACGCTTTGATTCGGTGCAATAAATCCCTCCCCGATTCGCTCAACCAGCCCGCCGAGCAATAAATCCGCACCTTCGAGCCAGTTGGCACAACCACTGCATAATCCCTTTCAACAGACATAAGGCAACGCCTCCAACGATGAAGGCGGTGCTTCCCGAGAGAACGGGACCAGGACAAAGGCGTCCTCGCTAGCTTGCTAGCGGGACGCCTTTTTTTGTTTTCGTAAAAATGACCGAGCCAGTCCGATCGCCGTGATGAAACGGACATGCGCTTGCGGAGAACCCTGATGAAGAAACTCAAACTGGTGATGATCGGCAACGGCATGGCCGGGGTTCGAACCCTCGAGGAGCTGCTCAAGCTGAGCAACGAGCTATACGACATCACAGTGTTCGGCGCCGAGCCCCACACCAACTACAACCGCATCCTGCTCTCGCCGGTGCTGGCCGGCGAGCAGACGTTCGAAGAGATCGTGCTCAACGACCTGAGCTGGTACCTGGACAACAACATCAAGCTGCTGCTCAACCGTAAAGTGGTGGAAATCGACCGGGTCAAGCGCCGGGTCATCGCCGAAGACGGCAGCGAGGCCGAATACGACCGTCTGCTGATCGCCACCGGCTCCACGCCCTTCATCCTGCCGATCCCCGGCAACACCCTGGAAGGCGTGATCGGCTACCGCGACATCGCCGACACCCAGGCGATGATCAATACCGCCAAGACCCACAAGCACGCCGTGGTGATCGGCGGCGGCCTGCTCGGCCTGGAAGCGGCCAACGGCCTGAAGCTGCGGGGCATGGACGTGACCGTGGTGCACCTGGGCGAATGGCTGCTGGAACGGCAACTGGACAAGACCAGCGGCCAACTGTTGCAGACCGCCCTGGAAAACCGTGGCCTGAAGTTCCGCCTCAGCGAACAGACCCAGGCGTTGCACGACGCCGGCAATGGCCGGGTCGGCTCGGTGCAGTTCAAGAACGGCGACATCATCCCCGCCGACCTGGTGGTGATGGCCGCCGGCATCCGTCCCAATACCGAACTGGCGGAAAAATCCGGCATCCCGTGCAACCGCGGGATCCTGGTCAACGACACGATGCAAACCTACGACCCACGCATCTACGCCATCGGTGAATGCGCCAGCCACCGCGGCACCGCCTACGGCCTGGTGGCGCCGTTGTTCGAACAGGCCAAGGTCTGCGCCAACCACCTCGCGCAACTGGGCTTCGCCACTTACAAGGGCTCGGTCACGTCGACCAAGTTGAAAGTCACCGGCATCGACCTGTTCTCTGCCGGCGACTTCATGGGCGGCGAAGGCACCGAGACCATCACCCTTTCCGACCCCATCGGCGGCGTCTACAAAAAGCTGGTGATCAAGGACGACGTGCTCGTGGGTGCCTGCCTGTACGGCGATACGGCGGATGGCGGCTGGTATTTCCGCCAGATCCGTGAGAACCATGGCATCAGCGAGATCCGCGATCACTTGATGTTCGGGGAAAACGCTCTTGGAGACGTAGGTCATCAGGGCCAGGACAAAGCCATGAGCATGGCCGACACTGCCGAAGTCTGCGGCTGCAACGGCGTGTGCAAGAGCACCATCGTCAAGGCGATCCAGGAACACGGGCTGTTCAGCGTCGATGACGTGAAAAAACACACCAAGGCTGCCAGTTCCTGCGGCTCCTGCGCCGGCCTGGTGGAGCAGATCCTGATCAACACCGTCGGCGGTGCGGCAGACGTCAAACCGAAAAGCGAAAAAGCCATCTGCGGTTGCAGCGACCTCAACCATGGCCAGATCCGCCAGGCGATCCGCGACCAGCATTTGCTGACCATCGCCGGGGCCATGAGCTACCTGAACTGGCGCACCCCCAACGGCTGCGCCACCTGCCGCCCGGCGTTGAACTACTACCTGATTTCCACCTGGCCTGGCGAAGCCCACGACGATCCTCAGTCGCGCCTGATCAACGAACGTGCCCACGCCAACATCCAGAAAGACGGCACCTACTCGGTCGTCCCACGGATGTGGGGTGGCGTGACCAACCCTTCGGAGCTGCGGCGCATCGCCGACGTGGCCGACAAATACAACGTGCCCATGGTCAAGGTTACCGGCGGCCAACGCATCGATTTGCTGGGAATCAAGAAGCAGGACCTGCCCGGCGTGTGGAAAGACCTCGACATGCCGTCCGGCCACGCCTACGGCAAGTCCATCCGCACCGTGAAGACCTGTGTGGGCAGCGAGTTTTGCCGCTTCGGTACGCAGAACTCCACCCAACTGGGCATCGAGCTGGAGCACGACCTGTTCAACATGTGGTCGCCGCACAAGGTCAAGCTGGCCGTCTCCGGTTGCCCACGCAACTGTTCGGAAGCGGGCATCAAGGACGTCGGCATTATCGGCGTCGATTCCGGGTGGGAGATGTACATCGGCGGCAACGGCGGGATCAAGACCGAGGTGGCCGAGTTTTTCGTCAAGCTCAAGACTGCCGAACAAGTGCGTGAATACAACGGCGCCTTCCTGCAGCTGTACCGCGAGGAAGCCTTCTACCTCGAACGCACCGTGCATTACATGCAGCGGGTCGGCATGGAGCACATCAAGAAAGCCGTGCTTGAAGACCCGACGCGGCGCAAAGCGCTTCATGAGCGGTTGAAGTTCTCCCTGTCGCTGGAACAAGACCCGTGGAAACAACGCCTGGAGCAACCCCAGCTGAAGAAAGAGTTTGAGGTCATCCCCGTGAAAAACCTGGAGGTGCCGGCATGAACTGGCTGGATATCTGCGCACTGGAAGACATCAATATCCTGGGTTCGCGCATCATCAACGGCCCGAAAGGCGATATCGCGATTTTTCGTACCAGTGACGATGAAGTGTTCGCCCTCGATGACCGTTGCCCGCACAAGGGCGGCCCGTTGTCCCAAGGGTTGGTCTACGGCAAACGCGTAGCCTGCCCACTGCACAACTGGCAGATCGACCTGGAAACCGGCCAGGCCCAGGCCCCGGACGTGGGCTGCGCCCATCATCATTCGGCCCGGGTCGAAAACGGCCGGGTCCAGTTGGCCCTGCGGGACGCAAGCTGATGAACCGCCAGATCACTGCCTCGACCTGCTGTTATTGCGGGGTCGGTTGCGGCGTCCTGATCGAGCATGACGGCGAGCGCATCCTCGGCGTCAGCGGCGATCCCGCCCATCCGGCCAACTTCGGCAAACTGTGCAGCAAGGGCTCCACCCTGCACCTGACCGGCGACCTCGCCGCCCGCGCCCTGTACCCCGAACTGCGCCTGGGCAAAGGCCTGGCCCGAGCCCGCACCGACTGGGACAGCGCCCTGGATCACGCCGCCAGCGTCTTCGCCGAGACCATCGCCGAGCACGGCCCGGACAGCGTGGCGTTCTACATCTCCGGCCAATTGCTGACCGAGGATTACTACGCCTTCAACAAGCTGGCCCGGGCATTGGTGGGCACCAATAACATCGACAGCAATTCGCGGCTGTGCATGTCCTCCGCCGTGGTGGGCTACAAGCGCAGTCTCGGTGCCGACGCCCCGCCCTGCAGCTATGAAGACCTGGAGTTGAGCGACTGCGTGATGATCGTCGGCAGTAACATGGCCTACGCCCATCCCATCCTCTTTCGCCGCCTGGAAGAAGCCAAATCCCGCCGGCCGCAGATGAAAATCATCGTCATCGACCCCCGGCGCACCGACACTTGCGACCTGGCAGACCTGCACCTGGCGATCCTGCCGGGCACCGATGTCGCCTTGTTCCATGGAATTTTGCACTTGCTGCTGTGGGAAGACTGGGTCGACCGTGACTTCATCAAGGCCCACACCGAAGGTCTGGCGGAACTGAAGAACCTGGTACGCGACTACACCCCGACCATGGTCGCCCAGTTGTGCGGCATCAGCGTCGAACACCTGCATCAGTGCGCCGAATGGGTCGGCACCTCGCCAAGCTTCCTGTCGTTGTGGTGCATGGGTTTGAACCAGTCCACCGCCGGTAGCGCGAAAAACAGCGCCCTGATCAACCTGCACCTGGCCACCGGGCAGATCGGCCGTCCAGGTGCGGGGCCGTTCTCGCTGACCGGTCAACCCAACGCCATGGGCGGACGGGAAACCGGCAGCCTGTCGAACCTGCTGCCGGGCCATCGCGAAGCCGCCAACCCGGAGCATCGTGCCGAAGTCGCCCACTACTGGGGCGTCGAGCAACTGCCCGCCTCCACTGGCTTGAGCGCCATCGAGCTGTTCGAGCAGGTTCGCAGCGGCAAGATCAAGGCCCTGTGGATCGCCTGCACCAACCCAGCCCAATCGATGCCGGACCAGACCGCGGTGCGTGAAGCCCTGCAAGCTTGTCCATTCGTGGTGTTGCAGGAGGCGTTCCGGACCACCGAAACCGCCGCCTTTGCCGACCTGCTACTGCCAGCGGCCAGTTGGGGCGAAAAAGAAGGCTCGGTGACCAACTCCGAGCGGCGCATTTCCCACGTCCGTCGGGCAATTAACGCACCGGGTGAAGCACGAGCGGACTGGGCGATTACCGTGGATTTCGCACAACGCCTGGAAAAACGCCTGCGCCCGGGCCAACCCAGCTTGTTCGCCTTTGAAAGCCCGGCCCAACTGTTCGATGAATACAAACAGCTGACTCGTGGTCGCGACCTGGACTTGTCGGGTATCAGCCATGCCCTGATCGATGAACTCGGCCCTCAGCAATGGCCCTTCCCGGACGGCGCCACGGTCGGGACGGCGCGCCTGTACGTGGACGGGATTTTTCCTACCGACAGCGGTCGGGCGCGGTTTGTCGCCGACCCCTATCGCGCCGCCAAGGAACTGCGTGACGCCCGCTATCCCTTGACCCTGAACACCGGCCGCTTGCGTGACCAGTGGCACGGCATGAGCCGTACCGGTACCGCCGCGCAGTTGTTCGGTCATGTGAACGAAGCGGTGCTCAGCCTGCACCCCGACGAACTGCAACGCCATCGCCTGCAAGCGGGCGACCTGGTCAACCTCAAGAGCCGTCGCGGCAGCGTGATCGTCGCCGTGGACAGCGACGACAGCGTGCGTCCCGGCCAGGCGTTCCTGCCCATGCACTGGGGCGACCGGTTCCTCAAGGGCGGCGTGAATACCCTGACGCAACCGGCCTTCGACCCCTTGTCGAAACAACCGGAACTCAAGCACAGCGGCGTGCGCCTGGAGCCGGTGGACCTGCCTTGGCAGCTTTTCGCCTTGATCGAAGGCGATGTTCAACAGCATCTGGAGGCCCTGCGCCCCCTGTGCGAGGCGTTTTCCTACGTCAGCCTGAGCCTGACTGGCCGTGAGCGTCCCGCGCTGCTGATTCGCGCAGCCAGCGCCATCGCGCCCCAACCGCAGCTGCTCCAGGCCATCGACGAACAATTGGGCCTGATCGATGGGCCGGTGCTGGCCTATGACGATCCGCGTCGCTCCATCGGTAAGCGGGTGCGCATCGAAAACGGCCGCATCACCGCCATTCGCCTGGCCGGAGAAACCCTGGCCCGGCACTGGCTGCAGAGCCTGTGGCTGGAAGGTCGTGCCGATGAACAACTGCGGCGCTGGCTGCTGGCGCCTTTGAGCGCGCCACCGGGCAATGTCGGCGCCGCAACGGGTGGCAGCAAAACGCTGTGCAACTGCATGAACGTCAGCCAGCGTGCGATCTGCGCAGGCATTGAACGGGGCCTGGACTTGCAGGGGCTCAAACAGGAACTGGGCTGTGGCACGCAATGCGGCTCCTGCGTACCGGAAATCAAGCGCCTGCTGGTTGCCACTGCGCAACCGCTGGCGGCTATCTCGTGAGGAAAACACTATGAACGCAAAAGTCTGGCTGGTGGGTGCAGGTCCCGGTGACCCTGAATTGATGACCCTCAAAGCCGTGCGCGCCCTGGGCGAGGCCGACGTGGTGTTGATCGACGATCTGGTCAACGCCGCAGTGCTGGAACATTGCCCCGATGCGCGCATCATTGCCGTGGGCAAGCGCGGCGGCTGCCGCTCCACACCCCAGGCCTTTATCCATCGCCTGATGCTGCGTTATGCCCGCCAGGGCAAATGCGTCGTACGTCTCAAGGGCGGCGACCCGTGCATCTTCGGCCGCGGCGGTGAAGAGGCGCAGTGGCTGCGCGAGCAGGGTGTCGAAGTGGAGATGGTCAATGGCATCACCGCCGGCCTCGCGGGGGCGACCCAGTGCGATATCCCACTGACCCTGCGCGGGATCGCCCGGGGCGTGACGCTGGTGACGGCCCACACCCAGGACGGCAGCAGCCTGAACTGGCAAGCCTTGGCGCAAAGCGGCACGACGCTGGTGGTGTACATGGGCGTGGCGAAACTGAGCGAGATCCGTGAGCAGCTGCTGGCCGGTGGCCTGGCGGCGGATACGCCCGTGGCCATGATCGAAAACGCGTCCCTGCCCCATCAACGTGACTGCCGTAGCGACTTGGCCTCGATGGAAGGCGATGCCAGCGCCTTTCAACTCAAGAGCCCGGCGATCCTGGTGATTGGCGCGGTGGCCGGTGCGGCCGAACTGGCCGCCACCCCGTCTGCCTGGGGCCAGGTTTCAGCCCTCTGACATAGATCCCCTACCAATGTGGGAGCGAGCCTGCTTGCGATTGCGGTGTATCAGCAGCCTGGATGGTGACTGACACACAGCAATCGCGAGCAAGCTCGCTCCCACAATGGGATCTGAGTTCGACCGGGAGAACCAGGCCGGCTGTTAGGCCGCCTCGCGAGCAAGCTTTGCTCCCACAGATCGGATGGGTGTACGACCGGGAGAGCCAGGCCGGCTGTTAGGCCGCCTCGCTTTTGATCTTGATCTGGGGGCGCCCCGTTAACCACGCTGGCCGAACGCAGGCATTGCGCAGTGGGCCACGGAGCAATGCCGGAGTGAGGGCATGCCGAGCCTAAGCGAGGCACCGAGTGGTGGGGCAAGCCTTTTTTGCTTACTTTTTTTGGCGTCTGAAAAAAAGTGAGCCGCCGTAAGGGCGGAACCCTAAGTAGCCGTTACCGCAGCAATGGATATGTACCCGGTCATGCCGTCAGACCGCCATCGCGCAGCAATGGATATGCACCCAATCAAACCGCCACCGAAAACTATTTCCCCCCTGGCTTTCATAAATCCCAGTCAAAGAAAAGCCCGGCCTAGGCCGGGCTCTTCCAAAGCTGTGGGCTAATTACTTAGCTTGGGCTTCAACCTGCGCTTCTACGCGACGGTTAACTGCACGACCAGCTTCAGTGGCGTTGTCAGCAACTGGGCGGGATTCGCCGTAGCCAACAGACTGAACGCGGGACGATTCAACACCGTACTGGTTGGTCAGAACTTGCTTAACGGCGTTTGCACGACGCTCAGACAGCTTCTGGTTGTAAGCGTCAGGACCGACGGAGTCAGTGTGACCTTCAACAGTGGTGCTGGTGGATGGGTACTGCTTCATGAAGTCAGCCAGGTTCTTGATGTCGCCGTAGCTGTTTTCTTTAACGACCGACTTGTCGAAGTCGAACTTCACGTCCAGCTCAACACGTACGACTTCAGCAACAGCTGGGCAGCCATCAGCGTCAACGGTTACGTTGGCTGGGGTGTCAGGGCACTTGTCGACGTTGTCGCACACGCCATCGTTGTCGCTGTCGGAGCAGACTTCAGCTGGAGCTGGAACTGGAGCAGCAGCAGGCTTGGAGCCGCCACCGAAGTTCACACCGATACCGACGCTAGGCGCCCACTCGGTGTCGCCCTGGTCGATGTTGTACTGAGCTTCAACGCCGGCACGGGCATAGAAGTTGTCAGTGAAATACAGCTTGGCGCCGCCACCAACGTTGGCAAAGGTAGAACGGTTACGACCGTTGCTGCCATTCTGGTCGATGCTCTGGTCCGAGAAACCGGCAGAGACGTAAGGACGCAGCATGTCGCCTGGGTTGTTGAAGTGGTACAGAGCGTCCAGAGCGGTGTTGGCGCCCTTGACGTTGGTGCCATCATCGGTACGTGCGTTGTGGACTTCGTCGTAGGCCAGACGCAGTTCAACGTCGTCGGTCAGGAAGTAACCGACCGAACCGCCGAACAGGTTGCCGTTGTTCTTGAAATCACGAGCGCTGTCGAACATTTCTTTCTTGGCAAAGCCTTCGATTTCAACTGCGCCTTGGCCTTGTGCCAGAGCGCCGAACGAAGTGGCAGCAATCAAAGAACCAATGGCAAAGCCCAAGGTGTTTTTCAGTTTCATCCGTTAAATCCCCATCTGGTGATTGTGAAGCAGTCCCGCAAACCGGGGGACAACTCGGCGGCAAGTCTATCAGAACTTGCCTACACGTAAGAGATATTTGCGCCAAACTAAGTTTCAGCAATACCTGCAAATTTCTCACGTAATTTGTCAAGAGCACGCTTGTAACGCATCTTTGTCGCGCTCAAACCCATATGCATTATGTCTGCGATCTCTTGGAATTCCAGCTCTGCGACAAATCGTAGCACCAGAATTTCCCGATCGATCGGGTTCACATGAACCAGCCAGCGATCAAGTCCACCCTTCTCCTCGGGCTTGGGCGCCTTTTCTTCAGACGCTTCTTCCAGAGGGTCCAGGCTCAACGCGTCCATCAAGCGACGCTTTCGTCGTTCCTTGCGATACTGCGTGATGCATTCGTTGTACGTGATGCTATAAAGCCATGTTTTAAACTTCGATTTCCCCTCGAAGTTCTTCAGGCCATACAGCACCTTCAACATCACCTCCTGACAGACATCGTCAGCATCACGATCGTTCCCCAGATAACGCGCACAAACGTTAAATAAAGTTCTCTGGTAACGACGCATCAACTCTTCATAGGCACGCGTTACGTGAAACAGCTCCGTATGCGCGCGCGCGACCAACTCCTCATCAGAGAGATCACGGGGGTCGTAGCGCGTGGATAGCGATTGGGGTTTGTTCAAAACAAGTCGGGCCGACAGTCTAGGTCAATGTGCGCCGCAGCCTGCAGTATCGGGCATTTTGCGGCGGCATACATTAGCAGGGTTTGCCGGGTTAGCGGCTACTCACATGCTGTTCCAGCAGGATCCGATTGGAAAGCGACACCAACTCGCCCTCCTCGGTCAGCAATGTGGTCTTTACCGTGCCAATCTCTTCGATCTGGCCTTCGACCTCGCCAACACGCACTTGTTGCCCAACCTCATACAATTCACGCACATAGATTCCCGCCAGGATCTGGCCGGCGATTTCCCGACTTCCCAACCCCATTGCCAGCGCAACCGCCAGACCAACGGTAATCAAAACGATCACGATCACGTGGTTGAGCAGGTCAGTCTTGACCTCCAACTGGCTGATCGCCACCGAAATACTGATGATGATCACCAGGCCCTGGGCAATTCGCCCCACGCCAGCGGCGTATTCCAGCCCAACGCCCTCGGCCGCGCCGCGCACCAGCCCGTTAGCCAGTTGCGCCAGCAGTACGCCGACCAGCAGCACCAGCGCGGCACCAAAAACCTTCGGCAAATACAGAGCAAGCATATCGAGCGTAGCCGAAACCCGCTCAAGGCCAAGGGATTCTGCTGCCGAAACCAGGAAAATCAGCAGTACGAACCAATACACGATCTTGCCGACCAAGGTCGAGATCGGCACTTGGATGCCGCCTCGGGACAGCAACTTGGTCAAGCCGGTGCCGCCCATCAGGCGATCCAGGCCCAGCTTGGCTAGCAACTTGGACAGCAGCGTGTCCAGCAGCTTGGCCACGACAAAGCCCAGCAACAGCACTACCAGCGCGCCGAAGAGGTTCGGGATGAAGTTAGCTATTTTGGTCCACAACGCAGTCATTGCCGTGACGAGGCTCTGGGTCCAGAGATCAAGTTCCATATTCAATCAGCCTTATCAGCGGTGCGAGTAACAGGTTTACGGCGGGAAACCGGCGAGACATGGGCCGATCCGTTATTCAGGGCGATCATCAGCGCGGGCAACCAGCGGCCCAGCAGGCTGAACAGATCGCCTGCGCCGACCTGGCGGTTGGCGGTTTTCAGTACACGTCCCAGGCATGCATCGTCGTCCCGGCTGGACGGCGAAGCCTTGAGCATGTCGCGCAAAGACTGTTCAAACGGATCGTGCATACGCACCTCTCGTGATGTCTGTGGAAGACGCGATCAAATTTCGTCGGGTCACATGAAACCCCATCACACCCAGCGCAAACGACGGAACAACCACCACTGCCCCAGCGCCACGCAAATCATCAGCAGGCAGGCGACCATGAAACCGTAGGGGCTTGCGGAAAATGGAATGCCGCCGACATTGATACCCAGAAGGCCGGTGAGAAAGCTCATGGGCAGGAAAATCCCGGTGACGATGCCGAAGCGGTACATGGTACGGTTCATGCGCACCGAAAGGCGTCGGTCTTCGGCCTCCAGCACAAGCCCCACACGCTCCCGAGTCAATTCCAGCTCCTCCAGGTAACGGGTCAGGCTGTTGTTCAATTCGTTCCAGTAGTCGCCGTCATCGTCGCAAAACCACGGCAACTTGAGCCGCGTCATTTGGCCGAAGATGTCCCGCTGTGGCGCCAGGAATCGCTTGAGTCCGGCGGCCCGTCGGCGGATGTGCAAAATGGCGTCGTGCTCGGGAGTATACCGTTCGTCGGTATCGAGTTTTTCTTCCTCGTCATCGACGATTTCGCACAGGCAGGTGACCAGGTCCTGCACCTTATTGGTGAGGTATTGCGCCATGTAGAGGATCAGTTCGGACGCCGTTTTCGGGCCTTTGCCCTCGGCCAGTTGCGCCAACAGCTCATCGGTGGCGCGCAACGGACGCAGGCGCAGGGAAATGACACGCTGGGCGGACGCAAAGATCCGTACCGAGACCATGTCTTCAGGCTCGGCCCCCGGGTTGAGATTGATCCCCCGCAGGAACAGCAGCAGCTCGGCATTGGGCAACGGCAATAGCCGCGGCCGGGTGTTCTCTTCAAGCAGCAGGTCGCAGTTGAATTCGCTCAGGCCACTGGATTTGCGCAGCCAGGTGTGGGTCTGCGGATGACTGCGATCCCAGTGCAGCCACAGGCTTTCATGGGCCTGCAACTGCAAATCGTCGAGTTCGGTCCGGGCTATGGAACGCGCGCCGCCTTTACCGTCCAGCACCAGGGCATGCACCAGCCCCCATTGCGCGTTTTCTTCCTCGAACATCCTCATCCCTTATGGCCGTGCTGCTTTATTCAGGCATTTTCAGCGGGCTTGGCGAGACGATCACACCGTTGTTGTCGGCATAGACATACTCGCCCGGGCGAAACGTCACGCCGGCAAAGGTCACCGACACATTGAGTTCGCCGACGCCGCGCCGGTCGGTCTTCATCGGGTGACTGGCCAGGGCCTGAACCCCGAGGTCGGTCTGGGCAATGATGTCGACGTCGCGGATGCAACCGTAGACCACCAGCCCTTCCCAGCCGTTTTTCGCGGCTTTTTCCGCCAGCATGTCGCCCAGCAATGCCCGACGCAGGGAGCCGCCACCGTCGACGACCAGCACCTTGCCGTTGCCCTTGAGTTCAACCTGCTCCTTGACCCGCGAATTGTCCTCGAAGCACTTGATGGTCACGATTTCGCCGCCGAAGGAATCGCGACCGCCGAAATTGCTGAACATCGGCTCCAACACCTGTACCAGTTCCGGGTAGGCGTCGCACAGGTCGGGCGTGAGGTAATGGTTCATCGAACAACTCCTGAAAGGCTGGAACGTCAGACTGAATGAGCAACCGTTTGTGACTGGAACCGCTTGAAGCGTCATATCTTAGCCGCAAGCAGACCTGAGCGAAATGCCCTTGTCAGAGCCTTCGCTTCAAACCGCCTCGGCCAACTGGGGCCGTTCGGCCAGCAAGGGTGCCTGCTGATCCTTGAGCCAACGTGCCACCAGCGGCCAGACCTCAAGATGCGCAGCCTTGCTGACCAGCATCTCGACGTGACCGAAGTCATTGGTGAAACCCTGTCCCCGGCCCAGGCAGACAAACTGCTTGTGCTCGGAGCCGATCTGTTCGAAGAGTTTGCGACATGCCCAGGTCGGGTCCTGGTGATCGCCGGCGGCACTCACCGCCAACACCGGCAACTGGACATCGGCCAACCCGGCCCACCAGTTCTTCTCGGCATCGCCGAAACGCCCGAACAGACCGTACCAGCGCATGCTTTCCAAGGCCAGGCCGATGGGCTCGTCCTCGGGGCCACGCTTGAGCCTTGAGCCGGACAATTGGGCAAAACGCTTGAGGATGAACCGGCCGCTCCACTCCACTGGTGGAATCTTCAGCGGCCAGTAGGTGCGGCTGACCTGGGTACCAAAAAACGCCGCCGACGCCACCGCAGGTTCACCCAGGTAGTGGCCGCCCAAGGCGGCCGCCAGGGTAATGCCACCCAGGGAATGACCGATCCAGTGGGGCACTTGCCCGCTCTGCTCACGCACGAAGGCGCCAATGGCCGGCAAGTCGTAGCGGGCGTAGTCAGCCACGCGATTGTTGCGATAGGCCTGGTTGCGCTGGGACAACCCATGGCCGCGCATCTCGGGGATCCAGACATCGAACCCCAGGCGTGCCAGGTACGCGCCCAGGCCCATGCCCTTGGGTGAATACCAGAAGCGCCGGTTGGAAAAGCTGCCGTGCAACAAGATCACCGGGACCCCGCGGGTTTCGCAGGCGTCGGCCATGCCCAGGCGGGTGACGGCCAGCTCAACGCTGTAGTCCGGGCTGTTGCCGGGTTTCAAACGATAGACGTCTTCGCTCAGATCACCGCGCAGCTCGGCGCTGATCAGGGCGACAGGAAAGAGGTTGCTGCTGCTTTGCATAATGCTCTTGCACAAAAAAAAGGGCGGATGTGGGAGCGGGCTTGCTCGCGAAGACGGTAGAACAGTCAACATTGACGTTGTCTGACACTCCGTTTTCGCGAGCAAGCCCGCTCCCACAGGTTCTGCGATTTAACTGACGGGCTTTAGTCGATCAGGCCCTTCACTCGATCAGACCGCAGCCTGACCCTCAGCCAGGAAGAACCAGGTTTCCAGCACGGAGTCCGGATTCAACGAAACGCTTTCGATGCCCTGCTCCATCAGCCATTTGGCCAGGTCCGGGTGGTCCGAAGGGCCCTGGCCGCAGATGCCGATGTACTTGCCTGCCTTGTTGCAGGCGGCAATGGCATTGGCCAGCAGCTTCTTGACCGCCGGGTTCCGCTCGTCGAACAGGTGCGCGATGATCCCGGAGTCGCGATCCAGGCCCAGGGTCAGTTGGGTCAGGTCGTTGGAACCGATGGAGAAACCGTCGAAGAACTCGAGGAATTCTTCAGCCAGGATCGCGTTGGACGGCAGCTCGCACATCATGATCACGCGCAGGCCATTGTCGCCACGAGCCAGGCCGTTTTCCGCCAGCAGGTCGACGACCTGGCTCGCTTCGCCCAGGGTCCGGACGAACGGCACCATGATTTCGACGTTGGTCAGGCCCATCTCATTGCGCACGCGCTTGAGGGCGCGGCACTCGAGTTCGAAGCAGTCGCGGAACGACTCGCTGATGTAGCGCGAAGCGCCGCGGAAGCCCAGCATCGGGTTTTCTTCTTCCGGCTCGTAGAGCTTGCCGCCGATCAGGTTGGCGTATTCGTTGGACTTGAAGTCCGACAGGCGCACGATGACCTTTTTCGGCCAGAACGCCGCCGCCAGGGTGCTGATGCCTTCCACCAGCTTCTCGACGTAGAAACCGACCGGGTCGTTGTAACCGGCAATGCGCTTGTCGACGCTGTCCTTGATTTCCTGCGGCAGGCCGTCGTAGTTCAGCAGCGCCTTGGGGTGCACGCCGATCATGCGGTTGATGATGAACTCCAGGCGGGCCAGGCCCACGCCGGCGTTCGGCAGTTGCGCGAAGTCGAAGGCGCGGTCCGGGTTGCCGACGTTCATCATGATCTTGAACGGCAGGTCCGGCATGGCGTCCACGGAGTTCTTCTTGATATCGAAGCCCAGTTCGCCTTCGAAGATGTAGCCGGTATCGCCTTCGGCGCAGGACACGGTCACACCCTGGCCGTCCTTGAGCAGCTCGGTGGCGTTGCCGCAACCGACCACTGCCGGGATCCCCAGTTCACGGGCGATGATCGCCGCGTGGCAGGTACGCCCGCCGCGGTTGGTGACGATGGCGCTGGCGCGCTTCATCACCGGTTCCCAGTCCGGGTCGGTCATGTCGGAGACCAGTACGTCGCCGGCCTGGACCTTGTCCATCTCCGAAACGTCCTTGATGATCCGCACCTTGCCGGCGCCGATGCGCTGGCCGATGGCACGACCTTCCACCAGCACGGTGCCGGTTTCCTTGAGCAGGTAGCGCTCCATGACGTTGGCCTGGGTACGGCTCTTCACGGTTTCCGGACGGGCCTGCACGATGTACAGCTTGCCGTCGTCACCGTCCTTGGCCCACTCGATGTCCATCGGGCACTTGTAGTGCTGCTCGATGATCATCGCCTGCTTGGCCAGTTCGCTGACTTCAGCGTCAGTCAGGCAGAAACGCGCGCGCTCGGCCTTGTCGACGTCGACGGTCTTCACCGAACGACCGGCCTTGGCTTCGTCGCCGTAGACCATCTTGATGGCCTTGCTGCCCAGGTTGCGGCGCAGGATGGCCGGACGACCGGCTTGCAGCGTGCCTTTATGGACATAGAACTCGTCCGGGTTCACGGCGCCCTGCACGACGGTTTCACCCAGGCCGTAGGCGCCGGTGATGAACACCACGTCACGGAAGCCCGACTCGGTGTCGAGGGTAAACATCACGCCGGCGGTGCCGGTTTCGGAGCGGACCATGCGCTGCACACCGGCGGACAGGGCAACCAGCTTGTGGTCGAAGCCCTGGTGCACACGGTAGGAAATGGCACGGTCGTTGAAAAGGGAGGCGAAGACTTCCTTGGCGGCACGGATGACGTTTTCCACGCCACGGATGTTCAGGAAGGTTTCCTGCTGGCCGGCGAAGGAGGCATCCGGCAGGTCTTCGGCAGTGGCCGAGGAGCGCACGGCGACGGCGATGTCGGGATTGCCTTCGGACAGCTTGGCGAAAGCGGTGCGGATCTCGGCGTTCAGTTTCTCGGGGAACTCGGCTTCCATGATCCATTGGCGGATCTGGGCACCGGTCTTGGCCAGGGCATTGACGTCATCGACGTCCAGGGCATCGAGCGCATCGTGGATCTGCTTGTTCAGGCCACTCAGTTCCAGGAAATCACGATAAGCCTGGGCGGTCGTGGCGAAGCCACCTGGCACCGATACGCCGGCACCGGCGAGGTTGCTGATCATCTCGCCCAGGGATGCGTTCTTGCCCCCCACATGCTCCACATCATGGACGCCGAGCTTATCGAGGGAAACTACGTACTCTACCAAGGTGATCTCTCCACTAACTGTGTTGGAAAAGCTCAAGGCACCGGTGGCTCCAGGGGAGCGACGACCGGCGATATGGCCTGGACCTGGAAAATAAGTGAGAATGCGGGCCACTGGCGGCCGGCAAATCGCGCCTATCATATCCAAGAATCGTCACTAGCTCACTAGCTTAAGGCCCAAGGCGCAAATGAAACGATCTGCTTTCTTTATCTCCGACGGCACCGGCATCACGGCCGAAACGCTAGGCCAAAGCCTGTTGGCACAGTTCGAAAACATTACCTTCGCCAAGTTCATACGCCCGTACATCGACAACGTCGACAAGGCGCGGGCCATGGTACAGCAAATCAATAAAGCCGCCGAAACCGACGGTTTCCGCCCGATTATCTTCGATACCATCGTCAATCAGGACATCCGTGAGATTCTCGCAACGTCCAATGGTTTCATGATCGACATTTTTTCCACGTTCCTGGCGCCCCTGGAGCAGGAGCTGAGCGAGCATTCCTCCTACTCGGTCGGCAAATCCCACTCCATTGGCCACAACTCCAACTACATGGAGCGGATCGAGGCGGTCAACTTCGCGCTGGACAACGACGATGGCGCGCGCACGCATTATTACGACAAGGCCGACCTGATCCTAGTGGGCGTGTCGCGTTGTGGTAAGACACCGACGTGCCTGTACATGGCGATGCAATTCGGCATCCGCGCGGCCAATTACCCGCTGACCGAAGACGACATGGAGCGCCTGCAACTGCCCAGCGCCCTGCGCGCCCACCAGCACAAGCTGTTCGGCCTGACCATCGACCCGGACCGCCTCACCGCGATCCGCAACGAGCGCAAGCCCAACAGCCGCTATTCAAGCTATGCCCAGTGCGAGTTCGAAGTGCGCGAGGTGGAAAACCTGTTCCGGCGGGAGAACATTCCCCATATCAATTCCACGCATTTTTCCGTGGAAGAGATTTCGGCGAAGATCCTGGTGGAGAAAGGGGTGGAGCGGCGGTTCAAGTAAGGTAGAGGCCTAAAGCCAAACCTGTGGGAGCGAGCTTGCTCGCGATAGCGGTGCGTCAGTTGCATGAATGTTGCCTGACACTCCCCAATCGCGAGCAAGCTCGCTCCCACATTGGTTCTGGTATGACTGCAGGATTTGTATTCCCTGCTTTCCTCCTGTGGAAAGCTTGCTCCCACAGGTTCTACCTCAATGAGCCACAGCCGCCTGCTCTTCCATCTTCTTGCGCAGGCTCAGCGGGCGCATGTCGGTCCAGACCTCTTCGATGTAGGCCAGGCATTCCTTCTTGAACCCGCTTTTGCCGACGGTACGCCAGCCTTCGGGAACGGCCTTGTAGTCTGGCCAGATCGAATACTGTTCTTCGTGGTTGACCACGACCTGAAAGACAATGTCCTCGCGGTCGAATACTGAAGTCATGGGTGTCTCTCCATCTTTGCTCGAGGTTCGCTGCAGCGCATGCGCAGCCAGGCTATGAAAGGAACGTGCGGGCCCGAGTGAAAATTAGTCCTGGGCGAGCGCCGCCCGCAGGGCTCGCCCAAAAATTTCGGCAACCCGGTCGATTTCCACCTTTGTGATGATCAGCGGCGGCAGGAACCGCACCACGCCGCCCTGCCGGCCACCCAGTTCCAGGATCAGCCCGCGCTTGAGGCATTCACGTTGCAGCTGTGGCGCCAGGCGTGCATGCACTGGCGGATGGCCCAGGGCGTCGGGCTTACCCGTTGGGTCCACCAGTTCGACGCCGAGCATCAACCCGCGGCCGCGAATATCACCCAGTTGCGCAAAGTCCCGCTGCAAAATGCGCAGGTGCTCGCTCAGGCGCTCGCCCATGGCGGCGGCATGGGCCGGCAGGTCATACTCCTGCAGATAGCGCATCACCGCGGAACCGGCGGCCATGGCCATCTGATTGCCGCGGAAGGTCCCGGCGTGAGCACCCGGCAGCCAGGTGTCGAGCCAGGCGCGATAAACCACCACCGCCAGCGGCAGGCTGCCACCGATGGCCTTGGACAGCACGACCACGTCCGGAATGATCCCGGCGTGCTCGAACGCAAACATTTTGCCGGTACGGCCAAAGCCGCTCTGGATTTCGTCGACGATCAACGCCACCCCCGCCTGCTCGGTGATCCGCCGCAAGCCGCGCAGCCAGTCCAGATCGGCGGGAATGACCCCGCCCTCGCCCTGCACCACTTCGACGATGACGGCTGCCGGCAATTGCACGCCGGCCTCGGGGTCATTCAGCAGGTTTTCCAGGTAATGCAGATTGGCCTTCACGCCCTCCACACCGCCCAGGCCGAACGGGCAGCGGTAATCGTAGGGGTATGGCATGAACTGCACACCGCTGCTGAGCAAGGCGCCCAGGGGTTTCTTCGGCCCCAGGCTGCCCATCAGGCTCAACGCCCCCTGGCTCATGCCGTGATAACCGCCCTGGAACGACAGCACGGTGCTGCGGCCGGTGGCGGTGCGCACCAGCTTGAGGGCGGCTTCCACCGCGTCGGTTCCGGTAGGGCCGCAGAACTGGATCTTCGCCTCGACGGCCAGCTCTGCCGGCAACAGGCCGAACAGGTCCTGGACAAAACGGTCCTTGACCGGCGTGGTCAGGTCCAGGGTATGCAGCGGCAGCTCATCGGCCAACACCTGCTGGATCGCTTCGATCACCACCGGGTGGTTATGCCCCAGCGCCAAGGTGCCGGCACCGGCCAGGCAGTCGATGAAGGTGCGGCCCTCGACGTCCTCGACATACAACCCCTTGGCGCGCTTGAGGGCCAGGGGAATCCGTCGTGGGTAGCTGCGGGCATTGGACTCCTGCCGATTCTGGCGGGCCAGCAGCGGCGACTCATTGAACTGGTAGAGCGTCTCGGCCGGTGCAGGGCTGACCCGCGCCGGCTGTACTTCGATAAGACTGTTGGCGACTGACATCCCTCGACCCCGCAATACGCTGAAGTAACGACACACCGCACAGGTGCGCCTCCGGTCGGAGCGCACGTGCAGGTTTCCTGTTGTGGGAACGGATCAGCAATGCAGGGATTTACTCTCGGGCAGCGCTTTACCGGTCGACGCGATCAGTGGTTTGTTCATCAAAAGCCTGTGGGAGCAAGCTTTGCTCCCACAGGGCCCTCCTACAGGCCATTGTTGAAGTGAATCAGGCCGGCAACACCTGCACCGGTACCGTCAATTCGACCCGCAGCCCATCCGGGCGACTGTCGAAATGCAGGCCGCAGCCGCAACGCTGGACGATGGCCTGGACGATCGCCAGCCCCAGTCCGCAACCGGTGCTCTGGCCGTTGCGCCAGAAGCGCTGAGTCAGGTGCTGGATGTCGTCGGCGGCGATGCCAGGGCCGTGGTCGCGGACCTGGAAGCGCACGCGCTGGCCGATCATCTCCAGGCTCAGTTCCACATCGGTATCGTCCGGCGTATGGCGCAGGGCGTTATCCAGCAGATTGCGCAAGGCGGCGATGGAAAGCACCGCCGGCATCTGCACCGGTGCCTCGGACAACCCTGGGGATACGTGCAGCCTGATCCGCCGCGAATCACTGCTGGCGGAGTCCTGGATCGCCAGCCGGGCGACCTGTTCGGCGTTGCACTGCACGCCATCGTCGAACGACAGGCTGCCCTCGACCCGAGCCAGCAGCAGCAACTGTTCGAGTGTGCGGTGCATGCGGTCGGCGCCCTCCTCGGCCCGGGCCAGGGATTGGTCGCGGGCGGCGCCCTCGGTCATGCGCGCCACTTGCAGGTGCGTCTTGATCGCCGTCAGCGGGCTGCGCAGCTCGTGGGCGGCGTCGCCGGTCAGCCGTCGCTCGCGCTCGATGGTCTTGCCGATGCGCTGGAACAACTGGTTCTGGGTCTCCAGCAGCGGTCGCAATTCGCTGGGCAGCGGATGGATCTGCAAGGGCTCCAGGGAATCGGCATTGCGCCGCATCAACGCATCGCGCATACGATTGAGCGGTGCCAGGCCCTGGCCAATACCCAGCCACAACAGGCACAGGCAACCGAGCAACGCCACGCCCACCGGCACCGAGGCGGCCAGCAGGATCGACATGTTCAGGGCTTCGCGTTCGATCTGGCGGTCGGCGGTGGTGATGCGCAGATCGCCCCGGGCCAGGGTGAAGCTGCGCCAGGGCGCGCCGTCGATCATCTGGTCGTGAAAGCCCATTTTTTCGGCTTCCAGGGTTTGCTCTGGAGTGCCGTGGCTGCGGGCCAGAATCTCACCGCGCAAGGAACTGACCTGACAGGCCATGCCGCCGGGAATGCTCAATTGCTCGGCGCTCAAATGCGTGCCTTCGCCTTTGCTGGACAACGGTGGCATCTGTTCCAGCAACCCGGCGACCATCCGCGCCGACGCCACCAGGCGTTGGTCGAGGGAGAACATCATCTGGTTGCGCAGGTCACTGATCATCCACGCCGCGGCCAGGGCCCAGATCAGGGCGAAGGCTGCGCCAAGGGTCAGGCTCAGGCGCAGTCGCAAGCTCATCACTTGGAGGACTCTCCACCTTCGGCCGGCCCCAGGCGATAGCCCAGGCCGCGCACGGTCTCGACAATCCCGTTACCCAACTTGCGCCGCAGGTGGTGGATATGGACGTTGAGGGCGTTGCTTTCCAATTCGTCGTTGAACCCATAGACGCTGTCCTTGAGCTGTTCGGTGGACAGCACCCGGCCGCGACTGTGCAGCAGCGCCTGCAACAGCGATTGCTCGCGCCGGGACAGATCCACCGGCTGGCCATCCAGGGTGGTTTCCCGACTGCTGGGGTCGTAGGTCAGGCGACCGTGCTCGATCAGGTTGACGCTGCGCCCCGCCACGCGCCGCAGCAACGTGTGCAGGCGCGCCGCCAGTTCGCGCAGGTCGAAGGGTTTGAGCAGGTAGTCATCGGCGCCGGCCTGCAAGCCGTCGACCCGGTCGGTCACCGAGTCCCGGGCGGTGAGGATCAGCACCGGTGTCTCCAGCCCCTGTTGACGCAACTGCTTGAGCAGTTTGAGGCCGTCCTCGTCGGGCAATCCCAAGTCCAGCACCATGACGTCGAACTCCGCCACACCGACCATCGCCCGCGCCGCCGAGGCGGTGGCGACGTGCTCGACAGTCAAGCCCTGCGCCGTAAGGCCGGCAACGATCCCGCTGGCAATCAACTCATCGTCTTCGCAGACCAGTACGCGCATGGTAAGCCCCGTGGAAAAAGGTACATTAGGCCGCCGGCCGATTAAGCCGACATTATGCGACGAGTACGGCCAACATGGGCGATCATTGCCGCCTGCCGGCCGGCGCCGGGTTAATCGACGGTTAATCGCCAGCCGCCATTGTGTTTTCCACTTGCATCGTTCTAAGGCTTTATCCATGCGTCGATTGTTTTTGTTGTGGCTGTTCCTGATCTCGGGCCTGGCCCAGGCCGCCAATCCCTTCGAAACCAAACCCGATTTCCTGCCGGTGGAAAAGGCGTTCGTGTTTACCTCCGAACGCCTGGACTCCGGGGAAACCCAGCTGTTCTGGCAGATCGCCGATGGGTACTACCTGTATCAGCAGCGGCTCAAGTTCGATGGCTTGGCCGAGGCGCAGAAACCCAAGCTGCCGGAGGGTGAAGCCCACAGCGACGAGTTTTTCGGTGACCAGCAGGTCTATCGCCAGGCGCTGGAATTGAAGATACCCGCCGGTGCCACGGGCCAGATCAAGGTCGGCTTCCAGGGCTGCGCCGACGCCGGCCTGTGCTATCCCCCCCAGACCCAGGTGGTTGACCTGGGCGGCACCGCACCAACGACAGCCAATGACGAGGCGCAGGACCAGGCCCTGGCCAGCGGCCTGCAACAACGAGCCTTGGGTTGGAGCCTGCTGGTGTTCTTCGGCCTGGGCCTGCTGCTGGCGTTCACACCGTGTTCGCTGCCGATGCTGCCGATCCTGGCCGGGCTGGTGGTGGGCAGCGGCGCCGGGCCGAGGCGCGGCCTGGCCCTGGCCGGCAGCTACGTGATCAGCATGGCCCTGGTGTATGCCGCCATGGGCGTGCTCGCCGCGCTGTTGGGGGCCAACCTCCAGGCGCTGCTGCAACAACCGTGGCTGCTGGGCAGCTTCGCGGCCGTATTCGTGTTGCTGGCGCTGCCCATGTTCGGCTTCTTCGAATTGCAATTGCCGGCCGCCCTGCGTGACCGCCTGGAAAACGCCGGGCGCCAGCGCCGCGGTGGCAGCCTGGTGGGCGCCGGTATTATCGGGGCGCTGTCCGGCCTGTTGGTAGGCCCGTGCATGACCGCCCCGCTGGCCGGCGCGCTGCTGTACATCGCCCAGAGCGGCAATGCGCTGCACGGCGGGCTGATCCTGTTCACCATGGGCCTCGGCATGGGCTTGCCACTGTTGCTGTTGGTGACCGTGGGCAACCGTTTCCTGCCCAAGCCCGGCGCCTGGATGAACCTGCTCAAGGGCGTGTTCGGCTTCCTGTTCCTGGGCACCGCGCTGCTGATGGTTCGCCCGATCATCGACGGTTCGTTGTGGGTCGGTCTGTGGGGCGTGCTGCTGTTGATCGCCGCCTACAGCGCCTGGCGCCAGACCGAAGGCTTCGGCCGCACCGCCTATATCTGCGGCAGCGCCTCGTTGCTGTTCGGCCTGTGGGGCAGCCTGCTGGTGATCGGCGCAGCGGGCGGCGGCGATGACTTCTTCCAGCCCCTGAAGGTCTACGCCGGCACCGAGGGCAGCGCGACCGTCAGTGCTCACGACGCGTTCGTCACCGTCAGCGAGCCCGCCGCCCTGCAACGGGAACTGGACGCCGCCAAGGCCCAGGGCCAGTGGGTGCTGCTGGACTACTACGCCGACTGGTGCGTGTCCTGCAAGATCATGGAGAAACAGGTTTTCGGCCGCAGCGAAGTGCTGGACGCCCTGAGCGGTGTGCGCCTGCTGCGCCTGGACGTCACCGCCGACAGCCCCGCCAGCCGCGAACTGCTGGGCCGTTACCAGGTGCCGGGGCCGCCGAGCCTGCTGTGGATCGGCGCCGACGGTAAAGAGCGCCGCAGCCAGCGGATCACCGGGGAAGTCGATGCCAAGGCGTTCCTGGAGCGCTGGAACCTCACCCGGGACGCGCGCTGATGCTGACGTTTACTTTGGGCACCTTTGCCATCGCCCTTAATCACCTGTTGCTCATCAGCGCCCTGGCGCTGGCAACCTTCGTGGGTTGGCGGGTGGCCAAGCGTGGAGGCGAAAACCCTGAGTCGGTGCTTTTCGTGCTGTTTCTGCTGGGCCTGCTGGCCGCACGAATCGGCTTCGTCGCCGCCTATTGGCAACATTACCGGGACGACCCGTGGCAGATCGTCGACCTGCGCGACGGTGGCTTCCTGGCCTGGCCGGGCATCGTGGCGCTGCTGATTGGCGCCTTGTCGTGGGCCCGGCGCCGTCCGCCCCTGCGTCGGCCATTGGGCTTCGGCGTCGGCAGCGGCTTGCTGTTCTGGCTGGTGGCGACAATGTCGTTGGCGATTTATGAACAGGGCACTCGGCTGCCGGACATCAACCTGCGCACCGCCGACGGCGAGACCGTGAAACTCACCGATTATCAGGGCGGTCCCCTGGTGATCAATCTATGGGCCACCTGGTGCCCGCCCTGCCGGCGTGAAATGCCGGTGCTCGAAGAAGCCCAGCAACAGCGTCCGGACCTGACCTTCCTGTTCGTCAATCAGGCCGAAAGCATGCAAAGTGTCAGCACCTACCTGGCCACCCAAGGCCTGAGCCTGACCAACGTATTGTTCGATGGCAGTGGCCGCCTCGGCCAGGCTGTCGGTTCCATGGCCCTGCCGACCACCCTGTTCTACAGCGCCGATGGTCGCCTGCTGGGCAGCCACCTGGGGGAATTGTCGGAAGCGAGCCTGGCTCGTGCCCTGGAGAACTTCGAAACGCCGGACTCGTCCACGACACCCCACTCCGCCATAAGGAAATCGCCATGCCCCGCCTCCGCCACCTGCTGACCCTGGCCGTCGCCGCCACACTGTCGCAGGCCCCGCTGCTCCAGGCCGAAGAATTGCCGGCGGCGATCAAGAAGATCGAAGCCAAGGGCGCAAAAATCATCGGCACCTTCGACGCGCCGGACGGCTTGCGTGGTTACGCGGCGCAATACCAGAACCGTGGCATGGCGCTGTACCTGACCCCGGATGGGCAGCACGTCCTGCTGGGCAACCTGTACGACGCCGACGGCAAGGACCTGAGCGCCGAGCCACTGCAAAAACTGGTTTATGCACCGATGGCCAAGGCCATCTGGGCGAAGATGGAGGGCAGCAACTGGATCACCGACGGCAGCAAGGACGCACCGCGCACGGTGTACCTGTTCAGCGATCCGAATTGCCCGTACTGCAACATGTTCTGGGAACAGGCACGGCCCTGGGTCAAGGCCGGCAAGGTGCAGTTGCGCCACATCATGGTGGGCATCATTCGCGAAGACAGCCCCGGTAAATCCGCTGCCTTGCTGGCGGCCAAAGACCCGGAAAAAGCCCTCGCCGAGCATGAAAAGGCCGGCAAGGGCAGCTCGCTCAAACCGCTCAAGGACATACCGCCCGCCATCCAGGCGAAACTGGACGCCAACCAGCAATTGATGGACGAGCTGGAACTGTCCGCCACCCCGGCGATTTTCTATCTGGATGAAAAAGGCGACCTGCAACAGCAGCAAGGCGCGCCTTCACCAGACAAACTGGTGAAGATTCTCGGGCCGAAGTGATCCAAAGTCCAAAACTGCTCTTGTGGCGAGGGAGCTTGCTCCCGCTGGGGTGCGCCTGGAGCTGTGTAGGAGCTGACGAGTGCAACGAGGCTGCGATCTTGTCCCAGACAATTGAGTCCCAAGCGAAAGATCAAGATCAAAAGATCGCAGGCTTCGCCAGCTCCTACAGCCCCAGCGGGAGCAAGCTCCCTCGCCACGGTTAGCCAGCAGTCAGTGCTTGCGCGTCAGGAACTCCAGCAACGCCCCGGTCACGAATTCTGGATTCTCCAGGTTGGAGATGTGCCCCGCTTCCGGAATCGACACATGGGGACACCCGATCAATTCGGCCATCTCCAGCGACTCGGACGGCGGACGCGGTTTGTCCTGGTCGCCAAACATCACCGTCGTGCGCTTGGCATCCAGTTCATGCAGGCGCGGCAGGATATCGTCCCGGCCAAAAATGATCCGCCCCAACGGTACGATGCTGTCGCGCAAGCGATCAACCGGCAGTGCGGCCAATGTGGCGCGAAACTGTTGGTAGAGCGCCGACTGCGGGTCGATGCCCGGCCGGAAGAAAATCGGCACGATAATGTCCAGCAACGGTTCGGGAATACTGCCGCCAGCTTCGATCTTGTCGAACAGCGAGAAATAATATTGTCGAGTCGGCTCCGGCTCGACACCAACATAGGTGTCCATCAATACCAGCGACTGCACGCGCTCAGGCGCCGCCAGCGCCAGCCGCGCGCCCCACATCCCGCCCACCGAGAGCCCGACCAGGTTGAAGCAGTCGATGTTCAAGTGATCCATCAATGCCAATGCCTGACGAGCCAGGTCGTCCAGGGAGGTCATGCCCTCAGGCAAACGCCCGGACTGGCCGTGCCCCCACAAGTCCAGGGCGATGACCCGATAGTGCTGGGACAACACCTCGATCTGCGGCGCCCACATGGTGTGGTCCCACAGATAGCTGCTGCCCAGCAGCACCACCGGGCCCTGGCCTTGGTCCAGGTAGTGAAGCGGTTGTCCGTCGATCGTTGCAAAGGGCATGGGTAAGCTCCTTGTTTGAGTCTGGGAAAAAAGCCTTGGGGAGACTGAGCTGTGCTAGGTGAGCAGTCAACCTTTGAGCCAGCAGTGCCTGTGCTGCCCCCATCGCGGGCAAGCCTTGCTCCCACAGGGTTGATGCTCGAACACAAATACTCTGTTCACAGCTGATCCCTGTGGGAGCAAGGCTTGCCCGCGATGAAGCCGCTACAAGCGCTGCAAAACTACAACCCTTCCAACTCCGCCATCAAATCATTCAACCGATCCACCTTCTCCTCAGTGATCTCGCTGGCCGCCAACCCATCGATGTAGTCAGCCAGCTCCCGCACCGTGCTGCATTCGAACATCGCCCGCAGCGGTACGTTGCGTTGCAAGGCCTTTTGCACCCGCGAGGCGATTTGCGTCGCCAGCAAGGAATGCCCGCCCAGCTCGAAGAAGTTGTCCCGAACCCCCACCCGCTCGACTCTCAATACCTGGGCCCAGATGTCGGCCAGGGTCTGTTCCAGCTCATTGCCGGGGGCCTGGTAGTCCTGGCTTTGCAACTGGCCGATCTCCAGGGCCGGCAAGGCCTTGCGGTCGAGCTTGCCGTTGGCATTGAGGGGCAGGCGGTCGAGCCATAACCAGTGCAGCGGCACCATGTATTCCGGCAGTTCATTGCGCAGGCGCCGCTTGATGCACTCAAGGCGTTCGACCGGCGTCAATGACGACTCGGCGGCGACCAGGTAACCCACCAGATGCTTGCCATTGGCGCCCTCCTGTACTCCGACAGCCGCATCGCGGACCTCGGTTTGCTCGTGCAGGCGCGCTTCGATTTCGCCCAACTCGATGCGGTAGCCACGAATTTTCACCTGATGGTCGATGCGTCCAACGTATTCCAATACCCCATCGCTGCGCCGCCGCGCCAGGTCGCCGGTGCGGTACAGCCGCTCCCCCGGCGCGCCGAACGGGTTCGGCACAAACACCGGAGCCGTGCGCAACGGATCGCTGACATAACCACGCCCGACCCCGGCGCCCGCCACGCACAACTCACCCACCGCGCCCAGCGGCACCAGGTCCAGCGCGCCGTCGAGCAGGTACAGACGATTGTTGTCGGTGGGCGTGCCAATCGGCAGATACGTGCCACGGGTCGAGGCCAGGTCGACCCGAAAGAACGCCACGTCATCGGAGCATTCCGCCGGGCCGTAGGCGTTGACCAGACCGATGTCCGGGTAACGCAGCAACCATTGATGGGCCAGTTCCGGCGGCATCGCTTCGCCGGTGGGCAGCATCCAGCGCAAGCCATCCAGGCCGATGCGTTCCTGGGCGAGCATGCCCTGGATCAGCGATGGCACGCTTTCCAGCACGCTAATGCCCTGCTGCTGTACATGCTCCAGCAGCCCTTGCGGGTCGTGGGCGATGGCGTTGGGCACGATGTCGACCCGGGCGCCGAACAACGGCGCGGCCAGGAACTGCCAGACCGAAATATCGAAGCTCTGGGACGCCGTCTGGGCGATCACATCCGCCTCGCTCAGCGCCAGGTACGGCACCTTGCTCAGTTGGTTGTTGAGCATGCCCCGCTGTTGCACCATCACGCCTTTGGGCAGGCCGGTGGAGCCAGAGGTGTAGATCACGTAGGCCAGGTTATCCGGCCCGCTGTAGACGCCCGGGTTTTCCAGCGAAAGAGCGCTGGCCTGGACGGCTTCCCACACCAGCAACTTCGGGCGCCCGGAGCAGGCGAACTCATCCAGCAAGGCCTGCGCCTGGGCCTGGCAGGCCTGGGTGCAAACCAGCAACGGCGTGCGGCTCAATTCGATGATGCGGCTCAGGCGCTGGCTCGGCAGGCCCGGGTCCAGCGGCAAGTAGCCGGCACCGGCCTTGAAGCTGCCGATGATCATGCCCAGCAGCTCGGCATCCCGTTCGGCCAGCAGCGCCACCGGCTGATCCAGGCCGACACCGGCAGCGATCAGGGCATGACCGAGGCGGTTGCTGCGCGCATTCAATTCAGCGTAGCTGTAGCTCGCGTCCAGGCAACTGACCGCAGGACGTTGCGGATGAGCCGCGACCCGCGCCTCGAACAGTTCGACGTAGCTCTGTTCCAACGGATAGGCACGCTCGCTCTGGTTGCAGCCTTCGATGAGCAAATCCTGCTCTTGAGCACCGATCAGCGGCAGCTCGCTCATGTCGCCGTGCAAGCCCTCCATCAACGCCAGCAGCAACCGCTTGAACTCACCCAGCAGCCCCTGGACGGTACTTTCATCGAAGTAGCGCTGGTCGTACGAAAGGTGCAGGCCCAGGTCATCCCCCGGATAGCAGACCGCCGTCAGCGGGAAGTTGGTGTGGGTGCGGCCCGAGTCCGAAGTGGCGTTGAGGCTTTGCGCGCGGTCCAGCACCGAGACCTCCACCGGCGCGTTCTCGAACACGAACAGACTGTCGAACAGCGGCTGGCCCTTGGGCAGTTCGCTGACCTCCTGAATGCTCACCAGCGGCAAGTATTCGTACTCGCGCAGTTGCATGTTGCTGTCCAGCAGATCGCTGAGCCACTGGCGCACACTGCAACGCTGATGGTCCTCAGGCATTTGCACGCGCAAGGCGACGCTGTTGATGAACAGCCCCACGGTGCGTTGCATCTGCGGCAGCTCCACCGGGCGTCCGGCCACAGTGACGCCAAACAGCACGTCGCGATCCCCGCTGACCCGCCGCAGCACCAACGCCCACGCCGCCTGGGCAAAGGTGTTGGCCGTCAGTTGATGGGCCTGGGCCAGTTCCCGCAGCCGTGCGCCATCCCGGGCATCGAGACGGGTGTAGCAGTCGCCGACGCTCATGCCGCCGCTGTCACCAGCGTGCTCGCGCAGCAACGGCCGGTCGCTGGGGATCGGCGTGGTCCGCTCAAAGCCTTGCAGGTTGTGCCTCCACCACTGCCGGGCTTCGGCCAGGCTCTGGTGCTGCAACCAACCGATGTAGTCGCGATAACGCGGCGGCACAGCCAACTGCGGTTCGCGGTTTTCACCCAGGGCGGTGTAGATCTCGAAGAAGTCGTCCATCAGCAGCGAACGGCACCACGCATCGATGAGGATGTGGTGGTTACTCATCATGAACCAGTAGCGTGCCGCGCCGACCCGAATCAACCGCAGGTGGAACGGCGCCTGGTTCAGCAGATCGAAACCGGCCTCGCGCTCGTTCTTGAGCAGCGCCTGGAGCCTGGCTTCCTGGGCGTCTTCGGGCACCTCGGACCAGTCGAGGTAATCCACCGGCGTGCGGCCCGGCTTGTGGATGATTTGCAGCATGTCTTCGCCGACGTTCCAGCAGAACGAGGCGCGCAAGGCTTCGTGGCGGGCGATGACCGCTTGCCAGGCCTGGGCAAAACGCTGCGCGTCCAGTTCGCTGTTGATGCGATAGCGATCCTGCATGTAGTACAGGCCCGTACCCGGTTCCAGCAAGGTGTGCAGGAGCATGCCTTCCTGCATCGGCGTCAGCGGGTAGACGTCTTCGATCTGCCCGGCCGGCACCGGCAAGCTGTCGAGTTGGCCCTGGGTCAGTTTCGCCAGGGGGAAGTCCGATGGCGTCAGGCCGCCCGCCTCGTCCGTCAGGCAATGCTCGATCAGGTGTTGCAACTCATCGAGGTAGGCCTCGGCCAGCGAGGCAATCGCCTGGCGGTCATGGCGCTGGGCACTGAAGGTCCAGCGCAGCACCAGCTCGCCGCCGCTGACCTGGCTGTCGACGCTCAGTTCGTTGGGCAGTGGTGCCTCGGGATCGTGAATCGCACCCAGCGGCGCATCCAGCGGCTGGAACAACGCATCGTGACCCAAGGTCTGGTCGAGCTGGCCCAGGTAGTTGAAGGTGATCGCCGCGTGCGGCAAGCCGGCCATCGTCTGGCGCGTCGCCGCGTCCGCCAGGTAGCGCAATACGCCATGGCCGAGGCCCTTGTGGGGCACCGCGCGCAGTTGTTCCTTGATGGCCTTGATCGAGGCACCGTAGCCTTCGGCCGCTGGACTCAGGCGCACGGGATAGACGCTGGTGAACCAACCGACGGTGCGGGTCAGGTCGATGTCGTCGAACAGTGCTTCGCGGCCGTGGCCTTCGAGCTGGACCAGGGCCGAGGCATGGCCGCTCCAACGGCACAGCACCCGGGCCAGCGCGGTAAGCAGCAGGTCGTTGACCTGGGTGCGATAGGCGCTCGGCGCCTGTTGCAGCAGTTGCCGGGTGCGCTCGGCGTCCAGGCGCACGCTGATGGTTTCAGCGTGACGTTCCTGGAGTCCGCCGTCGGGATTCGCGCAGGGCAGCTGCAGCTGCGCGCCGCTCAACTGTGCTTGCCACCACTCCAGTTCCTCGCGCAAGGACTCGCTGCCGGCGTAGGCCTGCAAGCGTGCGGCCCAATCGCGCAATGGGCTGGTCTTGGCCGGCAACTGCACCTCCCGCCCGGCGGTGAGCTGGCGGTAGACGGTTTGCAAATCGTCCATCAGCACCCGCCACGACACACCGTCGACCACCAGGTGATGGATGACGATCAGCAACCGTTGCTGGCCGTCGGGTAACTGCGCCAGCACGGCGCGCAGCAATGGCCCGGTTGATAGATTGAAACGGCTCTGCGCCTGGGCAAATAACGCTTCGCAATCCTGCGCGGTGTCCACGCACAGGTGCTGCAACAGCGCAACGCCAGACAATGGCTGATGCTCGGCACGCCAATGCCCGGCGGTCTCACTGAAGCCCAGGCGCAAGGCATCGTGGTGCTGCAAGACGCTGCGCAGCGCCTGCTCCAGCGGTTGCGGCGCCAGGGCCGTGGTCGGTTCCAGCACCAGCGCCTGGTTCCAGTGATGCCGATTGGGGACCTGACGTTCGAAGAACCAGTGCTGGATCGGCGTCAGTCCGGACTCACCCTGCAACAGGCCTTGCTCGGCGTGCACTTGCTGGCTGAGCGTGGCAACGCTGGCCAGGGTCTGTACGGTCTGGTGCTGGAACAGGTCGCGGGGCGTGAAATGAATGCCCTGCTGCCGGGCGCGGCTGACCACCTGGATGGACAGGATCGAATCGCCGCCCAGCTCGAAGAAGTTATCGTTGAGTCCCACCTGCCCGACGTTCAGCACGTCGCACCAGATCGCCGCCAGGGTCTGCTCCAGGGCATTGCTCGGCGCCACGTAGTGTTGGCGATTGAGTTCGGGATCGGGCAGCGGCAAGGCGCGGCGGTCGAGCTTGCCGTTGGCGGTCAGCGGCATGCTCGCCAGCAGGATCAGGTGCGCGGGCACCATGTAGTCCGGCAGTTGGGCCTTGAGGTGGTTTTTCAAGGCGTCGCGCAAGGTCGCTTGTTGCGCGTTGTCCTGGCTGGCGACGTCGCTCACCAGATAACCGGCCAGTTGCTTGCCGCCGGGCGTGTCGAGGGCCAATACCACGGCCTCGCGCACCGCGTCATGCTCCAGCAGGCGGGTTTCGATTTCCCCCAGTTCGATGCGAAAGCCGCGGATTTTCACCTGATGGTCGATCCGCCCCAGGTATTCCACCAGACCGTCGGCACCCTGGCGCACCAGGTCGCCGGTACGATAGAGGCGTCCGCCCTCGGTGGCGAACGGGTCGGCGACGAAACGCTCGGCGGTCATGCCCGGACGCTGGTGATAACCCTGGGCCAGACCGGCACCGCCCACATACAACTCACCTGTGGCGCCTGGCGGCACCAACGCCAGGTCGGCGTCGAGGATGTACGCCACGCGGGCGCCAATCACGCTGCCAATCGGCACACTGGCCGCGCCCTCTTCCAGTCGCTGCGCAGCCAGGCTCGCCAGCGGCATGACCACGGTTTCGGTCGGGCCATAGGCGTTGAAGAACAGATTTGGGCTGAACGCCGCGCGAATGCGTTGCAAATGCTCGCCGGTCAGGGCCTCGCCGCCGGTGATGCACATGCGCACCGGCAGGGTCTGGCCCTGGGTCGCCAGCCACTGCGCCAACTGGCTGCCGTAGCTGGGGGTGAAACCAAGAATGTTGATGCGATGCTGGCGAATCAGCCCGCAGATTTCCTCGGCGTCCCATTGGCCCTGGGCCCGCAGCACCACCTGGGCGCCGCTGAGTAATGGCACCAGCAGACGTTCGGTGGCCGCGTCGAAGTTGATGGAATAGAAGTGCAGCTCGCAATCGTCCGGGCGCATGCCGAAGCGTTGGATCACTGCCTGGCAATGCATGGCGATTTCACCGTGGGACACCACCACGCCCTTGGGCTTGCCGGTGGAGCCGGAGGTGTAGATCAGGTACGCCTGGTGTTGCGGCAGGTTGATCAGCGGCAGCGGGTGATCCGGGTAGTGCGCCAGGGCCGCCGAATCATCTTCCAGGCACCAGCACCCCACTTCCTCGGGCAACGCGCCAAGGGCCTGGAACATCGCCCGGTCACTGAGCAGCAGGCTGACGCCGCTGTCCTCGATCATGTAGCTCAAGCGGTCCAGCGGGTATTCCGGGTCCAGCGGCACGTAGGCGCCGCCGGCCTTGAGGATCGCCAGCAGGCCGATGACCATTTCCAGCGAACGCTCCAGGGCCAGGCCGACCCGCACCTGCGGCCCGACGCCTCGCTTGCGCAGCATCCAGGCCAGGCGATTGGCGCGGCTGTTCAGTTGCGCATACGTCAGGGTCTGCCCGGCAAACGTCAGGGCCGGCGCATCGGGACGCATCCGCGCCTGTTCGTCGAACAGTTCGTGGAGGCATTGGTCCAGGCGATGCTCACCGGGCTCGACGCCCAGGCTGTCGAGCAGCTGTTGCTGCTCGCGGGTGTCCAGCAACGGCAGTTCGCTCAGGCGTCGGGCCGGATCGACCAGCAACGCCTCCAGCAGATTGCGCCAGTGCCCGGCCATGCGCGCGATGCGCGGTTCGTCGAACAGGTCGGTGCTGTAGGTCAGACAGCAACCCAGGCGCTGATCCAGGTCGGTGACTTCCAGGTTGAGGTCGAACTTGGTGGCCCGGGCGTCGTTGACCAGGTATTCCACCGTCATACCGGCCAGCGTGCGGCTCTGCTGAAATTCCCAGCGCTGCACGTTGCACATCACCTGGAACAGCGGGTTGTAGGCCGCACTGCGCGGCGGTTGCAGGGCTTCCACCAGATGATCGAACGGCAAGTCCTGATGGGACTGGCCTTCGATGACGGTGTGGCGCACCTGTTCGAACAGTTCGCCCACCGACATCTGCCCGTCGAGCTGGCAACGCAACACCTGGGTGTTGAGGAACGCCCCGATCAGCCCTTCGCTTTCCGGGCGGATGCGGTTGGCCACCGGCGCGCCGATGCGCAGGTCGGTCTGGCCGCTGTAGCGATAGAGCAGCACGGCCAGGGCGGCGGTCATGGTCATGAACAGGGTCAGGCCCTGTTGCGCGTTGAAGGCACGGACTCGCGCCGCCAGCTCATCGCTGAGGTCAAAACGGAACAATTCACCGCGATGACTTTGCACCGACGGACGCGGACGGTCACCGGGCAGTTCCAGCAGCGGATGTTCGCGGCCCAATTGCGCGGTCCAATAGTCGAGTTGTCGCTGGCGCTCGCCGGACTCCAGCCACTGACGCTGCCAGACGCTGTAGTCCAGGTATTGCACCGGCAGCGGTTCCAGCGGGGATTCACGGTCGTCGACAAAGGCTTCGTACAGCGCGCTCAGTTCACGGGCGAAAATGTCCATCGCCCAGCCTTCGGTGACGATGTGGTGCAGCGTCAGGACAAAGTAATGCTCATGCTCGGCGGTCTTGACCAGGCAGGCCCGCAGTAGCGGCCCGGTTTCCAGGTCGAAAGGCTGGTGGGCCTCGCTGTCGGCCAGTTGCTGTACCCGCTGTTCGCGGACGTCGGCGGCCAGCTTCGAGAAATCCTTCCAGCCCATGCGCAGGCCCGTTCCACTGTGCACCTGCTGACGAGCCACGCCATCGACGCTCGGGAACGTGGTGCGCAGGGTTTCGTGGCGCAGGATCAACGCCTGCAAGGCCGCCTCGAAGCGCCCGACATCCAGCACCCCGCGCAACCGCGCCATGCCGCCGACGTTGTAGGCCGGGCTGTACGGCTCCATCTGCCAGAGGAACCACATGCGCTGCTGGGAATAGGACAGCGGCACCGGTTGGCTGCGGTCGACCTTCTCGATGGGCGGCTGGCGGTTGGTCTGGCCGCTGGCCTGGATCAAGCGCACCTGCTCGGCAAAAGCCCCCAGTTCACTGGCCTCGAACAGCGTGCGCAGCGGCAGTTCGACGTCACAGGTTTGGCGGGTACGGGAAATGATCTGGGTCGCCAGCAGCGAATGGCCGCCGAGGGCAAAAAAATCGTCCCGCAGGCCGATGCGCGCAAGGCCCAGCACGTCGCGCCAGATGCCGGCGATTTGCTGCTCCAGGGGGCTGGCCGGTTCGACGTGCTCGCGCACCTGCCATTGCGGTTCGGGCAAGGCGCGGCGGTCGAGCTTGCCACTCGGGCCCAGGGGCATGGCGTCCAGGCGCAGCAACTGGGCGGGCACCATGTAATCGGGCAGCTCGGCAGCCAGGGCGGTTTTGAGTCGATGGCTCAACTCGTCCTGATCCTGAGCGACATCCGAGGCGGTGTAATAGCCGATCAACTGCGGACCGGCCGAGGTGTCGCGCACCAACACCGCCACTTGGGCGACGCCGTCCTGGGCCAGCAGGCGCGCTTCGATTTCCTGCGGCTCGACCCGAAAACCGCGCAGCTTGACCTGCTGGTCGAGGCGGCCAAGGTATTCGATCACGCCATCGGCGCTCCAGCGCGCACGGTCGCCGGTGCGATACAACCGCGCACCGGCCGGCCCCAATGGGTCGACGACGAAGCGCTCGGCGCTCAGGCCCGGACGGCCGAGGTAACCCCGGGCCAGGCCCAGGCCGCCGATGCACAGCTCGCCGGGCACGCCGGCCGGTACGGGGTTGAGGTCGCTGTCGAGTACCCGGCACAGCACGTTGCCCAGGGGACGGCCGATCGGCGAGCGCTCGCCATCGGCCTCGGTGCAATACCAATGGGTGACGTTGATCGCGGTTTCGGTCGGGCCATAGCGATTGTGCAATTGCACCGCCGGCAGTTGTGCCAACACCCGGTTGCGCAGTTCGGCGGGCAAGGCTTCACCACCGGAGAACAGCCGGCGCAGACTGCTGCAGCGGGCGCTCAGTGGTTCGTCGACAAACAGGCTGAGCAACGGCGGCACGAAGTGCAGCGTGGTGACGCCAAACTGCTGCACCAACTGGGCGATGCGGTGCGGGTCACGGTGTTCGCCGGGGCCAGCCAGCACCAATTGGCTGCCGGTGATCAGCGGCCAGAAGCATTCCCAGACCGACACGTCGAAACTGATCGGCGCTTTTTGCATCAGCACATCGGTAGCATCCAGCCCGTAGGTCGCTTGCATCCATTGCAGGCGCTCGGCCAGGGCGGCGTGGGTGTTGCCGACGCCTTTGGGCTGGCCGGTGGAGCCGGAGGTGTAGATCACGTAGGCCAGGTGGTCGCCGTGCAGGTGCAGGCCCGGCGGGTTGCTCGGCCATTGCTCCAGGCGCAGGGTGTCCATGGCGATGACACTGACGCCGTCGCAAACCGGCAAACGTTCGAGCAGCGCGGTTTGGGTCAGCAGCAAGTCGACGCCGCTGTCGTGGAGCATGTAGGCCAGCCGTTCGGTCGGGTAGTCCGCATCCAGCGGCACGTAGGCGCCGCCGGCCTTGATGACCGCCAGCACGCCGATGAGCAACTGCGGCGAGCGCTCGGCGGCAATCGCCACGCACACGTCCGGGCCAACGCCCTTGTCCCGCAGGTAATGGGCCAGGCGGTTGGCCTGGGCGTGCAGCTCGGCATACTCGAGTTGGCCACCGTTCCAGCGCAACGCGATACGTTGCGGCGTACGCCGGGCCTGTTCGTTCAACAGTTCCGGCAGCCATTGGCTGGCCGGTGCGCACGGGGCAGCGCTCCATTGCTGCTGTTGGCTGTGTTCAGCAGCGCCCAATAACGGCACATCGCCGATGGCTTGTTGCGGATCGGCGCAGACCGCCCGCAACAGGTTGCAGTAATGCGCCGCCAGCCGCTCGATAGTCGCCGCCTCGAACAGTTCGTCGGCGTAGTCGAACGACAGCGTCAACCGACCGTTGCGATCTTCCTCGCTGTGCAGTTGCAGGTCGAACTTGGCTTCGCGGCTGTGCCACGGCAACTCCTCGGCCAACAACCCCGGCAAACGGCGCAAGGCACTCAAGTCCCGCTGCTGGTGGTTGAACATCACCTGGAACAGGCCCTGCTCACGCGCCTCGGGAAACGCTTCGAGCAGTTGTTCGAATGGCAGGTCCTGGTGGGCCTGGGCACCAAGTGTGGCTTCCCGTGCCTGGGCCAGCAGCGCGGCGAATGGCTGACGTGAATCGACCTGCCCACACAGCACCTGGGTGTTGATGAAGAAGCCGATCAGCCCCTGGGTTTCCAGGCGCGGACGGTTGGCGTTGGGCACGCCGATGCGGATGTCTGATTGGCCGGTGTAACGCTGCAGCAGCGCCTGGAAGGCTGCCAGCAACAACATGAATGGCGTCGCCTCATGGGCCTGGGCCACTTGACGCAGCGCCTCGCCGAGGCCGTTGTCCAGGCGCAGACTATGCCGCGCGGCACTGCGCTGGCGTTGAGCGCCGCGCGGGTGATCCGTGCCCAGCACCAGGGCCGGATGTTCAGCACCCAATTGCTGCTTCCAGTAGCTCAGTTGGCGCTCGGCCTCGCCCTGGGCGAGCCATTGGCGCTGCCAACTGCCGTAGTCGGCGTATTGCAAGGGCAATGGCGCCAGCTCGGCGACCTGGCCTTGGGAAGCAGCGGCGTACAAGCGGGAGAATTCTTCAATCAACACATTCATCGACCAGCCGTCGGCGATGATGTGGTGCAGTGTCACCAGCAGTTGATGGTCATCCTCGTCGAGACGCAACAGGCTGACCCGCAGCAGCGGCCCCTTCTGCAGATCGAACGGCGTGGCCGCTTCGTCTTCTCGAACCTGTCGCGCCCGGGCTTCACGCGAGGCGGCGGGCAGGTCGCCGAGGTCGATGACGGGCAGCTTGAATTCACCGGCCGGATCGACTTGTTGCAGGGCCACGCCATCCCGCTCCAGAAACCGCGTGCGCAGGGACTCATGACGCTCGATCAATTGCTGGAAACTGGCGCGCAACGCGTCTTCGTCCAGCTCGCCGCGCAGGTGCAAGGCGCCAGGAATGTTGTAGGCATGGCTCGTCGGATCGAGCTGCCAGGTAAACCACAAACGGTTCTGGGCCAGGGATTGCGGCAACGCTTCGTCGCGCGACAATGCGCTGATCGCGCCTTGAGGCTGACCGCCGTCCTGTTGCTGGTTCGCCACCGCGGCGGCGAACGCGGCCAGGGTTGGCGCTTCGAACAGCAGGCGCAGGTTCAGTTCCAGCCCCAGGGTTTCCCGTAGCCGTGCGATCACCTGGGTGGCGGCGATGGAATTACCGCCCAGCAGGAAGAAATGATCGTCAGCCTGGACTTGTTCGACCTGCAGCTGCTCCCGCCAGATTTGGCCGATGAGCGTTTGCAGCTCGGAGGACGGCGCAGATTCATCAGCGATTTCAACCTGGGCCGACGGGAACTGCGCATAGCTGTCCAAGCTACCATCGGCCAATCGACTGCGGCACGCCGAGCGCTGCAACTTGCCGCTGGAGGTCTTGGGCAACGCGCCGGGATTGAGCAGCACCACTACGCTCGGGGCTTGCTGGCAGGCCTCGGCCACCGCCTGGCGAATGGCTTTGATCAAGGCTTCGGGCGGCAGGATTTTCTGCACGCTGCGGCTGATTTCCGCAGCGATGCCGATGCCTTCTTCACCGCCATCGTTGACCGCGAACGCGGCCACGCGGCCCTTGCGCACCACCTCCACTTCACGTTCGATGGTTTGCTCGATGTCCTGGGGATAGAGGTTATGCCCGCGCACGATCAGCAGGTCTTTCAGGCGACCGGTGATGAACAGCTCGCCACCGCGCAGGAAACCCAGGTCACCGGTACGCAGCCAGGTCCGGCCGTCGTGCTGGACAAAGGTCTTGGCGCTGGCTTCGGGATTGCGCCAGTAACCCAGGGCGATGCTCGGCCCGGCCGCCCAGACTTCACCGACCTGATTGTCGGCCAATGGCTGCAACGTGGCAGGCTCGACGATCAGCACTGCGTGCCCGGGCTGGCTGACACCACAACTCATCACCACACTGCCCTGCCCCGGCTCGGCACGGTTTTGCGCCAGCGCCACATCATCCACCCGCAGCGAAGCAATGCCGTGGCGGCGCGGCGTGCCGGCGACGAACAAGGTCGCTTCGGCCAGGCCGTAGGAGGCCATGAAATTGTCCGGCGTGAAGCTGCACGGGGCGAACTTCTCGGCAAAACGCTCCAGCGTGTCGAGGCGGATCGGCTCGGAACCGGAATAGGCCACGCGCCAGCCGCTCAGGTCGAGACGCTGCAGGGCCGAATCACTGATCCGTTCGCTGCACAGCCGATAGGCGAAGTCCGGGCCACCGCTGATGGTGCCGCCGTATTCGCTGATCGCTTCGAGCCAGCGCAGGGGTCGGGCCAGGAAGTAGGCCGGCGACATCAATACGCACGGAACGCCGCTGAACACCGGCTGCAGCAAGCCGCCGATCAAGCCCATGTCGTGGTACAGCGGCAACCAGCTGACGATGACGTCATCAGGGTTCAGGTCGATGCCGAAGCCATGGCGGATCAGCAGTTCGTTGGCGACCAGATTGCCGTGGCTGACCTGCACACCCTTGGGTAACGCGGTGGAGCCGGAGGTGTATTGCAAGAAGGCAATGTCATCGTCCTGCAGCGCCGGCATCCGCCATTGCCCGGCGCAAGCCGGGTCGAGGGTATCGACGCACAACACCGGCGGCGCCGAGTCGATGGCTTGCAATGGCTCGCGCAGATCGCTGCTGGTGAGCAGCAGGCGCGGTTCGGCGTCTTTGAGGATCGACAGCAAGCGCTCTTGATGATGGCGACGGGCGGACTCCGGTGGATAGGCCGGCACGGCAATCACCCCGGCATAGAGGCAGCCAAAGAACGCCGCGACGTAATCCGGGCCGCTGGGGAACAGCAGCACGGCGCGATCACCCAGCGCTGCCTCGGCCTGCAAGGCGGCGGCGATGGTCCGGGCACGCAGGTCCAGGTCGCGATAACTCAACACCACGCCCTGCCCAGGGGTGTCGGCAAGGAAGCGCAGGGCCACCCGGTCCGGCGTCAACGCGGCGCGGCGCTGGAGGGCATGAGCCAGGGTGATGGGGAGTTCGAACGCGTCGGTCATGGGGGGTTCCTGCCTGGATTCGGCTTGCAAGTTGTCACCCATGGGAACGGATAGCACCGATAAATAATTAGTCGGGGAGCCGGCTCGCCGAAGCCGCCGACAGCCACGCACCGCGGCAATGGGTCGCAGCACCGAGGCTGGACGTCACATCATCAATAATTCTTCTTCTCAATTGACAATCATTATCATTAAGCCTAATTTGGCGCTCGATGTGTAGGACGGGTGCGGCATCCGGACGTCCTGCTAACTTTTTGCAGCAAGGTGAATTCCATGACGGAACAAGTATCCACAAGCAGGTGCGACTCACCGTTACTCCAGGCATTCGTGGACAACCGATTGATCCTGGTCAAGATCGCGGCACGCATTACCGGCTGCCGCTCCCGCGCGGAAGATGTGGTGCAGGACGCGTTTTTCCGACTGCAATCGGCGCCCCAGATCACCTCCTCGTTCAAGGCGCAGCTCAGCTATCTGTTCCAGATCGTGCGCAACCTGGCGATCGACCATTACCGCAAGCAGGCGCTGGAACAGAAATACTCGGGGCCGGAAGAGGAAGGGTTGAACGTGGTGATCCAGGGTGCTTCGCCAGAAACCTCCCATATCAACTTTTCCACGCTGGAGCACATCGCCGACGCGCTGACCGAACTGCCCAGCCGCACCCGCTATGCCTTCGAGATGTATCGCCTGCATGGCGTGCCGCAAAAGGACATCGCCAAGGAACTGGGCGTCTCGCCGACCCTGGTGAACTTCATGATCCGCGATGCCCTGGTGCATTGCCGCAAGGTGTCGGGGGTTCGGGGGGATACCTTCGCCCGGCGGTGATATGAGGTGTCAGTTCCGGCCCCATCGCGGGCAAGCCTTGCTCCCACAGGTTTTTCTGGCAGGCAGATAGTGTGTGAAGCCCGGGGCCTGTGGGAGCAAGGCTTGCCCGCGATGGCGTCCTGATGACCACCACCTGGCCCCCTGCCAAACCTCACATCAACCCACACCGATCAAAAAACCGCTCACGCCCCAGGATCATCAGCGCCGCGCGCTTGTGAGGGAAGTCGAATTCCTTTTCACAATGGAAGCACTGGTTGTGCAGGTGCCCGATCATCCGGGCATTGTCGGCCCGGGGCTCGGCGACCACGCACTGAGTACGCGGGTCATCCAGGAACAGGTAGTGCACCAGCGCCGACAACCAGCTGGCCACCTTGTGCGGCCCCCGGTGGTGCTCTTCGCCCACCAACATGTGGATACCGCGATCGTAGTTGCCGGCGTCATAGAACGGCGCGATCCGATCCTCCTTGGCCCAATAGGCTTCGAAATAAGCGAACGGCTGGTCATCGAAGCACCCGATCAGGGTCAAGACCCGGGGATCGGCCTGCAGCTTGCCCAAGTACTCGCGATGCTGTTCCAGGCTGCCCTCCTCCTGCCAGAAACACGCCACCCGCGGACTGTTCTGCCAGCGGTTGAAACGCGTAAGGTCGTGCTCGATTTCCAAGGTGCGCAAGGACACCCAGGCCCCCAGCCGCGCATCGAAACGCCGGTACACCTCGCCACGGGGCTTGATGGGCCGGCGTGGATGGCGCTGGCCATCGGTGATGATCATGTGTTGCGGGTAACTGCCGTTGAACGACACCCCCAGCCAGGGCTGCGGCAATTGCCAGAATATCGTGCGCTCGCAAATGTATTCACCGGCACGCTCAGTGGCCGTCAACAAACCGCTGAGCAAGGCTTCGCCGGGGCGCTCGTCGAGGTGCCAGGTCAGGCGCTGGCAGTCGGGATCGCGAGCAAACAGCCAATAGCAGGCCGCCCACAGCGCCGGGCCCACCGGTCGGTCGTTGATTTGCTGCAAGTGCACGTGCAACTCCGGGCCGCGCGCAAGGCGCAGCCGGATCAGCGGCGCGCCTTCGAGCATCAGGCTCAGGTGGCGTTCGGTTTCATCGGCGCCGAGGCGACGGCCACCGGGCAAGGGCAGCGTCGTAAGGTGGTTGAGGTTGGACATGGGAGGGGCTCGCGTATTCGTCGGTAGTCAACGTGGGACGTGAGCCAGGAAGGGAAATTTAGTGACGCATTCAATGGGAATGCGTGGACACCAGATGAATTTGGTAGGGCTGGAAAATCTTCAGTAACTGACCGTTATCCCGCAACATTTGCAGCAACTGGGCAAACGCTTCACTGGAGATCGGCGCCTGCGGCCGGATCAAAGCGTAATGGTGGTAAACCTGATCGATGCGATCAGACACCAGCAATTGCGGGCCGACTTCGGGATTGCGCAACACGTAATCGTTGAGGTACGAACGGGTCACCAGGGCGATATCCGCTCGCCCGCGCAAGACCATCAGCAGGTTGCTGTCGTGGGAATACGTCAACGTGGCGTTGTATTGGCCGGTAAGGAACTTGGGATCGGCGTTGAATTCGGCAAAGGCATAGTGATAACCGCTGAACAAGGCCAGGCGCTTGCCCCTGAGATCGGTGAAATAACTTTGCTCTCGATCCGGCTGGCGCTGGGCGACGAAGACTTCCGCATCCTCCAGGCCCATGTCTACCAAGGTGTGCGGCACATTCTGCCAGCCCCATTCGGGGTTCTCGAAAATCGCCATGTCGACCCGACCATGCCTGAAATCATTGAAGCGGCGCGGGATCGACGTCGGCACCAGCACGAACTGGTAGTCGGTTTGCGACTGGTTCAAGGCCTCCACCATTTGCGGCAGCAGGCCGGTGTCGGCGCCGTTCTCGGGACGAACGGTATAAGGCGGAAAATGCGCCGCGCCAATCCGTACCAGTTGCGCTGCCTCGGTCGGCAACGCCAGGAAAACGGCCAGAGCAGCCAGCAGCAGACGCGAGGTCATCCCCATCGGCGAAAACGTCAAGATAACCCACTCCCCAAAAGTTCCCATCAATAACAATCAAGCTAGGCGGTTTCAGCCACTTAGCCAGCCACACGGTCATTCAAGGCGTTGCTCGATTATTGTTTTTCTTCAAGCACCAGGATCAGGGCTTGCTCGGCGAGCTCATCGAGGCTCAGGCTGCCTTCGGCGCGAAACCAGGTGGTGGTCCAGGACAACGCTCCCGTGAGGAACCGTCGGGTAATGAACACATCCCCACGAATATACCCGGCCTCCTTGGCCTGGCCCAGGACCTCGAGCCACAAGTCTTCATAAATATCACGCAGGGCCAGTACGTGCCGCTGTCCGTCCTCCGACAGCGAACGCCATTCGTAGACCAGCACCGCCATGGCCTCGCCGGTGCCGCCCATGATCGACTGCAATTCGCAGCGGATCAGCGCCAATACCCGTTCACGCACGCTGTCGGCCTCGGCCAGGGCGGCGCGCATCAAAGCGGTATTGTAGCGGATGGTTTCTTCCATCACGGCCCGCAGGATTTCGTCCTTGCTCTTGAAATGGTGAAAAATGCTGCCCGACTGAATGCCCACGGCACTGGCCAGGTCACGCACCGTGGTGCGCTCGAAGCCTTTGTTGCGAAACAGGTGGGCGGCGGTCTGGAGCAGTTTGCCGCGAGCACTGTCCGGGTCGGTCAGTTGCCCGTTGTCGACCAGCTCCCGCATCACGCCCAGGGCTTTTTGCTCGTCCACCCATTCTCTCCTACAGTCGATCAACCAACGCACGGCCGTTGCGCCCAAACCAACAGGGGCGCGGGCAATTTAAGCTGACCGAGGCAGCCAAGCAAGCGCTCGGCCAGAAGAACCAGCGGTCGTTTACAAACCAAGCGCTTGCTTGGTAGTCTCGAGCCACCTTTGCCGGAGGGAGCGCCATGCCAAAAACGATCCGTATCGGTTGCGCCAGTGCCTTTTGGGGCGATACCTGTACTGCGGCGGCGCAACTGGTCGAGGGCGGGGCGCTGGACTACCTGGTGTTCGACTACCTGGCCGAGGTGACGATGTCGATCATGGCCGGGGCGCGCCTGAAGGATTCTTCGAGCGGCTATGCCACAGACTTCATCGAGGTTCTCACACCGCTGCTACGGCGTTTGCATGACGACGGGATCCGTGTCATCAGCAACGCCGGCGGGGTCAATCCCCAGGCCTGTGCGAAGGCCCTGCAAGCGGCCTGCGATCAGGCGGGGGTGGCATTGAAGATCGCCGTGCTGCTGGGCGATGACCTGCAACCGCAATTCGATCGACTCACCGCCCAAGGCATTCGCGAAATGTTCAGTGGCGAGCCCCTGCCCTGCGCGTGCGTATCCATCAACGCCTACCTTGGCGCGCCCGGCATCGTCGAGGCGTTGCGCCTGGGGGCCGATGTGGTGATCACCGGCCGAGTGGTGGACAGCGCCGTGGTCAGCGCCGCCTTGGTGCATGAATTCGGCTGGGCCTGGGACGATTACGACCGATTGGCCCAGGCTGCACTGGCCGGGCACCTGATCGAGTGCGGCGCCCAGTGCACGGGCGGCAACTTCACCGACTGGCAGCAAGTCCCGGATTACGAGCACATCGGCTTTCCCATCGTCGAGGTCAGCGCCGACGGCCAGTTCACGGTTACCAAAGCCCAAGGCAGCGGCGGGTTGGTCACGCCCTTGACCGTCGGCGAGCAGTTGCTCTACGAAATCGGCAACCCGCAGGGCTATCTGTTGCCGGACGTGATCTGTGACTTCAGCCAGGTCAGGTTGATCCAGCAAGGCAAGCACGCCGTGCATGTCCACGGGGCCAAGGGCTTGCCGCCCACCGATCGATACAAGATCAGCGCCACCTGGCTGGACGGATTTCGCTGCACCGCCACCTGCCTGATCGCTGGCATCGATGCGGTGGCCAAGGCTGAACGGGTCAGCCAGGCAATCGTCGCCAAGACCTCACAGATTTTCAACCAACGTGGCTGGGCGCCCTACAGCGAAGTGAACATCGAACTACTGGGCAGCGAAGCCACTTACGGCCAGCACGGCCAGCGTCGGGACAGCCGTGAGGTGGTAATCAAGCTGGCGGTACGGCACCCGGATAAACCGCCGCTGGTGCTGTTCTCCAGGGAAATCGCCCAAGCTGCCACCGGCATGGCACCGGGGCTGACCGGCCTGGTCGGCGGCCGGCCGACGGTGTCGCCGTTGATTCGCCTGTTCTCGTTCCTGATCGACAAAACCACTTGCCGGCTCGACATTGAACTCGACGGCCAGCGTCACACTTGCCCCCTGCCCGCTTTCGAACCGCTGCACACCGTCGATCTGCCCGTCGCCCCGGGCCTGCCCAAACCCCAGGGCCGGGCCGATGCCAGCGTGCCGTTGGTCAAACTGGCGGTGGCGCGCTCCGGTGACAAGGGCAACCACAGCAACATTGGCGTGATCGCCCGGGAACCCGAATACCTGCCCTGGATCGCCGAAGCGCTGACACAGGAGGTGATGGTCGACTGGATGAGCCACGTGCTCGACCCGCGGCTGGGCCGGGTCGAACGCTGGTACCTGCCGGGCACCCACAGTTTGAATTTCCTGCTGGAAAACGCCCTCGGCGGCGGCGGTGTCGCCAGCCTGCGCATCGATCCCCAGGGCAAGGCGTTCGCCCAGCAACTGCTGGAGATTCAGATTCCGGTGCCGCAAGACATTGCCGACCGGGTCAACGCCTCCCCACACCACCCTGATGCATGCTGACCCCGTAGGAGCTGACGAGTGCAACGAGGCTGCGATCTTGTCCCAGACAATTGAGTGGCAAGCGAAAGATCAAAAAATCGCAGCCTTCGGCAGCTCCTACAGAGGAGTGCAGGTTTTGGGCTAATCCGTTCGAGCAAAAGGAGTGTGTATGCCAGTCATCGAATCGCACCTTGATCCGCACAACACTGACTTCATGCGCAACCATGCGGCGATGCTGGCCGGGGTCGAACAGCTGCGCCAGCTCGAACAGGCCGTGCTGGAGAAAGCCGCCCAGGCCCAGGGCAAATTCGACCAGCGCGGCCAATTGTTGCCACGCCAGCGCCTGAACCTGCTGCTGGACCCTGGCGCGCCGTTTCTCGAACTGGCGAGCCTGGCCGGCTACAAACTTCATGACGACAAGGACGGCAGCCAGGCCGGCGGCGGCCTGATCGCCGGGATCGGCTACGTGTCAGGGGTGCGGGTGCTGGCGGTGGTCAACAACAGCGCAATCAAGGGCGGCACGATTTCCCCCAGCGGCTTGTACAAGACCCTGCGCCTGCAACAGATCGCCATGGAAAACAAACTGCCGGTCATCACCCTCGCCGAAAGTGGCGGCGCCAATCTCAATTACGCCGCGCAGATTTTCGTCGAAGGCGCGCGCTGCTTCGCCAACCAGGCACGTATGTCGGCCATGGGCCTGCCGCAGATCACCGTGGTGCATGGCTCGGCCACCGCAGGCGGGGCTTATCAGCCAGGGTTGTCGGATTACGTGGTGGTGGTGCGCGACAAGGCGCGGCTGTTTTTGGCCGGGCCACCGTTGCTCAAGGCCGCGACGGGGGAAGTGGCCAGCGAAGAGGAACTGGGCGGTGCGCAGATGCATGCACAAGTGGCCGGCACCGCCGAATACCTGGCCGAGAACGACGCCGATGGCGTGCGCCTGGCTCGGGAGATCCTCAGCCTGCTGCCCTGGAATGCGCAACTGCCGCTCCAACCCGAACGGAGCTGGACAGAGCCGCTCTACCCCACCGACGAATTATTGGGACTGATCCCCGACGACCCGAAGAAACCCTATGACGTGCAGGAAATCATCGCGCGCATCGCCGATGGTTCGAAGTTCCTGGCCTTCAAAAGCGAGTTCGACGCCCAGACGATTTGCGGCCACCTGCACATTCGCGGCCACGCCTGCGGCCTGATCGGCAACAACGGACCGATCACACCCCAAGGCGCCAGCAAGGCCGCGCAGTTCATCCAGCTGTGCGACCAGAGCCGCACGCCGTTGCTGTTTTTGCACAACACCACCGGGTTCATGGTCGGCACCGAGTCCGAGCGACAAGGGGTGATCAAGCACGGCGCCAAAATGATCCAGGCCGTGGCCAATGCCCGAGTGCCCAAGCTGACCGTCGTGGTGGGCGGCTCCTACGGCGCCGGCAATTACGCCATGTGCGGCCGCGGGCTGGACCCACGCTTCATCTTCGCCTGGCCCAACAGCCATACGGCGGTGATGGGCGGTGCCCAGGCCGGCAAGGTCCTGCGCATGGTCACCGAGGCCACGCAGATCAAGAACGGCCTGAGCCCCGACCCGAAGATGCTGGACCTGCTCGAGCAAACTACCGCGCAGCAACTCGACAGCCAGTCCACCGCCCTCTACGGCAGCGCCAGCCTGTGGGACGACGGGCTCATCGATCCGCGCGACACCCGCACACTGCTGGGTTACCTGCTGGACATCTGTCACGAGGCCGAGCAGCGGCCACTGCAAGCCAACAGCTTCGGCGTGGCCCGTTTCTGAGGACGCTCCACGGCTCACAGGAGAACAACAACAATGATCTTCACCCAGGAACACGAAGCACTGCGGCGCACCGTTCGCCAGTTTGTCGAGCATGACATCAACCCTTACGTCGACGAATGGGAAAAGGCCGGGCGTTTCCCCATCCATGAGGTTTTCGGCAAGGCCGGCGAGCTCGGCCTGCTGGGCATTTCCAAACCAGCTGCCTTCGGCGGCATGGGCCTGGACTACAGCTATTCGATCGTCGCGGCCGAGGAATTCGGCACCATCCATTGCGGCGGTGTACCGATGTCCATTGGCGTGCAGACTGACATGTGCACCCCGGCCCTGGCCCGTTTCGGCTCCGATGAGTTGCGTGAAGCGTTCCTGCGTCCAGCCATCCGCGGCGAACAGGTCGGCTGCATCGGCGTCTCGGAGGTTGGCGCCGGCTCCGACGTTGCGGGGCTCAAGACCACGGCGCGCAAGGACGGCGACGACTACGTCATCAACGGCAGCAAGATGTGGATCACCAATGCACCGAGCGCCGACTTCATGTGCCTGCTGGCTAACACTTCGGATGACAAGCCCCACGTCAACAAATCGCTGATCATGGTGCCGATGCGCAGCCCCGGCATCAGCCTCGGCCAGCACCTGGACAAACTCGGCATGCGCAGCTCGGAAACCGCCCAGGTATTTTTCGACGACGTGCGGGTGCCACAACGCAATCGCATCGGCCAGGAAGGCGCCGGGTTCATGATGCAGATGCTGCAGTTCCAGGAAGAACGCCTGTTCGGCGCGGCCAACATGATCAAGGGCCTGGAGCATTGCATCGACCGCACCATCGAGTACTGCAAGGAACGCAAGACCTTCGGCGCGGCCCTGATCGACAACCAAGTGATCCACTTTCGCCTGGCGGAACTGGCCAGCGAGGTCGAATGCCTGCGGGCGCTGGTTTACCAGGCCACCGAGCAGTACATCAACGGCCAGGACGTCACACGGTTGGCGTCGATGGCCAAGCTCAAGGCCGGGCGCCTGGCCCGGGAAACCACCGACAGTTGCCTGCAATACTGGGGCGGCATGGGCTTCATGTGGGACAACCCGGTCGCCCGGGCTTATCGCGACGTGCGGCTGGTGTCCATTGGCGCCGGTGCGGACGAGATCATGCTGGGCATCATCTGCAAGCTCATGGGAATTTTGCCAGGGAAGAAAAACTGAGTACATCGCCTGCCAGACCGCCATCGCGAGCAAGCTTTGCTCCCACAGGTGAATGCAATCACTGGCCATTGTGGGAGCAAAGCTTGCTCGCGATGAGGCCCTACCAGACAGCGCAAAACGCCAGGAATGAACCCCATGCCCGCCTTCAGCAAAATCCTCATCGCCAACCGCGGTGAAATCGCCTGCCGGATCCAGCGCACCGCCCAGGCCCTGGGCTACCGCACGGTGGCGGTGTTCAGCGAGGCCGACGCCGAGGCGCTGCACGTGCGCATGGCCGATGAAGCCGTGCTGATCGGCGCGGCCTCGGTGCAGCAGTCCTACCTCAACCCCTCGGCCATTCTCGATGCAGCCCGGCGCTGCGGGGCCGATGCGCTCCATCCCGGCTACGGCTTTCTTTCGGAAAATGCTGGGTTCGCCAAGGCCTGCGAAGCGGCCGGCATCGTGTTCATCGGCCCCAGCCCCGAGGCCATCGACCTGATGGGCAGCAAGCGTCGGGCAAAAATCGCCATGATCAACGCCGGCGTTCCCTGCATCGCCGGCTACCAGGGCACCGCCCAAGACGACGACACGCTGCAGCGCGAAGCCGGGCGCATCGGCTACCCGTTGATGATCAAGGCCAGCGCCGGTGGTGGGGGGCGAGGCATGCGTCTGGTCCAGCGCGCCGATGACCTGCTGGAGCAGTTGCGCAGCGCGCGCTCGGAAGCCTTGCACGGCTTCGGCAGCGACGAGTTGATCCTCGAACAGGCCCTGATCGATCCGCGACATGTGGAAGTGCAGATCTTCGGCGACCACTACGGCCAGTTGATCCACCTGGGCGAACGGGACTGCTCGATCCAGCGGCGCCATCAGAAAATCATCGAGGAAGCGCCCTGCCCGGTCATGACCGCCGACCTGCGCCAGGCCATGGGCGACGCAGCACTCAAGGCCGGACGCGCAGTGAATTATGTCGGCGCCGGGACCGTGGAGTTCCTGCTCGCTGCAGATGGTCGGTTTTACTTCCTGGAGATGAACACGCGCCTGCAGGTCGAACACCCGGTCACCGAGTTGATCACCGGCCTGGACCTGGTGGCTTGGCAATTGGACGTCGCCGCCGGCAGGCCGCTGCCCCTGCGCCAGGAGCAAGTGATACTCAGCGGCCATGCCATGCAAGTGCGGCTGTACGCCGAAGACCCGGCGGCGGGTTTCCTGCCCCAGACCGGTCGGTTGATCGGTTGGGAGCCGCCTATATGGGACGGCGTGCGAATCGACCATGGCCTGCTGGAGGGCCAAGCCATCACCCCGTTCTACGATTCGATGCTGGGCAAGCTCATCGTCCACGGCGCCACTCGCGAGGAGGCCCGGCGCAAATTGTTGCAAGCGGTGGAAGATTGCGTCCTGCTTGGTGTCCAGAGCAACCAGCGGTTGCTCGCAGGGTTGCTGGCACACCCGCGGTTCATCGACGGTGACTTCGGCAACGGATTCATCGGGCAGCACTTTGCCGATCATGCGACGCTCCAGCCCCTTGAGCCCTCCGCCGAACAACTCGCCATCGCCACGGCGGCGTTTTATCAGGCCTCTCAGGCACGGCATGCGCCGGGCCTGGGCGGTTGGCACAACAACATCGGCGCGACACTGCACTACCGGATCGGCGTCGGGGAGCGCGACTGGGCGCTGAGCCTGGTGGCCGAAACCGACGGTACACTCAAAATCCGCAGCACCGGGCGCTTGATCGAACTGAAGCTGCTCGACGCTGCCCCCCATGGCGCGACAGGGGTGATCGATGGCATTCGCCGGCGGCATGCGTGGCGCCTCGATGGCAACGATCTCTGGCTGTTCACCCGCCCCGGCAGCCTGCTCCTGCAAGACCGGACCCTGGCCGCCGTCGCCGCCAAGGCCAGTCCCAGCGACGGCACGCTGAAGGCGCCAATGGACGGCGCCATTGTCGAGCTGCTGGTCCGAGAAGGCAGCACGGTGCGCCAAGGCCAACTGCTGATGGTGCTTGAGGCCATGAAAATGGAGCACCCACTCAAGGCAGGCGTCGACGGCGTGGTCAGGCAATTGCAGGTCTCGCGGGGTGACCAAGTGAAAAAAAGCCAGGTTTTGTTGCGCGTTGAAACGGCCCACTAGTCGGATGCCGAGGGTTTGACTACGCTCAAACCCATCAGCACGCCGATACCGGGAACCCTGCAATGCCTCACTGGCTGGTGATTGATCTGGAGGCCACCACCGATGAAGGTGGTTGGCCCGTAACCGAAATGGAAATTATCGAAATCGGCGCCACGCTGGTGAATCGTGACGGCCGCGAAGTGGATCATTTCCAGCGCTTCGTGCGGCCCCTGAGGCGACCGCTGCTCACGCCCTTCTGTCGCGAACTGACCCACATCACCCAGGCCAATATCGACAGTGCCGCGCCCTTGACCGAGGTCTGGCCGGCTTTCGAGCGTTGGCTGGCGCCGTATCAGTCGAAGCTGGAAAGCTGGGTCAGTTGGGGCGATTACGACCGCAAGCAACTGCTTCAGGAATGGCAGCACCAGCAGCTGCACAGTGCTCTCGGTCAGGTGCCGCACATGAACCTCAAGCAACGCTTCGCCAAGGCCCGTCGGCTGGAACGCCCGCTGGGGCTCAATGGCGCACTGCAACTGGCTGGCCTGCAATTCTGCGGTCAACAGCACCGTGCACTGGAAGATGCCCGCAATACCGCGCGGTTGCTGCCCCTGGTGCTTCCGGGTTGAGCGGCAGCTACCCCCCAGTGCGGCAGATGACGAATCTTGAAGCCTTGTGCATACTGGCCGGCCTTTTTCAGCCCCTTTTTCGAGGAATCGCCCATGTTTAAAGTCAACGAGTACTTCGACGGCACCGTCAAGTCGATCGCTTTTGGTACTGCCGAAGGCCCTGCGACCATCGGCGTCATGGCACCGGGCGAATATGAGTTCGGCACGGCCCAACGGGAAATCATGCACGTGGTCTCCGGCGCCCTGACCGTGAAGCTGCCTGACAGCACCGACTGGGAAACCTTCGAGGCCGGCAGCCAGTTCAATGTCCCGGCCGACAGCAAGTTCCAGCTCAAAGTAGCCGTCGACACCGCCTACCTGTGTGAATACCGCGGCTGATTCTGCCCACACAACCCGTGGCAATGTAGGAGCTGTCGAGCGAAGCGAGGCTGCGATCTTTCCCCGGACACTTGAGTATCAAGCCAAAGATCAAAAGATCGCAGCCTTCGGCAGCGCCCACAATGCAGCCCTGCGGGAGCAAGCTTCCTCGCGAATAAAAATGCCCGTGTCCAGTGACACGGGCATTTTTATTTACGGATCTTTTTATTCCAGCACTTCAACCGGCATGCCGACTTCAAGCCGACCGTTGCTGTCATTGACCAGGTTCTGGCCGAACATCGCACCGTCCGGTGTCGAACGGTATTGCTGCAACGTGGCAAAAGGTTCGCGATTCGGATCGCGTTCGCCGGTTTGCGGATCGACCGTGGTCATGATGCAACGTGAGCATGGCTTGACCAGCCGGAACTCAACCTCGCCGATACGAATGCGCTTCCAGCCGTCCTCGGCAAACGCCTCGCTGCCCTCGACCACCAGGTTGGGGCGAAAGCGCAGCATTTCCAGCGAACGGCCAACCCGACTCGACAGGTCCTGCAAGGACGCCTGACCAATCAGCAGCAGAGGGAAACCATCGGCAAACGCGACCTTGTCGTCATCCTTGCCATAACCGGCGGCGGTGGTACGCGCCAGTTCAACCGGCACATGCACCAGGCGGGTGGGATTGCCGATGAATTCGCTGACCCAGGCCGCGGCCTCGTCACCGGCATCCGGCACCCGCAAAGTGTCACGCCAGATGATCACCCCGCGCTGCTGTTCCTCCACCGTTGGCGGTAGCGGCACATCAATGGCGCCATGGCCCGGCGCGCTGAGCGTCAGGCCGCCCGTCTCGTTCCACAAGGCTGAGAGCTGGCTCATCTTCGCCACGGCGCGCTGGGTCAGGAACCGCCCCGTGCCCGCATCCACCAGCATCCAGCGCCGATCGCCGTCCAGCCCGAGCTTGTCCAGGCCGATTCCTTGCAAGGGCTGGCCCTTGCCGGACTTCAACGGATACCGATACAGCGCGCTCAGCCGCAACATGGTCAACTTCCCTGGTGGCGAAAAAATGCCACCTTATACGAGCCGGCCATTGAAGCAAACCACCATCGGCTTCAGTCGAGCATCAGCCGCTGGCGCACCACATCGACCAGCTTGTCCGGCTGGAATTTGGAGAGGAAGTTGTCGCAACCGACCTTCTTGACCATCGAATCGTTGAAGCTGCCGGACAGCGAGGTGTGCAGTACGACATAGAGCCCACGCAGACGCGGGTCGTTGCGGATTTCGGTGGTCAGGCGGTAGCCGTCCATTTCCGGCATTTCCGCGTCGGTGAAGACCATCAGCAATTTATCGGTCATCACCTCGCCGGTATCGGCCCAGGCCTTGAGCATGTTCAGCGCTTTGAGGCCGTCGCTGGCGATGTGCATTTTCACCCCCAGTTGCCCCAGGGTATCGCGCAGTTGCGAGAGCGCGACGTTGGAGTCGTCCACCAGCAACACTTCGCGACCACGGGCGCGTTCCAGCACCGGGTCTTCGAGTTTGTCCCGGGAGACCTTGGCGTTGTAGGGCACGATTTCGGCCAGGACTTTTTCCACGTCGATGATTTCCACCAACTGATCGTCCACCTTGCTGATGGCGGTCAGGTAGTGCTCGCGGCCAGCGCTGGTCGGCGGTGGCAGGATCGCTTCCCAGTTCATGTTGACGATGCGGTCGACACCGCCCACCAAAAATGCCTGAACCGAGCGGTTGTATTCGGTCACGATAATGGTGCTGTTAGGGCCCGGCACTAACGGACGCATGCCAATGGCCTGGGACAGGTCGATCACCGGCAACGTCTGGCCCCGCAGATTGACCACCCCGCACACGAACGGGTGGCGCTGCGGCATCAGGGTCAGCTTCGGCAGTTGCAGCACTTCCTGGACCTTGAACACGTTAATGGCGAACAACTGTCGACCCGCCAGGCGGAACATGAGAATTTCCAGGCGATTCTCACCCACCAGTTGGGTTCGTTGATCTACTGTGTCGAGAATGCCGGCCATCGATGACTCCTGGGCTTGTTCGGATGAATCCAATAAAAGAGATATCGGCTGCACGAGCCGGATCTTGACCCCCGGATAAAATACAAACGCGGGGGCATTGATGTCACATTAACATCATGCTTTACTGGCTTCATGATTTCATCTGCAATTGCCCTGCGCCGCGCGACCCTGGTTTGCGTGCAAAGTTCCCCTGCCTAAGGGATTCCCCTAGGCACAATCAGGTCCAACCTGATATTCCCGTTATCCAATAGCCATTAATGTGACGCCATTCTCATTGCTGAACGGAGTCAGGCTTTTGTGCGCGACCGCAGGACATCGGACCTACAGCCTTTCGGCCGATCCCACCCGTGCAATTGTTTGCGAGTTCACCTTCGCTGAACCGCACGGGCGTGTCGCCGTGCGTCCGTCCGCGGTCGACCTTGAGATCCAGCCGTTCGCCGTACGCGGTTTTCTTTCGCCTGACATGATGTTGTGGAGATAAGCATGCCGAACGATCGTAGGAACTGGAGTCAGCGTCTTCCCGAGCTTCTGATCGAGGCCGAGACGCTGCTGGCCAAGTCGGAGGAATGCCTGAGCCATCTGCAATTGATCAACAACGACAAGGACGCCATCGATTGCATGCTCAGCACCTTGCTGAAACTGTCGAACAAGGCCAATGCCCTGGCGCTGGAAGCCGTTTCGGAGTTTTCGCTGCATATCCATGGCTTGCTCAACCACGCGCAAAACAACATGGAGTTGCATGACCAGGCCCTGGACGCCCTGAAGGATTGCTTCACCCTGATGGCCTGGCAATTGGAACTGGTCGATCACACCACCGGCCAATTGAGCCTGGACAGCAGCGAGCAGACCTCGTTGATCGAAGCATTCGCTTTCCAGGTGGGCCAGAGCCCCGGCCAGGCATTGGCAGCGTCACGTCCGCTGGCGTTGGTATCCTACTCCCAGAAACAAGCCTGATACGATGATGCCGGCTCAATGCGGCGTGCCTGGTCCATGGCGCTTTCACCGGCCATGCCGAGCGCGACCAACGATAGGCGAAGTGGTACTATCCCCCGCGTCAGCCACTTCAAGACAGCGCCGTAAAAGCCGCCAATCGAAGCCGCCGTCGACCTGAAACGTTTACCCGACCCGGCCTGTCAGATGCGCTGACCGGCCTGCCCGCAGCGAACATTCATTGGCTCCATCCGCTATGTACGCCAGCCTCAAGTCATTCATCACCTGGCCTCCCTCTCGAGAAAACGCCCGTCGCTTCACATTACTACTGTGCATCTGCTCGGCCGTGGGCTGCCTGCTGGCCTACCTGTTCGCCCCTACGGTGCCGTTGAGCCTGCTGGTACTGAATGTGGCGGCCACGACCTGTGTCTGGATCCACCATCGGCTGTCGCGCAAATCCATCAGGTTTCAGCCTCAGGAGCTGGCCGACCGGTTGCTTGAGGTCCAGGAAAACGAGCGCCATCGTCTCAGCCGCGAATTGCACGACGACATCGGCCAGTTACTGACCGCGGCGAAACTGCAAGGCGAATGGCTCAAGCGGCGGACGCCGGAAGAATTGCAAGGCCAATGCGCGCTACTCTGTGAGACGCTGGACGAAACCCTAAACAAGGTCCGCGATGTATCGGCGATCCTCAACCCGCGGCAACTGACCAGCCTCGGACTGGAAGCCAGTCTGCGGGCGCACCTGCTCAAGACGCTGGCCAATGCTCCGGTGAAGTGGAGCCTCGATTGCCAACAGCGCATGGCAGGGATCCCGGAGGAAATGTCGGTCGCGGTGTTCCGGATCACCCAGGAAGCGGTCACCAACATCTTGCGTCATGCCCGGGCGACGAATCTGCTGGTACGCCTGCAACGCCTGCCTGACGGCCTGACCTTGCTGATCAGCGACGATGGCCAGGGGTTTGTCCCGGCCACCCACCCCGCTCGCGAAGGCCAACGGGGCATGGCCGGCATGTCGGAGCGGGTCGAACAATTGGGCGGCACCCTCAAGGTCATGAGCGAGGCCGGCAAAGGCACGCATATCGAAGCACGCTTTCCGTGGGCGCCGCGTGCCCTGGAGCGAGCCAGTAAGAATAAGGTTTTCCTTTGATTTGTAATTTGCTGCTGGTAGATGACCACTCCCTGATCAGGGCCGGCGTACGCGCGCTGGTCATGGATATACCGGGCTATGCCGTCATCGGCGAAGCCAGTGATGGCACGCAATTGGTCGAATTGGTCGAACGACTCAACCCCGATATCGTGCTGCTGGACATTTCCATGAAGGACACCTGCGGCCTGGACGCCTTGCAACAGCTCAAGCGGGTGCGCCCCCACAGCAAGGTGCTGATCCTGTCGATGCATACGGATCCGGCGCTGATCATGCAGGCGCTGGAGTCCGGAGCCCATGGCTACCTGCTCAAGGACACCACCGCCAATGAGCTGAAACATGCCTTGGAGGCGCTGCGCAACAACGAACGCTACCTGAGCCCGGCCATCGCCCATACTGTGATCAACCAAGCGCTGACCCGCGTCCAGAAGCTTCAGCCGGACCCTGCCCAGACCCATAACCTGACGGCACGCCAGCTGGAAATACTGCGGCTGATCGTGCGCGGCAAGTCCACCCGGGAAATAGCCAACGGCTTGAACCTGAGCATCAAGACCGTGGAAACCCACCGGGCGCAAATCATGAAGCGCCTGCAGATCCATGACGTGGCCGGCCTTGTGCTGTTCGCGGTGCGCGAACAGATCATCAGCCTGGACGATTGAGCGCCGTGGCGCCGCCCAACAGCGGCGAATCGGACCGCAGGTGCACGCGCAGTACCTTTGGGTGGACAGTGAAACGCAGGGCGTCTATCTGCAACGGCTCGCCATCGAGATTGATATCCAGGCCTTGCGCGACCTTGATCTCCACCCACGGCAACCGCGCGCGGACAAACATGTTGTCGATGCCCAGGCCACCCGCCAGCAAGTCCTTTAACGTACTGACCACTTCCTGAGGCGCCGGCAGGATGCTGATGTCCAGCAAACCATCATCGACCAACGCCTCCGGGCAAAGCACATGGCCACCTCCCGCCTGCCGGCCATTGCCGATACCCAGCGCGAGCAGATCGCCCTGCCAGTGGAAATCGGGGCCCTGCAACTCACCATAGGCGGCACTCAGCTCACTGAATCGCGATAGGCCGGTGAACAGGTAAGCCGCGCCCCCCAGGACTTTCTTGAGGTCCTCGGAGGTGTTCGCCGTCACCTGGCTGCCAAAACCGCCGGTGGCCATGTTCAGGAAAATCCGTCCGCAGACTTCACCCACATCAACAGCCTGCGGCGCAACGTCGAGCAAATCCAGGGCCTGCACAGGCTCCAACGGCACACCGGCCGCCCGGGCGAAATCGTTGGCAGTGCCCAGCGGCAGCAGCACCAGGCTGGCATCGCTCGACTTGAGGACGATCGCTTCGACGACATCACGCAAGGTCCCGTCACCGCCACCGGCAATCAGTCGCGTATAACCGGCCTCCAGCGCCTCATCGACGCATCGCTGGGCATCACCGGCCTCCCAGGTCAACCGTACCGCCAGGTCCCAACCCTGCTCGCGCTTGAGCATCACTGCCGTGCGAACCTCTTCGTTGAGCGCTTGCTTGCCATGCAAAATCAACAGCGCCTTGCCTTTGCTCATCGTGGTCTCCGTCATTGGAAGGTTCAGGAAATGGGACCGCTCAATCGACTGAAAAAGCCCGGCGTACCTCAATTTATTAAAAAAAGCAGGAAAGCGTGCCCCGGGAGAAAGTCCGCAGGGCAGCTCGCTCGACCGGGATGCCTTAATTCGAAGAGTTTTCTTACAAGATCTGGCGAATCAGCTCAATTGACCCTTTAGCGGTATTAAGACAATTTGGCCTTCTGTTCTGCTGGAACGCTAAAAACCTCATCGCACAAGGAAGCACTTACCCATGGATGGATACGTCACGGCCCCCTGGGGTCGGTTCAGTCGTTCGAACAGTTATGACCAAGGGGATGAACCGTCCCATGCATAACCATGAATACAAGCTGTTGCCCCGGCAGCGCGCGTTCTTTGGAAGCGAGCGGGCCGATACTCAGAACGAATGCAAAAGTTGCAGTAATCCCGTTGGAGGAATTGATTTGGAACCGCGCGTCGTTGAATTGGAAACCCACCTCAAATACATCCGCAAAGACATGGATGAAATCCGCACCGACGTAAAGGTGATCCGCCACAGGCTGGCCTATTCGGCTGGCGCGGCAGCGGTGGTGCTCGGCCTGCTGGGCTGGATTGCGAACAATCGATTCGATCAGTTGGTGATGCTGCTCACACGATGAAGGTGAGGTGCATGAAGGCCCGAGCGTCCGACTCGGGCCGTAGAACACCCACCACAGTGCTAGCCCAGGACTTCGCTCAAGGGTATGAAGCCTACTTCATCGCCCTCCACCAGCGTTCGCCCCTCGAGCACTTCGACCAACCCTTCGGCCCAGGCCGCGCTACGCAGGACACCTGAGCTTTGATTCCGGTAGATGATCGCTCGCCCATTCTCCATGCGGCCTCGCAAGTATTCTCGGCGACTGCCCGCCTTCAGCCAGGCGAAACCGGCCGGCACCTTGAACTTGAGTGGCGCCACCTGCTGAACGCCCTGGCGTCTTAGCAGGTAGGGCCGTGCCAGCAGTGCGAACGTCACGAGGGTCGAGGCAGGGTTTCCAGGCAAGCCAATGACCGGCACACCACGGTAATGCCCGAACGTCAGCGGCTTACCCGGCTTGATGGCGAGTTTCCAAAGCGCCAACTCGCCATCCTCGCGCAAGGCGATCCCCAGGAAGTCCGCTTCCCCCACCGATACCCCACCCGTGGACAGGATCAGATCGACATCCGACAACTGTGTCAGGCGCTCGCGGGTGGCCGATAAATCATCAGGCAGGATACCGGCGTCAACCACCTCACAACCCATGCGTTGCAGCCAGCCACACAGCAGCACGCGGTTGCTGTTATAGATCTGACCCGGGCCCAGCGCCTGACCGGGTTCGACCAACTCATCCCCCGTGGACAGGACTGCGACGCGAACCTTGCGCACCACTTCCAGCGATGCACAACCCAAGGAGGCCGCCAGCCCCAGCTCGATCGGGCCCAGGCGAGTGCCGGCAGAGAGAACCTGCTCCCCGACGGTGGTCTCCTGTCCTTGAGGGCGAATGTTCTGTCCGCTGACCATAGGCTCGGTAAACCGCACCCGCTGGTCGTCTTCAACCACGGCATTTTCCTGCATCTCGACGCAGTCGGCGCCCGCAGGGACTGGCGCCCCGGTGAAGATTCGCGCACACGTGCCAACGGCCAGCGGCTGTGGGGCCTGCCCGGCAAAAATCCGCTGGCTGACCTTCAACGGCTCGCCATTCCAGTCAGCCAGCCGCAAAGCGTAACCGTCCATGGCGCTGTTGGGCCATGGCGGCAAATCCAGGGTCGACACCAGATCCTCGGCGAGCACTCGCCCTAGCGCCGCGGCCAAAGGCAAATGCTCGCGCTGGACAATCGGCGTGGCCGCCGCCATCTCGAGCAATCGCTCCAACGCGACCTCAACGGCCATCAAGGCACTGGCCTTGCCCGGTTTACCCACGGGATTCACAAGGCGCAGCCTGTTTCAAATGAGCCACGAAGTTGCACGGTCGATGCCGCACATCCAACTGTTCGGCCAGGATGCCATCCCATCCGGTACGCACCGCGTTGGTCGAACCCGGCAGGCAACACACCAGCGTGCCATTGGCCAGGCCTGCCAGCGCGCGGGACTGCACGGTGGAAGTGCCGATGTCGGCCACGGATATCTGTCGGAACAACTCGCCAAAGCCATCGACCAGCTTGTCCAGCAGGCACGTGACGGCTTCCGGCGTGCTGTCACGTTCCGTGAAACCGGTGCCGCCGGTGATCAGCACCACCTGCACCACGTCCTCGGCAATCCAGGTCGCGACTTGCGCCCGGATCTTGTACAAATCATCTTTGAGCAGGACCCGCGCCGCCAGGTTGTGGCCGGCCGCCGTGAGCCGATCGACGAAGACCTGGCCGGACGTATCGGTTTCCAGGGTACGGGTATCACTGACAGTCAGCACCGCGATATTGAGCGGTACGAAAGGTACATCAGCCTTGGCTTTCATAGGCTCGTCCAGTTGTGAAGGAAACAGCCCGGTGTTATATCACAGCGCTTCATTTTTTCGCCCGTGCGGAGACACGCCATGACCTCGAATACGTCACTGCCACCCTGCTCCATCCTGCTCTTGGCGGGCGGACGCGGACAACGCATGGGCGGCCAGGACAAAGGCCTCGTGCTGTGGCAGGGTGAACCGCTGATTGCCCATATCCATCGACAGACCCGCGCCATGAGCGATGACCTGATCATTTCCTGCAACCGCAACCCGCAACTTTATGCGATGTATGCCGATCAGTTGGTGCATGACGAGGAAGGCGACTTTCCCGGGCCGCTGGCGGGCATCCGGGCAGGCCTGAAGGCTGCGAGGCATCCGTATTTGCTGGTGCTGCCATGCGACGTACCGCAAATCGACGCGAGCTTGCTCGACAACATGCGCAAGACGGCCAGCCAGCACCCCGACAAGCCGCTGATGGTGCGGCACGGCGAGCACTGGGAGCCGCTGCTGTGTGTCATCCCGTTGGCCCTGGCGCCAAGCTTCGAACGCGCCTGGAGCGAAGGCGAACGCAGCCCCGGCCGTATCATGCGCGCACTGCACGCCGTTGCACTGCAATGCCCAGCCGACGATCCCCGCCTGGCAAACCTGAACACGCCGGAGTTACTGGCCCGACACCAAGGCGTGTCAGATTGACACTAGCCAGGAACTTGCACGCGATGTATACGTCTGAAGGTCAGTAACTTGAAGAATTCATTTCGGAGAAACACCATGACACAACGGACCCTCGCCACGTTCATGCTCGCTCTGGGCCTCGCCACCCTAGCCGGGTGCGCTTCGCCAACAGTGATCACCTTGAATGACGGTCGCGAAATCCAGGCCGTCGACACCCCACATTACGATGAAGAAAGCGGCTTCTACGAATTCGAGCAACTGGATGGCAAGCAGACTCGCGTGAACAAAGATCAGGTTCGTACCGTTAAGGATTTGTAATCTGTAACGCTGCTGCCCTAAGTCGCTAGAAAAAACGGCGCTTCCTGAAGAGGGAGGCGCCGTTTTTTTTGGGCTTGGTTTTGGGTTTTGGGTGCACTGACTACCACTGCAACGAAATACCGCTCTCAAACACACGTTCCAAGCCAGTAACCGGATCAACAAAACGCAACCCTTGAGCCAGCAGCTTCAAAGGATTCGAGTAATCATCCTCAACATCCCGAAGTACATCAGGATAAAACGGATCATTGCAGATCCCCGCCCCAAGGGCATTCATGTGAACCCGCAACTGATGCTTCTTACCCGTAACCGGATACAAGCCATAGCGCCACAACTCGCCGTTTCTTTCCAGCACTTCGATGGCCGTTTCGGTATTGGGCTCGCCGGGCCCTTCCTGCATTCGGAAGAACGGTTCGCCATCGATCATCCGGCTTTTATGCACCCGCGGAAAGGTCAGCCCAGGCAACGCACGGGCAATGGCCTGGTAGCGTTTTTCGATCTGCCGCGTCGGGAATAACGACTGATACGCCGAGCGGGTGTTCGGGTTGGCCGAAAACAACACCAGCCCGGCTGTGTGCCGGTCGATGCGGTGCAGGGGCACCAGATGAGGATTGTCCAGCCGCCGGATCAGCCGTCGCAACAAGGTTTGCTCGACGTATTCGCCCGCTGGGGTGACGGGCAGAAAATGCGGTTTGTCTGCCACCACCAGGTGCTCATCGGCATACAGGATCGACTCCACCACCGGAATCGGCTTCTCGTCGGGCACCTCACGGAAGTAGTGGATGCGCAGGCCTTCGCGGTATGGCAAGTCGACCTGGATGGCCTTGCCCTCCCCGTCCAATACTCGGCCCCGAGCGATCCGGTCCAGCCACTGCTCGCGACTGATGGCACTGAAATGCTCGCACAGGCACTCCAGCACCGTTTGCCAGGAACCGGGCGGCAGGTACAGCGTACTGGCCTGATGATGAGCGGCGGAAAACGATGAACCGGACATTGGAAACTCTTAGGCATTTTTGCAGGGCGGTATTATCCGACAGTCACACCAGCCAGCCCAGCGATGATTGCTTCACGCCGTGACTGACGTCGGTTCTGCCGCCGCTTCGGTGAACTCTTTCAACCAGCGCAGCACTTCCACCGCTTCCCAGCGACCCGGATCGTACAGCGCGTACAACAGGCCCTGGTAACCCACCACATCCAACTGCTTGTGATAGCCGGCACGCTGGAACAACGCTTCGATCTCGGCGAAACAGGTGTTGAAATGCAGTTTATTGAAGGGGGTCTTGGCTTCGGTAACCAAGCCATCCAGGCGCAGCTCCAGGACTGCCTCGCGCACAACGTCCGCGGACATCCTGTTCACGCTGCTTTTCAGTTGTTCGACATTAACCAAGGGGAGCACTCCAGATAGCTGTATACCCATACAGTAACCGAAGCATACTATTTTCGCCAACCGCAGTATCAGAAACCGACGGACGAACCGCTTAGCGGAGAAAGGTCACGATCTGTTCGGCATCGAAAGGCCAGTCCAGCTCCGCAGCCGTATCGATCCTGCGCAGGACCGGGATGCGTAACCCATAAGCGTCGAATAAAGCCTCACTCTCGGCGATGTCCACCAGTTCCACCAACAATCCATGTTCGACGAAAGGCATCAACATCCCTTCGGCAACTTCGCATAGATGACACCCCAGGGTGCCGAACAACTGGCATTCAGGAAGCATGGCGGGTAGACCCAAAAAAGATAGACGGTCATTCTAGGCCTGACCCGGCAAACCGTCGAGTCGCTGGCTCGCTTCACGGTGTTTCGGTAAAACGCTGATGCAAATCACTGAACGCCAATGCTTTTCCAGCGACGCTTGTGGCGTTTTTCCCTCTACGCTGTGCGTTGTAGCCTTGAAACGGAGTTCCCCTTGTTTGCCAACCTGCTGATCATCCTTGCCTCGTCCCTGGTGGTCATCGCCCTCTTCAGACGGCTGCGCCTGCCGCCCGTACTGGGTTATCTCTGTGTCGGGCTGGCGGTCGGGCCTACCGCGCTTGACTGGGTGAACGACAGCGAAGAACTGCCAGACCTGGCCGAGCTCGGGGTGGTGTTCCTGCTGTTCTCGTTGGGGCTGGAGTTTTCCCTGTCGAAAATGCTCGAACTGCGTCGGGTCGTGTTCGGCCTCGGCAGCCTGCAAGTGCTGTGCTCGGGAGCGGTTCTGGCGGGATTGCTGGCATTGGGTGGCGCGCCTGTGATCGCCGCATTGTTGCTCGGTGCCGGGCTGGCCTTGTCCTCCACTGCCATCGTCAGCAAGGAATTGAGCAGCCTGGGAGAAATCTTCAGCAGCCACGGCCAAAACGCCATCGGGGTGCTGTTGTTCCAGGACGTTATCGCAGTGCTGTTGTTGACCCTGGTGCCGGTATTCGCTGGCAGCAGTGAGCACTCGTGGTATTGGGCACTGCCCTTGACCCTGGGCAAGACCCTGGTTTTATTTGGTGGCCTGCTGCTGGCCAGCCGGCTGCTGTTGCCGCGGCTATTCCATGAAGTGGCGGCGTCCCGGTCCGCAGAGCTGTTCGTGCTGCTGGCCCTGGTGATCGTGTTGCTGACGGCATGGCTGACCCACCTGCTCGGCTTGTCACCGGCCCTGGGGGCTTTCCTGGCGGGCATGCTGCTGGGGGAAAGCCACTACCGGCACCAGATCGAAGCCGACATACGCCCGTTCCGCGACATCCTGCTGGGGCTGTTCTTCGTCAGCATCGGCATGCTGATCGACTTGCAGCTGTTCCTCGACGACGGCTTGCTGATCCTGGGGCTGACCCTCGGCTTGATGCTCATCAAGGGCTGCTTGGTCGCCGTCCTGGTGAAATGGCGCGGCAGCGACGTTGAAACCGCCTGGCGCAGTGGCCTGGCGCTGGCCCAGGGCGGTGAATTCTGCTTTGCCCTGATGGCCCTGATGCAGCAGAACCGCCTCATGCCCGCCGACATCAGCGGCCTGCTGCTGGCCGCGACGTTCTGCTCGATGCTACTGACCCCGCTATTGCTGCGCGCCGCGCCACGCATCGCCGCGCGCCTGCATCGCAAACCCAACGAAGAGGCGCAACTGGACCAGATCAGCGCACTCAACGCCGGCTTGTCGGGCCATGTGGTCATTTGCGGCTACGGGCGCGTCGGCCAATCCATCGGGCGGTTCCTGCGCCGCGAAGGCCAGGCATTCGTCGCCCTGGATGACGACCCGGTGATCATCCAGGAAGCCACTGTTGGGGAAAACTGCGTGCATTACGGGGATTCGCGCAGAGGCGACCTGCTTGCGGCCGTTGGCTTGAGCCGCGCCAGGCTGCTGGTGATCGCGGTGGACAAGACCGACATCGCCATCACCGTGCTCAAGGCGGCCCGACAAGTCAATCATCGGGTACCGATCCTGGTGCGCACCCGTGACGACAGCCAGTTGGCCGAATTGCAAGCTGCCGGGGCCAGCGAAGTGGTCCCGGAGCTGCTGGAGTCGAGCCTGATGCTGGCCTCCCACGCCCTGATCATGCTCGGCCTGCCCGAACAGCAGGTCCGGCATCATGTGGATCAGGTCCGTCACGACCGCTATCGCCTGCTCCATGGGTTTTATCCTGGCAACCAGGACAAGGAGCCTTAGTGCGACGCTCAGTCCTGGCTGACCGCGCCGATCTTGTGAATCGACAGGTCGGCGCCGTAATACTCTTCTTCCTGGGTCAGGCGCAGCCCCAGCACGGCCTTGATCACGCCATAGACCGCAAACCCGCCGGCCAGGGCGACGACAACGCCCAGCGCCGTGCCGATCAACTGGCTGATCAGGCTGACCCCACCCAGGCCGCCCAAGGCATTCTGCCCAAAGATGCCACAGGCAACGCCGCCCCAGACCCCGCACAGCCCGTGCAACGGCCAGACGCCGAGCACATCGTCGATCTTCCACTTGCCCTGGGCCGCCGTGAAGCACCAGACAAACAAGGCACCAGCAATGGCACCGGTGGCCAGGGCACCGACCGGGTGCATCAGGTCGGAACCGGCACAGACCGCCACCAACCCGGCCAGCGGGCCGTTATGCAGGAAGCCCGGGTCATTGCGTCCGACAATCAATGCCGCCACGGTACCGCCCACCATGGCCATCAACGAATTGACCGCTACCAGGCCGCTCACCCCGGGCAAGGTCTGGGCACTCATCACGTTGAAGCCGAACCAGCCGACAATCAGGATCCACGAACCCAGGGCCAGGAACGGAATGCTCGAGGGCGCGAACGCCACCAGGCGTCCGTCCCGGTAGCGGCCGTTACGCGGGCCGAGCAAGAGTACGGCAGCCAGCGCCAGCCAGCCGCCCATGGCATGCACCACCACGGAGCCGGCGAAGTCATGGAAACTGGCGCCAAATTGGGCTTGCAACCAGGCCTGCAGGCCAAAATTACCGTTCCAGACCACGCCTTCGAAAAATGGATAGACAAACGCCACGATCAGCACCGTGGCGCACAACTGCGGTGCGAACCGCGCACGTTCGGCAATACCACCGGAAATGATGGCCGGGATCGCGGCGGCAAAGGTCAGCAGGAAGAAGAACTTCACCAGGCTGTATCCGTGATCGGCGCTGAGCACCGCCGCCGGTTGCAGAAAGGTCACACCGTAGGCAATCCAATAGCCTATAAAGAAATAGGCCAGGGTCGAGACAGCAAAATCGCTGAGGATTTTCGACAGCGCATTGACCTGATTCTTTTGCCGGACCGTTCCCACTTCAAGAAACGCAAAGCCGGCATGCATGGCCAGGACCATGACTGCGCCGAGCAGGATGAACAGCGTGTTGGAGCTGTGGACCAGACTGTCCACGGCACTTTGCATATTTTCCATGGTATTGGCAGACCTGAAAAAGTTGAAAAAAGCACCAAACCGGTTCGCTTGCCTCGCGAACGCACCAAGTTGAAACGACTCATTGGCCGGACACAGGCCGATGAACCGCTTTGGTGCGCAAGAACGGTCAAAACGAAATCCCGCTTGGAGGTGCTTCGCGGTTTTTAATTATTTGGGTCAAGGTTTTTCGGGCTTTCGCCCAGCTTCAGCGCACTGGCGCAAGCTGATGCACCAGTACATGGCAAAAGCCTGAGCAAAAGTTGTACCAGTCACTTGTACTGAACCTTCCAGCAAGGCTCATACTCGAACGTCTCAGACGTCACTTACGGAGATCCACCGATGGCCAGAACCCAGGCAAAGACAGCTCAAGAGATCCTGATCGAAGACTTCCAGACGCTGGTCAGCGACACGGAACGCTTGCTCGATCACACCGCGACGCTGGCAGGCGACCAGGCCGATGCACTGCGCAGCCAGATTCACGAAACCCTCCTGCGCGCCCGCGAAACGCTCAAGCTGACGGAAGATTCCATGCGCGAACGTGGCCAGGCTGCGGTGGTCGCCACCGAGGAATATGTACAGGCCAACCCTTGGCAATCCGTGGGCATTGCCGCCGGCGTTGGTTTTCTGATTGGTCTGCTGGCGACACGGCGCTGATGATGGGTATCAATGAATCCGGCTCGTCCGAAGAGGGCACGCAACCTACTGCACGCCGCCTGGGCGCGGCGTTTCTTGGTTTGCTGCATAGCCACGTCGAATTGTTCGGCATGGAGTTGCAGGAACAGAAGGCACGTACCGTCAGCCTCCTGCTGTTCGCAGGCCTTGCGCTGGTGTTCGGCTTGCTGCTGTTGGTCGGGCTTTCGGCACTGGTACTGATCCTGGTATGGGACACCTATCGTCTGGCGGGCATCATCGGCCTGTGCCTGTTCTATCTGCTGGCGGCGCTGTTCTGCGGCCTTCGGCTCAAGGCAGCGATCTACGACGAGTCCTCCCCTTTCAACGCCACCCTCGAAGAACTGGCCAACGACCGGGAGCGCCTGCTGCCATGAGCCTGCCTGATATCCCTCAAGCCCGAACCCGACAGGAAATGCGCAAGGCGCTGGTGCGCCTGCGCATGGAAATGCACCGCCAGGAAATTCGTCAGGAAACGCGCCAGTTGCTGCAGCCCTTGCAACGGGTGCGCGGCTTGACGCAAAGCTGGCACGAAGGCTTCGGCATCAAGCACGCGCCACTGTGGGGCGTGGCGGCGGTGTCGCTGCTCGGTTTCCTCACCGGCAAACGGACCCGCACGGGTGGCGGCGGTGGCTTGACTGGCCTGATCCGCCTGGCAACGACATTGCTACCATTGATCAAGTTGGCCAACAGCGTGCGCAAACCTTGAGAGCCTGCCCCCCGCGGGCCTGCATCGCAGTAGCTGTGTAGGAGCTGTGTAGGAGCTGTCGAGTGCAACGAGGCTGCGATCTTGTCCCAACCAATTGAATCGTGAGCGAAAGAAAAGATCGCAATCTCCTACCTCCATAAGCCTTGCAGGGCAACCCACGAACCGGGAAGCTAGGGCATCGACATCATCAAACGGAGCAACCAGCCTTGGATTGGCACACCCTGCTGACTCGCGAACGCCTCGGAAAACCGCTGCACAGTCCGCAAGAGCTGGGCCGCAGTCCGTTCCACAAGGACCACGACCGGATCATCTTTTCCGGCGCCTTCCGCCGCCTCGGACGCAAGACACAAGTGCATCCGGTTTCCAGCAACGACCACATCCATACGCGCCTGACCCATTCGCTGGAAGTCAGCTGCGTCGGGCGTTCCTTGGGTATGCGCGTGGGAGAAACCATCCGCAACGCCCTGCCTGACTGGTGTGAACCAAGCGACCTGGGCATGGTGGTGCAATCGGCCTGCCTGGCCCACGACATTGGCAACCCGCCGTTCGGTCACTCGGGCGAGGATGCTATCCGCTATTGGTTCCAGCAGGCCGCCGGCCGAGGTTGGCTTGATGCAATGAGCGAAGCCGAGCGCAACGACTTCCTCAATTTCGAAGGCAACGCCCAAGGATTCCGCGTCCTCACCCAGCTTGAATACCATCAGTTCGACGGCGGGACGCGGCTGACCTATGCCACCCTCGGCACCTATCTGAAATACCCCTGGACCGCCCGCCACGCGGACTCGCTGGGCTACAAGAAGCACAAGTTCGGTTGCTACCAGAGCGAACTGCCGCTGTTGGAGCAGATCGCCCACAAGCTCGGTTTGCCACAGATCGAGGATCAACGCTGGGCCAGGCATCCCTTGGTGTACCTGATGGAAGCCGCCGATGACATCTGCTACGCACTGATCGACCTGGAAGATGGCGTGGAGATGGATCTCCTGGAATACCCCCAGGTGGAGTCGCTGCTCCTGGACCTGGTGGGCGACGATCTTCCGGACACTTACCGGCAGTTGGGGCCGCTGGACTCGCGACGGCGCAAACTGGCAATCCTGCGCGGCAAGGCCATCGAACACCTGACCAACGCCGCCGCCCGGGCGTTTGTTGAACAGCAGGAAGCATTGCTTGCCGGCACATTGCCCGGGGATCTGGTGGAGCATATGCACGGCCCGGCAAAACGCTGTGTGTTGAATGCCAAGGACATGGCGCGCCGGAAAATTTTCCAGGACAAGCGCAAGACCTTGCATGAAATCGGTGCCTACACCACCCTGGAAATCCTGCTCAACGGTTTTTGCGGAGCCGCCCTCGAACAGCACGGTGGCCGCACGCCTTCGTTCAAGAATCGCCGCATTCTCGACTTGCTGGGGAACAACGCGCCGGATCCCAACGGTCCTTTGCATGGCGCTTTCCTGCGAATGATTGATTTCATCGCCGGGATGACTGACAGCTACGCCAGCGAAATGGCCCAGGAGATGACCGGCCGCACGCGCCAATGAGCGATGTGGGATCTGCCAGGCAGAAACCTGTGCGGGCTTGCTCGCGAAAGCGGCGGGTCAGGCTGCGGCGATGTTGAAGAAGCTGCGCCTTCGCGAACAAGCCCGCTCCCACAAGGTTCAGCGTGCAAGTTTCCCACCGTGAAACTTGCACGCAATATTGAACAACACACCGACCCACTTGTTTGCATAAACATCCACCGCAAGAAATATCCTTTCACAAACGGTCAGCAATCCTCCCGTCCTATTTCATCCGCCTACTAAAAACCCGATTACATCGTAATATCTTGCCTCTTTTTTTGTAGGAAACTTCTGAAATTGAAGTTGCATGCCTGTCTCTTCGTACGGCCCTGGTTGCAAGTGGGCTAAGGTGCGCGCTTTATTCAAGTTCGCAGGGTAATTTATTCATGAACTCCGTTTTCATTGTCGACGATCATCCGGTTATCCGCCTTGCCGTTCGCATGCTTCTGGAACATGAGGGGTACAAGGTCGTAGGAGAAACTGACAACGGCGTCGATGCGATGCAAATGGTGCGCGAATGCATGCCAGACCTGGTTATCCTGGACATCAGCATTCCCAAACTCGACGGCCTGGAAATCCTCTCGCGTTTCAACGCCATGACCACTCCGCTCAAGACGCTGGTGCTCACGGCCCAGTCGCCGACGCTTTTCGGCATTCGATGCATGCAGTCCGGGGCCTCTGGTTACGTGTGTAAACAGGAAGACCTCAGCGAACTTGTCAGCGCAATCAAAGCGGTATTGTCCGGCTATAACTATTTTCCCAGCCAGGCGTTGAATCCGGTACGCCCGGATGACCCACGCAGTATCGAGCTGGACCTTTTCAAAAGTGTCAATGATCGGGAACTGATGGTGCTGCAACTTTTTGCCCAAGGCCGTACCAACAAGGAAATAGCCAAGGGGATGTTTCTAAGCAACAAGACCGTCAGTACTTATAAGAAACGGCTGATGCAGAAACTCAAGGTCAAGTCGCTGGTCGAGCTGATTGAAATGGCGAAGCGCAACGCGCTGGTGTGAGAAAAAAGGATGCTCAGACGCATAATCGAATGTCTGCTGCTGATCAGCGCAGCGTTATATACAGGAGTGCTCACGGCAGCAGCGGATGCGCCCGAGCGATATACGCTGCTGGGCCGTTCGTCCGTTGCCCATACCGAGGTCAAGCTGGATGGCGTTCACCGCGCCTGGCTACAGGATCGGCAGGCGCTGGTCCTGGGAACTTCCGCCCCGGATTACCCGCCCTTCGATCTCTCCACCAGCGGACGCGACTACGAAGGCCTGACTGCCGATTATGCCAACATCATCGCCAAGGCCACGGGGCTGCCCATAACAGTGCTGCGCTTCGGTTCCCGCGAGGCTGCCATCGCCGCACTCAAGGATGGGCAAATCGATATGCTTGGCACCGCCAACGGTTTCGAAGCCCGCAACCCCGACATTGTGCTGTCGACGCCCTATGCAGTGGACCAACCCGTTCTCGTCACCCGAACGAATGAAAGCCGATCCCTGACTGACGATCTCGAGGGGCTGCGGCTGAGCATGGTCTACCACTACCTGCCGCTACGGGAAATTGAAAAACTCTACCCCAAGGCACTCATCACCACCTACCCGTCCTACCAGAATGCCATCAACGCCGTGGCCTTCGGCCAGGCCGACGTATTTCTCGGCGATACCCTTTCCACCCACTACATGATCAACAAGGGCTATTTGAGCAATATCCGCATGGCCAACTTTGGCAAACACGAATCCCATGGGTTCGGTTTCGCCGTACGACGTAGCGATACCCGCCTGTTGGAAGTCATCAACGCTACGCTGAACCAGGTCTCCATTGCTGAGCAAGCCGCCATCTCCAAACGCTGGAGTGCAGGCAGCGACTTGTACCTCACGGACCACAGGATACAACTGACCGACCGTGAGCAACGCTGGCTGGCGAGGCATCCGGTGGTCCGGGTGGTGGTGAACGAAACCTCCGCGCCGTTCACCTTCTTCGATGCGGACGGTGATTTTCGCGGCATAAGTGCCGACCTGCTGGAACTGATCCGGCTGCGCACCGGCCTGCGCCTGGACATCCAGCGCCGTCAGAACGATAGCGAAATGATTACTGCGGTCCTGAACGATCAAGCCGACATGATCGCCGCACTTTTGCCCAGCAGTGAACGACAACTCCAGTTGAAGTTCAGCCGCCCCTACATCGACAGCTCGTTCGTCCTGCTGACCCGCAAACAGTCCGACACGCCCACGACACTCGATCAGTTCGGCCACGCCAGCCTGGCAATCGCCAAAGGCAACCCGGTCATTGAATGGCTACGCAGCCAGTACCCGGACATTAGAATCATCGAAACGGACGGCCCCTTGCTCGCCGTGGAAATGCTCGCCCACGGTCAAGTCGACGGCAGCGTCAACTCACAGGTGATGGCCAACTATTTCATCTCTTCCTATGCGTGGCGCGACAGGTTGCAAATCAGCAGCACGGTGGGCACCCAACAGGCCATGTTCGCGCTGGCCACGGCAAAAAACGCCACCGAGTTGAACGCCATCCTCGACAAAGCCCTGACCAGCATCGACCCCGACGAGCTGGGGGTGATCAACAACCGCTGGCGCGGTTACGTCTCACCCTCGGAACACACCTGGCGCACTTATAACCGCCTGTTCCTCCAGATCGTCGCGGGCGTTGGCCTGTTGCTGCTGTTTTCCCTGGCGTGGAACGCCTACATGCAGCGCCAGATCAGGCAACGTCAACGGGCAGAACTGGCCCTCAATGATCAGCTCGAATTCATGCATTCACTGGTCAACGGCACCCCCCACCCCATCTACGTGAGGGATCGCAACGGCATCCTGCAAAGCTGCAACGACAGTTACCTGCAAGCGTTCGGCGTAAAACACGAGGACGTCATTGGCAAGAACCTGATGCCAGGTTCCATGAGCAACGCCTTCGAAGCGCAGGAGTACCAGGCAGATTACCAACGTGTCATGGCCGAAGGCACCGCCCTGATCATGGATCGCCCCCTGCACATCGGGGGCAGGAAGCTGACGATCTATCACTGGATCCTGCCCTACCGAAACTCCGCTGCCGAAGTGCAAGGCATCATCGGCGGCTGGATCGACATCAGTGAACGGCGCCAGCTGTTCGAGGAACTGCGCGCGTCCAAGCAACAGGCCGATGACGCAAACCGCGCCAAAAGCACGTTCCTGGCAACCATGAGCCATGAAATCCGTACGCCCATGAACGCGGTGATCGGCATGCTGGAGCTGGCCCTGAAACATGCTGACAAAGGCCACGTGGACCGCTCGACCATTGAAGTCGCGTACGAGTCGGCCTCCGGTATGCTCGAACTGATTGGCGACATCCTGGACATCGCCCGCATCGAATCCGGCCATCTGAGCCTGGCCCCCGAACGAGTCGATCTCAGGGCCCTGTTGCAATCGGTCATACGGGTATTCGAGGGCGTGGCCCGGCAGAAAAACCTGGCGTTGTCCTTGCAGTTCGATGATGCCGAGGGCAGCCCTGACGTGTTGATGGACCCGTTGCGATTCAAACAGGTGCTGTCGAACCTGATCAGCAATGCCCTCAAATTTACCGAGCAGGGCCAGGTCGTGATCAAGGTCCGGCTGTCTCCAGCCGACCGGGACCACGTCCTGCAAATGCACCTGGAGGTCAACGACAGCGGCATCGGTATTGGCCCTGCGGACCTGCAACGTTTGTTCGAGCCTTTTGCCCAGGTCGATAACACCAGCCGGGTGGCCCGCAACGGCGCGGGGTTGGGGCTGGTGATCAGTCGCAACCTGTGCCAAGCGATGGGCGGCAGCCTGCACATGAGCAGCCAACCTGGCGTCGGCACCCAGGTCCAGGTCCGCCTGCAACTGACCGTCCTGTCGACAGCGCCGGTCAGCCCCTCACCTGAACCGGTCATCGAAACGGCCCAGTCCACCCTGAACGTCCTGATCGTGGACGATCATCCCGCCAACCGCCTGTTGATGTCGCAGCAATTGGAATACCTGGGCCATCATTACCAGGTCGCCCACGATGGTGCCCACGGGCTCGAGGTCTGGCAAAAAAACCACTTCGATCTGGTCATCGCCGATTGCAACATGCCCATCATGAGCGGCTACGAACTGGCCCGCTCGATTCGTCGCGACGAGTCCGAGCAGCAACGGCCACCTTGTACCCTCCTGGGGTTTACCGCCAATGCACAACCGGAGGAAAAACAACGCTGCCAGGATGCTGGGATGGATGACTGCCTGTTCAAGCCCATCAGCCTGAGCGCCTTGAGCCAATGGATCAAGACCGTCAAACCCACCGGCCGCCCGGCGGTTTTCAGCGTCCAAAGCCTGCAGGCGTTGACCGGCGGCGACCCTTCGTCCAACCGGCGCCTGCTGGCTGAATTACTCAGCAGCAGCCGCTCGGACCGCCAGGAGTTGCTCGACGTTGCCCACGGCGCAAACCGGCAAGCGCTGAGCGAAATGGCGCACAAGATAAAAGGCGTCGCCCGCATCGTCCAGGCGACCGCGCTGATCCAGCGGTGCGAGGCGTTGGAGCACGCTTGTCACCAGCCGCAGGCACCTGAGCGAATCAAAGATTGCATCGACGCTCTCGACCGCGCCATGCGCGAACTGGAGCGGGCCCTCGAAACGGAGATCGCCAAGGCAAAATAATCCAGCGTTTACTATGCTATTCGCTCAGCAGTGCGTACCTGGGAGGGTTCTCGAGCGGTTTTCCCTGCACGCGGCAACACCCATCGAGAACGCCCCCTGACACTTGGAGTGACTGCAATGCCCAGCGCACCGCGTCCGGAAAAACGCCGGTTTCCCCTGCACGTCCACATCAGCGTGATGTTTACCCTGCTTCTGTTGCTGACCGGGGTGGTGCTGGGGATTTTCAATTACCGGCAAACCACGCAGATCATCCTGTCCAGCAGTGAAAAACTGTTCAATCGTATTGAACAGGATGTGCGCCTGGATCTGTACGACACCTACGAACCCATCCGCCACCTGTTGAGCCTGCTGGCCGACTATCCAGCGACGCGCACGCCCCAGATGGCGCAACGCCTGGCCCTGCTCGTGCCCTTCAGCCAGGCACTGCGGGACAACCCGAACCTGGCGTCGTTGTACCTGGGCGATCATCACGGCAACTTCCTGATGGTCCGGCCATTGCGCACCGCAGCCCTGAAAGCCGCCCTGCAAGCACCGACCGAGGCGGCCTATCAGGTCTGGACGGTTGAGCGGGCCACCGAGCAAGGCCCGGTTCATTCCCAATCGCTGTTCTACGACGAGACGCTGACGCTCATCGGGCGCCGGGACATTGCCGACGAGACCTACGATCCGCGCAGCCGCAGCTGGTTTCGCAGCGCCGCCGACAGCACCGAACAGATCACCACCGAGCCCTACGTTTTTTTCTCCACCCATAACGTCGGCACCACCCTCGCCCGACGCAGTGGCGAGCAGGCTGTCATCGGCGCCGACCTGACCCTGGCGGCCCTGTCCCAGACCCTGGCCAAGCACAAGGTGACCACCGGCACCGAAATCGTCCTGCTCGATCCCACGGGCAACGCAGTGGGCTATCCCGACAGCAGCCGGCTGCTCGCCGACGCCCAGTCGGCACGCCTGATCAAGGCCCGCGACCTCAGCCCGGCCATCGCCGCCGCGCTCGACGACAACACCGACACCACGCGCCTGGAAGCGGCTGGACGCCAGTGGATCGTTTCTCGCAGCCACATGCAGGAAGGCGGGCCCCAGGGCCTGGAACTGGCGTTGCTGGTCCCTGAAGATGAGCTGCTGGACAATGCCTATCGCATGCGCTGGCAAGGCGCGCTCATCACCCTCGCCACCCTGCTGCTGTGCCTGCCCCTGGGTTGGCTGACGTCCCGGATCCTGGTCAAGCCTTTGCGCGAACTGGTGCAGGAGGCCGATGCCATTCGCAGCTTTGACTTCAACTACCCGGTGTCCCGTCGCTCCCCGGTACTGGAGGTCGACCAGTTGAGCGTATCGATGGCGCGCATGAAAGAGACCTTGGCGAGTTTCTTTGAAATCACCGCCAGCCTGCGCGCCGAAACCCGCTTCGCCCCGTTGCTGGAGCGGGTGTTATTTGAAACCGTGAAGATCGGCCAGGCCCAGGCCGGCCTGATCTACCTGCGCGAGAACGACGACAATCGGGTCAAGCCGTATGGGCTGGTAATCGATGGAACGCCCAGGGACCTCGACGCCTTCAAGCTGCGCACTCATGAGCTCCAGACTGGCGACAGCCCGCAATGGCTCCAGCAACTGGCCACCTCGGACAACCTCGTGGCTTCCCTGGGCTTCGAGCAGGCCGGCGATCTGCAGGGCGTCCTGCAGGCACTGGACTCGCCGCGGGTCCACTTGATCGGTATTCGCCTGCGCAATCGCCACCAGGAAACCGTCGGCGTACTGGTCCTGCTGATCACCGACAGCGGCACCGAAGCGGATCTGGAAAAACTGCAGCCCGACCGCATCGCCTTCCTGCAGGCCGTGTCCGGTGTCGCCGCCGTGAGCATCGAGGGCCAGCGTCTGCAAGCCAGGCAAAAGCAGTTGCTGGACGCCTTCATCCAATTGCTGGCCGGCGCGATCGATGCCAAGAGCCCCTACACCGGCGGCCATTGCCAGCGGGTGCCGGTCCTGACCCTGATGCTCGCCCAGGCCGCCGCTGCCAGCCAGGCACCGGCATTCGACGCCTATCGGCCAACGGAGGATGAATGGGAAGCCCTGCACATCGCCGCCTGGCTGCACGATTGCGGCAAGGTCACCACCCCCGAATACGTGGTCGATAAAGCCACCAAATTGGAAACCCTGAACGACCGGATCCATGAGATACGTACCCGCTTCGAGGTGCTCAAGCGCGACGCCTGGGTCGATTACTGGCAGGCCGTGGCCAGCGGCGGCGAGCCGTCATCCCTGGCGCAGCGGCGCGACGCGACACTGACGGCCCTGGATGACGACTTTGCTTTCGTCGCCCGCTGCAACCTGGGCTCCGAAGCCATGGCCGAGGCCGATCTGCAACGCCTGCAACAGATCGCCCAACGCCCGTGGACCCGGACCCTCGATGATCGTCTGGGGGTTTCCTGGGAAGAGAACCGTCGCCAGGGTCGCACGCCCAAACCGACCCTACCGGTCACTGAACCGCTGTTGGCAGACAAGCCCGAGCACCTGCTCGAGCGCCACGATGCCGAACTGATCCCGGCGGACAACCCGTGGGGCTTCCAGCTCGATGTACCGGCCTGGAAATACAATCGCGGCGAGCTTTACAACCTGAGCATCCCCCGGGGCACGCTGACCCGCGAGGAGCGTTACGTCATCAACCATCACATGGTGCAGACGATCCTGATGCTCAGCCAGTTGCCTTTCCCCAGTCACCTGGACAACGTCGCGGAGATCGCTGGTGGTCATCACGAGAAGATGGACGGCAGTGGTTATCCCAAGCGCCTCAAACGCGAAGAGATGAGCCTGCCGGCGCGCATGATGGCCATTGCCGACATCTTCGAAGCGCTGACAGCAGCCGACCGCCCCTACAAGAAAGCGAAGAAACTGAGCGAGGCCCTGGGCATCATGGCCACCATGTGCCGTGACGCCCATATCGATCCCGAGCTGTTCGCGCTGTTCATCGATGAAAAGATCTACCTGAGCTACGCCAACCAGTTCCTCGACCCGCACCAGATCGATGAAGTCGATCCCCACAGCCTGCTGGTCAAGGCAGGGCTGAAAGCATGACAACTATCCCTGTAGACGCTGCTGTAGGAGCTGCTGTAGGAGCTGCCGAGCGAAGCGAGGCTGCGATCTTTCCACTGCCGATTGAATCTCAAGCGAAAAATCAAATTGAATCTCAAGCGAAAGATCAAATTGAATCTCAAGCGAAAGATCAAAAGATCGCAGGCTTCGCCAGCTCCTACAGGACGCTGTCAGCAATCCGTCAGGCGCAGGAATATCGCGGCCAACTGCTCGATGCCGGCTTGATCATGTTCGGTAAAACGCGCCAGTTTCGGACTGTCCAGGTCGAGCACGCCGATCAGGCGCCCATCCTTGACCAGCGGCACCACCAGCTCGCTGTTCGACGCGCTGTCGCAGGCGATGTGCCCGGCGAAGGCATGGACGTCTTCGACGCGCTGGGTCTGCCGAGTCGCGGCCGCCGTACCGCATACGCCGCGGCCAAAGGGGATCCGCACGCAGGCGATCTGGCCCTGGAACGGTCCCAGGACCAGCTCTTCGTTGCGATTGAGGTAAAAGCCGGCCCAGTTCAGGTCGTCCAATTGACTGGACAGCAAAGCCGAGAACTGCGCGGCGTTGGCGATGAAGTCACGCTCATCGGCCAGCAAGGATTCCAGCTGTGCCGATAACAACGCGTAGCCGTCAAGGCCGACTCCGCTGCCATTCAAATCGATCATGCCTTGTGCTCCAACAATTTAAGGCCTACCCAATAACGGGCAAACTGATAGGCGCAACGTCCGTTGCGGTTGCCGCGGCCGGTTGCCCAGCGTACCGCCAGCACATCCAGCGCTTCGTCGCGCTGCCAGGCCAACCCGGCCTTGGCCGCCAGTTCGCCGATCCAATGTTCCACCACGTTGAGGAAATGCTCCTGGGTAAACGGATAAAACGACAGCCACAGGCCAAATCGGTCGGACAAGGCGATCTTGTCCTCTACCGCTTCGCTGGGGTGAAGTTCGCCGTCGACTCGTTTCCAATTCTCGTTGTCGCTTTCCTTTTCCGGCACCAAGTGACGACGGTTGGAAGTGGCATACAGCAGCACGTTGTCCGGCGCCTGCTCCAGCGATCCATCCAACACGCTCTTGAGCACGCGGTAATCGCCTTCGCCGGATTCGAACGACAAGTCATCGCAGAACAACACGAAGCGCTGGGGCAGTTTCGCAACCTGCTCGACCACCCGGGGCAGATCGGCCAGGTGATCGCGTTCGATCTCGATCAAGCGCAGGCCATGTGGGGCATGTTCAGCCAACAGGGCGCGTACCAGGGACGACTTGCCGGTACCACGCGAGCCCCAGAGCAAGGCATGGTTGGCGGGCATGCCATCGATGAATTGCCGGGTGTTGCGGCCCAGTTGTTCGACCTGGCGGTCCACGCCGATCAGGTCCGACAGGCGCATGTCGAGGCTGACCTGCAGCGGCAGCAGGTAGCCGCTACGGCCGTCACGCTGCCAGCGGGCGGCCAGGGTCTGGGTCCAATCGATGGCGGGCCGTGGCGCCGGCAGCAAAGGCTCGATCCGGGCCAGCACGGCATCGGCACGCTCAAGAAAAGCATTCAATCGCGAGTCCACGTCTTCTCCTCGGACAGGTTCACAGTAATGATGGCGCTACAGCAACGAAACGCCGTATCCAATGGCGGGTCTACTTCACACAATACACACCGGCTACACCGGACTTCAGAGATGATCAGCTATGCTTGACCGGCGAAGGGAAACGTAAGTGGTTCATCACTCAATGGACATCAGATTCACCCAACGGCTTTCCTACAAGCAGGCCCGCCTGACCGTCCTGGTGGGCTTTGTGTTGGGCACTTTGCTCAGCCTGATGCAGATCGGCATCGATTATGCCAGCGAAGACGCATCGATCAACCGTGAAATCCTCTCGCTGCTGGAAATCAGCCACAACCCGGCCTCGCGCATCGCCTACAACATCGACGCCGAACTCGCCCAGGAGCTGTCCATGGGCCTGTTGCGCTCACCCGCCATCATTGGGGCCGAGTTGATCGACAACAACAATATCGTGCTGGCCAGCGTCAAGCGGCCAGAGCTGCAAAGCAGCTACCGGTTCATCAGCGACTTCCTGTTCGGTGCCCAGCGTCAGTTCGAGGACCGGCTCTATCTGGACCACCTGCCCGCCGAGTCCCTGGGCATATTGCGACTGGACGTCGACACCTATGCGTTCGGCAGTCGTTTTTTGCGCCGTGCCGAGGTCACCTTGCTCAACGGCTTCGCCCGCAGCCTGATCCTCACCGGCCTGCTGCTGGCACTGTTCTACGTGATGCTGACCAAGCCCCTGGTGCGGGTCATTCGCGAACTGAGCAGCCGCGATCCGAGCAGCGGCGAACAGAGCCGCCTGGAATGCCCCAGCGGCCACCAGTCCGATGAAATCGGCGTACTGGTCTCCGTCGCCAACCAACAATTCGAAAATATCTCCACCGAAATCCAGCAGCGGCGCACGGCCGAAAATCGCCTCACCGAATACCTGGCGCAACTGGAGAACATCGTCTCGGCACGCACCGCCGAACTCAAGGCCATCAATGCCCGCCTCAGCCAGTCCAACGAGGAACTGGAAGTGGCCCGGCGCACGGCCCTGGACATGGCCGAGGCCCGCTCTGCGTTCCTCGCCAACATGAGCCACGAGATCCGCACACCGCTCAACGGCCTGCTGGGCATGATCGCCCTGTCCCTGGACGGCCCCCTGACGGCCGAACAACAGCAGCAGCTATCGATTGCCCATGACTCGGGCAAGGTATTGGTCGAACTGCTCAACGACATTCTCGACCTGTCGAAATTCGACGCCGGTCAACTGGAGCTCGAACGCATCCCGTTCGACCTCGGCTCCCTGGTGGAGGATACCGCCAACCTGCTTTCCCAGAATGCGGCCCCCAGCGTCGAACTGGCCTGCCTGATCGACCCGCAGTTTCCGGCGCAGGTACTCGGCGACCCGACCCGGGTGCGCCAGATCGTCAGTAACCTGTTGTCCAACGCATTGAAGTTCACGCGCTTCGGCCGGGTTGACGTAAAGTTGAGTCATTACGAAGGCGGCGTGCGCATCGAGGTCTGCGACACAGGCATCGGCATTCCCCAGGAAGCCCAGGCAAGAATCCTGCAACCGTTCACCCAGGCCGGCGCCGGGATTACCCGCCAGTTTGGCGGCACCGGGCTGGGCCTGGCACTGACTTACAACCTCTGCGAAGCCATGCAGGGCCGGTTGACCATCAGCTCCGAAGCCGGCTTTGGCAGTCAGTTCTGTGCCGACCTGCCCCTGCCCTGCCATCTCCCGGCAACGCCGGTCGAACCGTTGCGCGGCAACGTCGTCGCCATCACCGCCAGCAGCAGCGGCCTGGCCGAGTTGCTCGGCATGCTGTTGCCGGGGTGGGGACTGGATTATGTGCAGCGCTCCATCGATGACGGGTTGCTGGGCCTCAAGCCTGACGTGCTGATCACGGACTGCCCGGAATGCCTGTTCAACCTGCGGCCGACCTTTGATGCGCCGATCCTGCTGGTGACCGCCTATGGCAGTTTCATGCCCAGCGAAGAAGCCGCCGCCCTCGCCCCGCTGATACAACAGGCCCGACCGCTGGCACGCCATGCGCTGTACCAGATTCTGCGGCGCGCCATGCAAAGCGAGGCCACCACCATCAATGACGCACAGATCGAAACCCTGACGCCAGCCAGGCGTGGACGGGTGCTGCTGGTGGAGGACAATCCGGTCAACCAACTGGTGGCCAAGGGCATGCTGGTGAAGCTGGGCTGCGAAGTCAGCGTCGCCGCCCACGGCGTCGAAGCGCTGGATCAACTGGAACAGCGAGTGTTCGACCTGGTGTTGATGGACTGCAACATGCCGGTGATGGACGGTTACGAAGCCAGCCGGCAGATCCGCCGCAGCGGGCGCTGGTCGGACCTGCCGATCGTTGCCCTGACGGCCAACGCGATGCCTGAAGAACGCGAGCGCTGCCGCGCGGCCGGCATGAACGATTACCTGTCCAAGCCGTTCCGCCGCGAAGAACTGGCAGCCGTGCTGGACCAGTGGGTGCCGACTACGTCAGCGCTTTGATCTGGCCCAGCAGGTGATCGAGGCCGTCTCGCAACGCGCCCAGGCGGTCCAGGTCGATACCACTGTCACACAACAGGCGAGCCTTGAGCGGGCCAACCTGCTCACGCAAGGCTCGCCCGGCAGCCGTTAGGCTCAAGTGCATCTCTCGCTCGTCCCGGGCCGAACGCTGGCGCTGGACCAGGTCCAGTTGCTCCAGGCGCTTGAGCAGCGGCGTCAGCGTGCCGGAATCCAGCAACAAACGCTCACCCAGGGCCTTGACCGTCGGCTGTGGCGGGGCCGTGTCCTGCCATTCCCACAACACCAGCATCGCCAGGTATTGCGGATAGGTCAGGCCAAGTTGATCGAGCATTGGCTTGTAGCCACGGATCACTGCACGCGAAGCAGCGTACAGCTTGAAGCACAACTGGCTGTCGAGCTTCAGCGAATCGACTGACAGGTCATTCATTTGAGCAGTGCTTCGATCTCACCGGTCAGGTCCTGGGGCTTGGTGGTCGGGGCAAAACGCTTGACCACCTGACCATCCTTGCCGATCAGGAACTTGGTGAAGTTCCACTTGATGCCTTTGGACCCCAGCACGCCGGGCGCCCGCTGCTTAAGCTGGACGAACAGCGGATGGGCGTTGGCGCCGTTGACCTCGATTTTCTTGAACAGCGGAAAACTCACGCCGAAGTTCAGTTCGCAGAATTCGGTGATCGCCCCCTCGTTGCCCGGCTCCTGCTTGCCGAACTGATTGCAGGGAAAGCCCAACACCACCAGGCCCTGGTCCTTGTAGGTCTGCCACAGCGCCTCAAGCCCCTTGTACTGCGGGGTGAACCCGCACTGGCTGGCCGTGTTGACCACCAGCACGGCCTTGCCGGCAAAATCGGCGAGGGTCTTTTGCTCACCCTTGATGGTGGTGCACGGGATGCTCAGCAGGTTGTCGCTCATGGCAAGGCTCCGAAAAGTTATAGGACAGGCGGGTTAAGATAGTAAGCAATTAAATTGCATGCAATTTAATTATCCGAATTACCCACTCCGCAGACTGTGGGAGCAAGGCTTGCCCGCGATAAAGGCGATACGGTCGTTCAGAAATCGAGACGCCCTGTTTCGCGAACAAGCTTTGCTCCACCGAATTATTCTCGGGGGACCAGATCCAGGCACACCGAGTTGATGCAGTACCGCAAACCCGTGGGCGGTGGGCCGTCGGGGAAGACGTGGCCCAGGTGGGCGTCGCATTTGGCGCAGACCACCTCGGTGCGAATCATGCCGTGGCTGACGTCCCGCACCTCCACCACCGCGCTGCCCTCGATCGGCGCGTAGAAACTCGGCCAGCCACAACCGGAATCGAATTTGGTCTTGGAATCGAACAACGGCTCGTTGCAGCAGATGCAGTGGTACACACCGTCGGTCTTGGTGGCGTTGTATTTACCGGAGAATGGCCGCTCGGTGCCCTTGAGCCGACAAACGTTGTACTGCTCCGGGTCAAGCATCGAGCGCCATTGTTCAAGGGTTTTTTCCAACTTTTCCATCGTCCTACCTCGGCAATTGAAAAAGCCCGATCCGACGCTTTTCCGCAGATCGGGCGGCACGTATGATTGCGCCTCGTCAGGCGCCAGTCTGGCAGTCACGTCATGCGCATTCAAACGGATTGTGGCGCCTTATACCGCGTCAGGCCTGGGCACAGACGCAGGATTCCCAGTACGGTAGTTCATACGCCGCCTGGATCGTTCATTTTCGGGAACACATCGCCATGCAGGTCAGCAAATCGAACAAGCTCGCCAACGTCTGCTACGACATTCGCGGCCCGGTGCTCAAGCACGCCAAACGCCTGGAAGAGGAAGGCCATCGCATCCTCAAGCTGAACATCGGCAACCCGGCCCCCTTTGGTTTCGAAGCGCCCGATGAAATCCTCCAGGACGTCATCCGCAACCTGCCGACCGCCCAGGGCTACAGCGACTCCAAGGGCCTGTTCAGTGCCCGCAAGGCCGTGATGCAGTACTACCAGCAGAAACAGGTCGAAGGCGTCGGCATCGAGGACATCTACCTGGGTAACGGCGTGTCCGAGCTGATCGTGATGTCGATGCAGGCCCTGCTCAACAACGGCGATGAAGTGCTGGTACCGGCGCCGGACTATCCGCTGTGGACCGCTGCCGTGAGCCTGTCCGGTGGCAACCCGGTGCATTACCTGTGCGACGAACAGGCCAACTGGTTCCCTGACCTGGCGGACATCAAGGCCAAGATCACGCCCAATACCAAGGCGCTGGTGATCATCAACCCGAACAACCCGACTGGCGCCGTATACTCCAGGGAAGTGCTGCTGGGCATGTTGGAACTGGCCCGCCAGCACAACCTGGTGGTGTTCTCCGACGAGATCTACGACAAGATCCTCTACGATGACGCCGTGCACATCTGCACTGCATCCCTGGCACCGGACCTGCTGTGCCTGACCTTCAACGGCCTGTCAAAATCCTATCGGGTAGCGGGTTTCCGCTCAGGCTGGGTCGTCATTTCCGGCCCCAAGTATCACGCCCAGAGCTACATAGAGGGCATCGATATGCTGGCCAACATGCGCCTGTGTGCCAACGTGCCGAGCCAGCATGCGATCCAGACGGCGCTGGGCGGCTACCAGAGCATCAACGACCTGATCCTGCCCCAGGGCCGGCTGCTGGAACAGCGAAATCGCACCTGGGAACTGCTCAACGACATTCCCGGTGTCAGTTGCGTCAAGCCGATGGGCGCGCTGTACGCCTTCCCGCGGATCGACCCGAAGGTCTGCCCGATCCACAACGATGAAAAATTCGTCCTCGACCTGCTGCTGTCCGAGAAGCTGCTGGTGGTCCAGGGTACGGCGTTCAACTGGCCGTGGCCGGATCACTTCCGCGTCGTGACCCTGCCGCGGGTCGATGACCTCGACCAGGCCATCGGCCGGATCGGCAACTTCCTCAAGTCCTACCGTCAATAAACCAGACAGCGTGCGCGGAGTCCTCGCCTCGCACGCTGTTTGATTCAGCAACATATCCGTTCTGTCGACTCCACAAGGCCTTCTACACTAGGGCGCTGGACAGCCGACGAGCACCTCGGCTCAACGTTCACGGGGGGCAAACGCCGTATTTCTTTTCCCTAGTCACTTTCAGAAAAGTCTTTCAAACATTTAGGACGCTTGTAGGACACAGTTTGAAATAGTCGGTGAGTTGAATAGCCTGCGGCAGCACCTTATATACCCCGCATAACGCTACATCTTTAGCATGAGGAGATTTTCACAACCATGATGCGCATCCTGCTGTTCTTGGCCACCAACCTGGCGGTCGTGCTGATTGCCAGCATCACCCTGAGCCTCTTCGGCTTCAACGGGTTCATGGCGGCCAATGGGGTTGACCTCAACCTCAATCAGCTGCTGATTTTCTGTGCGGTGTTCGGTTTCGCCGGTTCCCTGTTCTCGCTGTTCATCTCCAAGTGGATGGCGAAGATGAGCACCAGCACCCAGATCATCAGCCAGCCGCGCACTCGCCACGAACAATGGCTGCTGCAAACCGTCGAGCAATTGTCCCGCGAAGCCGGTATCAAGATGCCGGAAGTCGGTATCTTCCCAGCCTACGAAGCCAACGCCTTCGCCACCGGCTGGAACAAGAACGACGCACTGGTCGCCGTCAGCCAGGGTTTGCTCGAGCGGTTCTCGCCAGATGAAGTCAAGGCCGTGCTGGCCCACGAGATCGGCCACGTCGCCAACGGCGACATGGTGACCCTGGCACTGATCCAGGGCGTGGTGAACACCTTCGTGATGTTCTTCGCCCGCATCATCGGCAACTTCGTCGACAAGGTGATCTTCAAGAACGAAGAAGGCCAGGGCATCGCCTACTACGTGGCGACCATCTTCGCCGAGCTGGTACTGGGCATCCTCGCCAGCGCCATCGTCATGTGGTTCTCGCGCAAACGCGAGTTCCGCGCCGACGACGCCGGTGCACGCCTGGCCGGCACCAGCGCCATGATCGGTGCCCTGCAACGCCTGCGCGCCGAGCAAGGCCTGCCAGTGCACATGCCCGACACCCTGAGTGCCTTTGGCATCAACGGTGGCATCAAGCAGGGCCTGGCGCGCATGTTCATGAGCCACCCGCCGCTGGAAGAGCGTATCGACGCACTGCGTCGTCGGGGCTGATCGTTAGCCTCAAGAGAAAACCCGCAGAAATGCGTAATGCAGTTCAGCTTGGAAAAACGGCGCTTCTTTCAGAAATGGGAAGCGCCGTTTTTTTGCGGTATCTACTTGTTTTGGTGTGTATATCCGTTGCTGCAGCAACGGATATACCCCCCCCCCAGAGTCATTGTTCACAGCAGATCAACTGTGGGCACGAGCATAAACACACAACATCAACGCCAGGAAATCCGATACACCCGCTCATCCAACCTCGTCACCCCCGCCTGCAAGAACTTCCAGCTTTCCCCCAGCATATCCTCTTCCTGCAACACCTCCAACTGCCAGGCACCTCCCAGCAGCCGCCGCACCTCATCATCCCCGACAGAGAACGGTGGGCCAGGCATTTCATCCTGGTTGTAATCCAGGGTAATCAACAATCCGGTGCCATTGGGCAAGATCTTCTGCAGATGGGCCGCGTACCGCTCGCGCATCGGCACGGGCAAGGCGATCAGCGCGGCACGGTCGTACAGTGCCGCGCAATCAGCCACATCCTCGCGTTCCAAGGCAAAGAAGTCACCGCATCGGATTTCGATATCACCGGACCGAAATACCTTGAACGCGCCCTCTTCACTGATGCTCGGCTCAAGCTGATGCTCAAGGAAAAAAATCAGTGGCGGCTTTTTCCGACAACTCCACGCCCAGCACCGAATAGCCCTGATGGGCAAGCCACAGCAGATCCAGGCTTTTCCCACACAACGGCACCAGCACCCGACTGCCTTGGGCCAGCCCCAGTTGCGGCCAGAAACGCTGCAGGTAAGGGTTCACCTCCGGCAAGTGAAAACCGATCTGGTTCGATGACCAGCGCTTGTGCCAAAACTCGGGCTCCATGATTCACTCCAAAAAAATCGATCAAAACGGGTTAAAACTTATATTAGATTTAGATCATTGACCTAATGGAAGATGACCCCATCTTAACGCTCAGGAGCCCCTTCATGCTGCCCAGCCTGTTTATCTCCCATGGCTCACCGATGCTTGCCCTGGAACCCGGCGACAGCGGTCCGGCATTGGCTCGCCTGGCCGCTCAATTACCCAAGCCCAAGGCCATCGTCATCGTGTCCGCCCACTGGGAAAGCAACGAACTGTTGGTCAGCGCCAATCCACAGCCACGCACGTGGCACGACTTCGGCGGCTTCCCACCGGCCCTGTATGAGGTGCAGTACCCCGCGCCTGGCGATCCTCAACTGGCGGCGCAAGTCGCAGCCATGCTCAACGCCGCGCACCTGCCGGCACGCCTGGACCCTCAGCGGCCGTTCGACCATGGCGTCTGGGTACCATTGTCCTTGATGTACCCCGAGGCCGACATCCCGGTGGTACAGGTTTCCCTGCCCAGCCGCCAGGGACCGGTGTTGCAGACACAGGTCGGCCAGGCCCTGGCGAACCTGCGCCAACAGGGCATCTTGCTGATCGGTTCTGGCAGTATCACCCATAACCTGCGCGACCTGGACTGGAACGCCGGCCCCGACAGCATTGAGCCCTGGGCCAAGGCCTTTCGCGATTGGATGGTTGGGACGCTGGCGGCCGACGACGAGAACGCACTGCATGATTACCGTCGCCAGGCGCCGAACGCCGTGCGCAGCCACCCCAGCGATGAGCACTTGCTGCCGCTGTATTTTGCCCGGGGTGCCGGTGGGAAATTCAGTGCTGTCCACCAAGGGTTCACGATGGGCGCTCTGGGGATGGACATTTATCGGTTTGACTGACCGATAGACCGAGTCGCTCCATTCGCGAGCAAGCCCGCTCCCACAGGAAACGCAGATCGAATGTGTGGCTTGCTCGCGAACGGGACAACGCCAATCAACCTGAAGGATCACCAAACGACAGGCAAAAAAAATCCCCGAACCAGTCGGGGATTTTTTATGTTCGATCAATCAGCCCTAGAGCGGATCAATCTTCGCGATAGCGACGCAGTTTGAGCTGCTTGCCGGCGACACGAGTGTCCTTCAGTTTGGTCAGCAACTTCTCCAGACCATCTTCCGGCAGCTCTACCAGGCTGAAGCTGTCACGCACCTGGATGCGGCCGATCGCTTCGCGGGCCAGGCCGCCTTCGTTGAGGATGGCACCCAGCAGGTTCTTGGCAGCGATGCCGTCACGGGCACCCAGCGCGGTACGGCAGCGAGCACGACCTTCGGCCAGCGGGATCGGAGCACGACGCTCGCGGTCACCACGATCCGGACGATCACCGGTGCGCTCAGGACGATCGCCACGCGGTGCGTTGTTCGGCACCAGGGGACGTTCTTTCTCGATTGCAGCCAGGTTCAGCGCTTGGCCATTGGTGGCCTTGCGCAGCAGTGCGGCGGCCAGGGCGCGTGGGGTGCAACCGATGTCGGCGGTCAGGCGATCGAGCAGATCACCGTGGGTCGATTCGGCGTCAGCCACCAGTGGCGACAGGCTGTTGGTCAGTTTCTTGATGCGGGCATCGAGAACGGCCTGGGCGTCCGGCAGGCGAACTTCAGCAACCTTCTGGCCAGTTACACGCTCGATCACTTGCAGCATGCGACGCTCACGCGGGGTGACCAGCAGCAGCGCACGGCCTTCGCGACCGGCACGGCCGGTACGGCCGATACGGTGAACGTAGGATTCCGGATCGTACGGCATGTCCACGTTGAATACGTGGGTGATGCGCGGAACGTCCAGGCCACGGGCAGCGACGTCGGTCGCCACAACGATGTCCAGGCGGCCATCCTTGAGGGAGTCGATCACGCGCTCACGCTGGTTCTGGGCAATGTCACCGTTCAGCGCAGCGGCTTTGTAGCCTTTGGCTTCCAGGGCGCTGGCCAGGTCCAGGGTCGCTTGCTTGGTGCGCACGAACATGATCAGGGCGTCGAAGTCTTCCACTTCCAGCAAGCTGAGAACGGCAGACGTCTTCTGGTCAGCGTGAACCAGCAGGTGAGCCTGTTCGATCGCGGTGACGGTCTGGGTCTTGGTCTGGATCTTCACGTGTTGCGGATCGCGCAGGTGGCGCTCGGCAATGGCACGGATCGATTGCGGCAGGGTGGCCGAGAACAATACAGTCTGGCGGGTGGCTGGCAGGGCCTTGAAGATGACTTCCAGGTCATCCATGAAACCCAGCTTGAGCATTTCGTCGGCTTCGTCGAGAACCAGGTGGTTCACGGTGGCCAGGACTTTTTCGTCACGACGCAGGTGATCGCACAGACGACCCGGAGTGGCGACAACGATCTGCGCGCCATTACGGATGGCTTTCAGCTGCGGGCCCATCGGGGCGCCGCCATAAACGGCCACAACGGTAACGCCAGGCATCTGCTTGGAATAGGTTTCGAAAGCGGTTGCTACTTGCAGCGCCAACTCACGAGTTGGCGCCAGGATCAGGGCTTGCGGTTCGCGCTTGGCAGGATCGATGCGATGCAGGATCGGCAGGGCGAACGCGGCGGTTTTACCCGTACCGGTTTGCGCCTGACCAATCATGTCGTGGCCGGCCATGATGATCGGGATCGATTGCTGCTGAATCGCCGAAGGTTCTTCGTAGCCGGTCGCAGTGACGGCAGCAAGAATGTTCGGGTTGAGATTAAAAGCGGCGAAGCCGCCGGTTTCCTGGGTCATGGGTCTGCCTCTAAGTGCATCCGCAAAGACCCATGCTCCAAAGCTGCGCATGCCGTGTTGAGACTCAAGAGTCGCCCTGGCTGCTTTGTCGGCGGGGATTTGCGAAAACGAATGAATGAAAAAGAACGTCGTGGAAGATCCGTTGTGCGGACATGCAACCGAAGCTGACTTCGGAGAATTGCGCTACCTTGACGCGGCCCGGCTAAAGGCCGGCGCGCACTATACCGGAATTCGCCCGAAAAGGGAGCTTTTTTTATTGCCGAACCCCGTTATGGGGCTCTTTTTCAGAGGCCCCGGGGTTAACGGCACAACCGTTTGTTTTGCACAGGCACGGCGTTGCGGGGGTGGGGTGCTAAAACGGTTCATCTTTACCTGTGGGAGCAAAGCTTGCTCGCGATGCAGGCACCGCGATTTGCGCAGGTACTGAGTTGTGTCCATCGCGAGCAAGCTTTGCTCCCGCAGCGGGTGGTCACACCTTGGACGGGTGTCAGGTCGCCGGGCGGATCGCCTTGATCAACGACTGCAACGAATAACCCAGCCGCGGCGCCAGTCCTTCGGCCCTGGCGACCAGCCCTTGCATATCCAGTTCCTGATCCAGGTCCGCCGGCACGATCAGGATCACATTGCCCTCCTTCACCGGTAGCTCCCAATAATGCCGGTGGTACAAGCCGCGCAACAGCGCCGCACCCAATGGCTTGCCGTCATCGGTGGCCCACTGGTTGATCACCAGCCAACCGCCCGGGTTCAGACGCTTCTGGCAGTTTTCCAGGAAGCCCCACGCCAGGTGACCGACGCCGGGACCTACATCGGTATAGAGGTCGACGAAAATCAAGTCCGCCGGCTCGGCGCTTTCAAGCAGTTCCAGTGCATCGCCGATACGGATATACAATCGCGGATCGTCATCCAACCCCAGGTATTCGATGGCCAGGCGCGGCACGTCGGGGCGCAATTCGATGGCCTCGACATCTTCCAACGGCAGGAACTTGAGGCAGGCCTGGGTCAAGGTACCGGCGCCCAGCCCCAGAAACAGTGCACTTTCCGGCTGCTCGTGACACAACGCGCCGATGAGCATGGCGCGGGTATAGTCATATTCGAGCCAGCTCGGATCGGCTGTGAACACGCAACTCTGCTCGATGGCATCGCCAAACTCGAGAAACCGGTAATCGGCCACTTCGAATACGCGAATCATGCCGAACTCGTCGTGCACCTCGGCGAGCAAATGCTCGACGCGCTCCTCTGTCATTTCATCTCCTGATGGTGGCCGTGCCGGCTTGAGCCTGCGTATACGGGACAAAGGCGCGATTGTCCGCGAAGCAACCGGAGCAGGTCACGCACTAATTTGCTGATAACATGGCTATCCGAGCGTAAATCACCTAGAGATCATGATGAGCCAACCCTGGAGCCCTGACAGCTGGCGCGCCCTGCCGATCCAGCAACAACCCTGCTACCCCGACGCCGCGCACCTGTTGCAGGTGGAGCAGACCCTGGCCAGCTATCCGCCACTGGTGTTTGCCGGTGAAGCCCGGGAGTTGCGCCGTCAGTTCGCCGAGGTGACCCAGGGCCGGGCGTTCCTGCTGCAAGGCGGCGACTGCGCCGAAAGCTTTGCCGAGTTCTCGGCGGCCAAGATCCGCGACACCTTCAAGGTGCTCTTGCAGATGGCGATCGTCATGACTTTTGCCGCCGGCTGCCCTGTGGTCAAGGTCGGGCGCATGGCCGGGCAGTTCGCCAAGCCGCGTTCGGCGAACGACGAAACCATCGACGGCGTGACCCTGCCGGCCTATCGCGGCGACATCGTCAACGGTATCGGTTTCGATGAAAAAAGCCGCGTACCGGACCCGGAGCGGTTGCTGCAGTCCTACCACCAATCCACTGCCACCTTGAACCTGCTGCGCGCCTTCGCCCAGGGCGGGTTCGCCGACCTGCACCAGGTGCACAAGTGGAACCTGGATTTCATCGCCAACTCGGCCCTGGCCGAAAAGTACAGCCACCTGGCCGACCGCATCGACGAAACCCTGGCATTCATGCGCGCCTGCGGCATGGACAGCTCGCCGCAACTGCGCGAAACCAGCTTTTTCACCGCCCACGAAGCGCTGCTGCTCAATTACGAAGAAGCCTTCGTGCGTCGTGACAGCCTGACCAACGACTATTACGACTGCTCGGCCCACATGCTGTGGATCGGCGACCGCACCCGTCAGTTGGACGGCGCCCATGTGGAATTCTTGCGTGGGGTGCACAACCCGATCGGGGTCAAGGTCGGTCCGAGCATGGACCCGGACGACCTGATCCGCCTGATCGACGTGCTCAACCCGCAGAACGACCCCGGCCGGTTGAACCTGATCGCCCGGATGGGCGCCAACAAGGTCGGCGAACACTTGCCGCCGCTGTTGCGCGCCGTGCAGCGTGAAGGCAAGCAAGTGCTGTGGAGCTGCGACCCCATGCACGGCAATACCATCAAAGCCAGCAGCGGCTACAAGACCCGGGACTTTGCGCAGATCCTCGGTGAAGTGAAGCAGTTCTTCCAGGTCCACGCAGCCGAAGGCACCTATGCCGGCGGGATTCACATCGAAATGACCGGGCAAAACGTCACCGAATGCATCGGCGGCGCACGCCCGATTACCGAGGACGGACTATCGGACCGCTACCACACCCACTGCGACCCGCGGATGAATGCCGATCAGTCGCTGGAGCTGGCTTTCCTGATTGCTGAGACGTTGAAGCAGGTTCGGCGGTGAGCCAGTAAGGCATTTGTCGCCTGCTGGATTGCTATCGCGAGCAAGCTCGCTCCCACAGGGGAACCTGGGTGACCACAAGTCATGTGCTCACAGCAGATCCAATGTGGGAGCTTGCTCGCGATGGCGATGCCTCAGTCACCATTGATCTGCGCCAATGCCACCGCCAACCGCACCCCACTCACCCGCTGACAATTGAGCTGGACCCGCTCCAGCCCCAGCCACCGAGCCATGCGCTGCAGGTTCAGCGCCAGGGCTAGCATCCCCTCCTCGTCCAGCCCCGAAGCATCCTCGTGCACGGCATGCACGGCCAACTGCCCCAAGGCCCGCTCTGCCCGCAGGTCCACCCGAGCCGCGATGCGTTCGTGGTGCAGGAACGGCAACACGTAATAGCCGTACACCCGCTTGTGGACAGGTGTGTAGATCTCCAGCCGGTAGCGAAAATCGAACAACCGCTCGGTACGGCCGCGCTCCCAGACCAGCGAGTCGAACGGCGAAAGCAAGGCACTGGCGGCGACCTTGCGAGGAATTTTCGCCGCGGGTCGGCACCAGGCCGGTTGTTTCCAGCCCTGCACCTGGCAGCGCAGCAGTTCCCCGGCCTCTTCCAGTTCGGCCAAGCGCCCACGACTGTCGGCCGGGTCGAGGCGAAAGTAGTCGCGCAAGTCTTTCTCGGTCGCAATACCCAAGGCGTCCGCTGCATGTAGCAGCAAGGCGCGTTGGGCCTGGGCCTCGTCCGGCAATGGTTGCTGCAGGATCGAGGCCGGCAGTACCCGTTCGGGCAAGTCGTAGAGCCGCTCGAACCCGCGCCGCCCCGCCACCGTGACTTCGCCCGCGGCGAACAGCCATTCCAGCGCGTGCTTTTCGGCACTCCAGTCCCACCAGGGCCCGGCCTTTTCCTTGCGCGTGGACAAGCTGCCCGCACCAATGGCGCCCTGCTCCTGCACCGAAGCCAGAACGCGGCGAATAACGTCCTGACGCTCATGACCGAAACGCGCCAACTGCTGATAAATCCCTTCGCCACCCGACGCCCGACTCATGCGCCAGCGCATCAGCGGATACATTGACATCGGCAGCAGCGACGCTTCATGGCCCCAATATTCGAACAGCGTGCGACGTCGCCCCTGGCTCCAGGCGGCCTGATCGAGCAAATCGCGATTGTAGTGACCGAGGCGGGAGAACAGCGGGAGGTAATGCGAGCGCACCAACGCATTGACTGAGTCGATCTGCAGGACGCCGAGGCGTTCGATCAGGCGGTTGAGGCGTGAGGGTTGCACCGAAGCTGGCGGCGACCGCCCATCGAATCCTTGGGCGGCCAACGCCAGGCGCCGGGCCTGTTTGAGGGTAAAGGACAGAGTCGCGGGCATGGAGATCTCCTTCTCTGCTCGCAACCTACCTCACCAATAAGGGGTTTGTGTAGGAAAGGATGGCTCATTTGTGAATTGGGTCATCCCAGAATGGCCGGACCACTTCCTGCTCCACGTCTGCACGACTCACGCCAATGTCCTTGAGCGCCTCATCGCTCATTCCGGCCAGCAGTTCGCGCTCGTGGTGCAATTCGTACCAGCGGCTAAACTTGTGCAGCAGGGCGCTGACGGAAAAGCCGTGGGAGAGTTTGTCTATCAGTAGATAACCTTTTTGACCTTTCATCGTGATGTCCTCCGTTGGGGATGGCTCAAGTCTCGCGCTAACGCTAAGATCAATCCAACGAATGTTTCTTATGCAATACATCTCGGAGATTGATCAATTGTCGAGTTACCCGAGCATCGATACGGAAGTGCTGCGTACCTTTGTCGCCATCGCCGACCAGGGCGGTTTCACCCGGGCCGGGGAATTGGTCAATCGCACCCAGTCGGCCGTCAGCATGCAGATGAAGCGGCTCGAAGAAGACGTATTGCAACGGCGGCTGTTCGAACGTGATGGGCGCCAAGTCAAGCTCACCGCCGAAGGCCAGGTGCTGCTGGGCTACGCCAGGCGGATCCTCAAGCTGCACAGCGAGGTGTTCAATACCCTGCGCGAACCGCACATGGTCGGCACGGTGCGCATCGGCACGCCGGACGATTACGTGATGCGCTTCCTGCCAGGCATCCTGCAACGCTTCGCCCAGTTCTACCCCCTGATCGAAATTGAAGTGCACTGCGAATCGTCCAAGCAGTTGCTGCTGCGCCAGGACCTGGACCTGTCCATCGTCACCCGCAAACCGGGGGACGAAATCGGCCAGTTGCTGCGCAAGGAGCGCTTTGTCTGGGCCGAAGCCGCCTGCTTCAACGTCCATGAACAAACACCGCTGCCGCTGGCGATGTTCAACAGTGACTGTTTCTGCCGACAATGGGCGTGCAATGCGCTGGATGCCATGGGCCGCGATTATCGCGTGGCGTACAACAGCTCGAGCCTGTCGGCGCTCATGGCAGTGGTGGGAGCCGGCCTGGCGATCACGGCGCAACTGGAAAGCCTGCTGACCCCGGACATGCGCGTGCTGGGCAAGGCTGAAGACCTGCCGGAACTGCCCGAGGCCAGCATCATGCTGATCCGCAACCTGCATAACCCATCGCCGATCACCGAGTGCCTGGCCGAGCACATCGTCGACGGTTTCAAGCTTTAAAGGTGAGCAGTACCGCGCACAGCACCAGGAAACCGCAGAACAGCCCGCGCAACAGCCGCTCCGGCAAGGCGTGGGCGACTTTCACCCCCCAACTGATGCTCAGCAGGCCACCGACGGCCAGCGGCAGGCCGATGCTCCAGTCCACTTCATGGTGAAACGCATAAGTGGCGAGGGTCACGCCGGTACTGGGCAAGGCCAGCGCCAGGGACAAACCTTGGGCAACCACCTGGCTGGTGCCAAAGATGCTGGTCAGGATCGGCGTCGCGACCACGGCCCCGCCGACACCGAACAAACCGCCCATGGTCCCGGATGCGGCTCCCAGCACGCCGAGCCATGGCCAGCCATAGCGCATCTGCGCCGAAGCCGGTGCGTTGGCGACGAACATGCGGGCCAGGTTGTAGAGTGTCAGGGCGATCAGGAACGCGACGAAGCCGATCCGCATGCTGTTCGCGTCGATCCCCACCGCCCAGATCGAACCAAGCCAGGCAAAGCAGAATCCCATGGAAGCCAACGGCAGGGCATGGCGCAATTCGATGCGATTGCGCTGGTGATAGCGCCACAATGCGAGCATCACGTTGGGCACCACCATGACCAGCGCCGTACCTTGGGCCAGTTGCTGGTCGAGGCCGAACCAGACGCCCAGCACCGGAATGGCGATCAGGCCACCACCGATGCCGAACAATCCCCCGAGGGTGCCCAACACGGCACCAAACACCAAAAACTGCGCAAATTCGAACAAGACGATTCCCCTTTCCTTAGGGGCCTTATCCTACGCAGTCGGCGCCGACGGGGAAACGCAACATCGGTGCAAGACATCAAATTTATCTGGCGCATTAAAGATTCGCCCGCTAGATTCGTACCGATCATTGATTGAAGGTTTTGCCATGAACACCCCGCACGACACCCCCGAAGCCTGCGAAGCCCTGCTGCTCGACAACCAGGTCTGTTTCGCCCTGCACTCCACATCGCTGCTGATGACCAAAGTCTATAAGCCGCTACTACAGGCCCTGGGCCTGACGTATCCGCAGTACCTGGCGATGATGGTGTTGTGGGAGAAGGACGGATTGACCGTCGGAGAAATCAGCACGCGCCTACTGACAGACCCCGGCTCGCTGACGCCGCTGCTCAAGCGCCTGGAGGCCGAAGGCCTGCTGAGCCGCACCCGCAGCCGTGAAGACGAACGCGTGGTGATTGTCGAACTCACCGAACAGGGCCGCGCCCTGCGCGAAAAAGCCCTCGACATCCCCCAATGCATCCTCGCCGCCAGCGGTCAGACCCTGGAACAGTTGAAGAAGCTGCAGCTTGATCTGCAAGCGCTGCGCGGGCATTTGCAAGACAGCCTCTGACTGACCTTCAGCTGACCCACCGCCATCGCGAGCAAGCTCGCTCCCACACTTGATGCTCAGTGGCTATAAATCTGCGTTCGACGCAAATCCAATTTGGGAGCGAGCTTGCTCGCAATGGCGGCAGCCCCTGTCGCTCCCTGATCTGTAACTAGCCCATCCAAAAAAATTTTGCTGCACTAAAACGCTCTAGCTCAAAGGTTACAAGCCTTCTCAGCTTCGAAAATCCGATTCGCCTCAAAAATTTATCTTGCGCGCAAAATATTAGCGCTATACATTCGCTTTACACCTACTTAGCGCGCAAACATTTAGCGCAATAACACCAACCCAGAAACGAGGCTCTCATCATGCAAACGCTCTACACCGCAATCGCAACCTCCACCGGCGGCCGTGATGGTCGTGCGATCTCCAGCGACAACATCCTCGACGTCAAACTTGCCACGCCCAAGGAACTCGGCGGTGCAGGCGGTGCGGCGACCAACCCTGAGCAACTGTTCGCCGCCGGCTACTCGGCCTGCTTCATCGGCGCACTGAAATTCGTTGCCAGCCAGAGCAAACGCAAGATCCCGGATGACGCCTCGATTACCGCCCATGTCGGCATCGGCCAGATCCCCGGCGGTTTCGGCCTCGACATCGACCTGCACATCAGCCTGCCAGGGCTGGACCAGGCCGACGCGCAAAGCCTGGTGGATGCGGCTCACCAAGTCTGCCCGTACTCCAACGCCACCCGTGGCAACGTTGATGTCCGCCTGCACGTGACCGTCTGACCACCGACCCTGGACCCGAACCTAAGGAGATGCCCATGAACACGCTCAGCAAAGCCTTGACCGCCACCCTTCTCGCCCTCAGCGTCAGCAGTGCCTTCGCCGACGGCATCGTCGAACACAACACCCAGGCGTTTCTCGACGCGCTGAATGCCGGCACCGGCAAGCCCCTGGAACAACTGTCGCCCAAAGACGCCCGCGCCGTATTGGTGGGGGCCCAGGCGGGGGTAAAACTGACCTTGCCCAAGGCCGATGTCAGCGTGAAAACCATCCAGGTCGATGGCCAGCCAATCAGCCTGACCATCGTTCGCCCGGCTGGGGTCAAGGGTGAGCTGCCCGTGTTCATGTTCTTCCACGGCGGTGGCTGGGTATTGGGCGACTTTCCAACCCACGAACGCCTGGTTCGGGATCTGGTGGCGGGCTCGGGCGCTGTCGCGGTGTTCGTCAACTACACGCCCTCACCCGAGGCGCATTATCCGGTGGCGATCAACCAGGCCTACGCCGCCACGAAATGGGTGGCCGAACACGGCAAGCAGATCAACGTCGACGGCAAGCGCCTGGCCGTGGTGGGCAACAGCGTCGGCGGCAACATGGCGGCGGTGGTGGCCCTGATGGCCAAGGACAAAGGCACCCCGGCGATTCGTTTCCAGGCGTTGCTGTGGCCGGTGACCGATGCCAGCTTCGAGACGGCGTCCTACAACCAGTTCGCCGAAGGACACTTCCTCAGTAAAAACATGATGAAGTGGTTCTGGGACAACTACACCACCGATGCCGGACAACGCAGCGAGATCTATGCCTCGCCGTTACGCGCCAGCACCGCACAGCTCGAGGGTCTGCCGCCCGCGCTGGTACAGACCGCCGAGGCCGACGTCTTGCGCGATGAGGGTGAAGCCTATGCCCGCAAGCTGGACGCGGCCGGTGTACCGGTGACGGCCGTACGCTACAACGGCATGATCCACGACTATGGCTTGCTCAACGTGGTCAGCCAGGTGCCGGCGGTGCGTTCGGCGATGCTGCAGGTGTCGCAAGAGCTCAAGCAACACCTGAAGTAGTGACGGAGCCAGGAGCAGCCTTTGTGGCGAGGGAGCTTACTCCCGCTCGGCTGTGTAGGAGCTGGCGAAGGCTCGGGCCGCGTTCGGACGATCTTTTGATCTTTCGCTTGAGACTCAAGTGTCCGGGGAAAGATCGCAGCCTCGCTCCGCTCGACAGCTCCTACAGGCCCAGCGGGAGCAAGCTCCCTCGCCACGGAGATCTGGTATTCAGTCCTGAAATGAAAAAGCCCGACTCAATGGTCGGGCTTTTTCATACAGAAGGCTTCGCTTATTTAGCGCGGCCTTTGTAGGAACCGCCTTCGCGGGTATCGATCTCGATCTTGTCACCGATTTCGATGAAGTCAGCAACTTGCAGTTCAGTACCGTTGCTCAGTTTGGCAGGCTTCATGACCTTGCCGGAAGTGTCGCCGCGAGCTGAACCTTCAGTGTAGTCAACTACACGCACGATGGTGGTCGGCAGTTCTACGGAAACCAGGCGCTCTTCGAAGAACACGGCTTCGCAGACGTCGGTCATGCCTTCTTCGATGAACGGCAGAACGCTTTCGATGTCTTCGGCGTTCAGCTCGTACATGGTGTAGTCAGTGGTGTCCATGAACGTGTAGGTGTCGCCGCTGATGAAGGACAGGGTCGCTTCTTTGCGGTCGAGGATCACGTCGTCCAGTTTGTCGTCGGCGCTGTAGACGATCTCGGTCTTGTAACCGGTCAGCAGGTTCTTCAGCTTGGTCTTCATGATCGCGCTGTTACGACCCGACTTGGTGAACTCAGCTTTCTGAACCAGCCAAGGATCGTTTTCGAGACGGATCACGGTCCCGGGTTTCAGTTCTTTACCAGTTTTCATTGCGAATATCCGAATTTGGATGGGATTTACAAAAATCTAGGCCGCGTATCATATCCAATTTACATAAAACTTCACCAGCGCTGCGGCAAGATCGGCTCGCGAGGCCTGTTCCAGACACCACGCCTGGGCATGTTCGGCCAGTTCCTGCTGCTGTTCACGGGTGGCTTTCCAATGTTCGCTCATGTCTTGGCCGGCATTCCAGGCCCGCCAAAGACCGCTGATCGCTTTTTGCGCCGCCTGAGAAAGCCCCTGGGTATAGAGCCTGAGAAACGCCTCGAGCTTTTCCAGGTGGACGTCTTCTTCCTGCTGGTAGATATGCCAGAGCAGCGGCCGACCAGCCCATTGGGCACGCACGAAGGAGTCTTCGCCGCGCACGGCGTTGAACTCGCAGCACCATAGCAGGTGGTCGTACTGGTCCTGGCGGATGAACGGCAACACCTGCACCGTCAGTGCGCCGCGTCGATGTAGCGCACCGACCGCCAGGCCGTCGACCCCAAGCCAACGCTCGACATCGCCCAGCACCCGCCCTTCGGGAACCAGCACATGAAACGCTTGGGCATCAGCGGCCATTGCGTCAAACCAGCTCGCCAACCCGGCGTTCTCATAGGCGAACAGCGAGATCAGGCAGGCATCCGGCGCCCGCTCGACACCCAGCCCTTGCAGGAATATTCGTTGTGCTTCGGCATCCTGCTGGAATTGTCGACGGCGCTCCAAAAGCCCCGCCTCACGCAGCAGGCCACCTGTTCCTTCCTGGAAGCCGGGGAAAAAGAAATATTTCTGCACGTGTTTGTATTTGACCGACGGCAGGCCGTGACAACCGATCACCCAGTCCTCGGCGCTCAAATAATCAAGGTTCATCCACAGGGGCGTCGTCTGGCGCGCGGCCATCGCATCCATGTAGGCGCTCGGCAACTGGCAGGCAAACGCAGCGATCACCACGTCGGCGGCTTCGGTGGGCGCCCACTCCCCGGGCCAGTGACGCACTTGCACGCCCTGTTGCCATTGCTCGGACAGGGTGACGTCGATTTCCGGGCACAGCCGTTCGAAGGCACGCAGGTCGTCGACCCATAGCCGCACCGCACATTGATGCTCGGCCACCAACTGCCGAGCCAGGCGCCAAGTGACACCAATATCGCCATAGTTATCGACGACGGTGCAAAAAATATCCCAACGCACGGTCATTCCCGACTCCCTGTGGCAAAGGCCTGATTGTCCCGAATAAACCGATCACGCAGAAGAGCCGACGGCGATTAATCTTCATGCGACAATCACCGCCTGTCCATGACTCTGCCAGGAAGCAGCCATGCCCGATCACTCGACACCCTCGCGCCTTACAGCTTTGCAATTGACCTTCAGCATTGCCCTGGGCCTGTGGCTGGGGTTTCTCGCCATCGTGTTGACGGGCTGGCTGCTGTCCAGATTCCTGTTCAACGAACAACTGGCACCGGTGGCCGCCGCCGTCCATCAACTGGCGCAACCGCCGGCAGTGCAACCGGCCCCGGAGCCGCCTACGCCGATGTTCGAGCAATACCAGCAGAACCTGCAAAGGAACGAGCAGCGCCAGGCGCTCGATCAGGCCCGCAACAATCCGCGCAACCTGTCCAACCCCAAGTGCCAGTTCTGGCTGCAACAGGACCAGAATGCGCCCAGTGAAAAAAGCCGCGCCAACGTTCTGCAATTCTGCGAATGATCATGAATAAACAGACCGTCCACCAGTTGATTCTCGACAAGCTCAAGATTGATCTCGACATCGCCGAACGCGCCGCGCAAACCGCCTACGAAACCGCGACCCACGAAGAAAACATCGCCGAGAACAAGTACGACACCCTGGGCCTGGAGGCGTCCTACCTCGCCGCCGGACAAGCCAGGCGCGTGGAAGAAATCCGCCAGGCCCTGACCCTCTGCCAGAACCTGACACTAAGGCCTTACGACGAGCAGCGCGGTATCCAGGTCGGCACCTTGATCGGGCTGGAAGATGAGGACGGTCGCCAGCAATGGCTTTTCCTGGGGCCGGATGCGGCGGGCTTGAAGGTCTCGCTGGTGGGCCAGCCGATCACTGTCATCACCCCTCGCTCACCGTTGGGCCGCGGCCTGTTGGGCAAGTTCGAAGGGGATGAAGTGGAGATCGTGGTAGCGGGCGCCCGGCAACAGTTCGCTGTCACCGAGGCGATCTAGAAGGGCTTTAGTGCACCGGTAGTTCGACGCCGTCGAACAACTCTTCGAGTTCTTGCTTGTTGTGGCATTGGATGGCCTTGGCCATGACTTCGCGGGTCAGGTGCGGTGCAAATTTCTCGATGAAATCGCACATGAAGCCGCGCAGGAATGTGCCACGACGGAAGCCGATCTTGGTCACGCTGGATTCGAACAGCTCGCTGGCATCCAGTACCACCAGGTCGCTGTCGAGCTTGGTATCGACGGCCATCTTCGCGACGATGCCCACGCCCAGGCCCAGGCGAACGTAAGTCTTGATCACGTCGGCGTCGGCGGCGGTGAACACCACTTTCGGCGTCAGGCCACGATGGCTGAAGGCTTCGTCAAGTTTGGAACGACCGGTGAAACCGAATACGTAGGTCACGATCGGGTATTCGGCCAGGGCTTCGAGGGTCAGCTTCGGCAGCTTGGTCAACGGGTGGCCCTGGGGCACGACCACGCAGCGGTTCCAGCGATAGCACGGCATCATCACCAGGTCCCCGAACAATTCCAGGGCCTCGGTGGCAATGGCGAAATCCACCGTGCCGTCGGCCGCCATCTCGGCGATCTGCATCGGCGAGCCTTGGTGCATGTGCAGCGCCACGTCGGGGTACTGCTTGATGAAATTGCTGATCACCGGCGGCAGCGCATAGCGGGCCTGGGTGTGCGTGGTGGCGATCGACAGGGTGCCTTTTTTCTCGTTGGAGAACTCCTGGGCGATCTGCTTGATGCTTTCGACCTTGCGCAAGATCTCGCCAGCGGTGGTGATGATACGCTCGCCGGCCGGGGTCACGCGGGTCAGGTGCTTGCCGCTGCGGGCGAAGACTTCAACGCCCAGTTCATCTTCCAACAGGCGGATCTGCTTGCTGATACCAGGTTGCGACGTGTAGAGGCTTTGGGCAGTAGCGGAAACGTTGAGGTCGTGGTGCGCCACTTCCCAGATGTAGCGCAGTTGTTGAAGCTTCATATGTATCCCTCAAAGCAGTTGGACGCCACGGGCATCAGCGACGGTATATAACTATATGAAAGGTTTTGACAATATATCTAGAACTTTTTATAAAAGCCACCATTTAGCCTCAAGCCTCTCCCTGGCGTCGGCGCTGTACCAGCGGCACCAGGTAGACCGGCACCCGGGATAACTGCAATACCCGTGCAGCGGTCCTGCCCAAGGGAGTTTCACCGCTTGCCCCTTGGCAATGACTGCCTACGATCAGCAAGTCGACAGAGAGTTTCGCAGCCTGCTCCAGGATGACCTGGGAAGGATCGCCCTGGTACACCCTGACCGACTTGATCAGTTGCAAATCCTGCTGCCCCTCTCCCAATTCCTCGCGGAAACTGTCGAGCACTCGCTGTTCGATATTGGCCATCACCGTATTCAGACCTTGACGATGAAATTCGTTCAGCGCCTGCTCGTCGAGATAGCTTTGCAACACCGACTCGGCGAACAGCCCCATCGGTTCTACCGCATGCACCACATACAACTCGGCTTCAAACGTCCGTGCTAACGCCAAGGCATGCTGCATCACATAAGGGGCGTACAGGCCCAGGTCTGTGGCGTACAGCATCGAACGAATCATGTGACCTCCTCGCGTGCCAAAATGGCGGAGATTGATTCAGCTTAGCAGCGCCTTGGAGACTGCGACGTGCGGCTTGACGTCCCGGACCTGAGGCAGTCAGGGCTTCATTTCGTTACTGATACCGTGGGGCACATGTCCGGTGGCGACCACCTCTCGGGCCAGTTCGCAATGGCCGGTCTGGTCATCGAAAAAAACATCGGCGGCGAACGCTTCGAGGAAGGCCGATTTGGTCAGGCCGCCCAGGAACAACGATTCGTCCAGGCGAATATCCCACTCACGCAAGGTCCGGATGACCCGCTCATGGGCCGGTGCCGAACGGGCCGTCACCAGCGCCGTACGAATGGGGCAGGCGTCTTCGGGAAACTCGCGCTGCAGTGCATTGAGCGCCGCCAGGAACCCCTTGAACGGCCCGCCTCGCAACGGCTCGCGGGCGGCCTGTCGTTCGCTGGCCTGGAAGGCTTCCAACCCATCGGCCTGATAGACGCGCTCCGATTCATCGGAAAACAGCACGGCATCGCCGTCGAAGGCAATGCGCAGTTCCTCGCTGGCCGCGCGACTGGCACCGCCCGACAGGATGGTCGCGGCGGCAAAGCCGGCGTCCAGGGCGCTGCGCACGTCTTCAGCGTGGGTAGACAAAAAGAGATCGCAACCGAACGCCTTGAGGTACGGGTAGGGACTGCGGCCGCCCACGAAGGCGGCGCGCGAGATCGCCAGCCCATAATGATGAATCGAGTTGAACACTCGAAGACCGGTGTCAGCACTGTTGCGCGAGACCAGGATCACCTCGACCCGGGCACGACCCAGGTGCTCGTTGAGGTTCAGCAGCTTTTGCACCAGGGCGAACGCATCACCGGGGGCAAGGACTTCGTCTTCATGCTCGATCTGGTATTGCCGGTAGGCTTCGACGCCACTCGACAGGTACACCTTGTGACTTTCCCTCAGGTCGAACAGCGCCCGCGACGAAATCGCCAGCACCAGTTTATCGTCGATGTTGTTTGCCATACCGCTCCCCCCTTTCGCCTGCTCAGCGGTTATATCGGTCCACGAACGCCAACGCCTGGTACAAGGCTTCGATTTTCGGCAGCTCACACCCCGCCGCTTTCGCCGCCGCCAATGGCCGGCCGTAGATCGCGTCCAGCTCCAGCGCACGCTTGTGGGAATAATCGTGGTACATGCTGGGCCAGTAGTCGGGCATCTTCTCGGTCATCGTGAACAGATACTCGGCATAACCCGGCGCGATGTGATGCCCGCAGGCTTGCGCACCGCGGACCACCTCCTCCATCAGTGCCCGGATCAATTCGCGGCTATGGTCGTTGGCCATCAACGGCGTGGTACTGGCGCCCAACAGAACCGAAAGACCGTTGTACGGCACATTCCACACCAACTTCTGCCAACGGGCCTGTTGCAGGCCAGGCATGGCCTGGGCGTCGATAGCGGCGCTGCGGAACAACGTCGCCGCCTCTTCGACGATTTCCATGCGTTGTGCATGATCGGCGCAAGGACCACTGTGGTAACCGATGTTGACCGCGCCGAGGGCCTGGTGGGCAATGACACCAGGGCCGACGCGATGCACGCAGATCAGGCACAGCCCCCCTAACAGGTGCAACGAATCGGGCAGCAAAGGTCGAAGATCGTCTTCGACATCCAGGCCGTTCTGCAGCAGCAGGATTTTCGCACCGTCAGCGGCAGCCTGGATAATGGCCGGGGCCAGTTCGGCATTGCTGGTGGTCTTGGCGCCGACCAGCAGCCAGTCGCAGGGTGGCATGTCAGCCGCCGAGCGATACGCCTGGACGGGGTTGAGGGCCAGCGCACCGTGAACCGCACTGTCGATTCGCAAGCCGGCTTCGGCCACGGCAGCAAACTCGCTGCGCAGTAGAAAGTGCACGTCAAAACCGGCATGCGCCAGCATCACGCCGTAGAACCCACCGATCGCCCCGGTGCCGATCATCCCGATCCGCGGTTTAACGCCTGCCTGCATCTTTGCAACTCCTCTGGTAAACGGCCCCTGCACACTATCAGCGCGAGCGCCATGGCATGCAATCTTCATTACATCTGTTCACGAATCTGCTGTAGAGCCATCTCCAAGGCCTTTTCCCCAGTCTATAGGGCATTAAACCCATACCAGCCCATTGTCGAGCCACCTCGTAACGCGCTAAGGTTCGGCTCCCCGACGCGCTTAAAATCCGCTGTGCACCGCCGCGCGGGGATCGCTGGCGGCCGGCACCCGTGACCTGACGAGTAACACGATGGCTGATTTACCGATCAACGACCTTAACGTCGCCTCCAACGAGACCCTCATCACGCCTGACCAGCTCAAGCGCGATATCCCCCTGAGCGACGCTGCCCTGCGCACCGTGACCAAGGGCCGCGAAGTCATCCGCAACATCCTGGACGGCACCGATCATCGCCTGTTCGTGGTCATCGGGCCCTGCTCGATCCATGACATCAAGGCCGCCCACGAGTACGCCGAGCGCCTGAAAGTGTTGGCCGCGGAAGTGTCCGACACCCTGTACCTGGTCATGCGGGTGTATTTCGAGAAGCCGCGGACCACCGTCGGCTGGAAAGGCCTGATCAACGATCCGTACCTGGACGACTCCTTCAAGATCCAGGACGGCTTGCACATCGGTCGCCAGTTGCTGCTGGACCTGGCAGAAATGGGCCTGCCCACCGCGACCGAAGCCCTGGACCCGATCTCGCCGCAATACCTGCAGGACCTGATCAGCTGGTCGGCCATCGGCGCGCGCACCACCGAATCCCAGACCCACCGCGAAATGGCCTCCGGCCTGTCGTCGGCAGTGGGCTTCAAGAACGGCACCGACGGTGGCCTCACCGTGGCGATCAACGCCTTGCAATCGGTCTCCAGCCCGCACCGTTTCCTGGGCATCAACCAGGAAGGTGGCGTGTCGATCGTCACCACCAAGGGCAACGCCTACGGTCACGTGGTGTTGCGCGGTGGCAACGGCAAGCCGAACTACGATTCGGTCAGCGTCGCGCTGTGTGAACAGGCGCTGAACAAAGCAAAGATCAAGCCGAACATCATGGTCGACTGCAGCCACGCCAACTCCAACAAGGACCCAGCGCTGCAACCGCTGGTGATGGAGAACGTGGCCAACCAGATCCTGGAAGGCAACCAGTCGATTATCGGCCTGATGGTCGAAAGTCACTTGAATTGGGGCTGCCAGGCGATCCCGAAAGACCTCGCCGACTTGAAGTACGGTGTCTCCATCACCGATGCCTGCATCGACTGGAGCGCGACCGAGAATACGCTGCGCAGCATGCATGCCAAGCTCAAGGATGTATTGCCGAAGCGGCAGCGCGGTTAAAAAAGATCGCAGCCTCGTTGCACTCGACAGCTCCTACACAGCTCCTACGCGGTTCCTACATATATTTGGAGCGGGGATGTAGGAGCTGGCGAAGCCTGCGATCTTTTGCTCTGCTCAAAGCATAAAAAAACGCCGGACTGAAAAGTCCGGCGTTTTTATTGGGAATCCGTTTTCTCAGAGTTTCGCCGCGTGCCGCTGGTGGCGCTCCATGTAACGCTCCACGTAGGAGCAGGACGGGATCACCGTGTAGCCCATTTCTTCGGCGTACTGCAGCGCCCGTTCGGTCAACGCCGCCGCGATGCCCCGGCCGCGCAAGGCGTTGGGCACGAAGGTGCGATAGATATCCAGGGTCTGCTTGCCCAGGTCCATATAGGTCAGATAGGCACGATGACCGTCCACATTGGTCTCGAACTGATGACCAGCCTGGTCATGGTGGATGGTAACCGCCTCGCTCATCACTACTCCTCGCGGGTCTGAATGCCGACCCCTACCTTACCGATGTTTTTCCGGCGAAGGAACATCTACGCCACCCCGTGCCTTCCTGGTCACCGAGCGCCAAAACCGATCCGCTCAAACCCGAGCACGTCGTGAATAGTAGGCACCAATGACGTAAATGCTCAAGGCACGCCTGTCATCGAAGGGGGTAAACCTCCTCGGGTTTATCGATTGAGCGCCATCGTCGCGCTGCAATCGGTCACGGTGCAATAGCTGAACATCGCCAGTTGTTGAGTCTTGAGACGAGCGCGCGTAGTTAAAGTCACCGCCAATACCAATAAAAGATGCCTGGGGCGTTGCACAAAAAATGTACAAAAGTGTAGGCGAATCAATAAACAACGACGTTAGCGAGGGCTGCCGGAGTTCTCTGTCACTACGGAACTTTTTGTCGTTGACGCGCTCCAGCCAAGGGCTTTGGGCTGTATATTTTTTAAACACCCCTCGGAAAAGTTGCCCGAAAAAGAATCACCGCCTAGAATTTTTTTGCTTCTTGCGCTACGTCAGTTTACTTACTACAAGTAATGGGTAGTATGTACGCCGGCTAACTCCTCAGTCTGGGGAGAGAGTCACTAATAGAATGTCCTTGAAGGGGAACACGATGAACAACGTTCTGAAATTCTCTGCTCTGGCCCTGGCCGCAGTTCTGGCTACCGGTTGCAGCAGCGCATCGAAAGAAACCGAAGCACGTCTGACTGCTACCGAAGACGCAGCAGCTCGCTCCCAAGCTCGTGCAGACGAAGCTTACCGTAAAGCTGATGAAGCTCTGGCTGCTGCTCAAAAAGCACAACAGACTGCTGACGAAGCTAACGAGCGTGCTCTGCGCATGCTGGAAAAAGCTAGCCGCAAGTAATAATCCTTCGGGATTGTTATCGAGCCGACCCATTTTTGGGTCGGCTTTTTTTTGGATTCGAGAGCTATTGCCCAGTGTTTTCCCAGGCAATAAAAAACCCGCCGACATCGCGAAACGTCGACGGGTTGTAGTCGCGTCGTTTACTGCTGCAAGTCGATCGGCGCGCTCATGACCATCGACGCCGAGGTATTCGGAACAGCGATTTCCACCGGCATGCCATCTTCGGCCGCCACCACGTCCCGCACCTCGTCCCAGTTCATGCGCAGGTTGCTGGTGATGTCTTCACGCTTGAGCATCGTGTTGATCACTGCGGTGTGCTTGTCCACCACCGACGGGTTGCCATTGTCGTCCAACGGTGTATGAGCTTCCAGATACACCTTGCCACCGCTCACGCCAAGCTTGTAGGGGTCGTTGATGATCCGCACCGATGTACCCACCGGCACCATGCCGGCCATTTCCAGTACGTTGTTGTTGAACATCCGGAAGCAACCGTGGCTGGTCCGCATGCCGATGCCGAACTTCTTGTTCGAACCATGGATCAGGTAGCCCGGGGTGCCCAGGGTGAACTTGAAAGGACCCAGCGGGTTATCCGGGCCGGCGGGCACGACATTGGGCAGCGGGTCGCCGTCGGCGGCGTGTTCGGCCTTGATCGATGCCGGCGGGGTCCAGGTCGGGTTCGGCGTCTTGGCGACGATGCTGGTGTGGGCGATCGGCGATCCCCAGCCCTCACGCCCGATCCCCAGCGGGAAGGTGTAGACCACGTTCCGCCCCTTGGGGAAATAGTAGAGACGGTACTCGGCAAGGTTGATCACGATACCTTCGCGCGGGCCCGGCGGCAGGATGAAGCGAGTCGGCAGCACGATCTCGGTGCCGGCGCCCGGCAACCAGGGATCGACCCCCGGGTTGGCGGCGACCATCTCGTTGTAGCCCAGGTCATGGGTGGTGCCCAGGTCGGCGAAGGTGTCTTCGTACTTGGCCTTGATAACCTGCACCTGGCCAACGATGTCTTCCCCCGGCGGCGGCAGAGGCAGCTCCAGTGCGGCAACGGGGCCCGCCATACACAGGGCGGCAAGAGACAGGCAGCGGGCGACGGCAGGCAAGCGCGGCAACATCCGGGAAATCCTTCGCAGATCGAACAGGGTTATTAAAACGGCGATTGTACACTGCCCCTTGTTATTTCGGGGAGAGCGGTACAGAGGCGTCCGATGCGCTGCATTGTTTCAGGCATTCACATATGGATGGTTCGACACAAACCCTGTGGGAGATGTCGGGAATCTGAGGGATTACAGCTCGAACCGCAGCTCCGGCCAGATTGGCGAGGTGCCGCGTTTCTGGGACTCCAGGATCGCCCGGCACAACGAGCACAGGCGATGATCCTGGAAAATCTTGCGATCGACGCTTGACCAGCGCGGTTGGGCCGGCAGCAGGCTGCCACAGAGGGTGCGGTCGGCCGAGCCACCGAGTTCCAACTGCCGGGTCACCAGGTGCACCCGCACTTCCTGGCAGGCGAACAGATCCAACTGCTCGTCAGGCTCGATCAGTTGGTAGGCAAACAGGGACCAGGCGGGACGCGGCATCGGGGGCTCCAAATCGGGGGCGCCACATTAGCCGAAAGCCCGCCTGTAGAAAAGCGTCAAAGCAGCGGTTTGAGCGTCGGCCAGACATTTTCCAGCAACTTGCCCTGGGCCGCGACGGACGGGTGCAATCCGTCGCCCTGCATCATGGTCGGGACACCACCGACGTCCTTGAGGAAAAACGGCACCAGCGGGACCTTTTTCTCCTCGGCCAGGGTGCTGTAGACCCGGGTAAAGGCCTCGGTGTAGCGCCGTCCGTAATTGGGCGGCAGTTGCATGCCCAGCAAAAGCACCTGGGCGCCGCTGGCGCGGGCGCTGTCGATCATCGCTGCAAGGTTTTGTTGCAATTGTGTTGGCGGCTGTCCGCGCAAGCCATCGTTGCCGCCCAGCTCGAGGATTACCAGGTCCGGCTTATGGGCTGCAAGCAGCGCCGGCAGCCGCGCCTGACCTCCGGCACTGGTGTCGCCACTGATGGAAGCATTGACCACTTTATCGTCAAAACCCTCGGCCTTGAGCCGTTGTTCGAGCAACGACACCCACCCTTGCCGGGTATCCAGGCCGAAAGCCGCGCTGATACTATCGCCAACGATCAGGACTGTACCCGCCGCTGCGTTCTGGGCCATGCACATAAAGGCCAGGCCGGCACTCAAAAACCACACACGCATCGGATTCTCCATGGGCTCAAGCATTCTCACCGCGACGGACCTTAGCAAAGTGGTCTCCAGCGCGGAAGGTGAACTGACCATCCTGCACGAACTCAGCCTGGAACTGAACAAAGGCGATAGCCTGGCCATCGTCGGTGCGTCCGGTTCCGGCAAATCCACCCTCCTGGGCCTGCTGGCCGGCCTCGACCTGCCCAGCAGCGGCGAGGTGACGCTCGCCGGCCAGGCCCTCAGCACACTGGATGAAGACCAGCGTGCGCGGATCCGCGCCGAGCATGTCGGTTTCGTCTTCCAGTCGTTCCAGTTGCTCGACAGCCTCAATGCACTGGAAAACGTCATGCTGCCGCTGGAACTGGACGGGCGCAAGGATGCCCGCGAACGCGCCACGCAATTGTTGGAGCGCGTCGGCCTGGGCCAGCGCCTGACTCACTCGCCGCGCCAGCTCTCCGGCGGCGAACAGCAACGCGTGGCGATTGCCCGCGCCTTTGCCGCCGAACCCGACGTGCTGTTTGCCGACGAACCCACCGGCAACCTCGACAGCCACACCGGCGAGCGCATCAGCGACCTGCTGTTCGAATTGAACAAGGAACGCGGCACGACCCTGGTGCTGGTGACCCATGATGAACGCCTGGCCCATCGCTGCCGGCGCCTGATCCGACTTGAAGCCGGCGAGATGGTCGCCCCTCTGGAGCCTTGATGGCACGCTTGCCGCTGTTGCGCCTTTTCAGTCTCGCTGTCCGTCAATTGCTTCGCGATGCCCGCGCCGGTGAGTTGCGGGTGTTGTTCTTCGCCCTGCTGGTGGCGGTGGCGGCAAGTACGGCCATCGGTTACTTCGGTGCCCGTCTCAACGGCGCGATGATGATGCGCGCTACCGAGTTCCTCGGTGCCGACCTGCTGCTCGAAGGCAGCTCCCCCGCCCGCCCGGAGCAGATCCGCAGCGGCACCGAACTGGGCCTGGTACATGCTCGGGTGGTGGAGTTCTCCAGCGTCGTGGCCACCGACAATGGCATCCAACTGTCCAGCGTCAAGGCGGCCGATGACAGCTACCCATTGCGCGGCGAGCTGAAAAGCACCCCAACCCCGTTCGCCCCGGAAGAAATCGGCGGACGTCCGAACCCTGGCGAGGCCTGGGTCGAAGCACGGCTGCTGACGGCACTGGACCTGAAGATCGGCGACAGCATCGACGTCGGCAACCAGACCTTGCGCCTGAGCCGCGTGCTGACTTATGAGCCCGATCGCGCCGGCAACTTCTACAGCCTCACCCCGCGGGTGCTGATCAACCTCAAGGACCTGGAGGCCACCGGCGTGGTCCAGCCGGGCAGCCGTGTCAGCTATCGCGACCTGTGGCGTGGCCCGGCACCGGCGCTGCAAACCTACCGCGACCTGGTCAAGCCTGGCCTTGAAGCCAACCAGCGCCTGCAGGATGCCCGCGACGGCAACCGGCAGATCGGTGGCGCCCTGGGCAAGGCCGAACGCTACCTGAACATGGCCAGCCTGGTGGCAGTGTTGCTGTCCGGTGTCGCCGTCGCGCTCTCGGCCAACCGCTTTGCCACCCGACGTTTCGATGCCAGCGCGCTGCTGCGCTGCCTGGGCCTGTCACGTCGGGAAACCATGATGCTGTTCAGCCTGCAATTGACGGTGCTGGGCCTGCTCGCCAGCATCAGTGGCGCCCTGCTCGGCTGGATCGCCCAACTGGGCCTGTTCGCCCTGCTGCATGACCTGCTGCCCAGCACCGTTCCGCCGGGTGGCCTGCTGCCAGCGATCGCCGGGATCGGCACCGGGCTGGTGGCCCTGGCGGGGTTCGCCCTGCCGCCACTGGCTGCACTGGGTCGGGTACCGCCATTGCGCGTGCTGCGCCGGGACATGCTGCCGATCCCCTCCAGCTCCTGGGTGATCTACGGTGCCGCGCTGGGCGCCCTGGGCCTGATCATGTGGCGCCTGAGCCTGGACCTGGTCCTCACTTTCGCCCTGCTGGGCGGTGGCGTCGTGGCCGCCCTGGTGCTTGGCGGCCTGTTGTTGCTGCTGCTCCAGAGCCTGCGTCGACTGCTGGCCCGCGCCTCCCTGCCCTGGCGGCTGGGCCTGGGCCAATTGCTGCGTCATCCCTTGGCGGCGGCCGGACAGGCCCTGGCGTTCGGCCTGATCCTGTTGTCCATGGCGCTGATCGCGCTATTACGTGGTGAATTGCTGGACACCTGGCAAAACCAGTTGCCCAAAAACGCCCCGAACTATTTCGCCCTGAACATCCTGCCCAACGACAAGCAGGCCTTCACCGACAAGCTGCTGGCACTGTCGGCGCAATCGGCCCCGCTCTACCCCGTGGTGCCCGGGCGCCTCATCAGCATCAATGGCGAACCGGCCACAGAGTTCGTCACCAAGGACTCGGCGGGTGACCGGGCGCTGCAACGTGACCTGAGCCTGACCTGGGCCGCGGACCTGCCGGCGGGCAATATCGTCACCGCAGGGACCTGGTGGCCGCAGCAGCCACCGGATGATATCCCCGGGGTCTCGGTGGAAGGCAAAGTGGCCGAGAACCTCAAGATCAAGCTGGGCGATCGCCTGGTGTTCAGCGTGGGCGGCGTCAACCGTGAAGCGAAGGTCACCAGCCTGCGGGAGATCAACTGGGACAATTTCCAGCCCAACTTCTTCATGATTTTCCAGCCCGGCACCTTGAAGGATCTGCCGGCCACTTATCTCACCAGTTTCTACCTGGCATCGGGGCACGACCAACAGATCGTCGACCTGTCCCGGGCCTTTCCGGCGGTGACGATCCTGCAAGTCGAGGCCCTGCTCGAGCAACTGCGCAGCATCCTGGCCCAGGTGACCCTGGCGGTGGAGTATGTGTTGCTGTTCGTGCTGGCTGCGGGGATGGCGGTGTTGTTTTCCGGCCTGCAGGCAACCCTCGACGAGCGCATTCGCCAAGGCGCGCTATTGCGCGCACTGGGTGCCGAACGGCCCCTGCTGGTCAAGGCCCGGCGCATCGAGTTCGGCCTGCTGGGCGCGGTCAGTGGCCTGCTCGCGGCCCTGGGGTCGGAGCTGGTGAGCCTGGTGCTTTACAGGTACGCCTTCGACCTGCCCTGGCATCCGCATCCATGGCTGCTGGCATTGCCACTGCTGGGGGCCTTGTTGATCGGTACGGCCGGTGTGTTTGGCACCCGTCGAGCGCTCAATGCCAGCCCGCTGACAGTATTGCGCGAGGGTTGATAGACTCCCGGCTTCGCTATTACAAGAAGTCGCCATGAGCCGTTATCGCCCACCCCGCACCGCCGGCACCGCGCTGATCACCCCCGAGGGTGAAGCGCGGATGCGCGCTGAATTCCATGAGCTGTGGCATGTGCGCCGTCCCCAGGTGACCCAGGCGGTCAGCGAGGCGGCGGCCCAGGGTGATCGTTCGGAAAACGCCGAATACACCTACGGCAAGAAAATGCTCCGGGAAATCGACAGTCGCGTGCGTTTCCTTACCAAGCGCCTCGAGGCGCTTAAAGTGGTCAGTGAAAAACCCAGCGATCCGAACAAGGTATACTTCGGTGCCTGGGTGACGGTCGAAGATGAGGATGGCAAGGAGTCACGCTATCGCATCGTCGGCCCGGACGAGCTGGACCTGAAGCAGAACCTGATCAGTATCGACTCACCGTTGGCACGAGCCCTGATCGGCAAGGCCCTGGACGCCGAAGTCAGCGTCCAGACGCCTACCGGCGAGAAACGGGTCTACATCGTGGACATCGCGTATCCATAATCCGTGCCTCAGCGGCGCGTGATCAATCCCTGCCGGGCGACACGGGTCAACTGCCGGATCATTTCAGGAGCGTCCGCCCCGCTGGGGGACTGGATGACGGCCAGGTCGAAACTGTCATTGGCGAAACGCGCCAGTGACTCGCAGTCTTCGACAAACTGGATCAGGAAAGCAGCGGGCCCATGATTGCGACGCGGCCAGCCGTCGAGATAGCGCAAGAGCGTTGGCTGGTGGGCCCCGCCCAGGAGAATTTTCGGATTACGTTGGACAAGGTTCGCCGTGATCGGCGCAAGACGTACTAGGGGGCTGGGTGCGTTCATCGTGTCGTGTCTCTGCCTCAAAAGTCTGCATGGCAGGTGAGAGGCAACACCGAACCAGCGCTTTAGCGGTATTTCGAAGCCTTGTCTTCGGCTTCTATCGGCGACTGGATTGAGTCACCTGGCGCCCCGCAAGTAGCTGTTTAAATCGGCGCATGAGCGGCATCCTAGAGAAGCTGACTGGGCAGTGTCAAGAATCACTCCCCATAAAAAGGCCCGTACAAGACGGTAATGCTGTTTTCTGATTATCTGTTCCGAGAGGCGTGGGTTGGTGTGTATATCCGTTGCCGCAGCAACGGATATACACACGATCCATCCGGAAAAAGGCGAGTAGATTTTTCCAAAAAAAACCTCAAAAAAAACGGCGCTTCCCATTTCTGAAAGAAGCGCCGTTTTTCCTAAGTGAACAGCATTACGTACAAGACGGGCCTCGAATTCAAAATCGAGCAATCAACCCGCAATGGCGCGATCGACCGACAGCTTGCCCGCCCCCTCGATCAGCACGGCAATACTGCCCGCCAGCAACGCCAAGGCAAACTCATAACCGTTGTTGGCCATGAACAAGCCGTTACCGATGTGCACGGAGAAAATCGCCACCAGCGACAGGAAGGCCAGGCCCAGTGCCGCAGGACGCGCCAACAAGCCGATGATCAGCGCCAGCCCGGCGAAAAACTCCGTACCGCCCGCCAGTGTCGCCATCACGTAGCCCGGGGTCAGGCCGATGCTTTCCATCCACTGTGCCGTGCCTGCCAGGCCGTAGCCACCAAACAGGCCGAAGAGTTTCTGCGAGCCGTGGGCGGCGAAAATAATGCCGACTACAATGCGCAGGACCGTCAGGCCGTAGCCGGCGCGGGTAAACAAGACTTTATTGATCAACGAGCTCATGCGGGTTCATCCCAAGGTGTGTGGTTGTTGGTCGCTATATTAATCAAAAAAACTTGTACCAAAAGCGCAAAAAATGCGAGATACAAATCGAAATTATCGATTATTTTCGCTCGGCGACCTTCTGACTTCCAGGCTCCAGCGACTCTCGTTCACGATCAAAGGCCAAGTAATACTTATTGACACTATTAACGTAGCTGACCGCGCCCATTCCCACCTGCTCCATGGCAATGCGCTCGACCTGGAAAAACCATTGGTTGGGGTTCAGTCCTCGCCGCCGGGCCTCGGCTCGCATGCCCTGGACGCGTTCGGGGCCCATGTTGTAGGCGGCCAGGACGAAGGCCATGCGCTCGCGCTCGTTGAGCTTGGGGCTGGCAAAGAATTTTCGACGGATAAGGGCCAGGTACTTGGCGCCGGCCTGCACATTGGCATCCAGGTTCTGGATGTTAGCGACCCCGACCCGCTGAGCCGCCGCCGGGGTGATCTGCATCAGGCCGGTAGGACCTGCACCGCTGCGGGCGTTGGGTTGCAGGGCTGATTCCTTGAAAGCCAGCGCCGCCAGGTTGAGCCAGTCCATGCCTTGGGCATCGGCATGTTTTTGCAGCACCGGACGCAGTTTCTCAAGGCGTTGGCGATTGGCCCGGGCCAACGGATAATGGACCCGGTACAAACGCCGATAGATGCGCAGGAATGCCGCGTCCTGGTTGGAAGGCACTTTGTAGGTCACCAGGAATCGGTCGATGCTCGCCCGCAACATGGCGGCATCACGACGAACGAACCAATACTCGTCACCCGGCTCGCCGATCTGCACCTGACGGTCCAAGCGCAACTTGGGCAGGATCTTGCCCCAGCGCTCGGCGATGGGCTGTTCGACGATGGTCAAATGAAAAATCCCGCCCTGGACCATTTCCAGGACATCCTCCACAGCCAGGGTGGGATCGACCCATTCGACCTTCACCGGCGGCAGCTTGAGCAGCGCCAGTTTCTGGTTGATCTGGCTCACGGCGTCCCCCGCCGCGCTGCCGCTGGGCAAGGCCAGGGTCTTGCCGGAAAGTTGCTCCACGCGCGTGTAGCGCTTCTCGCCCTTGATACCCACCAGCAGCAACGGCACGTCGGTACGAACCGGATCGCTGGCGCTGACCGCATGGCCGGCCTGGGGGTCGAGCAACTCACCCGGCGCCACGAGGTCGCCTTCCCCGCGCTGCAAGGCGCCGAGCAGTTGGTCCTTGGCCATGGGAATGATTTTGAGGGTGATTTCCTGGCCATCCCGGGCGTGGCCGTTGAGGTATTGCTCGAAGGCTCGCAGCCGATGGTATTCGACGCCAATGGGCTGGCCCTGAACTTCACCGGAGCTGTTGCGGCTCTGGTTGACCAAAACCTTCAACACGCGACTGCTGCGGATTTGCGCCAGGTCGCGCACCGTGACCGGCGCCACCGTCTGCACGGGCCCAGGCAGCCGCGCCTCGGCCGGCATTGGCAACAACAGCGAACAACACAACAGTAGTAATACCTGGGGACGTGTCATCCACTCTCCGGAAGCAATACTGTGGACCGCCCCCCTTGAAAAACGAGGCTGAGTCGACAGAAACAGAGCGCCTGGGGCGCTGAAAAAGTGCGGAAGACTGGCACAGTGACGGCTTTTATACCAACCCGATGTGTCTCGCGGCCTTAACAGACAGCCTCAACTCGTTGTAGTTCTTGGCTTTTCTTATAAATCTACAGCTCTGATATGCTTTCCGGCCTTTGGGTCGAGGTAGCACCATGCAACTCATCGATATCGGCGTCAACCTGACCAACCCCAGTTTCGCCGACAAACATCAGGCGGTGCTTGAGCGCGCCTATGAATCCGGCGTCTGCCAACTGGTCTTGACCGGCACCAGTATCGAGGGCAGCGAACAGGCCCTGGAGCTGTGCCAACGCCTCGACGACACGGGTGAGCGGCTGTTTTCCACCGCCGGCATTCACCCCCACAGCGCCAGCGAATGGACCGCCGACAGCGCCCGGCACCTCAAGGATCTGCTGATGCACAGCCGCGTGCGCGCGGTGGGCGAATGCGGCCTGGATTTCAATCGGGACTTCTCCCCTCGACCGCAACAGGAAAAAGTCCTGGAGGAACACCTCGCCCTGGCAGTCCAATTACAATTGCCGGTATTCCTGCATGAACGCGATGCCGACCAGCGCTTGCTGGACATCCTCCGGGATTTTCGCGATCAGTTGCCGGCGGCCGTGGTGCACTGCTTTACCGGTGAAAAAAAGGCGCTGTTCAGCTACCTGGACCTGGACCTGCACATTGGCATCACTGGCTGGATCTGCGACGAACGCCGGGGGACGCACCTGCACCCGTTGGTGCGCGAGATCCCCCGTGGTCGGCTGATGCTCGAAAGCGACGCACCGTACCTGCTGCCTCGCACACTACGCCCCAAACCCAAGAATGGCCGCAACGAACCGGCCTACCTGACGGAAGTCCTGCGCGAAGTGGCCTTGCACCGGGGCGAAAGCCAGGACGACCTGGCAGCCCACAGCACCGAGTGCGCCCGGGCGTTTTTTGGTTTGCCCGCCATTTGCGAATAAACACACATCCCTGTGGGAGCGGGTTGTCTGTGGGTCCACATCAAAAACCCCCGGGATCGATGTTGTCTGTTGACCCATATCAAAATCCCGTCACCTGAATAGCGGCAAAATAATGGCACCTTGCCAATGCTGTTTCCGCTATCAGAGAAGACCTTCCATGGGTGCCTGGCTTAGCAATATCTCGCTGAAATACAAATTCTGGGCGGTCAATGCGGTCGCCTTTGTCACCACCTTGCTGCTGGTGCTCTACGCAGTGCACCTCGAACAGCAGTCGCGCAACCATGCGGCCCAGGCAAACGCGCAAGCCCAGGCTCGCCTGCTGGATGCCTGGCCTGCCGGAACGCCCTTGCCCAAGGTCGACCATCTCCTGGCATTGCAGCGCGACCAGGTTCCCGTTCTCAATGAACAACCGTTGCCTTCGCTGGCCCAGGCCAACGGCTGGGTCGCACTCGACACCGGATTGCTGTTTGGCGACGACCCGCTGATGGGTGCCCAAGTGATCCGTCGAGGTGACGGCCAACAACTCGCCGTGTTGGCCCAAGGTGTGAGCCTGAGCCAAGTGTTCGGTGAACGCTTCAGCCAATATGCCGTGGCCGTGTTCGTGTTGATGCTGGCGATGCTGGGCGCATCCCAGTTGTTGATCCGTTTCTTGCTCAGCCAGCTCAATACGCTCAAAGACGTAATGCTGCACGTGGAAAAAACCGGCGACCTGGCCGCCCGCGTGCCCCTGGCCTGCCGGGACGAAGTGGGCCAGATGGCGGCGGCGTTCAACGCCATGCAGGCCGGTTATCAACGGGTCGTCGACACCGTTGCCAGCACCGCCCGGCAGTTGGACAGTGGTGCCGCGCGCCTGGCATCGAGCATGAACGATGTGCGCCACGGCATGCTCGGCCAGCAAAGCGAAACCGATCAGGCGGCCACGGCGATCAACGAAATGTCCGCCACGGTTTATCACATCGCCCAGCACGCCGGCGCCACCCGCGACCTGTCGAAAACCGCCGATACCCTGGCCGGCAACGGTCAGGAAGTGGTCGGTCGGGTGCAACAGTCGATCACCGGGTTGTCTTCGGGTGTGCAGCAGACCGCCGAAATGATCCAGCGCCTGGCCGAAGACAGCCAGAAGATCAATGGCGTGGTCAGTGTGATCCACAGCATCGCCGAGCAAACCAACCTGCTGGCCCTGAACGCGGCTATCGAAGCGGCGCGGGCCGGGGAAATGGGCCGGGGCTTTGCCGTGGTGGCCGACGAGGTGCGCAACCTGGCCAAGCGGGTGCAGACCTCTACGGACGAAATTACCTCCATGATTTCGGCCCTGCAGGCCGGGACCCGCGACGCGGTGGACTTCATGCAGGAGAGTTCGCTCAAGGCCGACGATTGCGTGCAACAGGCCCGCGAGGCCGGCGACGCGTTGGCACAGATCACCGCTGCGGTAGCGCAAATGCGCGAGAGCAACACCCAGATCGCTGTCGCGGCCGAGCAACAAAGCCATGTCGCCGAGGAAATGAACCGGGCAGTGGTAAGCATTCGCGACGTGACCGAGAACACCGTGCGCCAGACCGTCGACTCAGCCACCACCAGCGATGAACTGGCAACGTTGGCGGGCCAGTTGAGCAAGGCGATCGGGCAGTTGAAACTGTGAGCGCTGGACCGCCGGGGGCTTCTGTGGCCAGAGATTGCTCCCGCCGGGCCGCGCTGTAGGAGCTGACGAGTGCAACGAGGCTGCGATCTTTCCCCAGACCCTTGAATCTCAGGCGAAAGATCAAAAGATCGCAGCCTTCGGCAGCTCCTACAGAGGCCAGCGGGAGCAAGCACCTTTGCACAACAGCAAAACTGTATGGCCACCTATCGCTTCGATAGCCAACCGCCATTCGCCGCCCCGCCCGCCCGGACCTATCCTTGGGTTATTCGATTTCGTTCAAGGAAACAGCATCATGGGCAAACGTCACCCCAATCTTCCGGCCTGGCAATGGCGCGCCTACCCAGACAATCATCGGCATCCCACCAACCTGGTGTTGCACCTGATTGCCGTGCCGCTGTTCATCATCGCGTTTCTGCTGATTGTGTCGGGGGTGTTCAGCTTGAGCCTGGGCGATGTCGCCATCGGCATCATCGGCCTGCTCGCGGCACTCGGGCTGCAGCGCCATTGTCACCGAGAGCCTTAGCCGAAAATAGTGACCGTCTGCCGGCTCAGGGCGATCAAGCGGCCATCGGCGCTCCAGAACTTCGCGGCGACATGGCCGTAGCCGTCCTGGGCATGTTCGATCTCGGCCAGGTACTTGCACCAGTCCAGTGTCGTGAGTTCCAGCAGCGGCTGGACGAACTCGATGGTCCACGTGAGAGTGCTGCCCGGGGCCATTTGCGAAAGATGAGGCAACAAGGCCGGCGGCCAGGCGTCCACCAAGGCCAGGATATGACTTTCGTTCAGCGCCTCCTCCTGCACATCACCGCGCAAGCGTACCCAGCCGCCCATGCTCCGGGACTTGTTGCCGCTGAATGGCAAGCCGCCAACGCTCCAGCGCATCGCCAGGTGACGCATGAATTCCGGCGTCGCACCTTTGACGTAAGGCAGTTCCTGGCATTGCTCCACGCTTTTGAATTCTGGTGCTGGATCGGCCTGCACCGACACCACGGATGAGCGCGACGCGCCGAAACTGCCTTGCACCACGGTCACCACTTGGCCGTTCTGCACCGCACGCCCCAGCACCTGGCTCACAGCCTTGCCTTCACGCAATACGTCGACTTCGAAACTGACAGGTACGTCGGGTTCGACCGGGCCGACAAAGGTGATGGCCAACGAGCGCACCGGGCGGTCCGCCGGCACTTGGGCACGCATAGCCTCATATTGCAGCGCCGCCACCAACCCGCCAAAACTGGCTCGCCCCTGGCCCCACTCAGGCGCGATGGTCACCGCACCGGGCTGCCGGCGCACGGCATCGATCAAATCGGAAAAGCGCATGACGACCTCGAAAACAGGGAAAAGGATGAAGGGATCTTAACCAGCGCCGGCTGGCGGCACAGGGCTCATTCCGGCCAAAGAGGCTGACAGATAGGCCGCCGTTTTTGAATTCGACCCAATCGATTGTGGGAGCGGGCTTGCTCGGTTCAGGATTTCTTGAAGCAACTGGCAATCAGCTTGTCGAGCACCTTGTCGGACTTGGCCTCGGCCTTTTCCATCGTGGCGTGCCAGGTTGGCACACAAGCGTGCAGGTCGGTTTCTTCCTTGGCCCTGGCCAGCCATTGCCAGCAATCGTGCCAATCGCCCAGCGCGGCCTGGGCGGACTTGAGCCGGGGCATGGCCGCTTCAGGCAGGCGGTCGAGTTCAGGATAGGCTTCGATGGCGTAGCGCACGCGCTTGATCAGCAGGCGTAATCGATGACGGTCATGGGCCGGATCGCACAGGGCTTCGCCGAGTTTTTTCCACTGTTTGTCCAGGCGCTTTTCGATGCGTTTGCGCAAGCCCTTCAGCAGCCCCTCACGCTGGGCCGCGCGAATGAAGCGCGGGAAGGCATCGAGGATCATCAACAACTGCGCCAGTTCAACACTCGCGGCCACGGCGGGATAGGCCTGGACCATTTGCACCTGACGGTGCCGCGCCGCCGCGACCTGGCCATGCTGCTCCAGGTAAGCGGCCAACACTTCCCGATCGCGCAAGGGCGTGGTCAGGGTGCCGACCGCCGAAGCAGCCGTTTCCAGCTGTTCGACGCCGGGCAATCCACGCAATGGACGAAGCAGGCTGCGCAAACGGCGTATCGTGGTGCGCAGGTCATGCAGCGCTTCGCTGTCGGTATGGGCATTCAAGCGGGCCTGACAGGCCAACAGGCGGACTTCCAGGCCCAATATCCGGGCAACCAGCCGATCGATCATGGACGTACTCCGTACACAGCGTTGAGCGTCAAGCCGCAAGCTACAAGTGAAAAACGATTTGGCATCCTTCCCTTGTAGCTTGCAGTTGATTGCTTGTCGCTGCCTTTATCGTCCGGCGCGGGATTCGCGAATGTAGAAACGCGCCTTCTCGGCTTTCTTGGTACAGCCTTCGAACGCTTCGAATTGCTGCTGGGTCTTGGCGCCTGTCAGCAGGGACAGGGCCTTGGAGTAGCTGACGGTGCCGGCAAAACCTTCGGCCTTGGCCAGGTCCAGTTCACGCCAGGCGGCGTCGAGCTGGCTGCCGCAACTGTCGCGGTAAGCGGTTTTGCCTGCGCAACCGGCCAGGGCCAGAACCATCAAAGATGCCACCAAGGGCAGGCGGATCCGGGCTTTCATTGATTACACCTCAAGTCAGGAAAACAGTCGTGCTGGTAAGACGGTTGCGCCGGCAAAAAGTGCCAAGACCCGACCGTGTAAATTCAGTGTGGATGAGAATACGCAAATGCCACGCCGGCGTGTCAAATAACGACGCGTGCGCCACAACGATTGAGCCAAGCCGTCGATGGGTGCATTGTTGAAGTCTGTTCGACAAGAGGCCGGGTCATGACAAAACGTGTCGCATTGGTATTGGGCTCGGGTGGCGCCCGGGGCTATGCCCATATCGGGGTGATCGAAGAAATCGAACGACGTGGCTACGACATTGCCTGCATCGCCGGTTGTTCCATGGGGGCGGTCGTGGGTGGGATCTATGCGGCGGGCAAGCTCGAGGAGTACCGCAACTGGATCGAAAGCCTGGATTATCTGGACGTCCTGCGCCTGGTGGACGTCAGTTTTCGCCTGGGGGCGATCCGTGGCGAAAAGGTCTTCGGGCAGATCCGCAAGATCGTCGGCGAAATCAACATTGAACAATTGCGCATTCCCTACACCGCCGTCGCGACCGACCTGACCAACCAGCAGGAAATCTGGTTCCAGGAAGGTTGCCTGCATCAGGCAATGCGCGCCTCGGCGGCGATTCCCAGCCTGTTCACACCGGTGATGCAAGGCAACCGCATGCTGGTCGATGGCGGCCTGCTCAACCCGTTGCCGATCGTGCCGGTGGTGTCGAGCCACTGCGACCTGATCATCGCAGTTAACCTCAACGCCACCAACCAGAAACAATACCAATTACCGGTCATCCAGCGCCCCGCCGCATTCCGGCGGCGCTTCGACACCCTGGTCAGCTCCCTGGGTTCGCGCCTGCCGTTTCGCCGCAAACAGGCCGAACAGTTGTTGCTGCTGGAACAGGAAGCCTTGAAGGCCGAGGCCGCCGACATCAACCCGTGGATCGACTCGGCCGAGCCCGAAGGCCAACAACCGGCCGCCTCGCCAGAGAACGAAGGCGCACCGAAATCCGCCACCGGTTCGTTCATCATCGACAACGTCGGCCCGGCGTCGTTGCTGGACTTGATCAACCAGAGCTTCGAAGTGATGCAGACCTCGCTCGCCCAGTACAAGATCGCCGGTTACCCGCCGGATGTGCTGATCAACGTGCCGAAACGGGTATGCCGGTTCTTCGAGTTCTACAAGGCGCCGGAGTTGATCGCACTGGGGCGGGAGATTGCCAGCGACACCTTGGATCGGTATGAGAGTGACCAGAACTGAGAGATCTCGAGTGGCTGTTCGGGCCTCTTCGCGAGCAAGCTCGCTCCTACATTGATCTGCGGTGAACCCTGTGGGAGCAAGGCTTGCCCGCGATGGCGGCAGCCCTGACAACACAAGACTAAAGCCCACCCTCCCCCAACAACCGATACCCCACCCCCGCCTCGGTCACAATGAACCGCGGTCGGGTCGGGTCGTCGGCCAGTTTCTGGCGCAGGTGGCCGACCACGATCCGCAGGTAGTGGCTGTCTTCGGTGTGGGTCGGGCCCCAGATGTCCTTGAGCAGTTGCTGCTGGGTAATGACCCGCCCCGGGTGCCGCGCCAGTTGCGCCAGTACCGCGTACTCCTTGCGGGTCAGGGCCACTTCGGTGCCATCCAGCAGCACCCGTCGATACGCCAGGTCCACCGTCAACGGACCGAACATCAGCGCGGCTTCCTGTGGCTCGCCCGCCGGGGCCTGGCGCAACAAGGCGCGGATGCGGGCGAGAAACTCCTGGATGCCGAACGGTTTGGTCACGTAATCGTTGGCACCGTTGTCCAGCGCCTCGACCTTCTGCGCTTCGCTGGCCCGCACCGAGAGCACCAGCACCGGCACCGTCGACCATTGGCGAAACTCGCGCAACACCTGCTGGCCGTCCATGTCCGGCAGGCCCAGGTCGAGTATCAGCAGATCGGGCTTGTTCAGCGCCGCTTGGGCAAGCCCTTCAGCGCCGGTACCGGCTTCCAGCACCTTGTAGCCTTGGGAGCTCAAGCTGATGCGCAGGAATTTGCGGATCTGCGGTTCGTCATCGATAACCAAAAGGGTCGCGGTCTGGCTCATGGCGCTCGTTCGTTGCAATCAGGTGAAAAGGCAAGCAGGTGGGACGAGAGAGTAACCCAGCGCCGCTCAGGCTTCATCGTCCATACCCGGCTGTGCCTGCAAGGGCAGGTGCAACGTGATGCAGGTGCCGCGCCCGTCGAGGCCGTCGGCCACGCTGATGCGCCCGCCATGGGCACCGACCATGCCCTGGCAGATGGCCAATCCCAACCCCGTGCCCTGCCCGCCCCGATCACCGCGCGCGGCGGTATAGAACATGTCGAAGATTTTTTCTCGCTCTTGTTCAGGGATCCCGGGGCCCTCGTCGGCCACGGCAAAAAACACTTCGCCGTCCCTCGTACCCGCGCTCAGCAGCAGCCGTCCATGGGCCGGTGAAAAACGTGCGGCGTTTTCCAGCACGTTTACCAAGGCCTGCTCGATCAGTGCCGCGTGGACATATAGCAACGGCAGGTCAGCAGGCACCTCGACGCCGACCGCCAGGGGCGCCAACACCGCCCGCAAGCGGTTCAGCGCGCTGCCGACGATATCGGCCGGCGACACCCAGTCCCGCGCCAGCTTCAGGGCGCCGTGCCCCAGACGGGTCATGTCCAGCAGGTTCTGGATGTAGCGATCCAACCGCTCGGCTTCATCGCGGGTGCCTTCGAGCAGTTCGCGACGATCGGCCAGTGGGATCGCCTCCCCCAGCGCCAGCAAGCTGTCGATGCTGCCGCGCATGGACGTCAGCGGTGTGCGCAGATCGTGGGACACTGACGCCAGCAAGGCGCTGCGCAGTTGCTCGGTTTCACCGTGCAGGCGCGCTGCTTCCAGGTCCTGGGCCAGTTGCGCCCGGGCCAACGCCTGGGCCAATGGTTGACTGAGGGCCGCCAGCAAACGCCGACGCTGGCCGCTCAACGGCTTGCCTTCGTTCGGGCACACACCCAGCAACCCCAGTGGTCCGCCTTCCGCCGACAGCGGCCACCACCACCAGCGCCCAGACGGCAACGTCCCGGTGCCGGCACCAGCGGGCTGGTCGTGCTGCCAGGCCCAGTCGGCCGCCGCACGTTCGGCTTCGGTAAACGTCAACGGCTCGCCGGTCTCGACCTTCCAATCGCTCTGGCCGTCGCGATTGAGCAGGCAAAGCTGCAAGTCGTGCAGGCCGTTGAGGTGCTGCGCAGCGGCGCTGACCACTGCCTGGCGGTCGGTGGCGGCAGTGAGTTTGCGCGACAGGTCGAGCAGTTCGCCGGTTTCCTGCTGGGTGTCGCGCAGGGCCTGCAACTGGCGACGCTGGCGAGCGGCAAGGTTGCCGGTCAGGGCTGCCATGAGCAGGAAAAACACCAACGTCAGCACGTCTTCTTCGCGCTGGATGGTGAAGGAAAAATTCGGTGGGATGAACAGGAAGTCATAGGCCAGGAACGACAGCGCCGCGCAGGCCAGCGCCGGGCCGAGGCTGCTGCGTACCGCCACCAGCAACACCGCCATCAGAAACACCAGGGAAATATTGGGCAACGCCAGCCACCCTGAAATCCCCCAGGCCAACGCGCTGGCCGCCACGGTCGCCGCCAGCGCCAACACGTAGTCGAACCCGGTCTGGACGGCGCTCGAACGCACGCGGGTGGGACGGGGCTGCTCATCGCTGTCCAGCACACTGATTTCCAGTCCCCGGGCATCGCGCAGCAAGCGTGAAGCCAAACCACCGCCCAACAGTCGCCGTCGCAAACGCAGCCTGGACTGGCCCACCAGCAGCAGCGTGGCGCGACGTTCGGTGGCGTGCTGGATCAAGGTCTTGGCGACTTCGCCGGCCCGCAACAGCACCACTTCCCCGCCGAGACGTTCAGCCAACTGCTGGGCATTTTGCAGATACTGTCGCGACGACTCATCGTGCGCGACGCCGCTGTCTACGTGGACCAGGCTCCACGGCAAATGCCGACGCTGGGCGACGCGACTGGCGTGGCGCACCAGACGTTCGGCCTGCACGTCGGCGCCCACCCCCACCAGCAGGCGTCCGCGCACCGCCGGCGCCGCCTGACCCAGTTGTCGATACCCCTGGGCCAGGTCATTGTCGACCTGGGCAGCGGCGGTCTGCATGGCCAGCTCGCGCAACGCGGTCAGGTTGGTCTGGGTGAAAAACGCATCGATCGCCGCCCGGGCCTGTTCCGGCACGTAGACCTTGCCATCACGCAGGCGCTCCAGCAGCTCGCGCGATGGCAGGTCGATCAACAGCAGTTCATCGGCCTCCTGCAGGACCCAATCCGGCAACGTCTCGCGCACCTGCACGCCCGTGATGCCGCGCACTTGGTCGTTGAGGCTTTCCAGATGCTGGACATTGACGGTGGTGTAGACATCGATACCCGCCGCAAGCAGTTCCTGAATGTCCTGCCAGCGTTTGGCATGGCGACTGCCCGGCGCATTGCTATGGGCCAGTTCGTCCACCAGGACCAGGTTCGGCCGGGTGGCGAGCAAGCCGTCGAGGTCCATTTCCTCGAGCATCACACCGCGATACTCCGAGCGCACCAAGGGCTGCTGCAGCAGGCCGCCGAGCAGTGCTTCGGTTTCGGCACGACCGTGAGTTTCCACCACCCCGGCGACGACTTTCACGCCCTGACGCAGTTGGGTGTGTGCCGCTTGCAGCATGGCGTAGGTCTTGCCGACACCGGGCGCCGCGCCCAGGAAGACCTTGAGCCGGCCACGGTCATTGCGGGGCAGATTGGCTAACAGTGCGTCGGCGCGGCCGGAGTCGCTCATGGCGTGAAAATCTCTTTCAAATATTGATCAAACACCCTGCGGAAGGCGGACCTGTGGGAGCAAAGCTTATGGGCACTGGACCTGTGGGAGCAAAGCTTGCTCCCACAGGTTTTGCTGCAGCAAGCCTTGCCCCCACAGGCGCCACTCCCACAGGTTCTACAGTTTTTCCAGGGCCAGGTTCAGCGCCAGCACATTCACCACGGGCGGGCCCACCAAGGATTGCTCAGTGTTGTCGTCGAGCAGTTGCTGCAAGGTCGAGGCCGGCAGGTTGCGCGCTGCGGCGACACGGGCCAGTTGATAGGCAATCGCTGCCGGTGGCAAGTGCGGATCCAGCCCGCTGGCGGAGGTGGTCAGCAACGCCAGCGGCACCGGGCCCTGGCCGGGCACCTGGCGTTTTTGGGCGTCATCGATCACCCGCGTGGCCAGGGCCGGGTTGCTCGGGGAAAAGTTGCTGGCGCCGCTGGCGACCGTGGCAAAGGCGCCGGCCGATGGCCGTGGATGAAACCAGGCATCGCCGGTGAAATCCTGGGCAATCAGCGTCGAGCCACGGACCTTGCCGGCCGCATCGACGATCAGGCTGCCATTGGCCTGGACGGGAAAGGCGACTTGCGCCACGCCGGTGACCACCAGTGGGTACGCGACACCGGTGATCAGGGCCATCAGTAGTAACAGGCTCAAGGCCGGGCGAATCAGAGTGGACATTTCAAAATCCTCGAATAAGAAACAGCTAACTTCCAGGCAAGGCGCTTGCTCGCGCTGGGCTCTGTAGGAGCTGGCGAAGCCTGCGATCTTTTGATCTTGATCTTGATCTTTCGCTTGGGATTCAAGTGTCTGGGGAAAGATCGCAGCCTCGTTGCACTCGACAGCTCCTACACAGCTCCTACACAGCTCCTGCAGAGCTCGGCGGGAGCGATCTTCTTGCAACAAAAATTGGTTCACCGCACGTCAGGCTCAAACCAGGTGCAACGCCGTCAGCAACATATCGATCGCCTTGATCCCCACGAACGGCACCACGATCCCGCCCAGGCCGTAGATCAACAGATTGCGTCGCAACAGCGCCGCCGCGCTTGCCGCGTGCACGCGCACGCCGCGCAGGGCCAGGGGGATCAGCACGACGATGATCAAGGCGTTGAAGACGATGGCCGACAGGATCGCGCTCCGGGGGCTGCTCAGGTGCATCACATTCAACACGCCGAGCTGTGGATAAATCGAAGCGAACAGCGCCGGCAGGATCGCGAAATACTTGGCGATGTCATTGGCGATGGAAAAGGTGGTCAGCGCTCCACGGGTCACCAGCAGTTCCTTGCCGATCTGTACCACATCGAGCAATTTGGTCGGGTCACTGTCGAGGTCGACCATGTTGGCCGCCTCCCGCGCGGCCTGAGTGCCGTCGTTCATCGCCATGCCGACATCGGCCTGGGCCAGGGCCGGGGCGTCGTTGGCACCGTCGCCGCACATGGCCACCAGCCGACCGTCATTTTGCTCATGACGGATACGCGCCAGTTTCTTCTCCGGCGTGGCCTCCGCCAGCACGTCGTCGACACCGGCCTCGGCGGCAATCGCCGCGGCGGTCAACGGGTTGTCGCCAGTGACCATCACCGTGCGGATCCCCAGCTTGCGCAGCTCGGCAAAGCGCTCGCGAATGCCGGGTTTGACCACGTCCTTGAGATGGATAACACCCAGCAGCTTGCCGTCCACGCACACCAGCAACGGCGTGCCGCCACTCTGAGCGATCTTGTCGACCTCCCGCGCCAGTGCCGGCGGCAACTCATTGCGTGCAAGGCCAATGAAATCCAGCAACGAGTCCACCGCGCCCTTGCGGTAGATACGGCCCTGATAGTCGACCCCGGACAAACGGGTTTCAGCACTGAACGGCACAGCCGTCAGCGCGTCGATGCCGGGCTCGGGCTGTGGATGCAAACCTCGCAGGTACTCGACGATGGACTTGCCCTCGGCCGTCTCGTCAGCCAACGAGGCGAACAGCGCGCCTTCGGCCAGTTCCTTGATGCTCACACCAGGGGCGGCATAAACCGCTGTACAACGACGATTGCCAAAGGTGATGGTGCCGGTCTTGTCCAGCATCAACACATGCACGTCACCCGCCGCCTCGACCGCACGGCCGGATTTGGCGATCACGTTCAGGCGCACCAACCGATCCATCCCGGCGATGCCGATGGCCGACAGCAGTCCGCCGATGGTGGTGGGAATCAAGGTGACCAGCAGCGCCACCAGAAACACCAGCGGCAGGCTGGCGTTGGCGAAATGGGCGAACGGTTGCAGCGTCACCACCACCAACAGGAAGATCAGCGTCAGGCCGATCAACAGGATATCCAGCGCCACCTCGTTCGGCGTTTTCTGGCGCTTGGCGCCTTCGACCAGGGCGATCATGCGGTCCAGAGTGGACTCGCCGGGATTGCTGGTAATGCGCACCAGCAGCCAGTCGGAAACCAGCCGCGTGTTGCCGGTGACGGCCGAGCGATCACCGCCGGACTCGCGGATGACCGGCGCCGATTCGCCGGTAATTGCCGCCTCATTGACCGCGGCGATGCCTTCGATCACTTCACCGTCGCCGGGGATCATGTCGCCGGCCTCTACGCGCACCACATCGCCTTTGCGCAGACGGGTGGCGGGGATGATTTCAAAACCGCTGGCGGTCTGGCGACGTGCGTTGAGGCCTTCGCTGCCGGCCTTGAGACTGTCGGCCCGGGCCTTGCCGCGACCTTCGGCCAACGCTTCGGCGAAGTTGGCGAACAGCACCGTGAACCACAGCCACAGCGCAATTTGCGCGGCGACAAAGGTCGGCACGGCGTTGTCGGGAATGAAGCACAGCACGGTGGTGAGGATCGCGGTCAGCTCTACCACCAGCATCACCGGGGCGCGGTGCAATTGGCGCGGGTCGAGCTTGACGAAGGCTTGCACCAGCGCTGGCCGCCACAGGGCCGAGATTGCGGTTTTCGGTTGCTCCGGCGCCTTGGCGACGACGTTTTTGCTCATCGGCATATTCATTTTCATATCCCTCAGAAGCCCATGCTCAAGTGTTCGGCAATCGGCCCCAGCGCCAGGGTCGGCAGGAAGGTCAAGCCCCCCACCAGCAGGATGGTCACGATCAACAGCGTCACGAACAGCGGGCCGTGGGTAGGAAAGCTGTTCTGGCCAATCGGCGCGCTTTTCTTCAAGGCCAGGCTGCCGGCCAACGCCAGCACCGGCAGGATGTAGCCGAACCGGCCGATCAACATGCCCAGGCCCAGCATCAGGTTGTGGAAAGGGGTGTTGGCGCCGAACCCGGCGAATGCCGAACCGTTGTTCGCTCCCGCCGAGGTGTAGGCGTACAACAACTGGCTGAAACCGTGGGCACCCGGGTTGCTCACCGCTGCGGCCGGGCCGGGCAGACTCGCAGCGACGGCCCCCAGCACCAGCACGCTGACAGGCATCACCAGCAGGGTGGCCACCAACAGTTGCACCTCCCGGGCGCCCAGCTTCTTGCCCAGGTATTCCGGGGTGCGACCGATCATCAAGCCGGCCAGGAACACCGCGATCAGCACGTTCAACAGCATGCCGTAGAGCCCGGCCCCGACGCCGCCGAAGATCACTTCGCCGACCATCATGTTCACCAGCGACACCATGCCGCTGAGCGGGCTGAGGCTGTCGTGCATGCCGTTGACCGAGCCATTGGACGCCGCCGTGGTGGTCACTGACCACAGCACCGTGGCGGTGGTGCCGAAGCGTGCCTCCTTGCCTTCCAGTGGTGCGGTTTGCTCGACGGCCGGGTTGTTCAGGGCCGGGTTGGGTTGGTATTCGGCCCACAGCGAGGTAGCGCCGCCGATCAGGAACAAGGCCAGCATGCAGGCGATGATCGCCCGGCTCTGGCGCAGGTCCTTGACGTAATGGCCGAAGGTGAACACCAACGCGGCGGGAATCAGGATGATCGAAGCGACTTCGAACAGGTTGCTCCAGGCCGTCGGGTTTTCGAACGGATGCGCCGAGTTGACGCCGAAGAAACCGCCACCGTTGGTGCCCAGTTGCTTGATCGCGATCTGGCTGGCGGCCGGACCCAACGGGATGACCTGGTCGGCGCCCTGCAGCGTGACCCCGTGCACATAGTGCGCAAAGGTCTGCGGCACGCCCTGCCAGACCAGGAACAAAGCCAGCAGCAGGCACAACGGCAACAGCCCGTAGAGGGTGGCGCGGGTCATGTCGACCCAGAAATTACCCAGCGTCGTAGCGGACTTGCGCCCGATGCCGCGACACAGCGCCACGAGCACGGCCAGGCCGGTGGCGGCGCTGACAAAGTTCTGCACGGTCAGGCCGACCATCTGGCTCAGGTAGCTCAGGGACGCTTCGCCGCTGTAGGACTGCCAGTTAGTGTTGGTCGTGAAACTCACGGCCGTGTTGAAAGCCTGGGTCCACTCCATGCCGGGCAACTGCTCGGTATTGAGCGGCAGGTGTCCTTGCAGCAGCAGAATGGCGAACAGCAAGAAAAAACCCGCCAGATTGAACGCGAGCAAGGCCAGGGTGTATTTCTGCCAGCTCTGCTCAGCAGTGGGATCGACACCGGCCAGGCGGTAGCAACCACGCTCCACCGGGCCGAGGATCGGCGAAAGCCAAGTGCGCTGGCCTTCCATCACCCGGTAGTAAAAACGCCCCAGAAACGGTGCCGGAATCAGCACCAAGGCGAAAAAGCCGAGGATCAGCCCGTAGTCATAACCGTGCATAGCCGCTCCTAGTTCCGATCGGCGCGCAACAGCGCAACCAGCAGATAAATGAACAGCGCCACTGCCAACAGCAGCGACACCCCGTCCAGAACACTCATGGGATTTCTCCGTGGTACGGCGTCGTGCCGTGTGTGGAGTGATTGTCGGCAGGGAGGCTGTAAAGGAACGAGATCGAGAGCGGGGCTGGGGGATAAAGAATCCGTAAAAAGTGTTGGCTGGGCTGGCCTCATCGCGAGCAGGCTCGCTCCCACAAAGGTTCTGTTGTGAATACGGAATCCGTGCCCACTGAGGATCCCCTGTGGGAGCGAGCCTGCTCGCGATGACGCCAGAACAGGCAACGTCGCCCTCAACTGGGGCACAAAACCAAGCCATCCGGCAGCGAACATCCCCGATACGACACGATTTCACCCATTACGACCGCCCGCGCCACACTGGCACGTCCACTGCACGGCCCTCCCCAGCGCTTTTGCTATGGATCAAGGGAGCCACCGATGAACACACAACTCAAACCCACCCTGGGCACCCTGCATTTATGGGGTATTGCCGTCGGGCTGGTGATTTCCGGCGAGTATTTCGGCTGGAGCTACGGCTGGGGCGTGGCCGGGACGCTGGGCTTTTTGGTGACGTCATTCATGGTCGCGGCCATGTACACCTGCTTCATCTTCAGCTTCACCGAACTGACCACCGCCATTCCCCACGCCGGCGGGCCGTTTGCCTACAGTCGTCGGGCTTTTGGTGAGAAAGGCGGATTGATCGCCGGGCTGGCGACGCTGATCGAATTCGTCTTCGCCCCGCCGGCCATTGCCCTGGCCATCGGCGCCTACCTGAACGTGCAATTCCCGGCCCTGGATCCGAAACACGCGGCGGTCGGGGCCTATATCGTGTTCATGGGCCTGAACATCCTCGGGGTGAAACTGGCCGCGACGTTCGAGCTGATCGTCTGCGTCCTGGCGGTGGCCGAACTGCTGGTGTTCATGGGCGTCGTGGCCCCGGCGTTCAGTTTCAGCAATTTTGCCCTGAACGGCTGGGCCGGTTCCGATGTGTTTGGCGCACCGGCCATTGCCGGAATGTTTGCCGCGATTCCCTTCGCCATCTGGTTCTTCCTGGCCATCGAAGGCGCGGCCATGGCCGCCGAAGAAGCCAAGGACCCGAAACGCACGATTCCCAAGGCCTACATCAGCGGCATCCTGACTTTGGTGGTCCTGGCCATGGGCGTGATGTTCTTTGCCGGCGGTGTCGGCGATTGGCGCACCCTGTCGAACATCAACGATCCCCTGCCCCAAGCCATGAAAACCGTGGTCGGCGAAAGCTCCGGCTGGCTGCATATGCTGGTGTGGATCGGCCTGTTCGGCCTGGTGGCGAGTTTCCACGGCATTATCCTCGGCTACTCGCGGCAATTCTTCGCCCTGGCCCGCGCCGGCTACCTGCCTGCCTCCCTGGCCAAACTGTCACGCTTCCAGACGCCGCACCGGGCCATCATCGCCGGAGGACTGATCGGCATCGCGGCGATCTACAGCGACGGCCTGATCAACCTCGGCGGCATGACCCTGACTGCAGCGATGATCACCATGGCCGTGTTCGGTGCCATCGTCATGTACATCATGAGCATGCTTAGCCTGTTCAAATTGCGTAAAACCGAACCCAACCTGGAGCGCACCTTTCGCGCGCCGGGCTATCCGCTTGTACCCGGCATCGCCCTGGTATTGGCCGTGGTGTGCCTGGTGGCGATGGCGTGGTTCAACGCGCTGATCGGGCTGATCTTCCTCGGCTTCATGGCGGTGGGTTTCGTCTACTTCATCCTCACCGCACAACTGCGCGCGGACGCTCCGGCCGATGCGATGCTGACCGGGCTTTAAGGTGAAGCCAGCCGAACGGGCGTAGTATTGAACCACTGCGAACAACCTTCGCTCATAAGTGGTAGGTGCGATGGATCGGCGAAACGTTCGCCCGTCCATCGCCCCCTCAAGGAGAGCCCTATGCCCTGGTATGCCTGGTTGATTCTGATTGTTGCAATCGGCTCGATCGTTGGTGGTCTGATGATGCTGCGCGACACCGCCCACAAGGTCGAGTTGACCGATGAACAGCGTAAGCGCGTTGCCGAGCGCAATGCGGAAATGGATGCGAAGGAGGCCAAGGATCGTTGATCTGCTTGTGTGGCAAGGGAGCTTGCTCCCGCTGGGTCTGTAGGAGCTGTCGAGTGCAACGAGGCTGCGATCTTTCCCCTATAAATTGAGTCTGGAGGGAAGATCAAAAGATCGCAGGCTTCGCCAGCTCCTACAAAGCCAGCGCCTACTGCATCACCTTTCCCAATCCGCCTTGGCGATATGCAAGCCATGCAACCCCTTGTACGCTGCCCGCTCAGGCTGACTCCACCCCTCCAGCAATGAATCCTCCAACCGATAGATCTCAACCCCCAGCGGACGACAGACGCTAAGGGGATCCTGTGCATCAGGCCCCCACATCGCCAGCGACAGGTCACCACCCGGACAGGTGGACAGGGCGCACAACAGATCGATCTCGGCAAAAAACTCCAGGTAGTCGCCCTTCTGCGCCGGACAGGCCTTCATGAAGTACATGTCGTCATGATTGAGCCCCGTGCACTGGAAAATATTCAGCACGTCATGCACATCGAACTCCGTCAGGCCGTGGGGCAACACCGCCCGGGTCAGGTTCGAATGGCAGTGATGATGGAAATCCTCGCCGGTCAGCATCTTGTTTACATACGGATCACAGCGGGTCCCCAGCAGATCATGCAGTCGACCGCCATGCTCATCGATGCCGTAGCCGGCCAGGCTGTCATCGGTGATGGTCACCAATGGCCGCAGGAATGGCAGGTTCGACCACAACCGATCATGGGTGCTGACATGGGCGCCCTGAAGCTGACGAGTACGCGCCGCCCACAAGCGCTCCCGCGGATCATGGGCGTTCCAGACGTTGAAGTCCCCCACCTGCGGGCCCACCGGAGTGGTGACACGGAACACATGACCGGCAGGTACGTGCCAAGCGCGACCGGTGCGGATGGGTACCTCGAACTGTTCGATCAGGGTGCGCTTGTCCTGCTGAGTGCGGATGCGGTCGTAAAAGGGTTTGTCCACCTGCAGGGCTGAGCCTTTGCTGACCTGGTAGGCGGCTGGGTAGTCTTTGTACATGGCGCGGGTCCTTGATCAGTGGTGATGGGTGGGAGTTAGCAGTTGCAGAAGCAGTTGCACGGAATCGTCGAGGTACAGGCTCATCGACGTAAGAGCCAGTCAAATTACTCCAACTCGGAAATTTAATCGTAAAAGGACTTTTCGGGAGGACGCAACGTGTCGAGGATGGGAATGCGGCTTGGCAGCCTACCCTATCCGATCAGCTCCTATGGTCGGGGAAAAACCCCCACGAAAAGGGTGACGCTTCCCCCCTTGCAGATTAATATGCCAATGCTCAGACATAATCCGACAGAATCCCATGAACCTTCATTCTTTCTACTTTAAAGTTCAAAAAAATCCTCACACTTTCTATCAGATTAATAATTTCCAAATTGAGCAACACAAGGGAAGAACACATTGAAAAAAGTTGCGATACTTCAATCCAACTACATCCCTTGGAAAGGGTATTTTGACATCATCGCGTCAGTAGATGAATTCATTCTGTACGATGACATGCAATACACACGACGTGACTGGCGAAACCGTAACCAAATAAAGACACCGCAAGGGGTGCAATGGTTGACCGTGCCCGTCTTGGTAAAAGGCAAGTATCACCAAAAAATCAGGGAAACTGAAATCGATGGTACTGAATGGGCTGCAGTCCATTGGAGGTCGCTAGTTCAAAACTATAGCCGTGCTCCTCATTTTCATGAAATCGCAGAGTGGCTGGAGCCTCTTTATCTGAATACGTCCTACACCCATCTTTCAATACTTAATCAACGATTCATCCAAGCCATTTGCGACTACCTGAACATCACGACTCGCATTAGCAACTCATGGGATTACAAACAGGCTGACGGTAAAACCGAACGTCTTGCCGAACTCTGCGTACAAGCGGGTGCTACCGAGTACGTCTCCGGCCCATCTGCCAAGAATTATGTCGACGAACAAATATTCGAAGCGATGAACATCAAATTAACTTGGTTCGACTATGCAGGCTATCCAGACTACCCACAATTATGGGGTGAATTCACCCATGGAGTCACCATTCTTGATCTCCTTTTCAACTGCGGAAAAGACTCTCATCGCCAAATGAGGTATGTAGCTCAATGAAGCTGTCCATCGTAGCGACTCTTTATCAATCAGCCTCCTATATCGAAGAGTTTCATTCTCGCGTGAGCGCAGCCGCAAAGGAATGTACAGGATACGACTACGAAATCGTGCTTGTGAACGACGGCTCGCCTGACAATAGTCTTGATATCGCTATATCGCTTACCGAACGAGATTCTCATGTGGTGCTGGTCGATCTCTCGCGAAACTTCGGCCATCACAAAGCCATGATGACCGGTCTGTCCCAATCCAAAGGGGATCAGGTTTTCCTGATTGACAGCGACCTTGAAGAAGACCCCGAATGTCTGCTCAGCTTTTCCGAACAGCTCCAAAAAATGGCTTGCGACGTTGTCTATGGCGTGCAGGAGCAACGTAAAGGCGGCTGGTTTGAACGCTGGAGCGGCCGTTGGTTCTATCGTTTCTTCCAAGCCCTGACGGGCATGGCGCTGCCTGAGAACGTCGTCACCGCCAGGCTGATGACCCGCCGCTACGTCAACGCTTTGCTGCGACATGAGGAACGAGAGGTGTTCCTGGCAGGGCTATGGCACATCACCGGGTTTGATCAGCAACCTCAAAAGATCAAAAAGAGCAGCACCAGCCAAACAACCTATACTTTCAGAAAAAAGATGTCTGTATTGGTTAACTCGGTGACGTCGTTCAGCAATGCTCCCTTGGTCGGTATTTTTTACATCGGCATTGCGATTTCTTTTTTTGCCGTGCTTTACATTGCTTACTTGATAATGCATTGGATGTTTCTGGCGACGCCATTAAGCGGGTGGACATCAGTCATGGCTTCCATCTGGCTACTAGGCGGCATGATTATCTCGTTCATTGGTGTAGTGGGCATTTATCTTTCAAAAATATTCTCCGAGTCAAAACAACGCCCCTACACTATTGTGAGGCAGATTTATGCACAACAAAAAGACTGAACTGCTTGACGAAGTAGCTAGCTACTATTCACAAAAACTCGCCTTGCATGGTGAAACGCCAAATGGAGTGGACTGGAATGGCGAGCAAGGCCAGGCCATGCGCTTCGAGCAACTGTGCAAGATCATTAACGGCCCGCAGGCATTTTCTATAAGTGATCTAGGGTGTGGTTACGGCGCGCTGGTCGATTACCTGAAAGCCAATAATCATACATTTTCTTATCTTGGCGTGGACATCTCAAAAGAAATGATCCAAGCCGCAAAAAAACGCTATTTGAAAGACTCCCATGCTCGTTTTATTGAATCCTCCGAGCCGGACGCTGTCGCTGATTACAGCGTCGCCAGCGGTATATTCAATGTCCGCATGGACCGATCAGACAGTGAGTGGTTGGCCTATCTCGAAAACACTTTGGATATACTGGATCGAACAAGCCGCCTGGGATTCGCCTTCAATTGCCTGACTTCCTATTCCGACGAGGATAAGAAAAGGGAGGATCTGTACTATGCCGACCCTTGCAGGTTATTCGATCTATGCAAGCGACGCTACTCCCGACACGTTGCTCTCCTTCACGACTACGGCCTGTATGAGTTCACCTTGCTAGTGAGGAAAATGTAATGAGAAAAAAATTGGTCATCTTCGGCTCAGGTGACATCGCAGAGTTGGCATTTTTTTACTTCAACACAGATTCTGCCTTTGACGTCGTGGCCTTCACGGTAGACAGTAGCTATATCGAAGACTCTACTTTTTGTGGGTTGCCAGTCGTCGCCTTCGAAAACGTTGCTGAACACTATTCTGCCGATCAGCATGAAATGTTTATCGCTCTGAGTTACTCAAAACTCAATGCAGTACGAAAGGAAAAATACTTCGCTGCAAAAGCACTAGGCTACACACTTGCCAGCTACATTAGCAGCCATGCTACCGTCCTGAATGAAGGTCGAATTGGTGAGAACTGCTTCATTCTTGAGGACAACACCATCCAACCTTTTGTAAAAATTGGGAATAACATCACGTTATGGAGCGGCAACCATATCGGCCACCACTCCACGATCCAGGACCATACGTTCATCGCATCCCACGTAGTAGTTTCTGGAGGTGTTCACATCGGTGAACAGTGCTTTATCGGGGTCAACGCGACGCTGCGCGATCATATAAATATAGAAGACAAGTGCGTGATTGGCGCAGGCACGTTACTGTTGGCTAACGCTGAGAGGGAAGGCGTATTTATTGGTACAGCGACTGAGCGCTCAAAAGTACCCAGTAGCAAGTTGAGAAAAATATGAAATACACATGGCAAAAACTCGGTCGACTGTACACTCCCGAAAATGAGAAGCGCCATCCAAAACTGTTATCTCACGCTGCAAACCCTTTACCTGTGCACCTGCATAATGATGTCTTTCGGGTTTTCTTCAGCGCACGGGATCGTGACAACCGATCTTCTGTCGGCGCAGTAGACATTGATATTGAACAGAGAAAAGTTATCAAGGAACACCCCCTTCCCTTTCTGGAGCACGGCCCCGCAGGCAGTTTCCATGCTGATGGCGTGAGTATTGGCAATTGCTACATCGCCAACGAAGTGCAGTACATGCTTTTCATGGGGTGGCAATCGCCGGACAATCAGCACTGGCGTGGTGATGTCGGCAGACTGATCGTCAATGCAGATACCACGCTGACACTCGAGAGTGATCGCCCGTTCATGAGCACTGACGAAATCGACCCCATCAGCCTTTCCTACCCATGGGTGCTCAAGAACGGAAACAACGGTTATGACATGTGGTATGGGTCGACCCAAACCTGGGATTCCGGCAACGGCGAAATGATCCATGTGATCAACTCGGCACACTCCCATGACGGGAATAACTGGCATCGTGACGGCTTGGCCATCCCCTTCGAAGTGGGTGTAGCCCAAGCGTTTTCACGCCCGACCGTGGTAAAGAATAATTTAGGCGGACTGGAGATGTGGTTTTCCTATCGCAGTGGTACAGGAGACACATATAGGATCGGCTACGCCACCACCGATGGAGGTACGCAATGGCGACTGGCACTGGAAGACGCCGGTATTGATGTCTCCCCAGATGGTTGGGATTCGGAAATGATCGAATACCCATTCGTGTTCGACCACAAATGCAATAGATATATGCTTTATAACGGCAACAGTTACGGTAAAACTGGGTTTGGTCTCGCTGTACTGGAGAAGCGTTGATGGCTAACGCATTCAACTATATTTATATACTCGCCACCATCGCTTTTACTGTTTATGGACAACTTATTCTAAAATGGAGAATATCCAAATTAGGCCCCTTGCCGATTGAGCCGATTGAAAAAATAAAATTTTTACTCTTACTATTATTGGACCCGGGAATTTTTTCTGGCTTCGCAGCAGGGTTCCTGGCATCACTGGCCTGGATGGCGGCGATGACCAAGTTTGATCTTAGTCATGCCTATCCATTCATGAGCCTAAACTTCGTTATTGTCTTACTATTAAGTGGCTGGATTCTAAGTGAACCCATGACATTTCAGAAAGCACTGGGTGTTGGATTGATTATTCTTGGCACCGTCGTGGCTGCCCGCGGATAGCGCCTTCGGCAGAGCTCATAAAGGCCAGTCATCTCGACTGGCCTCCTTTCACTGTTATTTCAGTTCACTTCCAGCTTATCGCGATTTCTGTCCAGTATTGCCTTGCCAATTCCCTTGACCTCCAGCAACTCCTCCACTGAAGAGAACGGCCCATTATTCTCCCGATGGGCAACAATTGCCTCGGCCTTGCCCTTACCTATTCCTGTCAACTCGCGCTGCAACGTTGCAGCATCCGCCTCGTTTAAATCCACCTTGGTGCTCTGCGCTTTGGCTGGTTGCTCCACTGCTTGCGGTGTAGGGATCGACTCGGGTTTGACCACTGGGGCGGCGATAGCAGCAATCGAGGCGCTGGTGAGAAAGGCAAAAACCAGAGAGTAGAAATAGCCTGTACGCATAAATGACGCTCCATGACATCGTTAAGAAAGAAGCAGCTTTTCCGAAGCTGCCTCTCAAACTTAGGCGATGATGTATCGCTGTCAAAAATATGTACGTTACAGTTTGTGTAACAATCAGGGTTCGAGTCGGCGTTGCTGATAGATCCAGTCGACAATCTCTCCGTCCGGAGCGTAACCACTGACAGTATCCCGAAGTAGCTGACGAACCCTGATGTAGTCATCGTGCTCAATTGCGGCCAGCAACTCAGCCAGCTTGATCTTGAGCGTGTCCCAAGACAGATGATCCTCATTGGCACTCATGATCATTGGGTGCTGGGTGGCGACGACGTTGTCGCCGATCAGCAACTCCTCGTAAAGCTTCTCTCCCGGACGCAAGCCTGTGAACTCGATTGAAATGTCGCCATGGGGATTCTTTTCCGAACGAACACTCAGGCCAGACAGATGAATCATTTTTTCCGCCAGCTCGACAATCCTCACTGGTTCGCCCATGTCCAGCACAAACACATCCCCGCCCAACCCCATGGAGCCCGCTTGGATCACCAACTGCGCGGCCTCGGGAATAGTCATGAAATAACGGGTGATCTTGGGATGGGTAACTGTCAACGGCCCGCCGGACTTGATCTGTTTATGGAACAGGGGAATAACCGAACCAGACGAACCCAATACGTTACCGAACCGGACCATGGTAAAGCGCGTCTTATTCACCCGCGAAACGTTATCCTTGTCGCCGAATAACACGGGGGCCAGTTCACGGCTGAGGGCTTGCAAGGTCAGCTCCGCGAGCCGCTTGGTGCTGCCCATGACATTGGTCGGGCGCACCGCTTTATCCGTGGAGATCAGGACGAAGTTCGATATACCCGCCTGCAACGCAGCCTGTGCCGTATTCAACGTACCGATCACATTGTTCAGGACGCCTTCGGCGATGTTGTGCTCGACCATCGGGACGTGCTTATAAGCAGCGGCGTGGTAGACCGTATCGACATTCCAGGTCCTCATCACGTCCAGCAGCTTGTCCTGGTCTCGTACCGATCCCAGGATAGGCAAAAGCCGAACTGACAACGACTCGCGAATGATTCGAGGTTCAAGTTCAGACAAAATGCTATAGAGATTGAATTCGCTATGCTCATACAGCAGCAACGTAGTCGGCTTAAGTGCCAGGATTTGCCGACAAAGCTCAGAGCCGATCGAACCACCGGCCCCAGTGACTAGGACCGACTGACCTGTGATGCAATGCTCCAGAAGATCAGGTTGCGCAGGGACCGGATCGCGCCCGAGAAGGTCCGCGATATCCACTTCTTGGATATCATCGACCTTGACCCGGCCGCTGGCCAAGTCCATGAACCCGGGGACACTGCGTACATGCAGTGGAAAACCTTCAAGCAGCGTCAAGATCTCTCGACGGCGCCCACGTGAAGAGGAAGGCACGGCCAGCAGAATTTCCTGTGCGCCGGTTGTGTCGATCATCTTTTGGATATGCCTGGGCTCGTAGACCTGTAGCCCAGCAATCACTCGGTCAGCAATGCTGTTGTCATCATCGATGAATGCGACCGGCCGCATCACCCGCCCCATGCGTAGTGCGGCCACGAGCTGATTGCCTGCGGCCCCGGCACCATAAATAGCAACCTTGGGCAGGCCGTCGTCCCGGTTGGTAAAGGGTACATGCTGGGCTGCAGTAAACCAGTCCCCCAGGAAGTATTGCCGCATCATCAGGCGCAAACCGCCAATCATGATCAGACTCAACCACCAATAATTGAAGATGATGGAGCGCGGTACCACGGTTTTATGGTTGCTGTACCAATACACCACCAGGGCCAGCAGCAAGGCCGAAAGGCTGACTGCCTTGCAGATCGTGATCAGCGCGTCGTTACCGAAATAACGCATGACCGCGCGATACATGCCAAAGCGGATGAAGATCGGAATGGCGACCAGCGGTGCGGACCCGAAAAGCCACAAATGCGTTGCAATCGGGCTGGCCAATGCTTCGACACCCAGTCTAACGACGAACGCCAGCCAGAGGGCGATCCAGACAAGGACAATATCTGTTGCCACTTGTATCGCCCGTTTATGGCGTCTTGGCAATCCCAGCAGGGCTATTCTCAACTTATCCATAAACCCTTTACGCATCTTGGCTCGCCCCTGTCGCGATTCCGCTTTTATTGAACCTGTCGACGTCACGCATCACTGATAAAACGATCATCAAAAAACATACCTGTAACAGCATCCAAGGTTAGACCCTTCTCCTGCTATTGAGCGTGAGCTGAGGCCCGTATCACCAGCTGAGCGAAGCTAATGCCTATCCCACCGCACCAAGCTCCAGAATACGGATCAGCCGCTACAGGCAGCTGGTCATAATATCCATTGCAACGGGATTTGAGCAGACGGCGCCCATATGTTAGTGGCTGGGGCGGGCAACCTACCATAATCACGGGTCACCAAGAAATTTTCACGTGTTGGTAGCGATGTCTGAGAACGCAATGGCACGGCGATCGGTCGAAATCCGCGCAACCCTCAAATTGCAGCGTTGACTCTACAGCTTCGCCAATCACTCGTCCCTGGATTAGCCGCCGATATTTTGAGCAAGTAAAAAAGTGCCGCTGGCTGCAAAGCCGGCGGCACTCTATTTCTCTTCCTCCCCGACGTGGATCAGGTTATCAACTGATAGCCCCGGTCAGGACCTTGACAATACGCTGTTGCTGCTCAGCGCTCAGACCAATCCACAGCGGCAAACGTACCAGTCGTTCAGATTGCCTGTCCGTAACTTCCAGCGCTCCGTGTGCCCGACCGTATCGTTTCCCGCCAGGTGACGAGTGAAGGGGGACGTAATGGAACACCGAGGAAATGTCATGCTTTTTGAACTCAGCGAGCACATTTTGCCGATCGATCCCTGGCGCAAGCAGAACATAGTACATATGCGCATTGTGCTGGCATTCTTCCGGCACGATGGGGCGGCGTAACAAACCATCGGCTTCAAGTGACTCAAGAAGTTCGTGATAGCGTTGCCAAATTTCCAAGCGTTCATGGGTGATGCGTTCGGCCTCTTCTAACTGTGCCCACAAGAAAGCCGCAATCAACTCACCTGGCAAGAATGAAGAGCCCACCTCCTGCCAAGTGTATTTGTCCACTTCTCCCCGGAAAAACCGGCTGCGGTCGGTGCCTTTCTCACGGATGATTTCGGCCCGAAGCGCCAATGAAGACTCGTTAACCAATAACGCGCCACCCTCGCCAGAAATAACATTCTTGGTCTCATGGAAGCTGTAGGCACCCAGATCACCAATGCTGCCCAACGCTCGTCCTTTATAGGTAGCCATCACACCCTGCGCGGCATCCTCCACAACCCTCAGGTTATGCCGTTTCGCGATATCCATGATGGTATCCATTTCGCAGGCCACACCCGCGTAGTGGACCGGGACAATAGCTCGGGTACGTTCAGTGATCGCTGCCTCGATCAGCCTCTCATTGAGGTTCAAGGTGTCTTCCCGAATATCGATGAACACCGGAACACCGCCACGGAGTACAAAAGCATTGGCCGTCGACACAAAGGTGTACGAAGGCATGATGACCTCGTCACCCGGCTCAATGTTCAACAGCAGTGCTGCCATCTCCAGAGCAGCCGTACATGAGTGCGTCAGCAACGCCGTGTCACAGCCACTTCTGCTTTCCAACCATTTGTGACAACGCTTGGTGAAAGGACCGTCGCCAGCAAGCATGTTACCGGACTTGGCTTCGGCAATGTATTGCAACTCTTTACCCGTCATGAATGGCCGGTTGAACTGGATTTTCTGACTCATTGATTTCCCTCTTGCAACCTATGCCATTCGTCTGTGACACAGCGAAGATACTCGCCGCATTCACATCTTGATCAGGCTTCAAAGCGAGCCGTGCCGAGGAACTCTCCGGCCAGGGCATCAGGGCATTGAAAAGCGTCTGTATCTACTTAACCGGTTGTCAAAGGCACCAGGAGCTGGAATGAGAGCTGGCGCCCTTCTCATTGTCCACTCTTTTGGCGTAGCGCTTGGCAGGTATTTAACGTTTCGTTCGACGCCAACGGCTTGTAAAGCACCTGCATGCGGCTGGCAGCGAAATTGCCTGCACCTTCCGCAGTCTGCCAGGTGCCTACCTGCTCGTATCCTTCAGGAAAGGTAATGCCCAAACTGGACAACAGCTCGATTGAAATACTGCGCGGGCCGTTGGGCTCCAGCAGCAACCAGGCCGCCGCTATTTTTTCACAGGACGTACGGCTCAATGCTGCTTTGGCGAGTTCCAGACTGCCGGGATAACCGCCGATAGTCCAAGCCTGGCCGATGTTCTGAGCACCTATTGCGTAAAGTATGCCAGGGGATTGGCCGGATAGATCGATCACCGGGGTAGACGGCTCAAAACCAGCAGCTCGTGCCTTTTTGGTGGCACTGTCGATATACCGAGCGTACCCCTGCGAGAGAATCAAGGTCGATCCTTGGGGACCTATTTCCAAAGGAGACGCGTGGAGCCTGAGGGGTTGAGGTTGACGATAGGGCTGCTCTAGCGCTGTCTGCAAAAGAGTAGCGGTGACTGCCTGAGCTGCAAGCACCAGTGGCAGCGCGAATAGCCAGCTGGCACGTTCGCGAGCCATCGGCCCTAAAAGGATGATTCCGACAAGCAACCAAAAAATACCGGCCGAGGCGCCGCCGGTCCAATAATTTTTATTTGTCCCAAAAGCGTAAATATGGGGCATTACCAGAAATAGAAGCGCAATCGCCCAATGTGATCCGGTAACGCCTCCCAACGTCTTGAAACGGCCTACTGCCAGGCCGATCAGGATTCCGGCAAACACCACACCAAAAATCAGCAGACCCTGAAAATTACCGAGATCTGCAACACTGGAAACTTGAGTTGTCGTCAATAGCGCGACCAACGCAAAGAATGCAAATGATATGGTTAAACAGAGAAACATGCCGATCTTCTTTTCGCTCCATGCTCCCAATGTAGCAAGAAAGGAAGCGGCGAAAACAATACCGATAGCAAGCTTGGCTCTTTCACTCAGGAGGAAGTCGTCGATATGCAGGATCTGGATCAGCGTGTGGCCACCGCCAAGGTATCGACCGAACTCAATGCCCAGTTCGACGCGTTCTACAAACTGCGATAATGAACCGTCTATCAGCAGCGCACTTGCCAACAGCGGCACCACAGCACTCACAGCGACGAGCAACAATAATCGTATTGAAACCTTGCGCGACAGCAGAAGGTAGATAAAAACAGCAATAGCCAGCGCGAGTGCGGTGCTTGGCTTGGCCATGAACGCCAACCAGCCTCCAACGCCGATCACTATCCCACCAAAAGCACTTTTACGGGTTAAGTTTTTTTCGGCAAGAAGCAGACCGATGCTGGTGATCAACAACGCCTGCAGCGCCAGACTGTTATAGCTTGGCGTGGGTAACCAGATATCGAAGAAAATAAGGACGCTGCCAGCCAATCCAGCTGCTGCCGTATGCAGGACAATACGTTTTTCCCTGGACTCTGGCGCAAGCGAAGAAAGGAGGACGTAAGCCAGGCCCCAAGCCAAGCCGAACGTCATTAATATATTTGCCTGTCGAAGGGCAGCAATATCGCCGTCGAGCAACCTATAGAGCGGATGGTAAATAAAACCAAATTGCGTAAGCGAAACATCATAAATAAATGGATTCGAAATCCACACAAGATAAAAACTTTCGTCAGTAAATTCGATACCGTAGGTGCTGTATTTGAGAAGCCAACCCAGAACCAAGAGTGTTCCCATCACAGAGAGTGTCATCATCGCTCTGCACGAAACTACAATAGCGGGACTTATAAACTTTTCACCTTGGACCACTTGATGCTGCTCGCTTATCATTTCGAAAAGACTGGAAGGGTACTCGTTGGCATCGATAAAGTCACCAAGCTAGACGAAAGGTAAGGTGATGTTATTTGACCGCCCAGAAAGATGTCTCAGCCCCTGCGAATTGCAGGGAATGGACGCTGGCTCAGTGAGACTGGGTGAAAGTCACTCCGCGCAGCTCACTACAGCAAGCTTTCGACGCTCACATTATCGACCACCGAAGTGCTCCCTTAACGATCCTTGTGTTTTGGAATCAATCTCCGCTGCTGGAATATCCAATCGACGATCTCTCCTTCGGGCGTGTAACCGCTTACGGTTTCGCGTAGCAGCATGCGGACCCGTGAATATTCATCCTTGGTAACGGCGAGCATCAACTCGTCCAGTTTAACCTTGAGTTGCTCCCACGGCAGATGGTCTTCATTGGCGCTCATGATCATGGGGTGCTGGGTCGCGACCACGTTGTCACCGATCAACAGTTCCTCATAGAGCTTCTCGCCTGGCCGCAACCCCGTGAACTCAATTGCAATATCCCCGTGCACATTCTTCTCGGAACACACATTCAAGCCAGACAGGTGGACCATTTTCTCAGCCAACTCGGCGATTTTCACCGGCTCTCCCATATCCAGCACAAACACATCGCCGCCTCGCCCCATCGAACCTGCCTGGATCACCAACTGGGCAGCTTCCGGGATTGTCATGAAATAACGGGTGATATTGGGATGCGTGACGGTGATGGGGCCGCCGGATTTGATCTGCTGCCGGAAACGCGGAATAACCGAGCCGGATGACCCCAGCACATTACCGAAGCGCACCATGACGAAACGGGTCTTATTGACCCGGGCAACATTACCGCTGTCTGCGAAAAGCACCGGCGCCAGCTCGTGACTCAATGCTTGCAAGACCATTTCTGCCAGGCGCTTGGTGCTGCCCATGACATTGGTCGGACGTACGGCCTTGTCCGTGGAAATGAGCACAAAGTTCTCGACTTGAGCCTTCAACGCCGCTTGTGCGGTGTTCAACGTACCGATGACGTTGTTGAGCATGCCTTCGGCGATATTGTGCTCCACGAGGGGCACATGCTTATAGGCTGCTGCGTGATACACCGTCTCGACGCTCCAGGACTTCATGACGTCGAACAATTTGGTCGCGTTACGTACCGAACCCAGGATCGGCAATAGGTTCACCGGAATCGATTGTCGGACGATGGTCTCTTCCAGTTCGCTCAAGATGCTGTAGAGGTTGAATTCGCTGTGTTCGAACAACAACAAAGTGGATGGCTGCAGGGCGAGAATCTGACGACAGAGTTCAGAACCAATCGACCCACCCGCTCCCGTAACCAGGACAACCTTTCCCCGAATACAACGCGACAGAAGCTCGGGTTGTGCAGGCACCGCATCTCGACCCAACAAGTCGGCAATATCTACTTCCTGGATGTCGTCGACTTTCACACGGCCGCTGGCCAGATCCATGAAACCCGGCACACTGCGTACGTGCAGTGGATAGCCTTCCAGATACTCGAGGATTTCACGACGTCGCGCACGACTCGCCGAAGGAACGGCCAACAGCACTTCTTGAGCGCCAGTGAGTTCAATCAGCCTCTGGATGTGCTTGGGCTTGAATACCTGCAGACCAGAAATCATTCGATTGGCGATACTGGCATCGTCATCGATGAAAGCCACCGGTTGCATATCTCGACCAATGCGCAAGGCTGCTACCAGTTGATTACCGGCGGCACCGGCTCCGTAGATCGCCACTTTGGTAAGGCTGGCGTTACGGTTGACGAAAGGTGCATGACGGGAGGGAATGAACCAATCGCCCATGAAGTACTGGCGCATGAGCAATCTCAAACCGCCAATCATCACCAGGCTGAGCCACCAGTAATTGAAGATGACTGAACGTGGAACAGGTGCCATGTAAGAGGCCCCCCAATACACCACAAGCGCCAATACCAACGCGCTCAAGCTGACCGCCTTGATGATCGCGATCAACGCATCGTTACCCAAGTAGCGCATGACAGCCCGGTACATACCAAAACGAACGAACAATGGGATAGCGATCAAAGAGGCGCTGGCAAGAAGCCATGGATGGTGGGTAATCGGATTGACCATCTCGTCATAGCCAAGGCGCACCACGAACGCCAACCACAAAGCCCCCCAGACCAGCACCACGTCGGCCGTGACCTGAAGCAGTCGTTTCTGCCGACGCGGCAGGCCCAGCAATGCAACGCGAAGTCTATCCATGAATGTTTCCAGCCCCTTGTTGTTCCTACTCATTCTCGTTATGTCCGGCTTGACCCATTTCACATCTTTACCCCGGTGCTCAGGCATCCTCCAGCTGACCGGCTTTGAACTTGAAAGCCAATAACGCCAAGGGCACGTAGGCCAACACAACGCCTGTCAACCCATCCAGCTTCAGAACCACGACGCACCACGCCAGGGGAAACAACCACAGCACGTTGATCGCAGCCACTGCCAAGGTGACCGGACGATGGCGCCCATAACGGCGCGAGGCAAACTGATAGGCATGACTACGATGAGCCTCGTAGACTTTTTCTCCCCGCAAGAACCGCCGAGTCAGGGTGACCGTCGCGTCGACGATAAACACCCCCAGCAGGATCAGCCATGCCCAGAACAGGGCCGGAGAGACCCAGGCGGCTTGCAAGGACATGATCCCAAGCGCGATACCCAGGAAACCACTGCCCGCGTCTCCCATGAAAATTTTCGCAGGTGGGAAATTCCAAAACAGAAAGCCCAGCACCGCGGCGGCCAAGATCAACGGAGGCCAGATCAGGTCGGTGAAACCCGACAGTACATAGAGAGCACTCGCGCCCAGGCAGGCCGACACCGCTTCTATGCTGGCGATACCATCAATACCGTCCATGAAGTTGTACAGGTTGAGAATCCAGACAAGATAAAAGGCAGCCAGGGCATGTCCTATCCAGGATAGATCGACACTGACACCAAACAGGTTCAGCGGCGCCAGGCCTTCAAGCCATGCCAACGCCCATATAGCGGCGCTGAAATGCCCGAGCAATCGCCACCGCGCCGCAATGTGTCCATGGTCATCCATGAAACCCACGATGGCGACCAGCCCACCTGCCCCACCCAATGCGATCAGGTAGTAAGGCGGCACCAGACCCAGTTGCCCCAGCAAGGGCAATGTCAGCAGGAATGCCACGACTATGGCGACGCCTCCGCCCCGGGGCGTCGGGATACTGTGGGAGCTGCGTGCATTCGGAATATCGATGATGCTACGCGCCAAGGCATAGCGGCGCAGCCCCGCGGTCATGAGCAGTGAGGCCAGCGTGACAGAGGCAAACAACCAGAAGTACATCATTTAGCTTGATTCTTCCTGAAATACCGTGCGGTTTCGGCCAATGCATCATCGACACTCACGGGTGGGTTCCAATTCAAAAGTGTACGTGTCTTCTCAATATTGACCTGCAGCGAACCACATAGGCGCTGGGACAGCGCTTTTCTGCCCAGCATGCTGGCGCCGCGATCGAGCATCCAGCTAGGGACCGGAATCAACCGGGCAGGTTTACCCAGCGCACGAGCCATCCGGCTGAGCAATGTCGTGGTAGACAGATCTTCTCCATCACTGACCAGGAAGGTCTGGTTCGCCGCCGCGGGGTGATCGATACAGGTCACGATGAGGTCGACCAGGTTATCGATGCTCACCAGGCTACGCCGGTTATCGATGGCACCGAATGGCAAAGGCACACCTTTGTCCAACCAACGCATCATGCTCAAGAAATTAGCCTTCACGCCAGGCCCGTACACCAGGACAGGCCGGATGATGACCACTTCCATTCCTGTCGCCTGCGCAACCTCCCGCAGACCTTGCTCAGCCTCCTGCTTGGACACGCCATACGGGTCCACTGGCGCAGGAATATCGTCGGCTGCGTAAGGTTGGCCGGGCGACGTACCTTCCCCGTTCACTTTGATGGAACTGATAAAAATAAAACGACGGACACCGGCTTCAGCCGCCTGCCTTGCAAAATTGAGCGTCCCTTCCACGTTGACCTGCCGAAAGGCGGCCAGCGGATCAGCCTCCGTATCATTCATCACGTGCACGCGAGCAGCGCAATGAATGACTGTATCTATATTGGCCAGGTGCGCGTGCCATTGGGTTTGCGCGGAAAATGACTCAATCCGCACAGTGCTGATGGGGCCTGACAAATGCCGGTCACCACGAACCACTGCGATCACGGATCGTCCTGCGTCTGCTTGCAACCGTGTAAGTACCGCACCACCTACAAACCCGCTCGCCCCGGTCACAAGAATCCTTTTCTGCATCAGCGGTTCACCTTCCGTAGCGTGGCTTTTCTGAAGATATCTTCCAAACGCGCTAGCAAGCGTTGCTTGGAGTAGTGCTGGAGGTAATAGTCACGACCGCTCTCCCCCATGACTTTGCGTTGGGATGGCGCAAAACCCGCCAGGGTCTGAGTGATGCGTGCCAAGCCACCTGCATCACCGGATGCACACGTAAACCCTGCACCGGACTCGTTGATTACGCGCGCGGCTTCGCCATTGATCATGCCGAGCAAAGGCCTGCCCGAGGCAAGGTAGGCCTGGACTTTGCCAGGAATGGTTTTTTCAAACACATCATTGGTCTTCAGTGAAACCAACAGTGCATCGGCATTGGCAAACAAGGCCGGCATGGCCTCCAACGGATGCCTGCCCAGAAGCAGGACATTGTCCAAACCTCGCGCACTTACCTGCTGGCTCAGCCACTGGCTCATCCGGCCATCCCCCACGATGGCCCAACGCACGGCGACTTTCCCACGCAATTGCTCGGCAGCATCCAGCACGGCAGGGAAATCTTGGGCCTCGCCCAGATTTCCAGCAAATACCACGGTAAATACCGACTCATCGCGTGCAAGTATCGAGTTCGAGTGCTCCGAAGTCGCAGAGAAATCGTCTTCAGCCCAGCTTGGGAAGTAGACCAAGCGTTGTGGGTCTATGGGCCGGGTGCAGTAGCCTTTGACGTTTTCGAGAAAACCATTTGATTGCAGCAAAAGGTAGTCGGCGCGGTTATAGATCCAAGACACCATTCGACCGACCATGGACAGTAGCGCCGGTTTTTTCAGTACGCCAACCGCTCTCAGTGTTTCCGGCCATAAATCCAGAACCCAAATGAACACGGGGGCTTTCTTCAATCGACCGATCACCAGGGCAGGAATAGCCGCCATGATGGGGGAGACTGCGTAGACGAATACGGCATCGAAAGTGCGACCCCGCAGCGCGTAGACACCAACGGTCGAAGCGCTGGAAAAAAAACTGAGGTAGTTGAGGATCAACTGGATACTGCGTTTGCCGCGCGGGATCATGGGCACCCGCACAATGCGGGCGCCATGGTATTCGGTGAACTGTTCAGGTGCTGACTTGTAGGCCTCGAACACCTTTCCTTCCGGATAATTAGGCACTCCAGTGAGCACCGTGACCGAATGTCCTTTTTCGGTGAAATCACGCACCAGATCGTTGATGCGCATGTTCTCTGGCCAGAAGTACTGCGTAACCACCAAAATATTCAGCTTGCTCTCAGGCATATTCACGACTCGACTCAATACCGCTTCCAAACGACACGGTTTACGTAGTCGGTATAGCTGTGCACGATTCTGGCTACTTTTTCGGAAACGTTAGGCATGCTGTAGTCCGCCACCAGACGAAGGCTGCGCTCGCTACCCGAGAGTTGTGTCTGGAGAATATTCAATCCTTGCAGGACTCGCTCGACTTCCAGCCCCACCATCATCACTGCTGCCTCTTCCATCCCCTCTGGCCGCTCATGAGCTTCGCGCAGGTTCAAGGCTGGGAAGTTGAGAATCGACGACTCTTCATTGATGGTGCCACTGTCAGACAAGACCGCACGCGACTCGAGTTGCAGCTTGTTGTAGTCCATGAATCCCAAGGGCTTGAGCAGTCGGACATTTTCATGAAACACAATGCCCATGGCATCGACACGCTTTTGAGTGCGTGGATGGGTAGAGACAATCACCGGCTGGCCAAACGTACTGGCCACGGTATTGAGCACCTCGACCAACTTGAGAAAGTTCTTATCCGAGTCGACGTTCTCTTCGCGGTGCGCGCTGACCACAAAGAACTTGCCCGCCTCCAAACCAAGTCGCTCCAGGACGTTCGACGCCTCGATACTGTTTCGATAATGATTGAGCACTTCAAACATAGGACTGCCAGTCTTGATGACACGATCGGCAGGCAACCCCTCGCCGAGCAAATAATCTCGGGCGATGGTGCTATAGGTCAGGTTGATGTCTGCCGTGTGATCAACGATGCGCCGATTGATCTCTTCGGGGACACGCATATCAAAGCAACGGTTTCCGGCTTCCATATGGAACGTGGGGATCTTGCGACGCTTGGCGGGAATAACTGCCATGCAACTGTTCGTATCACCCAGCACCAGCAACGCTTCAGGTTCAATAATAGCCAGTACCCGGTCCACCGCGATGATCACATTGCCGATGGTTTCCGCGCCAGTGCTCCCGGCAGCATTCAAGAAGTGGTCAGGCTTTCGAATGCCCAAGTCCTGGAAGAAAATCTCGTTCAACTCGTAGTCGTAATTCTGACCGGTATGCACCAGCACGTGTTCGCAATACTTATCCAGTGCGGCCATGACCCGGGACAAACGGATAATTTCAGGACGCGTGCCCACCACGGTGACGATTTTTAGTTTTTTTAGTGCAGTATTCATTGCTAATCCTTCAGGCCTGAGTGCCAACAGCCATGGTGTAGGTGTCTGGCCGCTCACGATCAAAAATTTCGTTGGCCCAGAGCATTACGATCATTTCGGTTTCGCCAGTGTTGGTGATGTCATGGCTCCAACCCGGGACGGTTTCAACGATCTGTGGCGTTTCGCCGTCAGTGTAAAGCTCGTAGAACTCACCGCTGACAATATGCCGAAAACGGAAGCAGGCATGACCTTTGATAACCAGGAACTTCTCGGTCTTGCTGTGATGGTAATGCCCTCCCCGCGTAATGCCAGGATGAGCAGTGAAGTAAGAGAACTGACCGGCATCCGGGGTCTTGAGCATCTCAACGAATACGCCTCGCACATCACCGTGCTTGGGCAACTCATAGGTGAAATCGTCTGGCGTGAAATAGCTCAGGTAAGTCGAATACAAAGCACGGACCAACCCAGTCCCCACCCGCTCGGTCACCATCGTCTCTCGGCTGCGCTTGAACGCCTGCAACTGATCGGCCAATGCCCCAACCGTCGTGGCATAAACCGGTTGTACATCCAGATAAGGGCCTTCCGGGGCGCTGCCATCCATCACATCGATGAAGCTTCTGATTACATCGTCGATATAGACCAACTGCAGCGGTGCCGCGGGATTATTGACCGTAATTGGCAAGCCACGGACGATGTTATGGCAGAATGTCGCCACCGCCGAATTGTAGTCTGGCCTCGCCCACTTTCCGAAAACGTTGGGCAAACGATAAAGATAAACCGGTGAACCTTGCTGTTTCGACAGGTCAAGCAAGGCGTGTTCAGCATCGCGCTTGCTCGTCCCATAAGGATTATCGACTTCAGCCTGTATGGATGAGGTGTAAATCACGGGTATCGACCGGCCGGTGGCCTTGATGGCAGCACACAACGTTGCAGTGAGGCCACTGTTACCTTCGCTGAACTCCTCGATACGCTGGGGTCGATTGACGCCCGCCAGATGAAACACAAAGTCCACATCATCAAGCATCGACAACAGATCGGATGGAGCCTCCTGGCGGCCGAATCGAACCACCTGAACGTCCTGGCGCTCTTGCAGGTGAGCCACAAGGTTTTTGCCGACAAAACCGCCAGCCCCGGTAATAAGAACCTTCATGGGCATCACTCCTCTGGAGTGGCGGGCTCGCCACGCTGTATGGCTCGCATGAAATCCAGCTTCAACAACAGCTTTTGCATGCCTTCGACATCCAAGCGCTCGGTGTTATGCGAGTTGTAATCCTCGGTTCGCGAAATTTTCTCCTCGCCTAACTCGACGAACTTGCTGTAGTTCAAGTCGCGCAGGTCTGGTGGTACGCGGAAATAGGCGCCCATGTCTTCAGCGCAGGCCATCTCTTCACGACTGAGCAGTGCCTCGTAAAGCTTTTCACCGTGACGCGTGCCAATGATTTGAATCGGGTGGTCAGGTTGACCGAGCATCGATGTCAACGCTTGAGCGAGGGTTTCGACAGTGGCAGCCGGGGCTTTCTGAACGAAGAGATCACCGTTGTTGCCATGCTCGAAGGCGTAGAGCACTAGATCCACCGCATCGGCCAGGGTCATCATGAAACGGGTCATGTTGGGATCGGTGATCGAAAGCGACTTCCCTGCACGAATCTGCTCAATGAACAGAGGGATGACGGACCCTCGGGAGGCCATGACGTTGCCATATCGTGTACCGCAAATAACCGTCTTGCTCTCGTCGACATTACGCGACTTGGCCACCATGACTTTTTCCATCATGGCCTTGGAGATACCCATGGCATTAATGGGGTAGACAGCCTTGTCAGTACTCAGGCAGACCACGCGCTGGACACCATTCTGAATGGCCGCCTCAAGCACGTTGTCGGTGCCGATGACGTTGGTTTTCACTGCCTCCATGGGGTGGAATTCGCAGGACGGTACCTGCTTGAGGGCCGCAGCATGGAAGATATAGTCAACACCACGGGTAGCATTCAGCACGCTTTGGTAGTCCCGTACATCGCCGATGTAAAACTTCAGCTTGACGTTACTGTAACGCTTGCGCATGTCATCCTGTTTTTTCTCATCACGACTGAAAATGCGGATCTCAGCAATGTTGGTATCAAGGAAACGTTTGAGCACCGCGTTGCCGAAGGAACCAGTACCACCAGTAATAAGAAGTTTTTTGCCGTTGAACATATGATCTGACCCTTGCCACGAACCTGGCGAATTACCTGGCTCGTAGAACTGAATAAATGATGTCGTCTTTCTGCTGAGCGCTTGGATAGCTGATCAGCACCGCCCGGTACGCGCCCTTGAACACAAAGAAGCTGCCCGCCGCTACGCCCACCACGCCACAAGCTGCCACGACGCTACGCATATCTTCAAGCGAGCCGCCACCGCCTAGGATAGTGATGGGGATACGCACGGCTTCACGAAGCTTGATTGCAAGCTCCACATCGTAGCCTTTCATTTTGCCGTCGTTTTCGATGGAATTGAGCACAATTTCGCCGGCACCGAGTTTTTCAAACTCTTGAGCGGCCTCAATGACGTTGCGCTTGGTATTGCGCGTGCCGTTGTGCGTCCAGACTTCCTGCTGCTTGCTCAACAAGCGCGCTTTATGATCCAGGACCAACACAACACTCTGCCTGCCAATTTCTTCAGCGATCTGACTGATCAATTGCGGATTGTCAAATGCCGCCGAGCTGATGGCAACCTTCTCGACACCCAGCGCAATAATATTCTTGGCCTGCTGAGCTGTACGAATGCCCCCGCCATAGCACAGCGGCATCCTGCACTCCGCCGCCAATTTGGCAATCTGGGCATAATTAGGTTCCACAGCATTTGCGGTGGCATCGATATCGATCACGATCAATTCGTCGGCTTCTTTCTCATTGAAAATTTTTACCGCATTGATCGGGTCCCCGACGTATTTGGGGTCCTTGAACTTCACTGTCTTCACCAACCCGCCATCTTGAATCAGCAAGCAGGGAATGATCCTGGGTCTCAACATGTCATAGTTCCGCGAAGTTTTTCAGTAATCCGACGCCGAAGTGATGGCTCTTTTCAGGGTGAAACTGGACGCCATACACATTTTGAGCGCGCACCGCGCAACTGAACTCCGAGCCATAGGAGGACGTCGCTTCGCTATATCCAGCGTCTTCACAATCAAAGAAGAACGAATGGAGAAAATAGAAGCGCGCGTCAGTCTCAAACCCCTTGAACAACGCAGAACCTGAGGAAGGACTGACATCGTTCCACCCCATGTGCGGCAGAGGCAGCTCGGCCAGGTCAGAAATCGACTTGAAAGACCGAACACGACCAGGCACCCAGCCAAGGCCAGGCAAGGCCCCTTCGTCACTGCTGTTCGCCAGGATCTGCATGCCTACGCAAACGCCCAAGACCGGAACCTTGTGACGCAGAATCAACTCTTCAAGCGTGGATCGCATGCCTGAGGCATCAAGCCGCCCGACCGCATGATCGAATGCGCCTACCCCGGGGAGAATCAACTTCGTTGCACCGTCTAGCTGCGCAGCCGTCTGAGCGACTGCGACCGGGATGTGCAAACGTCGATAAACGTTCACGAAAGCCTGGATATTACCCAGACCGTAGTCAATGATGGTAATCATCTGAACAGTCGTCTTTCCAATCCGATTGCGCTGAGGATACGAGCACCTATTCCAATCAAGAAGCGTTTGTTTTTGTAGTCATGGAAGGTCTTGTTTTCGCCGTCGAAAATGCGCTGAAGCTCGGGAACAGTCAAGTCCAACTTATGCGCAACGTATTCAAATTCCGAAGCAAGAAAGTTCTCATCCAGTTCGGGTTTGGCGATGCGCGCTAAAGCGGCATCCCGGGTCATTTGCCCGGTCATGATAAGGCTGGAGAAATGAGCGCGACGTTTCTCATAGCCAAATTTGCGCGGCATCCAGTAGTCTTCGTAAAAACGAGTGAATCTGGATTCATGATGCTTATGCTGAAAACGCTTCCAACCAAACAAGCGCTCAAGCGTTTCCTCAGCTTCGCTCTTTACGTAAGGCACCAAATTTAGAGGACGTACGACCTGCATACCCAAGACATAACGATAATAGATCTTATAGGACAATATATCCACGAGAGGGAACGTCTTAAGTTCACGCAAACCAAATTTAGCATGAATATCATTTATAAGAGTCTTGTCGATCCCCGGATAAGCCCCCCACTCCTCCGGCTCACGACAGCACTCGGTAGAATAATTAGCCCCGGTCAGCACATATTTTATTTTATTTGCTTTGGCAAACTTATAAAGCCCTGAAAAAAAGGCAGTATCCTGGGGAATATCCTGATCCGGAACCTGAGCTTTCAGAAAAGCCACCTGCAAGCTTTTCATTTCCTCCCAGTTAATGACATCAGTATATAATTCTAAGCCCAGTCCATCCACGAGCTTTTCAATATTTCCAACCGCCTGATCAGTATTCCAACCAGCATCAACATGAAAGAGCAACGGACGCAGCCCCATTTTTTCTTTAGCGATATAAGCTAAATAGGAGCTATCCAGGCCGCCACTCAAACCGATAATGCAATCAAAATCACGACCTTCGCCGTCCTTCTTGATTTTTTCCGATACTTTCATCAGTTCGGCCTCCCCAACCGAACCTGTACTCCAACTCGGCTTGATACGACCATGGAAATTATTACAATACTCGCAGATGCCATGCTCATCAAAAGAGATGCTAGGATCAGAACTATCCATGATGCACGTATTGCAAATCTTGTAGCTGCCCCAGCTATGTTCCATATTTTCTCACCAACCAGAGAGAAGTCCATATAATCGTTTGCGTAGGCCATAGAAAAAACTGTTAGACGTAGAAAGCGCCCTCAGTCGATTCACAAAGCCAGTTTTAGTGGTCATGATTCCGAGGATATCACCTTTAACCCGACATTCTTCACAGAGAACTTTTTGGTACAGTTTTTCTTTGGCCTGAGGCGAGAGCTTATCCCCGTGCATATCATAGAACAGACGAATAGCAGACATGCGAGGCGTTAGTTTATTATTATAAGAAACATAATCCCCAAGCATATTTATGCTATTACCACTGTGCACACGCCACCGGCACCCTACAATATCCGAATGAACAATTTTCCAATCGAAAAATGTAACCGCAAGCTCCATCCAGGTGTCTTCATTAGGTAAGTTTTCAGGCACGGGAAATATTCGAGAAATTACTGGCCTGCTCATCATGTATGAAACACCCGTCAACCCACCTTTACCAGAACGCTTGGGGATCAAATGGCCGTCAAACTTCTTATTTTCCGACATCGTGATCAGCTTACAAAGCCCAACTACAGACTCCTCAGCCGCATAACCTTTGACCTTATCAAAACGTGCAGCCAAACTCCCAGCCGGCATAATATCATCACCAGCATAAACGCACACAAACCGGCCTTCCGCGTTTGCAACGCCGTAGTTAAAAGCCGAGCATTTACCTGCCTTAGGATTTTTAAGTAATCGAAGCTGCGGAAATTCCAACTGAAGCTCCGTCAATATCTTCCAAGTATTATCGCTCGAACCATCATCAACGACAATGACTTCGAAATCCAAACCTTGCTGCTCCAACACGCTTGTCACTGCAGACTTTACGTGAAGCGCTTCATTTTTTACCGCAATTACAACACTTACATTTGGAATACTCATAACCCCCCCATCGAATTATTAGTGCTTATCTTGCCAGGTGACTTAACCCTTAAAAACAAACAAGCCGCAAACATCAAAATATAGCCGTTACTCAGCAACGTCCCAATAAGACCGCTTGTAAACATACCCAGAAAAAAAATCAACCACAAGGATTTGAAAGCATGATCTTCTGACTTTCTGAACCATCGGAACACCTGACCAACAAAAAATGAATACAACAAGACCCCAAACCAACCAAGGTTAGCATAGCCTTCCGTGAAATAAACAGCGTTTGAATTCGCCGTTGCATTCCATCCCCACTCATATTCGAATACTAGCTTCTCGAGAAAAACCCTGTCCAAGGAAAACAATGAAGCAAAGAAATTACTGGTTGCACCGAACAAAGGTTCATTATTGAACTGCTGCTCGAGAACGACCAGTGTATCCGAAGCTGTAAACATCGGCACCGAAACAGCCCGCCAGATCAAATGATCCAAGGCGCCATCCGGAAGGTACTTAGCACTGTAGAACTCAGGGCTGAAGATTCCCCCTCCAACCCCTGCGGCCTGGCTGGACTCACCGCCGCCCATCGCCAGTAGCGTAACTACGTACAAAATCAAAGCTCCTCCGGAGACAAAAAATAGCGCCACCGGAAGGCTTATTTTTTTTCGCTGAGAAGCAATATATAACAAAGGTAGAAGAGCATTTAGGAAAAGCGCTTTTTGCAAGAAGCTTAACGAATAACCAAAGAACACTAAGAGGCACAAGTACCGCAAGCGGTGCTTATCCAAAAACATCCGTGCCAGACTGTACGGCAGAAATGCACTCATGAAAATTGTGCTTATATAAATAAGCGCAGCTTCCGCGCCTTCACGCCCCTTTAAAAAGGCCCCTCGCTGGGCGCTCAGCTCTTCACTGCTTGCACCCGATATTGCCGAAACGAGAGGAATTGCGGGAGCCGTGTACAAAGTCACAAAAAGAAAAGATAGAAACACAACCCAAACGAAAGCATGTACTGTGCTAGCACTTACTATCAGCCGTGTTGCTCGCGCCCTGAAACGAAAATCCAACAATGGCAGATAGTACCCAACGAACATACCAACCACCGAAACAAAAGTCATCAACGACAACTTTAAAAAATACTCACTCGGCAAAAAAATATAATTAACAAAGAATGGCATCCACATATACACTAGCGACAGTGCAAAGGTGGCTAGATATAATGCAAATCTGGTGCTTGTTAATGTGTAAAAAAACATTAAAACCTCTACCAGGCAAACCAGTGGCTTGCCATCACTATGTATTGAGCAAGATAAACAACAACAGCAATCAACAACACATAGGGATTGCGCTTAAACACTTCCAGCAAGCTGATGCCTGCCACCTTCAGAACAACTAGCAAGTAAACAAAATAGAAAACAAAGCCTGTAAACGAATACACCTCAGTCAAATAACCAGGCGCAGTGACAGCCACAGCAGACACGACACCCACTCGCAATACAAGGCCAAACAACTGGAGTGCTAACGCTGTCGGTTGATTATTGGTGGTATGAAGAACCATGGAAATCGGCGAAACCAGAATTTGCATCACGATCCAAGGGATCATATACACAACAATCTCGCCCGTACGACCCCAATCTTCACCAAATACGATAGAAAAAGCATAAGGAGCGAGCGCACCTCCAATGACTAGAGGTAGTACTGCAACCCTGACAATTCCTGAAAGAATATTCGAAGTAAACTCAGCAAGCTTTCCAGTTCGCATTTTTTCTGGAGCGTTGGAAATATAAACTTGGGACACTGCGCTACCAATCAGACTTATCGGTGCCTGCATGATCTGCATAGCCAGCAGTAGAAACCCTGCTTCTGGACCTATCGCCAAGCCAGCAATTATGATGACGGGAACTTGTATCGATGCATTATTAAACAAAGCTTCTGAAGTTGAATATTTCGGAAAGCGACTATATTTTAAAAATAGCGCCCTCATTGTTTTCAGACGAAGACCCGTTAACACCGCCTTATCTTCGCGAACGCATCTGACCAACAACCCAACCGCCCCGGCGCCATTATTTATTGTTTGACCAAGAATCAAACCCAGTGGACCTGCGAACAAACCACCGTAAAGCAACTGTATCGCACTTGCTGACAACGCCTGTTGGATCTTAGTTTTAGCAATCTGGGAAAACCGTTTTCTACGCCCCATCCAGAATTGCAGAGCACTGTAAGCGCCCGATAAAAAAACCCCGATGGGAAGCACCCAAAAACAAGCAGCCAATTTCGGTAGCCCAAGCCATGCGGCAAAAAAATCAGAACCCAACAACAACCCAAATCCAACTAATAGCGCTGTAAGAAAAGAGAATCCAAGCCCAAGTGCCAATAGATGCGCAGCCTCTCCATCCTCTTCTGGCAAAGATATCGCCAGTTCAAACCGAAGTGTCGCCACTACGGAAAAAATACTCAACAACCCTAGATAGACCGAAAGCGTATTGAAATCTTGAGGAGAATATAATCGTGTCAGGACCGGCAATAAAAGCACCATCAAAAGTTGAGCCGCAGCAGTTCCACCCGCCAATACAGTTACGGACCTTAAAAAATCATTACCCCGATATCTATTCAAAAAATTATTGAGCGACATACGCACTCTCAAAAGGACAAATACGCCGGTCACTCAAAAGACCGCTCATTTAGAGATAGCACCTATAATCGCACCAACAATTCTTTGAATGTCCTCTTTTTCAAGATATGGATGCATGGGCAAGCTTAACACTTGTTCTGCGACTTCATCACCGACCGCAAGCACCACCGCAGCATCCGCGACGGCAGGTTGCTTATTCAGCGGGATGGGATAATGAACCACGGTTGGAATACCTTCAGCTTTGAGCCTCTCTTGAAGCTCCGAACGATCAGATACTTTGACTGTATACTGTGCAAAGACACTAGTAGAATGCTCGGAAATATAAGGCGTGGACAGTAGGGCCGCCTCGTTCAAAAGTGAAGAATACTGCTGTGCGATATCCTGCCTACGCTGAATTTCTTCTTCGAATATATCCAGCTTCTGCAATAAAACCGCAGCCTGAAGCGTGTCAAGACGACTGTTCATACCAATGCGAATATGGTGATATCTTCGATCTTGCCCATGACGCGAAATCTGACGTAAAGCTATAGCTAGCTCATCATCATTGGTAAACAGCGCTCCACCATCGCCATAACAGCCCAAGGGCTTACTGGGAAAAAAGCTCGTACAGGCAATAGTACTCAAGTTACACGAACGCCTGCCTTTGTAGGTTGCCCCGAAGCTTTGCGCTGCGTCTTCAATGACTGGAATATCATATTTGGAAGCAATTGCATTGATCGCGTCGAAGTCAGCGCATTGCCCATATAAAGAAACAGGTATAATCGCCCTGGTCCGAGACGTAATCTTAGCCTCGAGCAAAGCAGGGTCCATATTATAGGTCTTCGCGTCAACATCGACATAGACCACCTTAGCACCTAATACAGCAGCGGCCTCAGCGGTAGCGATGTAGCTGAAGCCTGGGGTGATCACCTCATCGCCCGCCTGGATACCCAGCGCCATCAAGGCAATTTGCAGAGCATCTGTGCCATTTGCGCAAGTGATGCAATGTTTAGCTCCGACAAACGAAGCCAGCCTTCCCTCAAGCTCAGTAACTTCAGGACCTAAAATGTACTGACCGTGGGTTAATACACGCTGAATGGCAGCATCAAGTTGATCCTTGATGCGAAGCTGCTGTTTTTTCAAATCTATAAATTCAATCATTTTGTCCAGCTTCCGTTTTGCTGAGAACGTTGCCATCCAATTTATAAACAGCTCCACTGTGCTGGCACACCACAGAAAGATCCCCTTCCAGTGGCAACTCCAACTGCTCACCGAACTCACTCATCCAGCCAATTTGTCGAGCAGGTACACCTACCATCAATGCAAAGGCAGGAACGTCACGATTGATCACCGCCCCAGCACCTATAAATGCGAACTGACCAATCGTTACCCCGCAAACGATAGTGCAGTTGGCACCCAACGTAGCCCCCTTACGGACTACTGTATTGCGGTATTGGTCTTTACGCTCAATCAACGAACGGGGGTTATACACATTGGTAAAGACCATACTTGGCCCGCAAAACACTCCATCTTCCAAGGTAACATTGTCATAAACAGAAACATTATTTTGTATTTTGCAGTAATCGCCAATAACAACTTTGTTACCCACAAAAACATTCTGACCTAATGAAACACCCTTTCCGATCCGGGCACCGGCACAGACATGCACAAAGTGCCATACACGCGAATTTTCACCAATAATCGCGCCTTCGTCGACGATGGCACTGCTGTGAACGGAATAATTCACTCTTCGCTCCTGCAAATACGTTAGCCCGGTCCTCGGAAGGACAGGGCCACACTGAAGTGATCAGAGGACTGCACCAAGCACGTGCTGTCCGGACACGAAGCTTAGTACTTACAGACTACGCAGGAAAGGGTGCCCTTCATCATTTTGCGCAGAGGTAGCAGTACTGGAGCGGATAGTATTCACTGTCTCTACGCAATGACGCGCATCCTCGATTCCATAGCCACGACCTGCAAGAATCTCTGTGTAGCTGATGGTATGGAGGTCGGTGAAGCCTTCTGAAAACTCCATCTCCTCCCCATCGACGGTGATTGATCGGTAGGTGCTTTTTTTTCCTTTTACTGCTTCTGGAAGGTCATTCGCATCAATCGAAAGGAACCAGCGTACGCGAGCTTGTTCATACTCCAAGTAACCTGCCGCCTTATGCGCAGAAGTAAAATGCACGACATTCCGCTGCAGTTTTCCAAAAATGAAATGCAACATATCGTAGAAATGCACGCCAATATTGGTCGCCAAGCCAAAGGACTTACGTGCGTCCCCCTTCCAGCTTTCCATGTACCAGTTCCCACGGGACGTGATGTAGGTAAGCTCGACGTCGTATTTGGTAGAGCGCTGTTGAGCAGCAACTTTTGCCTTGAGATCAAGAATAGCTTGGTGATGGCGCAACTGGAGAATGTTATAGACTCGTTGACCGGTTTCTTTCTCTACGAGCGCCAGCTCATCAAGAATCTGTGGTGTAGGCACCAACGGTTTTTCGCAAATAACATCGCAGCCTAGACGCAGCCCAGCAGCAATATGAGCATGATGCAGATAATTTGGCGAACAAACGGAAACGTAATCAAGAGCAGTGCGAGAGTCGCGCTTGAGCTGATGCGCATGCTCATAAAACCGCTCAAACTGAGTAAAAAATTCACTACTTGGAGAAATGCTATCAATAATACCAACAGAATCATTGATATCGTAAGCAGATACCAAATTATTACCTGTATCTTTGATAGCACGCATATGGCGGGGCGCGATATAACCAGCAGCACCGATCAGAGCAAAGTTTTTCATTTAACCTCTGTAATAACTAAAGACACGAAGATAAAAATTCAAACATCAAGCCTTAATAATATGAGGCGCTGGCTCTCGATATTTACCACGGCTATCAATGATCAGTCTGGCATGCTGTTTAATAAGCGAATAGTCAAATTTGTCGTGATCGGTCGCCAGGATGACAGCATCGAAGGAAGCGATGTTACTCTCAGTTAACGGCTCGCTGCTAAGTTCGAAGTGGTGCTCGCGCATCTTCGGAAATAACGGTACATGTGGATCGCTGTAACACACCAAGCCGCCCTTCGCCTCTATCAATTCCATTATTTCAACCGACGGAGACTCACGCATGTCATCCACATTCTTTTTATAGGCAATACCCAGCACCAGAACCTTGCTACCCTTAAGTGCCTTACCGGCGTTATTGAGACCGTCCATAAGTTTATTTAGTACATATTCGGGCATGGCTTGGTTTACTTCACCGGACAGCTCAATAAACCGGGTATGCAGACCATACTCACGGGCTTTCCAAGTGAGGTAAAAAGGGTCAATAGGAATACAGTGACCGCCCAAGCCAGGCCCCGGGTAGTAAGCTGTAAAACCAAAGGGTTTAGTCGCTGCGGCGTCTACCACTTCAAAAATATCAATGCCCATGCGGTCGGCGACGATTTTCATCTCATTCACCAAGCCAATGTTCACTGCCCGATGAATATTTTCCAGCAGTTTAGTCATCTCGGCAGCTTTGGCGGAACTCACCGGTACCACACGATCAATTGCCTGCTCATACAATGCGATGCCAACCTCAAGACATGCTGGGGTATCACCACCGATGATTTTTGGAATGGTCCGGGTTTCGAAATTAGGATTACCCGGATCCTCACGCTCAGGTGAATAAACCAGGAAAATATCCTCTCCCACCTTTAAACCGCCTTCCTGCACACGAGGCAAAAGCTCCTCCTCAGTCGTGCCAGGGTAGGTTGTGCTTTCGAGAGAAACGATCTGTCCCTTACGCAAATAGGGCTTGATGGCGTCAGTTGTATTGATGACGAAGCTCATGTCCGGCTCACGATATTTATTGAGTGGCGTCGGAACGCACAAAATCAGAGCATCGCACTCCGAGACCCTAGTAAAATCAGTGGTCGCTTCGAAACCATTCGATCTGGCGGCGGCAATTCTCTCACCAGGTATATGCTCGATATAACTCATACCCTGGTTGAGGCGATCTACTTTAAAGCTGTCGATATCAATGCCTAACACCCTGAAGCCAATCGCGTTATAGCGCAGCATCAACGGCAAACCGACATAGCCAAGACCCACGATACCAATGACCGCTTCCTTAGTTTTAAATCTTGCTACGCTCGATTGTTTAACGCCTGACATTACTGAATCCCTTAATCACGAAGCCTATAAGTTACAGATCAGTGACACATACCCTCTTTGAATCGTCATCATGGGATGAACCGCTCGCCACTGATCTATCAAAATGAAAACCAGAAAAACACGCTACCACCCCAGGATTTGGCCTCCATTTCCTGAGGAGGCAAACACCACTCCTGCCCCCCTTCGACTTGGATAAGGCCGAGAGAGCGGTGGTTGTCCTGCTGCTGTCGATGAAGGAAACCAATGAAAACACCTCGCTGGCGCCCCATCATCGTCATAAAAATACCTCCTGGCGCTTTAAGGGCCGACTCATCGCTACGTCAGCTCGTCGCCTACCGGTAGCAGAGAGCGCCAAAGGCTAGGTTGAGCGCCATGGACTGCCAGTTCGCATATTCGGGAAACGGACGGACACTTCCGCACAAATTTCGATGCGCTCACGCAGAAGATCAGGCGCATGCAAGCATAACCCTGCCAAACCAGATGCTCTTCGGCAAGCTTGTCCTGACAGGGTTTGCGCTACACCGCATACCAAATTTTAGCTAGGATGGTAGGGACTATATCTGCAGACGTCCAGCTGTTCATGCTTTCTCGGACAGCGCTGATCGCATCCCTCTAGAAGCGTGATATTTCAAATGATTCATATCCCCGAGCTATAACGGAAACTTTTCCTACTTTGAAATGATAGCTTTTTGATGCCTACGTACAAATTTTGAGTGGACTCGCCTACCAATCCATCAAAGAATCGAGAGAAAGCTGTCACAGCTTTTGAGGGCTGGGCTTGGGCTCCGTCAGCAAACCATTTTCGGCCCCGCCGCCCAGCTGACGCTGCATTTTTCAACTCACTCCGTCGAGAGCAAATGTGAGGGGGGGCGGGCCGGAGCACACACATTCACCTCCTCATCCCAGACGAGTCACTTGCTTATCTAAGAGTACTGCTCCCAGAGCATTCTAGCGCTGACGCTGCTCATTTCGACTGATAAGAAACCTAATCAAAGCCAAGAAACCACCCAGCATCAATCCACCGACAATTCCCAGCACCAAGATCAGCACTTTCCTGGGTTTGATGGGGCTTTCTGGTATCTCGACAGAACCATCCTGACGATAAACGGAGATAGTTTCAGGATCGACATTCAACTTACGATAAAAACCATATCTCATCTGAAGCGAGCGCAAATCGCCGATGAACGCATCATCCGAAGACCTGGACTCCAGAGCTTCAACTTCGGCCGCGAGCGCCTTGCTGCCGCGTTGATAATCTAATTTGTTGCCCGTATCCACAGTGATATCAACTGCAGCCGTTGAATTCACGACAGGGGTCGTGAGGCCGATAGCCTTTGCGATGTGCAGCGCTTCACGCAGCTGTTGGATCCGATCCTCGCGCACCCGCTGCGCAGTTTCCCGCAAGCTGACAATTCGTTGTTCCAAGTTACGTGCCCTTACGGAAGCCTCGGTCGTAACGTTCTTAATCAACTCTGACTCGGCAGCCACACTCGCACGCTGAACGTAAGCCCTCGCCCACTCCGTAGCCTGTGCAGGGTCGTTGCTTTGCACAGTCACCGAGAAACGATCCGGCGTACCTCTGCCAGGCCCCTTTATCATTAACTCACGAGAGAATCGTTCATACAAACGATCGAGAGGCGCCTCGCGCTGGGATTTATCAAGGGACGGAAGATAGGTTGTATTGAAGAAGGTTTGTCGAAGGGACTCGCTTTGGAGGTTTCGAGCAAAGACGTCGTAGACGTCCTTGATCGAATAAGGATCAAGTTCCGTGCTTTTCCCACGACCATAATTTAGCTCAGCAATACCGTTCTGAGTGGGAGGAATGATAAAAAGCTTGGCCTCATAGACAGGCTTGCTAAGGAACGCATAGGCGGTTGCACTTATGGCGACCAAAAGAGTGACCATTAGAATCAACCACTTTTGGACGAAAATTCCGCGCCCAAGCTCCATCAGGTCGATTTCATCGCTCGCCTGTAAATCAACATGATTATTTTGCATGTACGGCCTCGCTTCCTTTTTTTGGTGTTACGCCCCAGGTCAAACTGGAAGCTTTAAAAGGCAAGACTGACGAGGCCTCGGCGGATACAACCCTAAACTGAGTTAGATTAAATACGAACAAAACGCACCCAAAGTCAGAAAAATTGTAGACAGTGATCCTTACCAAGACTACTGGGCTCACCCATCCATTATTTCAATCGTCGACGCGCCCCCATGAACCATGCGAGTAACGGCCCCAGCATCATACCAGCGAGAAGCGCCAGAATCACGAAAACCGAAACGGGAAGCTGCGGAGCTGACCAGCCCAGAAACAGCAGTGCCACTGGCTGGTTGTTTTCAAGCACGAACAGGACGATAGCTGAGGCCACGAGCACCGCAAGTACGACAAATGCCAAACGCTTAAAGTTCCACATGAGCACCTCCTTTTTGGGCTACCCCGTCAAAGGTCATCCCCCTCCTCCTCATTCACACGATCCCTAAGCTCTTTGCCTGGTTTGAAATGAGGAACGAACTTCCCATCAAGACTGACGGACTGACCCGTTTTGGGGTTGCGCCCAACCCGCGGAGCGCGGTAATGCAGGGAAAAGCTGCCGAAACCACGGATTTCGATACGATCTCCCGTAGCCAGGCACTGGGACATTTGTTCAAGCATGGTCTTGATGGCCAGCTCCACATCCTTGGATGAGAGTAGCCCTTGATGGGTGACAATTCGTTCGATCAACTCCGACTTCGTCATATTTTTCCCTTCTTTTTCAAGCAGCTAGGAAAATCGCTTGAAAAGGTTTTAGCATGACCGGAGGGATTTGAACAGCCCAAGTATTGACATTCTTCTTGACTCCCCTACTGCCTCTTTCCGCGCAAGCAGGGAGATACTATCGACAAATGACCAGCATCGTGCGAGTCAGATAGCCAGCCGGATTGAAGCCAAAGGGGTACCAATCTTCGTCCTTCGCGTCGTCGGATCGGGTAATCACCTTGTAACCCGCCCCCTTGCACTCTCTTGCCGCTCTCTTATGGCACTTCTCCCAGCCGGAACCCAACCCCGAGCAGTCGACCTCGATACCACTGACACCACGCACTGCGTGGGTCTTGGCGCTTGTGGTGCAGCCGGCTAATACGAGCAGGGTCAGTATCAGGAAGAGCTTGTTCATTCGCATCCTTTGATTGAGGACTTTGCGGCGCTTGGGCTTCAAGTATGGGGCAGGAATTGGACGAGCGATGATTTGCTTAACAAAAGAGACAGCCAGGCTTGAAGGTTGGTTTCGTGGCAAAGCCGAAAAGATCGCAGCCTTCGGCAGCACCTACAAGGAATCGCAGCCACAAAAAAGGGCGACCGAAGTCGCCCTTTTTTATGGCCTGACAGAACTCAGTTCTGTTTTTCCATTTGTGCACGCAGCAGGTCGCCCAGAGTGGTAGGACCAGCAGCAATGTCAGCGGCTGGCTTGTCGCGCAGGCTCTGGATTGCTTCTTTCTCTTCAGCATCGTCTTTCGACTTGATGGAGAGCTGGATTACGCGGCTCTTGCGGTCAACGCTGATGATCTTGGCTTCTACTTCTTCGCCTTCTTTCAGAACGTTGCGCGCGTCTTCAACGCGGTCACGGCTGATTTCGGAGGCTTTCAGAGTCGCTTCGATATCGTCGGCCAGGGTGATGATGGCGCCTTTGGCGTCAACTTCTTTCACGATGCCCTTAACGATTGCGCCTTTGTCGTTCTCTTGAACGTACTCGGAGAACGGATCGCTTTCCAGTTGCTTGATGCCCAGGGAGATGCGCTCGCGCTCTGGGTCAACCGACAGGATAACGGTGTCCAGTTCGTCGCCCTTCTTGAAACGGCGTACGGCTTCTTCGCCCACTTCGTTCCAGGAGATGTCGGACAGGTGAACCAGGCCGTCGATGCCGCCGTCCAGACCAATGAAGATACCGAAATCGGTGATCGACTTGATGGTGCCGGAGATTTTATCGCCCTTGTTGAACTGGCCAGAGAAGTCTTCCCATGGGTTGGACTTGCACTGCTTGATGCCGAGGGAGATACGACGACGCTCTTCGTCGATGTCCAGAACCATGACTTCCACTTCGTCGCCGACTTGTACGACTTTCGAAGGGTGGATGTTCTTGTTGGTCCAGTCCATTTCGGAAACGTGTACCAGGCCTTCAACGCCTTCTTCCAGCTCAGCGAAGCAGCCGTAGTCGGTGAGGTTGGTAACACGAGCGGTGACGCGGGTGCTTTCTGGGTAACGGGCTTTGATAGCGACCCATGGATCTTCACCCAGTTGCTTGAGGCCCAGGGAAACACGATTGCGCTCGCGATCGTACTTCAGAACCTTGACATCGATCTCGTCGCCAACGTTGACGATTTCCGAAGGATGCTTGATACGCTTCCAGGCCATGTCGGTGATGTGCAGCAGGCCATCGACGCCACCCAGATCGACGAATGCGCCGTAATCGGTGAGGTTCTTGACGATACCCTTGACCTGCTGGCCTTCCTGCAGCGATTCCAGCAGAGCTTCACGCTCGGCGGAGTTCTCGGCTTCCAGGACACTGCGACGGGAAACGACAACGTTGTTGCGCTTCTGGTCCAGCTTGATGACCTTGAATTCCAGCTCTTTGCCTTCCAGGTGCGTGGTGTCGCGCACTGGACGGACGTCAACCAGGGAACCTGGCAGGAACGCACGGATGCCGTTAACGTCGACAGTGAAGCCGCCTTTAACCTTACCGTTGATAACGCCCTTGACCACTTCCTCAGCTGCGAAAGCCGCTTCCAGAACGATCCAGCATTCAGCGCGCTTGGCTTTTTCACGGGACAGCTTGGTTTCACCAAAGCCATCTTCAACCGAGTCCAGCGCAACGTGAACTTCGTCACCGACGTTGATGTTCAGTTCGCCAGCGTCGTTGTAGAACTGCTCAAGCGGGATGAGTGCTTCAGACTTCAGACCAGCGTGAACGGTTACCCAGCGAGCTTGGTAATCGATATCAACGATAACACCGGTGATGATGGAGCCTGCCTGAAGGTTCAGGGTTTTCAGGCTTTCTTCAAAGAGTTCCGCAAAGCTTTCGCTCATTTTAATTCCTGTTGATTAGGGCGAAGAATACGCCCGCCTCCACATCCCAGACGATGTGGGTTAGTTTCATATAAAAGAAGCATCGCAGGACTATGACTGGTCCCCTGCGAAGCTTCCTGGTCACCCGGCGATATCGCGAATGGCGATCTCGCTCATGATGCGTTGCAGCACCTGATCGATGGACAACTCCGTGGAATCCAGCTGTATCGCGTCGGCCGCCGGCTTGAGCGGGGCTACTGCGCGCTGGGTGTCACGCTCATCGCGTGCACGGATCTCATCTAGCAGACTCGACAGGCTAACATCTTCGCCTTTGCCCTTCAACTGCAAATATCGGCGACGCGCCCTCTCCTCCGCACTGGCGGTGAGGAAGATCTTCAGCGGCGCATCGGGGAAAACCACCGTGCCCATGTCGCGACCGTCCGCCACCAACCCCGGCGGCTCCTGGAATGCGCGCTGGCGTTGCAGCAGGGCTTCGCGCACCGCGGGCAGCGCGGCGACCTGGGAGGCCCCGGCACCCACGCTTTCGGTACGGATGACGTTGCTGACTTCGTCACCTTCCAGAATGATGCGCTGGAGCTGACCGTCGGTCGCCGCAATGAATTGCACGTCCAGATGAGCGGCCAGCGCCTTGAGCAGTTCTTCGTTGGTCAGGTCGACGCCGTGGTTGGCGGCGGCGAAGGCCAGCAAACGGTACAAGGCACCCGAATCGAGCAGGTTCCAGCCCAGCTGCCTGGCCAGGATCCCGGCGACGGTGCCCTTGCCCGAACCGCTTGGGCCATCGATGGTGATGACCGGTGCCTTGATGTTCACGACTGTGCCTCTTGCGCTACTCGGATACCGACCTGTGCGCACAGCGCCAGGAAGTTCGGGAACGACGTCGCGACGTTGGCGCAATCATGGATGCGAATCGGCGCGCTGGCGCACAAAGACGCAACACTGAAAGCCATGGCGATACGGTGGTCACCGTGACCATGAACTTCGCCGCCGCCGATCTGGCCGCCGTCGATGATGATGCCGTCCGGCGTTGGCTGGCACTTGACGCCCAGGGCAAGCAAGCCATCAGCCATCACCTGGATGCGATCCGATTCCTTGACCCGCAGCTCTTCGGCGCCAGTCAATACGGTGCGCCCTTCTGCACAGGCGGCCGCCACGAACAGCACCGGGAACTCGTCGATGGCCAGCGGAACCAGCGCTTCCGGAATCTCGATACCTTTGAGTTTAGCTGCTCGTACGCGCAGGTCCGCCACAGGTTCGCCGCCGACTTCACGCTGGTTTTCCAAGGTGATGTCGGCGCCCATCAGGCGCAGGATGTCGATCACGCCGGTACGGGTCGGGTTGATGCCGACGTGCTCGAGCACCAGGTCGGAGCCCTCGGCGATCGAGGCGGCCACCAGGAAGAATGCCGACGACGAGATGTCGCCCGGCACTTCGATGTGGGTAGCGGTCAGCTTACCGCCAGACTCGACGGACGCCGTGGCGCCATCGACCGTGACCGGGTAGCCGAAGCCGCGCAGCATGCGCTCGGTATGGTCGCGGGTCGGGGCCGGTTCGGTGACGGTGGTCTTGCCCTCGGCGTATAGACCCGCCAGCAGCAGACAGGATTTAACCTGGGCGCTGGCCATTGGCATGGTGTAGGTCAGGCCTTTGAGCTTGTTGCCACCGCGGATGATCATCGGCGGGCGACCGTCGGCGGCCGTCTCGATGACCGCGCCCATTTCCCGCAACGGGTTGGCGACGCGATTCATCGGGCGCTTGGACAACGAAGCGTCACCGGTCAGGGTGCTGTCGAAGTCCTGCGCGGCCAGCAGGCCGGACAACAGGCGCATCGAGGTCCCGGAGTTCCCCAGGTAGATTGGCCCCGGGGCCGGCTTGAGGCCGTGCAGGCCAACACCATGGATGGTCACGCGACCGTGGTGCGGGCCTTCGATGACCACCCCCATGTCGCGAAACGCTTGCAGCGTCGCCAGGGCGTCTTCGCCCTCGAGGAAACCTTCCACCTCGGTCACGCCTTCGGCCAGGGAGCCGAGCATGATCGAACGGTGGGAAATCGATTTATCGCCCGGTACACGAATACGCCCATTCAGGGAGCCACCAGGTTGTGCCAGGAAAATCAGATCGTTGGAGTTCATAGCGTCCACATAGGCCCGACGGGCCAGGATTTTACTGAAATGCTCGCGGGCCACCCTGGCGCGTGTGAAAACGCCCAGCAATTGGTGCCCGTCCCCAGCATCGACCGCGTCGCGCAAGGCGTCGAGGTCGCTGCGAAATGTATCGAGTGTGCGCAAGACAGCTTCGCGGTTGGCGAGGAAGATGTCGTGCCACATGACCGGGTCGCTTCCAGCGATTCTCGTGAAATCGCGGAAACCGCCGGCAGCGTAACGGAAGATCTCAAGATTTTCATTGCGTTTGGCCAACGAATCCACCAGGCCGAACGCCAACAGGTGCGGCAAGTGGCTGGTGGCCGCCAACACTTCATCGTGACGCTCGACCTGCATATGCTCGACATCGGCGCCCAGCTCGCGCCACAAACGGTCCACCACCGCCAGCGCGGCTGGATCCGTCTGGTCCAGCGGCGTGAGGATTACTTTGTGGCGACGAAACAGCTCGGCGTTGGAGGCTTCCACCCCGCTCTGCTCGGAACCGGCAATCGGATGGCCGGGCACGAAGCGCGCCGGCATCCCGCCGAAGGCCTCAGTGGCCGCACGCACGACATTGCCCTTGGCGCTGCCGACGTCGGTCAGGATCGCTTGCCCCAGGTTCATGGTGGCCAGACGCGCCAGCAGTTTTTCCATGGCCAGGATCGGCACCGCCAATTGGATCACGTCCGCGCCCTGGCAAGCGATCGCCAAGTCATCCTCGCAGCGATCGACCACCCCCAACTCCACGGCCAGCTTGCGCGACTGCGGATCCAGGTCGACACCGACCACCTCGCGGCACAGGCCGCTTTCGCGCAAGCCCTTGGCAAACGAACCGCCAATCAACCCCAGGCCGACCACCACCAGGCGACCGATCATAGGGGCAGCACGTTGCAGCGAAGTGACATCAACCACGAGCCAGAACCTTGCTCAACGCCTCAAGGAAACGGCTGTTTTCCGCGGGCAGGCCGATGGTGATGCGCAAGTGATTCGGCATGCCGTAGTTGGCCACCGGACGTACGATTACACCTTCGCGCAACAGCCCCTGGTACACCGGTGCGGCGACACGCCCCAGGTCGACGCAGATGAAGTTGCCTTTGGATGGAATCCAGCTCAAGCCCAGCTCACGGAACCCCGCTTCCAACTGCTGCATGCCGGCCGCGTTCAGGCGGCGGCTTTCGGCCAGGTAAGCCTCATCCTGCAAGGCGGCGCAGGCGGCGGCCAGGGCGAAGCTGTTGACGTTGAACGGCTGGCGCACGCGGTTCAGCACATCGGCCACCACGGCGGTAGACAGGCCGTAGCCGACCCGCAGCGAAGCCAGGCCATAGGCCTTAGAGAACGTGCGCGAAACCAGCAAGTTCGGGTAGGCCGCAAGGAAATCCAGGCCATCGGGCAAATCGCTGCCTTCGGCGTATTCGATGTAGGCCTCGTCCAGCACCACGAGCACGTGCGCGGGCACGTCTTGCAGGAAGTCGTCCAGGGCCTGGGCATCGAACCAGGTGCCGGTCGGGTTGTTCGGGTTGGCAATGAAGACCACCCGCGTGTTGGCGTCGATGGCGGCCAGCATGGCCGGCAGATCGTGCCCCCAGTCCTTGGCCGGAACCACATGGGCATCGGCACCCACGGCCTGGGTCGCGATCGGGTAGACCGCAAACGCGTGCTCGCTGAACACGGCGTTGAGACCTGGTGCCAGGTAGGCGCGCGCCACCAGCTCGAGAATGTCGTTGGAGCCATTGCCCAGCGTGACTTGGTCCAGCTCGACACCACAGCGCTCGGCCAGCAGGCTTTTCAAAGCGAACCCATTGCCATCGGGGTAACGGGTCAGCTCGGCCAGTTCGTCACGGATCGCCGCCAGTGCCTTGGGGCTCGCGCCCAACGGGTTTTCGTTGCTCGCCAACTTGACGATGCTGGCCGGATCCAGGTCCAGCTCGCGGGCCAGTTCGTCCACAGGTTTGCCCGGAACGTAAGGCGAGAGTTGTTGCACGCCTGGCTGAGCCAGAGCGAGGAAGTTGCCACTCATTTGCTATCCGCCCTTAAAGAACTGCCTTGGGGTAGGAACCCAGCACCTTGAGTGCCACTGCTTCCTGACTGATTTTCTCCAGCACACCTTTTACCAGCGGATCGCGGTGGTGGCCGACGAAATCGATGAAGAACACGTAGGTCCATTTACCGCTGCGCGACGGACGGGTCTCGATCCGCGTCAGGTCGATACCGTTGTCGTGGAACGGCACCAGCAGTTCATGGAGCGCGCCGGGCTTGTTGCTCATGGAAACGATGATCGAGGTTTTGTCGTCGCCGGTCGGCGGTACTTCCTGGCTACCGATCATCAGGAACCGCGTGGAGTTGTCCGGGCGATCCTCGATTTTCTCGGCCAGGCGCGTCAGCCCGTACAGGCCGGCTGCCATGTCGCCGGCAATCGCCGCCGAGTTCCATTCACCCTTGACCCGCTTGGCCGCTTCGGCGTTGCTCGATACCGCTACGCGCTCGACGTTCGGGTAATGGGCGTCCAGCCACTTGCGGCACTGGGCCAACGACTGGGCGTGGGAGTAGATCCGGCTGATGCTGTCGGTCTTGGTGTTCTCGCCGACCAGCAGGTGATGGTGGATACGCAGCTCGACTTCGCCGCAGATCACCATGTCATGTTCCAGGAAGCTGTCCAGCGTGTGGTTGACCGCGCCTTCGGTGGAGTTCTCCACCGGCACCACGCCGAAATTCACCGCGCCGGCCGCCACTTCACGGAAGACTTCGTCGATGGCCGCCATCGGCTTGCTGATCACGGCGTGACCGAAGTGCTTCATGGCTGCAGCCTGGGTGAAGGTGCCCTCCGGGCCCAGGTAGGCGACTTTCAGCGGCTGCTCGAGCGCCAGGCACGACGACATGATTTCGCGGAACAACCGCGCCATCTCTTCGTTACCCAGCGGCCCCTTGTTGCGCTCCATGACACGCTTGAGCACCTGAGCTTCACGCTCAGGACGATAGAACACCGGCACTTCGCCTTCGGCCAGGGAGGCCATCTTCACCCGGGCGACTTCCTGGGCGCAGCGCGCGCGCTCGCTGATCAGCTCCAGGACTTTTTCGTCCAGGGCATCGATGCGCAGGCGCAGCGCCTTGAGTTCTTGCTCAGACATCAGCCATGTTCCTTCTCGAACTCTGCCATGTAGGCGATCAACGCATTGACGGCGGTGATGTCGACGGCATTGTAGATGGAGGCGCGCATGCCACCGACCGAACGGTGGCCCTTGAGGTTCAACAGGCCACGCTCGTCGGCACCGGCCAGGAACGGTTTGTCCAGACGGTCGTCGGCCAGGCGGAACGGCACGTTCATCCACGAGCGATCGGTCTTGTTGATCGGGTTGCTATAGAGGCCGCTGGCGTCGATGAAGTCATACAGCGTGCGCTGCTTCACTTCGTTGAGCTTACCGATGGCTTCGACACCGCCCTGCTCCTTCAGCCATTCGAACACCAGGCCGGAGAGGTACCAGGCCAGGGTCGGCGGGGTGTTGTACATCGAGCCGTTGTCGGCCGCGACCTTGTAGTTGAGCATGGTCGGGCACAGGGAACGGGCACGCCCCAGCAGGTCTTCACGAATGATGCTGACCAGGATGCCGCTAGGGCCGATGTTTTTCTGGGCACCGGCGTAGATCATGCCGAAACGGGAGATATCCACAGGGCGCGAGAGAATGTCCGAGGACATGTCGGCCACCAATGGAACGTCACCGGTTTCCGGGATCCAGTTGAATTCCAGGCCACCGATGGTTTCGTTCGGCGCGTAGTGAACGTAGGCCGCGTCCTTGGACAGCTTCCATTCGTTCTGGCCAGGGATCGCGAAATAGTCGTAGGGCTTGGCGGTGGCAGCCACGTTGACGTGACCGTAGCGCGAAGCTTCTTCAATGGCCTTCTGCGACCATATACCGGTGTCGATGTAGTCGGCCTTGCCACTTTCGGGCAGCAGGTTCAGCGGAACCTGGGCGAACTGCTGGCTGGCGCCGCCCTGCAGGAACAGCACCTTGTAGTTGGACGGGATGTTCAGCAGATCACGCAGGTCCTGCTCGGCCTTGGTGGCAATGGACACGAACTCATCGCTGCGATGGCTCATTTCCATGACCGACAGGCCCTTGCCGTGCCAGTCGAGAAGTTCACCCTGGGCACGCTTCAGGACCGCCTCAGGAAGCGCCGCCGGGCCGGCACAGAAGTTATAGGCTCTCTTGCTCACATCCAATCTCGCTCTGATCTGGTGGTTCACGCAATTAATACGGTATCAGGTGGTGCGCATTGTGGACCTAGGGCGAGAGAGCAAAGGTGTGGGAGCAAGGCTTGCCCGCGATAGCAGACTGTCATCCAACATTGATGTTGACTGGTCTACCGCCATCGCGGGCAAGCCTTGCTCCCACAAGCCTTGCTCCCACACAAGCCTTGTTCTCACAAAGCTGCAATTTGATACGAAATTTCAACCGGAACAAACAACAAGGGGGCGAATCTTCATCCGCCCCCTGCGTGTCCGCTTAGTCCTGCGGTTCTTCTTCGTCTGCGGCGGCGTCGAGCGATTGGTCGCCGGTCACGTCGTCGACATCGGCACCCAGGGTGCCGTCGAACGCCACGCCGTTCTCACCTTCCTCGCCTTCCAGTTCCTCGCCTTCGACTTCCGATGGCTCCTGGACTCGCTCAAGCCCTACCAGCGTTTCATCACTGGCCAGCTTGATCAGCGTCACGCCCTGGGTGTTACGGCCCAGGCTCGACACTTCGGCGACTCGCGTACGCACCAGGGTACCCTGGTCGGAAATCAACATGATCTCCTCGCCATCGAGCACCTGGACAGCGCCAACCAGACGACCGTTACGGTCGTTGCTGACCATGGCGATCACGCCCTGGCCGCCACGCTTGTACTCAGGGAACTCGCTGATGGCCGTGCGCTTGCCATAACCACGGGCCGAAGCGGTGAGGATCTGGCTGCCTTCTTCGGGGATCAGCATGGAAATCAGCTTCTGGCCTTCGGGCAGGCGCATGCCGCGCACACCGCGGGCGGTACGGCCCATGGCACGCACGTCGGATTCCTTGAAGCGAGTGACCTTGCCACCGTCGGAGAACAGCATGACCTCACGCTCGCCGTCGGTGATGGCGGCGGAAATCAGCACGTCGCCTTCGTCCAGCTCCAGGGCGATCAGGCCGACGCTGCGCTGGCGGCTGAAGGATTCCAGCGGAGTCTTCTTCACGGTGCCTTTGGCGGTGGCCATGAAGATGTAGTGACCTTCCGTGTATTGCTCCACCGGCAGCATGGTAGTGATGTATTCATCGCTATCGAGCGGCAACAGGTTGACCAGCGGACGACCACGGGCAGCACGGGATGCTTCCGGGATTTCGTAGGTCTTGAGCCAGTACACCTTGCCTTTGCTGGAGAACAGCAGCAGCGTGGTGTGGCTGTTGGCGACCAGCAGGTGAGCGATGTAGTCCTCGTCCTTGACGCCGGTCGCCGACTTGCCTTTGCCGCCGCGACGCTGGGCCTGGTAGGCGGCCAGCGGCTGGGTCTTGGCGTAGCCGCCGTGGGAAATGGTCACCACGCGCTCTTCTTCCGGGATCATGTCACCCAGGGTCAGGTCCAGGCGCGCATCGAGGATCTCGGTGCGGCGCACATCGCCATATTCGGCGCGGATCACTTCCAGTTCTTCGCGGATCACTTCCATCAGGCGCGTGGCGCTGTTGAGGATGCGAATCAGCTCGCCGATCTGGTTGAGGATTTCCTGGTACTCGGCCAGCAGCTTCTCGTGCTCCAGGCCGGTCAGGCGGTGCAGGCGCAGTTCCAGGATGGCTTGCGCCTGTTCCGGGGACAGGAAGTACTTGCCTTCGCGCAGGCCGTATTGCGGATCGAGGTTCTCCGGGCGGCACGAATCGGCGCCAGCGCGCTCGACCATGGCCACCACCGCAGAGGACTCCCAAGGGGTGCTGACCAGCGCTTCCTTGGCTTCCGACGGCGTTGGCGAGGCCTTGATCAAGGCAATCACCGGGTCGATGTTCGACAGGGCAACAGCCTGGCCTTCGAGAATGTGACCACGTTCGCGAGCCTTGCGCAGCTCGAACACGGTACGGCGGGTAACCACTTCGCGACGGTGACGCACGAAGGCTTCCAGCAGGTCCTTGAGGTTCAGGATCCGCGGACGGCCGTCGATCAGCGCAACGATGTTGATGCCGAACACGCTTTGCAGTTGGGTCTGGGCGTAGAGGTTGTTGAGGATCACCTCAGGCACTTCGCCACGACGCAGCTCGATCACGACGCGCATGCCGTCCTTGTCGGACTCGTCACGCAGCTCGGTGATGCCTTCGAGCTTCTTCTCTTTCACCAGCTCGGCGATCTTCTCGATCAGGCGAGCCTTGTTCAGCTGGTACGGCAGTTCGGTGATGACGATCTGCTGGCGGCCACCGACCTTGTCGATGTCTTCGACGGTGGAGCGGGCGCGCATGTAAATGCGGCCACGACCGGTGCGGTAGGCCTCGATGATGCCGGCGCGACCGTTGATGATCGCGGCGGTCGGGAAGTCAGGGCCCGGGATGTACTGCATCAGCTCATCGACGGTCAGCTCGGGATTGTCGATGAGGGCCAGGCAACCGTCGATGACTTCACCGAGGTTGTGCGGCGGGATGTTGGTCGCCATGCCTACGGCAATACCGCTGGAGCCGTTGACGAGCAGGTTCGGGATACGGGTCGGCATGACCGCCGGGATCATTTCGGTGCCGTCGTAGTTCGGCACCCAGTCCACGGTTTCCTTGTGCAGGTCGGCCAGCAGTTCGTGGGCCAGCTTGGTCATGCGCACTTCGGTGTATCGCATGGCCGCGGCGTTGTCGCCGTCCACGGAACCGAAGTTGCCCTGGCCGTCTACCAGCAGGTAGCGCAAGGAGAATGGCTGGGCCATACGAACGATGGTGTCGTACACGGCAGTGTCGCCGTGGGGGTGATACTTACCGATCACGTCGCCGACGACACGGGCAGATTTCTTGTACGGCTTGTTGAAGTCGTTGCCCAGCTCGCTCATCGCGAACAGTACGCGCCGGTGCACGGGCTTCAAGCCATCGCGCGCATCCGGCAGCGCCCGCCCGACGATCACGCTCATTGCGTAGTCGAGGTAGGACTGTTTCAGCTCGTCTTCGATATTGACCGGGAGGATTTCTTTGGCCAGTTCGCCCATGAGAAGCCTGATTCCTTTTTCTGGTGAAACCTCGTCACATCCAGATGGGACGAACGAAGCTCGCCGCTGCAGAACAAATGCCGTGCAGCGACTTACGACAAATCAACGAGTTATGCCATGGATCTGCGCAGTAAAGGCCACCTCGCGAGGCAGCCTTGGAAACCGCCGGATGTTATCACAAGAGCCGCCACGCACCTATCCCCCAGATGCGCATGGTGCGTAGTTAGTTGACCGGTGACAGGCTGATATGGGATCAGAGGGGCTTAGAAGCGCTTTGGATGGAGAATCAGGGTGCAAATGCAAGGGTTTTTTTGCCCCTAAGGGCCTTTACGCGAGCAAGCCCGCTCCCACAGGGGATTTTTTGTGTGCCAGAGATATCGGCCACAACACATTCCACTGTGGGATCGGGCTTGCTCGCGAAGGCGATGGATCAGACATTCCAAACTTCAGTGCAACCGCTTGCGACACATCAACTGCGCCAGCTTGGCGGTGTCCGGGCGTTCGATGATGCCCTTCTCCGTAACGATGACGTCGATCAAATCCGCCGGGGTGACATCGAACCTCGGGTTGAAGGCGTCCACCTGCGCGCCAAGCCTCTTGCCACCGATTTCCAGCAGTTCACGCCCGTCGCCCTCCTCGACCGGAATGTCATCACCACAGGCCAAGCTCATGTCGATGATCGAACTCGGCGCCACTACCATGAAACGCACGCCATGGTGCATGGCACAGACCGCCAGTTGATAGGTGCCGATCTTGTTCGCCACGTCGCCATTAGCGGTGATGCAGTCGGCACCAACGATCACCCAAGTCACACCCTTGGTTTTCATGATGTGGGCAGCGGCGGAATCGGCGTTGAGGGTCACCGGGATACCCTCGCGGGCCAACTCCCACGCCGTCAGGCGTGAGCCTTGCAGCCATGGACGGGTTTCGTCGGCATAGACGCGCTCCACCATGCCTTCGATATACGCGCCACGGATCACCCCCAAGGCCGTGCCGAAGCCGCCGGTCGCCAAGGCGCCGGTGTTGCCGTGGGTGAGGATGGCCTGGGCATTGCCCTGGTGCTTGCGGATCAGGTCGACACCGAGCTGGGCCATGGTCAGGTTGGCTTCGCGGTCACTCTCGTGGATCGCGATGGCTTCGGCCTCAAGCACCGCCAGCGGCTCGGCGTGCCCTTTCAAGCGCCCTAGCCGGTCGCGCATCCGATCCAGCGCCCAGAAGAGGTTCGCCGCCGTTGGCCGGGCCTGGGTCAGCAAGGCAAAATCGGCCTCCAGCGCCACTTGCCAGTCACCGCCCTCGGCCATCCTGGCCCGCGCTGCCAGCACCACGCCATACGCCGCACTGATGCCGATGACCGGCGCGCCGCGCACCGCCCTCGAGCCAATGGCCTCGGCCACATCGGCGGCACGGGTGCAAGCGATCCAGCTTTCCTCGAACGGCAAGCTACGCTGGTCCAACAGGTACAGGACGCCATCACGCCAATCGATGGCCTTCACCTTCTCCGCAGCCAATAGTCGATCGCGCATCCTTCACCCCGCACTCATGAACAAAAGCCGCCGATTATAGCGATCCCTCCGCGAAGACGCTCGGGTATACTTCGCCATCCTTTATACCCCATGGAACCGCTCCACGATGCCCAAGCCTGCCGTTGCGCTCGACTTATTATTGCTGCCGACCTGGTTGGTGCCTGTCGAACCCGCCGGTGTAGTGCTCAAGGATCACGGCCTGGGCATTCGCGACGGCTGCATCGTGTTCATCGGCCCACGGGCAGAAGCCCTCAAGTGTGACGCCGCCCAGGTCCGAGAGCTGCCCGGCATGTTGCTCAGCCCCGGCCTGATCAATGCCCATGGCCACGCAGCCATGACCCTGCTCCGCGGCTTGGCCGACGACTTGTCCTTGATGACCTGGCTCCAACAGCATATCTGGCCGGCGGAAGCCAAATGGGTCGATGAAGATTTCGTTCGCGATGGCACCGACCTGGCAATCGCCGAGCAGATCAAGGGCGGCATCACCTGCTTCTGCGACATGTATTTCTATCCCAAGATCGCCAGCGAGTGTGTCCACGACAGCGGTATTCGTGCGCAAATCGCGATTCCGATCCTCGACTTCCCGGTCCCCGGTGCCGCCAGCGCCGACGAAGCCATTCGTCAGGGCATCGAGTTGTTTGGCGACCTCAAGCACCACCCCCGGCTCAAAGTTGCATTCGGCCCGCATGCGCCCTACACGCTGAGCGATGAGAACCTGGAGAAAATCCGCGTGATCGCCGAGGAACTGGACGCGGCCATTCATATGCATGTTCACGAAACCGCCTTCGAAGTGCAGCAGGCTGTGGATAACACCGCGGAGCGACCGCTGGCGCGCCTGGGACGACTTGGCCTGCTGGGGCCACGCTTTCAGGCCGTGCACATGACTCAAATCAGCGACGAAGACCAGGCCTTGCTGGTAGAAAGCAATTGCAGCGTGATCCACTGCCCCGAATCGAACCTGAAGCTGGCCAGCGGTTTCTGCCCGGTGGAACGCCTGTGGCAGGCCGGCGTCAATGTTGCCCTCGGCACCGACGGTGCGGCGAGCAACAATGACCTGGATTTGCTCGGCGAAACCCGCACCGCTGCCCTGTTGGCCAAGGCCGTCGCCGGCTCGGCCACGGCCCTGGATGCCCATCGGGCTCTACGCATGGCCACGCTCAATGGCGCCCGGGCGCTGGGCATCGAAGCCACTGTCGGCTCGCTGGAAGTGGGCAAGGCCGCCGACCTGGTGGCCTTCGATCTGTCGGGCCTGGCCCAGCAGCCGATCTATGACCCGGTGTCGCAGTTGATTTATGCCACCGGCCGCGATTGCGTAAAACACCTGTGGGTGGGCGGCAAGCCGCTATTGGAAGATGGCCGACTGACCCGCATGGACGAATCCAGACTGATCGCCACGGCCCAGGCCTGGGGTCGCCGCATCAGCGGCCACGACGAATAACCACGCCCCTTGAGCCACGGCTCGGGGCACCTGATTTTTCAAGCTTTTCGAGGATCTGCACATGAGCAACGTCGACCACGCCGAAATCGCCAAATTCGAAGCCCTGGCCCATCGCTGGTGGGACCGTGAAAGCGAATTCAAACCGCTGCACGACATCAACCCGCTGCGGGTCAACTGGATTGACGAACGGGTCAACCTCGCAGGCAAGAAGGTGCTCGACGTCGGTTGTGGCGGCGGCATCCTCAGCGAAGCCATGGCCCAGCGCGGCGCGACGGTGATGGGCATCGACATGGGCGAAGCGCCGCTGGCGGTTGCACAACTGCATCAACTGGAGTCGGGTGTCAGCGTCGAATACCGGCAGATCACCGCCGAAGCCCTGGCCGAAGAAATGCCCGGCCAATTCGACGTGGTCACCTGCCTGGAAATGCTCGAGCACGTGCCAGACCCCTCATCGGTCATCCGCGCGTGCTTTCGCATGGTCAAGCCGGGCGGCCAGGTGTTTTTCTCCACCATCAACCGCAACCCCAAGGCCTACCTGTTCGCCATTGTCGGCGCCGAATACATCATGAAGCTGCTGCCTCGCGGCACTCACGACTTCAAGAAATTCATCCGCCCCTCCGAACTGGGCGCCTGGAGCCGTGCGGCCGGGCTGACCGTCAAGGACATCATTGGCCTGACCTACAACCCGCTGACCAAGCACTACAAGCTGGCCGCCGACGTTGACGTCAACTACATGATCCAGACCCTGCGCGAGGAGTAAGTCGATGCGTCTCAAAGCGGTTCTCTTCGACATGGACGGCACGCTGCTCGACACCGCGCCAGATTTCATCGCCATCTGCCAGGCCATGCGCGCCGACCGTGGCTTGCCACCGATGAACACGCAACACATTCGCGACGAGATTTCCGGCGGCGCCCGGGCGATGGTCGCGGTGACCTTTTCCATGGACCCGGAATCACCGGGGTTCGAGGAACTGCGCCAGGAGTTCCTCGACCGCTACCTCAAGGGGTGCGCGGTCCACAGCCACTTGTTCGACGGTATGGCCCAGGTGCTGGCCGATATCGAAGCGGCCAACCTGATCTGGGGCGTGGTCACCAACAAGCCGGTGCGCTTCGCCGAACCGATCATGCAGCAACTGGGCCTGGCCGAACGCTCGAAAGTGCTGATCTGCCCTGACCACGTGACAAACAGCAAGCCAGACCCGGAACCGCTGACCCTGGCGTGCAAGCTGCTCGACCTGGACCCGGCCAGCGTGCTGTTCGTGGGTGATGACCTGCGGGACATCGAGTCCGGTCGCAGCGCCGGCACCAAGACCTGCGCAGTGACCTACGGCTACATCCACCCGGACGACAACCCCAGGCACTGGGGCGCGGATGTGGTGATCGATCACCCATCGGCGCTGCGCGAGGTGCTGGATAACGCGTTGTGCAGTTGCTGATGTGACTGTGGTTGTAGTGAAGGAATTCATGTGGGAGCAAGGCTTGCCCGCGATGAAGGCAATACGGTCTTTCAGGAATCGAGGCGCCTGTTTCGCGAGCAAGCTTTGCTCCCACAGCCTGCCCCCACATAGCAGGGATCAATCCCCTCGCCACAACAGCTTCTGCCAACAGATTGATTTTCTGAGGTTCTTTTATGTTTGATTATTCCGCCCGCCCCGACCTGCTCAATGGCCGGGTGATTCTGGTCACCGGCGCCGGTCGCGGGATCGGTGCCGCTGCCGCGAAAGCCTACGCTGCCCACGGTGCCACCGTGCTGCTGCTGGGCAAGACCGAAGCCAACCTGACCCAGGTCTATGATGAAATCGAAGCGGCCGGTCATCCGCAGCCAGCGGTGATCCCGTTCAACCTCGAAACCGCGCTGCCTCATCAGTACGATGAACTGGCGGCCATGATCGAAACCGAGTTCGGTCATCTGGACGGCCTGCTGCACAACGCCTCGATCATCGGCCCGCGTACCCCCCTGGAACAGTTGTCCGGTGAGAATTTCATGCGGGTGATGCACGTCAACGTCAATGCGATGTTCATGCTCACCAGCACCTTGCTGCCCTTGCTCAAGTTGTCCAAGGATGCGTCCGTGGTGTTCACCTCCAGCAGCGTCGGGCGCAAGGGCCGGGCGTATTGGGGCGCCTACGGCGTGTCCAAATTCGCCACCGAAGGGCTGATGCAGACCTTGGCCGACGAAGTCGACACCGTCGCCGCCGTGCGCGCCAACAGCATCAACCCCGGCGCCACCCGCACCAGCATGCGCGCCCAGGCCTACCCGGGGGAAAATCCGCTCAACAATCCGACACCCGAGCAGATCATGCCGGTCTACCTGTACCTCATGGGCCCGGACAGTTCCGGCGTCAATGGCCAGGCGTTCAACGCGCAATAAGGGCCCCGGCCTGCGTCGCGGCGACTTACCGTCGCGACGCCGGCCTTATTCGATGCCCAACCAGGCGAACCGCCAAACCCACGGCGCTGGAAATGTCGCGACCGGCCATTAATACATTGATTGCTAATCAGTTTTTATTGAAGTGAACCGAATGGCACGACTTTCGCTCTAAATATCCTCAAACACGCCATGTTCGGCGGGTAACGGACATTGAGACGGGGTTTATGCCTGACAGGGAAAGCGGACTAAACTTAGCTCAATTGCCCTACGGGACTGAAGGACCAGTAAGACGCGCAGCCCAAAGCCGCCACACCCAACCTGCCAGGACAGATTTAGCTTAGGGGCTAACGCCATATGAAAACGCCCACCCAGATCAACGCGATTGACTTCGACAGCGCCAAATTGAAGCGTCTGGGTCTTGGCCAGCCATCGCCGCTCGCGGCACGCTCCGTCAGTCTTTCGCAATTGCGTCAGCAACTGAGCCTGCAACTGCAGACCAGTCTGGAGCCACAGCGAATCCTCGGTCTGTTTTTCCGCGAAATCCAGCGACTGGTGCCCCTGGATGCGTTGGCCTACCAGCACAAATCCAGTGATCTGCGCCTGGAGTTCGGGCAACGCGGGCATCACACCCTCACCTATAACCTCAGCCATGAAGGCGAGCACCTGGGTGAACTGGTATTTCGTCGCAACCAGCGCTTCACCGAAGCGGAACAGAGCGACCTTGAATCCATCATGTCGACGCTGCTGTATCCAATGCGCAACGCGCTGCTCTACCGCGCCGCCACGCAAAGCGCCCTGCGCGATCCGCTGACCGGTACCGGCAACCGCATCGCCATGGACCAGACACTGATGCGTGAAATCGACATGGCCAAGCGTCATTCGCAACCCTTGTCGGTGCTGATGCTCGATATCGATCATTTCAAGCGCATCAACGACAGCCATGGTCACGGCGTTGGCGACGAAGTGCTCAAGGCCGTGGCCGAGTCGATCAAGAGCCAGCTGCGCAACGTGGACATGGTGTTCAGGTTCGGCGGTGAAGAGTTTCTGATCCTGCTGGCCAATACCAGCCGGGATGCTGCAGCCATGGTCGGTGAACGGCTACGTAACGCCGCCCAGACCCAGGACTATTTCGCCGCTGGCACAAGGATCGAGCTGACGGTCAGCCTGGGTTGCGCCACCCTGCTACCGGGGGAATCATCGGAAAGCCTGCTGAGAAGGGCCGACAGCGCACTGTACGTGGCCAAGCGCGAAGGACGTAATCGACTGGCAATGGCAGGCTGAAAACAGCCACAGACGCCAAGAACACAGAAATCCCTGTGGGAGCGGGCTTGCTCGCGATAGCGGTCTGGCAGTCAACCTCCCCGTCGACTGTCAGACCTCTTCGCAAGCAGGCTCGCTCCCACACTGGGTTACCTATCCGCAGCGATGCAAATCAGCTTTCCGCCAATGCCAGGCGCTCGCGGGTGGATGAGGACTTGCTCACCGTCTCCGACTGCTCCAGTTGCATGCAACGTTCCAGGAACAGGTACATGTAGTCATAGCTCTTGCACACGGCCTGGCGCAGCTCCGTTTGCAGGGCCTTGCTCGGGTTCATTCCCGCCAGCGTACAGATGATTTCCAGGGCTTCCCAAGGATGGGCATCGTCATACTGGGCGTGCATCTTCAGCCATTTCATGGCTCGCTTGCGGTCTTCCTCGGCGAAAGCGGCCGCATACACACCGCTGGAACACACCAGCGCCGACCACTCGCCCGTGGCCCCCTCAATGGCATAGTTGGTCGCGGCAATGGCCACGATCAGCGAGTCCGAGGAACTGGTGTGCCAACACCAGTGGCTCAAGGCATGCAGCTCAGGCGGCACATGCTGGGCTTGCAGGTCTTCGAGGGTCACGCCATGGGCGGCGCTCCAGTTGACCCAGTAGTCGGCATGGTTGAGTTCGACACGAATGTTACGCATCAGCCAACGACGCGCCATGTCCTCGCCGGGGTGGCGGGCAAAACGAGTCTTGGTGAGGTTCTGTGCCATGTATAAAGCGAACTGTTCGACGACCGGCCAACCACCAATGAGGTAGTGGCGCATGGTCTTGGCGCTGAGCTTGTTGTCGCGCATGCGCTGGTACAGTTCGTGTTCGACAACCCGGCGCTTGCTCTCGCTGCAATCGGTAATGAGCTGCTGTGCCCATTTCGGATAGCTCGTGGCGTCCATGAGCGGGCCTGTTCGGTTGAATGTGTCGATCACTGTCGGGCTCCTTTTGATTGTGATTTTCCGGATCAACAAGAGGTTCAGCGGAACGTGCCGGGGGCCTTGAATAACAACGGCTGGGGCCGGGCCGGCCGACATTGCAACGTGTCGCAGGTAAACAATTGCGGGCGTTCGATCACATACCCCTGAGCGTAGTCCACCCCTATCTCAAGCAATGCCTGCTCGATCTGGGCGGTTTCAACAAACTCGGCAATCGTGCGCTTACCCATGACATGGCCGATGTGATTGATCACTTCGACCATTGCACGGTTAATCGGGTCGTCCAGCATATCCTTTACGAAACTCCCGTCGATCTTCAGGAAGTCTACAGGTAAATGTTTCAGGTAAGCGAATGAAGACATTCCGGCGCAAAAGTCATCCAGCGAGAAATAGCACCCCAAGCCCTTGAGTTCATTGATAAAGCGGATCGCACTGCCCAAATTCGAAATAGCGCTGGTTTCTGTAATTTCAAAACAAATCATTTCTGGCGGAATCGAATAAGCCGCGAACTGTTTACGCAGGAAGTCGAGGAACGCCTGATCTCCGATAGTCGTGCCTGACAGATTGATCGCACACATGGCCATGGGCCCCTGTCGGGAATCATTCAGGCACTGGCGGATGATCTTGAAGACATTCTCCACCACCCAGCGGTCCAGGGAGGTCATCAGGCCATAGCGTTCCGCGGCGGGAATGAAACTGTCCGGCAGGATCATCCGTCCGGCTTCGTCATGCAGGCGCAGCAGGATTTCAATGTGCCCGCCGCCGTGGTCGCCCGGGCCCAGCGCGGCGATTTCCTGGGCATAGAGGCAGAAGCGGTTTTCCTCCAGGGCCATGTGCAGGCGCTGGACCCAGGCCATCTCGCCAAAGCGCAGGGACAGCTCCGAGTCGTCGGCATGATAGACCTGGACCCGGTTGCGCCCCTTTTCCTTGGCCATGTAGCAGGCCATGTCGGCAGCCCGCAAGGACGCCTCCAGGGTCGTCGGCGTCTGGGCGATATGCACCAGGCCGATGCTCACGGTGGTGACGAACGGCCGGCCCTTCCAGACAAAGTGCAGGTTCTGCACGGTCTGGCGCAGCCCTTCGGCGATCTTTTCCGCCGCTTCCGGTGAACAGTTCTCCAGCAAGATCCCGAATTCATCCCCGCCCAGCCGGGCCAGGGTGTCGTTTTCCCGCAGCCCTGATTGCAGCAAGGCGCAGATGTGACGCAACAATTCGTCACCGGCTGCATGACCGCAGGTGTCGTTGACCAGCTTGAACTGGTCCAGGTCGAGAAACATCAAGGCATGGCGCCCGACCTGGCGAGTGAGGTTGTGCAAGGCCTGCTCGAGGCGATACTCGAATTCCCGGCGGTTCGCCAGGCCAGTCAGGGCGTCATGGGTGGCCTGCCACGACAGGTTGGCGATGTATTGGCGTTCCTGGGTCATGTCATGCAACACCAGCACGGCGCCGCTGACCTTGCCTGCATGACGGATCGGCGCGCCCACCAGGGTGACCGACACGGTGCTGCCATCCAGGCGCTGGATCAACTTCGAATGTTCACTGGCACCGCTGAGCCGACCACTGAGAATGTGCTCGATCAGGGTCAACCCCTCGCTCTGGGCATTGTCATCGAGCAAATTGAACAGCGCGGCCAGGGGCAAGCCGGTGGCGTGTTCAGCCTTCCAGTGGGTCATCGCTTCGGCAGCGGGGTTCATGTAGGCGATGGCACCCTCGACGTCGGTGGTGATGACCCCATCGCCAATGGATTGCAGGGTGATCTGCGCCCGCTCTTTCTCCATCTGCAGCGCATTGGCGAACACCTGCCGCTGGGCCAGCAATTTATGGGTCCGCAACAACGCCAGGACGATCAACCCCAGGGCCGTGGCGAAATTGGTCACCAGCAAGAGCCGCAAGATGAAACGCGAGCCCTCGCCCAGTGCATCGCTGAATGCCTTGGCAGCCGGAGTGACGGAGTCGTTGATCGCAAAAATCTGCGCCTTCCAACCGCGGATATCCACCTCCGACGCCTGGCCTGCGGAAATGCTGCTGTGCATCTGCTGGGCGACGTTATCCAGCTCGATCAGGTAGCCGTCGCCCACCGTCCAGAGATCAATGGCCTCTTCCAGGTAACTGAAGTGGCGAAAATTGAGGTACAACCAGATCACGCTGGACACGTCATCAGGATGGTTGCCACCTTGGAGAATCCCGGCCCGTGCTGCTTCGAGATCCGGCGGTTCGCGGTCCAGCGCCACCCGCAATTCATGGCCGCCCTCAGGGACGGCGATGGCTTGCTGGTATTTGCGGAAAATCGCCTCGTCGCGGCTGTCGGCGTAGAGGTTGAGGTAATAGATGGCGTCTTTCTGGCCCTTGGACCAGAGACTCTCCCCCGCCACATAGCCGCGAACGGCGGACAACACATAAAGGCTGACGCCGCCAAGCAATGCCTGAAATAGCACGACGGCGATAAAGGGCCAGACGATGCCCAGCAGCCGTGGTGTTCCGAGAGTCTGCTTTTGCTTCATGAGGTCCCTTGCACACAGGTATTGCCGGACGAACACCCGCCAGAATTCCGCTCCTGACTCAATAGCCTAGGCTAGTTTTCAACCCTTCGAATGAATGGATGAACAGATCGATAGACTTTGCGTGGAATTCGGAAAAATCGGCGTGCTTGCCTGCTTTTTTCCGATACTAAGCGCAGAAAAGCGCAGGAAACTCAAGGCTGCTGAATCTGTTGCAAATGACCGTAGAGTCGAGCGTAAAGGCCACCTTCGGCAATCAGTTGCAAATGGTCGCCGTCTTCGGCGATCTGCCCACCGTCGAACACCAACACCCGATCGGCCTGTTTTACCGCCGAGAGCCGGTGGGCGATGATCAGCGTGGTGCGGGCGCTCAAAAAACGCGCCAGTGCCTGGTGAAGGTTGTACTCGGTGGCGGCGTCCAGGGCCGAGGTGGCTTCGTCGAGAATCACCACCCGTGGGTCGGCCAGTACCATGCGGGCGATGGCCAGCCGTTGACGCTGCCCACCCGACAGCCGCACCCCGGAACGCCCCACGACGCTTTCCAGGCCTTGGGGCAGCGCCCGCACGGTAACATCGAGCTGGGCGATTTCCAGTGCCCGCCAGCAGTCGTCGTCACTGCATTCACGGCCCATGGCGAGGTTGGCCCGTACCGTGTCGTTGAACAGCGCTGGATGTTGCAACACCACTGCAACATTCTCCCGGATGGTCTCCAGGCCGATCTCCTGTTGCGTGGCACCACCGAAGCGAATGCTGCCCGACTGTGGCGTGTACAGCCCCAATAACAACTGCACCAGGGTGCTCTTGCCACCGCCGCTGGCGCCGACGATGGCGACTTTCTCGCCCGGCGAGATGGACAGGTTCAACTGGTTGAGCACCAGTTCCTCGCCGTACCCGAAACTCAACCCCTGAATCTCGATGCCCACGGTGTCACGGCCCTTGAACGGATCGATGCCGCCCGCGTACTGCGGCTCGTCGGCCCGGGCCAGCAGTTCATTGATCCGGTTCAAGGCACCGCCGGCGGCGTAATAGGCGTACTGCAAGTTCAACAGTTGCTCGACCGGCCCGATCATGAACCAGAGGTAGCTGAACACCGCCAGCATCTGGCCGATGGACAGGTCGGAAAAGACCACGGTGAGCATGGCCGCCGCGCGAAAAATATCGATGCCGAACTGGAACAGCAAACCACTGGCGCGGTTCGAGGCGTCGGTTTTCCACTGCGAACTCACGGCGTAATCGCGGACCTCCTTGGCGCGCATCCCCAAGCGGCCAAGGAAATACCCCTGGCGGTTACCGGCGCGCACTTGCTGGATGGCATCCAGGGTTTCGGTCAAGGCCTGGGTGAAACGCGAGGTGCTGTCGTTCTCCAGTTTCTTGAGGTGCTTGACCCGCTTGCCCAACTGCACCGTAGCGTAGATCACCAGCGGGTTGAACAGCAGGATCAGCAGCGCCAGCTCCCAGTGCATCCACACCAGGATCCCGGCAGTGCCCACCAGGGTCAGCATCGCCACCAGGAAACGACTGAGGGTTTCGCCGATGAATTTGTCGAGGGTGTCCAGGTCGGTGACCAGGTGGGCCGCCACGGTGCCACTGCCCAGGCTTTCATACTCGCCCAGGGAAATGCGCTTGAGACGTTCGATCAAGCGGATGCGAATGCGATAGACGATGTCCTTGGCCAAGCGGGCGAACAAACGCGCCTGCACCACGTTGAACAGCAAGGCGCCACAGCGCAGGGTCAGGGTCACCAGCAACATCAGCCCGATATAGCCGGCAGCGCGCTGCCAGCCCATGGGCAACGCCTGGTTCATGACTTTCAGGGCCGCATCGCCATGCCCCAGCAAGACTTCATCCACCAGCAAGGGCAACAGCAACGGGATCGGTACGCTGCACAGCGTCGCCAGCACGGCCACGCCGTTGGCGATCCACAAGGCTTTTCTATGCTTGAGGGCCAGGCGACGGATTTCTGCCCAGCTCAACCGGTCGATGCGCTGCGAGGCCGATGGATCTGGCGGCCGGTCAGGCACAGGCCGCGCGCTCCAGCCAGCGGCCAAGCAAAGGCGACAGTTGGCTCAAGGGCTGGTAACCGTTGGTCAGCAAGGCCAACTGGCCATCACGCTCGGCCAACAGTGTGGGGAACCCGGCAATGCCCAAGTCCTGCACCCAGGTGAAGTCCGCAGCGGTAGCCGCATGTTGATCGGCGCGGTCGAAGGTCGCGGCGAATTCGATGCGTGGCAGCCCGGCCTGTTCGGCCAACTCAACAAGGACGCTGGCGTGGGTCACGTCGCGGCCTTGCACATAGAAAGCCTGCTGGATCAGCTTCACCAACTTCCAGGCCAAGTCAGGGGCCTGGCTGCGGGCCGTCACCAGTGCCCGGCAGGCAGGCTCGGTGTCGTAGACAAAACCGTCCGGCAACGCGCCTTCAAGCGTGAAGGGCTGGCCGGTGGCCTGGGTGACGGCCTGCCAGTGCTCAAGAATGTAGCGCCGGGTGGTCGGCTCCAGCGCCGAACCGCTGCCGGTGCGCAAACCGCCCACCACCAGGTGCAACTCCACCCCCGCGGCCTGCGCCTGCTCTACCAACGCCTCGGCCACTGGCGCAAAGCCCCAGCACCAAGAACACATCGGGTCCATCACATAGAGCAGGCGTGACGCCATGATTCAAGCCTCGGAAGATGTTTGCTTATAGTTGTAGCCGATCGGATGCGGCATGTTGCGAGCCTTGGCCAACTCGATCTGCTTCTGTCGGTCGATGGCGCTGCGACGGGTTTTCTCGCTCAGTTTATCCCAGCAGTGCGGGCAACTGATGCCCGGCACATAGTGCTCCGAAGCACGGTCTTCCACGCTCACCGGGGTACGACAAGCGTGACATTGATCGTAGTCCCCTTCGCTGAGGTCGTGGCGGACGGTGACGCGGTTGTCGAACACGAAGCAGTCGCCGCGCCACTTGGTTTCTTCCTGAGGGACCTCTTCGAGGTATTTCAGGATGCCGCCCTTGAGGTGATAGACCTCGTCGAAACCCTGGCCGAGCATGTAGCTGGAGGCTTTTTCACAACGAATGCCGCCGGTGCAGAACATCGCGACTTTCTTGTGCCTGGCCGGGTCGAAGTTGGCCTTGATGTACTCAGGGAACTCACGAAAGCTGGTGGTCTTGGGGTCGATGGCGCCTTCGAAGGTGCCGATGGACACTTCGTAATCGTTACGGGTGTCGATCAACAGCACTTCCGGATCGCTGATCAGCGCGTTCCAGTCCTGTGGTTCGACATAGGTGCCGACCTGCTTGTTAGGGTCCACGCCTTCGACGCCGAGGGTAACGATTTCTTTCTTGAGCTTGACCTTGGTGCGGTAGAACGGCTGTTCATCGCAGTACGACTCTTTATGGTCGATGTCGATCATGCGCGGATCGTTCTTGAGCCAGGCCAGCAGGCCGTCGATGCCTTGGCGAGTGCCGGAAACCGTACCGTTGATACCTTCTTCGGCAATCAGCAATGTGCCTTTGATGCCGTTGTCGAGCATGGCCTTGAGCAAGGGCTCACGCAGCTCGACGTAATCTTCAAGGGTGACGAACTTGTACAGTGCCGCCACGACAATGGGTTGTGTCATGGGTGTTTCTCCAGGTGGCTACCCTCGTAAAGGGTGAACCGGATGCGAAAAAAAAACGCGCCGGGTGAAAGGCGCGTTGCGGATTCTAACAAAAACAATGTGGCTTTAGGAGCGAAGTGCCCTGGAGCGAAGCGCTTATCGTGGCGAGGGAGCTTGCTCCCGGCTGCTCTGTAGGAGCTGGCGAAGCCTGCGATCTTTTAATCTTTCGCTCGAGATTCAAGTGCAAGGAGAAAGATCGCAGCCTCGTTGCACTCGACAGCTCCTACAGCCCCCGCCACAAAAAGCCTCACGCCCTATCGATCAGTGCTTGCTGCCACCGGCACACGTCGGGGAAGCTGGGGCCGCGTCGATCTGGGCCCATTCTTCGGGGGTGTAGGTGTGCAGTGCCAACGCGTGGAACTCACCCATCAGCTCGCCCAGCGTGCCGTAGACCTTCTGATGACGCTTGACGCGATTGAGCCCTTCGAATTGCTGGCTGACCACCACGGCCTTGAAGTGGGTCTGCAGGCCACGGCTGTGCATGTGGCTTTCATCCAGCACTTGCAAGTGCTCAGGCTGCAAGAGCCCGAGTGTCGATTCGATGCGTTGTTGCATGCTCATACCAGGCTCCGCTTACGGCTTTTTCTTGGCTGGGGCGGCGGCTTTGGGCTCGAGCTCGGCCGTCATGTCCGCCAGCAGCTTGTTGACCACCGGGACCGCGCTTTCAAGCTTGGCCTGGGTCAGTTGGGCCGATTGCTGGGTCAGTTGAGGCATTTTCTCCAGGACTTTCTTGCCCAGGGGCGAGCGGTAGAAGGACACCAGCTCCTTGAGTTCCGGCTCGCTGAAGTTGGAGGTATAGAGCTTGACCATGTCAGGCTTGAGCTTCTTCCAGCCGATGGCCTGGTCCAGCGCGGCGTTGGCCTTGGCCTGGTAGGTTTCGAGGGTGGCTTTCTTCGACTCGGGGGCCTTGGTCTGTTCAAAGCGCTGGGCAAACATCTGCTGCACTTGCATGTACACCGGGGTACCCAGTTTGTCAGCGTGCGCCAGGGTCAGGAACTCTTCGGCACTGGCGTTGTGGCTGGCGGTATCGGCAAAAACAGGACCGCTGGCACACACCAGAGCAACTGCGGTACAGATGGCACGAAGACGGGTCATCGAGTTTCCTTTGATTACAGGCGAGGTAGAACCCCAAGGGCGATCATTCTGCGCCTAATAAACGCCGGCCCTCAACCCCATTACTCTGCGCGTCCGATTGACGGGCCGGACCGATCGAAAAACGATTGAGGGAACCCGTGTCGCCCTTCAGGGCCTAAACTGCGCATTCAGACCTACAGGAGTTTGACCCGATGAGCCGTATCGAAACCGACAGCCTTGGCCAGGTTGAAGTCCCGGATGAAGCCTACTGGGGTGCCCAGACGCAGCGCTCCATGATCAACTTTGCCATTGGCAACGAACGCATGCCGCTGTCGGTGCTGCACGCCCTGGCGCTGATCAAAAAAGCCGCCGCGCGGGTCAATGACCGCAATGGCGACTTGCCCGCCGACATCGCGCGCCTGATCGAACAGGCCGCCGACGAAGTCCTGGCCGGCCAGCATGACGACCAATTCCCGCTGGTGGTCTGGCAGACCGGCAGCGGAACCCAGAGCAACATGAACGTCAACGAGGTGATCGCCGGGCGCGCCAACGAACTGGCCGGCAACCCCCGCGGCGGCAAGACCCCGGTGCACCCCAACGACCACGTCAACCGCTCCCAGAGTTCCAACGACTGTTTCCCCACCGCCATGCACATTGCCGCGGCCCAGGCCGTCCACCAGCAATTGCTCCCGGCCATCAGTGAGCTGTCCGGCGGCCTGGCGGAACTGGCGGCGCGCCACATGAAACTGGTCAAGACCGGCCGTACCCACATGATGGATGCCACGCCGATCACCTTTGGCCAGGAACTGTCGGCGTTCATTGCCCAACTCGATTACGCCGAACGGGCGATCCGCGCCGCGCTACCGGCGGTCTGCGAACTGGCCCAGGGCGGTACGGCGGTCGGCACCGGGCTCAATTCACCCCACGGTTTCGGCGAAGCGATTGCCGCTGAACTGGCGGCGCTGTCGGGCCTGCCGTTCGTCACCGCGCCGAACAAGTTTGCCGCGCTGGCCGGCCATGAACCCCTGACGTCCCTGTCCGGCGCACTGAAAACCCTCGCCGTGACCTTGATGAAGATCGCCAACGACCTGCGCCTGCTGGGCTCTGGGCCACGGGCGGGGTTTGCCGAGGTGAAACTGCCGGCCAACGAGCCGGGCAGTTCCATCATGCCTGGCAAGGTCAACCCGACCCAGTGCGAAGCCTTGTCCATGCTGGCCTGCCAGGTCATGGGCAACGACGTGACCATCGGCTTTGCCGCCAGCCAGGGGCATTTGCAGTTGAACGTGTTCAAACCAGTGATCATCCACAACCTGCTGCAATCGATTCGCCTGCTGGCCGATGGCTGCAGCAACTTCCAGCAGCATTGCATCGCCGGGCTCGAGCCGGATGCCGTGCAAATGGCCGCGCACCTGGAGCGCGGGTTGATGCTGGTGACTGCGCTGAACCCGCACATCGGCTACGACAAGTCTGCGGAAATCGCCAAGAAAGCCTACGGCGAAGGGTTGACCCTGCGTGAGGCGGCGCTGCAACTGGGGTACCTGACCGATGAAGAGTTCGATGCCTGGGTGCGGCCGGAGAATATGCTGGAGGCGGGTAGCCAGGGTTAACGCCGCCCCCTGCTCGCGAAGAACGATAACGCGGTTTAAGGCCCGACCGCCAAACGCTCGCGTCGGGCCCTGAGCCCGGCGATCAGCGACGGGCCCAGGGCAACCAGCGCCGACCCCAGCACCACCAGCACCGCCCCGCCATACCCCAGCAGATTGATCTGCTCGGCATGAACATAATCAGGCCACCACCAGGCCGCCATCGCCACTGCTGCGAACGTCACCAGCGGTGTGATCGCCAGGGTCGCGCTGACCCGCGACGCCTCCCAATGGGCCAAGGCTTCGGCAAACGCGCCATAGGCAATCAGCGTGTTGAGGCAACACGCAAGCAACAACCAGCCTTGCAACGGACTCAATTGCAGCGCCTCCAACGGATGCACCCAGGGCGTGAGCAGCAACGCGCAGAACAGGTAGATCACCATCATCACCTGCAACGAATTCCACACCGTCAACAATTGCTTCTGGCCCAGGGCATAAAATGTCCAGACTGTCGACGCCAGCAACACCATCAGCACCCCGGTGGTGTAGTCACTCAGGGACGTCAGCAACTCGCCCAGGCGCTGGTTGAAGAACAGCGTAAAACCGATCAGCAGCACCAGCAGGCCGATGCCCTGCCCCACGCTGAAGCGCTCCTTGAACACGAACAGGCTGGCGACCAGCAACATGATCGGCCCCATCTGCACCACCAGTTGCGCGGTGCCAGGGCTCAAGCGGTTCAGGCCCATCAGGTACAACACGTAGTTGCCCACCAGCCCCAGCACCGCCATCGCCACCAGCCAGCCGCCACGCGGCCCAAGGACCTTGCGACTGGGCAGGCGCCGGGTGGCAGCCAAATAGATGAACAGCAAACCGCCGGACACCAGCAAGCGAAACCAGGTCACGGTGACCGGGTCCATCACTTGCAGCACTTGCTTGAGCTTGATCGGCAGGATTCCCCAGAGCAGGGCAGTCAACAGGGCGAGGAACAGGCCGTAGACCCAGCGACCGGACGATATGTGCATGCAACCCTCGAAGCCCAAGACAAAGGACTTCCATTCTAGGCGTCTATTGCGCCACGACACAGGGACAGTTGAGCAGAGGCCGCCCATGGGATTGTATGGGTCGTAGCCGTCGATCGGCTGGACAGGCGGGAATCAGGGACAACACATATGCTCATTTGAAACAGACCTTGCTGCACTCTGGAGACCCGACATGCTTGGAAAACGCGCCTTGGATCCCGCCCCTACGACCATTTTTCGCAGTGACCGGATCTGCCGGGTTAACGGCGAGTTTTATTTCAATACGCGCGAGGGCACCCAGGAAGGTCCGTTCGCCACCCGCGAGGCGGCAGAAGTGGAGATAGCAGCGTATATCCAGCGGATGCAGCGTCTGACTCAGGTTGCCAGCTGAGCCTTATTCATCGGTAGCCCCCGCGCCGCCGTGCCCGAACTGCACAGGAGCTGTGTAGGAGCTGTGTAGGAGCTGTGTAGGAGCTGTCGAGTGCAACGAGGCTGCGATCTTTCCAAAAACACTTGAATCTCAAGCGAAAGATCAAAAGATCAAAAGATCAAAAGATCGCAGGCTTCGCCAGCTCCTACAAAGCCAAGCAGGAGCATTCTTTGGCCACAAAAGCTTCTGACGCCATAAGCTCGTGATTATCTCACCGCCTCAAACAACCCCGTAGCCCCCATCCCACCGCCCACGCACATGGTCACGATGCCGTAGCGCAGGTTGCGTCGTTGCAGCTCGCGCACCAGATGCCCCACTTGCCGCGAGCCGGTCATGCCGAACGGATGGCCGATGGAGATCGAGCCGCCGTTGACGTTGTATTTCTCGGGATCGATTTCCAGCCGGTTGCGGCTGTACAGGCATTGGGAAGCGAAAGCCTCGTTGAGTTCCCACAGGTCGATATCGGCGATCTGCACCCCCTTGGCCTTGAGCAGCTTGGGCACCGAGAACACCGGGCCAATGCCCATCTCGTCCGGCTCGCAACCGGCCACGGTGAAGCCACGGAAAAACGCCTTGGGCTTGAGGCCCAGCGCCAGGGCTTTCTCCAGGCTCATCACCAAGGTCATCGAGGCCCCGTCGGACAACTGCGACGAGTTGCCCGCCGTCACCGAACCGTCCTCGGCGAACACCGGTTTCAGTCCGGCCAGGCTTTCGTAGGTGGTGTCCGGGCGATTGCAATCGTCGCGATCGACCACACCGTCGAGGATCTGCACAGCACCCGTGTTCTTGTCCTCGACCCGGTACTTGACCGCCATCGGGATGATTTCGTCATCGAACAACCCGGCCGCCTGGGCCTTGGCGGTGCGCTGCTGGCTCTGCAAGGCGTAGCGGTCCTGTTCCTCGCGGCTGACCTGATAACGACGGGCGACAATCTCGGCCGTCTGGCCCATGGGGAAATAGATCCCGGGCACCTGCTCCTTGAGCAGCGGATTGATCAGGTGGTCGGTGTTGACGCTTTTCATCGTCAGGCTGATGGATTCCACGCCGCCCGCCACGATGATGTCGCTGCAACCTGAAGCGATCTGGTTGGCGGCGATGGCGATGGCTTGCAGGCCCGAGGAACAGAAGCGGTTGAGGGTCATGCCGGCCGTGCCGATGCCCAAGCGCGAGAGCACCGCCACGTTGCGCCCGATGTTGTAGCCCTGGGCACCTTCATTGGACCCGGCCCCGACGATGCAATCCTCGACACTGGCCGGGTTGATGTCGTTGCGCGCCAGCAAGGCATCGACACAATGGGCCGCCATGTCGTCTGGACGGGTCATGTTGAACTTGCCGCGAAAGGACTTGGCCAGGCCGGTCCGCACGCTGTCGACGATCACCACTTCACGCATGGCTGTACCTCATTGTTTTAGTCGGTTGAGAGTGAATCGAGCATAAATCCACTGCATAACCGACCGCGACAATCATTCACCCCGCGTATGCGTCCCCATCGCCCTAGCGCTTCTTCTTGCGAGCCTGTCTTGCGCTACGCTCGAAAGCGGCCTCCAGCGCCTCGTTGAGGGTGCGCAACACCTTGACCCGCGCCCAGCGCTTGTCGTTGGCTTCCACCAATGTCCAAGGGGAAATCTCGGTGCTGGTCCGGTCGACCATGTCACACACCGCAGCGCGGTAAGCGCCCCATTTGTCGCGGTTGCGCCAGTCATCCTCGGTGATCTTGAAACGCTTGAACGGGATCTCCTCGCGCTCCTGGAAACGCTCCAGTTGGGTTTCCTTGTCGATGGCCAGCCAGAACTTGACCACCACCACGCCGGCATCGGCAATCTGCTCTTCGAAGTCGTTGATCTCTCCGTAGGCCCGCAGCCAGTCGGCCTGGCTGCAAAAACCTTCGACCCGCTCCACCAGCACCCGGCCGTACCAGGAGCGGTCGAACATGGTGAATTTGCCCCGCGCGGGAATATGCCGCCAGAACCGCCACATGTAGGGGTGCGCGCGCTCCTCTTCAGTGGGTGCGGCAATTGGCACGATGCTGTACTGACGCGGGTCCAGGGCGGCCGCGACCCGCCGGATCGCCCCGCCCTTGCCTGCCGCATCATTGCCTTCGAACACCGCCACCAAGGCGTGCCGGCGCATGCGTTTGTCCCGCAGCAAGCCGGAGAACCGCGCCTGCTCGGTGATCAGTTGTTCTTCGTAATCGGCCTTGTCCAGGCGCAGGGTCATGTTCAGGCTGTCGAGCAGCGTGACCTGGCCGTCCAGCGCCGGCAGCGGCGCCACACTGACCTTTTGCGGCCTGACCTTCGGCCGGTCCAGGGCCTGTCGCAAGCCGTCGAGCAGGATCCGTCCGACGGTGAGGCTGCGATAACAGCTGTCCATGCCTTCGATCACATGCCACGGCGCGTAATCACGACTGGTGCGGCGCAATACGCGCTCGCCGTATTTGACGAACTTGTCGTAGGTCTGGGACTGCTGCCAGTCCAGCGGGCTGATGCGCCAGCTGTGCAGCGGGTCATCCTTGAGCCCCTTGAGCCGGGCCTTCATCTGTTTCTTGGACAGGTGAAACCAGAACTTGAAGATCAACGCGCCTTCGTCGCAGAGCATTTTTTCCAGGCGCTCGGCACCGGCAATCGCCTGGTCGAGCCGCGGGTCCTTGAACTCACCATGAACCCGGCCCTGCAGCATCTGGCTGTACCAGTTGCCGAAGAAAATTCCCATGCGCCCCTTGGCTGGCAGCATCCGCCAATAGCGCCATGCCGGAGGCCGCGCCAGTTCCTCGTCGGTCTGTTGGTCGAAGGTGCGCACCTCGATCAGCCGCGGGTCCATCCATTCGTTGAGCAACTTCACCGTCTCGCCCTTGCCCGCACCTTCGATGCCGTTGATCAGCACAATGACCGGGAACCGGCCCTGCTGCCGCAGCTCGAATTGAGCTTCGAGCAGCGCTTCACGCAGGGCCGGCACCTCGGCCTCGAAGGTGTCTTTATCAATGACATGACCGATTTCAGCGGATTCAAACATGGGCAGCTCCTTCCGGGGATGGGCCAAGATTAGCGGATTGGCTGCGGCTCGTGTGATTGCGTGTAGGAGCTGCCGAGCGAAGCGAGGCGGCGATCTTTTGATCTTGATCTTTCGCTTGGGACTCAATTGCCTGGGGAAAGATCGCAGCCTCGTTGCACTCGACAGCTACAGATGTGTATGCACGGCAGCAATCGGCAATCGATCGGCTAGAATGGCCGCTCAGTTTTGACCGAGCCTGCCATGACGCCCATCCAGCAACACGCCCAACTCGACTGGGATGATCAGGGTCGCCCGCGATCGCGGGTATTCGACGATGTGTATTTTTCCGACCAGTCGGGGCTGGAAGAAACCCGTTATGTGTTCCTTGAGCAGAACAACCTGGCCGAGCGTTTCGCGGCCCTGGCCGATGACGGGCGGCTGGTGATCGGCGAAACCGGATTTGGCACCGGCTTGAATTTCCTCTGTGCCTGGCAACTGTTCGAACAGTGCGCACCGACAGGCGCCCGGCTGCATTTCGTCAGTGTCGAGAAGTACCCCTTGAGCCCCCAGGACCTGGGCCGGGCCCTGGCCCTGTGGCCGCAACTGCGCCTTCAGGCGGAGCAGTTGCTTGAGCAGTACGTGGCGATCCACCAGGGTTTCCAACGCCTGGTCTTGGCGAACGGACGGGTGACGCTGACCTTGTTGATCGGCGATGCCCTGGAGCAGTTGCCGCAGCTGGACGGGCAGATCGACGCCTGGTTCCTGGACGGTTTTGCGCCGGCCAGGAACCCCGAGATGTGGACCGCCGAGCTGTTCGCCGAACTGGCCCGGTTGGCAGCGCCCGGCGCCACCCTCAGCACCTTCACCAGCACCGGTTGGGTCCGGCGATTGCTGAACGCGGCGGGCTTCAAGATGAAGCGCACGCCGGGCATCGGCCATAAATGGGAAATCCTGCGCGGTGTGTTTCTCGGCTGGCCGGAGCAGACACCCATGCCGTCTCCGGCAAAACCCTGGTACGCCCGCCCCCTGCCGCAAACCGGCGAACGCCGGGCACTGGTGATCGGCGGCGGCCTGGCCGGTTGTGCCAGCGCCGCCAGCCTCGCCGCACGTGGCTGGCAGGTGACGCTGCTGGAGCGTCACGCCGGGTTGGCGGAGGAAGCCTCCGGCAACCCTCAGGGTGTGCTGTACCTCAAGCTGTCGGCCCATGGCACGGCGCTGTCGCAGATGATCCTCAGCGGCTTCGGCTACACCCGGCGCGTGCTGGAGCAACTGCAACGCGGCATTGACTGGGACGCCTGCGGCGTCTTGCAACTGGCCTTCAACAGCAAGGAAGCCGAGCGTCAGGCGCAACTGGCCGAGGCGTTCCCAGGGGATTTGCTGCACACCCTCGAGCAGTCCGAGGCGCAGGTGCGGTCCGGCATCGGCCTGGCCTGTGGTGGTCTGTTTTATCCCGAGGGCGGCTGGGTGCATCCACCGGCGCTGTGTCGCTGGCAAGCCTCGGGCACGACGATTGACGTCCAGCCCCACCATGAAGTGTTGTCACTGCGCCGCGTGAACGGCCAGTGGCAGGCATGGGACGGCGAACGATGCCTGGCCAGCGCGCCGGTGGCGATCCTGGCCAGTGCCGCCGAGATCAAACGTTTCGAACCGGCCACCGACTTGCCGCTCAAGCGCATTCGCGGGCAAATCACCCGGCTGCCGCAAACCGCCCGCAGCCAGAGCCTGGCAACCGTGGTCTGCGCCGAAGGTTATGTGGCCCCGCCACGGCTGGGCGAACACACCTTGGGCGCCAGTTTCGATTTCAACAGCGACGACCTGACGCCCACGGCCGCCGAGCACGCCGGCAACCTGCAGATGCTCGAAGAAATCTCCCACGACCTGGTGGACCGCCTGAACGCTGGCAGCCTGGACCCGGAACGCCTCGAAGGCCGTGCGGCGTTCCGTTGCACCAGCCCGGATTACCTGCCGATCGTCGGCCCATTAGCGGACCGCCAGGCCTTTTCCGAGGCCTATGCGGCCCTGGGCAAGGACGCCCGCCAGGTGCCAGACACCCCGTGCCCGTGGCTCGACGGCCTGTACATCAACAGCGGCCACGGCTCCCGCGGCCTGATCACCGCCCCCCTGTCGGGCGAACTGATCGCCGCCTGGCTGGACAACGAACCCCTGCCACTGCCCCGCAGCGTGGCCGAAGCCTGCCATCCGAACCGGTTTGCGTTGCGGGCATTGATTCGGGGCAAGGCCCTACCCGCCGGCTTATAACGCATTGATCTAAAACTCACAGCGATCCCCTTGGTCAGTTTCAGGATACCCGCTCTTTCGGCGTGTATGCTTGACCCCTCCCCAACGGAAAAACCGGTAAGGACTTATGTGCGGATTAGCTGGAGAGTTACGTTTCGATCAACAACCTGCGGACCTTGCGGCCGTAGAGCGAATCACCCATCACCTGGCCCCTCGCGGCCCCGACGCCTGGGGCTTTCATAGCCAGGGGCCGATTGCCCTGGGCCATCGGCGCCTGAAAATCATGGACCTGTCGGACGGCTCGGCCCAGCCGATGATCGACAATCAACTGGGCCTGTCCCTGGCCTTCAACGGCGCGATCTACAACTACCCGGAACTGCGCAGCGAGCTCGAAGGCCTGGGCTACACCTTCTATTCCGGTGGCGACACCGAAGTGCTGCTCAAGGGCTACCACGCCTGGGGCGAAGCGCTGCTGCCCAAGCTCAACGGCATGTTCGCCTTCGCCATCTGGGAACGCGATGCCAAGCGGCTGTTCATCGCCCGCGACCGCCTCGGCGTCAAGCCGCTGTACCTGTCGCGCACCGGCCAGCGGCTACGTTTCGCCTCGGCATTGCCGGCGCTGCTCAAGGGCGGCGATATCAACCCGATGCTCGACCCGGTGGCCCTCAACCATTACCTGAATTTCCACGCGGTAGTCCCGGCGCCCCGTACCTTGCTGGCCGGTGTTGAAAAACTGCCGCCCGCCACCTGGATGCGCATCGAAGCCGACGGCAGCACCGAGCAGAAAACCTGGTGGACCCTGCCCTACGGCCCCCGGGCCGATGAACAGCACCTGAATCTGGAAGACTGGATCGACCGCGTGCTCGACAGCACCCGTGAAGCGGTCGCCATTCGCCAACGCGCCGCCGTGGATGTCGGCGTGCTGCTTTCCGGCGGCGTGGATTCGAGCATGCTCGTGGGCCTGCTGCGGGAAGTCGGCGTAGAAGACCTGTCGACCTTCTCTATCGGTTTCCAGGATGCCGGTGGCGAGCGCGGTGACGAGTTCCAGTATTCGGACCTGATCGCCAAGCACTACGGCACCCGCCACCACCAACTGCGCATCGACGAGAAAGAGATCATCGAGCAACTGCCGGCAGCGTTCCGTGCCATGAGCGAGCCGATGGTCAGCCACGACTGCATCGCCTTCTACCTGCTGTCGCGGGAAGTGGCCAAGCATTGCAAAGTGGTGCAGAGCGGCCAGGGCGCCGACGAGCTGTTCGCCGGTTATCACTGGTACCCGCAGGTCGATGGCGCCAGCGATCCGTACGCGGCCTATCGCGCCGCCTTCTTCGACCGCAGCTACGAAGAATATGCCGCCACCGTGCAGCCCAAATGGCTGACGGCCAACGATGCGGCCGGCGACTTCGTCAAAGACCATTTCGCCCAGCCCGGTGCCGATGCCGCGGTGGACAAGGCCCTGCGCCTGGACAGCACCGTGATGCTGGTGGACGACCCGGTCAAGCGCGTCGACAACATGACCATGGCCTGGGGCCTGGAAGCGCGCACGCCCTTCCTGGACTACCGCCTGGTGGAACTCTCGGCCCGGGTCCCGGCGAAATTCAAGCTGCCCGATGGCGGCAAGCAGGTGCTCAAGGAAGCCGCCCGGCGAGTGATCCCCAGCGAGGTGATCGACCGCAAGAAAGGCTATTTCCCGGTGCCAGGCCTCAAGCACTTGGAAGGCAATACCCTGGCCTGGGTCCGCGAGCTGCTGCTGGATCCGAGCCAGGACCGCGGCCTGTTCAACCCCTCCATGCTCGACCGCCTGCTGACCGACCCCAATGGCCAGCTCACGCCATTACGCGGATCGCGGCTGTGGCAACTGGCGGCGCTGAACCTGTGGCTCAGCGAGCAAGGAATCTGATCGATGAAACCTCATGCAACCGTTCACAACCAACGCCTCTTGCGCGGCCAGGCGCCCTCCTACGAACGCCTGCAGGCACGCCTGGCCGAAGACGGCAGCGAATTGGGTGCCGACCCGATCGCGGTGCATTGCGGCTGGGGCCGACTTTTGATCGGCCACACCTTCCCGGACCCGGCAAGCCTGGCCCGGGAACTGCTCAACGAACAACCCGGCGAACGCGACATCGCCTTGTACGTGGCCGCGCCCCAGCAAGTGCTGGGGCTGGAACCGGCACAACTGTTCCTCGATCCATCCGACACCTTGCGCCTTTGGTTCAGCGACTATCGCCAGGCCACACGGGTGTTCCGCGGCTTTCGGATTCGCCGGGCCCAGGGCGAGACCGACTGGCAGGCCATCAACCAGCTCTACCAAGCCCGTGGCATGCTGCCCATCGACCCGCTGCGCCTGACCCCGCGTCATGAGGGTGGCCCGGTCTACTGGCTGGCCGAAGATGACGATACCGGTTCGGTGATCGGCAGCGTCATGGGCCTGAATCACCAGAAAGCCTTCAACGACCCCGAAAATGGCAGCAGCCTCTGGTGCCTGGCCGTAGACCCGCAATGCCCACGGCCCGGCGTGGGTGAAGTGCTGGTACGTCACCTCATCGAGCATTTCATGAGCCGTGGCTTGAGTTACCTCGACCTGTCGGTGTTGCATGACAATCGCCTGGCGAAAAACCTCTACGCCAAACTCGGCTTTCGCAATCTCTCGACCTTCGCCATCAAACGCAAGAACGGCATCAACCAGCCGTTGTTCCTGGGACCAGGCCCCGAAGCGCAGTTCAATCCTTATGCGCGAATCATTGTCGAAGAGGCTCACCGTCGAGGCATCGACGTGCAGGTGGACGATGCCGAGGCCGGCTTGTTCACCCTGGTCCACGGCAGCCGCCGGGTGCGCTGCCGCGAATCCTTGAGCGACCTGACCAGCGCCATCAGCATGACCCTGTGCCAGAACAAAAGCCTGACCCACAAAGTGCTGAAAAACGCCGGCCTGAACCTGCCGGCCCAACAGTTGGCGGGCAATGCCGATGACAACCTGGCGTTTCTCGACGAGCACGAACGGGTGGTGGTCAAGCCGCTGGACGGTGAACAGGGCCAAGGCGTGGCGGTAGACCTGCGCACCATCGAGGAGGTGCAGAGTGCCATCGAAGCGGCCCGGCAGTTCGACAGCCAGGTCCTGCTGGAAAGTTTCCACGAGGGGCTGGACCTGCGCATCCTGGTGATCGGCTTTGAAGTGGCGGCGGCGGCGATCCGGCGGCCGGCGGAGGTGATCGGCGATGGCCGGCACACCATTGGCGCATTGATCGAAGCCCAGAGCCGACGACGGCAAGCGGCCACGGGCGGCGAAAGTAAAATCCCGATGGATGCCGAAACCCTGCGCACGCTCAGCGCAGCAGGGTTCGACTACGACAGCGTGCTGCCCGCTGGGGAGCATCTGTTCGTGCGGCGTACGGCGAACCTTCATACCGGCGGCGTGCTGGAGGATGTCACCGGGATCCTGCATCCGACCCTCGCAGATGCGGCGGTGCGCGCCGCGCGGGCACTGGACATCCCCATGGTCGGCCTCGACCTGTTGGTGCCGGCGGCCGATCAACCCGAGTACGTGTTCATCGAAGCCAACGAACGCGCAGGCCTGGCCAATCACGAACCACAACCCACCGCCGAACGCTTTGTGGATTTGTTGTTTCCCCATAGCCAGGTGGTGGCCTAGCTCTTCTTCTGTGCCGAAGAAGCTTGCTCGCGCAGAGCTGCGACGTAAGAACTGTGCAAGAGCTGTGTAGGAGCTGTGTAGGAGCTGTGTAGGAGCTGTCGAGTGCAACGAGGCTGCGATCCTTCCAAGAACACTTGAATCTCAAGCGAAAGATCAAAAGATCAAAAGATCGCAGGCTTCGCCAGCTCCTACAAAGTCCAGCGCAAGCATGCTCCCTCGCCACAGGGTTTCCGTACTTCAACTCAATGTTCCGTGAGGAGTTTCCATGATCAGTAAAATTCCCGAACCGGATCTCGAATACCTGCGAAAGGTCCTGCTGGAGATGCTCGCCATTCCCAGCCCTACCGGCTTTACCGACACCATCGTGCGCTATGTCGCCGAGCGGCTCGAAGAGCTGGGTATCGATTTTGAAATGACCCGCCGTGGCACCATCCGCGCCACGCTCAAAGGCCGCAAGAGCAGCCCCGACCGGGCCGTGTCGGCGCACCTGGATACCATCGGTGCCTCGGTGCGGGCCATCAAGGACAACGGCCGCCTGACCCTGGCCCCGGTGGGTTGCTGGTCCAGCCGATTTGCCGAAGGCAGCCGGGTCAGCCTGTTTACCGACACCGGCGTGATCCGTGGCAGCGTGCTGCCATTGATGGCGTCCGGACACGCATTCAACACCGCCGTGGATGAACTGCCCATCAGTTGGGACCACATCGAGCTGCGCCTGGACGCCTATTGCGCCACCCGCGCCGATTGCGAAACCCTGGGTGTAGGCATCGGCGACTACGTCGCCTTCGATCCTTTGCCGGAATTCACCGAAAGCGGCCACATCAGCGCCCGGCACCTGGACGACAAGGCCGGGGTCGCGGCGCTGCTGGCGGCGCTCAAGGCGATTGTCGACAGCGGCGAAGAACTGCTGATCGATTGTCACCCACTGTTCACCATCACCGAGGAAACCGGCAGCGGTGCAGCGGCCGCATTGCCTTGGGACGTCAGTGAATTCGTCGGCATCGACATCGCGCCCGTCGCCCCTGGCCAGCACTCAAGCGAACATTCTGTCAGCGTGGCCATGCAGGACTCCGGAGGCCCCTACGACTATCACCTGTCGCGGCATTTGTTGAAACTGGCCAAGGAGAACGAGGTACCGGCACGCCGCGACCTGTTCCGCTACTACTTCAGCGACGCTCATTCGGCCATCACCGCCGGCCACGATATCCGCACTGCCCTGCTCGCCTTCGGCTGCGACGCCACCCATGGCTACGAACGCACCCACATCGACAGCCTGGCCGCCCTCAGCCGCCTGCTCGGCGCCTACATCCTCAGCCCGCCGGTGTTCGCCAGCGACGCGCAACCAGCCCAAGGCTCACTGGACCGCTTCAGTCATCAGATCGAACACGATACGCAGATGGAAAGTGATACCCGGGTGCCGCCGGTGGATAGCCTGGTGGGACAGCGCTCCGATAGCTGATCCAACACTTCACTGACTGGGCTATTGCCATCGCGAGCAAGCTCGCTCCCACAGGGTGCGCCATTGTGGGAGCTTGCTCACGATGGGGCCAGAACAGCCCCATAGAACCCAAGGCTAGCCGCAAAAGCCCGTTGGCCGTAGCATCGCCCTATTGTCTAGCCGAGGTACCCCATGCTCATCCCCCACGATCAACTCGAAGTCGATACGCTCACCCGCCTGATCGAGGATTTCGTGACCCGCGACGGCACCGACAATGGTGACGACACGCCCCTGGAAACGCGGGTTCTGCGGGTCAGGCAAGCCCTGACCAAAGGCCAGGCGTTGATCGTCTTCGACCCCGAAAGTGAACAGTGCCAACTGATGCTCAAGCACGACGTGCCCAAACACCTATTCGACTGAACAGGCCTTGCGGGTGGCATGGGCCTTTTTCTTCTGGATCTTGTCGTAGATTTCGGAGCGATGGACATCGACGTGCCGTGGCGCTTCCACGCCAAAACGCACCGTGCCGCCACTGACCGACAGCACACGGACGGAAATATCGTCACCGATGGAAATCAACTCACCTACAGCGCGGCTTAATACAAGCATGGTTCTTGTCCTTAAGAATGTCTGGACCCTGACCATGCCCGGCCTGTTTCCTGTTCTCAAGACACCCGCGAGAATTCAGTAAGGCCCTACAAGCAAAGTTCTCGTGACTGACGGAAACTTCCTGCAAAACCCTGTCGGACCGACCGTTATTTCAGGGCGCCGAGAGCCTCGGCCCGAACAGAATCACACTCGCCCCCAACACGCAGAGCGCCACGCCAATCCAGTCGGAGCCCAGTGGCCGGACCCGCTCCACCACCGCCAGCCAGCCAATGGAGGCAATGATATAGAGACCGCCGTAGGCGGCGTAGGCGCGCCCGGCGTACGTCGCTTCGACGCGGGTCAGCAACAGGGCGAACAACGTGAGGCTGAGCAACGCCGGGGCGATCCACCAGGCGCTCTTGCCCTGGCGCAGCCACATCCAGAAGGCGTAGCAGCCAGCGATCTCAAACAGCGCGGCGAGAAAAAACCACAGGTAATTGAGCATGCAGATGTCCATCAGGAAGGCCGAATGGCGCCATCCTGAGGACATCGGGCAGCCAGGTCAATTGTGGTTTTGCCGGGCCTTGGCGCGCATCTTGTCGGCCATGACGGTCATTTCGTCGTACAACAACTGGGGATTCTTCTGCTTGAGGGCCCAAGCCATGCGTCCCTGTTCGTGGGGCAGGATCATGAACTCACCTTGGGCGACCTGCTGGTAGATGTAGTCGGCAATATCCGTGGCGCTGATCGGTGAGCTTTCCAGCAACTTGCCAACCTGGGCTTTCATGGCCGGGGTCGGACCGCGGAAGGAGTCCAGCAGATTGGTCTGGAAGAATGACGGGCACACCACGTGTACGCCAATTTCCTGCTGCGCCAGCTCCACCAGCAGGCTTTCCGAGAGCGCCACGACACCCGCCTTGGCCACGTTGTAGTTGCTCATGGCCGGGCCCTGCATCAGGGCTGCCATGGAAGCGATGTTGATGATCTTGCCGCGACTCTTTTCCAGCAGCGGCAGGAACGCCTTGCAGCCCTTGACCACGCCCATCAGGTTGATTGCGATCTGCCAGTCCCAATCCTCCAGGGAGAGTTCGCTGAAGAAGCCGCCCGAGGCGACGCCGGCATTGTTGACGATGATATCGATACCGCCGAACTTCTCTTCGCAGGCCTGGGCGAACGCAGTCAACTGGCTGTAGTCGCGCACATCGCAACGCTGGATGAAGCCGTCGCCACCAGCACCACGCACTAACTTGAGGGTTTCCACAAGGCCTGGCTCGCTGACATCCGATAAGGCCAAGCGCCATCCTTCGCGGGCCCAGCGCAGCGCGATTTCGCGACCCAGGCCGGAGCCCGCACCAGTGATCATCATGCGATTTTGCATAGCAAACAGCCTTGTTGTTCCGGGAGAGATGGGTCGAGTGTAGCGAAGGCGTTCAACAGACCCACGCTCCATCAGATTGCTGAATGGCGAAGGCAAACCGTAGCCGTATAAAAACTTTGAATTTTTTACAAGGCGCGACGGTCGGACTTATTAAGCCGCCCGGATTTAACGCATGCGCGCTGGTAGTTGGAAGTTGCATCACTCCAGAACTGACCAATAAGGAAATCTACAATGGGCACAATACTTATCATTATCCTGATCCTCCTGCTGATCGGTGGTCTCCCAGTCTTCCCCCACTCCAGAAGTTGGGGTTACGGCCCGTCCGGTATCATCGGTGTGGTATTGGTGGTGCTGTTGGTCCTGCTACTACTGGGCAAGATATAAACCACTAAGTAAGCGCAAAAAAAAGAGGCCTTTGCAGGCCTCTTTTTTATGTGCACCGTTTATCAGTCCGGCTTGCCGTCCACGACACCAGCGGTGTTATCCAACAGGCTCTTGGTCGCGGTTTGCAGGAAAGCTTCGAGCTTGAGTTTCATCTCGGCAGTGTCAGGTGCATCCGGGATGATTTGCGCATGCGGGTTGGCGCCCAGTTCATAGCGATACATCTTCGGTGCCATTTCCTTTTCCTTCGGTAGCATCAGGACGGTGTCACCCCGGATGATCGCGGTGGTCTGATCACTGCCCGACGGCTTGATCACACCAAAACCGGGATCGCCTTGCGGCAGGTTCAACAGGTCCCGGCCCCAGCACTGGTTGCGTACTTGCCCACCGATCCGGCCCATGATGGTCGGCACGATGTCGACCTGGGTGCCCACGGTGTGGTTACGCTGGCCGAATTTTTCCTGGACGCCCGGGCCGATCAACAGCATCGGCACGTTGAAACGGCCCAGGTCCATCTCGGTGATCTGGCGTTCGTTGCCAAAGCCATGGTCGCCGACCACGACGAACAGGGTTTCCTTGAAATAAGGCTCCTTGCGGGCCTTCTCGAAGAACTGGCCCAACGCCCAGTCGGAGTAGCGCATGGCGGTCAGGTGTTCGTTCAGGCTGCCACGATCGGTGACCCGCTCGACTGGCAACGGCGTCGGCAACGCATAGGGCGTGTGGTTGGACAGGGTTTGCAGCAAGGCATAGAACGGCTTGCCGTTTTCCCGCGCCTTGAGCTCGATCAGGCCACGGTCGAACATGTCCTGGTCGGACACGCCCCAGGTCGGATCGGAGAACACCGGGTTCACGAAGTCGTTACGCCCGATGAACGTGGTCATGCCCTGGCTGCTGAAGAAACCCGACTGGTTGTCCCAGGCAAAATCGCCGTTGTAGACATACACATCGTCGTAGTCACGGGCGCTGAGCAGTTGCGGCAGGCCCGACAGCTTGTGGCTGCCCTCCGGCGTCTGCATCAGGTATTCGAAACCCGGCAGGTTGGGGAAACACGCCATGGTGGCGAACATGCCTTGGTGGGTGTGGGTGCCGTTGGAGAAAAAACGGTCGAACAGCAGGCCTTCCTTGGACAGCTTGTCCAGGTAAGGCGTGATGTTGCCCGGCGCACCCAGGGCGCCCACCGAGTGACCGGCCATGCTTTCCATGAGAATCACGACCACGTTCTTGATCGGCAGGGTCTTGTCCGCCGGCGGCGTGTAGTCGCGGCGCACGGCGGCTGTCTCGGGGTCCACGAGTTTATCGTCGGGCATCACCAGCATGTCGCGCACGGTCTGCTGCGCCAGCGGTTGCTCGAGGGTGGCCTTCCAGATGTTGTCACGCTCTTCGGACATCCGGTTCTTGGCTGCGGCCACTAGCGACAGCGTGCCATTGAGGCCCAACTGGTTGGCGAAGTTCGAATCAGTGGTGTAGACGTCGCCCCAGCGCAGGGGCGGCCCTTGGCGCAAGGTGCCACGCGCGGCTGTCACGGCGACCAGCAGGCAAACGACGAACACCACGACACGCCCATACCACGGGGCGACCTGCCGGGTGCCGATTGTGCCGCCACTGAACGGCCCGCGGGGACGCGTGGCGCGGTCGGCGCCCTTGAACGCCAGGCTGAGGATGAGAGTACCGCCGGCCCACGCCAGCAGGTAGCGCACCACCGGGAAACCGTACCAGAGCATGCTCATCACGGTTTTCGGGTCTTCCTTGACATACTGGAAGACCAGGCCGTTGAGGCGCTGGTGGAATTCACGGTAGAAATCCATTTCCATCAAGCCCAGGAACAGCGCGATGCTGGAGGTAACGGTCAGCCAGAAACGAAAGAACCCACGAGCCGCCATGGCCCTTGTGCTGAACAACGCCAGCAATAACGGAATGCTGAGGTAGACCACCAGGCGCAAGTCGAAACGCAAGCCGTTGACGAACGCTTCAACGAAGGTCGAGGCCGGGGTGTCGAGGATCATCTCGCGGTTATAGACCAGCAGCGCCACGCGCAGCAGGCTGAACATGACCATCATCACCAGGGCGCAAAGCAACGTGTAGGACAGGTGCGATTTGACGGTCGGTTGCAGCAGGCGATGCGTATTGCGCTGCTGACTCAGGGCGTCCGGGATTGCCATGTCGTTTAAGGACCCTATTGGAGTTGGAGTGACAAAAGAAACAACGGCGCGCCCTCTATTGGCCAAAGCTGGCATCGGGGCTTGCGCGAGTGCGCAGATGTTGCACGAACGGCTATGGCATTGCCATTAAATAACCGGCGGCGATATGAGCGCGAGAGATTGTCCGCAAGATTTGGTGAAAATTTCGTTCAAAGAATATTCAGAAACACAAAAAGCCCAGCCTGCCGATGCGCTTGGGCCGAACGCTAGGGTGGCGAGAGCGCTTACTCCCTCTGTGTAGGAACTGGTAGGACCTGTGTAGGAGCTGTGTAGGAGCTGTGTAGGAGCTGTCGAGTGCAACGAGGCTGCGATCTTTCCCCAAACACTTGAATCTAAAGCGAAAGATCAAAGATCAAAGATCAAAAGATCAAAAGATCGCAGCCTTCGGCAGCTCCTACAGAGCCCCGCGGGGGCAAGGTCTCCCGCTTCTCAATGAAACTGTCGACCCAAGCCCGCCGGCACGCCTTCGATGGTGGTGTCTTCCCATGGGCCATTCGGGCTGACGGAACGGCTCCAACCGTTGTTCCAGCGGTAATAGGTACGCTGGCGATAGAACGTGTTCGTCTGCTTGTCCAGCACATAGACCCCAAGCTTGGCGTCCCAGTGACTGTTGCCACCCGGTGGTGGGGCGAAGCTGGCGGAGGTACGCGGCAGCGGCTTGGCCGGTTTGTTCGGTGTGACAGGCTTGCCCGGAGGCATTGACGGGACAGGTTTGGTGGTCGGGGTCGATGGAGGGATCGGTGGCAGCGGCGCCGAGGGCTCCGGCGGCCGCTGGACCGCACAAGCGCTCAGGCCCATGACGAGCGTGAGCAGGGTGATACGAGCGATGGCGGTCATGGTGCGAATTCCTGTTATTTATCCGGGCTGTCGATGGTCAGTTGTTGCTGCGCCGTGGTACTGCTCGCCAAGGGCTGGCTGCGACCGATCCACTCCCCGGCGGTCGGCTGGCCGGCCCGGGAGATGCGCGCCACCAGTTGGACTTCAGGGAAGTTCGACAGTTTCAACTGCGGCATCATTGCGTCCGCGTCCCCCAACTCTACCGTGACTGGCAGGTCGGCGACCGTCAGGCGCTTGGCGGCCAGCGGCGCGGGGGGGCCGGAAACGGCGCGGGCGAAAATGAATACGCTGTCGCTCGGCTGCACCTTGGCCTTGAGCGCTGGCGCCAGGTCGACGCGCACCTTGAGCAGTGCCGCAGCCTTGGCCACCGGAGCCTGGGCGACCTTGCCACCACTGGCTTGCAGCTTCTCGGTGGCGCGGGTAATGCCACCCTGCAGCGCTTCACGGGACTTGTCGCCCTCCGGCAGTTCTACCAGCAGGCGGCCCCAATAATCGATCGCGTCCTGGTAGCGTTCGCCCTCAAAGGCGGCGATGCCCAACAGGCCGAGGCTGGTGACTTCCTTCGGATCGAGTTTCAGCGCTTCGTCGGTCAGCGCCTGGAGCTTGTCCGACCATTTCTTGCCATCGGCAAAATACTGCGCCTGGGCCCATTGGCCCAGCAGTTCGGGTTGACGACCGGCCACCGCCACGGTGCGCTCGAAGACCTTCGCCGCGTCTGCGGGCCGATCCTGCGCCATGTAGGTACGCCCGAGGAAATACAGGCCCTCGGCGTTATCCGGTTGCGCCGCCACCGCACGTTCCAGGCGCAGGGTCATCTCTTGCATCGACTGCGGCGCCTGGGCGAATTCACGGGTCAGCTCGACCTTGTCGCTGGCGCCGAAATGCAGGTACAGCGCCAGGCCCAACACCGGCACCAGCACAGCGGCGAGCAACGGCAACGGCTTGCCCAACCGGGATTCGCGCGGCACATCGGCACCCTCGGTGTCGGCGAGCAGTTCACGGGCGGCTTCGGCGCGACCGGTATCCAGCTGCGCGGCGTTGAGCACGCCCTCCTCCCGCTCGGCTTGCAGTTCGGCAACGCGCTCCTGGTACAGGGCCACGTTGAGCGCGGTACGGTCCTCCTCGCGTTGAGCGCGACGACCACGCAGTACAGGGATCAACAGAAAACTCAGGGCAACCAGAAGAAGCAGACCTGCGGCGAGCCAGAAATCAATCATGCTTGGTTTTATCCAACAGTTGGTCGAGGCGCTGGCGCTCTTCGACAGAAAGCGTGTCCGGGGCGGCCGTGCGCTGGACCCGGCGGCGGCGCACGATCACTGCAATGACGACGAAACCACCAAGCAACAGCCCGGCGGGGCCGAACCAGAGCAGCGCGGTCTTGGAGGACAGGGCGGGGTTGTAGCGTACGAACTCACCGTAGCGATCGACCATGAAATCAATGATCTGCTGGTTGTCCTTGCCCTCGCCGAGCATGCGGAAGATTTCCTTGCGCAGGTCGGCGGCAATCGGTGCGTTGGAGTCGGCGATATCCTGGTTCTGGCACTTGGGGCAGCGCAGTTCCTTGGTCAGTTCGCGAAACCGCTCGCGCTCGCCGTCGTTGGCGAATTCGTAGGTGTCGATGGCGGCGTGGGCCACACCGGCAAGGCTCAGGCCGAGGATGGCGGCGGCTAACCAGCGCTTCATGGCTTGGCCTCGTCCACCAGCGCCTGATACTTGGCGGCCAGTTTCTCGCGCCAGACCTGTTCGTCGATCACGCCGACGAATTTGTCGCGGATAACGCCCTTGGCATCGATGAAGAACGTTTCCGGCGCGCCGTAGACACCCAGGTTCAGGCCCAGGGAACCGTCTTCATCACGAATGTCCAGTTGATACGGATTGTGGAACTCGGCCAGCCACTTCAAGGCGTCGGCATTGACGTCCTTGTAATTGACGCCGTAGATCACCACGCCGTTCTGGGCCAGTTTGTTCAGCACCGGGTGCTCGACCCGGCAGGAAATGCACCAGGTGCCCCACACGTTGACCAGCGCCGGCTTGCCCAGCAGGTCGGCACGGGTCAAGGTTTTATCGCCCTGCACCGATGGCAGGGAAAACTCCGGGAACGGCTTGCCGATCATCGCCGAAGGCAACTCGGTCGGATTCAGGTACAGCCCCCGGTACAAAAACACCGCCATCAACAGGAACAGCGCCAGCGGCACCAACATCAACCAACGTTTCATGCAGTGGCTCCCGTCACGCCCAGGGCTTCACGCACCCGGGTTTTCACCTTGACTCGATAACGCCGATCCAGCGCCGCCAGCACCCCACCCAGGCCAGTGAGCAAGCCACCGAACCAGATCCAGCGCACGAACGGCTTGACGTGGACCCGTACCGCCCACGCGCCGTCGCCCAGGGACTCGCCCAGCGCCACGTAGAGATCGCGGGTGAAACCGGCATCGATGCCGGCTTCGGTCATCACCGAGTTCTGCACGGTGTAGAGACGTTTTTCCGGGTGCAGCACGGTAATTTCCTGGCCGTTGCGGATGACCCGCACGGTGCCTTTGTCGGACGTGAAGTTCGGCCCCTCGAAATGCTTGGCGCCCTCGAACACGAACTGGTAGCCCCCCAGGTCCATGGACTCACCCGGCGCCAGGCGCAGGTCGCGCTCGGCGCTGTTCTGGCTGGACAGAACCACGCCCAGGGCGCAGACGGCGATGCCCAGGTGAGCGACCTGCATGCCCCAGTAACTGCGGGTCAGGGTTGGCAGGCCTTTGATCAGGCCTTTGTGCCGGGTCTTGTCGAAGATGTCCCGTACACCCGCCAGCAACACCCAGGCTGCCAGCACGAACGTCGCCAGCACCGCCCAGTTGAAGTCGCCATACGCCACGCCGGCCACCACGGCCAGGGCGGCCGTGCCCAGCAGCACCGGGGTCAACATGCCCAGCAGCCACTTGACCGGAGTGTCTTTCCAGCGCACCAGCATACCGATGGCCATCACCACCATCAGGATCGCCATCAGCGGGATGAACAGCGCATTGAAATACGGCGGCCCGACCGACAGCTTGGCGCCGGACAGCGCGTCGAGCACCAGCGGGTACAAGGTTCCCAGCAGGATCATCGACGCGGCCACCACCAGCACCAGGTTGTTGCCCAGCAACAGGGTTTCCCGTGACCAGAGGTTGAAGCCGACCTGGCTCTTGACCACCGGCGCACGCAGGGCGAACAGCGTCAGCGAACCGCCGACCACGAACAGCAGGAACATCAGGATGAACACGCCACGCTCAGGGTCCGAGGCGAAGGCATGCACCGACGTCAGCACGCCGGAACGCACCAGGAACGTCCCCAGCAGGCTCAGGGAGAACGCCGCGATGGCCAGCAGCACGGTCCAGCTCTTGAACACACCGCGTTTTTCCGTAACCGCCAGGGAATGGATCAGCGCCGTGCCCACCAACCAAGGCATGAACGAGGCGTTTTCCACCGGGTCCCAGAACCACCAGCCGCCCCAGCCGAGCTCGTAGTAGGCCCACCACGAGCCGAGGGTGATGCCGATGCCGAGGAAGGCCCAGGCAACGATGGTCCACGGACGCGACCAGCGTGCCCACGCGGCATCGAGGCGCCCACCGAGCAACGCGGCGATGGCGAAGGCGAAGGCCACGGAGAAGCCGACGTAGCCCATGTAGAGCATGGGCGGGTGAACGATCAGACCGATGTCTTGCAGCAAGGGGTTGAGGTCGCGGCCATCCGTCGGCATTTGGGGCAGGATGCGCTCGAACGGGTTGGAGGTAACGATCAAAAACAGCAGGAAACCGGTGCTGATCATGCCCATCACTGCCAGGACCCGGGCCAGCATCACCTGGGGCAACTGCCGGGAGAACACCGAAACGGCGAAGGTCCAACCGGCCAGGATCAACGCCCAGAGCAACAGTGAACCCTCATGGGCGCCCCACACCGCGCTGAACTTGTAGTACCAGGGCAAGGCGCTGTTGGAGTTGCTGGCGACGTATTCCACGGAAAAGTCGTCGGACATGAACGCATAGGTCAGGCAACCGAAGGCGAACAGCATAAAAGCAAACTGCCCCCATGCCGCCGGCTGGGCCAGGCTCATCCACAAACGATCGCCACGCCAGGCGCCCAGCAACGGCACCACGGCTTGCACCAGGGCAAAGCACAGGGCCAGGATCATCGCCAGGTGGCCCAGTTCGGGAATAAAGATGCCGGTCGTCATCGATCAACCCTCCTTCACGGGAGCGGGCGCCGACTGGCCGCTGTCTTTCAGGGCCTTGGTCACTTCCGGCGGCATGTATTTTTCGTCGTGCTTGGCCAACACTTCGTCAGCCACCACCACGCCCTCGGCGTTGAGCTTGCCCAGGGCAACGATGCCCTGCCCTTCGCGGAACAGGTCCGGGAGGATGCCGCGATAGGTGATGGTCACGGTCTTGTTGAAGTCGGTGACATTGAATTTCACGTCCAGTGAATCCCCGGAGCGCTCCAGCGAGCCTTTTTCCACCATGCCGCCAGCGCGGATGCGCGTGTCCTTGGGCGCTTCGCCGTTGGCGATCTGGGTCGGGGTGTAGAACAGGTTGATGTTCTGCTGCAGGGCGCTCAGGGCCAGGGCGACCGCGGCACCGACACCCACCAGGATCGCAAGAATGATGATAAGACGTTTTTTGCGCAGCGGATTCACTGACCGTTCTCCCGGCGCAGACGACGCGCCTCTTGTTGCAGATACCGCTTGCGAGCCAGGATCGGCACCGCCACGTTGAGGGCCAGCACCACCAGGCAAATGCCATAGGCTGACCAGACATACAGGCCATGATGGCCCATGGCGAGGAAATCGCCGAATGAAGCGAAACTCATCGAGCGGCCTCCAGGCTGTTCTGTACTTCGGCCTTCACCCAACTGGCCCGGGACTCGCGCTTGAGCACTTCCAGGCGCATGCGCAGCAACAGCACCGCACCGAAGAAGCAATAGAAACCCAGCACGGTCAGCAACAGCGGCAGCCACATTTCGACAGGCATCGCCGGTTTTTCGGTGAGGGTGAAGGTTGCGCCCTGGTGCAGGGTGTTCCACCACTCCACCGAGTACTTGATGATCGGGATGTTGATCACGCCGACAATCGCCAGTACCGCGCAGGCCTTGGCAGCACTGTCACGATTGCTGATGGCGTTGCCCAGCGCAATAAGACCGAAGTACAAAAACAGCAGGATCAGCATCGACGTCAGTCGCGCATCCCAGACCCACCACGACCCCCAGGTCGGCTTGCCCCAGATGGCCCCGGTGACCAGCGCCACGGCGGTCATCCAGGCGCCGATGGGCGCGGCGCATTGCAGGGCCACGTCGGCCAGCTTCATCTTCCACACCAGCCCGACCACACCGCACACCGCCAGCATCACGTAGACGGACTGAGCCAGCATCGCCGTGGGCACGTGGATGTAGATGATGCGGAAGCTGTTGCCTTGCTGGTAGTCCGGCGGTGCGAAGGCCAGGCCCCAGACCACGCCAGAACCAATCAACAACAGTGCAGCGATGCTCAGCCATGGGAGCAGTTTGCCGCTGATGCCGTAGAACCACTTGGGTGAGCCGAGCTTGTGAAACCAGGTCCAGTTCATTGCTGTTTCCATCACGGTTGCGGCTCGCCGTCACGAACCGCCGGGGCAGCCTTTACTTCCAAAGAAGTGGTCAGTTTTTGACCAGGCCTCGTTATTATTCGCCGACGCTGATTTTCAGGCCAGCGGCTATTGCAAAGGGTGTCAGGGTTATCGCCAGGGCGGTCAGGCTCCCAAGCCACAGCAGATAACCGGTCGCGGGCATGCCTTGCAACGCCGCTTGCAAGGCACCACTGCCCAGGATCAAGACCGGGATATACAACGGCAGGATCAGCAGCGCCAGCAGCAGGCCACCACGCTTCAACCCCACCGTCAACGCCGCACCCACCGCACCGAGCAGGCTCAGCACCGGTGTACCCAGCAGCAGCGACACCAGCAGCACTGGCATGCACGCGCCAGGCAGCCCCAGCATCATCGCCAGCAGTGGCGAGAGCAATACCAGTGCCAGGCCGGAAAAAACCCAGTGTGCCAGTACCTTGGCCAAAACCAGAAGGGCCAGGGGGTGCGACGAAAGGACCCACTGTTCCAGTGAGCCGTCTTCGAAATCACTGCGGAAAAGCCCGTCCAGCGAGAGCAGGACCGATAAAAGCGCAGCGACCCAGACCAGTCCCGGAGACAAGGTTTGCAACAATTGAGTCTCCGGCCCGACCGCCAACGGGAACAATGCAATGACAATGGCGAAGAACACCAGCGGATTGGCCAATTCGGCCGGACGACGGAACAGCAGGCGCGCCTCGCGGGCAAGCAACAGGCCAAACACACTCATACGGCCCAGTTCCCCAGATCAATGTTGCGATAACCGGCCGGCATCCGCGTCAGCGTGTGGTGGGTGGTCAAGAGCACCATGCCGCCATTTTCACAGTGCCGGGCCAAGTGTTCTTCGAGCTGCGCGACGCCCTGCTTGTCCAGGGCGGTGAACGGCTCGTCGAGGATCCACAACGGAGGGCTGTCCAGGTACAGCCGGGCCAGGGCCACGCGGCGTTGCTGGCCGGCGGACAAGGTGTGGCTCGGCACGTCTTCGAAGCCGCGCAGCCCTACCGCCGCCAACGCCTGCCAGATCGCTTCGCGGCCGGCCGGCGTATGCAGTGCGCAGAGCCAACTGAGGTTCTCTTCGGGGGTCAGCAAATCCTTGATACCGGCGGCATGGCCGATCCACAGCAGATTGCGGGCCAGTTCGCTGCGCTGGCTGTGCAAGGGCTGGCCATTGAGCAACACCTGGCCTGCGGTGGGTTGCATCAACCCGGCCAGCAGGCGCAGCAGGCTGGTCTTGCCGCTGCCGTTGGGACCACTGATTTGCACCATATCGCCACGCGAGAGTCTCAATTCGAGATTTTCGAAAAGCAGTCGCAAGTCTCGCTCACAGGCGAGGCCGACGGTTTGCAGGAGAGGACTGGTCAAGGGATCGCGGGCCTTATACGGTTCAAGTCGGCGGTGCAGCGGCCGTTAAAGTGGTGCAGCATAGATGCATTGACGGCCTGTTCCACAGAGCTGCGTCAAACAATTGCAAGGTTTTCGCCACTCCCTGAAAGACGGGCGGCATTATACATGCCCTAACCCACTCTCAAGAGAGCTTATTTCCCCAAGGTAAGACCGCAAATGACAGGCGACATGAACATCCTGCCGGTGCCCCAGCCCACGGCAACGACGCGCGCGCCAGTGGTCAGTGGCGAGTTGCTCAAACTGCTGGTGCCGACCGAAGGCCTGATCAGCTCGGGCCAGATCGCCCAGGCCGAAGTGCTGTCGCTCAAGCAGGCCGACCAGACTTTCCAGCTGTTGCTCAAGGTCACTCTGGAGAGCGGCCGCCAGACCACCGTGCAGGCCACCAGCACCCAGCCGCTGCCCCAAGGCACCAGCCTGGCCGTGACCCAGCCGTCCGCCAGCAACCTGGCGATCGCCGTGCAACAGGCCGTGGCCTCCAGCGTCGCCACCTTGACGCGCATCGACACGGCGCAGATGCCGGTCGGCACCCTTCTGCAAGGTAAAGTGCTGACCAGTCAGGCGTTGCCGCAGTTGCCTGGGCAACCGGCGGTCTATCGGTCATTGGTGAGCCTGCTCAACACCGCCCAGGCTGGCAATACCCTGGACATCGACAGCCCGCAACCACTGCGCATCGGCACACTCTTGAGTGCCCAGGTGCAAGATACCCAGACGCTGAAATTCGTTCCGCTGAGCAACCGCCAGGAGCAACTGGCTGTGAGCCAGCAACTGGTCACCCAAGTGAGCCGCCAGGGCTCGCTGGACAGCCTGATCACGGCCCTGCAAAACCTGCCGGCCACTGACGACACCGGTGCCGAGCTGCGCGCCGCGGTGACACGCCTGTTGGCCAGCCTGCCGGATGTCCAGCAGTTGAGCACGCCCAAGGGGTTGGCCCAAGCCATGGTCGCCAGCGGTGTGTTCCTGGAAAGCAAGTTGCTCGCCGGGCAGCTGCCGGGGCCGACACCGGACCTCAAAGGCGACCTGCTCAAGCTGATCGCCCAACTGACCCCGGCCCTGCCCGCCTCCACCAACCTCACGGCCATCATTGCCGCCAACACCCTGGCCCAGGTGCTGCCCAGTTTTGTCCGCAATGCCCTGGGAACCCTCGGCCAGGTCAGCGCCAAGCCCCAACCCACCAGCTTCCCACTGCCCTCGCGCCTGATGAAAGGCCAGGATGAAGAAGGCAACCTGGAACACCTGTTGCGCCTGGCCGCTGCCGCCGTGTCACGCTTGCAAAGCCATCAGTTGTCGAGCCTGGAACAGACCGGCCTGACCGACGACGGTCGGCTGATGAGCACTTGGCAATTGGAAATCCCGATGCGCAACCTGCAGGACATCGTGCCGTTGCAGGTCAAGTTCCAGCGCGAGGAAACCCCGCCCCGGGAACAACCAGACGAACGCCGGGAAGAACGCGAGCCGAAGCAGCAGCTCTGGCGGGTGGAATTGGCGTTCGACATGGAACCGTTAGGCCCGTTGCAGGTTCAGGCCCAGTTGCTCAGCGGCAGCCTGTCCAGCCAGTTGTGGGCAGAACGGCCGTACACCGCGAGCCTGATTGAAAGCAACCTGACAGCCTTGCGTGAACGCCTGGTGACCTGTGGCCTGAACGTCGGCGACCTGGACTGCCACCTCGGCACCCCGCCCCAAGGCCCCAAGACCCGCCTGGAACAACGCTGGGTAGACGAAACCGCATGACAACCCACACCGAACCCCGCCAGGCCATCGCCCTCAAGTACGACGGTCACCACGCCCCCACCCTCACCGCCAAGGGCGACGAAGCCCTGGCCGAGGAAATCCTGCGCATCGCCCGCGAAAGCGAAGTACCGATCTATGAAAATGCCGAGCTGGTGAAGCTCTTGGCGCGGATGGAGCTGGGGGACAGCATCCCGGAAGAGTTGTATCGCACGATTGCCGAAATCATCGCCTTTGCCTGGAACCTCAAGGGCAAGTTTCCCCAGGGCCATGACCCGAATGCGCCGAGCGTCGAGAAGGATGTGACCGACCGCGGTGACGATTACTGAGCCTTCAACGAGTTGAAGGTCAGGCGCTGTGTAGGAGCTGCCGAGCGAAGCGAGGCTGCGATCTTTCTGCTGACAGTTGAATCTCAAGCGAAAGATCAAGATCAAGATCAAGATCAAGATCAAAAGATCGCAGCCTCGCGTTGCTCGGCAGCTCCTACATGGCGATCAGTCGCCCTTGTGCAGCTTGCTCATCAACTCCGCCTCGGCCTGGGTCAGGCCGCAGGCTTGGGTCAGTTCGTCGACGCTGGCCCCCATACCCACCAGGCGGGCAGCCTGGGCGAAGGACAGGCTGGAGGGGTCGCGCTGTTCCAACTGGGCAAGTTTATCCGGCAACGGCGCGACCACGGCACGCAGCTCATGGAGCGCTTCGCCCATGCGCACGGTGCCGTTCTGGTAATCGTCGACGCGCTTGGCCAGGTCCTTGATGCGCTGGTCGCGCAGCGCATCGCCCTGGGCCTGCTGAGCGGCGATCTGCCGCTGGCCACGTATGTACGCCAAGAACATCGCCAGCGTGCCTGCCCAGAAAAGGAACAGGACAATGACTGCTACCTCAAGAATCAAATCAGATACTCTCCAGTTCCGACCACTCTTCTTCGCTCATCATCTTGTCCAGTTCAACCAGAATCAGCAACTCGTTGTTCTTGTTGCACACGCCCTGAATGAACTTGGCGGACTCTTCGTTACCCACGTTCGGCGCAGTCTCGATTTCCGACTGACGCAGGTAAACCACTTCGGCGACGCTGTCGACCATGATGCCAACCACTTGCTTGTCGGCTTCGATGATGACGATCCGGGTGTTATCGCTGATCTCGGCATTCATCAGGCCGAAGCGCTGGCGGGTATCGATTACCGTGACCACGTTGCCACGCAGGTTGATGATGCCCAGCACGTAGCTCGGTGCACCCGGTACCGGAGCGATCTCGGTATAGCGCAGCACTTCCTGAACACGCATCACGTTGATGCCGTAGGTTTCGTTATCGAGCTTGAAGGTCACCCATTGCAGAATCGGATCTTCAGAACCCTTTTGAGACGACGCCTTATCATTCATACCCTGACCCCTCGAAAAACCGCCTGTGGCGGCGTGTACTCTGTCCGGCGACGCTGTGCGCCACCGGTTGTCTTATTTCGGTTTCTGGACCGGCTTCTTGCTGCCGCCCAGATGTTTTGCCCCACCGCTGGCGATCAACTCCGCCAGCTCGGAAACGTCCAGCAAGGCGCACATGTGCTCGATCACCGTACCGGCCAGCCATGGCCGTTGCCCTCGATGGCTGCGCCACTTGATCTCGTTCGGGTCCAGGCGCAGCGAACGGCTGACCTGATGCACCGCCAACCCCCATTCGTAACCCTGCACTGAAATCACGTACTGCAAGCCCTGGCGAAAGTCATCGCGATAACGGTCCGGCATCACCCAGCGCGCCGTATCCAGTACCTTCAGGTTGCCGGCCTGGCTCGGCAGGATCCCGAGGAACCATTCCGGCTGACCAAACAACGGCGTCAATTCCTGCCCGGCCAGGGAATAAATCGATCCCAGGCATACCAGCGGCACCGCCAGGGTCAACCCGGCCACATCGAACAACAAACACTCGAACGGCTCGGCAGCCCAGGCCGGCCGGTCATCGCCCGGCACCGGAGGCGGTGGGTTGCTCGGTGGCAAATGGATTTCCACCACCGGCGTCACCAGGCCTTGCAGCAGCGGGGCTACGGTCGAGACCGGCGCCAGGATCGGCGCAGGCGCGTCCATGACCGCTACCTGAGGCTTGATAAACGGTGCCTCGACCGCTGCAGCCACTACTGATTTCTGTGCATCACGGGCCTGCTCTTCGAGCACGGCCGCCTGAAATTCATCCAGCTCCCCCTTGGCTTCGACGTTCTCGGGCAACGCCTCGATCACGCTTGGCTGTGGCGGCAATTCTTCGGTCGCTTCCTGCAGCAGCCCATCCAGATAGGACTGCAGGGCCATTTGCGGACGCGAGGTTGTCTTTATCGGGCGGCTCATAGGAACAGTGCGCCACTTGAAGAGGTTATCGGCATGAATGCCATGAGACTTGAGCCTGCAAAACTGTCAGACATCCGAGTAGGAGCGGCCGAAGGCTGCGATCCTTTGACTTTGATCTGCGGCACATTCAGGTTCACTGAAAGATCGCAGGCTGCGCCAGCTCCTACAGCCCCCACATACAGAGATTTCAATCAGGCCACCTGCTGCGGAACAAGCTGCTGGGCCAACAGGTGCTTGAGCAGCGCCCGGTAGGCCAGCACGCCACGGCTCTTGCCATCGAATTGCGAAGGGGTCACACCTGCGCGGCTGGCGTCCCGCAGGCGGGTATCGACGGGGATGTAGCCTTGCCAGATGTCATCCGGGTACATGTCCCGCAACACCCGCAGGGTGCCCAGGGAGGCCTGGGTGCGACGATCGAACAGGGTCGGCACGATGTTGAAGGCCAGCGTCTGCTTGCGCGAGCGGTTGACCATAGCCAGTGTATTGACCATGCGCTCCAGGCCCTTGACCGCCAAGTGCTCAGTCTGCACCGGGATCACCAATTGCTGGCTGGCGGCCAAGGCATTGACCATCAGCAGCCCCAGCAACGGCGGGCTGTCGATGATTGCGTAATCGAAATCCTGCCACAGCTGCGCCAGACTCTTGGCGATCACCAGGCCCAGCCCGCTTTGCCCGGGCGACTGTCGCTCCAGAGTGGCGAGGGCGGTGCTCGATGGCAGCAGGGAAATCCGCTCGTTGCTGGTGGACAACAGCAATTGCCCCGGCAAGCCCTCGGGCACAGCACCCTTGTGCAGGAACAAGTCGTAGTTGCTGTGCTCCAGGCTGTCGGGATCGTAGCCGAAATAGCTGGTCATCGAGCCATGGGGGTCCAGGTCGACGATGACCACGCGCTTGCCCGCCTCGGCCAGCAACCCGGCTAAAGCGATGGAAGATGTGGTCTTGCCCACACCACCTTTTTGATTGGCGACTGCCCAGACTCTCATTCGGATCGTTCCTCCCGGCCGAAACAGGCTCGACCGAGAAATAGCTCGGTTATAAAGCGGGTGACGGAGAATTGACGGCACTCTGTCTTCCCGGCGACTTGACCGGAGCCGGTGCAGTTTGTGTGCCAGCCCGCTTCAATGCCGCATCTGGAGTTGCCTTGGCCGTACCGGTACCGGTCAGGCTACGACGTACATCGAGGTTGCGCGACACCACCAGCACCACCCGCCGGTTGCGCGCACGCCCCTCGGCCGTGGCGTTGTTGGCGACCGGCTGGAACTCGCCGTAGCCCACCGAGGCCAGGCGACCGGGGTTCACTCCCTGCATCGCCAGCATGCGCACGATGCTCGCCGAACGGGCCGAGGACAGTTCCCAGTTGGTCGGGTACTGCGCGGTACGGATCGGCTGGTCGTCCGTGAAGCCTTCGACATGGATCGGGTTGTCGAAGGGTTTGAGGATCGCCGCGACCTTATCGATGATATTGAACGCCATGTCACTGGGCATGGCATCGCCGCTGCCGAACAACAGGCTGGAATTGAGCTCGATCTCGACCCACAACTCGTTGCCACGCACGGTCATCTGGTTGGAACTGATCAGGTCGCCGAACGCCGCGCTGATGTCGTCGGCGATGCTTTTCAACGGATCGCTACCACCGGCGATACCGGCATCGACCTGCTCGCTGTCCTTGACCAAGGGTTTGGCCGGCGTGATCGTCTTTGGTCGCTCTTCGCCAATGGGGATAGGCTTGAGGGCACGATCGGAGTCGGTAAATACGCCGATCAACGCCTCGGAAATGACCTTGTACTTGCCTTCATTGACCGACGAAATCGAATACATGACCACAAAAAAGGCAAACAGCAGCGTGATGAAGTCGGCGTAGGAAACGAGCCAGCGTTCATGGTTGACGTGTTCTTCACGGTGTCTGCGACGTGCCATGGTCTTAGTCCATGAAGCCCTGGAGCTTCAACTCAATGGAGCGCGGGTTTTCACCTTCGGCGATCGACAGGATCCCTTCCAGCAGCATTTCGCGATAGCGCGACTGGCGCAACGCGATGGACTTGAGCTTGGCCGCGATGGGCAGCAACACCAGGTTGGCACTCGCCACACCATAGATCGTGGCGACAAACGCCACGGCGATGCCGCTGCCCAGTTGCGATGGATCGGCCAGGTTGCCCATCACGTGGATCAGGCCCATCACCGCACCGATGATGCCAATGGTCGGCGCGTAGCCGCCCATGCTTTCGAATACCTTGGCCGCTTCGATGTCGCGGCTTTCCTGGGTGTAGAAATCCACTTCCAGGATGCTGCGGATGGCTTCCGGCTCGGCGCCGTCCACCAGCAATTGCAGGCCTTTGCGCGAGTAGCTGTCAGGTTCGGCATCGGCCACCCCTTCCAGGCCCAGCAAACCTTCCTTGCGAGCGGTCAGGCTCCAGTTCACCACGCGATCGATACCACCGGCCAGGTCGACACGGGGCGGGAACAGAATCCAGATCAGCACTTGCATGGCGCGCTTGAAAGCGCTCATGGGCGACTGCAACAGCGCCGCGCCGATGGTGCCACCGAGCACGATCAACGCCGCTGGGCCGTTGGCCAGCGCGCCCAGATGACCGCCTTCCAGATAATTGCCGCCAATGATGGCGACGAACGCCATGATGATGCCGATCAGGCTGAGCACATCCATTACAGGCAGGCCTCGACCAGGTGTCTACCAATGTCGTCCAAGCTGTACACCGCGTCGGCAAGATCGGCCTTTACGATGGCCATCGGCATGCCGTAGATCACGCAGCTGGCTTCGTCCTGGGCCCAGATCGCGCTGCCGCCCTGCTTGAGCAGGCGCGCGCCTTCGCGACCGTCGGCGCCCATGCCGGTGAGCACCACCGCCAGAACTTTGTCACCGTAGGACTTGGCCGCGGAACCGAAGGTGATGTCCACGCAGGGCTTGTAGTTCAGACGCTCGTCACCGGGCAGGATTTTCACCGCGCCGCGGCCATCGATCATCATCTGCTTGCCACCCGGTGCCAGCAACGCCAGGCCTGGACGCAGGATGTCGCCATCCTCGGCTTCCTTGACGCTGACGTTGCACAGCTTGTCCAAGCGCTCGGCAAACGCCTTGGTGAAGGCCGCCGGCATGTGCTGGATCAGCACGATGGGGGCCGGGAAGTTGGCCGGCAACTGGGTCAGGACCCGCTGCAGCGCCACCGGGCCACCCGTGGACGTACCGATAGCGACCAGCTTGTAGGCTTTGCGCTTGGGCGCCGGCGACGACGTACTGGCGGGTGCCGGGCGAGCCGGCGCAGGTGCCGGGGCACTGCGTGCCGGTGCCGGATTGAAGCTGCTCGATGCAGCCGGCGTCGGGCTGGGCGCCGCAACAGGGGCTGGCGCCGATGCGCTGTAGGCACCGACACGGCGATTGCTGCGGGAAATGCTGTGGACCTTTTCGCACAGCAACTGCCGGACTTTGTCTGGGTTGCGCGAAATGTCTTCGAAATTTTTCGGCAGGAAATCCACCGCACCCGCGTCCAGCGCATCGAGGGTCACCCGGGCGCCTTCATGGGTCAGGGACGAGAACATCAATACCGGGGTCGGGCAGCGCTGCATGATATGCCGCACGGCCGTGATGCCGTCCATCATCGGCATCTCGTAGTCCATGGTGATCACGTCCGGCTTGAGTGCCAGGGCCTGATCGATCGCCTCTTTGCCGTTGGTCGCGGTACCGACGACCTGAATACTCGCGTCCGCCGAAAGAATTTCCGAGACGCGGCGGCGGAAAAACCCCGAATCGTCCACCACCAGGACTTTAACTACCATAAACACTCCGTTAGACGAGGCGCGGCCCTGGGCCACGCCCCTCCAGAATCAAATACGCCGGGCGGCGTAACGCTTGAGCATGCTTGGCACATCGAGAATCAACGCGATGCGGCCGTCGCCGGTGATGGTGGCGCCGGACATGCCCGGGGTGCCCTGGAGCATCTTGCCTAACGGCTTGATGACCACTTCTTCCTGGCCCACCAATTGGTCGACGACGAAGCCGATCCGCTGGGTGCCCACCGAAAGGATCACCACATGGCCCTCGCCCTGCTCCACATGAGCGGCGGAGCTGACCAGCCAGCGCTTGAGGTAGAACAGTGGCAGTGCCTTGTCCCGTACGATCACCACTTCCTGGCCGTCCACCACGTTGGTGCGCGAAAGGTCGAGGTGGAAGATCTCATTGACGTTGACCAGCGGGAAGGCGAATGCCTGGTTGCCCAGCATCACCATCAGGGTCGGCATGATCGCCAGGGTCAACGGGACCTTGATGACAATCTTCGAGCCCTGGCCCTTGGTCGAGTAGATATTGATCGAACCGTTGAGCTGGGAAATCTTGGTTTTCACCACGTCCATGCCCACGCCACGGCCCGACACGTCGGAAATCTCGGTCTTGGTCGAGAAACCCGGGGCGAAGATCAGGTTGTAGCACTCGGTGTCGCTCAGGCGGTCGGCGGCATCCTTGTCCATCACACCGCGTTTCACCGCGATGGAACGCAGCACGTTCGGGTCCATGCCTTTGCCGTCATCGGAGATCGACAGCAGGATGTGGTCGCCTTCCTGCTCAGCGGCCAGTATCACCTTGCCGCTGCGGACCTTGCCCGAGGCTTCGCGTTCTTCCGGCGACTCGATGCCGTGGTCGACCGCGTTGCGCACCAAGTGGACCAGCGGGTCGGCCAGGGCCTCGACAAGGTTCTTGTCGAGGTCGGTCTCTTCACCCACCAGTTCCAGGTTGATTTCTTTCTTGAGCTGGCGAGCCAGGTCGCGAACCAGGCGCGGGAAGCGCCCGAAGACTTTCTTGATCGGCTGCATCCGGGTCTTCATGACCGCGGTCTGCAGGTCTGCCGTGACCACGTCGAGGTTCGACACGGCCTTGGACATGGCTTCATCCTGACTGTTGAGGCCCAGGCGCACCAGACGGTTACGCACCAGCACCAGTTCGCCGACCATGTTCATGATCTCGTCCAGGCGTGCGGTATCGACCCGAACGGTGGTCTCGGCTTCGCTGGCCGGCTTGTCCGCTGGCGCAGCCGCCGCAGCACGGGCTGGCGCCGGAGCAGCAGCGGCAGCCTTGGCGGGCTCGGCCTTCGGTTCCGGTGCCTTGGCAGCGGGTTTGGGCGCAGCCTTGGCCGCCGGTGCGGCCGCAGTGGCAGCGGCAGTAGGCGCAGCAGGCGCAGCAGGCGCAGCGGAAGCGGTACCGACTTCGCTGAACTTGCCCTTGCCGTGCAGCTCATCGAGCAGTGATTCGAATTCGTGATCGCTGATCAGGTCGCTGCCCGCGGCAGCGGCGGCGGGCTTGGCCGGCGTCGGCGCCGAAGCGATGGCTGAATCCAGCGCGTCAACGGCAAACGTGCCCTTGCCGTGCAACTGATCAAGCAAGGCTTCGAATTCGTCGTCGGTGATGTCGGAGCTGTCGCCCGCGGCTTTCGGCGCGGCCGGGGCCGCCGGCGGGACCACGGCATCAGGCGCGAACTGGCCCTTGCCATGGAGCTGGTCGAGCAGTGATTCGAACTCGGCATCGGTGATTTCATCGCTGGCAGCCCCATCGACAGCCGGCGCAGCAGGTGCAGCCGGAGCGACCGGCGCCTCGGCCTGGGCCTTGACGGTATTCAGGGAGTCCAGCAGTTGTTCGAATTCGTTATCGGTGATGTCGCCCGATTCCTCGGCGACCGGTTCTTCAACCACGGCCTCGGCAACCGGAGTCGCTTCGTCAGCCGATTGCGGCTCGGCCAGACGCGACAGCGCAGCGAGCAGCTCGGGGGTGGCAGCGGTGATCGGCGAGCGCTCACGCACTTCGCTGAACATGCTGTTGACCGCATCCAGCGCTTCGAGCACCACGTCCATCAGTTCCGAATCAACGCGACGCTCACCCTTGCGCAGGATGTCGAACACGTTTTCGGCAATGTGACAGCACTCCACCAGCTCGTTGAGCTGGAGGAAGCCGGCGCCTCCTTTTACAGTGTGGAAACCGCGAAAAATTGCATTGAGCAGATCCGCATCATCTGGTCGGCTTTCCAGCTCGACCAGTTGCTCGGACAGTTGCTCTAGAATCTCGCCGGCCTCAACCAGGAAATCCTGAAGGATCTCTTCATCGGCGCCGAAGCTCATTAATGGCTGCTCCTAAAATAGGGCTAAATCAAAATCCAAGGCTGGACAGCAAATCGTCCACATCGTCCTGACCGGACATAACGTCTTCTCTTTTATCGGCATGAATCTGCGGACCTTCACCCTGAGAGAGATGTTTTTGTGGATCTTTTTCAGCGAGCATCGCTTCACGGTCGTGTTCGATGCCGGCAAAGCGGTCGACCTGGCTGGCCATCAACACCAATTTGAGCAGGTTGCTTTCCACTTCGGTGACCAATTGGGTCACCCGCTTGATCACCTGGCCGGTCAGGTCCTGATAGTCCTGGGCCAGCAGAATATCGTTGAGGTTGCTGGCCACCGCGCGGTTCTCGGTGCTGCTGCGCGTCAGGAAACCGTCGACTCGACGGGCCAGCTCCCGAAACTCTTCGGCGCCGACTTCGCGCCGCATGAACCGCCCCCAGTCGGTGCTCAAGGCCTGGGCTTCTTCGCTCAGGCCATTGACCAGCGGCGTTGCGCTTTCCACCAGGTCCATGGTGCGGTTGGCCGCAGCCTCGGTCAGCTTGACCACATAACCCAGACGCTCGGTGGCGTCGGTGATCTGCGAGACTTCCTCGGCCTGCGGCATATTCGGGTCGATCTGGAAATTGACAATCGCGCTGTGCAATTCACGCGTGAGCTTGCCCACCTCCTGATACAGACCGCGGTCACGGGTCTGGTTGAGCTCATGGATCATTTGAACCGCATCGCCAAAGCGACCTTTTTCAAGGCTGTCGACCAGTTCGCGGGCATGTTTTTTCAGGGTCGATTCGAAATCGCCCATTGAAGATTCGTTATCCATAGCTCCCCCGTGGCGCCGTTAACCGATGCGTTCAAAGATTTTTTCAATCTTCTCTTTCAACGCCTGGGCCGTGAAGGGTTTGACCACATAGCCGTTCACACCGGCCTGGGCCGCTTCGATGATCTGCTCGCGCTTGGCTTCGGCAGTGACCATCAGCACCGGAAGATGCTTGAGTTTTTCGTCGGCACGCACCTGGCGCAACAGGTCGATACCGGTCATGCCCGGCATGTTCCAGTCGGTGACCAGAAAATCGAAGTTGCCACTGTGCAACATCGGGAGCGCAGTGGTCCCGTCATCTGCTTCGGCCGTGTTGGTGAACCCAAGGTCACGCAACAGGTTTTTTATGATCCGCCGCATCGTTGAGAAGTCATCAACGATGAGGATTTTCATGTTCTTGTCCAATTCGACCTCCAAGCAGTCTTAAACGCGCCCAGCACCTGGACGCGCCATTTCAATCAATCCGGCACAACACTCGACGACGGTTTGGAGCACAACGGATGGAGACTGGCGCAGCACCTGCCAGGCCAGCCTCGTTCGCAGTGTCCCCACACTGCCTGTCAACGCGCTCGCCACTCCCCCAAACGCCCCCGCAAACGGGCCGCGCACTGGCTGTGTAACTGGCTGACCCGCGATTCGCTGACCCCCAGGACCTCACCGATTTCCTTGAGGTTCAGCTCTTCGTCGTAGTACAGCGCCAAGACCAGTCGCTCACGCTCCGGCAAATTGGCAATCGCATCCGCCAGCGCACTCTGGAAACGCTCATCTTCCAGGTCACGCGACGGCTCCATGTGAGCACTCGCGTTATCCTCGTGCAGCCCTTCGTGTTCGCCGTCCTGCAACAGGTCGTCGAAACTGAACAGGCGGCTGCCCAAGGTATCGTTCAAAATCCCGTAATAATCGTCGAGACTCAACTGGAGTTCGGCCGCAACCTCGTGATCTTTAGCGTCACGCCCGGTTTTAGCTTCAATTGCACGAATTGCATCACTGACCATGCGGGTATTGCGGTGTACCGAACGCGGCGCCCAATCGCCCTTGCGGACTTCATCGAGCATGGCGCCGCGAATGCGAATACCGGCATACGTCTCGAAACTCGCGCCCTTGCTCGCGTCGTATTTGTTCGACACTTCGAGCAGGCCGATCATGCCCGCCTGGATCAAGTCTTCGACTTGGACACTGGCCGGCAAGCGCGCCAGCAAGTGATAGGCGATACGCTTGACCAGTGGCGCGTAACGCTCGATCAATTCGTATTGGGCGTCCCGTGCCGATTTTTTGTAGAGATGGTTGTAACCGCTGGCTGTCATAGCACGGGCCCTGCTGTTTGTTGCACAAGACGCTCGACGAAAAATTCCAGATGCCCGCGTGGGTTGGCCGGCAGTGGCCAGGTATCGACCTTCTGGGCGATCGCCTTGAACGCCAGCGCGCATTTGGAACGTGGAAAGGCTTCATAAACGGCACGTTGCTTCTGGACAGCCTTGCGTACGCTTTCGTCGTAAGGCACTGCGCCGACGTATTGTAGGGCGACGTCCAGGAAGCGATCCGTGACCTTTGTCAACTTGGCGAACAGGTTGCGTCCTTCCTGCGGGCTCTGGGCCATGTTGGCCAGGACGCGGAAGCGGTTCATGCCATAGTCGCGGTTAAGCAACTTGATCAGGGCATAGGCATCGGTGATGGACGTCGGTTCGTCGCAGACCACCAGCAGCACTTCCTGGGCGGCGCGCACGAAACTGACGACCGAGTCACCGATACCGGCTGCGGTGTCGATCACCAGCACATCGAGATTGTCGCCGATGTCGCTGAAAGCCTGGATCAGGCCGGCGTGCTGGGCCGGGGTCAGGTGAACCATGCTCTGGGTGCCAGAGGCAGCCGGCACGATGCGAATGCCGCCCGGCCCCTGCAACAACACGTCGCGCAGCTCACAGCGCCCTTCAATCACGTCCGCCAGCGTGCGTTTGGGTGTAAGCCCCAACAACACGTCGACGTTCGCCAGGCCCAGGTCGGCGTCCAGCAGCATGACCCGTCGGCCAAGCTCTGCCAGAGCCAGGGACAAGTTCACTGACACGTTAGTCTTCCCGACGCCACCTTTGCCGCCGGTCACCGCGATCACCTGTACGGGATGCATGCTGCCCATGTTCGTTCTTTACCTTGTCTTACTTAGACGGAGGCCACATTACTGGCTGCGCGTTCACATACGGAACAATGCATGGCAGACCATCGATGTAGGTACAAAAAATATTCATGATTACCTCAGCCGACCTGCTTGGTCGGGCTGTGGTAGATATCAGCGAACATATCAGCCATGGCTTCTTCGCTGGGTTCTTCCTGCATTTGCACACTCACGGCACGACTGACCAGTTGATGACGGCGCGGCAGATGCAAATCATCCGGGATCCGCGGCCCGTCGGTCAGGTAGGCCACCGGTAGTTCATGACCGATCGCCAGGCTCAACACCTCGCCCAGGCTTGCCGTTTCGTCCAGCTTAGTCAGGATGCAGCCGGCCAGCCCGCAGCGTTTGTAGCTGTGGTATGCGGCGGTTAGAACCTGTTTCTGGCTGGTGGTTGCCAACACGAGATAATTTTTTGACTTGATACCGCGTCCAGCCAGGCTTTCGAGCTGCATGCGCAGGGCTGGATCGCTGGCTTGCAGGCCTGCGGTATCGATCAGCACGACGCGTTTGCGCAGCAGCGGCTCCAGTGCCTGGGCCAGGGACTGGCCCGGATCCACATGGGTCACCGACACATTGAGGATCCGGCCGAGGGTCTTGAGTTGCTCCTGGGCACCGATACGGAAACTGTCCATGCTCACCAGGGCAATGCTCTGGGCACCGTACTTGAGTACGTAACGGGCGGCGAGCTTGGCCAGGGTGGTGGTCTTGCCCATGCCGGCAGGGCCGACCATGGCAATCACTCCACCCTCTTCCAGCGGCTCGACTTCCGGGGTCGCAATCATCCGCGCCAGGTGGGCCAGCAACATGCGCCAGGCCTGGCGAGGCTCTTCGATGCCATTGATCAGCGCCAGCAGGTCCCGGGACAACGGGCCGGACAGGCCGATGCGTTGCAGGCGACGCCACAGGTTGGCCTGGGCTGGACGGCTGCCTTGCAACTGGTTCCAGGCCAGGGAGCCGAGCTGGACTTCCATCAGCTCGCGCAGGCTGTTGAGTTCAAAGCGCATCGAGTCCAGGGCACGCGGATCGACACCTCGGGCAGGCGCTGCTGGCGCCGGCTCAGGACGACGCGGTTCGGCGTGGGCCTGCTCGATCAGCGGTTCGGCAGCGGTCAACGGCAGGCCGGCCGTCAGCGGCTGACCGGCGAACAATTGACGATTGGTGCCCGCCGCGCCCTCGCCTTCGCTGCCGCGCAGGCTCAGTTCGGCCTGGGCGCTGGCAATACGCGATTGGGTCTTGCGCAGTTCGTCTTCGAGTTCCATGTTCGGAACCCGTGGAGCCAGCGCCGACAATTTGTAATCCAGAGCGGCCGTCAGCTCGACACCGCCAGCGATCCGGCGATTACCGATGATGGCTGCTTCAGCGCCCAGCTCGTCACGAACCAGCTTCATGGCCTGACGCATATCGGCGGCGAAAAAACGCTTCACTTGCATAAACCACTACCTCAGCCGTTGGGCCCTACTGTCGCAACGATGGTCACTTGCTTGTTGTCCGGTATTTCCTGGTACGCCAGTACATGCAGCCCCGGGACCGCGAGGCGCCCGAATCGCGAGAGCATCGCGCGAATCGGACCGGCCACCAGCAGGATCACCGGTTGGCCTTGCATCTCTTGCCGCTGGGCTGCTTCGATCAGCGAACGCTGCAGCTTCTCAGCCATGCTTGGCTCCAGCAAGACACCCTCTTCCGAGCCTTGTCCTGCCTTCTGCAGACTATTGAGCAATATCTGTTCCAACCTTGGTTCCAAGGTGATCACAGGCAGCTCAGACTCAGTCCCTACAATGCTTTGGACGATTGCGCGGGACACGCCGACCCGAACCGCAGCCACCAGGGCGGCGGTATCTTGACTCTTGGAGGCGTTGTTGGCGATAGCCTCGGCAATACTGCGTATGTCGCGCACGGGCACCTGTTCGGCCAACAGTGCCTGCAGCACCTTGAGCAACTGCGACAACGAAACCACACCCGGCACCAGCTCTTCAGCCAGCTTCGGCGAGCCTTTGGCCAGTACTTGCAGCAGTTGCTGGACTTCTTCGTGGCCGATCAGCTCGCTGGAGTGCTTGTACAAAATCTGGTTCAAGTGGGTTGCCACCACCGTACTGGCGTCCACCACGGTATAGCCGAGGGACTGCGCCTGGGCCCGCTGGCTGATTTCGATCCACACCGCTTCCAGGCCGAAAGCCGGATCCTTGGCGGTGATGCCGTTGAGGCTGCCGTAGACCTGTCCGGGGTTGATCGCCAATTCGCGGTCGGGGTAGATCTCCGCTTCGGCCAGGATCACCCCCATCAAAGTCAGGCGGTAGGCACTGGGCGCCAGGTCGAGGTTGTCGCGGATATGCACGGTGGGCATCAGGAAGCCCAGGTCCTGGGAGAGCTTCTTGCGCACCCCCTTGATCCGCGCCAGCAACTGCCCCCCCTGGTTGCGGTCGACCAATGGAATCAGGCGATAACCGACTTCCAGGCCGATCATGTCGATTGGCGTCACGTCATCCCAGCCCAGCTCCTTGGTTTCCATGGCGCGGGCCGGCGACGGCAGCAGTTCCTGCTGGCGCTTGACCTCTTGCAGGGCCTGGACTTTCTGCACGTTCTGTTTCTTCCAGAACAGATAGGCGGCGCCGCCAGCCAGGGCGGCCATGCTCAGGAAGGAAAAGTGCGGCATGCCCGGCACCAGGCCCATCACCGCCATCAGGCCGGCGGCAACCGCCAGGGCCTTGGGCGAGGCGAACATTTGCCGGCCGATCTGCTTGCCCATGTCTTCGGAGCCCGAAGCACGGGTCACCATGATCGCGGCAGCTGTGGATAACAACAGTGATGGCAATTGCGCCACCAAACCGTCACCGATGGTCAACAAGGCGTAGACCTTGCCAGCGTCGCCGAACGTCATGTTGTGCTGGAAGATGCCGACGGCCATGCCGCCGATCAGGTTGATGAACAGAATCAGCAAACCGGCGATGGCGTCACCGCGTACGAATTTGCTGGCACCGTCCATGGAACCGTAGAATTCGGCTTCCTGGGCGACTTCAAGACGACGCAGCTTGGCCTGGCTCTGGTCGATCAGGCCGGCGTTGAGGTCGGCGTCGATCGCCATCTGCTTGCCCGGCATTGCATCGAGGGTGAAACGCGCGCTCACCTCGGAAATCCGCCCGGCGCCCTTGGTTACCACGACGAAGTTGATGATCATCAAGATGGCGAAGACCACGATACCAACCACGTAGTTACCGCCGATCACCACCTCACCGAAGGCCTGGATCACCTTGCCAGCGGCCGCATGCCCATCATGACCGTGGATCATCACGACCCGGGTGGACGCCACGTTCAGCGCCAGACGCATGAGCGTCGCCACCAGCAGAATGGTCGGGAACACCGCGAAGTCCAGCGGCCGCAGGGCGTATACGCACACCAGCAGCACGACGATCGACAGGGCGATGTTGAACGTGAAGAACACGTCCAGCAGGAACGGCGGCACCGGCAACATCATCATGGCGAGCATGACCATCAGCAACAGCGGCACGCCCAGATTGCCCCGGCTGAGGTCTGCTACGTTGTTGCGTGCGGTGCTGAGTAACTGAGAGCGATCCACCAATATTCCCCGTTCCTGTGAAGCAAACTTTTGACGCCCGGAGGGGGCGCAGACGGGGTATTGCAAGAAGCCTTCCAACTTTTGTCGGAGCTGCCGAAGGCTGCGATCTTTCACCTCGCAGTCGAGATATCAAGATCAAGAGATCGCCGCCTTCGGCAGTTCCTACGAATCGCGGCGCAAATCCGGCGGGATTGGCAGATCCTTGAGCGGCTCGGGGCGCTTGCCCTTGCCGGCGCGGTGCTGGCGGATCTGGTAGACGTAGGCCAGCACCTGGGCCACGGCCAGGTACAGGCCTCCGGGAATTTCCTGGTCGAGTTCAGTGGAGTAGTAGATCGACCGCGCCAGGGCCGGGGATTCGAGCAGCATCACTTCATTGGCCACGGCGATCTCACGGATCTTCAGCGCCAGGAAGTCACTGCCCTTGGCCAGCAACACGGGTGCGTTGCCTTTCTCGGGGTCGTACTTGAGCGCCACGGCATAGTGGGTCGGGTTGGTGATGACCACATCGGCATCTGGGATCGCCGCCATCATCCGCCGCTGGGACATCTCGCGCTGCAACTGGCGGATCCGCTGCTTGACCTCCGGCTTGCCCTCCTGGTCCTTGTGCTCGTCACGTATTTCCTGCTTGGTCATCATCAGCTTCTGCTTGCTCTGATACAGCTGGATCGGCACGTCGATGGCGGCGATCAGGATCAGCCCACAAGCCATCCACAACGAGCTCCAGCCGACCACTTGCACACTATGGATAATGGCTTGTTCGAGGGGCTCATGGGCGATGCGCAGCAGGTCGTCGATGTCGGCTTGTAAAACCGTTAACGCGACGAAGAGAATCAGGAAGAATTTCCCAAGAGCCTTGAGCAACTCCATCAAGGCATTCGTGGAAAACATCCGCTTAAGGCCGTTGGCCGGGTTCATCCGGCTGAATTTCGGCGCCAGGCTCTTCCCGGCGAACAACCAGCCCCCCAAAGAAATAGGGCCAATGATGGCTGCCAGCAGGAGGAAAATCAGCACCGGCTGTACCGCCAGAATCGCGATTTTGCCTGAATGCAGCAAATACAGACCCATCGCGCCCGGACTGAGCAGCACCTCACGGGGCAGGGAGAAGTTCAGGCGCATGATTTCCAGCAGGTCCAGGGCCAACCCGCCACCATAAATCAGCAACCCGCCCGCCCCGGCCAGCATCACCGCAAGCGTGTTGAGCTCCTTGGATCGGGCAATCTCACCCTTCTCCCGGGACTCGCGCTTGCGCTTTTCCGTGGGGTCTTCTGTCTTGTCCTGACCACTCTCGCTCTCGGCCATGGTTCAGCGTGCCTGTGCCATGTCGCGTAAAAGCTGCAAGGCCTGAGTGGCCAGCGGCTGATACTGGTTGAGGATATCCCCCAGGCTGACCCAGAAAATCACCATGCCCAGCACGAGGGTCAGCGGGAAACCAATGGAGAAAATATTCAATTGCGGTGCCGCACGGGTCATCACGCCAAACGCGATGTTGACCACCAGCAACGCGGTGATCGCAGGCAATACCAGCACCATCGCCGCACCCAGAACCCAGCCGAGCTTGCCGGCGATTTCCCAGAAATGATTGACCAGCATCGCACTGCCCACTGGCAGGGTGGTAAAGCTCTCGGTCAATACCTCGAACACCACCAGATGCCCGTTCATGGCAAGAAACAACAACGTTACCAGCATCGTCAGGAACTGACCGATCACCGCTGTGTTGACGCCGTTGGTAGGGTCGATCATGGACGCGAAGGCCATGCCCATCTGGATCGAGATGATTTGCCCGGCCACCACGAAGGCCTGGAAGAACAGCTGCAGCGAAAACCCCATCAGGGCACCGATGAGAATCTGCTCGGCCACCAGCATCAGCGCGCTGAGGTCCAGGGCATTGACTGGCGGCATCGGTGGCAGCCCGGGCACGATGACTACCGTGATGGCCAAGGCGAAATACAGCCGTACGCGGGTCGGCACCAGGGTCGTACCGAACACCGGCATGCTCATGAGCACCGCGGCGACGCGAAACAGCGGCAGGATGAACGATGCCACCCACGTACTGATCTGGGTGTCCGTCAGCGCGAGCATCGACATGAGGTCAGCCGATCAACTGCGGAATACTGCCGTACAACTGCAGGATGTATTCCATGAAGGTTTGCACCAGCCAGGGACCGGCGACGATCAGCGTCACCAACATCACCAGCAGGCGCGGCAGGAAGCTCAGGGTTTGCTCATTGATTTGGGTCGCGGCCTGGAACATTGCCACCAGCAGCCCCACCAGCAGGCTGGGGATCACCAGGATGGCGACCATCATGGTCGTCAGCCAGAGCGCTTCACGGAACAGGTCTACCGCTACTTCAGGCGTCATATCGTCCTATCCGCACAAAAGGCCTAAACACCGCCGAAACTGCCCGCCAGGGTACCGATGATCAGCGCCCAGCCATCCACCAGCACAAACAGCATGATCTTGAATGGCAGGGAAATGATCAGCGGCGAGAGCATCATCATGCCCATGGCCATCAGGATACTGGCGACCACCAGGTCAATGATCAGGAACGGGATGAAAATCATGAAGCCGATCTGGAACGCGGTCTTGAGCTCGGACGTCACGAACGCTGGCACCAGGATGGTCAGCGGCGCCTGATCGGCACTGGGGATATCGGTGCGCTTGGACAGGCGCATGAACAGTTCCAGGTCGCTGCTGCGAGTCTGGGCCAGCATGAAATCCTTGATCGGCACTTCAGCCTTGGCCACGGCATCCTGGGCGGTGATTTTTTCTGCCAGGTAAGGTTGCAGCGCATCCTGGTTCACCCGGTCGAACACTGGCGCCATGATGAACATGGTCAGGAACAGCGCCATGCCGGTGAGAATCTGGTTCGAGGGCGTCTGTTGCAGGCCCAGGGCCTGGCGCAGGATCGAAAAGACAATGATGATCCGAGTGAAGCTGGTCATCAGCATGACGAACGCCGGGATGAAACTCAGCGCGGTCATGATCAGCAGGATCTGCAGGCTGACCGAGTATTCCTGGGCCCCTTCGGCGTTGGTTCCGAGGGTGATCGCCGGGATCGAGAGCGGATCGGCGGCGAACGCCAACGGTGCGGCCAGCATCAGGGCCAATGCCAACAGAATGCGCAACGGCATTACTTTTTATCCTTCTGGTCTTTGCCCAACAGTTCCATGAGGCGCTGGGCAAATTCGGGGCTGGCCGGCTCGGTGGAGGGCACCTGCACCGGCTCCTTGAGCACGTGCAAGGCGGTGATGGTGCCGGGGCTCAAGCCCAGCAGGATCTGCTCGTTACCGACCTGCACCAGCACCAGCCGGTCGCGCGGCCCGAGCGCGCGGGAACCGACAATGTCGATGACCTGCCCCTTGCCAGCCGGCCCCGCCTGCTGCACACGCCGCAACAGCCAGGCGAGAAAGAAGATCAAGCCCAGCACCAGCAGCAAGCCGAACACCAATTGCGCCAGTTGCCCGGCGACGCCACTGCCTATCGCCGGCGCAGCGGCGGCCGTGGCAACCGGTTCGGCCGCCAGCACGCTCAATGGCAGCATCGCGGCGACTGCGAAGAAACCTTTCACTCAGCGCAACTTCTTGATGCGTTCGCTCGGGCTGATCACGTCCGTCAGGCGAATGCCGAACTTCTCGTTGACCACCACCACTTCGCCATGGGCGATCAAGGTGCCGTTGACCAGCACATCGAGCGGCTCGCCGGCCAGGCGATCCAGCTCGATCACCGAGCCCTGGTTGAGCTGCAACAGGTTGCGGATGTTGATGTCGGTGCTGCCCACTTCCATGGAAATGGACACCGGGATATCGAGGATCACGTCCAGGTTCGGGCCATCAAGCGTCACCGGCTCATGACTCTTGGGCACGCTGCCAAATTCTTCCATCTGCAAGCGACTGGACGCATGGGCGCCAGTGTCGGCCGCCAGCAAGGCGTCGATATCAGCCTGCCCGGCATCGCCGGTTTCTTCCAGGGCCGCAGCCCATTCATCGGCCAGCGCCTGGTCATCCTGGGTATTCATATCGTCAGCCATCATTTGTCCTCGGCGGGCAAAAAATCAGTTAGAAGCAAAAATCCGTTACAAACTTAAGGAGTTCGACACCGCTCAGCGGCGTTCGATCGGCTCGATCACCTGCAACGCCAGGTTGCCTTTGTGAGAGCCCATCTTGACCTTGAAGGCCGGCACGCCATTGGCGCGCATGATCATGTCTTCCGGCATCTCGACGGGGATGATGTCCCCCGGCTGCATGTGCAGGATGTCCCGCAGACGCAGTTGGCGCCGAGCGACCGTCGCGCCGATCGGCACGTCGACATCCAGCACGTCCTGGCGCAGCGCATTGATCCAGCGCTCGTCCTGATCGTCGAGGTCCGATTGGAAACCGGCGTCGAGCATTTCGCGCACCGGCTCGATCATCGAGTACGGCATGGTCACGTGCAGGTCGCCGCCACCGCCATCGAGCTCGATGTGGAAGGTCGAGACCACAATGGCCTCGCTTGGGCCGACGATGTTGGCCATGGCAGGGTTCACTTCCGAGTTGATGTACTCGAAGTTCACTTCCATGATCGCCTGCCAGGCTTCCTTCAAGTCGACGAAGGCCTGCTCCAGCACCATGCGCACCACGCGCAACTCGGTCGGGGTGAATTCCCGCCCTTCGATCTTGGCGTGACGACCGTCGCCACCGAAAAAGTTGTCCACCAGCTTGAACACCAGCTTGGCGTCAAGGATGAACAGCGCGGTGCCGCGCAACGGTTTGATTTTCACCAGGTTGAGGCTGGTGGGCACGTACAGCGAGTGTACGTACTCACCGAACTTCATCACCTGCACGCCACCGACGGCCACGTCGGCCGAACGGCGCAGCATGTTGAACATGCTGATGCGGGTGTAGCGGGCGAAACGTTCGTTGATCATTTCCAGGGTCGGCATGCGTCCGCGAACGATGCGATCCTGGCTGGTCAGGTCGTAGCTTTTGACGCTGCCCGGTTCAGCAGCGTTTTCGGTCTGTACCAGACCGTCGTCGACACCATGCAACAGCGCATCGATTTCGTCCTGGGACAGCAGGTCCTGCACGGCCATGTCGTGTTCCTACTGCAATACGAAGTTAGTGAAGAGCAACTGTTCGATCACCACTTTGCCGAGCTCTTTCTGAGCCACTTCCTGCACGCTGGCCGTGGCTTTCTGACGCAGCATTTCCTGGCCGACCGGAGTGGCCAGGGTGTCGAAATTCTGTCCGGAGAACAGCATCACCAGGTTATTGCGGATCAGTGGCATATGCACCCGCAGCGCTTCCAGGTCAGCCTGGTTGCGGCCCAGCAGGGTAATGCTCACCTGCATGTAGCGTTGACGACCGTTCTGGGTGTAGTTGGCCACGAAGGCCGGCGCCATGGGTTCGAAGATCGCCGGCTGCTTGCCCACTGGCGCTGCTTCCGCCGCCACGGCCGGCTTGCTTTGAGCGCTGTGCATGACATACCAGGTCGCCCCCACGGACACACCAACCGCCAGGAGCAAACCCACCACGATCATGATGATCAGCTTGAGTTTGCCTTTGGTTGCAGGGTCTTTTACAGCTGCTGCTTCACTCTTCGCCATGCCAATAATCCGTCACTAATCGGGGTTTTCACTGTTGCACGGCAAGGCTGGAGCAAGTGTTATGCCAGAAGAGGAAGGACGGCGTCAGATGTAATCTTCAGATGCCATAAACCGATGTGGGAGCGGGCTTGCTCGCGAAGGCGGTGTATCAGTCGACATAATCGTGAACTGACACACCGCCTTCGCGAGCAAGCCCGCTCCCACAAGGGAAAACGTCGCTTGATCAGGCGTAGTAGTCGACCGCGCTGCTGCCAATGACGCTGGTGGTGCTGGCCGCCACTTCCGCGACGCTGGCCGGCAGGTGTTCATCTACCGAATCCACTCGCCCACCCGACGACGTGGTGCGTCCAGCCTGGGCTTGTTGCTGGGCCTGCTGCCCCTGGTTCTGCGAACCACGGGATTGATCAGACACACTGACGTCGACCTGGCCCATGCCCTGCTGGGCGAAACTGTCCCGCAAGCGATGCAACTGGCCTTCGAGGGCTTCGCGAACGCCGGAGTGAGCGCTCATGAACGTGACCTGGGTCTGCTGGTCCGGAACCATGTTCACCCGGATATCCAAGCGCCCGAGTTCGGCGGGTTGCAGTTGGATATCGGCCGCCTTCAGATTGACGCTGGACAGGTACATCACCCGGTTGACCACCTCTTCGGTCCAGCCGCTCTGATTCATCGCGATAGGTTGGTTGACCGGCACCGCGTTGGCGGTCTTGGGCGTAGCAGCCTGGGTCAGTGCAGCCAGGCGGTTGGCGAAATCGTCCACGCGAGTGTCACTGGAAGCGGCGCCCAGGTCCTTGAGGCCTTCGCTGATCAAGCCACCGAATGCCTTGTCGCCGCCCTGGCTGCCGGACTCGGTACTGTTCTGGTCGGCCTGCACGGTAAGCATGCTCGCCATGCCGGCGGCGAAGGTCTGCGCCGAAGTCGGCTCACCGTCGGGTGACGCCGGGGCAGCACCCTTGGGTTGGGCCTGGCTAGCGGCGGAAACATGACCGCCCTGCTCCATCGCCAAGCGCAACGCTGGCAATGCGTCGAGAGGGTCGGCCTGAGGGTCAAAGGCCGAATCGTCTACTGGGGCCGCAGCCTGGGCCGGCGTCGCCAGTGATGCAAGCGGGGCTGCCACCGCGGTGGCTGGCTGAGCTTCAGTCGTGACCACCGCAGGGGCCGGTTCCGCCGGGGCTGTCGCGACCGGCACCGTCATGTCCGGCTGCAGTCCTGGATCAAGGCTCGGATCGACAGGTGCAGCATCCGCCACAGGCGTTTCTGCCGAGTCAGCCTTGTCGTCGCTGCCAGTCTTGTCGTCGGCGCTGGCCGGCTTGTCCGCGGGCAAGGGTTTGCCGCTATCGGCAACCGTCGACTCCGAGACGGCAGGGGTTTGGTTGCCGGTGTCTTTTTTGACGGTGTCGCTGGTAGCGTTGTCGCGCACCGACTTCATCGCTGGCTCAGGGGCTAGCGCTGCCTTGGCAGGCGCCTGCTTGGCGAAGACTTGAGCGAAGCTGGAGGCTCTATCCCCGAGATCGGGGGCCGCTGCCGGTGAATTGACGGCGGCCTGAGGCTTGGCCCGGACAGAGGCCTGAAGCAGTGTATTGGGGGTAACAGGCATAAATAAAGTCTCCGCTGCACTGGAATCATAGGTACAGTCGAGACTAGGCAATGCAAGGCGCGGGCCAATGTCTGCCCGATCGTCCAATCTCAGCAGTGGAAGCCTTCGCGCTCTTCCCTGCAAAGCTTGCGAACACAAGCAAATTCGCTGTCGATTTCGCTGACCAGTTTCTCGATACCGCCCAATGACGGCTGCTTGGCACGCTGTTCCAGTTCGCCACATAGCTCGGCCAGGCGGATAGCGCCCATGTTGCTGCTGCTGCCCTTGAAGCTGTGAGCCGTGGCGCTGAGTTTTTCAGCGTCGCGTGCCTCATGCAGCACGCGCAAGCGAGCCTCCGAGTCATTGAGAAACGTATCCAGCAATTCCAGATACCCCTCCTCCATGACTTCCTTCAACGTGCTGAGCACGTCGCGGTCCAGATGAATTTCGTTCACTTGTTCGCTCCCTGATCAAGAATGGCCCCCGATTATGCCGGAGCCTCCCAGAAAAACTCCACGCGCGCACTACGACCATCGTCTGACCAACTGGCGTGGTGGCTCAATTGACGCACCAGGCTCACGCCGCGTCCCGACAATCGCTCACAGTCCACAGGACGCGCCAGCACCCTGTCGACATCAAAGCCCTCGCCACTGTCATCGACCTCTATGGCCAGGCGACCACCCTCGCCGCCTGGCGAGACATGCAAGTGCACCCGCACATAGCCGTCGTTGAGCTCATCCAGGCGCGTATTGCGCTCGCGGTAGTAGTGGGCAAAACCCGCCGCATCACGCTTGAGGCTCGAGTCCAGACCCAGCACCCCATGATCCAGGGCATTGGAATACAGCTCCGACATGACGCTGTAAAGGGCGCCACTCTGCGCCCTGAGCCCATGGACCTCCAGTAGCAATTGCAGCAGGTAGGGCATCGGGTTGAAGCGCTTGAGCGTCTGCGCCCGGAACTCGAAGCTCACCGACCAATCCAGCGGGCTGGACTGGCCGCTATCGGAATAGACCGGTGGCGGCGGGTTGAGTTGCGTCGGCGCAACCAGTCGTAACTCGACCATGCTGAAATCATCCCGCGACTCACCGCGAAAATCTCGCAGGGCCTGCTGGATATCTTCAAACAGCAGGTCGGGTTCACGGTTGGCTGCGAACACCTGCTGCAGCCGCTCCACACCAAACAATTGCTCGTCTTCGTTGGTGGTATCGATCACGCCATCGGACAACAGGAACACCCGGTCACCCAGCGACATGGGATGTACTTCGGTGCGGTCATCGAACAATTGAGGGGTGAGCACGCCCAACGGCAGGTGCCGCGCCGGCAATGGCGTACGCACGCCGCTGAGGCTGTCATGCAGGTATCCATCGGGCATGCCGCCGTTCCAGACTTCTACCGTGCAACGCTGGAAGCTCAGGCATAACAACGTCGCGCAGCAGAACATGTCCACGGGCAGGATGCGTTTGAGCTTGGCATTCATCTCTCGCAGGATCTGCGCCAAGCCGTAGCCCTTGGCGGTCATCCCGTAGAACACTTCCGCCAGCGGCATCGCGCCGACCGCCGCTGGCAAACCGTGGCCAGTGAAATCCCCCAGCAAGACGTGCATGTCGCCGGCCGGGTTGAACGCTGCCAACAGCAGATCACCGTTGAACAGGGCATAAGGCGATTGCAAGTAACGGATGTTCGGCGCGCTCAGGCAGCCGGAGTGGGCGATCTTGTCGAACACGGCCTTGGCGACCCGTTGCTCGTTGAGCAGGTAGTCGTGGTGCCGAGCAATCTGGTCGCGCTGCTCCACCACCGTGGCCTGCAACCGACGCAAGCGGTCCATGGCCTTGATCTTGGCCGCCAGGATCACTTGGTTGTAAGGCTTGGCCAGGAAATCGTCGCCGCCCGCTTCCACGCAACGGGCCAGGGCTTCGCCCTCAGTCAACGAGGTGAGGAAAATGATCGGGACCAACTGGTCCCCGGCCAACTGCTTGATTTTCTGCGCGGCTTCGAAGCCGTCCATCACCGGCATCATCGCGTCCATCAGCACCAGGTGCGGACGCTGCTCCAGATAGACGTCGACCGCTTCGGCGCCATCGGCCGCAGTGAGCACATGATGCCCCTGGCGGCGGACAATGGTCGACAACAGCAGTCGATCAGCGGCACTGTCTTCGGCAATCAGGACCGTCAGCGACTCCGACGACGATTGCATGGCGATCAACTGATGTCGAACAGCTTGTCGAAATTGGAGATCGCGAGGATTTTCTTGACGTCACTGCTGCTGTTGACGACCCGGATATCTGACGCGTCGCCACCGGCATGGTCACGCAACAGCAGGAGCATGCCCAAGGCGGAACTATCGAGATAAGTGGCTTCTTTCAAATCCACCACGATGGAGTCGGGTTTCTTGTTGAGCCGTTCATAGGACTCGCGAAACTCCTGATGCCGTCCGAAATCGAATCGACCTTTGATCGAGATCGTCAGCTTATGCCCATCGGGGGATACTTCGGTAACAACTGACATGATCGGCTTCCTTGTCATGGACATACGTGTACAAGGTGTAGCATCTGGTAAAGGTCTGAGCAAGGTATTGCCTCATTCATCCGACAGAATCCAGGCTTCACATCAATAGGGATTCTGACGTGGCAGGCGTTGGGACAATTCATCGAGCAGTTTCTGTTCGCGCCTGTCTTCCAGTTGCCGAGCCTCATCAATATAACGCTGCACCAGTTTGCGCAGCCCTTCGACCCGGGCAAATGCCTCTTGCCAGCTCTGGCGGGCCTTCTCCAGGTTGTTCTGGTGCCAGACCAGGCTCTGGCGCTGCTGGTCGATAGCGGTACCCAACTGCGCAAGGAATCCTTGGTAACCCAACAACCACTGTCCGGAAACCCCGTGGGCGCCACGGGCGATCCACTGCTCCTGGTATTCGAGCCGAAAGTTTTCGAGATCGGCCAGTTTGCTTTCGGCGACTTTGACCTGGCCCTGGAAATACGCCAGTCGCTGGACGGCGGTCTTCTCGGCCTTTTCGGCCATGTCCACCACTGGCGCCAGGCGCGCCGCACGACTCGTGGCCATGGCCGGTTACGTGCCTGAGACCGGGGCGAAAATAGTCTGCAAGTGCGCTTCGCTGGCGCCCATGCCGATGTTGTCGTTCAGGCTCTGGCGCAGGTAGACGGCCATGGCGGGGTAAAGGTTGATAGCGGTGTCGGTCTCGCGGTCACCGCCGGGGACATAGGCGCCGACGCTGATCAGGTCGCGGCTTTGCTGGTAGCGCGACCAGTACTGCTTGAACTGCTGGGCCCGCTTCATGTGCTCGGCACTGATCACCGACGGCATGACCCGACTGATGGACGCCTCGATGTCGATGGCCGGGTAATGCCCTTCCTCGGCCAGGCGCCTGGACAGCACGATGTGCCCGTCGAGTACACCCCGGGCCGAGTCGGCGATGGGGTCCTGTTGGTCATCGCCTTCGGACAGCACGGTATAGAACGCGGTGATCGAACCGCCGCCCTTTTCCGCGTTGCCGGCGCGCTCCACCAGTTTCGGCAGCTTGGCGAATACCGAAGGCGGATAACCCTTGGTGGCCGGCGGCTCGCCGATGGCCAGGGCAATTTCCCGCTGGGCCTGGGCGAAACGGGTCAGCGAATCCATCAGCAACAGGACGTTCTTGCCCTTGTCGCGGAAGTACTCGGCAATGCGCGTGCAGTACATCGCTGCCCGCAGGCGCATCAATGGCGCATCGTCCGCAGGCGACGCCACCACGACCGAACGCTTGAGTCCTTCCTCGCCGAGAATGTGCTCGATGAATTCCTTGACCTCGCGCCCCCGCTCGCCGATCAGCCCCACCACGATGATGTCGGCTTCGGTGAAGCGGGTCATCATGCCCAGCAGCACACTCTTGCCCACCCCAGTACCGGCAAACAGGCCCAGGCGCTGGCCGCGTCCGACCGTCAATAAACCGTTGATGCAGCGGATGCCCACGTCCAACGGTACGCTGATGGGGTCGCGCTTGAGGGGGTTGATCGTCGGGCCGTCCATCGGCACCCAGTCTTCAGCCTTCATGCCGCCCTTGCCGTCCAGGGCCCGCCCGGCCCCGTCCAGAACGCGCCCGAGCATGCCCATGCCCATGGGCAGCCGACCGGTGTCAGCCAGGGGCACCACGCGCGCCCCCGGGGCAATGCCTGCAACGCTGCCTACTGGCATCAAGAAGACCTTGCTGCCGGAGAAGCCCATGACTTCGGCTTCGACCTGCACCGGGTGATAGCTGTCGTCGTTGATCACCATGCAGCGACTGCCCATGGCGGCACGCAGGCCTTCGGCTTCGAGGGTCAGGCCGACCATGCGCAACAGGCGGCCTTCCAGGATCGGTTGGCCGGCCAGCTCGCTGGCCTCGGCGTAGCTGCCCAGGCGCTTGCCGAAGCTGGTTCGCTCAAGGCGCATCGCGACTGTCCAGCGCAGAAGCATCCAATTCAGGCACATCCAACCCAGCATCCAACCCTGCATCGGCCGGCGCTGCATCAGCACCCACCAGGGGTTCGTCCGGTAACTCCAGGCTCAGGTCGGGAGCGGCCGGGTGCAGGGCCTGTTCGTGCAACTGGTCGAACAATTTGGCCATGATCTGGCTGATGCGGGTTTCAACGGTGGCGTCGATGCGGCTGTGCTCGGTTTCCACACGGCAGCCGCCGGGCAGCAGCGAAGCGTCCTCGACGATGCGCCAGGTTTCCTCATGGCGCTCGCGCAGGGCCTTGACCAGCTCGAAGTCCTGGGGATTGATGTACAGCCGCACGTTACCCACGCCCAATGGCAACAACTTGAGCGCCTCGCGCATGACATGTTCGATCTGAGTCGAATCGATGGCCAGTTCGCGCTGGATCACTTGCCGGGCGATGTGCTGCACCAGCCCCAGCAGGGACTTCTCGATCTGGGTGTCCTGCTCGGCGATGGGATCGAACAGGTTGAGCATCAGCGATTCCAGCGCACGGAGCTTGGCCGTCAGCGCCACATCGGCTTCCTGACGGACCTTGAGCGTGGTGCTGTGGAAACCTTCCTTTTCACCCACGGCAAAGCCTTCGTTATAGGCTTCCTGGCGAATGCTCTCGACTTCCTCGAGGGTCAGCGGCTGGACTTCTTCCAGCGGCACTTCCTCCGGTTCCGGGAGCTCTTCCACCGGTTCGGGCTCAGGCTCGGGAACATGGGGGTCGAAGCTGGGCAGCGACCAGACGTCGAAACCACCGACGTCGCGGGCGCGGATCAGGTCGCTGGGTGCTTCATCACTCTTGGCAGACATAACGACCTTAGATCATCTCTTCGCCGCCCTTGCCACCGAGAACGATCTCCCCGGCTTCGGCCATGCGGCGGGCGATGGTGAGGATTTCCTTCTGTGCAGTTTCCACGTCGCTGACGCGTACCGGGCCCTTGGCCTCGAGATCGTCGCGCAACAGTTCGGCCGCCCGCTTGGACATGTTCTTGAAGATCTTTTCCTTGACGCCTTCGTCCGACCCCTTGAGGGCCAGTACCAGCACGTCGGACGACACTTCGCGCAACAGCGCCTGGATGCCACGATCGTCGACATCGGACAGGTTGTTGAACACGAACATAAGGTCTTCGATCTGACCGGACAGGTCTTCGTCGAACTCGCGGATCGAGTCCATCAACTGACCTTCGATCGAGCTGTCGAGGAAGTTCATGATGTCCGCCGCGCGCTTGATGCCACCCAAGGTGGTGCGCGAGGCATTGGAGTTGCCCGAGAACTGCTTCTCGAGAATCTGGTTCAATTCTTTCAGGGCCGCCGGCTGCACGGTGTTGAGCGAAGACACCCGCAGGATGATGTCCAGGCGCACCTTGTGGTCGAAGTTGCCCAACACTTCACCGGCCTGGTCCGGGTCGAGGTAAGCCACCACGATCGCCTGGATCTGCGGGTGCTCGTAGCGAATCACGTCGGCAACGGCCCGCGGTTCCATCCACTTGAGGCTGTCCAGGCCGCTGGTGTTGCCGCCCAGAAGGATCCGGTCGATGAGGCCGTTGGCCTTGTCCTCACCCAGTGCCTGGGTGAGCATCTTGCGCACGTAGTCGTCGGAGCCGACGCCCAGGCTGGTCTGATCGCCGACGATGTCGACGAACTCACTCATCACCTGCTCGACCTGCTCACGGTGCACGTTGCCCATTTGTGCCATGGCCACGCCCACACGCTGGACCTCCTTGGGCCCCATGTGGCGCAGCACTTGGGCAGCGTCGGTCGAACCCAGGGACAGCAGCAGGATCGCAGCTTTGTCGACCCGGGACAATTTGGCAACAGCGGCTCGATTATCACTCATCTGCGTTAATCCACTCTTTCACGACCTGGGCCACACGACCCGGATCTTCTGCCACCAGACTCTTGATGGCGTTCAACTGAGCGTCATAGCCTTCGCTCGGGCTTGGCAGCAGAATACTCTGCGGCCCGCCGAGGCTGACGCGATCGTTGGCCAATTCGCCATCCAGGCCGCCCATGCCTCCCAGCTCGACATCACCCAAGCCTGCCAATTGCTTGCTCTTGCCGCCACCGGTGATGTTGTTGAGCACCGGGCGCAGCACGCCAAACACCAGCACCAGGATAAACAGCACACCCAGTACTTGCTTGACCACATCCCAGAACCAGGGTTGCGAATAAAACGGAATATCGGCGACCACTTCACCGCGCTCTTGGGAGAACGGCACGTTGATCACGCTGACGCTGTCGCCGCGGCTGGCGTCGAAACCGACGGCGTCCTGCACCAGGCGAGTAAAGCGTGCCAATTCGTCGGCGCTCCATGGTGCACGACTGGTTTCGCCGTTGGCCGGGTTGATCTTGACCTGATCGTCCACCACCACGGCGACCGACAGGCGATTCAAACGACCCTGTTGTTGCTTGGTGTGGCTGATGGAACGATCAAGCTCGAAGTTCTTGGTCGACTGCTGACGCTTGTCGGCCGGGTACGGCGCCAGCATCGGCTGGCCGGTGGCCGGGTCCATGATCTGCTGGCCATTGGCATCGATCAGCGGCTGGCCTGGCTGCACCATACCGGCGGCCGCCGTGGCGCCACCGGTGGTCTGCGGCGCGCTGGCTGGCGACGGCGGCTGGTTGCTCAGGGCACCCGGTACGCCTTGCGGGCCATTGCTGGCGGTACGTTGTTCATTGACCGACTGCTCGCTACGCAGTGCCGGCTGGTCGGGGTTGAACTGCTCGGAAGTGGACTCGACGGCACTGAAGTCGACATCGGCCGACACTTCGGCCTTGTAGCGATCGTTACCCAGGATCGGTTGCAGGATGTTGTGCACCCGCTGGGTCAGCATGCTTTCCATGCGACGGCTGTAATCGAATTGCTTGCCGGCCATGGTCAGCGCGGAGTTTTCCGCCTGATCGGACAACAGGTTGCCTTTCTGGTCGACCACTGTGATCTGCGATTTGCTCAGCTCAGGTACGCTGGTCGCCACCAGATTGACGATGGCAACGACCTGGCCTGGCTCCAGGGAGCGGCCCGAATACAGCTCGACCAATACCGAAGCGCTGGGCTTGCGCTCATCGCGCACAAACACCGAGCTTTTCGGAATCGCCAGGTGCACGCGGGCGCCCTTGACGTTGTTCAGGCTGGAAATGGTTCGCGCCAGCTCACCTTCCAGGCCGCGACGATAACGGGTCGCTTCCATGAACTGGCTGGTACCCAGGCCCTGGTCCTTGTCGAGGATCTCGAAACCGATGTTGCCATCGGTAGGTGTCACGCCAGCTGCGGCGAGCTTGAGGCGCGCACGGGCAACGTCATCGGCCTTGACCAGCAAGGCGCCGGAATTGGGTTCGACGGTGTAAGGAATGTCGGCGGAAGCCAGCGTTTCCATGACTTGCTTGGCGTCCATACCCGCCAGACTGCCATACAGCGGCCGGTAGTCCGGCTGCTGGGACCACAGCACCACGGCAAAACCAATCGCCACGCTGGCAGCCAGGCCGACCAACAGGCCCACCTGACGCAGCATGGTCATCTCGGAGAGATTTTCCAGGAAGGACAGACCGAACAGCGGCGGTTTGCCGTCTACCGGAGTGGCCTTGGCCGGAACGTTATCAACGGCTGCTTCTGCCATGACTCAATAATTTCCTTTAAACCGGCATCTGCATGATGTCTTGGTAGGCTTGAACCAGTTTGTTGCGAACCTGGGTCAACGCCTGAAACGAGACACTGGCTTTCTGCGAGGAGATCATTACGTCCGTCAGGTCGACGCCACTTTTGCCAATCTCGAAAGCACTGGCCAACTGGTTCGACGCCTGCTGGGTATCGTTCACTTTATTGACGGCCTGACCGAGCATGTCGGAAAAGCTGCTGCCACCCACCTGGGGGACCGCGACCGATTTAGGCTGGGCCATGGCGTCCATTTGCATGGCCCGCATGTCCAACATCAACCGATTAAATTCAATACCTTGGCTCATGGTCTACTCTCTCTGGCGGCCCGCATTTTTTTGACACTTACTCAGCGGGTATTCAGGTATTAGCAACAAGGGTGCCAGCTCCATGGCCGCAAAAAACAAATACATGTGGGAGCGGGCTTGCTCGCGAAAGCGGTGGTTCAGTCAATGCAACGGTGACTGGCAAATCGCTTTCGCGAGCAAGCCCGCTCCCACAAGGGATATTCGGTGCACATCATTCAACTGGCGAACAGATAAGCCTCGACGTCCATGCCAGCGTCGCGCATTTGCGCCAGCTTGTAGCGCAGGGTGCGCGGGCTGATCCCCAGGCGTTCGGCCGCCTCCTTGCGGCGACCGCGTTCGGCGCGCAGGGTGTCGATGATCATCTGGAACTCGCGACGACGCAGGTCGTCGCCCAAGGCACCGGCCGACTCGCCCTCCACTTCCACCGGAGGGGCAAAGGCCGCAGCTGGTACCGGCGACAGTGCAGGCAATGGCGCGCACGCCACCGGGCCCGCCAGGCAGAAATCCTCCGGCTGGATCAAGCCGCCCTGCTGCAGGATCAAGGCCCGCTGGATGGCGTTATCGAGCTCCCGGACATTGCCCGGCCACGGGTAGGCGATCAGGCAGGCCCGGGCATCGGCTGAAAGCCGGGCGGCAGCATGCTTCATTTTATTGACGTGTTTGTTCAGCAGACGCTCAGCCAGCGGCAGGATATCGGCGGTGCGCTCGCGCAACGGACGCCAGGCCAGCGGGAAGACCGACAGGCGGTAATAGAGGTCCTCACGAAACCGCCCCGCCGCCACTTCGCCAGCCAGATCACGGTTGGTGGTTGCCACCACGCGGATATCCAGGCTGATGGGCTTGCGCGCACCGACTCGCTCCACTTCCCGCTCCTGCAATACCCGCAGCAATTTGGCCTGCAAGCCCATCGGCATTTCTGAAATTTCATCGAGCAGGATCGTACCGCCGTCGGCCTGTTCGAACTTACCGGCCTGGGCGGCGATGGCCCCGGTGAACGAGCCCTTTTCATGACCGAACAGTGTCGCCTCGAGCATGTTGTCGGGAATCGCCGCGCAATTGATGGCGATGAACGGTTCGCTGGCGCGCCGGGACTGTTGATGGATGTAGCGCGCCAGCACTTCCTTGCCCGTACCGGACTCGCCGGAAATCAACACGGTTGAATCGCTGCGTGCTACCCGCGCGGCCAATTCCAGCAGTTGTGCACTGGCCGGCTCGATGGCCACCGGCCCTTCGCCCTCGACCGCGAGACTGCCCAAGGCATGGCGCGCGACCAGGTCCAGCAGTGCTTTTGGCTCGAACGGTTTGACCAGGTAATCCGCCGCGCCCTGGCGCATGGCATCCACCGCGCGCTCGACGGCGCCGTGAGCGGTCATCAGCAAAACCGGCAGTTGCGGCTGACGGGCGCGCAACAGGCCGAGCAATTGATGGCCATCCATGCCCGGCATATTGACGTCACTGACCACCAGGCTGAATGCTTCGCGGCCCACTGCCAGCAACGCTTCTTCCGCCGAACCGACGGCGGCGTAGTCGTGCCCGGCGAGCACCAGCGTATCGGCCAGCGCCTCGCGCAAGGCCCGGTCATCTTCAACCAGCAACACCTTGATCGCCATGGCTTTCACTCCACCCCTGGCGCATTGGAAAACAGCGGCAAGCACACCGTCGCACAGGTGCCACGGCCCAACCGCGAGCGCAGTTGCAATTCGCCCTGATGGGCACGCGCCACAGCCTTGACCACGGTCAGGCCCAGGCCGGTGCCAGTGGTCTTGGTGGTGAAGAATGGCTCGCCCAGGCGCGCCAGAACGGCCGGCTCGATACCGCTGCCGCTGTCGCTGACACACAAGCGCAAGGTGTGGTCGCGTGTATATAAGTGCACTTTCAGCCGGACGTCACCGCCACTGGCCTGGATCGCGTTTTCGATGAGATTCAACACCGCGCCCACCAAAGTGTCGCGGTTGCACAACACCTCACCGACGTGGCTATCGCACTGCCAGCGGATCGGCAGTTCCTGCACGTGGGTCAACGCCGCGGCCTGCAGTGACTGCAGCAAGGCCTTGGGAGTCACGCGGTCGGTCAACGGCAGCTCGCCGCGAGCGAATACCAGCATGTCGCGCACCTGGTGCTCCAGTTCGTGCAGACGTTCTTTCAAGCGTCCGGCGAACCGTTGCTGGGTTTGCATCGGCAATTGCTGCTCAGTCAGATGACTGGCATAGAGCAGCGCGGCAGAAAGCGGCGTACGAATCTGATGAGCCAACGACGCCACCATCCGCCCCAGCGAAGACAGGCGCTCATGGCGAGCCAACTGGTCTTGCAGGTGACGGGTTTCAGTCAAGTCATTGAGCAGCACCAACTGCCCCGGCTCGGCATCCAGTGAGCGCGTCGAGATGGACAGGCGACGACCGTCCTTGAGGGACACTTCATGACCGTCGTCTTCCCGGGGCGCAAAGCAGCGGGCGATGACATGCCGCCACAGCTCACCTTCCAACGGCAGGCCGAGCAACTCGCAAGCCGCCGGGTTGGCTTCGCGCACACGGCCGTGGGCGTCGATGACGATAACGCCACCGGGCAACAGGTCGAGGAGGTTTTGCAGACGATTAGCCAAGCGTTCCTTTTCCGCCAGTTCCTGCATGCGCTGGGCGCTGACCACGGCCAGCTCACCCTTGAGCTCGGTGACCCGGGCTTCGAGCAGGCTGTAGGAATCAGTCAGTTGACTGGACATCTGGTTGAACAGCGAAAATGCCTGCTCAAGTCCAAGCCGACTTGCCTGTTCGGCGGACGGCATGTGTCCCGATTCAGGGACAGGAGACATCTGGGCGGCTTGGGTCATCGTGCTCTCTCGCTTGGCTGACCGTCAGTTAAACGGAACGTTGCGAGGGCTATAGCAATACCCGTGCCGAAAAAAAACCGCCTGAAAATCAGGCGGTTGGAAAACAGGCGTCAATCATCCGCCTGTTCATCTCCTTCGCGACGGCTCATGCCGTACTTGCGCATCTTCTCCACGAGGGTGGTGCGACGGATGCGCAGGCGTTCTGCCGCGCGGGCCACGATGCCGTTGGCATCGTCCAGCGCCTGCTGGATCAGCCCTTGTTCCAGGCCTCCCAGGTAATCCTTGAGATCCAGGCCCTCAGGCGGCAACAAGGCATTGGCGGTGAAGTCCGGCGTATGGCCATTGATCGCCACCCGCTCTTCCAGATCGCTGCGCAGGCTGTCGACCATCTGCTCGTCTTCGTCGTCGACGTAGCGGAATTTCTTCGGCAATTCATTCACGCCGATCACCCCGTATGGGTGCATGATCGCCATGCGTTCCACCAGGTTGGCCAGCTCACGGACGTTGCCCGGCCAGCCGTGACGGCACAGGGACATGATCGCCGCCGAGTTGAAGCGGATCGAACCGCGCTTTTCGTGCTCCATGCGCGAGATCAGTTCGTTCATCAACAACGGAATATCTTCGACGCGCTCACGCAGTGGCGCCATTTCGATAGGGAAAACGTTGAGGCGGTAGTAGAGGTCTTCGCGGAAACTGCCAACCTCGATCATGCTCTCGAGGTTCTTGTGCGTGGCGGCAATGATCCGCACATCGACGCTCTGTGTCTTGTTGCTGCCCACGCGTTCGAAGGTGCGCTCCTGCAGGACCCGCAACAGCTTGACCTGCATGGGCAATGGCATGTCGCCGATTTCATCGAGAAACAGCGTACCGCCGTTAGCCAACTCGAAACGCCCGGCACGGCTGGTGATCGCACCGGTGAAGGCGCCCTTCTCATGGCCAAACAGCTCGCTCTCCAGCAACTCGGCCGGGATCGCGCCACAGTTGACTGGCACGAACGGCGCTTCGCGGCGCTTGGAATGGTAATGCAGGTTGCGCGCAACCACTTCCTTGCCGGTGCCCGACTCGCCCAGGATCAGCACGCTGGCGTCGGTATCGGCGACCTGCTGCATCATCTGGCGCACATGCTGGATCGCCCGGCTGGTGCCGACGAGGCTGCGAAAAAGGTTGGGTTCGCGATGCCTGCCGCGCTCGCGGGCCTGGTCGTACATCTCGCGATAAACCTGCGCGCGGTGCAGCGAATCAAGCAGCTTGCTGTAGCTGGGCGGCATTTCGAGCGTGGAAAGTACTCGGCGACGCTGGTCTTCAGGCAAGTCAAGGGAAGAATTTTCGCCCATTAACAAAACCGGAAGGAACTCATCCCAGGTTGAGAGTGTCTTTAGCAAGCCCAAAAGCGATGCGGGAGCATTTACGGTCCCGATAAGGACACAAATGACTTCACGACTGGACGACAATGAGCCGACAGCCTGCTGCCAGTCATGGCTTCCGCAGGGTAAATTTTCTTCGCCAAGAAAATTCAGGATCACCGCCAGGTCGCGGCGGCGGACGCTATCGTCATCAATCAGGAGAATTTTGGTTTCACGCCACATGCAATAGCAACTTCCCTAGTCAACCCAATGCCCGAAATTAGGGGGCAAGCTAGACGCTTGCAGACTTGTCATGCCTGTAGACGCCTTAAATCTGTAAACAGCTACTAGTTAAGTCAAAAAACCGTGCACAGTCAAATTTATGGCGCAACGGGCTCTCATTAACTGAGCATTAACCGAACAGATGGTAAACCTTTGCGGCGCTCTGTGCTTGATGGATCTGCTGCATCTCGTCGACGATCGCCTGACGCTCCCCCGTCGCCGCCTCCAGCAACTGCCGATACACCCCCAGCAATTCCTCAAGATTATTGCGCAACGCCGCCTCGTCCACCTCAGACTCGCCCAGGACGTCTTCCATGCAGGAACGGCAAGCCAGGTCCAACTGGCCGATTGCCTCCCAATTACGCTCGGCCAGGGCATCGACCAGGGCATCACGGGTTTGTTCGATTCGCTGCAAGACAAGACTCATGAGCGTACTCCTTAGAATTGCGGACCCGGTACAGCGATGGCATCCCAACCTTCCTTGACCGTGCCAAGCAGATCGGCGACTTCGTCGAGGATCTTCGGATCAGTCTTGGCGTTGGCTTCGGCCAGGCGCTTCATCATGTAGGTATAGAGGTTATCCAGCTCGGTTACCGATTCGGCCTGGTTTTCCAGGTCCAGGCCTTCACGCAAACCGCCGATAATGCCGATGGCCTTGCTGATCAGTACGCCTTTGTTGGCGATATCCTTACGCTCCATTGCACCCTTGGCCTGGGCAATGCGATCCAGCCCGCCCTCCATCAGCATCTGCACCAGACGATGGGGACTTGCTTCGGAGGTTTGCGCCTGGGCGCCAATCTTCTGGTATTGGCGAAGGGCTAACATCGGATTCATGTTCTACCTCATCAAAAAACTTCGGTTCGTATAAACAGCGTATCGACGCTGCGTCAAAAAACTTTAGGTCGAAAAGCCGAAAGCCCGGAACGCTGTCAAAACGTTGCCGGGCCTTTTGCATCGGTCGAAGATCAGCTGTTTTTCTGTTGTGCCGTCAACGCTTCGAACATGGAGGTGATGTTGCTGGCGGTGGCTTTAAGCCTGCCAACCAGAGTGTCCATGTCGTTGTACTTTTTGGTCAGTACAGCGGTGAGGGTTTCGATGCGGCGGTCCAAGGCCAACTGGTCTTCACTCAGTTTCGCCTTAAGAATTTCCAGGTTCTTGGATCGCGCCGTAAGGATGTTATCGACGGACTTTCCATTGGAGTCCTTCTTACTGGTCTCCGTGTAGGGATTGAGTGCATTCTGCATGCGCTCGATCAGGCCATTTTCCCCGGTGAACAGGGTCTGGATTTCCCCACCCAACTGCTTTTCGTTCACGGCAGTTGCGAATTTTGCACTGTCAAAATCCAGGGCGCCAGTCGTCTGGTTGGTCGTAATTCCCAATTGGGACAACACGGTCAGCTTATCGCCGGCACCGGTTTCGGACAACGGCGCGCGAATCGCGGCCAAAAGCGAGCGTGGCAATGAGTCGCCGGTCAACGCTGCAGGAACGGAATTACCATCAGCATCCGTCGAAGGCTTCGTCAACGATGTTACTGCCTTGGCAATGGCATTATAAGCATCGACGAATTTCTGGATCGAAGCTTTCAGGCCGTCGGTGTTGGCGGCAACGGTGACAGTTGTCGGACCGGAGCCGGCGACGAGTAATGTCATGTTCAAGCCCGAAATAACATTATCCAGCTTGTTGGTTGGACTGGTCATTGACAGCCCATCAACAGTAAAAATTGCGTCTTTAGCGAGGCCGATTGAACCCGAAGAAGTTGCGCTGGGCGTCCCCATCTCCGTAGAACCGTCGGCGGCCAGGCTGGCAATTCCGCTGAGCGAGATATCACTGCCAGCGCCGGTTTTCGTCGACCCCACCACTAAACGGGAACCAAAGTTGTCCGTGACGATGTTGGCGGTCAAACCACTGGAGGAATATTTGCTATTGATCGCATCCCGAACCGACTGCAGCGTCGCGTCAGCTGGGATATCAAGCGTGTAATCGGTGCCACTTTGGCTGATGGTCAGCGTGCCCGCCTCTACGGCACTGGAGGTGCCACCCGCGAATGCGGCGGTAGCGACTTTTGATGACGTCGCCAACTGAGTGACATTTACCGAGTAAGTGCCACTAACTGCCGAATTTCCGGCTGTCACCGTCAACGCACTGGTGTTGGCCGAAGTAGCAGCGACCCCAGTAAATTGGGGCGTGGTCGTGCTGCCCAGGCTTTCAAGCGCAGATTGGAAGGTAGCCAGCAGCGACTTCAGGGTGCCGATCCCCGAAATATTGGCCGCATTGGTCTTGGTGGCACGGTCAATCTGACCTTGCTTGGCTGCTTTGTCAGAATCCACCAATGCCTTGACGATAGCACCGGTATCAAGGCCAGAGCCTAAACCCAAGCCAGGTAGAATTGGACTTGCCATGTGGGACTCCCTTCAGTGTGCCGCCGGCCTTTTGACCTTTACAACGCTCAAAAGAACCAAACAACAAAATTCGTGCCAGCTGTCAGGCTTGTGCGCTGAACAACAGGCTGCTTGCATCATTCAAACTGTTCGCCAGTTTAAGCACTTCTTCATTAGGGATCTGGCGAATCACTTCACCGGAACCACTGGCAATCACTTTGACAACCACTTTGCCTGAAGGCTCATCGATTGAGAACTCCAGGTTGCGCTTGACCGACTGAACGAAGGTTTCGATTTCCTGAACCGCCTTCTTCAGCTTCTCTTGCTCGGCCACGGCGTCTTTGGGCTTATCCTTGACCGGTACCACTTCGGCAGCATCGGCTCGAGGCTTCTCCGCTGATTTTTCGGCAAATGTCGTCGCCGGCTTCGCAGCTGGATAAGACAAGTTCAGCTTCACGCTCATATCCATGTCCATCACCTCTTGAACGGAAAAAGCGAGAGAGTACGCAAGCGCACTCCCCCGCTAAAACTCATCCAGCTATTACTGAAGCAGCTTCAGTACAGCGGATGGCAACTGGTTGGCCTGGGCCAGAACCGAAGTGGAAGCCTGTTGCAGAGTCTGCTGCTTGGTCAGCTGGGCAGTTTCAGCAGCGAAGTCGGTGTCTTGTACGCGACCCAATGCAGCAGCAGCGTTTTCGTTGACGTTTTGCAGGTTGGAGATGGTGCTGGTCAGACGGTTTTGTGCAGCACCGAGGTCAGCACGGCTGGCGTTGATGGTTGCCAGTGCAGCGTCGATTGCGTCGATTGCAGCAGAGGTGCTGGCTTCTGCAGTGGCACTGCTGTTACCGGTGATGGCGATGGCACCAGAGTCAACACTCAGGGTTGCAGCGTCGAAGCCGCTATCCAGAGTCAGGGTAATCTGGTTGGTAGCACCGGTGTTGGAACCGACCTGGAAGGTCATGGTGCCAGCGGAACCGTCGATCAGATTCTTGCCGTTCAGGTTGGTCGAATCAGCGATACGAGTCAGTTCGTCCGACATCTGAGCAAATTCTTTGTTCAGAGCCACACGGTCAGCAGTACCGTTGGAGTCGTTTCGAGCCTGGACAGCCAGTTCACGCATACGCTGCAGGATGTTGGTGGATTCCTGCAGAGCGCCTTCAGCGGTCTGAGCGATGGAGATACCGTCGTTGGCGTTTTTGATCGCAACAGTCTGACCGCGGATTTGCGAAGTCATACGGGTAGCGATCTGCAGGCCGGCGGCGTCATCTTTGGCGCTGTTGATTTTCAGGCCGGAAGACAGACGGGTCATCGAAGTGGAGAGAGCATCGGAAGCCCGGTTCAGGTTCTTCTGAACGTTCAACGATGTGACGTTGGTGTTTACTGTTAAAGCCATGACGAATTCCTCGTTGGTTGGGTACTGCGGCTTCCGGCCCTGGCAACCGCCGGGTGTGGCCTAGAGAACCTTCGTAATAGTTATCGTCGTAATCGGAACTTGCTTTAGCGGTTTTTTCAAAAATTTTGCCATCAGGGTGCCACCCCTCATAAATCAAGGACTTGGCAACACCCGCAGGGTAAAAAAATGACGCCAGGGAACTGCCGCAATCGGAACCTGATCGGAAGATGGCAACGATCAACAGGCCAACGACTTAAATCGCCTGACCAGCGGTCAACAGATCAACCAACTCGTACTCAAGATAATCAGCCAGCGAAAGCCAGTTCTGGCCCTGTTGATCGTTGAACATCAACGTGAGCAACCCGCTCCACGATGATTGGAGGTCGCCAGGCATAAGCTCGATAAAAGCCTGTGCCGCTTCGATCATCGCCACCATCGCCAGCCCTGCCTCGACATCGCACCCCAGACGAAACAGGCGCGCGCACTCACGGGCATCAACAACCAGAGTTTCAAGCCCGGTCATCGCACAAACTCCGGATGAAAAACAGTGCCCACGATCATCGCCCCATCCCGACTGCTGTTATAGAAACGCACCTGGGGATGGTCGGCGATAAAACGCTCCAGTTCACACAGATAGCTGCGAAAGTTGAGCTGGGTCTTGACCCGCTGGCCATGACCATCCAGCACCCAGTGTTTTGCCGCGCCCAGTTGCGGCCCGAGGTCGCCATCCCCCCAGCCGGCATGGGTCTTGTCATTAGGGAAGGCGAAATCGGCCCCGAACAGAGTGATGTGTGCCGCTCCCATTTTTACCGCCAGGTCCACCGCCGGATGAATCACGCTGCCGCCCACATGCAGTTCGCCTCGACGCGATTGTTGACGCAACGATCCATAAATCGGACTGGAGGAGTAAGCGCAATACCGAGGCCCCTGCCAGGCGCGGAGCATCACGGGGTCAGCCATTGGCATGTAGACCAGCGAAATGGCGCCCGTGTTTTGCGACGGGAGATGTTGCGTCGAGATACGTTGATCGATGCTGACCACAATATCCGGTCGGATGCCGTGGTTGATCAACGGTCGGTAGGCCGTATCGACACAAACCAGCAAGGGACGCCCAGGTTGGTCGTTCAGGCCGCGCAGCGTCTCGAAGTGCTGCTCAAGACTAGGGCCGGTGGCAATGACAAACGCTTCCCGTCCATCTAGGGAGTTGAACAGTTCGGTAACATCACGATCTGCTTGCACCAGGCCGAAAGTGGCTTGCAGGCGCTCGATGATTTGCGGTGCCTCAGGGTGGAATTCACGGTTGTTGAACGCCAGGTGGGTTTCACTGATCAATCGATCACGAATTTTCGCGTTGAAGTCATCGGCTAACACCAGCTCGGCAGGCAACGCAAAAAATGGCGACTGGATCTCGGCAAGGTCCCCCGCATAAAGCAGTTCGACCCGTGGATCGGCGAGCCATGGCGATTGATCCAGCAGCTGCAACACCAAGGCGAACACCGAACCGTTGAGGACATGCACGTACAGTTTCGCGAGCCCTACCCGCTCCAACAGCCGGCCTTGCAGATCCCCCAGCCCAGTGCCATAAACATGCACAATGGCAGCGTCCAGCGGCAGGCTGGCGGCTTGCAGGTCTGCCTCGGCGAGACGGTCATGGCGGCTGGTCAACTGAATGCCATTGATGCTCAGGGTCGAACCAAGCCCCTCGACCAGATCCGCCTGCAACGCACCAACATCCTCCAGCAACAGGTGCTCGGCCAGGGCAGGCCAACGCTGCTGGATCACCTGGAGGTTGTGTTCAAAGAACTCGCTCATGGCATCTCGCTTTTGCATCAGGCAAAAAAATAGCGTTCAAGGTTACACCTTGGACGCTATTTTTGTGCCCGGGTTTTAGTGGTTTACGGGCGATAGATGATCGCCGAGCCCCAGGACAGGCCCACGCCAAAACCACTTAATGCCACGCGCGTCCAATCGGAATCGAGCACGTGTTTTTCCAGCAGTAACGGAATGCTCGACGACACGGTGTTCCCGGTCTCGACCATGTCCTTGATGAACTTTTCCGGCTCACCCTCGAAACGCCGCGCCACGGCATCGACAATCGCCGCACTGCCCTGGTGAATGCAGAACGCATCAATGTCGCTGGCCTGCAGATCGGAATCGGCGAGCAACTCATGCAGATGGGCCGGCACCTTGAGCAAGGCGAAGTTGAACACCTGGCGGCCGTTCATGAAGAACACGCCGTCGCTGACCTTCAGGTGCGGCGCGCCGGAACCGTCGGTGCCGAACTTGGCCTTGCCCAGCTGCCAAGGCGCCTCTTCACCCATCCAGGTCGCGGTGGCGGCGTCGCCAAACAACATCGTGGTGTTGCGGTCTTCCGGATCGACGATTTTCGAATACGGATCGGCCGTTATCAGCAGGCCATTTTTCAGGCCGGCAGCTTCCATGAAGCCCTTGATGGCGTAGATGCCATAGACATAACCCGAACAGCCCAGGGAGATATCAAACGCCGCCACGGTGGTCGGCAAGCCGAGCTTGTCCTGAACAATGGCCGCCGTGTGAGGCAAACCTTCTTCGTCACCGTTCTGGGTGACGACGATCAGTACATCGACAGATTCGCGCTTCAGTCCGGGATTGTTGGCAAACAGCGCATTGGCCGCTTCTACACACAGGTCCGAGGTTTCCTGCCCGTCATCCTTGCGTGGCAAGAAGGCCGAACCGATCTTGCCCAGGATGAACTCTTCATCCTTTTCGAATTTCGCACCCTGTGCGTAATTGTCCACGCCGGCTACAGGAACGTAGCTCGCAATGCTTTTTATGCCAATCATTACGGCTTCCCAATCAAAAACAGCCCAATACCACCGCTCGCAAGGAATCGAGGGGCGCCGACAAACGGGAAGTGTAAAGGGCTATCACTGGGCCTGATAAGGGCCAGGCGCCATCTTCCCGGTCAATACAATACAGTGAAGATGCGCGTTATGACTCATAGGTCACGCGATTTTACTGATTAGCTCGATCACAAAGCTATTCAACCAGCGCCCAGGCCAGGGGAGTACCCCGCGCGATTGCCTGGCGAGCGCACCGGCCCATCACCGAGTCCACATGTTTGGGAGCCAATCCCAGGCCCGGGCGGATGGCCCGCAGGTTCTGCGGTGTAAACGCATCACCAGGGTTCATGTCTTGCGTCACGTACAGCGACCGGCGATAGACCAGCGACTTGCGCTCAGCCTCCGTCACGCCATAGTGCACCTGCCCAAGCGCCTGCCAGGCGCGCTCGGTTTCGATCACCAGCGCCGCGAGTTCCGCCGGTTCCAGAGAGAAACTGGCGTCCACACCGCCAGCGGCGCGGTCAAGAGTGAAATGTTTTTCCACCACGGTCGCGCCCAACGCCACGGCGGCGACAGAGACCCCGACCCCCATGGAATGGTCCGACAAGCCCACCTCACAGCCGAACAATTCTCGCAAATGAGCGATAGTGCGCACATTGCTGTTGGCCGGCGTGGCCGGATAGGTACTGGTGCATTTGAGCAGCACCAGATCCTTGCAACCGGCCTCGCGGGCGGCGCGCACGGTTTCGTCGAGCTCGGCAATGCTGGCCATGCCGGTGGAAATGATCAACGGTTTACCAGTCGCGGCAACCCGGCGGATCAGTGGCAGGTCCGTGTTTTCGAAACTGGCGATCTTGTAGGCTGGCACATCCAGGCTCTCAAGAAAATCTACCGCCGTTTCGTCGAACGGGGTCGAGAACGCCAGCATGCCCAACGCCTTGGCCCGGGCAAAAATCGGCGCATGCCATTCCCAAGGTGTATGGGCTTTTTCATACAGATCATAAAGAGACGTTCCAGCCCAGAGGCTGTTAGGGTCCTTGATGAAAAACTCGCCCGCGCTCAAATCCAGCGTCATGGTATCGGCCGTGTAGGTCTGGAGCTTCAAGGCGTGCGCCCCCGCCCGGGCGGCGGCCTCGACGATCTGTAACGCCACCTCCAGGGACTGGTTATGATTGCCGCTCATCTCGGCAATGATGAACGGAGGCGCCTCCGCCCCGAGGGTACGGTGGCCGATCTTGAAACTACTCATGAGGGTGGTCCTTCAATACGCGCGTGAGCACGCAAGTGCTCTGAATAAAACCGGCCTGGCGAAACAGGCTCAGGGAGGTTTGATTGGCCGGCAAAACTTGTGCGGTAAGAGCCCGCAATTGAGGCCAATGGACAGCAGCAAACGCTTCGCCACGGGCCAGCAACGCTTTGCCCCACCCCAGCCCCATCCGGTCTTCGAACAGATAGATTGACACGAGCGCCTCGTCACCCTGCAGGTCATAACGCAATGCGCCCACCGGGCCATCTGCCGCTTCGCCGATCAGCAACAGGCGTTGCGCATTGACCAGGCTTGCTTGCAACCATTGGCAATGGCGGCTCCAGTCGATCACCGATGTATCCAGCGATACACGGCGCACAGCCTCGGCGTTACGGCCATCAAAAAGCAATTGGGCGTCGTCTTGTGTGGCCGGGCGAACTTGCAACAATGCACCGGCCAACGCGACGGCGACCCGTTGGACGCCCAGGCCATCGACCAGTTGCCGGGAGTGCTCGGCCAAACTTCTGCGCAGGTCTTGATTGCCTGCGACAAAGCCAATGGCCTGACGTAACTGTTCGACACTGACCTCCTCGTGGCGGCCGAGATAAATATGGGCTCCGGAGATCGCCATCACCTCGCTATTGGCCTGCTGATTATTCGATACCGCGATGCAAATTGTTGGCAACCCCATTGCGGCGCGCTCCCAACTGGTACCACCACCGGCGCCAATGAACAGATCGGCTTCGATCATGAGCTGATGGAAATGGCTGACGAAGCTGTGCAGTCGCCAGTGAGGTCGACTCGCCGACATCCCCAGCATCTGAGCCCAGGCCGGGTTGTCGGCACCCGCGACAAAATCGACTTCAAGCTCATCGAAATCCGCCAGCGCGAGCATGGCACGGTGAGTCTGCATCGCCGCGTCAAACCCACCGAAGTTCACCAGTACACGCCTGGCCTGGGGTTTTATGGTAATCGCCCCGCAGCGAAACTCATCTCGCAACAGCGCATAACGCGGCCCCAACAGCGCCTGGCAATGCGCTGGCAACAAACCCGAGTAGGCAGCTCGGTTCCCGGACAGGTTCTGGTTGAGCAGCAAATCAACGCTATAAGTGCGGGTGGCCAAGTCATCCACTGCCATGATCCTTGGCGCAAAGCGCCGGGCGGCAGTTTGCCAATGATGATCCAGGCCGTAATGGTCGACGATGAGCCAGTCGAAACCAGCCTGGCCGGCCAATACCTGTTCCAACGCCGTGATATCCGCCTGCCAGGGCAGCAAGGACTCGATGGCCTGCTGCGGGTCTTCCCCAGGATAAAAATCCGGTAGGACAAACGTCTCGAAGCCTTCGGACGCCAACGCTTGCAGGCGATGCCCCAACAACTGGCGGCAAGCAAACGCGACATGAGCCCCCTGCTCGCGCAACACCCGAGCCAAGGTCAGGCAGCGGGCGATGTGCCCACTGCCAATGGTTGGCGAAGCGTCGGCACGGATCAGAACCCTCATTGCAGCTCACCGCCAGCCTTCAATGCCGCATAGAGGTATTCGGCCCGTTTCCAATCTTCGAGTGTGTCGATGTCCTGCACCAGATGGCGAGGCAGGACCACCGGCAAGCTGCTGGGTGAAAACAATTTATCACCGCGCAACCAGGCCTCCCGGCGCCCCCAGTAGAATTGGCCGGCGTCCTGAAACGCTTCGGGCAGGTCCTGGGAGCGCGTGTCGCGAAACTGCGGATAAAGCGGAGTCAGCGCGCCCTGCTCATCCAAGGTCAAGGCCCGCTGTACGGGAAAACCGAAACCGGTCACTGAAAACGCAAATGACTTGTCAGGGTGCTCGCGTAACAACTCAAATCCCTCACGCAGGAACCGAGCCTGCAACAGCGGCGCGGTAGCATAGATGCAACAGGCAAAATCGAACGAGCGCTCATCCAATTCGCCCAAGGCATGGGCAATCACCGCTGCCGTCCCCGTGAAATCGTCGGCCAATGTCGTAGGTCGCATGAACGGCACCTGTGCACCATGGGCCTGCGCCAGCTCAGCGATCTCTTCGTCGTCGGTACTGACGATCACGTCATCGAACAACCGTGACGCCAAGGCTGTACGAATCGAGCGGACGATCATCGGGACGCCATCGAACAGCTTCAGGTTCTTGCGCGGGATCCGTTTGCTGCCGCCACGGGCAGGAATGATCGCGACTGCGCTCAAGAGCAATTTCTCAAGGACGTTTTTTCGCCATAAAGGCTCCACACTCGGTCTCCAGCGTGCATCTCTTTAAATCGCTCAAGTCCGATATTCATTTCAATGTCTGTCGCAAAATCTCCACCACTTCAACCTGCTCCTCATCCGTCAGATCAGGATAAAGCGGTAGGCTGATCGCCTCACCGAAATAACGCTCCGCTTCGGGAAAATCGCCATTCTTGAAACCTAACTCCTGATAATACGGCTGTAGGTGCACGGGAATGTAGTGCAGGTTCACGCCCAGCCCCGCAGCTCTCAAGGCGTCGAAGACTTGTGTTTGGCTCAATTTGATCTGAGCCAACTTCAATCGCACAACATAAAGATGCCACGCGGACTCCGCACCAGGCTGAGCGACAGGCAAAGTGACCGCCAGATCTGCTAACAAATCGTTATAGCGTGTAGCCAATTGACGACGCCTGGCAACAAAAACATCCAGGCGCTCCAACTGAGACAAACCCAACGCCGCATGAAGGTCGGTCATGCGGTAATTGAAGCCCAGTTCCAATTGTTGGTAATACCAAAGACCTGTGTCGGGTACGCTCATCTGCCGAGGGTCACTGGTAATACCGTGGCTTCGCAACCGCCGAAGACGTTCGGCAAACTCCGCACGATTGGTCAACACCATGCCACCCTCGGCGCTGGTGATAATTTTGACAGGATGAAAACTGAAGATGGTCATTGCCGCGTATTGGCCGCAACCTACCGGACGCCCTAGATAGGAAGCGCCTACTCCGTGGGCAGCATCCTCGATCAATGTAAAACCATAACGCACGGACAACTGCGAAATGGTCTGCATATCGCAACTCTGTCCTGCAAAAGCGACCGCCACAACGACTTTGGGTAGCTTTCCGGCCGCCTCAGCTGCTGCAAGCTTTTCCGCCAGTAACTTCGCATCCAGATTCAGTGTGCCCGGATCAATGTCAATGAAATCGATTTCAGCCCCGCAGTAGCGCCCGCAGTTCGCCGACGCTACAAAAGTGTTCGGGCTCGTCCAAAGGCGATCTCCTGGTCCCAGCCCTGCGGCGAGACAGGCTATGTGCAAAGCCGCTGTGGCGTTGCAAACGGCAATGGCGTAGTTCGCCTGGCAATGCTCAGCCAAAGCGTTCTCAAAACGCTCAATGGTAGGACCCTGGGTCAACCAAGGCGATGTAAGCACCTCCATGACTGCGTCAATGTCTGCCTGATTAATGCTTTGCCTGCCATAAGGAATTCGATACGGCGTCATAATTGAGACTCAACGCATGATGCAGGCACCCAGTGCAGGCACGCTTTTTTGAAATTCCGTTTGTCGTTAACCATACAATGAGTCCTTTTTGAACAACCAGACCTATGGAAGCAACCGCGCCCAGTCCACCGCCGTGGCGTCGCCCAGCGCGAAGCCAGTACCGGTCAGGGCCAGGTTGGGGTTACGAGCGGCGTCGTGGTCGAAGCGCGCCTGCCACTTGTTGCGCAAGGCGTCGGCCGCCTCCGGCGCATCGGGGAACGTACCGGCGTGCAGCATCTGGGCCTGGGGTGTCCAGACCGTGAGATAACCCGCATCAGCCGCTTTCAGGCACAAATCGACATCGGCGAAGGCGTCGGCGAAGTGCTCTTCGTCCAGGCCACCCACAGCGTCGAACAAGTCTTTGCGGATCATCAAGCACGCGCCGGACACCGCCGAGTAGTTCTGTTCCGCCTGATGACCATTGAGGTAGCCCTTGGCGTCCTTGCGCTCGCCAACAAATACCGTGACCACCTGACCGTCGGGCCTGAGCACCAGGCCAGCCTGGGTGGTAATGCCGCGTATATCCATTTGTTTGCTGCCGACGACTCCCACTTCTGGCCGCTGGGCCTGATTGAGCAGGCTGTCGAGCCAGTTGGCGTTGACCACCTGCACCTGGGCCGACAGCAGCACCAGGTAATCCCCTTTGGCCTGGGCGCTCGCCCAGTTGTTCAGGGCCGAAGTGCCGAGGCGCTGGTCGCTGCGCAGGATGCGGATCCGATCGCCCTTGCCTTCCAGGCTGTCGAGCCACTGGGCCAACGTTTCGGATTGGCTGTGATTGTCCGCGATCAGAATTTCATGCCGATGGTAACGCGTGCGCTGCAGCACGCTGACCAGCGCCTGCTGTACTTGCTCAAGGTTGTCCCGGCTTTCGAAAATGATCGATACCAAGGGCCGCTCGGCGTGCTGGTAATCGATCTGGTACGTCAGCGGCTGTGCCGAGGTGACTTGGGCGCGATACCCTCGAGCGGCCAGGTGACGTGTCAGTACCTGACGCTCCTGGGGGTTTTCTTCCTGGGCCGGGGCGTTGCAGATCAACAACGGCTCGGCCAGGTGCGCCAGGCCGGCCAACCCTGCGTCTTCAATCAGGCGCAACAACAGATCCAGCTCCAGGGCCTGAGTGTATTCAGCCGTAAAGCCGCGAGCCTGGGCCAGCACCTCACGACGAATCAGCCAGTGACGCGCCATCAACGAGGGCACCGATTGCAGCAGGTCGAAGTTGACGCCCGGACGGAATACGTCGGTAAGGCTGCCGTCAGCCTTGCGCTGGATTTCATCCATGGCCACGGCGCGCACACCTTCGGCACCGATCAGTTCGAGGCTGGCGCGCAGCAGGCCACTGGCGGTGAACTGGTCACCGGCCTCGGCCAGCATCAGCCAGTCGGCGCTGGACTGCCCGATGATCTGGTTGATGCGCTCGACATAGTTGGTGGGGCTGACTTTGACGAAGTGTACGGTGTCACGTACCGAAGTGGTCGCCGGTAGGTCACCCGTGGTGAACACCACTACGTTGAATGCTTTGCAATGGCCATTGACCAGGCTGTCGAAGGTGGCCTGCAGCTTGAACATGTCAGCGTCCAGGTCCAGCAACAGGATGCCAAACCGTGGCCCGCCCTGATGTTCGGCCAGATGGGCGGCGATAGATTTGAGCTGTTGTGCATCGGGATTGCGCGCGTCCAGCCAGCTCAACAGACGGCCGGAATGCGTGTTTTCCAGTATCCGGCGATCCTGCTGCCCCGGCACTGAGTTCAGACGCTCGAGCCAGGCTTGCAACTTCACCGCCTCCTCAGGCTCGTCGCTGTTTTTCAACGATTCGGCCAGGCGTTTGACCACGGTACGGTTGAACGCGTACAGGCCTTGGGCTTCCCACAAGCGACTGCGCAATGTGCGTTCGTTATCGTTGGGTTGCACGCGCATCAGTTCGTGCTGGCGTAGCAGAATACCTTCCAACTGCTGAAGCTGCAGGCGACCGGCCGGCATGGCGTGCAACAGGAATTCAAACTGGGTCAGGAGATCGAATACGCGCTGGTTGTAAAAAGGCATCTCGACAAATTGTTGCGGGCCAAACGAACGCACTGGCTCGTCACCAGCCTGCAGCCAGGCCGAACGAATGATCTGTGTACCCTTAAGTGAACGCCCTTGCTGCAGGCAGTCAGCCATGGCCGCGAAGCTGTCCAGAGCAATCTGCTTGATCCGTCCCGGAGCCTGCTCGCGCAGCGGTGTCGGAAGGGACGCCAGGAACTCCGCGAACTGCTCTCGCTCGGCGACACTTTTTGCATCCTTGTAGCTGAGCACGGTCAACACGTTGGTGTTGTGCTCTGAGCCGCCGTAGTTGAGTTCACGAACGGCGAATGGAATCGGCAGGATCCGCGCCTTGGCGCAGGCCAGCAGATAAAAGGTGTGGCCGATCTCCTGCCATTCGAAACTGGTGCCCGGCGGCAACAGGCCATACCACTGCTGCAGCAGATCAGTGCGGGTCACGGCATAAAATGGCGGCAGGAACTGATCCATGAAGCGGATTACCCGGTCTTCGGCCAGCTCGCTGTTGTAATCCTCATGCACCTTGCGATCGCGACGGAAGTAATTCACTTCGGTCGCACACGACAGATACATGATCCCGTAGCCATGGCACAGGCCGTAGTCGGGGTTGGCCTCGAGAAACTCCACCGATTCGGTCAACGCATCGTGCAACAGGAAATCGTCATCGGCGGCGAACACCATGTACGGCGTCGTGACCTGATTGACGCCGTACACCAGTTTGTCCTGCAGCCCCTTGTAGGTGAACTGAGGCAAATGGCGATAATCAACCGACGGAAAATCCCGGGCGATTTGCTCATCGCGCTCAACCGACGAATCAAGCACCAGCACCGAACACGGATAGCTACTGTAGTAATGCAATGTGCGCCGCAGGAATGCGCTGCGGTTGTGGGAGATCACCACCACCGTGAACCGCTCGCTCAGCGGTGCCACGTTGTTTTGAATATTGTTTCGAACCTGCATATTTCCTGTCCCCACAACCTGCCAGACGCCAATGACTTGAAACGGATGGATTAACGAACCCGACGCAGATAACCGTCTGGAGCAACGGTGATCAGCAGTTTGTTCTGCAATTGCTGGTCAATTTCAAAATCCCCGTTTTCCTCAAGGTATTTCCATACGGCGGTTTTCGGGTTGTCGCCCGGGCCCCATGGACGATCCGGGAAAAAGTCCGCCGGCATGTCTTCGACCACCGTGTCCATCACTACGCAATAGCTGCCCACCGAAACCAGCGGCGCGTACAAACGCAGTTCTTCGAGCACATGATCATGGGTGTGGTTGGAATCGAGCACCAGAATGACTTTCTTGCCTTTGGCCGCCGCATGAACCTGCTCGGCGATGGCCGCATCGATGCTCGAACCCTCGATCATCGAGATCCGCTTGTTCATCGGGTGGCTCTCGATGGCTTCGCGGTTATGCGGGCGGATATCCAGGTCGATACCCAGCACTTCACCGTGGCCTTGCAACTCCAGCAGCGAGGCGTAATAGATGATCGAACCGCCGTGGGCGATACCGCATTCGATGATCAGGTCAGGCTTGATCTGCCAGATCAACTCCTGCATGGCCATCATGTCCTGTGGCAGTTGGATGATCGGCCGGCCCATCCATGAAAAATGGTAGCTGTACTTGTGGCGGGCCGATTCGTTGAAAAACTCCTTGGCCAGCGCAACGACTTTCTCGTCTTGGCCTTGAGCTGAGATTTCAGCCTGGCATTGGGCTTCAAAAGCTTGGTGAAGGGTATTGTCGGTCATGTTCGAGTCTCGCGGTTATTGGAACGAAGCGCTGTCAACGGCGTGATAGACGTAGCGCCCACCGGTCATCCGCTTGATCTCTTCGAGGTAATTGGAATTCATCACAAACAGATTGGCGCCTTCGGGCAAGGTGTCCATCGCCTCTTGGGGAGAAGACACGCGCACACCACTCAGAGGCAAATAGCGCCCCTGCTTAGCCGGATTGATATCCACCACACGATCCACTGCCACGCCTGCGCGTTGCAGCGCCAATGAATAGATCACGCCTTTGGAGGAAGCACCCCAGATCGCCGAACCTTGCTCGGGCGCTCCGCGGATGATCTGCACGGCGCGGTCGAGGCTGGCGGTGAAGTTCTCCGGCAGCATCAGCGGCTGTGGTGCCTCGGCTGGTGTACAGCACAGTGTCGACAGGTCTGCAACGATGTAAAGGTATTGGCCGCCGAACAAATGCCCAGCCTCGTGCACCGTCCCGAACATTGCGCGCAAATCGGCAAGGCGGAAGTAATTCACATGCTCGTAGAACACGTCGAACCAGGCGCTGTGCTGAATAATCCAGTCGAAACACGGCACTTCGATATAAATCTGTCCGCCCTGGTTGGCAGCGGCGATTTCAGCCAGAAAGCCGACCGGATTACTGATGTGCTCCAGCACATGGCGCAACACGATAGCGTCAGCCGCCATGCCCAGCTCTCGACTGAAGGGAGCCTTGATCACATCAGGGTTGTCACCTTCATAGGAAGGATCGATCCCGGTGATGGCGTAGCCAAGGCCTCGCAGCATTTCTAGGAAATAACCTTTGCCGCAGCCAACTTCAATCAGGCTTTTGTCTTTGAAATGTTGCGCCAGGATCGCCTCGACATCATTCAGGTGCTGTTGAAACTGCACTGAGTGTGCCTGCTCGTTTTGATAATCGACGTCATAACTGAGTTTGCTGGCGTCGAATGCCTGATTGAAGATCAGACCGCTCTGGCTGTCCTGCACCAGCACGATATCCGCACTGGCCGACGCCTGAGCCTGTTCGGCAGTGGCAAATGTACGGTTCTGCAGGATCGGCAGTCCGCTCGCCCGATACAGTTCATGCTGCATGTTCTTCTCTCCTGAGCTGCGAAATCCGCTGAGCATCGCCCCAAAACGCCATGGGCTCATGACTCGAGTAGCCGTAGTGCCCCAGATTCAAGGCGATGGCCGACTGACGCTCGCGCACTCGCTGTTCAACCAGCGCCCGTACCGACACCGGATGGCCACTGCAACAGTTGATTACCCCATCGACATCGCGCCGCGCAATCAGCGAGGCCAACTGAGAAGCGGCTTGTCCGATTTCCAGATAGTCGCGTAATTGTTCGCCCGCAGACATGTTGAATTGCCCATCACCTTCATCAATCGCCCGATCAAGACTGGCCAACAGACTATTAGGATTCTGTCCTGCACCATGCAAATAAAACAGGCGTGCCCACTGCAACGTAAATGCATGCTCTCGCTGCAAGGCTTCAAGGAACCGATGCAACGTATGTTTCGCCAGACCATACGGCGTGCAGGGCTGTGCGATCATCGTCTCGCTCAATGGGCCACTTTGCAGCCCGTATTCGAAACAGGTACCGGTGACCAGCACATGGCTGACGCCGGCCTCGATCACGCGTTTGAGAAACGCGTAGTCCAAAGGCAAGGTTCGCTCGAAATGGAACAGCGCCTGATAGTTCGGCAGGCCTGGCCAAGCCAGATGCGCGATGGTATCGACCCCGTCAGTCAGAGCACCCACGTCCAGGTCCGGTGCGTGGATGTCTACCGCGCAGAACTCCACATCATCAAACCATGGCATAGCACGCGCGATGTCGGCGTTTCGACCTGAAGCTCGAACCTTGAAGCCTTTGGCGAGTAAAGCACTGACCAGATGCCGACCGACAAAACCGGTGGCCCCCGTGACCAGCACGGTCGAGGAATACCCCATTACAGCTCAACTCCACTGAAGTCTTTGTCCAGCAACGGATGGCTCGCGTCTTTGGCCGACAGGTTTTTAACCGGCAGCGGCCAGGGGATAGACAGTGCAGGATCAATGACCGAGAGGCCGGCTTCATGATCTGGCGCGTAGTCTGCATCTGTCAGGTAAAGCACCTCAGTATCATCGGTCAGGGCTTGGAAACCATGGGCGAAGCCGGCAGGAATCAGCAAACTGCGTCCGTCATCGGCTCGCAGTTCTTCGGCATGCCACTGCAGGTAGGTTGGGGATTGCGGCCTCAAATCGACCACCACATCCCATACCGCGCCACGTATGCAAGTAATCAGCTTGGACTCTGCATATCCGGCCTTTTGGTAGTGCAAGCCTCGTACGCTACCTTTTTCGACCGTACGTGAATGGTTGATCTGGCGGATAGCGAACGGTCGTCCCTGAAGCGTGAGGCGGGACTGACAGAACAATCGGGCAAAACGCCCACGATCATCGCAGAAGACTTTTTGCCGGATCAGATACAAGCCTTCCAGCGCTAACGCCTGAAGGGTGAAATCAGTCATAACCGACCCCTGTAGAGATTCAATTGATTCAGAGTTATCGCACGCATGTCATCGCCGTTCTGCCAGGCCAAATGCCAATCGAGGGTCTGGGCCAGGCATTGCTGCAGCGACCAGCGCGGCTGCCAATCGAGCAATTGCCGGGCGCGGCTGCTGTCCAGGCGCAACAGGCCAGCCTCGTGCAAATCACTCGGTTCAATCCGCAAGCCTGGCGCCAACGGCCAGCGTTCGGCGAGCAACTGGACGACTTCGCCAACACTGCACATGTCGGCCTCTCCGGGTCCGAAGTTCCAGGCACCGGCGAACTCCGGACCTTGCTCAAAGAGGCTCGCGGCCAATTGCAGGTAACCGGCCAGCGGCTCCAAGGCGTGCTGCCAAGGGCGTACGGCCTGGGGATAGCGCAGCGTCACCGGCTCGTTCGCCGACCAGGCTCTGAGCACGTCCGGAATCAGACGCTCAGGAGCGAAGTCACCGCCGCCCAGCACATTACCGGCACGGGCCGTGGCCAGGGCCAGACCGTGTTCGGCATAACGATCGGCAGAGAAAAACGATGCGGCATAAGACTGCGCCAGCAATTCGCAGCAAGCCTTGCTGCTGCTGTACGGATCGTGACCGCCCAAGGGTTCATTTTCACGATAGGGCCACAGCCACTCCTGATTGGCGTAGACCTTATCGGTGGTTACCAATACACAGGCGCGCACGCCGCCAATCTGACGGATCGCCTCGAGCAGGTTCAGGGTGCCCATGACATTGCTGGAATAGGTACCCAACGGGTCGCGATAACCCTCACGCACCAACGGCTGGGCCGCCAGGTGCAGGACTATCTGCGGCTGCACGTCGGCAAGCACTTCCAGCAAGGCGCCGAGGTCGCGCAAGTCGCCGCGTCGATCATCGATGCCCTCGCCTACCCGGGCCAGTTCGAACAGGTTCGGTTGGGTGGCCGGGTCCAAGGAAAAACCACTGACCTGCGCGCCCAGGCTCTGCAGCCAGAGCGTCAACCAACTGCCTTTGAAGCCGGTATGGCCGGTGACCAGCACCCGCTTGCCGCGCCAGAACTCCGGGCTCAGTCCCATTGCTTCCATGGGGCCTCCCCGCTTTGCCACAGGGCTTCGAGGTGGTTTTTATCCCGCAAGGTGTCCATTGGATGCCAGAAACCGTCGTGCTGGAACGCCTGGAGCTGCTGTTCCGTTGCCAATGCCGCCAGCGGCTCGGCCTCCCAGGAGGTCTGGTCGTCAGCGATATAAGGCAGGACCTTCGGCGAGAGTACAAAGAAACCACCGTTGATCCAGCCACCGTCGCCCCGGGGTTTTTCGGTAAAGCCCAGGACCGTATCGCCATTGCGCTCCAGCGCGCCGTAGCGTCCCGGCGGCTGGACGGCCGTGACCGTAGCAAGCTTGCCGTGCGCCAAGTGAAAATCCACCAGCGCACCGATATTGAGGTCCGAGACGCCGTCGCCATAGGTAAAGCAAAACGCCTCTTCGTTTTCCAGATAACGCGCCGCCCGACGCAGCCGCCCGCCGGTCATGGTTTCTTCGCCCGTGTCGATCAGCGTCACGCGCCATGGCTCGCTGTAGTTCTGATGAACGTCCATGCGGTTGTTGCACATGTCGAAGGTGACGTCAGAGGTATGCAGGAAGTAGTTGGCGAAAAAGTCCTTGATGGCATAGCCCTTGTAGCCCAGGCAGATCACGAAGTCGTGGATTCCATGAGCGGAATACTGCTTCATGATGTGCCAAAGAATTGGCTTGCCGCCGATCTCGATCATCGGCTTTGGCTTGAGGTGCGACTCCTCGCTGATCCGCGTACCGAGACCACCTGCCAAGATAACTGCCTTCATCGTCTCCCCTCTTGTTCATCACCGGGCTCGGCCAAGCGTTGTTTCGCTTTGCGGGCGCAGGGATTACCTTCAATGCCGATCCGGACGCTGCGATGGACCGCGAGCGCTCGTTTTATGGCGATATGAGGGGGGCTTGCAGGAAACGCGCCAGCTCCGATGGCAGCGTTTCGGGGGGCATAGGGGTCGGAAAGGGAACTGAGCGCTGTTTTTTGTGGCGAGGGGGATTTACCCCTCCCACACATCAATCCGGCAACCATCCCCACAACCAATGCTGCAAGTTATCGCCGCTGAGCATGAAATCACGAAGCACCGCTTCGCGCAGTTCATCGCCCATGCGGTAGCTGGCGTCCGGATCGGCCAGATGCATGCGGATGGCCGCGATCCATTCTTCGGTGCTGTTGCTGCGTACTTTGGTACACGGTAAGAAGCCATCGTAGGCCTTGGTGTCGGTGCAGATCACCGGATAACCACAGGCGCCGTACTCCAGCAAGCGCAGGTTGCTCTTACAGTCGTTGAAGATGTGGAACTCCAACGGCGCCAGCGCCAGGTCGAGGTTCAGGCTGGCCAGTTTGAACGGGTAAGTGTTCAAACCGACGGAAGCATGGAACTCATGGATGTAGGGACGCAACGCATCCGGGCACATCCCGAAGAATACCCACTCCACCTCATTGGCCAGTTCGCGGACGACATCGGCAATGATTTCCAGATCGCCGCTGTGGCTGGTCCCGCCGCCCCAGCCAACCCGGGGCTTGGAGGATGTTCCTCGTCGGCTGGTCAAGCGGGTCCATGGTTCGGGCGGCAGCATGTTGGGCACCACCCGGATTTCGCTATGCATGCTGGACAAGGCATCGGCCAGCGGCTGGGTCGTCACCACCACTCGATCACACAAGCCAATCCCCTCGCGCAGCATCTGCTCGGTGTTGACCGGCTTATTGCGGGCGTGGGTGTTTTTCTTGGGGGCACTGACTACGTAGTCGTCGAGCTCGAAAATCCGCAAGGCATTGGCATATTTCTTCATCCGCAGGATGTCGCCTGCGGAACCTTCACTGTAGCGCCCCTGCAATACGATGGTATCTGGAGACAATCGCTCGATATCAACGGTCGAAGGTGACTCATAGGCCACCCGGGCGATCACCCTCCCTGCGGCTTCGAGCTCGGCCAACGGGGCCGTAACGCGATAATGACCAACCGCAGTAGCGTTGACCGGCAGGCCAAGTATCAGTGGCAAAGCACGAGAGCAGAAGGGATTCCAGTTGTGACGCAGAGAAGGTTCCAGGCTGAAACTGGATGCTCCCAGTGCCAGAGAAGGGCTGTAGGCCGAGTCACGGGCGATCTGGGGCAACCAATTGCGATAGAAAATTTCGCGCTCACGCTCCAACAGTGCCGTTTCTTCGGACTGATCCGATGATGACCGTGGAGCAACCACCTGCATGACACTCGCATAAGGCGTCCAGACCACCAAGTAGCCATCCTTTCCTGCACGCAAGCACAGATCGACATCGCTGAGGCCAAGAGTAAAGGTGGCGTCGTCCAGGCAGCCGAGGTCTTCGAACACCTGCTTGCGCACCATCAGGCAGTCGCCACTGACCGCGCTCCAGTTCTGGGTGGTATGCAAGCGCTGCATATAGCCGCGAGAAGCTGCCGACTCACCATAAAATGGCGTGCCCACCGGCCCAGCCAACCCGAGGACCTGCCCGCCGCCAACAATCGTGCCTTGGGGGCTGAGTATTCTCGCACCGACCACCGCAACTTCGGGACGCTGGGCATGATTGATCAGTTCGTCCAACCAGTCATTTTCACAAATGACTGTTTGCGGACTAAGCAATAGCAAGTATTCGCCCCGGGCCTGGCCCGCAGCAAAATTGCGCACCGCTGCATCGCTGTCATCGCCGGCGTATCGCAACACGCGCAGCATGTTCGCGCCCAGTTGTGCCATGTTCGCCAACCAATCAAGCATGGCCAGGTCTCGGACGCCACTGTCCACGATCAGAATTTCATAATGCGTATAGGCCGTGCGCTCGATCAGGCTTTCGCAGCAGCGCTGCAAGGCTGTCAGCGAATCCCCCGTGCGCAGGATGACCGACACCAACGGACGAGTGCCGTATCGGTAGTCGATGCGATTGATCAGCGGCAACACATCCTGGCGAATCTCATGAGGTGCGCCGATTCGCGCCAGGTGAGCACCAACCGTAGGGGCATTGCCCTCGATAACCTCCGGCCACGACAACCACTGGGCGAAGCTCAGTGTCGACTCCACCTGAATCTCGGCAATGTGCTCGATGGTTTGCGGGCCGGCCTCCTCCACCAGCCGCCAGAGCAGGTCGTGGGGCGCCAGCTCACCGCGAACCGGATCGAACCCGCCCAGACTCATGAAACGCTCGCGTTCGAAGGCCAGGGCCCGGCCGACGTAGGGATAGGCGCGCATCAGGTCGAGGTTGAAATCAGGCTTGAATACCGGCTCGATGGACTCGCCGTTTACCAATGCGCCCTCATCGCTGTAAGCGCAGAGAATTCCCGGCTTCCCGGCCACGCGCTCGGCCAGAATCAACAAGGCCGAATCACGCAGCGTGTCGCCGGCACGCAACAGGTAAAACCAATGCGCGCCCTCCAACTGCGGGACAATGGCATTGAGTTGCCGCGCCCAATCGGGCTGATAGGGCAACTGCAACACCCGGTCATTGGCCTCGCAACGGGCATCGGAAAGCACCACGACAGCCTGGGCCGGATAGAGCTGGCCGTCTATGCTGCGCAGCGTGGACGCCAATGCCACATCGTCACCGGCACCGTCGATGACAATGGGCACGATGTTCGGACGCAGCGACCAACTGTCGATGCGCGCAGGCATGACACGCCGTTCAACCTCACTGAAACGACGGATAGACAGCCATTCACGGTAGAACTCGGCATAGCTCTCGCTCTGGGCGCCTACCCGACCGTTGACGACGGTATTGCGATTGCCTAGCACACGAGTCACGCACAGCTCCTGCCAGGCGTGAGGCTGGTCGGTGACTTTGTCCAGGTCAACGCAGCGCACCCAGCCGGAGGCCGGAGCCGCTTCACCGCTGCGCGCAACAAGCATCTGCGCCAGCCATTCCCACTCTATTCTTGCAGCCTTGAGCATTTCCGGGGTCTTGCTCAAACGCTCCGGGTAGAGCCGTTCAATACCTAACACGGTATTCAAGGCAATCAGATTACCGCGCCGCATCAGGCAGACAAACAAAGCAAAATCGAGCACCGCAACAAATCCGGCACCCTCCTGAATCAGGGCGGGCAACAATTCCAGCACATCGGCTCGACGCATCAGGGTCGAACTGAAATTACCGACGAAATTGGTCGGCGTGCTCTCGAAAATCGCCAGCATGTCGTCGCCCTTGAGCAAAGCGTCATTGGGCGAGAAGCGGCAATTGTCCACACGGGGTGGCAGGATGAAGTTACCTGCGTCACACAACAACCGAAGCGCGAACACAACGCTGACGTCAGCATGATCCATCAACGCCTGGGCCTGCATCGCAATGCTCGGTGCGAATAGACGGTCGTCATCGCACAGCACTTTGATGAACTCACCGCTGGCCTCTTCGACACACCGCAACAGGTTGCCCTGAAGCCCCAGCCGCTTCGGGTTTCGCAAATAGCGGATCGGATGGGACGGTTCAGTGAAGGAGTCGACGATCTGGCGAATCTCATCGCCAGGCGAATCATCGCAAACGATGATCTCGATATGTTCGTAGGTCTGGGCCAAGGCACTGAGCAGTGCCTGGTCGAAGAACCTAGGGTTGTAGGCGGGGATAACGATACTGACGAGCGGAAGTGACTTCACGGTTAAAACTCTCGAGCGGCGGGCTCCGTCCTTTTCAGGTCGGAGCCCCGGAACCGCTTAAAAAAAGACGGTTGGCGGCTCGGTCTATACCGGCTCAGATCTTGTTGAACAGACCCAACTGGGCGATCTTGCTGAACGCCAGTTGCGAGGCCTGCAACATGGTCTGCTGCAAGGTCAGGCGAGTCATCACTTCGGCCGCATCGGAATCACGAATCGATGATTGAGTCTGGTTATTGGCCAACAGCAGGCTCTGGTTCGTGTCGCTTTGGGTTTCCAGGGCCTGGCCACGCCCACCTACCGAGCTCAAGGCGCTGGACAACTGATCGGTGCCGCTGGCCAGGTTGCCGATGCCGGAGGCCAGCGATGCCTGCAACTTCTGCAACGCAATCGGATCGTTGTTGGTCGGCGTGCTCAACGCAGTTTTCAACTGGTTAACAGTGTCCAGAATATTCTGGGTCTCATGGGTGTTGACCGCGATGCTGAACTGATCGTCAGCGGCAGGCGTTCCGTCCAGTGTGAAGCTCACGCCCGAAGCGGTAGCCACGTTGCCGGCCAGGGTACCGCTGGACACCGGCTGGCTGTTGGCGGTCAGCGGCGCGCTGTAGAGGTCGAAATCGGTGGCACTGGTGAACTTCAATACGGCCGAACCGGTAGGAAAACTGGCGTGATAGGCCACCGGGTCGGTGATTTCGCTGCCAGTGACCTGGACCGTGGTCGGGTTGCCCGGGCTGCGAGTCGTGACAAAGGTGTCCGGCTTGGCGGCCAGGGTGAAGGTATGGCCGGGCAACACAGTGCCCGCGGTATCACCGGTTTGCAGGTTGATGTTCAAGGTCAGTTCCAGTCCCCGGAACTGTACCGCCTGGCCGCTTTTGCTGTTGGGGTCAAAAGCGCCGCCCAGGCTGGCCTCTGCGGTGACATCGTTGCCGCCGGAGTCGGTGATTTTCAGTTGCGTACCGCTGGTGAACTCAACGGTGTACGGCTCGCCGCTGCGGAATTTGCTGTTGTAGGTGACACTGGACGACACTTGGCCGTTGGACAGCACCACGCGACCATCATCCACCACAGGCGCAGTCATGGTGACTTGGCTGCGGCTGGTGTTGACGGCCTGCTGGAACACTTCCCAGCCGGTGCTGTTGGTGGCCATCGACATGGTGTCGCCGACAGGCAGGTCGAGGGTCACCTGGTCACCGTTATAGCTGTAGCTGCCATCGTTGTTGCGGGTGAACGGAATGGTGTCGCCCTTGGAGCCGGCGAAAATATACTTGCCGTTTTCGTCCTTGCTGTTCATCAAGCTCAGCAGTTGTTCTTCGATCTGCGCCAGCTCCGAGGCGTTGGCCTGGCGATCGGCGTCGGTGTAGCCGGCGTTGCCGGCACCGACGGCCAATTCCTTGGCGCGCTGCAGCACGTTGCCAATGCTGGTCATCACCGCTTCAGTGGTGCCCAGGGTCGCCTTGATGGTGTTGGTGTTGGTTTCGTACTGAGCCAGCATCGACGCTTGCGTGCCCAGTTGCAGCAGACGCGAAGCGCCTACCGGGTCATCGGCAGCGGTATTCACCCGCACCAGGCTACTGGCTTCTTCGCTGGTCTTGACCACGTTGGCGAAGTTTTTCTGGTAGTTCGCAGCCGTGCTTTCGTAAAACTGGGAAGTGGAAATGCGCATGGGCTACGACTCCTTAAAGACTGTTGATCAGCGTGCTGAAGATTTCCTGCGCAGCCTTGATGATCTGCGAAGACGCGGTGTAGTACTGCTGGAATTTGACCAGATTGCCGGTTTCTTCATCCAGGTCCACGCCCGACAGCGAGTCGCGGGCGTTCTTGGCGTTATCCAGGATCGCGCCGGTGGCGGCGCTGTCGAGCTTGCCTTGGGCGGCCTTGGAACCTACGCCTTCTACCAGCTTGCCGTAGGCATCGTTCAGGGAAATACCCTTGCTGGAAGAATCGGTATCCACGGTCTTGGCAGTCTGCAAACCCGCCAGGACAGTACCGTTACGGTTGTCCAGGCTGCCGGGCTGGCTGAGGCTGACATTAATGGAGGCACCATCGGACGGGGCACCGGCAATGGACATGTCGAACGTGACGGTGCGCTGCACCGGCGGTACGGACGAATCCAGGATCGGGTTGCCGCTGGCGTCCTTGAGCGGAACACTCAGGCTCAGGGTGTTGCTTTCGCCGGGCTTGATCGTACCGCTGCTGATCGTACCGCCTTGTGCATCAAGCAACTGATAAGCCTGGCTCGTGCCATCGGCCGAGGTCGCGCCGAACACCACTTTGACCGGCATGGAATTCTTGATGCCGTTCTGGATGATGCTGGTGGTGGCCTCATCGTAGATGTCCAGCTTCGTCGTCATGGTTGGCTGGCCGCTGGCCGGAATGGTCAGCGTACCGCTGCCCCCTGGCACGATGGCGGCGCCCAACGGCGCGGCAATCGCCAGCCGCTTGGAGTCGGTCATCTCGGTCTTGATGCTGGCCGCCGCGTTGCGGGTCGGGGTGAGCTTGAACGAGTCGCCGGCGGCTGCGGTGCCGTTGGCGAAGGTCATCGAGAAACCGTCGATCACCGGCGGCGGCGTGGTCGCGGTGTTGAACGCGCCCATCGAGGTGCCGTCGGGCAGGCGCTGGACGGTGTAGTCCGTGCCGCTGGTGAACGTCACCTTGTAATCGTTGGTGGTCAGCTTGCCGGTGTCTTCGATGGCAATGTTGAAGTTGCCGGAGCCCGCACTGTTGTTCAACGACGCAACACTGCGCTGACTCATTTGCGCAGCGCTGTTGATGTTGCTGAACAGGTTGGAGCCGAAGGCCCCGTTCATGTCGATGCCCGAAGCCTGGATGCTGTTCATCTGGTCGGCGACCACCAGGGCCACGCGACCCAACTCGTTCATGGCCGGGTCGAGCACGGTGCTGCGGTAGCGCATCAAGCCACCGATCTCGCCGCCGGTGAGCACCGACGTCAAGTCCATGGAGCTGGAGCCACTGTTGAGCTGGATGCCAATGCGCCCCGGATCGTTCTTGTCCGGCACCGCTTCCAGGGTATTGACGGTATTGCCCATCACCAGTGGTTGGCCGGAGCCCAGGTAGATGTCCAGGCTGCTGCCGTTCTCGACGACCTGCGTGCCGGTGAACGTCGAGAGCTGGCGAATGGTTTCGCTGCGGGCATCGAGCAGGTCATTGGGTGCGCCACCGGAGTTGGAGACTTCGGCGATTTTCTTGTTCAACTGCGCAACGGTGGCCGCCAGGTTGTTGACCTGCTCCACCATGTTCGACAGGTTGCCGTTGATGTTCTGGCTCTGCTCGGTCAACTGGCTGGCAACCGAATTGAAACGGTTGCTCAAGGCCTGGGCATCGCTGAGCAGCAACTGGCGGGACGCATCGTCACCCGGCTTGGCGTTGACGTTCTGCACCGAGGCGAAAAACTTGGTCAGCGCCCCGTTGAGACCGGTGCCGCTGTCCGACAACAGGGAATCGAGTGGCGTGATTTGCCCCTGATAGGCCGCCGCGTCACTGTTGAGCGACGTGGTGGTTTTCAGTTGTGCTTCAAGGAAGGCGTTATACACCCGACGCACATCGGCCAGGGTCGTGCCGGAACCGATGAACACGTTGCCGTACTGGTTCGAGGCCTTGGTGGTCTGCACGGTCTGCTGGCGCGAATAACCGGCGGTATCGACGTTGGCGATGTTGTTACCCGTGGTCACCAACGCAGTCTGGCTTGCTGACAGACCCGACATCCCTATATTGAGCAAACTCATGGTTCAGACCTTATAAAGTCGTGGTGGCGCCTGCAGAAGCGTAGTTTTGGTAACTCGTCATCTGCCGGGCTATGTTCGAAATCTTGCTGGCGTAGTGCGGGTCGGTGGCGTAACCGGCCTTCTGCAACTCGCGTACAAACTGTTCCGGGTTATCGGCCGACTTCAGCACATCTTGATAGCGACTGTTGCTTTGCAGCAGATTGACCAGGTCATGGAAACTGTCACGGTACGAGGCGTAGGAACGGAACTCGGCCGTCTCCTTGACCATCGCGCCATTACGGAATTCGCTGGTAATCGCCCGGGCTGAATCGCCCTTCCAGTTTTGGCTGGCCTTGATGCCGAACAGGTTGTGACTGCTGCTGCCATCGGGCTGGCGCATGACCGATTTGCCCCAACCGGTTTCCAGGGCGGCCTGGGCTACCAGGTAACGCGGGTCGACGCCAATGCGATCGGCCGCTTCCTTGGCCATTGGCAACATGGCATTGACGAATTCATCGGCATCGCGGAAGGCCTTGCGGGCCGGTGCCAGCGGTGGCTGTGCCACGGCGCGGCCATAGACCTGCATGTCGCCTTTCGGCTCGGCGGCCTTGAGTGCGGCCAACCAGTCGCCATTGGCCAGGTCGCCAGTGGCCGGCTTGACGGCGGCGATGGCGCGATCCGTCAGGACGTTCTGCGCAGGCACATCGGCATTGACCGCCGCCGAAGGCACCAGCCCGGCGAGCAGGCGGTCGGCCAGTTTCGGTGGCAGGGCCAGGCGGCGCTGGTTGAGCAATTCCATGTCGTTGCGATGGACGCCCTCGGCCCCTTGCGATGCACTCACGGCCCGCGAAGCCCACAACGGACGCTGGCCACTGATACGCGACAATGGGCCGTCAGTAGGCAGGGTCCCGGCAGCCAGCGGTGTCGGCACCGGCGCCTTGGCAACCTTGTCCAGCGCCTCTTGTTGCTTGGCAGCCGACAAGGTCGCCGCCTCGCCGGGGGCCAGTGGCTTGTTCTTGGACATCTGGCGCAGCAGCACATCGGCCAGGCCAATACCACCGCCTTCGCGGGACATGGAAACGGCCAACTGCTGGTCGTACATTTCCTGGTACTGCTTGGCTTCTGGCGTGTTCATCGGATTGTCCTTGCCCAAGGCCTCGGTGGCCGAACGCATGGACTTGAGCATTTCGCCAAGGAACAGCGACTCGAATTCCTGTGCCACTTTACGCAGGTTGCTGTCGCTGTTCTTGTCGCCGACCTTGAGCTGGTTCAAGCGGTTCAGGTCCGAGTAGGAACCCGAGTCCCCGCTGATCAAAGCGCCCTTGCGCATATCCATGGCTCGCCCCTCAAATCACAATGAGGTCGGCTTGCAACGCGCCGGCCTGCTTCAAGGCTTCGAGGATCGCCATCAGGTCGCCCGGCGCCGCGCCGACCTGGTTCACCGCCCGGACGATTTCATCCAGGGTAGTGCCCGGGCCGAACTTGAACATCGGCTTGGCTTCCTGCTCGGCATTGACTCGCGAGCGGGGCACCACGGCGGTCTGGCCGTTGGACAGCGGCCCCGGCTGGCTGACGATCGGGTCTTCGGTGATGGTCACGGTCAGGCTGCCGTGGGTCACGGCGGCCGGAGACACCTTGACGTTCTGGCCGATCACGATGGTGCCGGTACGCGAGTTGATGATGACTTTCGCCACCGCCTGGCCCGGGTCGACCTCAAGGTTTTCCAGGATCGACAGGTAGTCGACCCGCTGGCTCGGATCCAGCGGCGCCGTGACGCGCACCGAACCACCGTCGAGGGCCTGGGCCACGCCTGGGCCGAGCATGTCGTTGATCTTGTCGACGATACGCTTGGCGGTGGTGAAGTCGGAACGGTTGAGGTTCAGCGTCAGGCTGTTGCCCTGGTTGAAACCGCTCGGCACCGCACGCTCCACCGACGCACCGCCAGGGATGCGACCGGCCGACGGAACGTTGACGGTGATCTTCGAACCGTCGCGCCCCTCGGCATCGAAACCGCCGACCACCAGGTTGCCCTGGGCGATGGCGTAGACGTTACCGTCGATACCCTTGAGCGGCGTCAGCAGCAGGGTGCCGCCACGCAGGCTCTTGGAGTTACCGATGGACGAAACGGTGATATCCACCTGCTGGCCAGGCTTGGCGAACGCCGGCAGATCGGCACTGACCGACACCGCCGCGACGTTCTTCAACTGCACGTTACCGGAGCCGGCCGGCACCTTGATACCGAACTGCGACAACATGTTGTTGAAGGTCTGCAGGGTGAACGGGGTCTGGGTGGTCTGGTCACCGGTGCCGTTCAGGCCCACGACCAGGCCGTAGCCGATCAACTGGTTGGAACGCACGCCGGAAATGCTGGCGATGTCCTTCAGACGCTCGGCTTGAGCGCTAAAGGCTGCCGACATTACCAAGGCACCGATCAACAGCTGTTTAAGATTCAACGGGGCCACCTAGAAAGGGAACTTCGGGCTGAGGAAGAAACGGTCGAACCAACCCGGTTGACTCGCATCGGCAAAGGCGCCGGTGCCCGAGTAGGTGATGCGCGCATCGGCCACACGGGTCGAGGAAACCGTGTTGTCGGTGGCAATGTCGTCGGCGCGAACCATGCCGGCGATGCGCACCAGTTCGTCACCGGTGTTGAGGGTCAGCCACTTCTCGCCGCGCACGACGATGATGCCGTTGGGCAACACATCGGCGACGGTCACGGTAATCGAACCGGTCAGGCTGTTGCTCTGGCCGGACTTGCTGTCGCCTTTGGTGGCACGGTCGGAGCCGTAGCCGGCGTTGAGGCTCAGGTCGCCGCCACCGATCGGGTTGTTGGTGGTCAGGCTGGAGCCGAACAGCGAGGTCAGGCCAACGCTGGTCTCGCTGGTCTTGTCGATCTGCGAGTTGGCGTTCTTGCTGGCCTGGGTCCGCTCGTTCAGGGTGATAGTGATGATGTCACCGACCCGGAAGGCCTTGCGGTCGCTGTACAGGTTCTGCTCGAAGCCGGCCTGGTAGATCGAACCATTGTTGGCCGCAGCCGGCAACGGCGTGCGCGGCAACACCGGGGCGTAATACGGGTCATTGGGCCTGGGTGTCGGCGCGACACAGCCCGCGAGCGCGGTGACCCCACTCAGTGCCAGAACAGATACGAAGCGTTTCATGACCCTACCTCTTGGTGTTGCAGGCGACCCTGGGGCCGCCCTGTCTACGTAATGACGGACGTTGCGACGCGGTTACAGATTCTGCGTAACGAACGAGAGCATCTGGTCGGCAGTGGAGATCACCTTGGAGTTCATCTCGTAGGCACGCTGGGTGGTGATCATGTTGACCATCTCCTCGACGGTGCTTACGTTGGACGTTTCCAGGGTGTTCTGCAGCGTGGTGCCGAAGCCGTTCAGGCCCGGGGTGCCGACTTGCGGCGCGCCACTGGCGGCGGTTTCCAGGAACAGGTTGTTGCCCACCGCTTGCAGGCCGGCCGGGTTGATGAAGTCGGCGGTCTGCAGGTTGCCGATCACCTGGGCGGCCGGGTTGCCCGCCACGGTGATGGACACGGTGCCGTCACGGCCCACGGTAAAGGTCTGGGCATCGTTCGGAATGATGATGGCCGGCTCCAGGGCGAAACCGCTGGCGTTGACGATCTGGCCGTTGGAGTCGAGGTGGAACGTACCGTCGCGGGTGTAGGACGTGGTGCCGTCCGGCTGCAGGATCTGGAAGAAACCGCGACCGTCGATGGCCATGTCCAGGGGCTGCTCGGTGGTTTGCAGGCTGCCGGCGTTGAAGTTTTTCTGCGTGCCGACGATGCGCACACCGGTACCCACTTGCAGGCCCGACGGCAGTTCGCTGTCCTGGGTCGACTGGGCGCCAGGCTGGCGTTTCACCTGATACAGCAGGTCCTGGAACTCGGCACGATCACGTTTGAAACCCGTGGTCGAAACGTTCGCCAGGTTGTTGGAAATGGTCGTCAGGTTGGTGTCCTGGGCGGACAGACCTGTTTTGGCAACCCATAGAGCCGGAAGCATTCGATTCTCCTCGTACGCCTGTTTTTCGGCGCGACGCTTTAGTTAATGGTTAGATCTGCAAGACCCGAGCCATGGCCTCGTCGCCTTCTTTGGCGGTGTTCATCATCTTGACGTGAAGCTCGAACTGCTTGGCCAGGGCCAGCACCGAGGTCATTTCATCCACGGCATTGACGTTGCTCGCCTCCTGGAAACCCGACACCAACTGCACATTGGCATCAATGGGCGCCGGTTGGCCGTCCTTGGTCCGGATCGAACCATCCAGGCCCTTGGTCATGTTCTTGAGGTCCGGGTTGACCAGCTTGATGCGGTCCACTTCAGCCATCACCCGCGGGCCTTCGCCCATGGCGCGGATGCTGATGGTGCCGTCCTGGCCGATTTCGATCTTCTGCTCTGGCGGCACGGCGATCGGACCGCCGTTGCCCATCACCGGCATACCGTTGCCGGCGCGCAGCACGCCCAAGGCGTCAACATTGAGGCTGCCGGTGCGCACGTAGCTTTCACCGCCATCGGGGTTCTGCACGGCCATCCAGCCCGGCCCACTGACCGCCACATCGAGGTCACGACCGGTTTCTACCAGCGCCCCCGGAGTGAAGTCCGTGGCAGGCCGTTCGGACATGGCAAACGCCCGCGCCGGAAAGCTGTCGCCGAACACCGGCATCGAGCGCGCCTGCTCCAGGTCTTTCTGAAAACCATTGGTGGAGATGTTCGCCAGGTTGTTGGCATGGGCCCGCTGCGCCAGTGCGTTCTGGCTGGCGCCGGTCATTGCCACATAAAGGTACTTGTCCACTGTCGTTCCTCTGCATGCCGGACGTTTGCCGCCCACTGCTGTGTTGCACAGCCTCAAGCAATTTGCAGACCAACTTTTTTCTGGCGCTGATGGACCCGGTAAACAAAGGGCCTGGAGGTTCTGGAAGCGATTGTGCAAATGTATCGAAGACGAAAAACCGGCGGTGTCGTGCCGCTGCAAGGCAAAGGTTTACCCATCCGGCAACCGCACCGCAATTGATTACGCTCCGGGCTCCTTGCCGACCTCATATTCGCGCAACTTATTGGCAATGGTCGTATGGGAAACCCCCAGCCGCTTGCCCAGTTGCCGGCTACTGGGGTGCTCGGAGTACAAGCGCTCCAGCACCGCTTTCTCGAAACGCCCGACGATCTCGTCCAGCCCACCCTCAAGGGAAAAATCGCCAAGGGGTTGGCGCACGCCGTAGTCCGGCAGGCGGATATGCTCAGCCTTCACCGTGCCGCCGTCGCACAGGGAAACGGCCTGGAACAGCACGTTTTCCAACTGCCGGACGTTGCCCGGCCAGTGGTAGTGACTGAGACGGTCCATCGCCGCCGGGGCCAGCTTGGGCAGGGCACAGCCGATCTGGCGGCTGGCCTGGTCGAGGAAATGTTCCACCAGCGGCGCCAGGCCATCGAGGCATTCGCGCAGCGGTGGGATGTGCAAGGAAAGGACGTTCAAGCGGTGGTACAAGTCCTGACGGAATTCACCCCGGGCGCAGAGTTCGGACAAATCGACCTGGGTGGCGCAGATCACCCTGACGTCCAGGTACACCTCTTCATCGCTGCCGACGCGCCGGAAGCAACCGTCTTGCAGAAAGCGCAGCAGTTTCACTTGCAGGCGCGGGCTCATCTCCCCGACACCATCGAGAAACAGCGTTCCGCCGGCGGTCAGTTCCAGCAGGCCGAGCTTGCCTTCGGCCCTGGCACCCTCGAAGGCCCCCGGGCCGTAGCCGAACAGCTCGGTCTCGGCCATGGACTCCGGCAGCCCGGCACAGTTGAGCGCCATCAGTGGCGATTGCCCGCGCGGGCTCGCCAGGTGACAGGCGCGGGCCAGCAGTTCCTTGCCGGTACCGGTTTCACCTTCTATTAACAGCGGCGCGTCCAGCGGTGCCATGCGCCGGGCCTCGCGCACCACCGCCGCCATGACCTTCGAACTCTGGAAAATACTGTCGAAGCCACGCAATTCCTGTTTGCGCACGTTATAGATACGTTCGCCCACCCGGTCGGCCCGGTGCAGCGTCAGCACCGCACCGGCCATGGCTTCGCTGTCGTCGTGTTCCGATTGCAGCGGCGCGATGTCCGCCAGGAACACATCGCCCTTGACCTTGACCCGCAGGCCGTTGATGCGCGACTGGTTGGCCCGCACCAGTTCCGGCAAGTCGAAATCCTCGGCATAGCGGGACAGGGGAATCCCCGGCACCTCGTCCACTCGCACCCCGAGCAACTGCGCCGCCGCTCGGTTAGCCGCAACGATGGAGCCGCCCATGTCGATGGACAGCACCGGGAATTCCAAAGCGCCGAGCAAGGCGTTGAGTTCCATGTGCCGACGCTCGCTGGGCATCAGCCCTACACGCTTGACGCCAAATACCCCGGCGATACCTTCGAATTTCGGACGCAGCGCCTGGAACTGGATGTTGATCAGGTTTGGGCAGTGCAGGTAGATCGCGTTGCCATGCTCGCCGCCCACCTCCCCCCGGGCGACGTTGATGCCGTACTCCACCAACAGGTTGAGGATGTCCCGCAGGATGCCGATGCGGTTCTGGCAATGGACTTTGATGCGCATGAAAAGGCCCGATGTGTATTGGAAACTCGTGGGAAGGGAGCTTGTTCCCGCTTGTAGGAGCTGCCGAGCGAAGCGAGGCTGCGATCTTTTCCCAGACAGTTGAATCCCAAGCGAAAGGATCAAAAAATCGCAGCCTTCGGCAGCTCCTACGGCGCAGCCCGGCCTTTGCCATGAGGGTTTCCGACCGGCAGCGGAAATAACTGTCAAGATTATGTGACAGCTATAGGCAGATTCCCACAAGAAAATCCCGATAACATCGGCGCACCCGTCAATTCGTAACGAAAACTTTACGAATTTGCCATTCTTTTACCCATCCCACCTTTGTCAGAGTGCTGCACATCTCCCTGCTTCGGGTTATCTCTAATACATCGCTGGACATAACAACAACACGTCTTCCCCGAGAGGGAAATCAGCAGGAGAACAGCATGAAGCAGACGCAGTACGTGGCCCGCGAGCCCGATGCGCAAGGTTTTATCCACTACACCGCCGAAGAACATGCGGTGTGGAATACGCTGATCACCCGCCAGCTGAAAGTCATCGAAGGCCGTGCGTGCCAGGAATACCTGGACGGCATCGACAAGCTTGGCCTGCCCCACGACCGTATCCCGCAACTGGGCGAAATCAACCAAGTGCTGGGCGAGACCACGGGCTGGCAGGTTGCCCGGGTGCCGGCGTTGATCCCCTTCCAGACCTTCTTCGAATTGCTCGCCAGCAAGCAGTTTCCGGTGGCAACCTTCATTCGTACCCGGGAAGAACTGGACTACCTGCAAGAGCCGGACATTTTCCACGAGATCTTCGGCCACTGCCCATTGCTGACCAACCCCTGGTTTGCCGAATTCACCCACACCTACGGCAAACTCGGCCTACAGGCTTCCAAGGAAGAACGCGTCTACCTGGCGCGCCTGTATTGGATGACCATCGAGTTCGGCCTGGTGCAAACCCCACAGGGCCGGCGCATCTACGGTGGCGGCATCCTGTCCTCGCCCAAGGAAACCGTGTACTGCCTGTCCAACGAGCCCGAGCATCAAGCCTTCGATCCACTGGAAGCCATGCGCACGCCGTATCGCATCGACATCCTGCAACCGGTGTATTTCGTGCTGCCAGAACTCAAGCGCCTGTTCGACCTGGCCCACGAAGACATCATGGGCATGGTCAAGCGCGGTCGGGAACTGGGCTTGCACGCCCCGAAATTCCCACCAAAGGCTGCGTGAACCGCGTCTTTTAATCTCAATTGAGTCTGTTGCACAACGCGGCTTTGCTTTAGCGTGGGTGCATCGACGTTTTCAAATATTCGATCCAGGAACACACCATGAACACTCTGAACCAAGCCCATTGCGAAGCCTGCCGCGCCGACGCCCCACAAGTCAGCGACGAAGAACTGCCGGTACTGATCAAGCAGATCCCCGACTGGAACATCGAAGTGCGCGACGGCGTAATGCAACTGGAAAAAGTTTTCCTGTTCAAGAACTTCAAGCACGCCCTGGCGTTCACCAACGCTGTGGGTGAAATTTCCGAGGCCGAAGGCCACCACCCAGGCCTGCTCACCGAATGGGGCAAAGTCACCGTGACCTGGTGGAGCCACTCCATCAAGGGCCTGCACCGCAACGACTTCATCATGGCCGCCCGCACCGATGACGTGGCCAAGACCGCCGAGGGCCGCAAGTAATGCATTTCGATGCCATCGGCCGGGTACCCGGCGACCCGATTCTCGGCCTGATGGAGGCCTACGCGGCGGACAGCAACCCAAGCAAGTTCGACCTGGGCGTGGGTGTCTACAAGGATGCCCAGGGCCTGACGCCGATTCTTCAGTCAGTGAAACAGGCCGAGCAGCGGCTGGTGGATCGCCAGACCACCAAGACCTACATCGGCGGCCATGGCGACGCCGCGTTCGGCCAGTTGATCAATGAGCTGGTGCTGGGTGCCGACTCTCCGCTGATCAGCGCAAGACGTGCCGGCGCCACCCAGACACCGGGCGGCACCGGTGCGCTGCGCCTGAGTGCCGACTTCATCGCCCAATGCCTGCCGGGCCGTGGCGTATGGCTGAGCAACCCGACTTGGCCGATCCACGAAACCATCTTCGCCGCGGCCGGGGTCAAGGTCAGTCACTACCCTTACGTGGGCGCTGATAACCGCCTGGATTTCGAAGCAATGCTGGCGACGCTGAACCAGGCGCCCAAAGGTGATGTGGTGCTGCTGCACGCCTGTTGCCATAACCCCACCGGGTTCGACCTGTCCCATGAGCAATGGCGTCAGGTGCTGGAGGTGGTGCGCAGCCGCGACCTGCTACCGCTGATCGACTTCGCCTACCAGGGCTTTGGCGATGGGCTGGAGCAGGACGCCTGGGCGGTCCGGCTGTTTGCCGATGCGTTGCCGGAGGTGCTGGTCACCAGTTCCTGCTCGAAGAACTTCGGCCTCTACCGCGATCGTACGGGTGCATTGATCGTCTGCGCCCGGGATGCCGAGAAGCTGGTGGACATCCGCAGCCAACTGGCAAACATCGCCCGCAACCTGTGGTCGACGCCGCCGGACCATGGCGCAGCCGTGGTGGCGACCATTCTCGGCAACCCGGAACTCAAAAGCCTGTGGGCCGATGAAGTCCAGGCCATGCGCCTGCGCATCGCGCAATTGCGCAGCGGCTTGCTGGAGGCCCTCGAACCCCATGGCTTGCGCGAGCGCTTCGCCCATATCGGCGTGCAACGCGGGATGTTCTCCTACACCGGCCTGACGCCAGAGCAGGTCAAGCACCTGCGCGAGCGCCACAGTGTCTACATGGTCGGCACCGGCCGGGCCAACGTGGCCGGCATCGACGCCACGCGCCTGGATCTGCTGGCCGAGGCGATTGCAGACGTTTGCAAGTAAGGCCACTTGCTCCCGCTGGACGGTGTGTAGGAGCTGTCGAGTGCAACGAGGCTGCGATCTTTCCTCTATAAATCGAGTTCCGAGCGAAAGATCAGGATCAAAAGATCGCAGCCTCGCTTCGCTCGGCAGCTCCTACAGGCCTGTCCACTCGCTGACAAATTCTGCAGTTTCCACTTTCGGCGCCGTGCGCGCTTCTTTCTGCGGTGTGCCCAGGTAGAGGAAACCGATCACCTCTTCCCCGTCTTCAAGGCCAAGCCCCCTGGCCACCTGCGGCGAGTACGCCAGTTCACCGGTGCGCCACACGCCGCCAACCCCTTGGGCATACGCAGCCAACAAGATGCCATGGGCCGCGCAGCCAGCCGCCAGCAGTTGCTCGGATTTGGGGATTTTGAAATGGTCCTGCAGACGGGCAATCACCACTACGACCAGGGGCGCGCGCAAGGGGCCATTGAGGGCCTTTTCCACAACGGCTTCCGATACCAGCGGGTCATTGAACCGCGCGGCTTCGGCCAGCAGTTCGCCCATGCGATGCCGCGCCTGCCCTTCGACCGTCAAAAAACGCCATGGCCGCAACTGGCCGTGATCCGGCGCCCGCATGGCCGCAGCGAACATGAGTTCGCGCTGTTCGGGCGTGGGGGCCGGGTCCACCAGGCGCGGGACGGAAACACGGTTGAGCAAAGCGTCGAGAGCCTGCATCGGCCACCTCCTGAAAAAATGTCCGGCTATTCTAGTGGCTGTGCGGCGAGTTCGTTAGCGCAAATTCCGCGACCTGGCGCCAACTGGCGCCGGGTGCCGGTTTACAGGATGCTTGCCGCAGGTAGAATGGCGCCCTTCCCTTTCAGCCTGAGCGGACTTCATGGCGTTGCCGACCCTGCGGATCATTGGTTTCATCATCGGCATCTTCCTGATCACCCTGGCGATCTTCATGGTCGTGCCCATGGCCACCCTGGTGGTCTTCGAGCGCACCGGCGACCTGCCGTCGTTCCTCTGGTCGAGCATGATCACCTTCCTCGCCGGCCTGGCCCTGGTGCTTCCCGGGCGCCCGGAACACATCCACCTGCGCCCGCGCGACATGTACTTGCTGACCGTCAGCAGTTGGCTGGTGGTGTGTATCTTTGCCGCGTTGCCGTTCCTGCTGACCCAGAAGATCAGCTACACCGACTCGTTTTTCGAAAGCATGTCCGGCATCACCGCCACCGGCGCCACCGTCCTGAGTGGCCTGGACACCATGTCCCCGGGCATCCTGATGTGGCGCTCACTGCTGCACTGGCTCGGCGGTATCGGCTTCATCGGCATGGCGGTGGCGATCCTGCCCTTGCTGCGCATCGGTGGCATGCGGCTGTTCCAGACCGAATCGTCGGACCGCTCGGAAAAAGTCATGCCCCGTTCCCACATGGTGGCGCGGCTGATCGTGGCGTCCTACGTGGGCATCACCATTCTCGGCACCCTGGCGCTCTGGTGGGCCGGGATGAGTCTGTTCGATGCTATCAACCACGCGATGTCGGCGATCTCCACCGGCGGTTTTTCCACCTCGGACCAATCCCTGGCCAAATGGACCCAGCCGGCGGTGCACTGGGTGGTCATCGTCATCATGATCCTCGGCAGCTTGCCGTTTGCCCTGTACGTCTCGATGTTGCGGGGTAATCGCCGGGCTCTGATCAAGGACCAGCAGGTCCAGGGGCTCATCGGGGTGTTGCTGGTGACCTGGCTGGTGCTCGGCACCTGGTATTGGGCGACCACCGACCTGCATTGGCTGGAGGCGCTGCGGCACGTGGCGCTGAACGTGACGTCCATCGTCACCACCACCGGCTTCGCCCTGGGCGACTACAGCCTGTGGGGCAACTTCTCACTGATGCTGTTCTTCTACCTGGGGTTCGTCGGCGGTTGTTCAGGCTCGACGGCCGGCGGGATCAAGATCTTCCGCTTCCAGGTCGCCTATATCCTGCTGCGGGCCAACCTCAATCAACTGATCCACCCACGCGCGGTGATCAAGCAGAAATACAACGGTCATCGCCTCGACGAAGAAATCGTGCGCTCGATCCTTACGTTCTCGTTCTTCTTCGCCATCACCATCTGCGTGATCGCCCTGCTGCTGTCGCTGCTCGGGGTGGAATGGATGACGGCGCTGACCGGCGCGGCCAGTACTGTGTCCGGCGTCGGCCCGGGGTTGGGCGAGACCATCGGGCCGTCCGGCAACTTCGCACCGCTGCCGGACGCGGCCAAGTGGATTCTGTCAGGGGGCATGCTGCTGGGCCGACTGGAGATCATCACGGTGTTCGTGCTGTGTATCCCGGCGTTTTGGCGTCACTGACCGCTTCAGGCTGGCTCCCCAACCGTGCCCGGTATTCGCCCGGCGTGGTGTCGAACCAGCGGCGGAAGGCCCGGAAAAAATTGCTCGGGTCGGCAAATCCCAGCAGATAGGCGATTTCCAGCAACGTCATGCCCGGCTGCGCCAGGTACTGCTCGGCCAGTTCGCGACGGGTGTCTTCGAGCAGGCTCTGAAAACTCGTGCCCTCTTCCTGCAAGCGCCGCTGCAAGGTCCGCTGCGACAGGTGCAGCGTCTGCGCCACCACATCACGCTTGGGCTCGCCCTGGGGCAACAACCGGCACAACACTTGTCGCGCCTTGTGGGTCACACGGCTTTCCGAAAAACGCGCGAGGTACTCGCCGGCAAACCGGTCATGCAACTGCGCCATGGCTTCGTTGGCCGTCGGCAGCGGCGCCTCCATGTCGGCCCGTTCAAAGATCAGCGCGTCATAGGCCGCGCCGAACACCAGCGGCGCGCAGAAGGCTCGCTGATAAGGCGTCGGGTCCAGGGGGGCGGTGCCTTGGAACAGCACTTTTACCGGGTGCAAGGTACGTCCGGTCAGCCAGTTGCACAGGGCCAACGCACAGGCCAGGGACGCTTCGGCACTTTGGCGTGTGGGGGGTAAATGGTCGCCATGCACCGTCAGGATCAGCCCGTAACCCTCTTCCAACCGACGAAAACTCAAGTCGGCGCTTTCGGCAATGATCCGCTGGTATCGCACCAGTCGCTGGAAACCCTCCGCCAGCGTGCGACTGGACATCAAGGCGTAGCCCGCCACATGAAACGAGGCCGGGCGCACCACTTTCCCCATGTTCAAGCCAATGGCCGGGTTACCGGACAATTCCACCGCCCGTTGCCAGAGCCGCGTCATCGAGTCCTGGGGGAAACGTGCATCCGGATCGTCCAGCGCATCAAAGTCCAGCCCCAGTTGCTTGAACAGCACCCGACAATCCAGGCCGTCCATTTCCAACGCCTTGACTATCCCCATCGCCCAGCTTGAAGAAGTGGTTCGTTCGTTCATGACGTTTACTTGCATGACGAGCCGCAGGGTACGGCTGGATTTGCGAAGGATACTAAAGTGGCGCCGATTGTCACTGGCCATAGCAACTGATAGCTCTAGACTTCAAGCATCAGAACAATAACCACAGAGCCAGCTGTCGTGGAAAACGCCAAACAATTCAATACCTTCGCTGAGTTCTACCCGTATTACCTCGGCGAGCACAGCAACAGCACCTGCCGACGATTGCATTTCATCGGCACCTCCCTGGTCATCCTGATTTTCGTCACGGCCCTCGTGGTGGGCAGCGGGTGGCTGTGGCTCGCCCTGCCCGTGGCCGGCTACGGCTTTGCCTGGTTCGGACACTTCTTCTTCGAAAAAAACCGTCCCGCCACCTTCCAGCACCCGTTCTACAGCCTGCTCGGCGATTTCGTCATGTACCGCGACATGCTGCTGGGCAAGGTTGCGTTCTAGCCAAAGGTCTGACTATGAATACCCATGCCCGCTTTACCCACATGCAGGACGGTACCCAGGAAGACTGGGCGATCATCGCGGCTGACTTCAGCGCCTACGCACGGCAATTGCCGGGGCGGATCCTGGCCCACTTGAAACTGCTGGACGGCGATTTCGGCGGGTTCCCGGTGGATCGCCTGACCCACTCCCTGCAAACCGCCACCCGTGCCTACCGTGACGGACGCGACGAGCAATACGTGGTCTGCGCCCTGCTCCACGACATCGGTGACACCCTGGGCTCGTATAACCATCCAGACATCGCCGCGGCGATCCTCAAGCCCTTCGTCAGCGCCGAAAACCTGTGGATGGTGGAAAAACACGGGGTTTTCCAAGGCTATTACTTCTTCCACCACCTGGGCATGGACCGACACCTGCGCGAGCAGTTTTTCGAACATCCGCAGTACCAGGCGACGATCGACTTTTGTGCGAAATATGACGCGGCGGCGTTCGATCCCGAATACGACACTTTGCCGCTAAGCTTCTTCGAGCCGATGCTGGAAAGGGTGTTTGCCACGCCGAAGCAGTCGATCTACAAGGCGGCGATGACGCAGGCACCGGCCCTGTAGGAGCTGCCGAAGGCTGCGATCTTTTGATCTTGATCTTTCGCTTGAAATTCAATCGTCAGGGGAAAGATCGCTGCCTCGTTGCACTCGTCAGCTCCTACGGTTTCAAGCCGGTTCGGCGACTTTCAGTGCTTTCAACTGCGCTTCGCGCGCCTGGGCCTCCGCCAACCGATACAACTCGATCGACCCGTCCCAATGCTCGATCAGCGCCGTGCAGGATTCGACCCAGTCGCCACAATTGAGGTAATCCACCTCACCCACTTTGCGGATCTCGGCATGGTGGATATGCCCACAAACCACGCCATGCAGTTCGCGCTTCACACACTCGTGGGCGATCGCTTCTTCAAAATCGCTGATGAAGCTGACGGCGGTCTTGACCTTGTGCTTGAGGTACGCCGACAACGACCAGTAGCCGTAGCCGTAACGGGCCCGCCAATGGTTGAGCCAGCGGTTCAGCGTGAGGGTGAACTCGTAGGCCGAATCCCCGAGGAACGCCAGCCAACGATGGTACCGGGTGATGACATCGAACTGGTCGCCATGGATCACCAACAGGTGCCGACCATCGGCAGTGACGTGCACCGCTTCGTCCACCAGCTGGATATTGCCCAGGATCAGCTTCGAATAGCGCCGCAGGAATTCGTCATGATTGCCGGTGACGTAGATCACTTCAGTGCCGCGCTTGCTCATGGTCAGCAAGCGGCGAATGACGTTGGTGTGGGCCTGGGGCCAATACATGCCACCGCGCAGTTTCCAGCCATCGATGATGTCGCCCACCAAGTAGATCTTGTCGGCGTGATAGCCCTTGAGGAACTGCGACAAGTGCTCGGCCTGGCAATCCCGGGTGCCCAGGTGCACGTCGGAAATCCACAGGGTGCGAACACGCTGTTTGCGGCTGGGTCTGGCGAGCTCTGCGCTGGTCATTGGGCAACCCTCTGATCGTTTTTGCCACTGTGCACGCCAGCGGTTAATGGCCCATGACAAACACAAGTCCATTGCATGACAGCGCCGGGCGTTGCGCCCTCGGTGTATGCTGGCGGCCTGACACGGGAGACCGCGATGAGACCGATCCTCACGCTACGCCACTACAGCCACGACTTGATCGTCCACAGCCATGAGCATGCCCAATTGGTGTTCGGGCTGTCTGGCGCGCTGGATTTCGAGGTCGAAGGCCATGGCAGCCAGGTGGTGCAACAAAGCTTCGTGGTGATACCGGCCGGCGCGCATCACGCCTGCGGCAGCCCCCACGGCAGCCGTTGCCTGGTGTTGGATGTGCCCAGTGATGACTGGGTCGGGCAATGCCTGGGGGATCACGCCGACGCCAGCCGCCGCTTGCTCGACGACACCGCACGCCTGCCCCTGGATGCGGGGCAGAGCCAGTTGGTCAGTTGGTTGGCGGGGAGCCCGGTGGACGATCCGGTGATCGCCCAGCAAGGCGCGGTGCTGCTGCTGGCGAGTCTCAATAACGCTCGCCAGGAAACCCTCGGCGGCCGGCGCCTGCCCTACGCCGCACTCAACGCGCACATCGACCAGAACGCCGCCTATCCGCTGCAAGTGGCGGACCTGGCGCGAGTCGCCGGCCTTTCCAGCGCCCGCTTGCACGCGCGCTTCGTCGCCGAGTGCGGACAAACCCCGATGGATTACATCCGCAGCCGTCGCTTGCACAAGGCCGTGGCGTTGTTGCGTGATTCGCAGTTGCCCATCGGTGAGATCGCCCACCGCGTCGGCTACAGCTCCCAAAGTGCCTTCGCCGCGGCGGTGCTGCGCGAATTCGGCGTCTCGCCGGGCAAGCTGCGGCGTCTGCGCTAGATACGCGCTAAAAATCGCTAGGATCGCGACAGACGCCAGCACCTCTCAAACGCTTAAATGCCCAGTAGCAGCTGTGTAGGAGCTGACGAGTGCAACGAGGCTGCGATCTTTCCCCTAACACTTGAATCTCAAGCGAAAGATCAAAAGATCAAAAAATCAAAAGATCGCAGCCTCCGGCAGCTCCTACAGGGTATTGATGTTTGTCCGTTGGTTTTGGCTTATCTGTTGAAAGGATTGAAATGACACCCCGTACCGCCCTCGGCGCCCTGCACATTGGCGCACTCATGTTTGGCCTGACCGGTGTATTCGGCAAACTCGCGGCAGCCTCGCCGGCGGTCATTGTGTTTGGTCGCGCCATCTTCGCCGTGCTTGCCCTTGCGGTGTTCGCCCGGTTCGCCAGCAGCAGCCGCTGGCAGAAACTGCGGGCCCAGGATGGCCGGCGATTGCTGCTCGGGGGGCTGTTGCTGGCCGGGCACTGGGTGAGCTTCTTCATCGCCGTGAAGGTTGCCGGCGTGGCGATCGCCACGCTGGGGTTCACCAGTTTCCCGGCCTTTACGGTGCTACTCGAAGGGCTGATCTTCCGCGAGCGGATTCGCGCCAATGAAATCTGGCTGGTGGTGTTGGTGAGCATCGGCCTGGTGTTAGTCACGCCGAACTTCGACCTGGCCAGCGGCGCCACCACTGGCCTGCTGTGGGCCGTGGCCTCGGGGCTGCTGTTTTCCCTGCTGTCATTGACCAACCGCGCCGGTTCGGCGCACGTACCGCCGGTGCAGGCCGCGCTGTGCCAGAACGTGGTGGTCGGGGTGTGCCTGCTGCCGATGGCCGCGCCGCAATTGAGCGACGTGCGCCCCATCGACTGGTTGTGGATCGGCTTGCTCGGCGTGTTCTGCACCGGCCTGGCCCACAGCCTGTTCGTCGCCAGCCTGGCGGTGATCAAGGCCCGTACGGCGGCGGTGGTGTTCGCCATGGAGCCGGTCTACGGCATCGCCATGGCCTGGTGGCTGTTCGATGAGAGCCCGACCCTGCGCATGCTGCTGGGCGGCGTGGTGATCATCACGGCCATCGTGATCTCAAGCCAACTGGGCGGTTCGAAGAAACCGGAGGTCGGCGCCCAAGCCGCGTCTCACTGACCCCGATCGTTGTGGCCCAGGTCCCGCTCCGGGTCGATCCGGTCGCGGACCCGCTGCTTGAGGACCTTGGCTTCGGGAAAACCGCCATCGGCCTTGCGCTCCCAGATCTGCATGCCGTCGCAACTGATGTGGAACACACCGCCGGTGCCCGGCACCAGCGACACCTTGCCCAGGTCATCGCCAAAGGTGCTGAGCAGCTCCTGGGCCAGCCAGGCAGCGCGCAACAGCCATTGGCACTGGGTGCAATAGGTGATGACGACTTCCGGTTTGTGTTCAGTCATGACGGGTGAACTCCTGGGTTCGAAGGCGTCGCTATAATACCCGCCTTTGATCGCCCGCCCCGAGATTGACGATGCGCCGCCTCCTGCCCCTCCTGCTTCTGCTGCTGTTGCCCCTGCTCGGCCATGCCAACGAGCCCACCGTCGAAGCGCCACGCCCGAAAATCGGCCTGGTGCTGTCCGGCGGTGCCGCACGGGGGCTGGCCCACATCGGCGTGCTCAAGGCCCTGGAAGAGCAAGGCATCAAGATCGATGCCATCGCCGGCACCAGCATGGGCGCGGTGATCGGCGGGCTGTATGCCTCGGGCTACAAGATCGACGAACTGGAAAAACTCGCCTTGGGCATCGACTGGCAACAGGCCTTGTCCGATGCGCCGCCACGCAAGGACGTGCCATTCCGACGCAAGCAGGATGACCGCGACTTCCTGGTCAAACAGAAACTGAGCTTTCGCGACGACGGCAGCCTCGGCCTGCCCTTGGGGGTCATCCAGGGCCAGAACCTGGCCCTGCTGCTCGAAAGCCTGCTGGCCCACGCCAGTGACACCCGGGACTTCGACAAACTGCCGATCCCGTTTCGCGCGGTCGCTACTGACATCGCCAGCGGCGAAAAGGTCGTGTTTCGCAAAGGCCACCTGCCCAAGGTCATTCGCGCCAGCATGTCGATCCCGGCGGTGTTCGCCCCGGTGGAACTGGACGGCCGGTTGCTGGTGGACGGCGGCATGTCCGACAACATCCCGCTGGACGTGGCCCGGGAAATGGGCGTAGACGTGGCTATCGTGGTCGACATCGGTACGCCCCTGCGCAATCGCAAGCAACTGGTCACGGTGCTCGACGTGCTGAACCAATCGACCACCCTGATGACCCGGCGCAACTCCGAAGAGCAACTGGCAACCCTGAAAAAAGACGACGTGCTGATCCAGCCGGCGCTGGCGAGCTTCGGCTCCACCGACTTCGGCCAGGCCCGGGAAATGATCGACGCCGGCTACCGCGCCACGCGGATACTCGAGGCACGCCTGGCCCCTCTGCGCCCGTCCGAGGCCCCCGACGCCGAACTCATGGCCGCGCGCACCCCCAGCGAGCGCACGCCGGTCATCACCGCCATCCGCGTGGAGAACGACTCGAAAGTCGGCGATGACGTGATTCGCTACTACATTCGCCAGCAGATCGGTGAACCGCTGGACCTGGGCCGCCTGCAGACCGACATGGGCACGCTGTACGGCCTGGACTACTTCGAGCAAGTGCAATATCGCGTGGTCCGCAAGGGCCCGGACCACACACTGCTGATCAGCGCCCGGGGCAGGCGCACCGGCACCGACTACCTGCGGCTGGGGCTGAGCCTGTCGGATGACATGCGCGGCGACAGCGCTTTCAACCTGGGAGCCAGCTATCGGGTCAACGGCATCAATCGCCTGGGCGCCGAATGGCTGACCCGGGCGCAGATCGGCGACAAGCAAGAGCTATACAGCGAGTTCTACCAGCCATTGGACGTCGGCTCGCGCTACTTCATCGCCCCCTACGGGCAATTCGAATCGCGCAACGTGGAGGCCATCCTGGACAACGATCCGGTGGCCCAGTATCGCGTCGAGCGCTATGGCTTCGGGCTGAACGTGGGCCGCCAGATCAGCAACAATGGCGAAATCCGCTTCGGTGTCGGCCAGGCCTGGGGCAAGGCGGATGTGCGCATTGGTGATCACGACCAGCCCAGCGAAAACTTCAATGAAGGTTTCTATGAGCTGAAGTACTCCTTCGATTCCTTCGACAACGTGTATTTTCCCCATGAAGGGGAAGACATTGGCCTGACCTGGCGCCAATACGAACCGGGGCTGGGTTCCGACCAGCGTTATCGCCAATGGGAGTTCAAACTGGACAAGGCCCTGAGCCGCGGCCCGGACACCTTCATCCTGGGCGGGCGCTACGGCCGAACACTGGACACTGCCGAGGTCGTGACTTCCAGCTTTGTGCTGGGCGGCGCACGGCAACTGTCGGGCTTTCGCGAAGACGGGGTCTCCGGGCAGAACATCAGCCTGATGCGTGCCGTGTATTACCGCCGCCTCACACCGCGGGCCTACCTGCCACTGGACTTCCCGCTGTACATCGGCGGCTCGTTGGAACGCGGCCGGGCCTGGAACAACGACAACGAATTCGACAGCGGCTACATCAACGCCGCCAGCATTTTCCTCGGTTTCGATACGCCGCTGGGGCCACTGAATTTCAGCTATGGCTTTAACGACGATGATGAACAGGCGGTGTATCTGAACCTGGGGCAGACGTTTTGATGGGCTGCCTGGACAGGATTTGACAGCCTGATAGGCGGCTATCGCGAGCAAGCTCGCTCCCACATGGGGTCCGGGGTGTAGCCGGAATCGCCGTTCCCTGTGGGAGCGAGCTTGCTCCGGGCGGCGTTCCGACGATGAGGCCAGCCGCTACAACCCCGATAGCACTAGCGAATCCCGGCCAGCAGCACCTGGGCAGTCTGCCTGAGGGGTTCGTCGCCCTCCTCGAGCAGTTCTTCAAGCAGGGAGACGGCGGTCTTCAGGTCTCCATCGTCGATGCAATTCTGTGCCTGTTCCAGCTTGATCGAGTGTTCCGGGGCCTGAGGTTCAGGGGGCGTGGTGTCCAGGGAAACAGGCTCAAGGGCCAGCGGCTCGAGTTCCAGCGACTGTTCTTCGTCGGCAAAGCCATCGAGGAAAGCATCATCCAGCGACTCGGTTTCCAGTGGCGTTTCCCATTGCAGGTCCGGCTCGTCGAACCCTGAAAGCGACAAGCCCTCGGCGGCATGGGGTAAAACCGCATCTTTTCCAGCAGTGTTGTCCTGGGCATCGGCGAGGTCCCAGCTGGTTTCCATGGACAATGCATCCAGGTCCAACTCGAACTCGTCACTGGGCGCCTGCTCACGTTCAGCAGTGGGTGCGGTTGCAAGAGCCGGCACCTGAGGTTGCGCCGATGCCACGATCGGCGCAGCAATTGCGGCAGCCTTGGGATAGCGCCCGCGGATTTCCTCCAGCGTCCCGGCATCGATACCTTGTGCCAATAAATGATGTTCCTGAGCCTGGAAACCGATGACGTCGCCCTGCTTGCCCAGTACCTCCAGCAACTTGAGGCCCAGGTCGGTGCGTTCCGGCTCCGCCAGCAATGCGGCGCGCAACAGCCCCGCAGCCTCGGTGAAACGACCGTAGGTCAAGTAGATTCCGACGCCCTCCAGTACGTCCCCCAGGGGCGCATCCCCGTTGTTGAACGAGGTCGCGGCCTCCGGCGGCTCCGTATCGGGCAGTGCTGCAAAGGTTTCGTTGCCCTCTTCCAGCATCGGCTCGGGATGCCCGGTCACCGGCGCCACCTCCGCCTGCTGCTGCCGACGCCGAACGAACAGTAACAACGCCAACAACCCCAAGAGGCCCACCAGCCCCGCCACCCATGACCAATTGATACCCTCTGGTTTTGCAAGCGGTTCTGTAGCCGGTTGTGTCTCCGGTGCAGGTGCTGGTGATGGTGCAGGTGCAGGTGCAGGTGCAGGTGCAGGTGCAGGTGCAGGTGCAGGTGCAGGTGCAGGTGCAGGGAGTGTCGGTTGCGATTGCACCGACACAACAGGGGCTGGCGCAACTTCGGCCAGCCGGGTCTGTAATTCAGTGATCTGTTTGCGCTGGCCGGCGATTTCCTCATCCTGGGCCTGAAGCCGTGCCTGCAGTTGCTCGATAGTCTTCTGTTGCTGCTGGTTTTGCAACACGCTGGCGGCCAATTGCTCATCGGACGCGGCGGGGGCCTGGCCTGCAGGGGTTGCAGCCGACGTCGGCAGCACGGCCGAATCGGGCAGCAACAAGCGCTGGCCAATGGATAACCGGTCGCTGCCGGGGTTCAGGGCCTGGATTGCATGCATCAACTCATTGACTGACGCGTTGCTGCCGGCGTCATGCAGGCGCTTGGCGATGAGCCAGGGGTTGTCTCCCGGCACGACGGTGTAACGCTTGCCCTGTACCGCCGGGGGCGGCTTGATGGCAGGCACCGCGGACGCTGGGGCCACGGAAGGTTCGTCACCGGCCGGCACGATACCCGGTGTGCCCGGCGGGTCGATCAGCACGGTGTATTCACGCAGCAGACGCCCGTTGGGCTGATCGAGTTGTACCAGGAAATTGAGAAAGGGTTCTTCCACCGGTTTGCTGGAGGTCACCCGAATGAAGCTGCGCTCCCCGCGCAGTACCGGCGTGAAGCGCAGGTTATTGAGAAAGAACACCCGCTCAACACCCGCACGACTGAAATCGTCCGGGCTCGCCAGGCTGGCCGACAGATCGCCCTCGCCGACCCCGGTCACGTCGACCAGGGCGATATCGGCGCGCAACGGCTGGTTCAGGGCGGAATGAAGCGTGATCTCGCCAAGTCCCAGCGCCGAAGCCAAGGCCGAATACCCCAGGGTACCCACGACGACCGACACGTTGACCCAACTGCGCAACGTGGACTGCAAACTTTCAAGCATGGGTATCCCTTTCGACTGCCAGACTGAGCGTAAACGCATCCAATACGATCACTTAGTACTGGTTATAGTTCGCTAATCGCCGAATCTCAAAAGTCTGGCGCCAGGGATATACCTCAGGATTTTTCCAGGTTGGCCAGGATCGTCCCGTGGACCCGCATGCACACGCGCATGTCCGCTTCGTCGACACCTTCGAACAGCTCACGACGCAGTTGCGTGGCAATGGTTTCGATTTGTTCGATCAACGGTAGGGCCGGTGCGCAGAGCACGATTTTCTTGGCCCGGCGGTCCTCGGCCACGGCCTGGCGCTGCACCAGCCCCTGGGTTTCCAGGCTGTCGAGCAGCCGGGCCAGGGTCGGGCCTTCGACGGCGACGCTCTGGGCCAGTTCACGCTGGGTCGGCGCCTGTTCGAAACGGGCCAGGTGCAACAGCACCAGCCAGCGCGCCTGGGACAGGCCCAGCCCGGCCAGGCGACGATCCAGTTCGGCACGCCAGCCTCGGGACATTTGCGCCAACTGCATGCCAAAACGGTGTTGATCGGTTAACGGCATAAAAAAACTCATCAGATCTGAAATAGAGAAAAACTAATTATTAGTCAGCTAAGCATGAGCTTTGGGTTCAAGCAAGGCTCGCCTTGTACTGAATCGTTAAAGGAACGCAACTCACTGATCAGACTTCAAATTCCGACTGCAATGCAGCCCTGACGCAATACAGCACGCCTTCGGGAACCCGTCCGACAAACAGTGCGGCAACTTCGGACACCGGCGGTAACTCGCCTTCGCCATCCAGGAATGCATCCTGCACCTCCCCCATCAGTTCTTCGGGCAGATCCAGTGCCTGTTCCAGGGACAACTGCTGTTTGCCAATGGCCTCGGCCAGCATTGTGTAGACGTTCTTTTCCGAGCACTGCAGTTGCCCGGCGATCTGTAATGGCGTCATGCCGGCCCGGGCCAGCGTGATAAGTTCGTGGCGCGCATCGGCCACCGCTTTCGGTGCTTCGGCCTCGCCGCCCAGTACCTGGAGGAAAGCTTCGCCATAGCGCTCCAGCTTGCGCGCGCCCACGCCACTGACCCGGGCCATTTCCGCCAGGGAGGTGGGCTGGCTGCGGAGCATTTCCAGCAGCGTCGAGTCGGGGAAGATGACGTATGGCGGGACGCCGTGTTCCTCGGCCAGCTTGCGCCGCAAGGCACGCAAGGCTTCCCATTGATCGCGCTCTTCGCCACGCACCAGTTGGCTGGCCTGGCTCTTGCTGCTTTTGACCGCCGTTGCCGGCTTGAGGTCGCGGCGCAGTTCGAGGGTGACCTCGCCTTTGAGCAAGGGCCGACAACTTTCGGACAAACGCAGGCCACCGTAGCCTTCCAGGTCGATGTCGGCCAGGCCGCGGGCCACCAGTTGTCGGAATAATGAACGCCATTCACTCTCGGTGCGCGCCTTGCCCACGCCGAACACTGAAAGATGCTGGTGGCCGAAGTTGCGGACCTTCTCGTTGTCCTTGCCCAGCAACACGTCCACCAGATGCCCGACACCGTAGCGCTGGCCGGTGCGGAAGATGGCCGACAAGGCCTGGCGGGCCGGTTCGGTGGCGTCCCAGGTTTCCACGCCATCGACGCAGTTGTCGCAATGCCCGCAAGGCTGGGGCATGTCTTCGTCAAAGTAGGCCAGCAGGGTCTGGCGACGGCAGCGGGTTTCCTCGCACAGCGAGAGCATCGCGTCGAGCTTGTGTTGTTCCAGGCGCTTGTGGCGCTCGTCGCCTTCGGAGTTCTGCAACATCTGCTTGAGCATCACCACGTCTTGCAGGCCGTAGGCCATCCAAGCATCGGCCGGCAAGCCGTCACGGCCGGCACGCCCGGTTTCCTGGTAGTACGCCTCGAGGGACTTGGGCAGGTCCAGGTGCGCGACAAAACGCACGTTGGGCTTGTCGATGCCCATGCCGAACGCAATGGTGGCCACCATGATCAGGCCTTCCTCGTTGAGGAAGCGCTTCTGATGATAGGCCCGCAGGTCGTTGGGCAGGCCGGCGTGATACGGCAACGCCGGAAACCCTTGCTCACACAGAAACGCCGCCACTTCATCGACCTTCTTGCGCGACAGGCAATAGACGATGCCGGCATCACTGCGGCGTTCGGAGAGAAACGCCAGCAACTGCTTGCGCGGCTGCTCCTTGGGTACGATGCGATAGAAAATATTGGGACGGTCGAAGCTGGACAGGAACCGCTCGGCGTTCTGCAAGTGCAGGCGCTCGACGATTTCCTCGCGGGTGCGCTTGTCGGCGGTGGCAGTCAGGGCGATGCGCGGCACGTCGGGGAACAGCTCCGCCAGTTGCCCCAGTTGCAGGTATTCGCGTCGGAAATCGTGGCCCCATTGGGACACGCAGTGGGCTTCGTCGATGGCGAACAGGGCGATTTCCAGGCTCTGCAGGAACGCCAGCATGCGCGGCTGCACCAGGCGCTCCGGGGCCAGGTACAACATCTTCACTTCGCCGCGCTTGATACGCGTCGCCAGGTCCCGCTGCTGCTCGGCGCTGAGGGTAGAGTTCAGCGAAGCGGCGGCAACCCCCAATTCCTCGAGGGTCGCGACCTGGTCGTCCATCAATGCGATCAGCGGCGAAACCACCACCGCCAGGCCATTGCGCAACAGCGCCGGTACCTGGAAGCACAAGGATTTGCCGCCGCCGGTGGGCATGAGCACGAGGGCATCGCCACCGCTGGCCACGCGCTCAATAATGGCACCCTGGCGGCCACGGAAACTGTCGTAGCCGAAGATGTCCTTGAGGACGCGTTGAGCCTGTTCGAGCATAGAAACTCCAAAAATCACCGAAACATCCCTGCAAGGCTGGTTCAGAACCACAAAAGCTGCACCGGCGAATCGTAAGTGCGCGTTTCGAACCGGCGGGACGCCGCAGGGCATCACAAAACGCGGCAGTATACCCGAGGCCTTCGTTGCAAAGGTGGCTGCTGACAGGAGGTGATCAAGTAGGCGATTGCACGCCATGCGCCCTGTAGGAGCTGCCGAGTGCAACGAGGCTGCGATCTTTCCCCAGCCAATCGAGCCTCAAGCGAAAACCGAAAGATCAAGATCAAAAGATCGCAGCCTTCGGCAGCTCCTACAGGGATCGAGGTCCGCTCGTGCGCCCAAGTAGAGGCAAATACGCCACGCGGCTGGCTTGGGGGCTCAAGAAGGCCTAGAATTCCCGCATTGTTTATTCCCCAAGGTAGCCCGTAATGTCCTTCGCTGAGCAACTGACCCGCCTGCAAGTCTTCCTCGACGCCGATGAGCTGCACGAAGAGGCGCTGGACTACGTGGCCGCTCACGGCTATCTGACCGCCCTGTCCATCTGCGCAGAAACGGTGCCGGACCGTGAGTGGATCGATGCCCTGTTTGCCGAAGAGCCGCATTACAGCGACGAAGCCCAGCGTGCCGAAATCGAAGCCACGCTGGTCGGCCTCAAGGCCCACATCGCCCGCCAACTGGCTTCCGACGAAGAATTCGAACTGCCATGCGACCTGGACCTGGGCGATGACCCGGACGATTCGGAATTGCGTGGCTGGTGCATCGGCTTCATGGAAGGCGTGTTCCTGCGCGAAGCCGCCTGGTTCGAAACCGCCGAAGAGGAAGTCAGCGAAATGCTGCTGCCGATCATGGTCGGTTCCGGCCTGTTCGACGAGCAACCGGAATTTTCTGACATCGCCGCCGACGCCAACCTGATGGACGACATGATCGTCCAGATCCCCGAAGCCCTTACCGCCTTGTACCTGCTGTGCAACGCACCGGACGAAAAACCGGCGATCCTCAAGCCTCGCCACCACTGAGTGACCGGGTGCCCTCGCCAGTTGGCACTCGCCCGCTGATCCTGCGTTACGTTCTGTTGGCCATCGGCTGGCTGAGCGTAGCGCTGGGGGTCATCGGCATCTTCGTCCCCGTACTGCCAACCACCCCTTTCCTGCTGCTGGCGGCGGCCTGTTTCGCCCGCAGCTCGCCGCGCTTCTACCGCTGGCTGGTGAGTCATCCCCGCCTCGGCCCTTGGATCAGCGACTACCTCAGCGGCAACGGTATTCCGCTCAAAGGCAAGGTCTACGCCATCGGGCTGATGTGGGTGAGCATCCTCTTTTCCTGCTACCTGGTGCCCCTGCCGTGGGCGCGGGGGTTCATGCTCACCAGTGCGGTGCTGGTGACGATCTATATCCTCAGGCAGAAGACCCTGCATAGATCCTGAAAAACCATTTCTATTCGCCCCCCCTCGCTGGCCCAACCGTTCGTCCAAGCCACCCCCGCACCTGTCAATCCTGACAGTAGCCAAACCTTCCAACCAGATGTCTGATTACTCCTGACGCTGGAAGCCCGCGCGCGCCCCTATCAGGAAAACAACATGGACATCCAATCCTCCACTCTGAACGAACTGTTCGATTTATACCCCGTGATCATTTTGGGTTGGGTGACGCCCGTGCAACCGGCCGGTATCGCGGCAGGTGGCATACCCAAAAGTCTCTACGACGATCAACCTCGCGGCCTGAGATGCCTGATCGATCCATGGACCGAGCTGCAGCGACGTTCCTGGACGATGGCTGTGGATGATCGAGCTGATTTGTACATCAATGACGATCCGTTCCCCGTGGATGGCAAGAACGTGGGACCCGGGGAGGAACAACTGCGCATGGAGTTGCATGTACCCCATGGGCGGTTACTGAATGGTGTGAATCGGTTGTATTACAAGGTGAGCCGCCCCAGTCAAAACGGCGAAACTTCGAGGGACCTGACAGTGCTGTATCACCTGAGGGCACCCGGTGAGCCTGCACCCCAAGGGCTGAATCTGGTGATCCCGCCGGATGTCATTACGGACGGAGTCAGTGCCGAGCGGGCAGCTCAAGGTGTGGAGTTCGGTTTCACCTACTCAAATCGGCGAAACCATGACCGCATCAACTTCTTATTGGGCGATGTGAACGTTCCATTTGAAGTGCCGGCGGGTTCGATACCGGTGACGCGCACACTGTTTACCGAGACCTTCCTACAGGCCGGTAACGACCCGTATACAGCGCTCCAATTCAGGGTGACGGACCAGTTGGGGAACTCCAATCAGTCGGAGACCCATTATCTTGATATTCACCTCGACACCGTCTCAAAACCGATCATCAGCGCAGCGGCAGGTGCCAACGGGCCCATCGAAAACGACGGCATCACCACCGATACCACCGTCGCCTTCACCGGCACCGCGCAACCGAGCGGGGCAATGGATTTTTTCCGCGATCAGACGCCCTTGGGAACCATCACTGCCAGTCCCACCGGCACCTGGACCTATACGGCTACCGGACTGCCGATCGGGTTACTCAGTTTCACGGCAGTCGCCCAGTATGGCGAAGGATTGACCTCCAACGCCTGGCGTTTCACCGTACAAAGCGCGAACGTCGAGCTGCGGATCGATCGGGTGGAGGACGGTAATGGCAATGACATTCCTCAGATTTCAAGCACGCCGTATCGGCAGGTGGTGGTGCACGGGAAAGGAACTCCATCCACCAATGTGGACCTTTTCGAGGGGGCCACGCCGGTGGGTACTACACGCAGCGATGCCGCCGGCGTCTGGCGATGTGTAACCAGTACGCCTTTGAGGGCGGGCAGTATTGCCTTGACGGCGCGATACGCAGGAACGGGAACCTCTTCAAATTCCTGGCCATTGGTTGTTTACCAGGCTCTGAATTATCAATCGACATTCGCCGCCGGCTACGATAACTGGGCAAAAGGTCCTGCTGCGAGTGACGGTAGGGACCTGGTGCGCGTGAATGACCCAGCAGACGGGTGGCTGTTGCAAAACATGACGTATACCAACAACAGCCACGGCATCATTTTGCACCGGCCATTCGCGGTCCTCGCTGGAGCGGACTATGAGTTCGCCATCAGGACCCGTCGAATCGTAACCCCGACCCCCGCCACACCGTCGCTCAACCTGGAAACAAACACCTCGCAAGGAGAAATGTTCCCGCCAACGCCCCTTACCCAAAATTGGACGAACCTTGCGGGTACGCTGAAAGCGACGGCGAATGCCGAGGTTGATTTCCGAATCAAGAACGCTACCGCATCAGGGGATGGCAACGACTATCAGATCAAGACGATCTGGGTCTGGCAACGACTGCGGCCCAGTATCCTGACAATGATTGACAGCAACGGCGAACACGTACCCAATGGCGGCACCACCACCGCCGGGGCCGCCCATTTCAGCGGCTTTGCACTGCCCGGCATGTCCCTGGTCATCTTCGTCGATGGTCAACCCGCCGGCGTGGAACGCGTCGCGGACAGCGAAGGCCATTGGACGACGGCGCCGTTTACCATAAGCGGTCCGGGCCGCAAGGAGTGCCGGGTGCAAGCCCAGTATTTGAACGGAACAATGACTTCGCTGAGCTGGATAATCCATTTCGTCTGACTCAATGGATAAGAACGCGCCTTTGATTTGCGGGGGTGAAGTATCACTCCCCGTAGCAGACAAAACCCGGCACGTCGCCGGGTTTTGTCGTTTCAGCTCAACTCACACGGTGTCCACCTTCAAGGAATGATCGTTGAGCATTCCGTTGATGATGGTCGCGGTATCCGCCCCGCCCGCGATCATCCCGTCCGCTCCCGGGGTAACGCCGTAATGACTGGCTAGGTTGATGCCGGCCAGGTCGATGGTCTGGTTCGGTGTAGCACCGGCAATGGCACTGACGTCGATGCTGGTCACAAGCGATGCACCGCTGCCGGTAACGGAGAAGTGCAGGTAGTCGTCCAGCGATGCCGCACTGCCGTTCTCCCCTAGCAACAGTTGGGACAGGTCGAGTTTATCGAGGCCGGGGGTGAAGTCGGTGATCACGTCGTGGCCGCTGTTGCCTGCCTGCCATTGGAAGGTATCGGCACCGCTGCCGCCAGTGAGCGTGTTGTTGCCCAGGCCGCCGATCAGCAGGTCATCGCCGCCACCGCCATTGAGCACGTCATGGCCCAATCCGCCGTTGATGCGGTTACTGGCGCCGTCACCGGTGAGGGTATCGTTGAAGTTCGAGCCGACCAGGTTTTCGATGCCAGTCAGGGTATCGGTGCCGGCGCCTACGGTGTTCTGCGCCGCCAACAGTCCCAGGTTCACCGTGACCCCGGCGGTCGCGTGGGCATAGCTCGCCGTGTCGTTACCCGCCCCCCCGTCGAGCAAGTCGTTGCCCGTGCCGCTGTAGAGCAAGTCATTGCCTGCCCCGCCGTGCAGGGTGTTGTTGCCCGAGCCAGCGCTGAGTATGTCGTTGCCGTCGCCCGCATTAAGGGTGTTGTCACCGTCGCCAGCGATCAACACATCGTCCCCGGTGGTGCCCGTCAGCGTATGGCCCGCCTGGTAGCTGATGCCCACCGCCGCGCTGTCGCTACCGCCATGGTTGTCGCTGGCGGTGTAGCTGCCATGATAATCCGGCGTGCTGTCCTGGGCGCCTGCGTAGTTGACGGTCATGGTCAGTTGATAGTTTTCCGCGCCGTTGGGGTTGCCACCGCTGCCATTGGCGATGTTGGTGACGTGGATCTGGTAGTTGCCATCCGCCGCGGCAGTGAACGAAGCGCCGTCGCTGATCGCAATGAAAGGCCCGCCATTGAGAGAGTACTCGAGGGTGATACGACCGCCCGCCAGGTTATGGTCCAAGGTCAGGGTTTCACCCTGCTTGAGACTGATGTTGAGGCGGTCTTCATCGTTGACATTATTGTTGGAAACCGCACCCAGCGCACCGCTGACCACCAGCACCGCCGTCATGCTCGCGGCATTGGCGACGAAGGCGCTGCGATTGAGGTTGATCGACTGCACGTTGTTACCGGTGAAGCTGACCGTGCCGGTGCTGCCAGTGAAGTCCCCGCCTTTGGCGGTCCAACCGGTATTGAAACTGGTGGGTGAGGCCGTGAGCGGATCGCCGTTGGCGTCGCTGTCGTTGCCCAGCAGCAATTCGCCCGGTACCACGATGTTGCCTGACAGCACGTTGGTGATGATGTTGTCGTCCATCGCCACGGGCGGGCTGTTGGGCACGACGTTGATCACCAGGTTGGAACTGGCCAGGTCGCCATCGTTGTCACTGATGGTGTAGCCAATGTTTTCGGTGATCAATGTGCTGGTGGCGGTCTGGGAGGTATAGCTGAACGCACCGGTATCGAGGTTGACCACCAGGGTACCGTCGTGGGCGGTGGCAATGCTCAGCGTGTTGGTGGTCGTATTGAAACTGCCATGGTTGACCCCGCCGCTGGCGCTCAGGGCACCCTGGCCACCGTTGGCCGTCGGGTCATAGCTGTACGTGGTCCCATCGACCACCAGGCTTTTGACAAACCCGCCATCGGCGCCGAACGAGCCCCCCTCGCCCAGCAGGTTGCCAGTGACCGGCGCGCCTTGCACGGTGCCGGAGAGCACCGAATTGAGCTGGTTCAGGTCGGTGACCACTACCGCATTGGTGTTGGTGTGGGCGCTGCCGTCGTAGGCCAGCGGGTCGAGGTGGGCGTTGCTGACGCCGCTGCCCAGGCCGATGGCGTAGTTCTTGATGCCATTGGCGTCGAGGAAGGCTTTCCATGCGGCTTCATCTGCCGCACCGGTTTCCTGGCCCGAGGTGGGTTTGCCATCGGAGAAGAAGTAGCCGATGTTCTGCGCCCCGGTCAGTTGCCCGGACGTGACGAACGCCGTCTTGGCCGCCGCCACCGCCGCATCGTAGTTGGTCCCGCCACCCGCCGACAGGCTTGAGAGAAGCGACTTGGCAGTCGCCACGTCGACCCACACCGACGTCTGGTCGGTGGCACTGCTGCTGAACGTCACGAGCTGGACTTTCACATCCCCCAGGTCATCGTATTTATCGAGCAAGGCGCTGATTGCCTGTTTCGCCAGGTCCAACCGCGAAAGCCCTGGCACACCGGAGTCATCGGCCATGCTGCCGGACACGTCGAGCACGATCAGCAGGTTCGAGTCGATCTGCACCGCCGTGACCGAACGCTCGGACGCAACGGCCTTTGGTACATCATCGACGATGCTGACCACCAGGCTGCCGGTGGTGCTGTTGCCCAGGGAATCCGTGGCCTGGTAGGTGAAGCTTTCGCTCAGCACGTTCGGGCCATCGTTGGCCTGGGGCGTGGTCGTGGCTGGCGAGGTCAGGGTGTAGGTGTACGAACCATCAGGCTGGAGCGACAGTTGACCGTAGGCGCCGTTGGCGTTGCCTACCAGGGTGAAGGTGACGGCGCCAGTGGCACCGCTGACTGAACCGACCAAAGTGCCGCTGGCGGTTTCGCTGGTGGCGCTCGGGTCGCTGCCGGTGACGGTGCCAGGGGCCAGGTCCTGCCCGTCCTGGGTCAGGTCGAGGGCTTTTTCGTAGACCGTTATGTCGTGGTCGGTTTCTGCGATGAGGCAGCTGTTGTGCACGTCAATGCTGATGGTGGTGGTGCTTTCGTCACCGTCGGCATCGCGCACGGTGTAGGTGAACACATCGGTCGCGCCTGGGGTGCCGACAGAGTCGGGGTTGCTGTGGTAGACGGCGTTGCCGTTGGCGTCCAGGGTCAGGTAGCCGTAGGTGCCGTTGATCTGG